>NZ_SDQC01000003.1 GCF_004153445.1 Allopusillimonas soli
CCGCCCTTGCCACACCGGCGCGCGCCCCCCGGGGCCCGCCCACACGCGCCCCATCGGGCGCCACGCCGCAGGCTGCGCCACACCGCCCGCTACGGCCGGCAAAAAGAAAATTAGATGCGCGCGGGGTCAAATGCCCGCGGGGCGCGGCCCGGCAATGCCCCGCCCGCAGTCGCGGCGCGGGCGCAAGCGCCGCGCTGTCAGGCCTGCTCGGACAATATCCAGCGTGCAGCCTTCTCGGCAATCATCAATGTTGGGCTGTTTGTATTGCCACTGGTAATGGTGGGCATGATGCTGGCATCCACAATACGCAACCCGGTGACACCGATAACGCGCAAATGCGGATCAACCACGGCCATGGGGTCGTCAGCCTTGCCCATTTTCGCCGTACCCACGGGATGGAAAATGGTGGTGGCGATATCTCCCGCCAGCCGGGCCAGTTCCTCCTCTGTTTGATACTGGACACCGGGCTTGTATTCCTGCGGCTGATACTTGGCCAGCGCTGGCTGGGCCACGATATTTCGCGTGACACGCAGGGAATCGGCAGCCACCTTGCGATCCTCGTCCGTGCTCAGATAGTTGGGGCAAATGGCCGGCGCGTCATTATGGCCGGGGCCCTGTATGTGCACCGATCCGCGGCTAGTCGGATTGAGATTGCACACACTGGCTGTAAAGGCATTGAAGGTATGAAGCGGATCGCCGAAAGCCTCGAGGCTGAGCGGCTGCACGTGATACTGAATATTGGGATGCGCCCGGCCGGGGTCGCTGCGCGTGAAAGCGCCCAACTGCGATGGCGCCATGCTCATGGGTCCGGTGCGGCGCAAGGCGTATTCCAGCCCCACCAGCGCCTTGCCCCAAAGACTGCCGACCACGGTATTCAGTGTTTTTACACCGCTGACCTTAAAAACAGTCCGGATTTGCAGATGGTCCTGCAGGTTCGCGCCTACGCCAGGCCTGTCCAGGACGATGGGAATTTCATGCTGGCGCAGGATATCCGCCGGCCCGATGCCCGAACGCTGTAGCAATTGCGGCGTGCCTATGCTGCCGGCGCTGAGAATGACTTCCTTGCGGGCGCGAACCCTGATGCGATGTCCGTCCTTCAGGACGGTAACGCCCGTGCAGGTCATACGGCCATCGGCGCGCGGATTGAAATCCAGCCCGACCACATGCGTGTTCACCCACAACGTGAAATTTGCGCGGCCATTGCAGGCAGGCCTCAGGAACGCCTTGGCGGCATTCCAGCGCCAGCCGTTCTTTTGATTGACTTCAAAATAGCCAACCCCTTCGTTGACGCCCTGGTTGAAATCATCCGTGGCAGGAATGCCCGCTTCCTGGGCCGCCTGGGCGAAGGCGTCAAGAATATCCCAGTGCAGCCGCTGCTTTTCCACACGCCACTCACCCGCCGCACCGTGCGCATGGAAGAATTTTTCGCTTGCCGCATTGGACCGCGCTGCATCCAGCCGGTAATGGCTTTCGTGGGCCTTGAAATCGGGCATACAGTTTTCCCAAGTCCACGCATCGTCGCCGGTTTGGGCCGCCCAGTCGTCGTAGTCGCGCGCCTGTCCGCGCATATAGATCATGCCGTTGATGCTGGAGCAGCCGCCCAGGGTCTTGCCGCGCGGATAGCGAAGCGTGCGGCCGTTCAGTCCCGGATCGGGCATGGTGTTGTACAGCCAGTCGGTTCGGGGGTTTCCTATGCAATACAGATAGCCAACTGGAATGTGGATCCAGTGGTAGTTGTCATTGCCGCCAGCCTCTATAAGCAGCACCCGGTTGCCGGGATCCGCGCTGAGGCGATTGGCCAACAGACAGCCGGCCGTGCCCGCACCGACAATGACATAATCGTAATCCTGGTCCGACATCTTGCTGTCCTTATGTGTCGCGTAATGCATGGTCTCCATGCACCTAGATTATCAGGCGGACCGCCAAAAATCCATGCCGACGCCGGCTATACAGGCACTTCCGCGCGTTCCTTTATGCGCTGCAGTGCGAAGCTGGAACGCATGTCGACCACGGCGGGATGCTGCATGACCTTGTCCATGGCGAAGCGGGAGAATTGGCTGAGATCCTCCACCTGGACGCGCAAAAGGTAATCCATGTCGCCCGACATGGCATAGCACTCGACGACCTCGGGCCATTCCTGCACATCGCGGGCAAAATCCGACATGGAGGCGTGGCTGGACCGCAATACCTTGTTCAGTCGTATGGATACATAGGCCAGCAGCCTCAGCCCTATCTTGTCCGTATCCAACAAGGCGGCATAACGCCGGATATACCCGGCCTCTTCAAGGCGACGCACACGCCGCAGACAGGGGCTGGGCGAAAGCGAAACGCGGTCCGCGAGCTCCTGGTTACTGAGCCGTCCATTGCGCTGCAGCTCGGTCAGAATGCGCCGGTCTGTCCTGTCTAGATCATTTTTCATAATTTCTGACCCTATATTCTGGATAAAAAGCAATAATATTGCCTCACAAGGGTGACAGTAAGCAAGATTTGCAATTTTCTGCTCCGCCATATTCTCTAGAATTCTGTTTTCGGCACCGCCACCCGCCCAGCCTTCGGAACAGGGCTTGCAGGACTGCGCGGCGCATCATTGCAAATACATGCTGGAGCGAGCCATGAACATGAAATTCGAGCCCTGGGAAAATCCCATGGGCACCGCTGGATTTGAATTCATTGAATATGCGGCACCTGACCCCGCGGCACTGGGCAAGGTATTCGAGACTCTTGGCTTCAAGGCAGTGGCCAAGCATAGAAACAAGAATGTCACGCTGTACCGCCAAGGCGGCATTAATTTCATCATCAACGCCGAGCCGGACTCCTTCGGCCAACGTTTTGCGCGCCTGCACGGGCCCTCGATCTGCGCCATTGCATTCCGCGTCCAGGATGCCGCCAAGGCTTATAAACGGGCGCTCGAGCTCGGAGCATGGGGCTTCGACTCCCGCAGCGGACCGATGGAGCTGAATATTCCCGCCATCAAGGGCATCGGCGACTCGCTGATCTATCTGGTCGATCGCTGGCACGGGAAAGACAGCCATGGCGGGATCGGCGACATCAGTATCTATGACGTGGATTTCGAGCCCATCACGCCGGAAACGGCGCAGGCCGACGCTGCGCATCAAGGCGCGGGCCTGGCTCTGGTGGACCATCTGACGCATAACGTGCACAAGGGCCGCATGGCCGAATGGGCGGAGTTCTACGAAAGGCTCTTCAATTTCCGCGAGGTGCGGTACTTCGACATCGAAGGCAAAGTGACGGGTGTCAAATCCAAAGCCATGACTTCCCCTTGCGGCAACATCCGCATCCCCATCAACGAGGAGGGCACCGAAGAAAAAGGCCAGATCCAGGAATATCTGGATCTTTATCGGGGTGAAGGCATACAGCACATTGCACTGGCCACCCAAGACATCTATGGAACGGTGGAGGCGCTGCGCGCAAACGGCCTAAAGTTTCTGGATACGCCCGATACCTATTACGAACTGCTCGAAGGCAGGCTGCCGGGACACGGCGAGGATGTCAGCCGTCTCAAGAAAAATCGCATACTGCTGGATGGCGCACCCGATGGCGGCCTGCTGTTGCAGATATTCACCGAAAATCAGATAGGGCCCATTTTTTTCGAGATTATCCAGCGCAAGGGCAACGAAGGGTTTGGAGAAGGAAACTTCAAGGCGCTGTTCGAATCCATAGAGCTGGACCAGATGCGCCGAGGCGTGCTGAAAAGCGCCGATTAAAGTTCGCCGCGTCGGCCTATAATGGCCGGCTGTCGGGGAAACTTCATGCAATCTTATCCGCTGGCGCTCCTGCGCCGCAGCTGGCGCATGTTCATGGCCGTGGCCAAGGTCATGGTGCCGGTTATGCTCGCCGTGCAAATCGCACAGCAATATGGTCTCGTCCATCATATCGGCGCGCTGATCGCGCCAGCAATGTCGCTGCTGGGCCTGCCCGCCGAGGCGGGCATCATCTGGGTTACCACTGTCTTTACCGGCATCTACGGCGGGCTGGCCACGTTCGCCGGACTGGCGGGTGGCCTGGATATGACTGCCGCGCAGGTAAGCGCCTTATGCGCCATGATGTTGTTCGCCCATTCCATTCCCGTGGAACAAGCCATCGTACGCCGCGCTGGCGCGAGCTTCTGGGCCACCGCCTTGCTGCGGCTGGCGTCCGCCGTGCTCTACGCCGCGCTTGTCACCTGGCTCTGCCGCCTGACCGGCCATCTCTCGGAAAGCGTGTCGTTCGCGTGGCTGACGGGTTCGTCCTTCACCCATGACGGCCAAGGCCAGGGAGCCGTGCAATGGCTGCAGTCCACGGCGTGGTCCATGGGACTGACCTTTCTTATCATTATGGTGCTGGCTGCCGCGCTCGATCTGCTCCAGTACTTGGGCATCACGCGCCGCATTACCGCGCTGCTTATGCCCATACTACGCGTCTCCGGTCTGGACGCCAAGGTTGCGCCCGTTACCACAGTGGGCGTGCTGCTGGGCCTGACCTACGGCGGGGCGCTGATCATCGAAGAATCGGAGAAGCAAAACTTTCCGGCACGAACCCGCTTTCTTGCGCTATCGTGGCTGTCGCTTTCCCACTCGCTTATCGAAGACACCCTGCTCTTGCTGGCGCTGGGTGCAAATATCTGGGTGATTCTGGTCGGCCGCCTGGCGGTGACGCTGCTGATCGTGGCACTGCTGGCCTGGCTGACAAACAGAGGCAACTGGCGCACCGCCGGGCTCGCCGCGCAAAGCTGAACGACCTGACCTCAGGTGCGCAATAGTTCTGCGTATTGTTTGCGGAATTTGGCGAGCTTGGGCGAGATTACGGCCTGGCAATATCCTTGATATGGGTTACGCGCGTAGTAATCATGGTGGTAGGCTTCAGCCTGCCAGAACGGGCCGGCATCAAGCACTTTGGTCACGACAGCTTCGCCCAGCTCGGCCTGCACCTGGTCGATTGTGTCCCGGACCACGGCCTTCTGGCTGTCTGAGCCGCAGAATACCGCCGACGCATATTGCGGCCCCACATCTGCGCCTTGGCGATCAGGCGTGGTGGGGTCATGGGTGGCAAAGAAGACCTGCAGCAGTGTGCGCAGGTCGAGCACTTCGGGATCAAACTCAACCTTCACGACCTCAATGTGTCCGGTCTGCTTGCCGCATACCTGCTCGTAGGAAGGGTTATCGACATGGCCTCCCGCATAACCGGGCACGACCGATACGACACCTCTGAGATTCTTGAAGACCGATTCCGTGCACCAGAAACAGCCACCACCCAGTACGATCGATTCAGACATACATTTCTCCAGAGTTATTTCGCGGTGGCGGCAGGCGCGCCATCGTCCGACGCTTGCGCCAGAGACAGCACCCACGCCGCCAGTTGCTGTGCTTCGGACTCACTGACCTGGGTCTGCGCCGGCATAGGCACTGGCCCCCAGCTGCCTCGACTGCCGCCGCGGATGACGCCGGCAAGATAATCCCGTGCGCCCTGGCTCCCCGCAAAACGCTGCGCGATGACGGTAAAGGCGGGCCCAACCCGCTTGCGGTCCACCTGATGGCAGCCCATGCAGTTGCGGGCCTTGGCCAGATCCATGCCGGTGGTCTGCGCCGCGGCCGGCGCCGCCGCGGCGCAAAGACAGGCCATGGCCAAGCCTGTGAAAAGCGTGTAGCACAATTGTCGAGGCGTCATTCGATTAAGCTGCATCGTCATCATTCATGGAACACGCTATTATCGGCGATATCGAGACAGGACGACACCCATATGCTTCATTATCCCGACTTCAATCCCATCGCGCTTCAGATCGGGCCTCTGGCCGTGCATTGGTACGGCATCATGTATCTGGTCGGATTCGCACTGGTATGGATACTTGGCCGGTGGCGCATACAGCATGGCAAGACGGATCTGTCCACGCGCGATCTGGAAGATATTATTTTCTATTGCGTACTGGGTGTGGTCGTGGGCGGCAGGCTGGGCTATGTGCTCTTCTACAAGCCCGATGAGTATCTTGCACACCCCATCGAGATCTTCTACCTGTGGCAAGGCGGCATGTCGTTTCATGGCGGCCTTATCGGCGTGCTGGTCGTGCTGTTTCTTTTCGCGCGCTCGCGGGGTAGGACGCTGCTCGAAATCGGAGACTTCGTCGCGCCGCTCATCCCCCTGGGCCTGGCCGCCGGACGCCTTGGCAACTTCATCAACGGCGAGCTATGGGGCCGTCCCACCACGCTGCCCTGGGGCATGGTGTTTCCCCAGACGCAGGATGGCATTCCTCGCCATCCCTCGCAGCTTTATGAAATGTGCCTGGAGGGCTTTCTGCTGTTTGCAGTCGTATGGTGGTTTGCCCGCAAACCGCGCCCCACGGGCCAGGTGAGCGCCGTATTCCTGATGGGCTACGGCTTGCTGCGGTTTCTGGTCGAATTCACCCGCCAGCCAGACGCCTTTCTTGGTTTGCTGTTCGCGGACCTTTCCATGGGGCAGCTCCTGTCGCTGCCCATGGTACTGGCCGGCGCGCTTATTTTTTATCTGAGCGCAAGAAAATCGAACCGTTCACCGACACAATAACTTTTTCGGTGCCCGCCTCAAGCGGCACTTTGGCGGCGGCGCCTGCGGCAAAGCTCATGCGCTGCGGCGCTGATGCGACCTCATAGCGCGCGCCTTCCCCGCTCAGGTCGATTTGCCGAATGTCATAGCGATCGTAGCCGAACGCCGTCGCCAATGCCTGGGCCCGGTCTTTGAAGGCCTGGGCAGCCTGTTGAAGCAAAGCGGCTTCCTTTTCCGAACGGGCCTGCGGGGATACGGAAAAATCCAGATTATCAATGGGCATCCTGTCGCTCAGGTGCGATGCAAGATCCGACGCCGCGGCAAAATCGGTGGACTTCAGAATGATTTCCGCGCGGCCGCGCCAGTTGCTGATCTTGCCATCCTTGTCGCTCATGGGCCAGATGCGGTAATTGCCTGAACTTGCCTTGACCTTGTCCTTGCCTTCAGCCTTGGCCTGGGCCATGACATCATCCAGCGCCTTGCTGAGCTGCTGCGCCACAGCGGCCTGAGAGGCATCGCTGATCTCGGTTGCAAGCGTGATCGTGACCGTGTCCTGAGCCACTTCGGCAACCGCCTGCGCCTGCAAGGCTGCCTGCGGCCATTTGTTTTTCTGATGTTCATGGGCATCATGCGCAAGGGCCGGTTGCATCGCAGCGCCAGCGCACAGGAACATGGCCAACAGCCAATTACATTTTCTGCGGGAAAGAAACATATTTGCGCCTTATAAGGAAAAAGCCCGTCCGAAGACGGGCTTTTTGGAATTGCCCCGCGTATGCCGTCTAGGCCGGCATCCTGGAACCTGAGGTTCAAGGTGGTCGCCTTCAGTCAAGCTTCGGGTTCGCCACACGGAGTGGCAATCGCTCCTACTTGTCAATCCAGCAACCTATGCCAAAAGACATTGGTTCAAGGAATGTATGGCCAAGTCACGCGCACGGCAGGGACAAACGGTTGGCAACGCGGCGAACCGCGCATGCCGAAAACAATATACGCAGAACTAACGCTGCGCTTGAACGGGAGGCTGAACCTGATCCAGCAAATCGTTCATGGAGTCAATTTTACGCTTGAAATCGCCAAGCGCAACTCCACCTAGCGGGCCGTCGGGCGCGCGCATGGAGAGCAGTTCGCTGGCAATCTGGATGGCAGCCATGACCGCAATGCGCTCGTTGCTGGAAATTTTCCCGCTGCCCTTGACGCCAAGCATGCGTTGGTCGACAAGACGCACTGCCGCCAGCAGCGCCTCTTTTTCATCGGCGGGACATGCCAGGGAATAATCGCGCCCGAGTATGGAAACATCAATGCGTTCCATGCCTGTTACTCCTGAGGGGCGCCCGGCAGGCGCACAAGAATGGAATCGATCTGTCCGCGCGCATGCTCGGCCGCCTGTCGCAGACGCTGTGTTTCAGCCTGGCTGGCCTCCAACTGCTGGCGGACTGTTTCGTAATCTGTGCGGTAGCGGGATACTTCGGACTGCAGTTGTCCCTGCACGGCCTGCGTCTCCGCACGGAGAGCATCGAATTGCGCTTCGTGTCCGGCACGCTGCTCGGCCATGTCGGCAAACTCAGTTTCGCGTCGATGCAGTTGATCGCGCAACGCATCGCGCTCCTGTTCAAACTGCTTGAGCCGCGCCTGCAAGGTGGCACGCTCGCTTTGCAGCTGCCGCGTGAATTGCACCAGTTGCCCAATACGGGCGGCGAGAGAATCGAGATCTTGCAACATGGGCGTTATCGTAAACCATCCCGGCCGGGCGCGGGGTTAAAAAAACAAGCACCTATCATAACCTTTCACCGGTCTTTCCAGTACCTTTCAATCTTCTTTCAATCTGCACTTCCAAGTCGGTTTATTACCATCTTGTTAGGAAAAAAAAGACAGTTTCTCGGGTAAACCCTAGACCAATGCGGGGAAATCGGGGTTTTCAGGCCACAACCAAAACATTACCATTCCTCACCTTTTGGGGTTAACGACAGCGGCAATGCCGTGGCGTTAGTTGCTTCACGCATCCCGAAAAGTGTAATCGGTCATTCTGCAGAAGAGGGAGATATCATCACCATGCGGATAAAAAATCAGCAGGACTTCTGGTCCGGCATCATGTTCGTGGTACTGGGCGCAGGCTTCGCGCTCGGCGCCACACAGTATTCCATGGGTACCGCCGCCCGCATGGGTCCCGGCTATTTTCCCTTCTGGCTCGGCATCCTGCTGGCCGTGCTGGGGTTGATCATTACCTTCGGCGCCCTGTCTGAAAAAACAGAGGAAACCCAACTCGAGAAGTTCGACTGGATGATCTCCTTGATTGTCATAGGCTCCGTGGCATTGACCGGCATCATTCTCGATTATGTCGGCGTCTATATCTCGGTATTCCTGCTCGTTGTCCTGTCCAGCCTGGCCAGCTATGAACACAGTTGGAAAGTCAGCATCATCAGCGGCCTGTTCATGGTGATCTTTGTCTGGCTGGCCTTCATCAAGGGCCTGGGCCTGATCTTCCCGCTGTGGCCCAGCTTCATCGGAAATTAAAGGGCGCTGAAACAATGGAAATACTCGATCATTTGCTATTGGGCTTCGAAGTCGCCCTGTCGGTCCAGAACCTGGCCTATTGTCTGCTCGGCTGTCTGCTGGGCACCCTGATCGGCGTGCTGCCGGGCATCGGCCCTGTGCCCACCATCGCCATGCTGCTGCCCATCACCTATGTGCTGCCGCCAGTGGCCGGCCTGATCATGCTGGCCGGCATCTACTACGGGGCCGCCTATGGCGGTTCGACCACCGCCATCCTGGTCGCCCTGCCGGGCGAGACCTCGGCCGTGGTCACTGTGCTCGATGGCCACCAGATGGCCCGCAACGGGCGGGCCGGCGCAGCGCTGGCCATCGCAGCCCTGGGTTCCTTCTTCGCAGGCTGTGTGGCGACGCTCGTCATTGCCGGCTTTGCGCCGCCGCTGGCCGAAGTGGCCTTCAAGTTCGGCCCGGCCGAATACTTCTCGCTCATGGTGCTGGGCCTGGTCGGCGCCGTCGTGCTGGCCTCGGGTTCGCTGCCCAAGGCCATCTGCATGATTCTGCTCGGCCTGCTGCTGGGCATGGTCGGCACCGACGTGAACTCGGGCGTGGCCCGCTACGACTTCGGTATCCCCGAACTGCAGGATGGCATCGACTTTGCCGCGGTGGCCATGGGCGTGTTCGGCTTTGCCGAAATCATGAGCAACCTGGAGCTGCGCGACAAGCGCGTGAACCTGACCAGCAAGGTCGGCACCCTGTATCCGAACAAGCAGGAGTTCAAGGAGGCCTGGCCGGCGGTGGTGCGCGGCACGGCCATCGGCTGCTGCCTGGGCATTCTGCCAGGCGGCGGGGCCGTGCTCTCGTCCTTTGCCTCCTACACCATGGAGAAGAAGGTCTCGAAGAATCCCGAGCGCTTCGGCAAGGGCCACCCGGCCGGTCTGGCCGGCCCCGAGTCGGCCAACAACGCCGGGTCGCAGGCGGCCTTCATTCCGCTGCTGACGCTGGGCATTCCGGGCAACGCCGTGACGGCCCTGATGATCGGGGCCATGATGATCCACAACATCCAGCCCGGCCCGCAGGTCATGAGCAGCCACCCGGATCTGTTCTGGGGCATGATCGTGTCCATGTGGATAGGCAACCTGATGCTGGTGATCCTGAACCTGCCGCTGGTCGGTTTGTGGGTCAAGCTGCTGAACGTGCCTTACCGCATTCTGTTCCCGGCCATCCTGGTGTTCTGCACCATCGGTGTGTACACGCTGAACTACAATGTGTTCGACATCTACATGACCGCCGCCTTCGGCCTGGTGGGCTATATCTGGAGCAAGCTCAAGTGCGAGGGCGCACCGCTGCTGCTCGGCCTGGTGCTTGGCCCCATGATGGAAGAGAACTTCCGGCGCGCGCTGCTGCTGGCCCGCGGAGACTTCACCACCTTTGTGACGCGTCCGCTGTCCATGTGGCTGCTGGTGGCCGCGGCCATCCTGATCGTGCTCGTTGCCCTGCCCTCCATCCGCAAGAAGCGCGAAGAGGCCTTCGTCGACGAAGACTGATCCGCCTGAACGCGCCGTCACTGGGGTGCTTCATCACTCCCGTGAAAATGCCAGCCTGCGGGCTGGCATTTTTATATTGCGCCATGCATGCGTTAATCTTGTGGACAACCTCAACACCGCGTGCTCGCGCACAATCTGAACGGAGAACAACGCAATGCCTTCCATCTCAGCCAGGGATTATGATTCTCAACCTGCCCGTCGCGTCGCCTTTTTGGGCCTGGGTGTCATGGGTTTCCCCATGGCAGGCCACCTGGCCGCGGCGGGACACGCTGTCACCGTATATAACCGCACTTTCTCCAAGGCAGAGGACTGGGTCCGGGAATTCGGTGGCAAGGCTGCCCGCACGCCGCGCGAAGCCGCCCAGGAAGCCGAAATCGTCTTCTGCTGCGTCGGAAATGACGACGATCTGCGCAGCGTGGTGCTAGGCGACGAGGGCGCGCTGGCAGGCATGAAGGCAGGTACGATCTTTGTGGATCATACAACCGCATCGGCCGAAGTAGCGCGCGAGCTGTATGCGCAGGCGGCCGGAAAAGAAGTGGGATTTGTGGACGCACCGGTATCCGGCGGCCAGGCCGGCGCTGTCAACGGCGTACTCACTGTCATGTGCGGCGGCGAACAGGCGCACTTCGACGCGATCAGGCCCTTGGCATTGCATTTTGCTCAAGCGGTCACCCTGCTGGGCGAGCCCGGCTCAGGGCAGTTGTGCAAGATGGTGAATCAGATATGCATCGCCGGGTTGGTACAAGGCCTGTCGGAAGCCATCGCATTTGGCAAGGCAGCAGGGCTGGACATGTCGCAAGTGCTGAAGGTCGTCAGCAAAGGTGCCGCGCAGAGCTGGCAAATGGAAAATCGCGGCGTCACCATGGTGGAAGGGAAGTTCGATTTCGGCTTCGCTGTGGACTGGATGCGCAAGGATCTCGGACTGGTGCTGGACGAGGCAAGGCGCAATGGCGCGCGCGTTCCCGTCACGGCGCTCGTGGATCAGTTTTATGCCGACGTGCAGAAAATGGGCGGCAACCGCTGGGATACATCCAGCCTGATCAAGCGGCTAGGCTGACTGGCCAGGCTCTGTGTCCTGCCGCGGCAGGTGCAGCATGGCACAGAGCCCCACGCCGCCCGCTGGAGACGGATCGCCGTCCTTCAGCACTATCGTGCCTCGATTGCGTTGCGCATAGACCAGCGCAATAGCCAACCCCAATCCCGATCCGCTTCCACGTGAACCTTTCCGTGCAGGATCGCCCCGATCAAAACGAACGAATACACTTTCGCGCAATGACGGGTGCAGGCCCACGCCATCGTCGCATACACTGATCCAGGCCTTATCGCCTTCCACGCCCGCGGATACCGTAATCGTGCTGCCGTCCCCCGAATGGTTGATGGCATTGTGCACCAGATTGGCAACGGATTCATGAATTTCCGCGTCATTGGCGAGCACCCATACACCCGACAGGGCTTCGTTCCCCGCCCCGTCCCGACAATCCACCCAACCCAGATCCTGGTGTCTTTCACGCGCCAGAGGCAGGTACTGCAGCACGACCTCTCGCGCCAGCGCGTTCAGGTCGATGCGGTACTGCGGGCCAACATCCGTGCGGCTGGCATGCGCGAGTGACAGCAGCTGCTCAGTCAACCGGGAAGTCTGGCCAAGCTGGCGCACGATGGCGGAAAGGCTTTCACGCACACGATTTATATCCGGCTCGCGCAACGCATATTGCGCCTGCGTACGCATGATGGCCAGCGGCGTACGCAACTGGTGGGACGCATCTGCCAGGAATTGCGCCTGCTTGCCCAGAACCTGGCGATAAAGCTCAATGTGGTGATTCACCGCACGCACTAAAGGAACGATTTCGCGTGGCACCTGCTCGACATCCAGCGGCATCAGGTTATCGACATCCCGCGCCTTGATTTCCCGCCGCAGGTGCAGCAAGGGCCGCAAGGCCCATTCGACGCTGAACCAGACCAGCAGCACCGCGAGCAGAAGCATGCGACCATCCCGAAACAGCCCCTCGCGCCAGACTTCCTGACGCATCCGAAGCCGCATGTCGAGGCTTTCACCCACGAGAACCAACACTTGCCTGTGCTCACCCTCGTAATGCAAATCACGCCAGAGCGCCACCATGCGCAGCTCGTCATTGCGGTACATGCCATTGTAGAAAACAGGCATGCCCTCCTTGCGTGCAAGCGCGTCGGGTCGCGGCAATCCTTCCATGCCAAGCAAGGTCGTACCGTGAATGCTGTTGCCAGAAACACCCGCCAATCTGCTCACCGGTGGCGTGATTTCCTCGACCCGATAATATTTACGATTGCCCGCGCGTGACTCGAGCATCACCTGGGCATAAAAGGGCGGATCCAACCGCAGGGTGCCGTCGGCATTGAACTCGATACTGGTCTCAAGTACGCGGGCGGGTTCCAGCAAGGCGCTATCGTAGACCTGGCGAGTGGCCTTGCTCAATGCTCGATAGTCGTTCCAGCTGTCCACGAGCAGCAGCGTGATGGTTCCTGGAATCAACAACACCAGCAGCCAGAAGTGCATGCTGCCGCGCGGCGTGCGGGACCGTGATGAGATAGGCCGCATGGAAAGCCAGCCTCAGGCGCTCTGGCCGGCGCATTCCAGCATATACCCCAGGCCGCGCACGGTGACGATATGGACATCGCTGCCCGCGAGCTTCTTGCGCAGTCGATGCAGGACGACCTCAATGGCGTCCCGGCTGGTATCACTGTCATGATCGAATACGCGGCTGTAGAGCTGATTCTTCTCCACCGGGGCTCCGCTGCGCGTGATGAGCACGGCCAGCGCGGCGTGCTCGCGCGGAGTCAGGTGCAGCAGCACGCCATCAAGCGAGAAGGCCCGGCTTTCGCTGTCGTAAACCAGGGAGCCGCAGCGCATGTGCGGAGCCTGTCTTCCCCTGCTGCGGCGCACGAGCGCAGCCAAGCGCGCTTCGAGTTCTTCAAGCGCGAAGGGCTTGGTGAGAAAGTCGTCGGCGCCCAGATTCAGTCCACGTACGCGATCCTGCAGCGCGCCCTGCGCCGTCAGGATGAGCACCGGCGTGACATCGCCCCGATTGCGCATCTCCCGCAGCAGCACAAGGCCGTGCTTGTCCGGCAGGCGCAGGTCCATGACGATGGCATCATAATCGTTTGCCGCCATCAGGTTTTCCGCCATCGCAGCGTCATGGGCGTGCTCGGGGAGGAAACCGCTTTGTGCCAGTGCTCTTTCGAGCCATGCCGCCATGTCGCGCTCGTCTTCAACCAACAGTACGCGCATGGCTCTTGCCGGAAAGAGAGGCTGCCGACTGCTTTGTACTACGCTGATCGTCGGCCCGTGCCTCCTGAAGACGATGACCCTGGACGCGCTGACGCAGATAGCGGGATTCATGCCCGCGACGAAACAGAATATTCGACAGTTCGTTCAGTGCCAGGGTGTAGACCTCGCGCTTGAACTCGATGACGACATCCAGAGGAACCCAATACGGACTCCAGCGCCAGGCGTCGAATTCGGGACTGTCGCTCGCGCGCAAGCTGACGTCACAATCGCGCCCCAGCATACGCAGCAAAAACCAGATCTGTTTCTGCCCCTTATAGTGGCCACGCGACTCGCGCCGAATGAAGTTATTCGGTACGTTGTAACGCAGCCATTCTCGTGTCCGGCCTAATATGCGTACGTGCTCCGGCAGCAAGCCAACCTCTTCGTGAAGCTCGCGATACATGGCCTGCACGGGGCTTTCCCCATACTTGATGCCTCCTTGCGGAAACTGCCACGCGTGCTCACGGATGCGTTTACCCCAGAAAACCTCGTTTTTCTGATTTACGAGGATAATGCCGACATTAGGACGGTAGCCTTCACGGTCAAGCATGGGCCACCTCAAAGCGAATTCAATACAATTACCACTGATTATACGTATCTGCAGAGATCCTCACCATGCAAGCAAGCAAGTATCACA
Organism: Allopusillimonas soli; assembly: GCF_004153445.1. Taxonomy (GTDB): domain Bacteria; phylum Pseudomonadota; class Gammaproteobacteria; order Burkholderiales; family Burkholderiaceae_B; genus Allopusillimonas; species Allopusillimonas soli. Next base: position 14,480 of record NZ_SDQC01000003.1, read on the forward strand.
TCAATACCCTAAAAGAAGCGCCTGCCGAGGCCGAAGTCATCAGCCACCAGCTCATGACGCGCGCCGGCATGATCCGCAAGGCGGCTGGCGGCATATATACCTATATGCCGCTTGGGCTGAGGGTTCTGCACAAGATTGAACGCATAGTCCGGGAGGAAATGGACCGGGCCGACGCCATAGAGCTGCTCATGCCCATGGTTCAGCCCGCTGAGCTCTGGTACGAATCGGGGCGCTGGGAGCAATATGGGCCTGAACTGCTGCGCCTGAAGGACAGACACCAGCGCGATTTCATTCTCCAGCCCACCTCCGAGGAACTGATCACGGATATTGCTCGCAATGAAATTCACAGCTGGCGCCAACTGCCCTTGAACTTCTACCATATTCAGACCAAGTTCCGCGACGAGCGGCGGCCCCGCTTCGGCCTGATGCGCGGCCGGGAGTTCACCATGAAGGACGCCTATTCCTTCGACAGGGATGAAGCGTCCGCACAGGGCAGCTACGATGCCATGTACGACGCCTATATGCGTATTTTCTCCCGGATTGGCCTCGAGTTCCGCGCTGTGGCCGCCGATACGGGATCCATTGGCGGCACGCGCAGCCATGAATTTCAGGTCATTGCCGATACCGGCGAGGATCTGATCGTCTATAACCCCGAATCGCAGTACGCCGCCAATATGGAACTGGCCGAAGCCCCCTGCCTGCTGGCCGAGCGCGCAACGCCACGGGAAGACATGGTCAAGGCGTCCACCCCCGGCGCAGCCAAGTGCGAGCTGGTCGCTCGGCAATTGGACAGGCCGCTAACCGATACGGTCAAGTCTATCGTTCTTGCCACGGAAAACGCCGAGACCCGCGAAACCGCAATCTGGCTGCTGCTGCTGCGCGGCGACCATGAGCTCAACGAGATCAAGGCCAGCAAGGTGCCTGGGCTGGAGGCGGGATTCCGCTTTGCCACCGAAACGGAAATCCAGGAGACTTTCGGCTGCGTTCCCGGTTATCTGGGGCCTGTCAATACGACGCGTCCGGTCAAGGTCATTGCCGACCGCACTGTCGCCAACATGAGCGACTTCATATGCGGCGCCAACGCAGCCGACTATCACTATACCGGCATCAACTGGGGACGCGACCTGCCCGAGCCCGATGAAGTGGCGGATCTGCGCAACGTCGTTGCGGGCGACCCCGATCCGGCCGGCGGCACACTGGCCATACAGCGCGGTATCGAAGTCGGGCATGTCTTTTTTCTTGGGGACAAGTACTCCAAGGCCATGAACGCCACCTTCCTGGAAACCGACGGCAAACCGGCCCTGCTGCAGATGGGCTGCTATGGTATCGGCATCAGCCGGATCGCGGCAGCCGCCATCGAGCAGAACCATGACGGGAAAGGCATTATCTGGCCGCGCGCCATCGCGCCTTTCGAGGTGGTCATCTGTCCAATGGGCTGGCATAAAAGTGAAACGGTTCGCAACACGGCCCAGGCGCTGCATGATGCACTGCAGGAGCGTGGCGTGGATGTCATGCTGGACGACCGCGATACGCGCCCCGGCATTATGTTTGCGGATTGGGAACTGATCGGCGTGCCGCTGCGCATCACCGTGGGGGATCGGGGGCTGAAGGACGGCATCGTGGAGGTCCAGGCACGCCGGGAAGCCGAGGCGAGCAGGATAGCGCCCGACGACGCCGTGGCGCAGGTGATGGCCCGGCTCTCCTCTCTATAGCAATACAATCGCTCCGTGCACGGATGTCACACCACTTAACGAAACTCATGTCGCCTGACACAATCGGGATGCCTGACCACCTGAATATTCGCGTATATTACGAGGATACCGATACAGGCGGCGTCGTCTACTATGCCAACTATCTGAAGTTCTTTGAACGTGCCAGAACAGAATGGCTACGCCGCCTGGGTGTGAACCAATCCGAACTTGCCGCCAGGGAACAGCTTATATTTGTTGTCAAGGACGTTGAATTACACTATCGCAAGCCGGCAAGGCTCGATGATCTGCTTGTCGTACACAGCGCCATCGCGCGCCTTGGCCCTGCCTCGATTCGTTTCCGGCAGAGTGTCATGCGCGGCGGGGAACTGCTGTGCGAGGGCGTCATCCAAGTATGTTGCGTGCGCGCCCAAGACCATCGTCCCGCGGCGTTTACCCGTGAACTCAGATCCATACTGGAAAAGGCCAAGAACTGACCATGCAAGCCACCAGCGACATCTCGTTGCTTTCATTACTGACCAACGCCAGCATTCCCGTCCAGTTTGTCATGCTGGTGCTGCTCGGCATCTCAATACTGTCCTGGACCTATATTTTCAGCAAGCACTCGGCGCTGAAACGCGCTAACGAGCAGACGCGCAGGTTCGAGGACGATTTCTGGGCGGGCGGCGACCTGTCCGTCCTCCAGCAGGCGGTTACGTCGCGACGCGCCGAACATGGTGCGCTGGCCCGTATCTTCGACGCCGGCATGACGGAATTCATCAAGGCGCGGCGCAACCAGGCCAGCAAGGACACGCTGACAGACGCACCCCGCCGCGCCATGCGCGCCGCCTACCAACGCGAAATGGACGGCCTGGAATCGCACCTGAACTTTCTCGCGTCGGCCGGTTCGGTCAGCCCCTACATCGGGCTGCTTGGCACAGTATGGGGCATCATGCATGCGTTCATCGGCCTGTCCTCCATGCAACAGGCCACGCTGGCGGCCGTTGCGCCCGGCATCGCAGAGGCGCTCATCGCCACGGCCATCGGTCTCTTTGCAGCCATCCCCGCAGTGATCGCCTACAACCGCTACACCAATGAAATTGATCGCCTGGCCACCCGCTTCGACAGCTTTGTCGATGAATTCCTGAACATTCTCCAGCGTCAGGTGCAATGATGGCATCGGTACGCGGAGGGCGGCGCGGACGCGGGCGCCGCCTGAACAACGAAATCAACGTCGTCCCGTACATTGACGTCATGCTGGTGCTGCTGGTCATCTTCATGGTGACGGCGCCCATGATCACGCCTGGCCTGATCGAACTCCCCACCGTGGGACAGGCATCCAAGATCGAAGTGCAGCCGGTGGAGGTTCAACTGGACAGAGATGGCGCCATCTCTGTGCGCGTCCGCGAGGCGGGCGCCGAATTCCAACCCGTGGACAGCGCCAATCTCGTGGCTGAGCTGCAGTCAATGACCACACCCGAAACGCCCGTGGTCATTGCGGCGGACGGCCGTGTTCCCTACGAAACCGTCATGAAAGTCATGGACGAGTTGCGCGGCAGCGGCATCACCCGCCTAGGCTTGCTGGTGGACCAGAATCCGGAAGCGGCCAGCGAGGCCGGCACCCAGGATGCGGCAGGCAACGCAGGCGCAGCATCAAGCCAGACTGCGCCGCAGGCCGGCAAGCCCGCTGGACAGCGTTAAGGCGATGAATCTGAAGCGCACACGCAGGCAGCACCTCACCCCGGAGCAGCGCGACGAACGCCGCTCTCTTGGTTATGCGGTAGGCATACATGCCGCCCTTCTCATTTTCATGCTGATCGGGTTCGTGTCCTCACCCAAGACACCCAATCCCGTGCAAGTGGAGCTCTGGGCGCGCGGCACGACGCCCACCTCCGCCGAACCTGAAACACAACCCGAAACACAGCCGGCGCCTGAACAGGCTCAGCCTGAAGAGCCCACGCCGGAACCGGAACCGGAGCCTCAACCGCAACCCGAGCCTGAACCCGAAGTGCAGCCTGAGCCCGAACCCGCGCCGCCGCCCGCACCACCGGCGCCGCCCGAGGCCGCCGAGCCGGCTCCCGAGCCTGAAGTCGACCCTGACATCGCGCTGGAAAAGGCACGCGAAGAGCGCGAGAAAAAAGAAGAGGAAGAACGCAAGGCGCTTGCCGCAGAAAGGGCTGCGGAGCAGAAAGCCAAAGAAGAGGCTGAGAAAAAAGCTGAACAGGAGCGCCTGGCTGCAGAGCAAAAGGCGCGCGAAGAGGCCGAGCTGAAGGCGAAGCAGGAAGCCGAACGCAAGGCCAGGGAAGACGCTGAGAAAAAAGCCAAGGAAGAAGCCGAGAAGAAGGCTGCTGCCGAAAAGAAGGCCAAGGAAGAGGCTGAGAAAAAGGCCGCCGCCGAGAAGAAGGCCAAGGAAGAAGCCGAGAAAAAGGCTGCTGCCGAGAAGAAGGCCAAGGAAGAAGCTGAGAAAAAGGCTGCCGCCGAAAAGAAGGCCAAGGAAGAAGCCGCGCGCAAGGCCGCCGCAGAGAAAAAAGCCAAGGAAGAAGCCGCACGCAAAGCCGCTGCCGAAAAAGCCGCCGCGGAGAAACGCGAAGCGCTGCGTCGAGCCATGCGCAGCGACGCGCTGGGGGCCGCCGGCATACCCACTGGCAACGCAGACCGCAACCAAGCGGGCGGTGGCGGCGGGGATGGCGGTTATGCCGCCAAGGTCCGCGCATGTGTGCGGCCCAATGTCATCTATAACGTACCGCCGCGCCGTGGATCGTCCAACCCGACTGTAAAATACAGGGTACGACTGGCATCGGATGGTACTGTCACGAGCGTGGACATGCGCAGGTCTTCCGGCAACTCTCGCTTCGATGATGCGGTGTTGAAGGGGCTGCGGGCTTGTTCGCCCTTCCCCAAACCATCATCGGGCAAGTATCCTTCGGAGATCGAGGGCGACTACCGCATGTACGATTAACAGGAGATACCCGTTATGGCAGCTGTCATTTCATTTAATCGCGCAACAGTCAGGCAGGGCTGGCGGGCGCTGGCTTGCGGTCTGGTCATGGCTGCGGCGGGCTTGCTTGCCACACGGCCCGTCCAGGCCCAGTTACGCGTGGACATATCGGGCGTGGGGGCGACGCAGTATCCCATCGCCATTGCCGACTTCACCGGCGACCCTCACGGGCAAGCGGTGGGTGAAGTCATCCGCGCCGACCTGACGAGATCCGGGCAGTTCAAGCTCATCAACGCAACCGGAGCCAACCTGGATGTCAACAGCTCCATCGCCTACGACGATTGGCGCAACCGCGGAGCCGACTACCTGGCCTATGGCTCTATTTCCCAGACCGGCGGACAATTCAAGGTGGACTACCGCCTCGTGGACTCCGTGCGCCGTACACAACTCGATGGCGTGGCGTTTGCAGGCAACGAAAAAGAGCTCCGCCGCATTTCTCACCAGATTGCCGACCGCATCTATGAGAAAATCACGGGTGTGCGTGGTGTGTTTTCCACACGGATAGCGTACGTGTTGCAGCGAGGCAACACCTATGAGTTACAAATTGCTGATGCCGACGGCCAGAATCCCCAAGTCATGCTGCGTTCGCAGCAATCCATCATTTCTCCCGCCTGGTCGCCAGACGGGAAACGCCTGGCCTACGTCAGTTTCGAGCTTGGCAAACCCGTCGTCTATGTCCAGACCCTGGCCACGGGAAACCGGGTGCCATTGGCAAACTTCAAGGGCAACAATAGCGCGCCGGCCTGGGCGCCAAACGGCCAGCAGTTGTCCATCGTGCTCTCTCGCGACGGCATATCGCAAATTTACACAATCAATGCCGACGGCTCCAATCTGCGCCGTGTCATGCGCTCCCCTCTCATCGACACTGAACCCGTCTACACGCCCGACGGCGGATCGCTGGTATTTACCAGTGATCGTGGCGGAAATCCGCAGATATACCAGGTTCCCGTCGGCGGCGGCAACGCGCAACGCCTTACTTTCAGCGGCAGTTACAATATCTCACCCGCAGTCTCGCCTGACGGTAACAAGCTGGTGTACGTTACACAAAGAGATGGAGCTTTCCGAATTGCAATGCAGGACATGGGGGCTGGCAACGAACAATTGCTTACCGCCGGACCCGATGACGAGTCACCCAGCTTTGCACCCAACGGAATGCAGGTTCTCTATAGTTCGGTACAAGGAGGCCGCAGTGTACTGGCCGTGACATCGATAGATGGGCGGGTTCGTCAAACGCTTTCCGCCCTGAATGGCAAGGTCCGTGAACCGACATGGGGACCCTTCATCAATTGATTTTTCGTGTGACTCTTTCAAAAGGAACCAAAATGAGCTCGCGCATCGCAAAATGTCTTACCATCGCAGCCTTTGCAGCATCCCTTGCTGCCTGCAGCTCGGTACCACTGGACGAATCCGCGAACGGCTCGGGTACGGGCATGGGTAGTGGATCGGGTGCATCGACCGGACAGGTCATGGATCCGTTCAATCCCCAGAGCCCGCTGGCCCAACAGCGTTCTGTCTACTTCGAGTTTGACAGCTACACAGTGCCCGAGCAGTACCGCAGCATGGTAGAGATGCATTCCTCCTACCTGTCCAGCCATCCGCAACAAAAGGTCCGTGTCGAAGGCAACGCCGACGAGCGGGGCGGCGCGGAATACAACCTGGCGCTCGGCCAGCGCCGTTCGGAGGCCGTCGCCCGCATGATGAGCCTGCTGGGCGTCAACAGCGACCAGGTTGAGGCTGTCAGCTTCGGCGAGGAGCGTCCGCGCGCCACCGGCCACACTGAAGCCGATTATGCCGAAAACCGTCGTGCGGACATCGTCTATCAGCGTTAATATCCATGAGTGGGTAAGCCAGGCCGCGGCGGCGCTCCCGCCGCGGCCTTTTTTAATCTGACGGAACCGATAATGAGCGCCTATTCCCTGCCTTTGCGCACACTTGTGCTGAGCACCGCCTTCTCGCTATCCGCCATGTTCGTGACACCGGCGTTTGCATTTTCCGACGACGAGGCGCGCAGAGCCATCCTCGAGCTGCGTGAACAAGTCAACAAGTTGACTGAGCAAAGCCGACGCGTCCGCTTGCAACAAGCGGACCAGATCGAAATGCTGCAGCAGGAAATGGCAAAGATGCGCGGCCAGCTCGAACAACTGAACTGGCAACAGCAATTGGAGCAGCGCTCCAGCACTGATCAGTCTGGCGGCAATACGCCGCAGGTCGCCGACCCTCAGGAGCAAGCGGCCTTTGAAACGCCTATGGGCCTGTTCCGCGCAGGCAAATACAAGGAAGCCGCAAGCAGCTTCGGCCAATTCCTGCAGGCCTATCCGAACAGCCAGCTTGCCCCCGAGGCCCGCTTCTATCAAGGCAGCAGCCGCTACGCCAGCAAGGATTTCAAGGAATCCATACAAGGCCTGCAGCAAATGGTGCGCGACACGCCCGACGACCCTCGGGCGCCTGACGCCCTGCTGGTCATCGCTGCCAGCCAGATCGAACTGAACGACGTCAAGGGTGCCAAGGCCAGCCTGCAGCGCATCGTCAAGGATTATCCTGACACATCGGCTGCGGAAACCGCAAGAAGCCGGCTGAAGCTGCTGCAATAATGCCGTTTCCCCCCGAGGATCACGTCTGGCCCCAGGAGGGCGGGGGCCAGCACTACGCAGAGTCCGGCCAGGGCGAGATTCTGCTGCTCATCCATGGATCTCTGTGCGATTATCGCTACTGGCGCTGGCAATATCCCGCGCTTGGCGAACGCTATCATGTACTTGCCCCTAGCCTGCGCGGCTACTGGCCGCATGCCCAGGCACATCCAGATCCCGCTTTCAGCATTGCCCGGCATGCTCAGGACATGGTTGCGCTTATCCGGCAGATGGCGCCTGGCGGCAGCGTGCATGTTCTGGGGCACTCCCGCGGCGCGCAGGTGGCGCTGGAGCTTGCCTTCCAGGCTCCCGACCTCGTGCGCAGCCTGGCGCTCGCCGATCCGGGCTTTCGGCTCACCGGTGAAACCCAGCGCGTATCGCTGCATAGCGATGTTGCGGAATGGCTGGAGCGCGGTGAAGTGGAGTCCGCCTTGTCGAATTTTGTTGACGCGGTCAATGGCGCAGGAACATGGCGCCAAATGACATCGTGGTTCAAGTCGATGGCGCGGGACAACGGACCCACCCTGCTGTCGCAGGCCCAGGAAGCCCATCCAGCCGTGAACCCGCAAAGCGTGGCCGCGCTGCCCTGCCCGCTGCTGTTGATCGGGGGAGAACAGAGCCCATCCCGCTACCGCAGCCGCATCGACGCCCTGCAGCAGGCATGTCCGGCCGCCCAACGCGAAACAATACCCATGGCGGCCCACGGCATGAATCTTGCGAACCCGAGAGCCTTCAACAAGACAGTACTTGAATTCCTGTCAAGCGTCCCCGCCATGCGCACGGACGCGCTGATCTGACATTAGGCCGACGAGAGACGGCCACTGTTGCTTGCTGCACGGCATCACGCACGGATACCTGCTACTTCACGCGGGCGTTCGCGGGCCTCACCTCGCACTGGGCGCTGGCCTTCGTGCCGTCATCAAAGAGCAGATCCAGCGTCACTGCATCCCCGACCTTGGGCGCCTGTGTCGCGTCTTCGAGCATGGCATGGTAGCCGCCGGGCTTGAACTCCAGCGAGCCGCCTGCGGGAATGGTGATATCGCCCGCCTCGGACATGCTGCTCATACCGTTCTTTTCGGTTGTCTTGTGCAGCATGACCATGCCGTATGTGGCGGATCTGGCGCCCGTGAGCTTGATGGCCTGTTTGCCATGGTTATGCACCACAAAGTATCCGCCAGAAGGCGCCGGCGCCGGCAGCGCGCGTATCCAGCAGCCGGTTACCTCCACAGTGTCGGAGACCTTGGCGTTCGAATCTTCGGAAGACATGCCATGTTGCATGGATCCGTGCCCCGGCATGGCCTGCATGCCTGCGCCGTCACCATGCGCATGTCCAGCCTGCGCAAGCAGCACCGAGCCTGTGGCACTGAATGCCGCAGGCACAAACAGAAGACTGCCGGCCACAAATAAACCGGCAATGAGCATTTTTCTCATGGAGCGCTCCCAGCAATCCAACAAAATCTTCTCAAGTGTACTATGTCGCATAACGTGTCACTATCGGATTACCCAGCATGACTACCTCCTCGCCCACCGCCCCCGACCCGGCCATTACCGTCGAAGGCTTTCAGGCGCTGCTGCTGTCGCATCATCCGTTTGCCGCGGTGCTTGGTGCAGATATCATGGAGATTGGCCACGGAACCGCAACACTGCGGCTTCCCGAACGCGATACGCATCAACGGCTGGGCGGCATGATTGCTGGCCCCATGCTAATGGGCCTGGCAGACCTTGCCCTGTATGCGGCCGTGGTTGGCGCCACAGGCAATGCTGACGCGGTTACGGCCAGCCTCACCATGAATTTCCTGCGCAAGACGCCGCCTGGCGGCGTGCTGGCCCATGCCCGTATCCTAAAAACCGGCCGGCTTGCCGCCGGCGAAGTCCTACTGACGCCAGCCTCTGGTGGCGACCCCGTAGCCCAGGCAATCAGCACCTGGGCCTTGCCGGCGCGCGGCTGAAACCCGCGGCAGCAAGGCCGGCGCCCGTTCCGGCTCACTCGTCCATACCAGACAGGACGCCGTTTCGTAGGGTATGAATATAAAACAGCTTTGTATGACAGGAAGGAGATAGACCATGCAATACCGCCGTCTGGGCCGCAGTAATCTTCGCGTATCGACCCTGTGTCTCGGCACCATGATGTTCAGCGATCAGACACCTCTGGACGAAGCCCGCAACATGGTGGCTTCGGCGCGCGAGCATGGCATCAATTTCATCGACACCGCCGATGTCTATATGCGCGGCGGGTCGGAGGACATGGTGGGCAGGCTGCTGGCTGATCAGCGAAATGACTGGATCCTGGCCACCAAGCTGGGCAACAGCATGAGCAAGCAGCCCAATCAGAGCCATTACTCCCGCCATTGGATCATGCAGTCGATAAACGACAGCCTGCAGCGCCTGGCCACCGATCATATCGACATTCTGTATCTGCACAGAGATTATCCGGAGGAAAATCTGGAGGAAGCCGTACGCGCCCTTGACGACGTGATCCGGTCGGGAAAAGTGCGCGCATTCGGGCTATCCAATTTTCGCGGCTGGCGCATTGCGGAAATCATGCGCTTGTGCCAGCAGGCCAATGTGCCACAGCCCGTGGTCTGTCAGCCCTACTACAACCTGCTTAACCGTAATCCTGAAGTGGAGATCCTGCCTGCCTGCGGCCACTATGGCCTGGGTGTCGTGCCATACAGCCCTATCGCACGGGGCGTACTTACCGGAAAATACCGCCCAGGCGAAGCGCCAGCGGAGGGTACGCGCGCAGGCCGTGGCGACCGCCGCATGATGCAGACCGAATTCCGGGAAGAATCCTTGCGGATCGCGCAAACACTCCAACATCACTGCGATGGCCGGGGCATCGCGCTGGCGCACTTTGCAACCGCCTGGGTACTGGCCAACCGCCACATAAGCGCCGTGATTGCGGGCCCGCGCACACTGGCGCAGCTTGAGGACTACTATCCCGCGCTTGATGTGGAAATCACATCCGAGGAAGAATCGCTGGTCGACAGCCTGGTTGCCCCGGGGCATCCATCGACCCCGGGCTACAACGATCCAAGCTATCCATTCTATGGGCGATAGCCGAGGAATAGCGCGTTATGGCAGTCTCCTGTTAAACGGAGGCTGCCGGGTTTATTGCGTCGGCAGGCTGCCAGCCACGCCTTGCACGTAGTAATTCATTTTGTTCAGCGCTGCATCGTCCAGCGCGCCGGATGCCAGCAAAGTCTTACCCTTGTTGTCGACCACAGGGGCTGCGAAGGGGTTGAGTTTGCCGGCGATGATTTCCGCCTTCTTCTCCTCAACCAGCTTGCGTACCTCCTCGGGGACGGCGTCGCCGAAGCCCTCTATGGCCGTCATGCCGGTGCCCAAGCCGCCCCAGGTCTGGTCGGATTTCCAGGTGCCGTCAAGCACATCCTGAACTTCCTTGGTGAAATACTTGCCCCAATGATGGGTCACAGCGGCAAGCTGCGCATGGGGGCCGAACTTGCTCATGTCGGAGTGGTAGGCAATGGCGTACTTGCCTTTTTCCTCGGCAGCCTGCACAGTGGCGGTGGAATCTGTGTGATGGGTCACAATGTCCGCGCCCTGGCCCATGAGCGCCAGCGCGGCGTCGCGTTCCTTGCCTGGATCAAACCAGCTGTTAACCCAGATAACATGGACCTGCGCTTTGGGATTGACACTGCGCATGCCGCGCGTGAACGCATTGATGCCCTGCAGGACCTCAGGTATGGGAAAGGCGCCCACGTAGCCGGCGATATTGGTCTTCGTCATCTTGCCTGCCACGATGCCGGCGAGATAGCGAGCCTCATAGAACCGCGCATTGGTGGTGGCCACATTGGGCGCGGTCTTGTAGCCCGTGGAATGCACGAACTTCACGTCGGGAAACTGGCGCGCCACCTTGAGCGTGGGATTCATGAATCCGAAAGACGTAGTAAAAATGAGCTTGTTGCCTTGCTGCGCCAGATCACGGATGACGCGCTCGGCGTCCGCACCCTCAGGCACATCTTCCACGTACTGCGTCACCACCTTGCCCTTCATGGCCTCTTCCATCTGGCGGCGGCCTTCATCCTGCTGCCAGCTCCAACCGGCCTCGCCGACCGGACTGACATAAACAAAACCCACTTTCAACGGAAGCGCCACCCCGCCGGCGGATGTCTCCGCGGCGAAGGCCGCCGCCGAACACGCCAGGGCCGGGGCCAGGGCCGCCCAACACAATGCTTTTCGTAGCCGTTTCGATGACATGATATATACCTCAGGTGTGGGGATTGAAATGCTTGCCGAGTGATGCCGGCATGTTCAGCCTGATCCAGTTTGCGTTTCTGGAGATCAGGACCAGCACCAGTATCGTTGCAAGGTAAGGTAGCATGGAAAGCAGCTGTGACGCGATGGGAACGCCGCGGGCCTGCATGTAGTAAGTGAGTATGGTAATGCCGCCAAACAGATAGGCGCCCGCCAGCACCCGCAGCGGACGCCAGGTTGCGAACGTGGTGAGCGCCAGGGCAATCCACCCGCGCCCTGCCACCATGCCTTCGACCCACATGGGCGTGTAGACCAGCGACATGAATGCTCCGGCCAGGCCACAACAGGCGCCACCGAACAGCAGTGCGGCCAAACGTATGCATCGCACGTTGTAGCCCAGCGCATGCGCGGATGACGGCGATTCGCCTACCGCCCGAAGAATCAGGCCTGCTCGCGTGCGATTCAGGAACCAGGCAATAAGGACACACAGGATGAGCGCCACATAGACCATGGGATGATGCCGAAACAGTGCCTGCCCCAGGAAAGGCAGGTCCTCCAGCACCGGAATGCCGAATTTGCCTGCCTGCAGTGTTTCACCCACATAGGGCAGGCCCAGATAAGCCGAGGCGCCCACGCCGAACAGGGACAGGGCCAGGCCTGTTGCGACCTGGTTTGCGCCCAACCATACAGTCAGCCAGGCAAAGAAAGCGGCCAGTAGCATGCCCGCCACCGCGCCCGCCATGAAACCCAATCCAACGCTGCCGCTGTCCAGGGCGGTGGCGAAACCCGCCACGGCGGCCATGAGCATCATGCCTTCCGAACCGAGATTGATGACGCCGGACTTCTCGTTGACAAGAAGGCCCAGCGCCGCCAACATCAGCGGGGTTCCAGCCACGATGGCGGAAGCGACGAGCGGCGCCAGTGTTTCCATCAGGATCTCCACCGCACACGATTGTGAATGAGCACATCGCACGCCAGCAGCGCAAAAAGCAGAATGCCCTGGAATATGCCTGTTATGGCGCTGGGCATACCAAGGCGACTTTGCGACAATTCGCCGCCGATGTACAGCAGCGCCATCACGAAACTGGAAAATATGACGCCCAGAGGATGCAGGCGCCCAACAAAAGCCACGATGATCGCAGCGAAGCCATAGCCTGGAGAAATCGACGGTGTCAACTGGCCTATGGGCCCCATGATCTCGCAGGCGCCGGCCAGGCCAGCCAGGCCGCCCGACACCAGCATCGCAAGCCACAAGGCACCGCGCGATGAGAAACCCGCATAGCGCGCGGCCAGCGGCGCTATTCCGCCCACTTGCAGCTTGAAACCGGAGAAGCTTCGCATGAGGTATATCCAGCCGCCCAGGGCGGCAAGCAGCGCCAGTACAATGCCCATGTGCAGGCGCGTGCCTTGGATGACGGGCGCCAGCAGCCAGCCTTGGGAGAACAGCTTTGATTGGGGAAAGCCGAAGCCATCCGGGTCGCGCAGCACCCCATGAACGAGATAACTCAGCAAAAGCTCGGCGACGTACACCAGCATCAACGACACCAGTATCTCGTTGGCGTTATAGCGATCACGCAAGAAGGCCGTGATGGCTGCCCAGGCCATGCCGCCCGCAGCGCCGGCCACCATGGCGGCGGCGATGAGCCAGGCGCCGCCGTTCAGCTCGTTGTCCATATGCAGGATAAAGGCACCGGCGGCGATGGCGCCCACCACGAACTGCCCTTCCGCTCCGATATTGAATACGTTGGCGCGAAAACAGAGAGCCAGCCCTACTGCAATCATGAGTAGCGGCGCAACCTTGACGCCCACTTCCGCCCATCCGTTCAATGTGCGCAGCGGCTCCAGAAAGAATATCGACAGGCTCGCGACCGGGTTCTTGCCCACGGCGAGAAACAGCACGAAGCCACAGGCCATGGTGAGCAGCACGGCAAATACCGGCGACAGCCAGCTCATCCAGCGCGAAGGCTGAGCGCGGGGCTCAAGCACAAGCATGGCCGCCCCCTTGCGCAACAGGCGCCGCGCCAGGCCACAGCCCGCTCATCCACAAACCGATCTGATCGCGCGTTGCCTGTGAACGCGGCACAGAAGGTGACAGCCGCCCCTTCGCAATCACGACAATCCGGTCGGAAATCTCGAAGAGTTCGTCGAGTTCTTCTGATATGACCAGCAGTGCGCAGCCCGCATCGCGCAAAGCGACAAGCTCGGCGCGGATGCGCGCAGCCGCCCCCACATCGACGCCCCATGTGGGCTGGGCAACCAGCAATACACGCGGCGACCGCGTGACTTCGCGGCCGATGATGTACTTCTGGAGATTGCCGCCCGAAAGACTGCCCGCAGCCGCCCGCGGCCCAGGGGCGCGCACGCCAAAGCGTTCGATGACGCCCGCCGCAAGGTGTTGCAGGGCGGCGCCTCGTATCATCCCGCCGCGCACGGCCGCAGGCCCCTGATGCGACAACAGCATGTTGTGCGCCAGAGACATCTCGGGCACGGCGCCGCGCCCCAGCCTCTCCTCGGGTACCAGCCCCAAACCGCGGGCACGGCGCCACGCGCTCGAACGCCGCCCGACCGGCCGGCCATCCAGCAACACGGCGTCCGCAGGTGCCCGTGCGTCCTCACCCGAAAGCACGGACAACAGTTCCTGTTGGCCGTTTCCGGAAACACCCGCCACGCCAAGTATTTCACCGGACCGCACGTCGAACGCCATGTCCTTCAGCGCCGTGGCGTAAGGGTGGGCAGGAGGCAAGTCAAGCCCGCGCACCGACAGCCTGACTTCGCCGGGAGGATGATCATGGTGCTGCAGAACCCCGGGGGCATCCCCTATCATCATGCGTGACAAGCTGGCATCGCTCTCGCCCGACGGATCGCATACGCCCACGACTTTTCCGCCCCGCATCACCGTACAGGCACGACACAACCTGCGGATCTCGTCCAGCTTATGACTGATATAAAGAATGCTGCAGCCTTCGCTGGCCAATTGGCGCAAGGTGTCGAACAGGCGGTCGACCGCCTGCGGCGTGAGAACCGATGTGGGCTCGTCAAGGATGAGCAACTGAGGTTTTCCCAGCAAGGCGCGCACGATCTCCACGCGCTGGCGCTCTCCGACCGAAAGCGTATGCACGTGACGCTGCGGCTCGAGGTCGAGCCCGTATTGTGCGGCGATGTCGGCGATGCGCTGCGCCAAGACATCCAGGCGCGTACCGGCAGGCAGGCCCAGCGCAATATTTTCCACGACAGTCAGCGTATCGAACAGCGAGAAATGCTGGAACACCATGCCTATGCCCAGCTCGCGGGCAACTGCAGGGCTGGTGATCGCCGCTTCCCTGCCATTCCAGAACAGACGCCCGGCATCCGGATGCACGACGCCGTAGATAATCTTCATGAGCGTGGACTTGCCTGCACCGTTTTCGCCCAGCACTGCATGGATTTCGCCCGCCTGCACAGTCAGGTCAACGCCATCGTTCGCGACGACGGACGGATAGCGCTTGGTAATGTGCTGCAGGAAAAGGCGAGGGCTCACAGATATGTCGGCGTATTGGTTTTGTTGTCGCGCAGGCGCTGGCATGCATCGCCCGCTGTGCTGGGAAAATTCTAGCCTCAAAGTGGATCGCGGCGAGGCGGGGATTACCCCGAGCCACCTGCTAGCGATCTTGCAGGGCGCGCTCTATTTTCTTGTCGGTCTTGTATTGGCTCAGCGCGTAGACGGCCCATATGGTCGCCGGAAGCCAGCCTATGAGCGTGATCTGCAGGATAAGGCAGATAATGCCGGCGATGGGGCGCCCGATCGTGAAAAAGGTAAGCCAAGGCAGCAACAGGGCAATGATAAGTCGCATGGTGGATACGGATATGTCGGAAAAACCCGCATTCTAACCCGCCCCTGATTCAGGGTTTGGCCTGCGACGAAGGCCAGGACTCGCGTTCCTCCCGTTTTTGCCGCTCGCGGCGTTCCTGCGGCGTCTCGTCACGCTTCGCCTTGCCTTCGCCCGTCTGACGCTTGCCGTCGCTCAGCGAGGTGCAGTGAGTGGCCTCGTCATTGCCCACGTTAAGCAGCGGCAGCAGCGCCGCAAAAGGCGAAGCCAGTACCCCCAGTGCAACGGCCGCCCCGGCCCGCATGGCCAATGGCCCGGGTTCCACGCCAACATCGGGGTTCTTGAACGAGCCCCGCGCGTACAACGGCGAGCGTAGGGTGAAGATTCGCACGGTCTTGTTCTTAGGGCTTATCTTCAAGTCCAGTGTTTCATCCCGCAAGTTGATAGTGCCCGACACATCAACAATGGCGTCGTCGGTTTCCAGGCGGAAAACCCGGGGCGTCATGAGTCCGTTCTTGATGGAAAAGTCGCTGGCCATGCAGTCGAGGATGACCTGCTCATCCCCAAAGAGCTTGAGTAGAACGAGATTGGCCACGTTCAGCCCCGCCGCTTCAAGCAGAAAATGGCTGATGGTGCCGCGGCTGACCAATGCCTGTATATCACCATCCGCGGAGCCCAGCATTCCGGCAA
Organism: Allopusillimonas soli; assembly: GCF_004153445.1. Classification (GTDB taxonomy): domain Bacteria; phylum Pseudomonadota; class Gammaproteobacteria; order Burkholderiales; family Burkholderiaceae_B; genus Allopusillimonas; species Allopusillimonas soli. The sequence continues at coordinate 30,507 of NZ_SDQC01000003.1, forward strand.
TCGAGTTGCCATGTCCTGCAAGATTTGCGTTTCCGTGAAGCTCGCCAAAGCTTGCCTTCATGGACTCAGCGCCCGGGAACAACTGCTTCAGCTTGAGATGGCGCGCCTCGGTCTTGAGCGTGGCCTTTATTTCCTTGCCGCGTCCATCAAGCGATATCTGATTGGACAGCGTGCCGCCCGCCACGCCAAAACTCAGCGGCGTAAAGGACAGAACCTTGTCTTGCAGCATGATCCGCGCGTCGATGTGGTCCAGCGGCAGATCCTTGTCGCGCAGAATCTTCTCGCCGGTGAAATGCACGTTCGCATCCATGACGCTCCAGGCATCCGTGTTGATGACATTATGCGGAAGCACTTTGTCCTTGGGTTGCGTACTTGCCGCCTTCTCGGCTGCGGCTGACTTCACCTCGCTGGTGTCGGCGCCTATGAGAGGCCCGAGGTCCTTGAAACGCAGCAGGCGCGACCGCACCTGCCCCTCAAGCAGCGAACGCGGCTTGCTTCGGGTAAACGTCAACGTCCCTTCCAGGTCGCTCTTGCCCACCTTCCCCGTGAAATCCTCGTAACGCCAGACGTCCTGCTCGCCAGCCAAGCGGGCGGTAAGATGGCCTTTTGTGCTGTAGGGCGGTGTTACCGGAAGCGCCACGCCGATCAGCTCGAGCAAGTCCGACATGCTGTCGCCTGAAAGCTGCATGTTCACATCGAGCGCGGCCAGCGATTGCGGGCGCGTGACGGAACCCTCCAACTCGACCGAAGTTTTGCCGACGGTGGCCTTGCCTTGCACCGGAAAGGGCTTGCCGTCTTCACGCAGGGCCAGAATGGCGCCGGTACGGCCTTCTCCGCTAACATCCACGCCGTTGTAAGTGCCCGATGCCTTCCAGCCGATGCCATAGCTGCCGCCAGGCGAAGCGGCCTGCTCCCCGTCGGGCGGCTGCGCCAGGGATGCCAGTTGCAACTGCAGGTCCAGTCTGGAAGATGCGTCCACTACCTGCGCCTTGACGTTCTTCAACGCGAGGTCCTGGATATCCACCTTCCAGTCGGATGGCTTTTCAGAAGCCGGCTCCGCCCTCTTGAAGGTCCAGTTCGCCTTGCCATCCTTGCCGCGCTCCAGATAGACATCGGCGGTGTCCACCTCCAGGCTCCGGATGCGAACAACATGGCCAAGCAAGGCGATCGGGTCCAGTAGGACTGAGGCATGGGATATCCGGGCCATGCCGCGCTCGCCGGAACGCCACTCTGGGTTGCCAATGAACAGATCGTTGACAATGATGCGCGGCCAGGGAACCCAGCCGCGCCAGCCATCATGCTGCGCCTGCGGACGTAGCCAATCAATATCCAGATCGCCCCTGATCTGCACCTGCCGCCCCGCCATCTCGGTGGCCTGTCGGTTAAGCCAGGGTCGGGCATGGTTCCAGTTGAATGTTGCCAGCAAGGCCGCCGCCAGGCCAAAAACCAAGAGAAGAACCAGAAGAATACTCAGTGTTATTTTCAGGTATCGCGGCATGCTTGCTCCTTCAGGGCCGCCCGCGTGTCCATGACGGGGATCCAAGCCTATTGTATGGGCAACACATGGGCGACACATCGTATGTCACCCACACCGGCTTTTCGCAAGCAAATTGCGGGCCATGCCTCCCGCTGATGGAAATGGTTACCTGGCTTTCAATATGCGCGAGGATAACAGTTTCTCGCCTCCATGCGCCTTGAGCGCCGCCTCCAGCGCCCGTTCATAGTCAGGCTGCGCGCTTTCCAGGTGCTCCCGCCCGCTTTCGGTCAGCACGGTATATACGCCGCGCTTGTCGTCCGGGCATAGATCGCGGATAACAAACCCGGCCCGCTCCAGGCGCTCGACCATTCGCGAAACCGAGCTTTGATTAAGGCGCAGACACGCTGCCAATTCTTGCATACGCAGCTCGGCGTCTTGAGACCTGGCCAGTATTTCCAGCGCCCGATACTCGGACAGGCCGAGCCCATGACTCACCTGCAGCATCTTGCTCAGATCGGCCTCGACATTTGCAATGATTTGTATCACGGTCAGCCATGCATCGCCTCTTCTGGACATTATCAATTCGCACTCCTCTGAACAGCACATGGCTATTTTCTCATATGCATGCCCATGCAAACATATCAGCAAAGGAGCACCTTGCGTGTCTGCGGCACAGTCCGGGCAGGCAGCCGCCAGCTAACGGCTGCCTGCCTGGCGTCGGGTGCTGTCGGCGAGCTTGAGCCAGATGACGCCGGCGATAATGACAGCAAGCCAAAAGGCCTGGATGGGCGTAAGCGGCTGGTCAAGCAGAATACTGCCGAAGACAGCCGCACCCACCGATCCTATGCCGGCCCATACCGCATAGCCGATTCCTACATCTATCTCCCGCAGCGCCACGCTGAGCGCATACAGAGTGAGCAGAAAGAACAAGGCGGCGGATACCGACCAGCCCGGCACCGTGAAAGCCCTGCTGCCTCCAACGCTCAGCGCGTAGCCGATTTCAAATACGCCGGCAAGCAGCAGCATGGTCCATGCGTGCCCTTTGCGCGTGTGTTTTGCACCTGTAGTGGTCATGTCAAACTCCTGTGCTCGAAGATCAGTAATACGATGAATGCGGGAAACGACGGGCATTCAGGCCGCGCCACTCAGCCGCAGGCCGGCAACGCCGCCAATGACCAGCAAAATACCGAGGCCTTTTTGCCAGTTCAGCCGCTGATGAAAGAAGAGGGCACCCACGACGGTGATACCGACCCCCGCGATGGACGTCCATATTGCATATCCCACGCCCACGTCGAAGGTCAGCAGCGCAAGACTGAGGAAGAAGGTTGCGATTGCACCGCTGACGAGGGTGGCAATGGTCCACCAAAGCCGCGTAAATCCCCGCGCGTTACCCGCGGATATGGCGACGACAATTTCGAAGATAACGGCAATGCCAAGGTAAAACCAGTTCATGATGGAGCATCCTTTCCTTGATTGGTCCATGAAGGGCGGCTGGGCTCAACGTGAGTGCCGGAATGGCAGAGACGACAGCGTCGACATCATGCAGGCCGCGTCCTTCTATTTATTTGCATGTGCATGCATATTAATGCTGAAAAACAAATCAGTCAATTAATTTGCATGTACATGCATTAAATTAAGCACAGCATGATGAAACTTGCACTCGCAAGGAGTGCCACCGTGCCCCCATCCAAAAAAAGTGGCACGCGTTATTCGCGTGCCACTTTCCAGGATTACCGGGCGTTCAGAGCAGGATTGCCCGCGGGTCAGGCCGAGACAGCCACTTTGGCCGGCGCATCCAGTTCCTGAGTATCCGACACCGAACTGCGTATCAGGTAATCAAAGGCACCCAATGCCGCCTTGGCGCCGTCACCCGCGGAGATGATGATCTGCTTGTACGGCACCGTCGTGCAGTCGCCTGCGGCGAACACGCCTGCCATGGAGGTCTGGCCTTTTGCATCGATTTCGATCTCGCCGTGCCGGGACAGCGCCAGCGTGCCCTTGAGCCATTCGGTATTGGGCACCAAGCCGATCTGCACAAAAACCCCATCCAGGTCCAGACGCAGCAAGGCATCGGACTTGCGATCTTTATAGGACAGCCCTGTAACCTTGCTGCCGTCGCCATGGATTTCCGTCGTCTGGGCCGATGTGATGATCGTGACATTTTCCAGGCTGAGCAATTTGCGCTGCAGCACAGCATCGGCACGAAGCGCATCGGCAAACTCAATCAGCGTGACGTGCTTCACCAAGCCCGCCAGGTCGATGGCAGCCTCGACGCCGGAGTTGCCGCCACCAATGACGGCAACATCCTTTCCTTTGAACAGCGGACCATCGCAATGCGGGCAATAGGCGACGCCCTTGTTGCGGTATTGCTGTTCGCCGGGCACGTTGACCTCGCGCCAGCGCGCACCTGTGGACAAAATGACACTCTTACCCCTGAGTACGCCGCCGCTGGACAGCACCACCTCGGTGTACCTGCCATTGGCGCGCAGGCTTTCAGCGCTCTGCAGGTTCACGATATCAACGCCGTACTCCTTGACATGCTGCTCGAGCGCCGCGGCAAACTTCGGCCCCTCGGTTTCCGGAATGGAGATGTAGTTCTCGATGGCCATGGTATCCAGTACCTGTCCGCCGAATCGCTCCGCAACCACACCTGTGCGGATGCCCTTGCGGGCGGCGTATACCGCCGCGGCCGCACCGGCAGGTCCGCCGCCGACAATCAGCACGTCGTAGGGCTCTCTCGCACTGAGCTCTTCGGCCTTGCGGCTGGAGACGCCAGTGTCCAGACGCGAAAGAATTTCCTCCACGCCCGAACGCCCTTGCCCAAAGACCTCGCCGTTCAGATACATGGTGGGCACCGACATGATCTGGCGTGCCTCCACTTCGTCTTTGAACAACGCGCCATCGATCGCAGTGTGCCGAATGCGGGGGTTGATGACCGACATGACATTCAGGGCCTGCACCACATCGGGACAGTTCTGGCAGGAAAGCGAGAAGAACGTCTCGAAGTTGTAGTCACCATCGAGATTACGTATCTGTTCTATGACCGCCTCGTCGAGCTTGACGGGGTGGCCGCCCACCTGCAGCAGCGCCAGCACCAGCGAGGTGAACTCGTGGCCCATCGGAATACCTGCAAAACGCACGCCTACATCGGTGCCGCTGCGCTTGATTTCGAATGAAGGCGCACGGACATCGGCATCCCGCTGTTCCGCGAACGTGATCTTGTCCGATGTTTCCTCGATTTCCCGCAGAAGCTCGCGCAGCTCGCCCGATTTGGCGCCATCATCGAGGTTGGCGACCAACTCGATGGGACGCTGCAACATCGCCATATAGGATTTCAATTGAGTCTTGAGGTTATCGTCCAACATAATACGTCCGCCTTCACGAATAAATTATCTGCCGCGTGCCCGCTTTTGGCCGGCACGCGGCCGTTGACACAGGACTGGCTTAGATCTTGCCGACCAGGTCCAGCGAGGGGGTCAGCGTCTTGGCGCCTTCTTCCCACTTGGCGGGGCACACTTCGCCCGGGTGGGCGGCAATGTATTGAGCGGCCCTTACCTTGCGCAGCAGTTCGGATGCATCGCGGCCAATGCCATTGTCATGGATTTCAAGGACCTTGATCTCGCCCTCGGGGTTGACAACAAACGTGCCGCGCAGCGCTACGCCTTCCTCTTCGATGAGGACGCCGAAATTGTTGGCCAGCACATGGGTGGGATCAGCCAGCATGGGGTAGTTGACCTTGCCGATGGCTTCCGATGTGTCATGCCATGCCTTGTGCGAGAAGTGGGTGTCGGTGGACACACTGTAGACTTCCACGCCCAGCTTCTGGAATTCGGCGTAATGCTCGGCCAGGTCTTCCAGCTCGGTGGGGCAAACAAAGGTGAAGTCTGCGGGGTAGAAAACGAACACCGACCACTTGCCAGCAACGGTTTCATCGCTGACATCGACAAACTTGCCGTTATGGTAGGCGGTTGCCTTGAAAGGCTTTATCTTGGTGTTGATAAGGGACATTGCACTTCCTTATGTAAGGGTTGAACAAATCAATCACAAAAACGAGTATAGGAAACCTCTATTGATTTGTAAAATTGATTAATACAATCACTATGATAGCCAACAGCTATGGCGCTGTTGCAATAAAACGAGGCGATGGCCTCGTGGCGCATGGAGCGTGTCCGCCTGCGTGAGCGAACGCTGCGCAGTTGTTATTTTACCCCTGGAGGCACATATGCCAAGGGGCGGGGTTGTAACCGTCCAGGCTCAGCGCTGCCGCCACACAGCAATGGGTGGCAATCGGCTTTATAGTGCAGGACATGATGCGACGCAGCGCCGGAAGCCACACCCCGCACCCCCGGTCGAGCCAGCCAGCAGCGCCCCTCCCGGAGGGGACCCCGCCTGGCCGGCCGACCACGCCGCGCTGGCTGAGCGCGGGACCGGCATTGTTTGTTCTGCTCTGGTCTTTCGGTTTTGTTTTCCTCAAGCTGGGCGTTGCCGACGCGGATCCCCTGACGTTCCTGGCGCTGCGATATGCCTGCGTGGTCGCCATTCTGCTCATTCCTTTCGCATGGCTGCGGCCCCCCTTGCCGCGCGGACGACAGGCTTGGCTGGGAACCGTGGGAACCGGCCTGCTGCTGCAGGCGGGATATTTTTCATTCGCCTACCTCAGCCTCAAGCTAGGCATGTCCGCCGGCGCCTTGGCCTTGATCACCTCCCAGCAACCCATTCTGGTCGGCCTGCTGGCCCCGATGATGGCCGGCGAGCGGGTGGGGACACGGCATTGGGCGGGCCTGACACTGGGCGTAGCGGGCGCGGTGCTCGTCATCACGAGCCAATCCGCCATTGGCCTGGGCTCGGCCTCGGGCATGGCCTGTGCCGCGCTGGCCCTCTTGACGCTGTCCGCCAGTACATTATGGGAGAAGCGCTACGGCGTGACGCTGCATCCAGTATCTGCCAATCTGGTGCAATATGTGGTGGGCCTGGCCGTCACGGCGCCGCTGGCCATGCTACTGGAGCCCATGCACATACATTGGACGCCGGGCTTGCTTGCCTCGTTGGCCTACCTGGTACTGGGTAATTCTCTGGTTGCCATCTCGCTGCTGCTGGCGATGATACGGTACGGTGAAGCGGCTCGCGTGTCCGCCCTGTTTTTCCTGGTGCCTCCGGTCACCGCCCTGCTGGCCTTTCTCATGCTGGGTGAGTCCCTTGCCGCGCACGCCTGGGCAGGCATTGCGCTGGCAGCCGCAGGCATATATCTGGTCATGCGCCCTGGACCGCGCCGGACCAGCTAGGCGAAGCAATCCGTCAGCGCATGGCGCCATCGGGCAACAGGGCAACTTTAACCAGCGACGCACGGCCCGCGCCCCAGCCATTGACGGCGGTGGCCAGCCCCAGGAAGGCAAAGACCCACGCGGACGACGCATAGCTTCCAGTCCAGCTGTGCAGCACGCCTATAAGCAAGGGACCCACCGCGGCCAGCACGTAGCCGAAGCCCTGGGCCATGCCTGAAAGATGGGCTGCCACCAGCGAGTCTGGCGAACGCAGCACAATGACCGTCATGGCCATGGCAAACAGGCCGCCCTGACCTATGCCCTGTACCACAGCCCATAGCCACAAAGTGGACAGCGGCGCAAACAACAGGCCAGTCAAGGCGGCCGCCGCGGTAAGCGCCAGGATGCAATTGATGAGCCGCTGATCACGGAAACGAACAGCAACGGGCGGCACAAGCACGCAGGTCACAACCTGCACCATGACTGACACAGAGACAATGACGCCGCTGTCCACGCCATCGAGCCCGCGGTCCCGCAACAGGGGCGCCATCCATCCCAGCACGCAATACGCCAGCGCCGATTGCAAACCCATGAAAAACGTAACCTGCCAGGCAAGCGGATCCTTGGCCAGGCCCTTGATGCGCCTGCGCCCTTGCGCTGCGGGCCGGCTGGAGCGCAATGCCTGGGGAGCCCACAATACAAAGACTATGGCCGCCGGAATCGCCCATATACCCAACCCCCAAGCCCAGGCATCGCCAAAATAATGCGCGAGCGGCAAGGTGAAAGCCGCAGCCAGGGCCGCGCCGCCGCACAGGGCCATGGTGAAGAGACCCGTCATGACGGCCGGGCTGCCTGGAAAATCGCGCTTGACGACACTGGGCAATAAAACATTGCCGATGGCGATGGCCGCGCCCGCTAGTGCCGAGCCGATGAAGAGCGAATACAGATCGCCCAGGCCGCGCATCGCCGTACCGGCAGCCAGCAGCAGCAGCGCGAACAGCAGGCTGCGCTCCGGCCCCACCTGCTGCGACAAGCGTGGCGCAAGCGGCGCAAACACGCCCAGGCAAAGCACGGGCAAGGTCGTGAGATACCCCGCACTCGCCGAGCTAAGCGGCGTGGCGGCAATGATGTCGGGAAGCAGCACGGACAGGCTGGCAAACAAAGGACGTAGGTTTACCGCAATAAGCATCAGGCTCAGGCCAAGCATCCACCCCCCTGCAGGCTGCCTGCCCGAATCGTGAGCGGGCGTGAGAGGGATATTGGCTTCAGAAGAGGGCATGGTGCGGCCGGGCTGCGAATTCAAGGTATAGCGATGATAACCTTGCGTCGTTTCCCGCGCCAAAATCCGCTGGCTCTGCTAACGCCTGAGCAGACTGTCCTTGCGGAACCGGGAGGGCGAAACGCCCACATGCTGACGGAAAGCGGTCGAAAAATTAGCCGCGCTCGAGTATCCCAGTTCCTGCGCGATACTGAGGATGCTTAGCGAGGTGTGGACAAGCAGATGACGCGCCTTGCGCATTCGCGCATCCCGCACAAACTGGAACAGCGTGCAGTTCAGGCACTGCTCGAAGGTGGATGCAAGCCGCCGCTCGGAAACACCCACCATGCGTGCGATGGCGGCCGAATCGGGCGGATCATGAAGCTGTCCCCATATGAGACGGCGCGCGGCCCGCACGATGATGCGGTCCCCATGCATCGCCTGCGCGCCATCTTTCCGCTCTCCCCGCTCCCCTTCTCCGCCACGAGAGCCGCGGCGTGCCAGCGCAAGATGGATGCGCACCCTTTCCAGCACTTCGGCGGGCTGGAAAGGCTTGGTAATGTAGTCTGCCGCACCTGCGCGCAGGCCGGTGAGCCTGTCCTCCGCCTCCGCGGACGACGACAGAAACAGAATGGGGATGTGCTCCGTCGCCGGATTGGCCTTGAGCATGCGGGTCAATGCAAACCCGCTCATCCCTGGTATGCAGACATCCAGGAGAATCAGATCCGGCACAACGGAAAGCGCCCTCGCGTATCCTTGCGCGCCATCGAAGGCGAGCGTGAGCCGATAGCCATGTCCCCGCAAAGTCTCCATCAACAGCCTGAGCTGTTCTGGCCCGTCATCCACAATAAGGATGTGAGCAGGAGCATACGGATGCCGGCTCATGATCTATCCCTGATCTACTCCAGACCGTGCCGCGGCGCGAAAGCCACCCGTGTCATGAGGCTTTCAGCGGGGCGCCGCCGGGATCTGTTCAACGAAATGAGACATCAATGGTCGCGGTCGCCTGGAATGGGCCGATTTTGGGGTGATCGCTGAGCCATTTCAACGAGGCTACGAACTCGTGCTGCACCACCGAACCGTTGACTACCCCAAGCGGAACCGCCGTCCTCATCGGAATCGCCGGATTGGCCGCATCGGACAGCACGATGCCAAAGCCGCTGTCGCTTTCGGGCAGGATCACGGTACGATCCTCGACGGGATGTGATGTGCTGAAGCTGCCAACCAGCGCCTTGCCTTCGCACTGATTGCCAGCATTGGGACCGCTCATGTTCACTTCCACGGAAAAGGGAACCGCGCGGGCAATGTCTCCGGGCCTTGCCGTGTTCGATGGGATTCGCCCGAAATCGACGGCGTTCCCGCCGTTGGCCCGAACATTGATCTGAGGATTGCAGGCAATGAAATGGATGCGCCCCAAGCCTGAAATGGCGGCGCGATAGTTCGAGTTCGGCGTGCTGTTCAAGCCGTTTACGCCATCGATCTGGAACAGATCGAATGCGCCGTTCTCATTGATCTGTCCATTTGACGGTGGCGGCATACCGGTTGCCTTGATATATACGGAGAAGGTGACGGTCACCTCCAGAGATCGCGCGCACTCATCCGCTCTGGATCTGTTCCAGTACATGGTGCAATAGGACCTCCTGGGCGGGGGCGCAGTGCCCTGGCCGATGCGCCGCTGTTGCCCGTAGACGGGCCTGTAATCTATCGACTGATAGGTAACGCCAACTTCGATGGAGTCATGAATGCGAGTGAGAGACCTGGCTGGATCCCAGTAGAAAAAGACGTCTTCGCCGGACGGATAGTTTTCTGAATCGACACAGCGAAAAGTGACCGTATAGTTCTGCGATCTCCACAGCAGCTTTCCCGGCACAATATCCGCCGTCGATACATAAACGTCCTGATCCAAGGCTATGACCTGCCGCGCATTCCACGTGCTCGCTTCCTTGCATGACACGGCCAGTGCCAGATGGGGCAGTCCAAGCAAAGCCCCCCATACGATGACATGTCTGAAAAACTGGAGAAACATAGGGTGCCTCTTGGTTTCTAAGAAAGTGAGTGACAGTTCAGCGCGACGCGCGCATAGCCCGCCTTGGCTGGTTCGAGATCCCCGACGGGAATCTCTTTCGTATCGAGCGTACATTGCTGGCCGGCATCCTGCCCCCACTTCACAAGCAATTGTTCGCCCGGCTTCACGCCGCTCACAAATATCTTTCCATTGGGGCCTGCCACGCCACGAACCTGACCTTGCGTGTTGTAGGCGGTAGCGCCGATGGGTACCATCGAGCCATCCTCCCGGCGACTGCGTATCATCACACTCGCGCCGCGGCGCGCATCGAATTCAACCAGCGTCAAGGCCCCTTCGGTCGGAACAACCCGCGCCGCGACCTTGCTTGCTTCGATGCCGGCGCCAAGATCATCCGTTCTGAGCGCCACCCGGTTGAAGCGGTAAGGGCTAAGTCCTGAAACCACCGCATAGCCGTTGGCGTCCAGCCTGACTCCGGGTTGGTTTTCCACGCCGACGCCCTCGCCGTCTGGCGCATGCACGAGCACAGATGTGCGCTGCAACGGTTGGGAAAGTGTTATTCCGCCACCATGTGCCACCACACCGCCGCGTACACCCCAGCCGAACTGGCTGTAGCGCTCGGATGCCGTAACGCCGGCGCTCACTGCCCCCTTGCTGCCCAGATAGTCCAGATTGGCGGTGCCTGTGGCGCCCGCCCCTTCCGAATGGCCGACATTCACGCCATACCCCAGCCGCCCATCATCGAGCGCCGTTCCATAAACCCCTGTTTGCAAGGTGTTTCCGGATTCACGGGAATGCGTGAAGGACGAACTCGAGCTCATTCCGCTCGAAGACGATTTGCCCAGCGGAATAGACAACGTAAGGCCGATCATGCGGTCGCTGTAGCCGTACTGGCTGCGTGTGTCCCGGAAAAAGAGGCCATAGCTCACCGACTTCACCCGGCCATTCAGGCCGATCTGAATATTGCGCTCGCTGTCGTCCGAGCCCCAGAAATTCTGCTTGTAGAAGTTGGCATACATGGACAGCTTGTCAGTCACTCTTTGATTCAGGATGACCTCCAGTCGACTGCGCTTGTTGTAATAACGATTGCTGGTCACTCGCCGGTCAAGCGCGGACGACCAGTCCGGCGTGCCGTCAAAACGAGTCTCGGGATCGCGGTAGGTGGTTTCGTAATGCCCATTGCGCCAACGATCTCGCTCTGCCGCCGCGTCGTTGAAATCGTAGTAGCCCGATGTCGAATAACGATGGCCCACCAGGCGAAACTCGGTGCCCAGATCATTCAGGGACTTCGAATAAAGAAAGCGGTAGCTGTTGCCGCGCTGGGTCTCGCCGTTGGCAAGCTCGGTGCGCGCCGTGGTCACATCCAGCGCGAGCGAGCCAAAGCGTCCCAGGCTTTGCACCACACCCAGGCCCGCCGCGGCGTAATGTTCCGCAACCAGAATGCCGCCGTAAGGCGTGGTATTGCTCGCAAGACCATGGGCCACAGTTGCCAGCGCAAAGCGGGGACGATAGTCAGTGTTGCCGTTTCGAAGCTGGCCCGCACTCAGCTCATAGCGCCACATCCCTGGGCGCAGCATGGATTCAACCCCCGAGAAGGCCTGGCTGTATCGCTGCACGGATCCGTCGGCCTCTATCACCGAGACATCAAGATCGCCGCTCATGCGATTGGGAACAATGTCGCGGATTTCGAATGGACCCGGCGCAACGTTGATGGCATAGATCAGCACATTGTCCTGCCTGATCTCGACGCGGGCGTTTGTGGCCGCCACGCCCCGCACGACAGGCGCGTAGCCCTGCTGGCTGAATGGCAGCATGCTGTCGTCGGAAGCGAGCTGGACGCCGCGGAACTGGACGCTATCGAACACCGAGTTTCCAGAATAAGTGTCGCCTAGCTTCAGTCGGCTACGAATTGGCTGCAGGTCGCGCTCCAGGCTGATGCTCTGGGAACGCCAATGGACCTCCCTATCGTTATCCTTGTGCACTACGGCGTTCTGGCGCAGGCGCCAGGCGCCCAGATTCAGGCCGCTCATCAGCGAGGCAAAATAATAATCGCTATTGCCGTAGCCGTTCTGATGGTTGTGCGTTCCCGTCAGCGAATAATTGAGGAATGCGGCATTGATGCCCTGGTCGCGCAGCGCAGGCTGTACATAACCGCGTGGCCGAAGGACCAGGTAGCGCTGAGGTATGCTCAGATCCAGTCTTTGCTGGTTACCGTTGTAGGAGACTGTGGATTCGGGCACAAGGGCCGGGACATCCACGCACTGATCCGTGGATGTCCCAACTTGGGGATCATCCGGCAAAACGATATCCCAAGCAATGAGTTGCTCACGATGCAGACACGGTATTGTTGCCTGCCCGAATGATTGCCTGATATCGATATGCTCGCGGCCGACCTCCTGGCCATTGACATAGACGGTAAACAGATAGCTGCCAGGCAGCACGGCGCCCGGTGTAGACAGCGCTGAAAGACTTTCCTTCTGTATGTTGCCTTTCAAGAACTCCAGGTTGAACTCCGGCTGCGCGGACGCAGGCAGCCACATGCCAGCCAGAACGCAGGTCAGCGCAAACCGCGCCAGCCTTCCCGCTCGCGGCTCCCGGCTCATGCCGGATAAGCGTATTCTGTTGGTATACATGTTGGGCATGTTGGCTCCTGAGCCGTCATTTGCGCTCAAGCAGCGCGTCCCTCACCTCGGACACACCCCCGTAATCATTGATGTACCCAAAGGCAAGCTGACCGCTCTTACCCAGGTCCAGGCCTCTTGCGGGTACTGCCAATGTCTCTCCGGGCTTGATCATGTCGATGGCGCTGGCCGCTTCAGCCTTGCCAGCCTGTCTGTTCTGGATATAGGCGAAAGTGATATGCAGCGGACTGGGGTTTCGGATAATCAGCGAAGGGCCATCCATGTGCCATTTCAGCGAGCGCGCCGCCTCGTCGAGCGACATCTTCAGTTGAGAAGGCCTGTAGAACAGCTTGATGCGCGTACGAATGGCAATCTGCAAAGCATTCGTGGCGCTCGATGCAGGCGGGATCTCCTGGATATTGATCCAGAACAGCGACTCTTTGTCTTGTGGAAGCCCCGAGCCGGAATATATGGCCCGCACAACCGCCTCTTCGCCGGGCGCCAGCCGCATCAGGGGAGGCGTAAGCGTCATGGGCAGGTTCTCGGGCATGGACGATGCATCGCCGGTATCCAGCCAGGTTTGCACCAGATAGGGCAATGTGCTGTTGTTCCGGAGCGCAACGGAAGCGGACGCATCGTCGCCGCTATATATGACACGCGTCGCCTGCACATGGACGGCCGCACGGGCCTGTCCGAACACCATCAAGCCTGTGATTGCTAGCCAGAACGCGACGCAAAGCCGCACCACCGCATTGAAGCGGACTTGATTTTGAGTCATGGAAGTGTCTATCTGGAGGAATAAAGCACGTGTAGGCAAAGGGGCTTTGAAACGCCTGCCCGATGCACTCAAAAATGCACTGAAAAATGAGCCGCCAAGAGGACGAGTTCGCCCCCTTGGCTGGCGATCAGCGGTACTCGATCGAGAAGGTGGAGTCCGCGTTGGCCTCACCGGCACCGACAGTCGATGCAAAAGACTTGTAGCGCGCCTTCAGATCCACGGTTGCAGTCCCGTCGGCGGCCACTTCCACAAGCGCCGGATCGGTGACGTCCTGCCCAATGGGAAATACCTTGCCGTTGTTGTCGAGGATTTCAATCCCGACGCCCGTCGCTTGGCTGACCGCCAGCAATTCGGGGTGGCCGGCAGGCGCGTTGCCGTCAAACCGGATGGTGTAGGTGCCGGCATCGCAATTCTGCAGTCCAATCTGAAAAGCCTTGGAAGAAGACACGTCACCCACATTGGCAAACAGACTGGTCGGATACGTGCCGATCACCACTGTCTGGTCCTTGGTGGCCGTCGTGACATCGCAGGTGGACTGCACAATCTCACCCTGGAATTTCACCGTCCCGGTCGCCGCCTGCGCGCCAATGGGAAAGATTGCCGCCACGGCTGCCGCCGCCGCAAGGCTTTTTAGAACAGGTACAAATTTTGTGGTCATAAGTTTTGCCCAGAAAGAAAAGAACTGAATCCATAAATAGATTTGCAATCACGAACGACCTGGCAGGCGCACCATCCAATGCTGATGGTTACGCTACGCCAAATCATCCATTCAACATGCTAGGAGGTTGTCTTTCAGCGGGCTTTTGATAAATCTGCTGATATCTTTGATAAATCAGCATCAATTAGCAAAATTTTGTAAAGTCTTTCTTGATTGTCCACAGACTGGCGTGTTTCAAACGCTACGCACCTACTGGGCAATAGCCGCAATCTGCTCGGGATAAGGCAGTTGCCTGAATGACCAGGGCGTAATACCGACCAGCTCACGGAAGAAAGTGGCGAATGCAGAGGGATGGTTGAATCCCAGGCGCCTGGCGATTTCGGGAAGGCCCTGCGATGTCTGGACCAGCAGCCGCTGGGCCATCTTCAATTTTTCCCGCATGATGCAGGCATCCACCGCCATGCCGTATTTGGCGTGAAAAGCAGTGGCCAGCGCATTTCGCTCCACGTTGAGCATGGCGGCCAGCTCATCCAGGCCGCCTAGCCGCACAAAGTGCCGCGCCACAAGGGTTCTGGCCACGCGCGCGAGCGAGTCGTCGTCCAGATTCCTGGCTTCCGGCACGCCATAGCCCAGACGGCTTCCCGTGGAGAGACCATAAATACCGTCGATGCCATAAATGCCGCCCGCATTGCAGGCGTTTTGCGAGAACATCATATACATAGGATTTTGTAACTTGAGAAACGCATGGACACATGATTCCACGTCCTCCGGCGGGGATCTTTTGATTTATCTTCACATCTTTTTGATTCAGCGAGTTTCTTCCGCCGCCCGGGCGTTTTTGCGGAATACCGAGGGCGTCTTGCCCCAGAATTCCTTGAATGCGGTCGAGAAATTGGCCGCGCTTGAGTAGCCTACCTCCGCGGCCACATCCAGAATCGTGAGTGTTGTCTGGGAAAGCAGCCGTGCCGCCTTATGCATGCGCGCACTGCGCACGAACTCGAAAAGGCTCTGGTCAAGGCAGTTGTCAAATGCGCGCATCAGACGCCTTTCCGACACGCTCACCATGCTCGCAAGCTCGGCCGTTCCAGGCGGGTTGTCGAGCTGCCCAAGAACAATCCGGCTGGCGGCGCGCACCACTATCTGATCCCCCGGGGTGGCCAAACCGGCTGCGGTGCGGCGCCTGCCCTCCCTGGCGGCGCTGATGTCATTGTCGTTCGCCGCATGGCCATCCACTGCACGCAGTGCATGATCCGCCCTTCGCTCCACAGCCGCGCCGTTAGGCCAAGCAGGCGCACTCCCGACGAATTGTGCATCCAGATCGGCCTCCATGGCGTCCCTGGGACGCGTCGCCCAATGGCTGGTCAGTTCCAGATGAATGCGCACCCTTTCCAGTATCTCCGCCGCCTGAAACGGTTTGACGATGTAGTCCGCCGCACCCGACCTCAGGCCTTTCAGCCGGTCTTCCAGGTCGATGGACGAAGACAGGAATAGAATGGGAATCTGCTCCGTAGCCGGATTGGCCTTGAGCAGCCGCGCGACGGCAAAGCCGTCCATGCCCGGCATGCGCACGTCCAACAGAATAAGATCAGGTAGAACGGACAGTGCCCGCGCATGCCCCTGAATTCCGTCAAATGCGACAGTCAGCCGGTATCCGTGCCCCCTGAGCATCTCCATCAGCAGTCGCAACTGCTCGGGCTCATCATCCACAAGCAGGATGTGAGCGGGAGAATGCGGATAGCGGCTCATAAATCTTCTGGGACTGTAAACGAAGGAAGCGAAACGCCCAGCTTGGGCGCTTGCTTAAATTAGTGTGCGCGCCCTGTCTTGTCGAATGAAGAAAGGAAAACTTTACAAGCCTTGACGATTGCCAATCCGCCTGCGCGGGCCGGCCTAGCCCAGCCTCAGGACCAATGCAAGCAAGGCGCAGAGCAATACCGGGAGCGTCAGTATCAGGCCGACACGGAAGTAATAAGCCCAACTGATTCTCACGCCTTTTCCTTGCAGCACATGCAACCACAGCAAGGTGGCCAGACTGCCTATAGGCGTGATTTTGGGCCCCAAATCGTTGCCGATCACATTGGCGAATACCATGGTCTCGCGAATGAGGCCGTGGGCATGGCTCGCATCAATGGCCAAAGTGCCAAGCAGCGTGGCAGGCAGATTGTTCATGGCCGAGGACAGGAAGGCGGCGAGAAACCCAGTGCCCAGCGCAGCCCCCCACACGCCCCAACCTGCCATGATATTCATCCACTGGGCAACATACCCGGCAAGCCCCGCATTGCGCAGGCCGTACACCACCAGGTACATCCCAAGCGAAAAGACCACGATGCCCCATGGCGCGCCGCGCAGGACCTTGCGCGTGTCCACAGCCGAGCCGCGCCTCGCAACGACAGTGAGCCCCGCGGCGCCCGCCACGGCAACCAAGCTAACGGGAATGCCCAGTCGCTCCAGCCCGAGGAACCCGGCCAGGAGCAGCGCCAGCACCCACCAGCCCGCCAGGAAGGTGGCCCGATCCCGGATCGCGCGCGACGGCTGGCGCAGCAGAGACACGTCATAGCGCGCCGGAATATCACGCCGAAAAAACAAATAGAGCACGCACAGTGCCGCGCCGACCGAGACAAGGTCGACCGGGATCATGACAGAAGCGTAGCGCGTAAAGCCGATGCTGAAATAATCTGCTGTCACGATGTTGACGAGGTTGGACACAACAAGAGGCAGGCTGGCGGCATCGGCAATGAAGCCGGTTGCCATGACAAAAGCCAGAATGGTGCTCGGCCGCAAGCGCAACGCGTTCAACATTGCCATGACAATGGGCGTAAGGATCAGGGCAGCGCCATCATTGGTGAAAACCGCCGATACAAGCGCTCCCAGCAGAATGACGGCGACAAAGAGACGCCGGCCGTTACCTCTTCCCCAGCGGCCCACATGCAAGGCGGCCCAAGCGAAGAAGCCCGCCTCGTCCAGCAGAATACTGATGACAATAATGGCCACGAACGTGATCGTCGCATTCCAGACGATATGCCACACAGTGGCGATATCGCCGATATGCACGACGCCGAAGACCAGCGCCAGCAAAGCGCCGACGCTGGCGCTCCAGCCCACGCCCAGCCCCCTGGGCTGCCAGATGACAAGTACAAGCGTAACGATGAAAATGGCGGCGGCGATCATGCTGCACAGTGGCAAGAGAACAGGGCCAGGGCATGGCGGAGGGCAACCCCAGCATCATACGCCGCACCCAGCACAGCAGCCCCTACGGATGCCATCGCTTGTGGCGAAGCCGCATCAAAATGCGTCACAGATGTTACGCAACTGCATCGGAACCAATACAGAACCATTACAAAAAACGCGTTCGGGCGGGCAATTATTTCAATAGGCTGCAAGGGCGCCATTTCGCTTTGCACGGGCGCACGCCGATGACTATGCTGGGTTCATCAATATAAACGCAGGAGCATGAAATGAAGATCTATCGCCATACCGCACGCACCGCCCTGATAGCAATCGTCATCGCCACCCTGGCGGGCTGCGCCACCTATGATCGGCGCACCACCAATACCATGGCGGGTGCCGGCCTGGGCGCAGCGGCCGGCGCAGTAGTGTCGGGCGGAAATCCCGTCTACACCCTGGGTGGCGCCGCTGCAGGCGGGCTGCTGGGCAATATCCTGACCGAAGACCGCGACTATCGCCGCGGCCGGGGGTGGGATCGCGGCGGTGGTCGCCGCGACTGGCATGGTCGCAGGCACCACTACCGATAGTCCCACTAACGACGCCCCTCGCGGCGGATGCGTGGCTATTTGAACAGGTTGTTGTAGTCCTCGTCCGACGTGCCGCCATCGGCCGCATCCTGCCCGCCGACACCCGGCACGGGGTCGACCTGCACATCGCTGTATAGGCCCTGTCCCGCGTTATAGCCGCCAGCTGCCCCATAGGCCTTGCCCAGGTCTATGGTGACCGATTCCACATTGACCTTGTCCCGGCCCGCCTTGTAATGCGTGACCACTGAGGGCACCAGCAACACGATGGCCACCATGACCAGTTGGATGAGAATAAACGGTATCGATCCGCGATAGATGTCGCCGGTCGTCACCTTGGCGACAATCTTTCCGGTGATCTTGTCCCGATAGTCTTCCTTGGGCGCCACCGAACGCAGATAGAACAGCGCGAAGCCGAAAGGCGGATGCATGAATGATGTCTGCATGTTCACGGCAAGCAGCACGCCGAACCAGATCAAATCGATGCCCATTTTGTCGGCGACCGGCCCCAGCAGTGGCACGATGATAAATGACAGCTCGAAGAAATCCAGGAAAAAGGCCAACACGAAGGTCAGCAGGCTGACGACTATCAGGAAGCCCAGTTCGCCGCCCGGCAATCCGATCAGCAGGTGCTCGACCCACAGATCGCCGTTGACGCCCCGGAAGCTCAGGCTGAACACCGTGGAGCCTATCAGGATGAACACCACGAAGCAGGACAGTGTTGCCGTTGTGTCCATGGCCTGGCGCAGCAGCGTCAGGGACAACCTGCGACGCAGCAGCGCCATGATGATTGCGCCGCAGGCACCCATCGCGCCGCCCTCTGTTGGCGTGGCCACGCCGATGAAGATGGTGCCCAGAACCAGGAAGATCAGCGCAAGAGGCGGGATAAGCACGAACGTAACCCGCTCCGCGATCTGCGACAGCAGCTTCAGCCTGAAGATCTTGTTGCTCAAAGCCAGTACGAATGCCACCAGACCCCAGATCAGGATGCCCAATACAATGCGTTCGTCCACCGGCGCATCATCCCGCATGAAGAACGTCAGGTATGTCAGCGAGGCGGACAGCGCAATGAGCATCAGCACCGCCAACGAACGCAGACCGCGCCCGCCATTGGGCTCGACAAACGTGCGCGCTTCCTCGGGCAGCGCCGGCGCCATTTTCGGACGGACCCAGGAAACGACGACCACATAAAGAATGTAGGCCCCGCAAAGCATGAAGCCCGGCACAATGGCGCCCCGGTACATATCGCCGATGGACCGCCCCAATTGATCGGCCAGAATGATCAGAACCAGTGAGGGCGGGATGATCTGCGACAAGGTGCCCGAGGCGGCAATGACGCCCGTCGCCAACCGCCTGTCGTAGCCGTACCGCAGCATGATGGGCAGGGAAATCAGCCCCATGGAAATGACCGATGCCGACACGACGCCTGTGGTGGCAGCCAGCATGGCGCCAACCACCACGACTGCGATGGCCAGGCCTCCGCGCAGTGGCCCGAACAGTTGGCCTATGGTCTCGAGCAGATCCTCGGCCATGCCGGATCGCTCGAGTATCAGTCCCATGAAAGTGAAGAAGGGTACCGCAAGCAACGAGTCGTTGGCCATGATGCCAAAGATGCGTTGGGGCAGCGCCTGGAACAGCGATGGATGAAACAGGCCCAGCTCAATGCCGACCAAGCCGTAGAAGATGCCGTTCGCAGCCAGGGCGAAGGCGACAGGAAAGCCCAGCAGCAGGAACACCACCAGCGTGGCGAACATGATGGGCGCCATATTGGCCAGAAGGAAATCCATGGTCAGTGCCCCGCCTTGTCTTGTTCGTCGTGCTGGCTGCGCGCCTCGCGTTCGCGTGCCTCGTTTGCAATCTCCTCGGCCAGCAATTCCTCGGCCGATTTCTCAGACAGCTTGTCCATTGGATCGGGCCCGTCGCCCGTCAGAAAAGCGATGCACTTGATAAGGTGTGAAATACCCGCGGCGATGAGCAGGGCGAAGCCGACAGGAATCAACAACTTGGCCGGCCAGCGTATGAGTCCGCCGGAGTTGGAGGACATCTCCTGGGTGACCCAAGAATCCGCAAACATGAACCAGGACAGATAGGCAATGACCAGGCAGGCTGGCATCATGAAGAAGAGGATGCCGAAAATCTCGATCTTGATCTGCGTGCGGCGAGACAGCCGCTGTGCAATCACGTCGACGCGCACATGCTCGTTCTTGAGCAGCGTATAGCCTGCGCACAACAGGAAGATGGCGCCGAACAGATACCATTGCAGTTCAAGCCAAGCATTTGAGCTGACGCTGAAAAGCTTGCGAACGACCGCGTTGGTTGCGCTGATGACGACCACAATCAGGATCAGCCAGGTAACCGCTTGACCGACGCGCCGGTTCACGGCGTCGATCCAGCGCGACAGGGCGAGCAGGAATTTCATAATGGACTTGTGCCGCCGGCACAGGAAAAAGGCAAATTGCATGTGCCCACCGCGTACAGAGACGCAGTGGGCACAGGGAGGCAGGCTACTACTTGCGTGTTACCGCAGCCATGAACTGGTCGAAGCTGCCTTCGCCGACACGCAGCCAAGGTACGGTTTCGTTGCGGAAAGACATGAAGCTGTCGAGCAGCGTCTTGAACTGCGGATCCTTGGCGGACATCTCCGCATAGACCTTGTTCGCCTCGTTGTACGATGCTTCCATGACCTCCTTGGGGAAGGCGCGCAGCTTGGCACCCTCGCCAATGAGCCGCTTGAGCGCCTTGGGATTCTCGGCGTCATACGTCGCAATCATCTGGTTCGTGGCCATGGCGCTGGCCTGGGCCAGAACGTTCTGATAGCTCTTGGGCAAGGCGTTGAACTTATCCTGGTTGAGATAGAGAGACACCTGCAGCGTGCCTTCCCACCATCCCGGAAAATAGTAGTAGGGCGCCACCCGATGAAAGCCCTGCTTCTCATCGTCGTATGGTCCTATCCATTCGGCGGCGTCGATGGTGCCTTTTTCAAGCGACGGATAGATATCCCCGCCCGCAATCTGCTGGGGCACCACGCCCAGGCGGGAAAGCACCTCGCCCGCAAAGGCGCTGCAGCGGAACTTGAGCCCGTCCAGATCCGCTACCGTCTTGATTTCCTTGCGGAACCAGCCGCCCATCTGCGTGCCGGTGTAGCCGCAGGGGAAATTGACGATGTTGTACTTCTTGTACATGGCCCGCAGCAAATCCATGCCGCCGCCATGGTTGACCCATGCATTCATCTGGCGTGTATTCAGGCCAAAGGGCACGGCGCTGTCAAAGCACAGAGCAGGATCCTTACCAAAGTAATAGTAGGAAGCCGTATGGCCGGCCTCAACGGTGCCGTTCTGCACGCTGTCCAGCACAGCCAGCGCCGGCACGATCTCACCCGCGGGAAAGGCACGAATCGAAAACTTTCCACCTGTGGCTTCCGACACATATTTGGCCAGATTCTCGCCGCCGCTGTATATCGCATCGGCGCTACGCGGAAAACTGGACGCAAGGCGCCAGGAGAGGGTGGGAGCATCCTGCGCGAAAACAGGCGCAGCCAGCGTTGCACCTCCGGCGGCCGCACCCAGGGCGGCATTCTTCAAAAATGAGCGTCGCTGCATGAGTATTGTTCCTCCTTATGGAATCCATGCTTGATCTACGCTGTGCCATATCCGTGTGGGAAGGGCAAGGCGGCAGACCGCGGAGCGGGTGCCGGGTAACGGCACAGCCGCGTAACAATATCCATAAAAACTGACGAAATGCTTACACGCCGATACGACTGGGGGATTTATGGGGTAATCCCCTAACCGAAGTGCTGTCAATGTGCCACACTCGTCGTCCGCATAATCGCCTGTTGTTATATGTATATGTAATTTCCGCCTGTATGCGAGCCCTCGCCGCCGCCTGCGCAGTGCTCGAAATCCTGCTACCCTTGCACCATGATGTCCGGCCCGAACTCCGTCTGTACCGTATCTTTTTCAGTCATTCCCGGCCCCGTCGCCGCGCTGGCGCACCGCACAACGCGACTCACATGGCTATTGTTGCTTGGCGCCATGCTCTGCCTGCTGGCGGCCTGCGGCACCACGCAAAAGGTGGGGCCCGGATACTACCGCGTACAGTCCGGCGACACGCTAACTCAGATCGCGCGCGAACATGGCCAGACAGTGCATTCGCTGATGCGCATGAACGACATTCGCAACGCCAACGTGCTGCGGGTGGGCCAGGTCCTGAAGGTGGGCACAGGCGGCGCTTCTGCCACCTCGAGCAGCAGCAGCACCAGTACAAGCGCACCCTCCCCCGTCCTGCCTCGCCCCGCCAACGCCATCGACATGATCTGGCCGGCGGACGGCAGCGTGGATGCCCGGGCAAAGAAGCCCAGTCCGCACGGAATCGTCATTACCAACCGCGCCGGCACCCCCATCAAGGCCGTCGCCGACGGCAAGGTCGTCTACGCAGGAGACGCCTTGCGCGGGTACGGCAATCTGGTCATCGTGGATCACGCATCCGGATTCCTGACCGTGTACGCGCATAACCAGTCTCTCGACGTCAAGGAGGGGCAGCGTGTCAAGCAAGGCCAGAGGATCGCAGCCATGGGCAGCAGCGCAAGCAATCAGGTTGGGCTGTACTTCGAGGTCCGCTACCAGGGCAAGGCGGTGGATGCGCTGCGCTATTTGCCCAGGCGCTAGGCAACCGGCACGACAAGGCCTGAAACGCAAGCACGGCCGGCGGCATCTAATGCATGTGGAAATGAGCAACATGTGGAGTCATGTATATGCATGCGGTAGCCCCCGAGTCTCGCCGAGCGGACGAATGCGAATATGAACTGGTCCGGCAGGTCGCCGCTGGCGACGCGCATGCCTTCGAAACCATGATGCGCCGATACAACCAGCGCCTGTACCGCGCGGCCCGCAGCATTCTCAAGAACGATGCCGACGCGCAGGAAGCCGTACAGGAAGCGTATTGGAAGGCCTACTGCAACATGGGGCAGTTTCGCGCCCAGGCGCGCCTGTCCACCTGGCTGACGCGCATCGCCGTCAACGAGGCCTTGATGCGGCTGCGGCAAAAGACGCGCCAGGAAGCCCTCCTGGCCAATATGGCCAGGGACGTCGTGAACAGGAGCGAAGACCTCATGCAAACGCCCGAACGTGCCCAGGACGCGCCCGATGCCCAGCTCTGGCGCTCGGAATTGCGGCACCTTATCGAACACCACATCGATGCGCTACCCGCCGGATATCGCAGCGTGTTTCTGCTGCGTGCAGTGGAGGACATGTCGACGCTCGAAGTTGCGCAAGCCCTGGACATGCCTGAAGCCACCGTGCGGACCCGCTTCTTCCGGGCCAGAGGCCTGCTGCAGGCGGCGCTGGGCAAAGAGATCGAGCTGCGCAGCAGGGAGGCTTTCTCTTTCGACGGCCTCCGTTGCGACGCCATTGTGCACAATGTGCTTGCACGGCTGGCCGCAAGCCGGCATGGGCACTGAAACTAAAGCCTGCACCCGCTGGTTTCAGTCCACCCGCCCTTCCTCAAGGATGCGGGCCACATCCACGAAAGCATCGCGCGCCGCCCTGGGCAATTGCGCATCGTTTGCGTTGCGCTGGGCCCGGGCCCCGGAATCGGGCGCCTGCACAACGATGCGCCCGACCATGCCCGCATGCTCATGGGGCTTGCAGAAGTAATCGTAGACGCCGGGCACACGGAATGTATACGAGAACGACTGCCCCGGCATCAGGTAATCCGAGTCCCAGGCAAGCGCACCGTGCGGAATCCGCAGCGGCTTGCCATTGTCCGGATGGTAGGCAGTGGCGGTATGGACGTTCCCTGTATCGCGATTGACCCACCGGACCGTCTGCCCAAGCGGCACGAGCAGGCCACGGGGCCGAAACCACACTTCGGCCCCATTGGCGGTGCCGGCCATGTCGATGTCAATGGCATCGGCCGCCAGGGCCAAGCGCTGGCCCGCCAACGCAGCCAAAGCGCACAGCCCGCCACCTTGCAGGAGAAGGCGGCGACGCAAGCTGGTCGGTACAACCCGACGCGCTGCCATGCCGGGCACGTTGTCTGGGCGGGTCGTCATTTTGCCACCCTGGCCTCTTCGTCAACCGGCACATGCCACAGCACCACATGAATATGCGGTTCCTCCACGCCCGGGTGGCCTGCGTTGTAAACCACGTCAACATGATCCACCGCGCCGCCCGGGGACGCCAGGTTATCGAGATCCATGCCTGGCTTCATTTCTGAAAGAGGCAGCATATAGATCGTGCTGACGAGTTTGCCCTTGCGATCGTAAGCAAGAAAGGGGCCGGCCGGCAGTGTTGCCGGATCGACAAACAACTGGCCCATGCCCGGTATGAAGTCGGGCAGTTTGACCAGTGCGCTTACAGCCTTGTATGGCGCGGCCGGCGGCGCCTTGGCCGCTGTTGCCGCGTGGGCGCCATCGTGGGCGTCCGCCATCAATGGGCTCAGTGCAAGCGCCGCGGCTGCGGCGAATGGAAGAACGAGTCTGCGCATGGCTTATATCTCCAATAGAAAAGAAAAACATCATCGATTTCTACCCATTGGATGACGGGCATGCCGTAACTGTTTCAGTGCGGCACGGCAAATATATGGGGTTATCCCCAGGAATTGCCCTCTTGTATCGCATGCAATATTGCATGTATCTTTGTATACATTGAATAAGCCCGATCCGGAACGGCATCCGGCGGGCCTTCAACACCTCGGGGACCGCACGCTCGACTTCGCGTGGACATTACTACTGGACAAGGACGGGAAATGACAAAACTGAATGGCGCCGAAGCCGTTGTGCGCATGCTGCAACTTAACGGTGTCAAACACATTTTCGGGTTGTGCGGCGACACCAGCCTGCCTTTCTACGATGCGCTGGCCAGGCTGGACCACGGCATGGATCATGTGCTGGCTCGGGACGAGCGCAGCGCGGCCTATATGGCGGACGCCTATGCCCGCGTAACGGGAAAGGTGGGCGTGTGCGAGGGTCCGAGCGGCGGCGGCGCAACCTATCTGCTTCCCGGACTGGTGGAAGCCAATGAATCATCCATCGCGGTGCTTGGCATCACCTCTGATGTCTCAGTGGGTTCGCGCGGAAAATACCCGCTGACGGAACTGGATCAGCAAAGCCTCTATCGCCCGCTGACCAAATGGAACGCAACCATAGACAGGGCGGACCAGATTCCCGGCGTATTCCGGGCTGCCTTTCGCGCCATGACAACCGGGCGGCCGGGAACGGCGCACATATGCCTGCCCCACGATGTACAGCAGCACGAGGTCAACGAAAAAGATGTCTGGGCTCAGCCCGGTCACGACAGATTTCCCGCCATGCGGTCCGCGCCGGATCCCGCCGACGTCTCCCGCGCGGCACAACGGCTGGTGGCCGCTCGATCTCCGGTCATTGTGTGCGGCGGCGGCGTCGTCATCGCCGGCGCCTGCGATGCGCTGGGAGAATTAGCCGAAACACTGCGTGCGCCCGTCTGCACCACAGTCAGCGGCCAGGGCAGTCTCGCGGATACCCACCCGTTGAACGCCGGCGTGGTCGGTTCGAACGGCGGCATCATAGCCACCCGGGACGTGATCGCCGGCGCGGACCTGGTATTGTTTATTGGCTGCCGGGCGGGCTCCACTTCGACAGAACACTGGCGTTTTCCTTCAGCCGACATCACCATCCTGCATATCGATTCCGACCCCATGGTCGTCGGCGCAAATTACTGCACCGAGGTGGGCATGGTGGGCGATGCTTTGCTGGCGCTGCAATCGCTGGTGACAGAAGTAAAGGAACGCATTGCGGACCGCCCGGCTGATGCGGCCGACGGCGCCAGGATCGCCGCTCAGGCGCGCAGCCTGAAGCTGGCCGCACTCGAACCGCTTGCAGCGTCAAGCGAGGCGCCGATCAAACCCGAGCGCGTGGTCGATGCGCTCAATCGCCTGCTGCCTGACAATGCCGTCGTGGTGGCCGACCCCGGCACGCCCTGCCCTTATTTTTCGGCCTATTTCAGCCAGTCGCGCTCAGGTCGGTATTTCATTACCAACCGCGCACATGGCGCTCTGGGTTTTTCAATGTCCGCGGGCATAGGCGCCGCCTTCGGCAGGCCCGACACACGGGTTGTTTCGGTAATGGGCGACGGCAGCTTCGGCTTTACAGCGGGCGAACTCGAGACCATCGTGC
The DNA here is from genome assembly GCF_004153445.1 of Allopusillimonas soli. GTDB lineage: Bacteria > Pseudomonadota > Gammaproteobacteria > Burkholderiales > Burkholderiaceae_B > Allopusillimonas > Allopusillimonas soli. The sequence continues at coordinate 56,481 of NZ_SDQC01000003.1, forward strand.
GCCGCAAGGTGCCGCTGCTGATGATTGTGCTGTCGAACAGCGTTTTCGGATGGATCAAGGCCAGCCAGAAGGCCGGCTACGACAAGCGCTACTTCTCGGTGGACTTCGGCCGCACCGATCATGCCAAAGTAGCCGAGGCCTATGGCGTACGTGCCTGGCGCGTCGAAGATCCCGCACAGCTGGATGCGGTGCTGAAAGCGGCCATCGAATACGGCGGCCCCGCGCTGGTGGATATCATCACGCAACCGCTGCAGGACGCGGCCGCGCCCGTCAGCCAGTGGATGGGCTAAATGACAATGCTCCCCGCATCCGCGCGACCCGGGATCACCGGCCTGGATCACATCGGCCTTTATGTGCAGTCTCTGGACGACAGTGCCGAACAGTTCGCGCGCCTGGGGTTCCTATTGACGCCATTGTCGCAGCATTCAAGCGCGGAAGCCGGAACGGGTGAAGTCATTCTGCGCGGCACGGCCAACCGCTGCGCGATGCTGGCGGATGGCTATATCGAACTTGTAGGCATCGTTGACCCGGCACGCGATCTTCGCGACGTAGCCAATGGGCTCAAACGCTATGAAGGCATGCACATCATGGCATACGGTGTGGATGATCCATCGCAGGCCATGACTCACATGAGGCGTAATGGCTTCACGCCGCGTTTGGGCGATCTCAGGCGCCATGTCGACACACCTGAAGGCCAGCGCACTGCGCGCTTCACACAGGTGCGAGTGCCGCGCGACGAGATGCCTGATGGCCTCGTTATGTGCTTGCGGCAAGAGACGCCCGAGCTGCTATGGCAACCCCGCTACCTGACTCATCCCAACGGCGCCATTGCACTGGAGGCAGTGGTCTTGGCCGTGGAAAATATTGCCGAAACCGCATCACGCTACAAGCGCTATTTCGGCACACGGCCGACACCGATTCCTGGTGGCTTGCGATTCCAACTGCCACAGGGTTCGCTGCAGTTATTGGAACCCTCGGCAATCGCCCGAGAGTTCAACCAGATTGCGCCGCCGCTGTTGCCGTTCCCTGCTGCCGCCATTGTTTCAGTCGCCTCCCTGGCTAAAACGGAATCATTGCTGGTGAGCAATCGCGTCGAATACGAAAAGAGACGGGATGCGCTGCACATTCCGCCACGCAGCGCCGGCAATATGGGACTCATATTCAAAGCGAAAACAAATGGGCATGACTGACAAGCGAAATGCCCCCATAAAGGAGGAAGCACCATGCATTACACAAAATCCCGGAGCCATCGCGGCAAGAAGCTAGTTGCCGCCCTGATCGGCGCGGCGCTAGTCAGCGCAGCCGGCATAAGCCAAGCTGCGGACATGGAGAAAGTATCATTCGCCTACCCAACGAACATCTCCTTGTCCAACGCCCCGACTTTGATGGCGGTGGGAATGGGTTATTTCAAGGAGGCAGGCCTGGATGTAAGCATCAACTTCTTCCAGGGCTCAGCGGTCATGCTGCCGCAGATTGCGCAAAAGCATGTCACCTTTGGCTGGATCACACCCGACCCGCTGGTTGTGTCGCTTCAACCGAAGCGGGACCCTCTGCCCGTCAAAATGTTCTATAACGGCATTTATCTTTCTCCCTTTGAAATTGTGGTGCCGGCCGACAGCCCGCTTCAGTCACTCAAGGACCTCAAAGGCAAGAAGATTGGTGTAGGCGCGATGTCATGGGGAAATGTGCTCGTCACCGAGACCATGCTGAAGGATCTGGGTTACACACAGCAAAAGGACTACACCCTGGTTCCGGTCGGTGTTGGACCAACGGCATTTCGAGCCCTTCAGGATGGCAGCATTGATGCACTGAATCTGTTCGATACGTTCCACACGCAAATGGAAAACCGGGGAGCCAAACTCAGAAGGCTGCCATTCGAGAAAAAATACAGGGAACTATTCTCCAGTGGCCTGATTGCACACAATGACACCTTGAAGGAAAGGCCTGATTTGGTGGTTGCCTTTGGCAAAGCGGCCACAAAAGGCGTCATTGCATGCAACGCAAATCCCGTTGCCTGCGTCAAGAACTTCTGGAAGCTGTATCCCAACACCAAGCCCGCACAAGGAACGGAGCAGGAAAAACTTGACGATGCGGTCAAGGTTCTGCAGGTTCGCCTCAAAACCATGATTCCTCCAGAAGGCTTGAAGGAAATGGGCTACTACACAGAAGAAGCATGGAAGCACTATGCCGAGTTGCTACACGCGGGCGGCCAGCTTCCCACTGCAGATGTTCCCGTCCAGACGCTCTACACCAACGATTTCGTCAAATCCATTAACGACTTCGATGCCGATGCGGTTGTCGCAGCAGCCAAGTCTAAGGAATAGGACATACGCTATGGCGGCCATATTGGATGGAGAAAATTTATCCGCGGCAACACAGAGTATCGACCCGGGGCCTGTGCCGTCTTCACCGGCCGCCTCCACGCCTTTGCTGGAGGCGGATGCGCTGAGTGTCGTGTACAAGACAAGCAACGGCCCGATCACTGCCATGCAAGACGTATCCCTGCGTCTGGGCAGCAGTGACTTCGTATCGGTGGTTGGGCCCTCCGGCTGCGGCAAATCAACACTCATCAAGGTTTTCAGCGGCCTTCTGAAACCCACCAAGGGCTCGGTGCGCCTGGGTGGTACATCCGTGGATCAGCCACGAGGGGATGTTGGCATTGTCTTCCAACAGCCCACTCTACTACCCTGGAAAAACGTACTGGACAATGTACTAGTACCCGTACGCGCACTGGGCATGGACGTACCGGCATATAAAAAGAAGGCCATGGACCTGCTGCGCCTGGTGGGTCTCGAAAAATATGCCAGCCATTACCCTAACGAACTGTCAGGCGGCATGCAGCAACGCGTGGGCATCGCAAGGGGGCTTATCCATGATCCTTCACTGCTGCTGATGGATGAGCCCTTTTCCGCCCTGGACACCATGACGCGCGACCACATGAGCATCGAACTGCAGCGCATCTGGATGGCCACCCGAAAATCCGCATTGTTCATTACTCATAGTATTCCGGAAGCGGTATTTCTCTCCGACCGCATCCTGGTGATGTCCGCGCATCCGGGCACCATCGTTCGTGAAATTTCGGTGAACCTGCCTCGGCCACGCACGGTGGAAACATTGGCTGCGCCGGAATTCAATGAACTGTGTGCGGAGCTGCGCGCATTGTTCTCCCAACTGGTGCAGTTCAACTGAGCGGGGCCATCATGCAAGAGATCATGAAAACCATACTCTATCCCGCCCTCACCGCGCTGGCGCTGATCGCGGCATGGATAGCCAGCATCGAGGTGTTCAATGTTCCCAATTACCTCGTGCCTGAACCTGGCGCAGTGTTGCATGCGCTCAAGGTTGGATATATCGATGGCCAATACTGGCCGCATTTCTTCTTCACCTTGAAGAGTGCGGTGATCGGCTATGTAATGGGTTGCGGCCTGGCGATCGTTATCGGCACGATGGTTGCGGAGTCCCGTACCTTCGAACGCTTTTTATATCCCTATATTGTTGCCCTGCAGTCGACGCCCAAGATTGCCATCGCTCCCCTCATCCTTGTCTGGTTTGGCTTCGGGATTGAATCCAAAGTCGTCATGGTTGCCCTGATGAGCTTCTTTCCCATGTTCATCAATACCATGGTGGGGATACGCCAGACAAATGCATCCATGCTGAACCTGATGCAAGTATTCTCAGCCAGCCGTACGCATATCTTCTTCAATGTAAAGCTGCCAGCGGCTGCTGGGCATATTTTCGCAGGATTGCAAATATCGGTGGTGCTGGGGTTGATTGGCGCCGTGGTCTCGGAATTCGTATCGTCCACGCAGGGCTTGGGCTACATGATACAGGCCGCCTCCGTCAACATGGACGTTGCCACAATGTTCGCCTGCCTGCTAAGCCTGGTAGCCATAGGCCTGTCAGGAACCCAGCTGATCCGTTACCTGCATCGAAAGCTGGTGTTCTGGGACGAAACGCACAACGCCATGGGCCAGACCGAGTAAACCTGCGCCTTCAAGGATAACTCATGGAATTTCACGATTGCTATGCATTGACCTACCCCAGCGCTCGCGAGAAGTTTCGCGCGGCCGCTCAGGCTGCGGGCGCTGCGTTATATACCTACTCCGGGAATGCAAATAGCGACAAGCTGGCGACAGACGTCGCCTATTTCGGGAACATGAATGCGCAGCGGCGGCTCGTCGCTGTCAGCGGCACACACGGCCTTGAAGGCTTTTGCGGCTCGGCTGTCCAGATTGCCTGGATGAAGAGCGGCGGTCCGGCTCTGCTGGATGACAACACCGCCGTCGTCATGATCCACGCGATCAACCCGTGGGGGTTTGCAAACTTGAGCCGAACCACCGAGAACAATGTCGACCTGAACCGTAATTTCATAGATTTCTCCAAGCCCTTGCCCGCCAATCCTGGCTATCACCAACTTCATGCCCGCCTGCTGCCGGCCGAATGGTCAACCGAAGGTATGCGCAATGCCCAGGCGGCTATGGATGAATATGAATCCACCCATGGGCGCGACGCGCTGTTCGACTGTCTTGCGCGTGGTCAGTACGATTACGCCGATGGACTGAACTACGGGGGCGCGCAGCGGGAATGGCCTAATCTAATTCTTGAACAGATTGTTGAAGAGCATCTCGCCGGAGCATGCAAAGTTGGCTTCATAGACTGGCATACCGGCATCGGGGAATACGGAGAGCCCTTCTTCCTATGTTTTCATGATTCCGAAAGTCCGCTGCGCCAGCAGGCCGTACGCTGGTGGGGCGCAGAACGCATAGAAGGCGCTCAGCCTCACGGCAGGGCTCGACCCAACTACCAAGGACTGCTCTGCTTCGGCCTGCAGCAGTTTCTTGGCGATACGCCGCTATGCGGCGCCGTGATCGAGTTCGGAACGCGCGGATGGCATATGCGACGCATTCTGCGCCTCGATTTATGGCTGAAGTTTCATGCCAGCGGCAGCCAGGAACGCATAGACATGCATAGGGCAGATCTGCTTGATGCCTTCTGCCCGGTCGATGAAATATGGCGTGGCAGCACCATACGCTATGGGCAGCAGTTTATGAACGAAGCCGTCGCAGGCCTGGCGAGCTGGGAGGACGCGTGATGATCGCCTCCGGCAATCTGGGCATGCTGTGCTCATCCACGGCCGACGACAGCAAGACTGCCATCATAGACCTGAGCAGAGAATCCGCTGTTCAGTATTACACCTATGGTGCTCTTCGCCAGCGCATCGAGAATCATGCTCGCGGCATTGCGCGCCATGGACTGGATCGTGGCTCCCGCATAGCAATACTGGCGGCCAATAGTGCGGACTTCCTCGCTGCTTACTTCGGCATCATGTGCGCAGGCATGGTAGCCGTACCCGTGAACTACCGGCTGCCTCCCGCAACGATCGCGTACATTCTTCGAGACTGCGGTGCAGCGCTCGTCATGACAGACGCGGCGCGCCGCGGCATGTGTCCGGACGGCGTGCCCGTTGTCCCGCTGGATACTGACATGCCAGACCCGCCCATACCCGCCGGCGACGGCATCGCCGCATCCGTAGCCGATAATGACCCTGCCGTTATCATCTACACATCCGGCTCCACAGGCCGTCCCAAGGGCGTCGTGTTAAGTCATTCAGCCTATCTGTGGACGATCAGGCTGCGCACCCAGGCTGCACAGTATGCAACCGAACGCTTTCTTGTAGCGGCACCGCTCTATCACATGAATGCCTTGAACACCGTTAAGCTTGCCTTGGCCGGGCATGCCACATTGGTGCTCATGCCCAGATTCTCTGCGGCGGATTACGTGCAGGCGATCTTCAACTATCAATGCACATGGCTGACAGCCATTCCCACCATGATTGCCATGATCGACAGGCAACTGGTTGCCGATCTCCCTGGCGCCTTGACCAGTGTGCGTACAGTCAGGCTCGGTTCCGAGCCGCTCACGCAGCGTATTCTTGATCACGCGCATGGCCTGTTTCCGGCCGCTCGTATTAGTAATGGTTACGGTACCACCGAGATCGGTTCAGTCGTGTTCGGCACACACCCCGACAGCCTGCCCACTCCCGAGCTGTCTCTGGGCTATCCGCACCCGGCAGTCAGCATACGCCTTGCAAATGGCGCGAACCTGGATGCAGACGAAGGCGTGCTGCAGGTAAAGTCACCCGCAATGATGGAGGGCTACCTGGGACTGCCAGAACAGACAGCGGCAGCCACCACAGAAGACGGATACTACATCACGCGCGATGTCATGCGCCGCGATCATCATGGCTTTTACTACTTCGTTGGCCGCAGCGACGATATGTTCGTATGCGGGGGCGAGAACATTTATCCTGGAGACGTGGAGCGGCTGCTACTGACGCATCCGGATGTATTGCAGGCTTGCGTGGTGCCCTTGCCCGATCCGCTGAAGGGCTTCAAACCAGTCGCGCTGGTGGTCAAGCATTCAGGCGCAGACCTGAACGAACAGCAATTAAAGCAGTATGCCCTGGCGCACGGGCCTGCTTATCAGCACCCTCGTTCGGTGCACTTTGTGGAACATCTGCCTATCAGCGGAACCGAGAAAATCGATCGTAAGGCATCCATGGCGCTAGCCGCACAACTGAGCAGTGCCCCGTCGGCGCACCAAGTCCGATAAAACAGCGGACGTTTTTATACGTACCAGCCCAAGCAAAGGAGCAAGAAAGTCAGATGAAAGCCATAGTCATATCCGGTCACGGAGGGCCAGAGGTATTGCAGTATGAGAGCCACTTCCCCGATCCAAAGCCTGGGGAGGGGGACGTCATTATTAGAGTGACAGCCACCTCCATCAACTATCACGATGTTTTCACACGCCGTGGCATGCCCGGCATCAAGCTCTCCTTCCCAATTATCATGGGACTGGATGTGGCGGGCGAGATTGTAGAGGTCGGTCCCGGTGTGCAAGGATGGCAGATCGGCGATCGCGTCCTGGTCGATCCGATAAACCGTCAAGAGGGCGGCCTCATGGGAGAAACCATGCACGGTGGTCTGGCGGAGTACTGTCGTGCTCGCGCGCATCAGCTCATACGCATACCCGACAATGTCAGCGACGAACAGGCTGCCTGCCTGCCTGTTGCATTCGGCACTGCATATCGCATGATGGCCACGATAGGCAAAGTCTCCCAGGGAGAAAAAGTACTGGTGCTCGGCGCCAGCGGCGGAGTCGGCGTGGGATGCGTCTTACTGGCAAAGATTGCAGGTGCAGCAGTGGTGGCCTGTGCCAGCAGCGAATCTAAAATCCAGAGACTGCGGGAGCTCGGTGCGGACCATGTCATCAATTACGCTCAGGAGGATTTCGCCAAGGCAATCTATCAGCTGTATGGGAAACCTCATCGGCGCAGCTTCGAAGGTGGCGTGGATGTGGCCGTGAACTTTACGGGCGGCGATACGTGGGTCAAATCCATGCGTACGCTGCGCCGCGGCGGGCGGGTACTGACCTGCGGCGCAACGGCGGGCTACGATCCTCAGACAGACCTTCGCTTCATCTGGACTTTTGAACTCAATATCATGGGCTCCAACGGTTGGATGCGGGAAGATCTCGACGCACTGCTCAATCTCGTCGCCGAAGGGAAAATGCAGGTTCCGGTGGACAGGGTATTGCCGCTGTCCGAGGCGGGCGAAGCGCTGCGGCTTATCGAAGACCGTGAGGTTATGGGCAAAGTGGTGGTGAAGCCATGACGACACCTATGAGCATGGAGGCCATGCAAGAGCGCCTCGACAAATCGCCTTTCAACAGTTTTCTCGGGCTCAAGGTTGTTTCCGCCGATCACGAAAAACAGGTGATAGCCATGGAGATGGCTTTGCGGCCAGAATTCGAGCGCACGGCGGACAGTGGGCAGTTCCATGGCGGTATCATTTCCGCCGCCATAGATGCGGTAGGTCAGTATGTAGCCATGATGATGGTGGGCAAGCCACTTGCAACCATCAATTTTCGTACGGATTATCTGCGGCCCGCCATCAATACACGCTTGCACGCAACAGGGCGCGTGTGTCGGCTGGGCAAGACAATCTGCGTATCCGATGTAGAAATACACGACGACGCAGGAAAGCTCGTCGCCATTGGCCGCGCCAATTATGCAACGCCGGCATAGTCACGACGCTTTTTCTGCAATATCCGGCTGCCGCGTTAAACTGCGGCAGCCAATGTTGGCCAGCAAGGAATCATCCCCGCGCTGACGTAGCTTCATTCTCATGCACAACTTAAATATGGTTTCAGCTCCATGACACGGCCTGCGAGAGTTCCTGCCGCTTCGGTTCCCGCCAAACGGCGCAGCACCTCGTCTCAGGTTTTTGAGAAGCTCAGGGACATGGTCATTCTGTATGAGATCAAGCCTGGGGAGCGGCTTAACGAGGTGGCACTTGCGGAAAAGCTGGGGGTCAGCCGGACCCCCGTCAGGGATGCGCTGCATCTGCTGGCGCGTGACGGCTTTCTTGAGGAGTCGGGACGCGGCTATATCAGACGGCCGCTCAACCTGAAGGAGATGCTGGACGTCTATGAAGCGCGCGAAGCAATCGAAGTGGAATGCCTGAAGCTGGCGTCGCAACGGGCCACGCCGGAGCAGATTGCCGAGATCGAGGCATTTCTCGCCGAAAGCCGTACCGTTCCTGAAAACTATCCCGTACTGGATCTGGTCAGCCTCGACGAGAAATTCCACGATATGCTTGCGCAACTGTCCGGCAACAATGAGCTGCGCCGCATCCTGAACGAACTGAACGGGCGAATACGGTTTGTGCGCTGGATCAACATGGAACAGATCGGCCGCGGCAAGACCCAGGCCGAGCACGCGGCCATCTTGCAGGCGCTGCGCGACAAGGACGCGGATGCCGCTGAAGCGTGTATGCGCAGCCATATCTCGCAGCGCACGGCACAGATCAAGGAATCCATCACCGAGGGCCTGGCGCGCATCTTCCTGAGAGATTGACTGCTGCCCGCTCAATGACCAGCGTCAGGAGCACTGCGACCGGCCTGCCGCCGCCCGTTCGCGCTGCAGCCTGTGCGCCAGCTTTTCCAGAAAGATATCCAGCACACGCTGGTAGTTTCCCGCCGCATGACCGGCGGAGTGCGGCGTGATCATGACATCCTCTCTGTCCCAGAGCGGCGAATTCGCCGGCAGGGGCTCTTGTTCGAAAACGTCGAGAAAGGCGCCTGCCAAGTGGCCGCCATCCAATGCTGCGATCAAATCCCGCTCGACCAGGATTTCTCCTCGCCCGACATTGACGACATGGGCCCCGGCGGGCAGGGCGGCCAGCATATGGGCATCCACCAACCGGTTGGTCGCCGGCGCCAACGGGCACGCGATAATCAGCCAGTGAGCCTCGCGCAGGATGGATGCCATGTCCGCATAGGTGGTTGTGGCCGCCGCCTGCGCGACGGGCACACCGCTATGACGAGCCACGACAATCCGCACGCCCAGCGCCGACAGCAAGGCGCCAATGCCCTGTCCTATCGGCCCCCATCCCACAATGGCTGCCGTCTGGCCAGGCAGGTCGGGCGGCATGTCGCCCACCGCCAGTGAACGCCACTCATGGCGTGCCTGGCGCCGCATCATCTGTGGAAAGCGTCGCGCCAGCGCCAGCACCGCCCCCACCGCCGTATGCGCCACGACCTGCGCGTTGGCACCGGAAGAGGCCGTCACCGCCACGCCACGCGCCTGCAGTTCTCCAAAAATCGGCCTGTCCAAGCCCGCAGAGTGCGTGTGCACCCACTGCAGCCCGCCTGCTGCACGGAGCACATCATAAAAACGCGCCAGCGCCTCGGAATGCACATACTTCGTCGACGTGCCTGTGATATCCCGGCTGACCAATGCCATGCGTATTTGCGATAGCACATGATCATCCGCCTGCCCGAACGTCACCAGGCGCACATCGTCGCCACCCGGTATTTCCGACAGGCGAGCGCGCAGCAGATCCGCCGCCTGGCTTGTCACAAGAATTGATGTCATCGACGGAGCTATTGCTGTGACTTGACCGCGCCCGACTCAATCAGCACCGCCTTCCAGCGGTCATGCTCCTCTTGTATGAAATGCTTGAACTGCTCCGAGCTGCCTGGCACCGGATCCGCACCCTGCTGCACCATCTGCTTGGACACTTCGGGGATCTGGATGATGCGGTTCACGCTGTCATGCAGTTTCTTTACAACCGCTTCCGGCGTCCCTTTGGGCGCAAACAGACCAAACCACGATCCTGCACGAAAACCCTTGAAGCCCGCCTCGTCCATGGTGGGCACGTCGGGCAGCGAGCGCGAACGGTGGGGGCTTGAAACCGCCAGAGGCTTGAGCCGGCCGGCCTCGATCAATGAATGAACAGAAGGGATTGTGGCGAACATGAACTGCACCCTGCCCGCCAGCAAGTCATTGAGGGCTTCCGCACCTTTGTAGGGAATATGCGTAATCTTCAGATCCTGCATCTTCCCCATCATGTAGCCAGACAAATGGGAGGATGTGCCCACGCCTGTGGAACTGAAGTTATACTTGCCTGGGTTGGCCTTGATGTTCTTTACCAGCTCATGAATGTCCTTGACCTTCAGATGCTCGGGAGCGACCACCAATACATTGGGCACATCCGCGACTTGGGCGATGGCAACGAGGTCGGTCAGCGGATCATAGGGCAGATCATGAAGTGTCGGGTTGATGGCAATGGGCCCGACAGAATCCACGATCAGCGTATAGCCATCGGGCTTGGCGTTCACCACATACCCAGTGCCGATGTTGCCACCCGCACCCGGCTTGTTTTCCACCACGAAAGATTGTCCGAACTCCTTGCTCATGTGGTCGGCGACCAGCCGGGCAAGAATATCCGTCGTACCGCCGGCCGAGAACGCCACGACTACCCTCACCGGCTTGCTGGGATAGTCGTCCGCCGCATTGGCGGTGGCCGCAGTCGCGCCAAGACAGGCGGATGCCAGGGCGGCGGCCGCCGCCAAGCGCCCCGCGGCGCCGACGATCCCAGCCCGGCAGCGCATGTTCAATGGATTTCTTCCTTGCATGTTTGTCTCCCGTATTGAATTATTGTGAAGCAGCCGGCATCAGCGCAGGCACGGACGGCAAGCAGCGCCAGACGCAGCTTGCGGTATAGGGCGGCCCGCGGGAAGCCATGCGCGGGCCATCGATCAGGGTGAGTCGATCAGGTTCTGTATGAAGGGTCCATGCGGTCGAGTTTGCGCAGCAGCGCGGGCCACTCCATCAAACCGTAGGGACGCCGTGTTCCCGGCTGATAATTGCGCCATGTGTCTTCCAGCACACTGGAAGGCACGGCGCGCAACGGCGAGTTGCAAGACATGGCGGCCACCTGTGAGCGGCATGCAAGTTCCAATCTATGCATCCAGTTGAAAGCCTCTCCAACCGTCCTTCCGGCCACCAGCGCCCCATGATTGCGCAGAATAAGCGCCTCGCCCTGCCCCAGGTCCTCCACGAGCGAGGCCTTCTCTTCATCCTTGAGCACAACGCCGACATAGTCGTGATAGCCGATTTTCAGGAAGCGCATCGCCGTCTGCGTGATGGGCAACAGGCCGCACTCAAGCGCGGATACCGCCATGGAAGCCCAGCTGTGCGTGTGGATGATACAGGCGACATCGTGGCGGGCCTCATGTATGGCACTGTGAATGACATAGCCGGCCTTGTTGATGCCGTAGTTCAGTTCGCCGAAATCGGGCCTGGAAAGCACATTGCCATCCAGATCTATCTTGACGAGGCTGGAGGCGGTAATTTCCTCGTACATCATCCCGTAGGCGTTGATGAGAAAGGCGTTGTCCTCGTCCGGAACGCGCATGGAAATATGGTTGGCCATCATGTCGGACATGCCATAGATCTCGACCAGCCGGTAACAGGCTGCAAGATCAACTCTTGCCTGCCATTCCTGTTCGGAACATTGCGACCGCATCGAGGGAATTTCCAGACTGCTCATCCACGTCCTCCGGTTGATTCTTGTTCTAGCATAGATAGCCGGCGCGTTTCATGCTAGTAAGCAAATACTCAAGGCGTGTTCAGTATTCATGAAGAGCACATCGCCCCCCGGCTGCAGGCTTGGCCCAAGCGAAAAGCACGTTCTTGGCTCTTCACCGACGGATGCCATGCCGGCATTATTTAATATCAGCAGGATGCCAAGGCACGGGGCGTGCCCACTTCAAGCCCCGACAGGCCCGCGCATTCGGCAGGTAATCAACCAGGATCAGATCATATGAATCAGCGTTTGGCGTATTTCGAAGTCTCGCCCGAGCTTGCAAACCAGTATCGGAACTTCAGCATGAGTCTGAAGAAAAGTGCCGTCGTCAGGGAGTTCGACGACCTGGTGTCGATCAGGGCGTCCCAGATCAATGGCTGCGCCTTTTGCGTGGACATGCACGTGAAACAGGCCAAGATTCACGGCGAACGGGCGTTGCGCCTGCATCATATCGCCATATGGCGGGAATCTCCTCTTTTCACGCCACGTGAACGAGCGGCGCTGGCCTGGACCGAAGCCCTGACCACGCTGGCGCCGCATGGGGTTTCCGATGCGGTTTACGACGCAGTCCGCGCAGAGCTCTCAGAGGCGGAAATTTCGGACCTTACCTTTCTGGTGGTCGGCATCAATGGCTGGAACCGGCTGAACGTCGCTTTCCGGACACCCTCAGGATCCGCCGACAAAGAGTATGGCCTGGACAAGGCCGGCTTGAACTGAAACGGCCCATGTCATTCTTCCGGGCTGGGGTTCTCGGCGAACGCATATGCCGCCAGTCGCGTCTTGTCCGGCAGCAGGCGCATGGGCTAGAGTCCCAATGCGGTCAGCATCAGAAACGCCGTAAACAGAATGAAATGCGTCATCCCTTCGATGGCGTTGGTCTGGCCGTCATTCAGATTGATGGCAGCGGCAAAAAGCGTTATGGCCACCATCACGGTCTGTACCGGTGTCATGGCCATCTCCAGGGGTTTGCCCGTAAGCAGCGACAGCGCCTCCATGGCCGGCACGGTCAATATGACGGTGGACAGCGAGGCGCCCATGGCAATATTGACCACTGACTGCATGCGATTCGCCAGCGCGGCGCGAAGGGCGGTAAGAATCTCCGGACAGGCGGAAATCGTCGCCACCAGCAGGCCTGCCAGCATGGGCGGTGCCGACATGGCGGCGAGACTGACATTCAGGCTCTTGGACATGACCTCGGCCAGTGCGCCTATGATCACAATGCCCAGCACCAGGATTCCGGCGGACATCATGCTGGAATTTGCGGCATGGGGCTGCGGATGCGTGCTTCGCCGGCGTTTCTCGGGGTAGCTGTAGCTGAAGAAATAACTGTGCGCACCTACCTGCATACGCACAAACAATGAATACAGCACCAGCATCGCGCCTATGGTATAGATGGCATAGATATGTCTGCGAGCCTCGGGAATGAACTCAGGCACGATCATTGATATGCCCATGGCGGTCAATATCATGACGCCGTACACTCTTCCCGAATCGTCGTTGTACGACTGCTCGCCATGCTTCAGGCCCCCCATGAGCGCAGCCAGACCGAGAATGCCATTGATATCCAGCATTACCGCCGCGTATATCGTATCGCGCACCAGCGTCGGCGACTGCTCGTGACCCACCATGATGCCCAGGATCACCACCTCGACCAGCACGGCCGACAGGGTCAGGATCATGGATCCATACGGGTCTCCCACCTTCTCGGCCAATATCTCGGCATGGTGGGCCACCCGGAGGGAAACGCCAACGATCGCAGCCACCAGCACGGCTGCGGCCGCCAGGGCGACCAGCGGCCCGTTATCCACCAGCGCATGTTCGCATGCGTAGGCCAGCACGCCAATGATCACCGCGCCGGCGAGCAGATACTCTTCCCTAAAAGTGCGCCGCAAAGGCGGCATTGTGTCAGTCGAGTCGGTCATGGGTTTGCGCCTGGGGTGGGCCCGCCATCAAGCAAGTGCTGTGCCTCGTCATGTGCGGCGACGGGAAAATATCATTCGCAATATATTGAGACTGGATCCGTTTAGCCAGGCTAAATTCAGCCCGGCGTACATCCTGATATGTAACTAACTGAAACTTTGACCGCACACCCTCTTGAAGATCCTCGTATCATCCCTATAATTAGCACTCGATGGGGTTGAGTGCTAACAGAGCATTCTGTCGGCTTCGACCTCTCAGCGATACGAACCAATCAATCCCAATTCATTGAACAGGAGTTCCTCCATGGCACTGCGTCCTTTGCACGATCGCGTGATCGTCAAGCGCCTGGACAACGAGCGCACCACTGCCTCCGGCATCGTCATTCCCGATAGCGCCGCTGAAAAGCCCGATCAGGGTGAAGTCGTGGCCGTTGGCCCCGGCAAGAAGACCGAAGACGGCAAAGTCCTGCCCGTAGATCTGAAGGCTGGCGACAAAGTGCTGTTCGGCAAGTATGCCGGCCAGTCGGTCAAGGTCGATGGCGAAGAGCTGCTCGTCATCCGCGAGGAAGAAATCCTCGCCGTGATCCAGTAAGACACATACACGAATCACTAAAGGAATTTCACAATGGCTGCTAAGCAAGTTTATTTCGGCGATGACGCACGCTCCCGCATCGTGCGTGGTGTCAACGTCCTGGCCAACGCCGTCAAGACCACTCTGGGCCCCAAGGGCCGCAACGTCGTGCTTGATCGCTCCTTCGGCGCCCCCACCGTCACCAAAGACGGTGTGTCGGTTGCCAAGGAAATCGAACTGAAAGACAAGTTCGAGAACATCGGCGCACAACTGGTCAAGGAAGTGGCCTCCAAAACTTCCGATAACGCGGGCGACGGCACCACGACCGCCACTGTCCTGGCCCAGTCCGTCGTCGAAGAAGGCCTGAAGTACGTTGCCGCCGGCATCAACCCCATGGATCTCAAGCGCGGTATCGACAAGGCTGTCGCCGCCGCCGTCGAAGAGCTCAGGACCCTGTCCCGTCCTTGCACCACCAGCAAGGAAATCGCCCAGGTTGGCTCCATCTCCGCCAACAGCGACGAATCCATCGGCAAGATCATCGCCGATGCGATGGACAAGGTCGGCAAGGAAGGCGTCATCACCGTTGAAGACGGCAAGTCGCTCGACAACGAACTGGACGTCGTCGAAGGCATGCAGTTCGACCGCGGCTACCTGTCGCCCTACTTCATCAACAACCCCGACAAGCAAGTGTCGGTTCTGGAAGACCCCTATATCCTTATCTTCGACAAGAAGATCAGCAACATTCGCGATCTGCTGCCCGTGCTCGAGCAAGTTGCCAAATCCAGCCGTCCGCTGCTCATCGTGGCCGAAGATGTCGAAGGCGAAGCGCTGGCCACGCTCGTGGTCAACAACATTCGCGGCATCCTGAAGACCACCGCCGTCAAGGCGCCCGGTTTCGGCGATCGCCGCAAGGCCATGCTGGAAGACATCGCCATCCTGACCGGCGGCGTCGTCATCTCCGAAGAAACCGGCATGTCCCTTGAGAAGGCCACGCTGGAAGACCTCGGCCAGGCCAAGCGCATTGAAGTTGCCAAGGAAAACACCATCATCATCGACGGCGCTGGCGACAGCAAGTCCATCGAAGCTCGCGTCAAGCAGATCCGCGTCCAAATCGAGGAAGCCACCTCCGACTACGATCGCGAAAAACTGCAGGAACGCGTTGCCAAGCTGGCTGGCGGTGTTGCCGTCATCCGCGTGGGCGCTGCCACCGAAGTCGAAATGAAGGAAAAGAAGGCGCGTGTCGAGGACGCCCTGCACGCCACCCGCGCTGCGGTGGAAGAAGGCATCGTACCCGGCGGCGGTGTTGCACTGATCCGCGCCAAGGCAGCCATCGCCAAGGTCAAGGGTGACAACTCCGACCAGGAAGCCGGCATCAAGCTGATCCTGCGTGCTGTTGAAGCCCCGCTGCGTACCATCGTCAGCAACGCCGGCGAAGAAGCCAGCGTGGTCGTCAACGAAGTCAGCAACGGCAAAGGCAACTACGGCTACAACGCCGCTACCGGCGAGTACGGTGACCTGGTCGAGCAAGGCGTGCTGGATCCCACCAAGGTGACCCGCACCGCGCTGCAGAATGCGGCCTCCGTGGCCAGCCTGCTGCTTACCACAGAAGCCGCCGTGGCCGAGATCGTGGAAGACAAGCCTGCTGCCCCGATGCCCGACATGGGTGGCATGGGCGGTATGGGTGGCATGGGCGGCTTCTAAGCCGTGTCATGACACCGCCGGGGCGTACCGCCCCGGTTGCCACAACAGCAAGCAAGGCCTCCGGTTCTCCGGAGGCCTTTTCTTTTGCTCTCTACACGCTGGTGGCGGGCCTGCTTGCGGCAGGCAGCGACACGCCACTGCAGCTTACGGCAGCGCGAGACATGGCCTGTAGATACTTACTCACTATAATGCGAGCACAATTCACGCATTCTGAAGCCATGCACTCCTCCTACAAGAGCAAAGGCGGGCCGGCCCGCCTTGTCAATGCCCTGCGATATTCCGCAAAAGGCCTGGCCGCCGCCTTCAGGCACGAAGCCGCATTCCGCCAGGAGTTGCTGATGGCTGCCGTGCTGGTCCCCGTTGCCGTGTGGATCAGTCGCAGTCTGGCGGAAGCGGCCCTGCTGATCGGCGTAGTGGTGTTCGTATTGATCGTGGAGCTGCTCAATTCGGCCATAGAGGCCCTGGCAGACACCATCACGGTGGAGCATCATCCGCTTATCGGACGCGCCAAGGACCTGGGCAGCGCAGCGGTGCTGTTGTCACTGCTGGTGCTGGTGCTGACCTGGGCGGCCGTCGTCGTCTCACATCTCATGCAACGCTTATAACCATTCAATCGAGCCATGATCTTCACCCAAAAACTCGAACAAGCCTGGGCCGCAACAGGCTCGCTGCTGACAGTGGGGCTGGACCCCGATCCGCAACGATTTCCCGCCGAACTGTCGGGTCGGCCAGACGCTATTTACGAGTTCTGCCGCGCCATCGTTGACGTCACAGCGCAGTATGCTTGTGCGATCAAGCTGCAGATCGCCTATTTTTCAAGCGCGCGCGCAGAGGATCAGCTCGAGGATCTCTGCGCCTATATCCAGGACCAACACCCTAACCTACCCATCGTGCTGGACGCCAAACGTGGGGATATTGGCTCCACCGCAACGCATTATGCAACCGAGGCATTCGAGCGCTACGGGGCGGACGCCGTCACCGTCAATCCCTATATGGGCTACGACAGCATAGAGCCTTATCTTTCATGGAGAAGCAAGGGTGTCATTGTCTTATGTCGAACATCCAACACGGGCGGCTCCGATCTGCAGTTTGTCGAATCCGCCCAGGGAGAGCCGCTATATCTGCGAGTAGCCCGCCTGGTTGCCGAAAGATGGAACACCAGCGGCCAGTGTGCGCTGGTGGTGGGTGCCACATTTCCGGAGGAGCTTGCCAGAGTGCGCGCCCATGTGGGCAACATGCCTCTGCTGGTCCCCGGTATCGGCGCGCAGGGCGGCGACATCCCTGCTACCGTCAAGGCC
Organism: Allopusillimonas soli; assembly: GCF_004153445.1. Taxonomy (GTDB): domain Bacteria; phylum Pseudomonadota; class Gammaproteobacteria; order Burkholderiales; family Burkholderiaceae_B; genus Allopusillimonas; species Allopusillimonas soli. The sequence continues at coordinate 73,903 of NZ_SDQC01000003.1, forward strand.
GGCCTTGACAGTCGCGGCACAGGCATGCTGATCAACTCCTCCCGCGCCATCCTGTATGCCAGCGGCGGCGACGACTGGCGCGAAGCGGCCGCGGCGGCGGCGCGCGCCACACGCGACGCCATCAATACCGCACGCTCCCTAGTCCTGGGGGGCTGATAGGTCGATTGCCGTGCGAATGGCGAATGCAACCGCCGCGCGGCGTATGGCGGCGCGGTCGCCTTCGAAAATGCGGGTCATGGCGCGTGTGGAGACACCGCCCGATGTGCGATGCGCAAAGCCAAAGCACACCATGCCCACCGGCTTGCCCGGCGTGGCACCATCCGGCCCTGCAATGCCTGTGGTGGACACGGCCAACTGGGCACGGCTGGATGCCGCGAGCGCGCCCGAGGCCATTTCCATGGCAGTCTCTTCGCTGACAGCGCCAAAGTGCTCCAGTGTATCTTCACTGACACGCAGATGCTCGACCTTGGCAGCATTGCTATATGTCACGAATCCCCGGTCGAACCATGCGCTCGAGCCCGGCGTTTCAGTCATGGCGGCGGCCAGCAGCCCGCCCGTGCAGGATTCGGCGCAGGCGAGCATCCAGCCGCTCTGCTCAAGCAGCTTGCCCAATGCCGCTGCAAGCTCCGCATTGTTGTCCATCGTCATGATAGCCTCTAGCCAAGAGAAACAAGGTTGCGTCACAGGACGCCAAAACGCACCAGCACAGCCATGAGCAGCAAGCTGTATGCCGCCGCCATCAAGTCATCCACCATGACACCAAGGCCATTGCGTATATGCCGATCAAGGTAGCGTACCGGCGGCGGCTTGAGAATGTCGAAGAAGCGAAAAATAATGACGGCAATCAATTGCGCCAGGATGGACGGCGGCGTAAGCCACAACACCAGCCAGATAGCGACGATCTCGTCCCAGACCATGCCGCCATGGTCATGGACCCCGAGCTCCCTCCCAACGCGCTGACAGAGCCAGCAGCCCACAGCGAACGCCAGCGCCAGAACAACGGCGATCGCGGCGTCGGATAGCCGGGACACGGCCACCAGCCACAACAACCATCCCACCAAGGTTCCCCATGTGCCGGGGCCGGGACGCAAAAGCCCACTTCCGAAACCAAAAACCAGCACACGAGCCGGGGACCGGAAAATCCATGCCGGATGCGGCCTTGTCTTGCGCGAAGGTGATGTTTCGGGAGCGTGTAGGTCTTCAGTCATGAGCGTTCCGCCAATCATGAAAAGTGATCGAAGCCGCCCGCGGGCAGGCTGACAGCCTGCCCCTCTGCATCAATAACATGCAGCCCCGGCGCCTCGCGGATGACGCCGACACGCGTCGCCAGGACGTCCGCCCGCCGGGCACAAGCCTGGATTTCGTCTCGTGCCTCGGACGGCGCAGTAAAGCACAGTTGGTAGACATCGCCGCCGGCAAGCACGGCGCGCTGGATCACATCGGGATCCAGTCCCGACCTCGAGACCGCCGGATGTATGGGCATGCGCGCATAATCGAGTCGAGCACCACAGTGGCTGGCCTCGAGAATATGGCCAAGGTCCTGCAAAAGCCCATCGGAAATATCGAGCGCCGCATGGGCAAGGCCAGCCAGCGCGGGTGCAAAAGACCAGGGCGGATCGGGCCTGTCCAGCGCATCCCGGGTTGCGGCCAGCAAATCGGGGTTGGCGGGCAACTTCCCCAGCCTAAGCTGCAGGGCCACATCCGCCGCCCCCAGGAGGCCTGTAACCCAGATATCGTCCTCAGGCCGTGCGGCGCTGCGCAGCAGGGCCTGGCCCGCAGGTACCTGCCCCAGCACGGTCACGCTGATTACAAGGCCAGCGGGGCTCCGGGTGGTGTCCCCGCCAATCAAAGGGCAGCGTGCCCGCTGCGCAAGGCAGTGAAAGCCTTCCGTAAAGGCCGCCAGCCATGTGTGGTCAATGCGAGGCAGCGAGAGGCCAAGCAGGCAGGCAAGCGGCTCCGCGCCCATGGCAGCCAGATCGGAAATATTGACCGCCAGCGCCTTGTGGCCAAGACTGCCTGGGTCATCCTCGGCCAGAAAATGCGTGCCTTCAATCAGCAAATCGGTGCTGGTGGCCATTTGCCAGCCTGTCCTGGGTGCCAGCAGGGCGCAGTCGTCGCCCACGCCCAGCATGCCGGCGGGCGCGGCCCGCCTGAAATACCGGGAGATCAGGTCAAATTCTGTATCCAAGATAGCAAGGTCCAGACGTGTGCCCCAGGTTGATCATGCCGCCGCAGGTGGATTGGCCTTCCGCCTAGCGGCGCCTGGCCGAGGCACTGGTTTCGGCCTGTCGAACATCGGCGGCCACCTTGTCGAGCACGCCGTTCACGAACTTGAAGCCATCGGTGCCGCCAAATGACTTGGCCAACTCGACCGCCTCGTTGATGGCGACCTTGTAGGGCACTTCGATGTGGTTGATAAGTTCGAAACTGCCTATGAGCAATATGCCGTGCTCTATCGGCGACAATTCGCCCAGCGGACGGTCCACATACGGCATGAACTGCTCCCGCAGCGCGGGCGCGGCATGCACGACACCATCGAACAATGTCTTGTACCAGTCGGCGTCCGCGTCCTGGAACTCGCTGTCATCCCGGATATGCGCATCGATTTCGCCGGCATCCTGCAGGCCGCTGCCCCCGCGCAGCAGCCAGGCGTATATGCCTTGCAGGGCAAATTCGCGCGCACGCCGCCGCGCACTGCGGGCGCTGGCCCGCGAGCCGCCCGACGGCGTACCCTGCGTCTTAGCTGTGGTCAAGATATCAATCCTCTTCGTCGTCTTCGTCGAAATCTTCGTCGTCCTCGTCATCGGACTCTGGCTCCAGTGCGGCCACCAGATTGGCCATCTCCACCGCCGCGCGCGCGCAATCGCGCCCTTTGTCGGCGGAGCGCGCCTGCGCCTGTTCCTCGGTATCGGTGGTAAGGACGCCGTTCGCGACAGGAATGCCTGTTTCAAGCGCCACACGGCTCATGGCGGATGCACTCTCGTTGCTGACAATTTCGAAATGATAGGTCTCACCGCGGATAACGGCGCCCAATGCGATCAGTGCGTCAAACTCGAATGTCTCGGCCATCTGTGCCAGCGTGACGCCCAGTTCAAGCGCGCCGGGCACGGATACGACCATGACGTCGCGCTCGTCCACGCCCAGTTCGGCGAGTTCGGCCAGGCAGGCATCAAGCTCGGCAAGGCCGATTTCCTCGTTGAAACGCGCCCGTACGATACCAATGTGCAGACCTTCACCGTTTAGATCCGGAGCCATGGTGTAAGGAGTCATGAGATGTCCTTTATGGGGTGGTAGGTTCACTATCGTAACCTGTTATCGTCAGCGAAAAGCCGGTCATGCTGGGCATTTTTCGCGGGCGGGCCAACAGACGGGCCTTACCGACATTCAGGTCGCGCATGATTTGCGCTCCGATGCCATAGGTGCGCAGGCCGTAGCGATTGTCGCGTTCGGATGTCTTTGCCTCGACCGGCTCCTCTTCCGCCCAGCTTTCGAACTGGCCAAAGAGCAGGTCCGCCGAACCTTGGCAGTTGAGCATGATGAGCACACCGGACGGTGCCGCTGCTATGGCGCGCAGGGCGCTGGGTATGCCCCAGCTGTGCGAGGTAGCGCCTTCGAACATGACATCGAGCAGGCTGGTGGGCTCATGCACCCGCACCAGCGCCTCGGTATCGGGCTGGATGTCGCCGTGCACCAGCGCGAGATGCAGGGCGCCGGATGCGAGGTCTCTGTAGGCCACCGCTGCGAAAGGCCCCCACGGCGTCTGCACATCGCGCGAAGCGATACGCTCGACCATGGATTCGTGCTCGCTGCGGTATTGAATGAGATCAGCAATGGTGCCGATCTTCAGGCCGTGCTCAGTGGCGAATCGCTTCAGATCCGGCAAGCGCGCCATGGTGCCGTCGGGCTTGAGAATTTCGCAGATAACAGCGGCTGGCGTCAGGCCAGCCAGGGCCGTAAGATCGCAGCCAGCCTCGGTGTGGCCAGCGCGCACCAGGACGCCGCCCTTAACGGCCTGTACAGGAAAGATGTGACCTGGCTGCACGAGATCGGAGGGCTTGGCGTCGCGGGCCACGGCAACCTGGATGGTGCGCGCGCGATCAGCCGCGGAAATGCCTGTGTCCACGCCCTCGGCGGCTTCTATGGACATCGTGAAATTGGTACCGAAGCGCGTGCCGTTGCGGCTTGCCATGAGCGGCAGCTGCAATTGCCGGCAGCGTTCTTCGGTAAGGGTAAGACAGACCAGGCCGCGCGCATGGGTGACCATGAAATTGATGGCCTGCGGCGTGACATACTGGGCCGCCATGACCAGGTCGCCTTCATTTTCCCGGTCTTCTTCGTCGACAAGAATAACCAGGCGACCCGCGCGCAGTTCGGCCACGATCTCGGAGACGGGAGAGATGCCGCAGGCCGCGTCGCCGGACGCGTCCACGGTATCGGGATGTAGATTGGTAAGATTGCTCATCGTTGCAGGCCCAGTGAATGTGGCACCATTTTAACCCGTGACGGGCATGGCGCCCGCGCCCGTTGTATAGTGCGGCATGACGCAAAGAACCCGCAACGCCGACCCCGACGCACGCCGCAGCATCCAGTCCGTGGAGACAGGCTTCCGGCTGCTGGAAGCACTGGTCGACGCCGGCATCCCTCTCAATCTGGGCGACCTGGCTGCCCGCGCGGGTATGAGCTCGTCGCGCGCGCATCCCTACCTGGTGAGCTTCACACGCGTGGGCGCCGTCCAGCAGGACGACGCCACAGGCCGCTACGAACTGGGGCCCTTTGCACTTCAGATGGGTCTGGTCAGTCTGCAAAGACTGGATCCGGTGCGACTTGCCCTGCCTCATGTCACCCGGCTTGCGGGGGAAATCGGCCACACGCTGGCCATTGCCGTGCTGGGTTCGCACGGGCCCACAATGATACATATCTCCGAAGCCAGCTATCCCGTGCATGTCAATATGCGTAAGGGCACCGTCATGTCCATGCGCCACACGGCCACCGGGCATGTATTTGTGGCCTGGCTGCCGCCGAAGGTAACACGCCACTATATCGACCGGGAATTGGGCGATGCCGCCGTTGTTACCAGCATCACACCAGAGCGGCCAGACGATGACGCCCTGCAGGGCCTGGTGCGGGATATCCGGCGGGCTGGCCTCGCGCGGGCTCTCGGCAACCCGCTGCCGGGTATCGATGCGCTTTCAGTGCCGGTATTCGACCATTCGGGCAATATCGTGTTGGCATTGACCAGCCTGGGGCCCAGCACCCTGTTCGATGCCAGCCCCGATGGCGCCATCGCCACAGCGCTGATGCGCTGCGCGGGCGCGATTTCAAGTCAATTGGGCTACCGAGGCCCCTGGCCCGCTCAAGAGAGCGGGACGCCCTAGCCGCCCGCTATTCGCCGACCAGGGCGGCGGCAAACTCTTTGGCAACAAAGGGCTGAAGGTCGTTCAACCCTTCGCCCACGCCGATCCAGTACACCGGGACAGGACGCACGCCCTGGCTGCCCGCCGCCACCGCGGCCAGGGTGCCGCCCTTTGCCGTGCCGTCCAGCTTGGTGACAACCAGGCCGGTGAGATTGATGGCGGCATCAAATGCCCGTATCTGCGCAATGGCGTTCTGGCCGGTATTGCCGTCAACGACAAGAAGCACCTCGTGCGGGGCGGCGCTGTCCGCCTTGCTGATGACGCGTCGGATTTTTTTCAGCTCCTCCATCAGATGCAACTGGGTGGGCAACCGCCCCGCCGTGTCGACCATGACCACGCCAGCCTCGCGCGCGCGTCCGGCGTTGACTGCGTCAAATGCCACGGCCGCCGGATCGCCGCCTTCCTGCGCAATGACATTGACATGATTTCGCTTGCCCCATTCGATCAGTTGTTCGCGCGCAGCAGCCCGGAAAGTATCGCCCGCGGCAAGCAGCACGCTGGTTCCCTGAGCCTGAAAATGATTGGCGAGCTTGCCGATGGAGGTCGTCTTGCCTGCACCGTTGACGCCGGCAATCATGACAACCATCGGTTTGGTTTGGCCCAGCGGAAACTTCTTTTCCAGGGGGGCCAGATGATCAGCCAGAATATCGCGCAAAGCGGCACGAACCTGGCCGGCGTCCTCCAGGCGCTCTTTGCGAACACGCGTGCGCAGGCTGGCCAGCAGCTTCTGCGTGGCCTCCACGCCGGCATCCGCCATGATCAGCGCCGTTTCCAGCTCGTCGAACAGGTTTTCATCGACCTTCACGCCAACGAAAATCCCGCCTATGCTCTGCCCCGTGCGCGACAGGCCCTGACGCAAGCGCGTCAACCAGGATGTACGCGCCGGCGCGGACGTGGGCTCCGCTTCCGATTCGGCGTCTGCCCTGGGTTTGTGGTCCGGCCCCGGATCCTGCTCCGGTTCCTGCTCCGGTTCCTGCGCCGATCCGGGTTCGGGTCCAGGCTCGGATTCGGGTTCGAGCTGCGGTACCTGCTCGGGCTCGGGTTTGGGTTCGGGCTGCGGTTCGGATTCGACACGAGGAGGCGACGGCTCAACCGCGGCGTATCCGGGCACCAGGGCATGGGATTCCGGCGTCGCGGACTTCAGTGCTTCGCCGGCGGGCGCCTGTTCGGGAGCGGGGGGAGCGAGCGTCCCCTGCGCATCGTCGGAAGAAGCGCCAGCCTGCCCCGAAGCATCGCCAGCGCCCTGTTCCTGCCCCTCGGCTGGCGTGTCATTGTCGCGCCCAGCCGGTGCCGGTTTTTTTCTTTTAAAAAAACTGAACATACCCTTTACACTATTCCCATTCGGCAAATGCCGCCTCGGCGAGCCGCGGCGTCATGCCGCAGGCAACTTCGTCAGGCATTTGCGCCAGCACACATGCAGGCATGTTGCCAGACATCATCCATGAAAAAACACATAGTCCGTATTGTAGGCGGTGATTATCGCAAAACGCCGATACCCGTCATCGACGCACCCGGCTTGCGCCCCACGCCCGATCGGGTGCGCGAAACCCTCTTCAACTGGCTGCGCCACTTCTGGACCGGCCAATTCGCCGGCAAGCAAGTGCTGGACCTGTTCGCAGGCACCGGTGCGCTGGGCCTGGAGGCAGCATCGCACGGCGTGGGCCGCGTGCTGATGGTCGAGTCCTCCCCACAAGCGGTGGCCGCGTTGCGCGCGCTGCGCACGCGGCTGGGCGCCGACAGCGTGCGCATCCACGCCGGGGACGCCATCATGGTGCTTGATCGCCTTGATGATGCCGTGTTCGATCTGGTCTTGCTTGACCCACCGTTTGGCAAGGGCTGGCTGGACAATCTATGGCCTCGCCTTCCCAATGCCTTGCGCCACGGCGGTCTGGTGTATGTGGAGGCCGAAGAGGCTATTTCAGCACCTGCCGGGTTCGATCTGCTGCGCCAATCAAAAGCTGGTCAGGTTCATTTCCATCTGTTCCGATTTGCTGCAACGCAAGAAAACGACAATAATCCAGCTTTGGAACAAGAATAAGTGCCCCGGACGCATACGGCATTCGACGGCTATATTGGCGACAAACCTCACAGATACCCAGAACTTGCATGATTACTGCAATATATCCCGGAACATTCGACCCCATGACACGCGGCCATGAAGACCTCGTGAGACGCGCCGCAGGTCTCTTCGACCACGTCGTGGTCGGTGTCGCCGACAGCCGGGCGAAAAAGCCGTTCTTTACCGTCGAAGAGCGCGTGGAGATCGCCCGTGAAGTCCTGGGGCATTATCCCAATGTCGAGGTCTTCAGCTTTGCGGGCCTGCTCAAGGACTTCGTGCGCGAGCGCAATGGCCGCGTCATCGTACGCGGCCTGAGAGCCGTATCCGATTTCGAGTATGAGTTCCAGATGGCCGGTATGAACCGCCATTTGCTGCCTGAGGTGGAAACGCTGTTCATGACGCCCTCCGAGCAATATCAGTTCATTTCCGGCACCATTGTGCGGGAAATTGCGTTGCTGGGCGGCGACGTCAGCAAGTTCGTGTTCCCTTCGGTGGAGCGCTGGCTGCATGAAAAGGCCAGCCGCAGGCGCGCGCAGCAAGAGCAGGAACGAAGCCAGCAGGGTTAATCAGCGCCCATACACGCGGCCGGATTACACTATCCCGAGGGCGCGTCGCGCTCTGTTGCCCCGATTTTGTTCTTGCAGGAAGTTTTTGCCATGGCACTGCACATTACCGATGAATGCATCAACTGCGATGTGTGCGAGCCGCAATGCCCGAACAACGCCATTTTCATGGGCGTGGAAATCTACGAGATCGAAGCAAGCAAATGCACGGAATGCGTGGGCCACTTCGATGAGCCGCAATGTCAGGTGGTGTGCCCGGTCGAATGCATCGTGATAGATCCCGAACACACTGAAGACGGCGACATGCTCATGGCCAAGTACCGCCGCCTGACCGGCAAGGGCTGAACAAGCCCTTGCTTTGTCGGCGTTTCAGCGTGCGTCCGGCCAGGGCACTTGCTGCCCTTCCGGATCAAGTTTCGCCAAGCGGCAGGGCCGCCCGAGATAGGTCGACAGCCAAGTAGCGGCCAGATCGCCCTCGTCGACAACGTCCACTTCCACGCCCGCCACGGTTGCCTTGCGACGCACGCTGTCGTCATCCTCGATTACGTCCAGCGGAATATCCAGGCGCAGCATGCCTGGCGCGCGTACGACAAGATAGCCAAAGCGCAGGCCCACCTCGATGCCTGCCAGCGCATCGCCGTGCGTGCGCGACAGCCATTCCCCCTTGTCATCGACCACCAGCCAACGCCGGTCGTAGGAGGCCGCGTCGGCATCAGACACGCCGCCACAGGCGGCAATCGGAAAATAAACAGCGTCGGTCATGGATATTTGCTCCAGGAATATTCGCGGGCTTCGTCCGCGCGTCATTGCCCCAGCAGGCCCTTGATGGCCTCGCCGATGCTCTTGACCGGATCGGCATGCGGCGTGGCTGCGGGCTTGTCGGATTTTCTGCTTTTCTGGCTGGCCTGATTGGACAGCATGTCGACCAGGCCTTCGCTGACTGCCTGCTCGATCTCCTTGCTATTGATGCTGTCCCATTGAACACGGAATGAGGGCGCATTGGTGGGACCGGAGATACGCAGCGGGATCGTAACGCCTCGAAGATTGGCGAGATTCCTTTCCGATTGGCCCTTGGTGGTACCCACCAGGCGCACATTCACCATCAGATCCATCTGATCGTTGACCAGGTCCACCGTGGCAGGCTTACCCTGTGTGACGCGCAGCAAGGGAGCCGCCATGTTCAGCCGGGAGATGGTCGCCTGCCCGCGCTCAAGATCGACATCCGCATCCAGCGACGTGAAATCGGTTTGGCGCCCCATGTCGATCTGATTTGCAATACCCGGCAATTGGCCACTGAATACATTGCGCACCGCTTCGTTGACTTCCCCCAGAGTGCGCAGGAGGTCGATGCCCCGCACGGCGCCATCGCGCACGCGCAGCTGAACGGAGCCCGTGAGGCCCGCCTCCAGGGCGGCGCTGGTCGACCCTTGGCTGCGCACATCGACCTTGATTGTTCCTTTGCCGCGCAGCCTGTCTTCGCGGCCATAGTCGTGCAGCAGCGACCCCACGTCCACGCCCGATAGCGTGAGTGCGGCACCCAGCGCGTTTTTCGAGTCCGCCGTCAGCCGGCCGACGAGTGTACCGCCATACAGCGACGCATGCAGATTGTTTACAGCCATCCGGCCATCGCTTGCACGCAGATCCGCAGACACATCCGAAGCCTGAAGGGACTGCGCCTTCAACTCGCCGATCTTGAAGGTACCCGACAGATCGACGGAATCAAGAAAGGCCATATCGAGCGTGTCGCTGCCGGCGGCCGATGACCGGGGCTCGGCCTTGGCGGGCGCCTGCTTTTCAGCGCCGCCCTCCTTGGCCGCAGGCTTACCTTCCGCCGCTGGCTTTGCGGGCGGAACCGGAAACATGGTATTGAAATCGAGCTTGTCGGCGGTCAGGGCGAACTTGATCTTCGGGTCCTGAAGCTGCGTGGCGTCGAGGCGGAAGTTGAGTTTGCTGCCGCTCAGCACGGCGTCGATTTCGCTGGCGAGCTTGTCCTTGACCAGATCGGCCTGCAAACTTCCAATGAAAGGAAATTCAAAGCTCCCACCGGGCAGGGCGGTATCGTTGATACGGATATCGCCCTTCATGGCGGACAGGCCTCCGGCGCGTCGAAACACGCCCCATGTGGCCGGCGATGTCATGTTCAACTGCACCAAGCGTTGGTCTTCCTTCAGGCTGGCCTCGATCTTCAGCTCTTTGAGCGTAAGGTTGGCGGCGTCGCCGCCCAGGCCGGACATGCCCAACGAAACGCCCAGCACGCTATCGGGCCGGGTCAGTTTGACCGTGCCTTGCACAGGCTCACCCTTCGCCGCCTCCGGCGAGACGGACAGGCTGGGTGCATCGAAGGCAATATCAAAAGCCTGTTCGGGTGTCTTCCCCTTGGCACGAAACGCCAATTTTTCCACGCGAAGCTCCGCCCTGCTGCGATCCACCTTGAGCCGGGGCGCGGTCAACGAGGTCTCGAGCCCCGCGATAGGATGCGGTCCCTCCACATCCCCCTGCACCTGCATTTCCAGATTGCTGACATCAAGCAGGTCGGCGTGATTGTCGTAGGCCACATTGCCCCGCAACACTGCCGTCTTGGCCGTGAGCTCGCCGAGCTTCCCGCTGATTTGCAGGTTGAGTTTCTGTGCGGAATATTTCTGCTCATTGGGATTGAACTGTACCAGCGCCTGGCCCGACAAGGCCGCATCGGCCTCGGGGTGTTTGCCGATGAGCCGACCCTTCAGGGCCACATCGAATGCCTGGTTGAATGTCATCCGTCCCGTATTGACTTCCAGCTTTTCGATCCGTCCCAAGGCACCAGTTCTTGTGTCATACAGATGAATTTCGCCGTTTTTCAGATCCAGACCGGCGATATCGATCTGCAGATCCGTGCGGCGCACGGCCTCCTGTGCGGCCGCAATGGACAAAGGCGAAAAGCGGAAACCGCTGGAACCATGCTCCGTGGCGGCCACCGGCGCCGCGCCGTCTGGCATGGCCTCATCCACACTCGCTTGCTGCGCGCCCTTCCCAGCGCCATCGGCGCCCACCAGCGCCCCGGCGACCAGGGCGGACGGATGAGCCCGTACCGCAACGCGCTCACGGCCGAGCAAATCGTCGAAATTGAAATGGCCGTTTTCGTCACGCCGAATCCAGGCCTTGAATCCCGAGACGGCTACATGATCGACCACAAGCCGGTTGGACAGCAGCGGCCAAATGGCCACTGCGAAACGCGCGCTGTCTATGGATGCGAACAGATCGTCGCTGTCGCGGTTGGACAGCGAAACATCCTGAACCGACAGGCCTATGCGCGGGAAAAGTGAAAGCTCGATATCCCCGTTGATGGACAACGTACGGTGATACCGGTTGTAGACGACCTCCTCCAGCTTGTTCTTGTAAGCATTGGGATCGAACGTCAAAAGAAAGATGGCAATGCCCACCACTGCGGCAATGATCACCACAACCAGACTGAACAATACCCGCTTCAACCAAACTTTCATTAATGGGCCTCGAAAACCAGGGGCACGCCCCCCCGCCATTTTTAAGCGAATAGGTGGAATGCTAACCCATCAAGGTATGACGCGTCAGGGGCAATGCTGAATATGCCCCCCGGGATGATCCAAATAATCGCCAACCGCAGCGTCTTTTACTTTAATATAACCATAGGAAATATAAACATGTTGCAATCGTCCTTTCAGCCAGGGGCGGCAGCCATTACGATGCGGACTAGTCACGCCTTATTTTTTTCATCACACAACTACGCAAAATCATGAAATTCGAGACACTTGCCATTCATGCCGGCTATCAGCCCGACCCCACGACCAAGAGCGTCGCCGTCCCTATCTATCAGACAACCTCCTATGCCTTCGACAGCACCCAACATGGCGCGGACCTGTTCGATCTGAAAGTGCCGGGCAATATCTATACCCGCATCATGAACCCCACCAATGCCGTGCTTGAGGAGCGCGTAGCGGCGCTGGAGGGCGGGGTGGCCGCATTGGTCGTTGCTTCAGGCATGGCGGCCGTGACTTACGCCATCCAGACTATCGCGCAGGCTGGCGACAATATTGTTTCAGTGTCCAAGCTATATGGGGGCACCTACAACCTTTTCGCCCATACCTTTCCGCGCCAGGGCCTTACAGTGAAATTTGCGCCTCACGACGATGTGGCGGCGCTGGAAAGCCTCATCGACGAGCATACCAAGGCCGTGTTCTGCGAATCCATAGGCAATCCGGCGGGCAATGTGGTGGATATCGAGGCAATTGCCGAGGCGGCGCACAGGCATGGGGTGCCGCTTATCGTGGACAATACCGTTGCATCGCCTGCGCTATGCCGCCCCATTGAATACGGGGCCGATATCGTGGTGCATGCGCTGACAAAATACATGGGCGGACACGGCACCACCATCGCGGGCGCGATTGTCGACTCAGGCAAGTTTCCGTGGGCCGAACACAAGGACCGTTTCCCCATGCTGAACGAGCCCGATCCCTCCTATCATGGGGTGGTCTACACCGAAGCATTCGGCCCGGCCGCCTACATCGGCCGCTGCCGGGTTGTGCCGCTGCGCAACACTGGCGCGGCGCTGTCACCTTTCAACGCATTCCTGGTACTGCAAGGCGTGGAAACACTGCCACTGCGCATGGCTCGCCATACCGAGAATGCCTTGGCGGTGGCGCGCTTCCTGCAGCAACATGATCAAGTATCGTGGGTGCAATATGCCGGGCTTGAGGATCATCCGGAGCACGCGCTGGCGAAAAAGTATTTCGACGGCAAGCCGGCCAGCATACTGTCCTTTGGCATCAAGGGCGGCAGCGCCGCGGGTGCGCGCTTCATCGATGCACTCAAGCTTATCCTACGCCTGGTCAACATCGGGGATGCAAAGTCGCTGGCCTGCCATCCCGCATCCACCACACACCGCCAGCTCAATCCCGACGAGTTGGCCAAAGCGGGGGTGGGAGAAGACATGATCCGCCTATCCATCGGCATCGAGCACATTGACGACCTGATCGAAGACCTGGAGCAGGCCTTGGCGGCGAGCAGGGGCTGAGAGCCCGCAACCGCGCGCCGCACGATTGTTGACTACAGCTTGCCGAGCAGGCCCGATACCGAGCCGAGCAGGTTGTCGTCCAGGCCGCTCGCCGCACTCTCTTCGCCATCGGGGGTGGCCTGATCGACCAGCGAGGGCAGCAGCGACGTCAGATTCCGCAGCACGTCGCCCTTGTCCTGCCCGCTTTCCTGCGCCATGGCGTTGATCATGCCGTCTCCGAGCACGGACTGGACCTGATCCGTGGATATAGGCAGGTTCTGGCCCGGACCGACCCACGAGGCGATAACTTCACCCAGGCCGCCTTCACGAAAACTGGCCAAAAGCCCCTGCAATCCGCCCGGATATTTCTTGATCTGATCCATCAGGACGGGCAGGAGCGCCGCCTGCCCCGCGCCTTGCCCTCCCAGGGCGGAAGAGATCGAGTCGAGTAGTCCCATTTCATTCTCCTGTGTTTTGAATGCGACAGAAGCCAGTCTACTGAATAATCCCCGGGAAGAATGCAAATAAGTGTGTGGACAACTTGGTATAGTGTCCACCAAAGAATATTGATCAGGTGGAGAGCACAGCCTTATGCAAACAGGAATTCCGCGCGAGCGCCGGGGCGGCGAGACCCGCGTGGCGGGCACCCCCGAAATCGTCAAGAAGTATGTAGCCGCGGGACATACCGTGCTCGTTGAGAAAGACGCGGGCGCGCTGGCGCATTTTCCCGACGCAGCCTACGAGCAGGCGGGCGCCCGCATCGTGGACCAGGGCGATGCGCTGGCCGCAGAACTCGTGCTGAAAGTTCGAGCGCCCGACCCACAGGAGCTTGCCTTGATGAAGCCAGGCTCGGTGCTGGTGGGTATGCTGGACCCTTTCGATGCCGACGGCCTGGCGCGGATGGCCGCGGCCGGCCTCACCGCGTTTGCACTGGAGGCGGCGCCGCGCATCACGCGCGCGCAGAGCCTGGATGTGCTTTCATCTCAAGCCAATCTGGCCGGATACAAGGCCGTGTTGCTGGCAGCCAATCAATATGGCCGCCTTTTTCCCATGATGATGACCGCCGCGGGTACGCTCAAGGCGGCCCGGGCCGTCGTGCTCGGCGCAGGCGTGGCCGGATTGCAGGCGATCGCCACGGCCAAGCGCCTTGGCGCGGTGGTCGAGGCATCGGATGTGCGGCCTGCCGCCAAAGAGCAGATCGAATCGCTGGGTGCCAAGTTCATCGATGTACCCTACGAAACCGATGAGGAGCGCGAGATCGCCGAAGGAACTGGTGGCTACGCGCGCCCCATGCCGGCCGCATGGATGGCGCGCCAGGCGGCGCTGGTGGCCGAACGCTGCAAGCAGGCCGATATTGTCGTCAGCACCGCCCTGATACCCGGCCGCCCCGCCCCCGAGCTCATCAGTGCGGACACCGTGCATGGGATGAAACCTGGGTCGGTCATCGTGGACCTGGCCGTCGAGCGCGGCGGCAACTGCCCCCTATCCGAGAAGGATAAGGTTGCCATGGTGAATGGCGTGGCCATTATCGGCTACAGCAATCTGGCCGCACTTGTGCCGCACGACGCGTCAGCGCTGTACGCCCGCAATATATTTGACTTCCTGAAGCTGGTGACCGGTGCCGAAGCGCAACTGGACATTCAGCACGATGATGAAATCGTCGCCGCCTGCCTGGTATGCAAGGACGGCAAAGTACTGAGGAATGCCTGATGGAACTGGTCAACCACACCCTCATCAACCTGATCATTTTTGTGCTCGCCGTTTATGTTGGCTTTCACGTCGTCTGGAATGTGACGCCAGCACTGCATACGCCGCTGATGGCCGTGACCAACGCCATCTCTGCCATCATCATCGTGGGGGCGATGCTCGCCGCCGCGCTGACTACAGGCGGACTGGCGCACACCATGGGAATTTTTGCCGTGGCGCTCGCCGCGGTCAATGTTTTCGGCGGCTTCCTCGTCACACGGCGCATGCTGGAGATGTTCAAGAAGAAAGAGAAAAAATCGGGAGGCCAGTCATGATCTCCATGGACCTGGTCACACTGCTGTACCTCATTGCCTCGGTCTGCTTCATCCAGGCGCTCAAGGGACTGTCGCACCCGACCACGTCGCGGCGCGGCAATGCCTTCGGGATGGCAGGCATGGCTATCGCGGTGCTGACGACAGCAGCATTGATCGTGACGCTGGCCGCCCAGGGCAGCGCTGCCATCGGCCTTGGGCGCGTTGTTCTGGGACTGCTGATAGGCGGCACACTGGGCACGATCATGGCAAAGCGTGTCGAAATGACCAAGATGCCCGAGCTGGTAGCCTTCATGCATAGCATGATAGGTCTTGCCGCGGTGGCCATCGCCATCGCCATCGTGTCCGAACCGCATGCCTTCGGCATTGCTGCCCAGGGAGCCCCCATCCCCACCGGCAACCGGCTCGAACTGTTCATCGGCACATTCGTGGGCGCCATCACCTTCTCGGGGTCCGTGATTGCCTTCGGCAAGCTGGCCGGCAAATACAAGTTCCGGCTGTTTCAGGGCGCGCCCGTGGTGTTTCGCGGCCAGCATATGCTGAATCTAATCGTGGGCCTTGCAATGATCGCCTGCGGCCTCTGGTTCATGGCGACGCAGGCTTGGCTGCCTTTCATCATCATGGCCCTGCTGGCATTCGCGCTGGGCGTGATGATCATCATCCCCATTGGCGGCGCCGACATGCCGGTGGTGGTATCGATGCTCAACAGCTATTCAGGCTGGGCTGCCGCAGGCATAGGCTTCTCGCTGAACAATCCCATGCTCATCATTGCCGGCTCGCTGGTCGGATCGTCGGGCGCCATTCTGTCCTACATTATGTGCAAGGCCATGAACCGGTCTTTCTTTAATGTCATACTGGGCGGCTTCGGCGCCGAGCCGGGCGCCGCCGCAAGCGCGGGCGGGTCGGCGCAACGCAACGTGAAGTCGGGCAGCCCGGAGGATGCTGCTTTTCTCATGAGCAATGCCGAGACCGTCGTGATCGTGCCGGGCTACGGCCTGGCGGTCGCCCGCGCCCAGCACGCGCTCAAGGAACTGGCCGAAAAACTGGCCGATAGCGGCGTGACCGTCAAGTACGCCATCCATCCGGTGGCCGGCCGCATGCCGGGTCACATGAACGTGCTGCTGGCTGAAGCCGAGGTGCCATACGACCAGGTATTCGAAATGGAAGACATCAACGGTGAATTCTCCCAGACCGACGTCGTGCTGGTATTGGGAGCCAACGATGTCGTAAACCCCGCGGCCAAGAACGACCCGGCATCGCCCATTGCCGGCATGCCCATTCTCGAAGCCTACAAAGCCAGGACGGTAATCGTCAACAAGCGCTCCATGGCTGCCGGCTATGCCGGCCTGGAGAATGAATTGTTCTACATGGACAAGACCATGATGGTCTTTGGCGACGCCAAGAAAGTCATCGAAGACATGGTCAAGGCGGTGGAATAGGGATACGCGGTCAATCGTCTCCGAACTTGATGCCCTGGGCCAGCGGCAATTCGCGCGAATAGTTGATTGTATTTGTCGCCCGCCGCATATAGGCCTTCCAGGCATCGGACCCCGACTCGCGCCCTCCGCCTGTCTCCTTCTCGCCGCCGAAGGCGCCTCCGATCTCGGCGCCCGAAGTGCCGATATTGACATTGGCAATGCCGCAATCGGACCCTTCAGGCGATGTGAATCGCTCCGCCTCACGCAGGTCCGTGGTAAACACAGCGGACGAAAGGCCCTGCGGAACGCCATTCTGCATCGTCAGCGCATCGTCAAACGACTCGTAGCGCATGACATACAAAATAGGCGCGAATGTTTCCTGGCAGACCACCTCTGTCTGTTCCGGCATCTCCACCAGCGCGGGCGAAACATAGAACGCATCCGGATAGGCATCCTGAAGCTGCCGTTCGCCGCCGAACACAGCCCCGCCATGCGCGCGCGCCTGTTCAAGCGCTAATTGCATCGCCTCGAACGCTGCCCTGTCGATCAACGGTCCGACCAGCGTACCCGCTTCCAGCGGGCTGCCGACGCGCGCGCTGGCGTATGCCTTCTTCAGTTTTTCAACCAGACGATCGGCGACCGAATGGTGCACGATCAGGCGCCGAGTGCTCGTGCATCGCTGCCCGGCGGTGCCCACCGCGCCAAATAGAATACCGCGCGCCGCCATGTCGAGATCCGCCGACGGTGTCACAATGATGGCATTGTTGCCGCCCAGCTCCAGCAGGCAGCGACCGAATCGCTGTGCCACACGGGGTCCGACCTCCCGGCCCATGCGCGTGGATCCCGTTGCCGAGACCAACGCAACGCGCGCATCGTCCACCAGCGCCTCGCCGACCTCCCGCCCGCCGATCAGCACGCCCAATAGCCCCTGCGGCGCGTCGCCGAATCTTTCCATTGCACGCCGCAGCAGCGCCTGACATGCCAACGCGGTCAGTGGTGTTTTCTCGGACGGCTTCCACACCACCGCATCGCCGCACACCAATGCCAGGGCGGTATTCCACGACCACACGGCCACCGGAAAATTGAAGGCTGAGATGACACCCACGACGCCCAGCGGATGCCAGGTTTCCATCATGCGGTGCCCTGGCCGCTCTGACGCGATCGTAAGGCCATACAGCTGACGAGACAGGCCTACGGCAAAGTCGCAGATATCGATCATCTCCTGCACTTCGCCCTCGCCTTCCGCTGTAATCTTGCCAGCCTCTATCGACACAAGCCGCCCCAGGGCCTGCTTGTGCGTGCGCAGTTCCTCGCCCAGCAGCCGCACCAGTTCGCCCCGCCGCGGCGCAGGCACGCGGCGCCATGCGAGAAATGCCTCGTGCGCCTGCCCGATGATTTGAATCGTTTCGTTTCTCGTGTGCTCGCTCAATACGGCAATGGATGCGCCATCGACCGGCGAGCGGACCTGCAAGGTTCCGCTCGACAGCGCGGAGGAGTCAAGACCCAGTTCCTTGAACAGCTCGGTGATATCCATCTGTTGTTCCTCAAATGCATCAATACATGCGCGTGGAAGTCCACGGGGTGCCCAGCCGCGGCAGCCGTTCAATGGCCGTGTCCGCCCAACCGGCGTGTAGGGTCCAGCATAGCATGAACATTTCCGATAAGAAATTATATTTCCCAAGGGAAAATACTGAGAGAAATCAGAATAAATAAACGAAACAATAGACGGGTCATGAGGCGGCCACACGGCGTCGCCTTTCTCGTCTTGATACGCCGGAGCAGGCAGCATGGGCACAGACCGCTACGATGTCGTCATAGTCGGCGGCGCCGCCATTGGCAGCGCCGCAGCCTATTTTCTGACGGCCGACAAGGGCTTCAACGGCCGGGTGCTGGTGATCGAGCAAGACCCCAGCTACCAGCATTGCGCCACGGCGTTGTCCGCCGCATCCATTCGCCACCAGTTCTCCACACCCGAAAATGTGCAGATGTCGCTGTTCGGCTCGTCGTTTCTGCGCCATTTTGGCGAACTGCTCGCGGTGGACGGCCAGCAGCCGGACGCGGCATTTCATGAGAGAGGCTATCTCTTTCTGGCGACTGCCGCGGGCGTACCGGTGCTTGAGGCGAATCACGCCACGCAAAAACAACAGGGGGCCGACGTGACGCTGTTGGAACCAGGTGCGCTGTCGCGGCGATACCCGTGGTTGAACACAGAGGATATTGCCCAGGCATCACTGGGCCTGTCAGGCGAAGGGTGGCTCGACGCCTACGGCATGATGCAAGGCCTGCGACGCAAATCCATTGCCCAGGGCGCGCGCTATATTAAGGACAAGGTGGTCGGGCTGCGACGCGCGGGACGGCGGGTGCGGTCACTGGTGCTGCGCGACGGCGCAGAGGTCGAATGCGGCGCCGTCATCAACGCGGCGGGCATCGGCGCGCCGGAGGTGGCCCGGCAAGCGGGCATCACACTGCCTGTACAAGCCCGCAAGCGCTGCGTGTTCTATGTTCAATGCCCCACCACCCTGCCTGGATGCCCCATGATCATCGATCCGAGCGGCGCCTACTTCCGGCCCGAGGGCCAGGGTTATATCACCGGCATATCGCCCGCACCGGACCAGGATCCGGAATGCCACGACTTCGAGGTGCAGCACGCTCTGTTTGAAGACGTGCTGTGGCCCATTCTGGCGCATCGCGTACCCGCCTTCGAGGCATTGCGCTGCAGCCGGAGCTGGGCGGGCCATTACGATATGAACACGGTGGACCAGAATGTGATTCTCGGCCCGCACCCCGATGTGGACAATCTGTTTTTCGCCAACGGTTTCAGCGGCCACGGCATGCAGCAGTCACCGGCAGTGGGCAGGGCGCTATCCGAACTCATCATTCATGGCGGCTTTCGCACGCTGGATCTGTCGCGCATGGGTTGGCAGCGCATACTGAACAACAGCCCGATCATCGAGAAAAATGTTGTCTAGACCGGCGCGACGTGAGGAGGGCATCGGCCGAGAGCCCGGCCCTGGTCCGCTTCGCCGCACACCGCCTGGGCGTAGGCCTTGTCCCATCGTGAGGCTACACTGCCAATTTTCAATCGGAATGCCATGGTGAACCAGACCACCGTACAAGAACAGGAGTCCGCACTAGCAGCGCGGCTGAAGGCGCTGCGCCTGGAGCGTGGCTGGACGCAAGGACAGACCAGCAGGGCCAGCGGCGTGGCCAGTTCCACGCTGTCGAAAATAGAAAACGGACTGATGTCACCCACTTATGATGTGCTGCTGCGTCTGGCCCATGGCCTGGGTGTCGATGTTGCCGAACTCTTTTCGCCTGCCCAGGCTCATATGGGCGCGGGCCGGCGCAGCATAGAACGCAAGGGGCACGGAGAGGTCCATGAAACGCCGCTCTACCGCCATGTACTGCTGTGCTCGCAGCTATCCCACAAGCAAATGATGCCGTTTGTCACGCGCATCAAGGCGCACGGCGTGCAGCCGGAAGAAGGCTGGAGCCAACATGACGGTGAGGAGTTCGTATACGTTCTGTCTGGCGCCATCGCGCTGCATACCGAGTACTATCAGCCAGCAATACTCCAGGCCGGCGACTGTTTCTATATCGACAGCCGTATGCGCCATCGCGTCATCAATCACGGGCCGGACGATGCCGAAGTGCTGTGGGTAAGCACCCAGCCTCATATGTCCGATGCAGGGCATGCGCCCGCGCCCTCTCCCTGACCCAACCTGGACCATGCCATGACAGCCAAGGCAATCAAGACTTTCAATGCAGCACAGACAGCGGATCTACTGGATTTCCCCGGCATGGTGGAGATGCTGGCACAGGCCGCCGCCGACTATGCACACGGCGAAATCACAGCGCCCGAGCGCCAGGTTGTGGCCTACCCGCAAGGCGGCGTCATGCTGTCCATGCCAGCGACGGCGCCGGATATCGGCATACACAAGCTGGTCAATGTGGTCGCGTCCAACCGAGAGCGGGGCCTGCCCACGATTCATGGCGTGGTCACAGCCTATGATGGTGCAACAGGCCAGGAACGCTTCGTGCTGGATGGCCCGACCGTCACAGCGCGGCGCACAGCCGCCGTGTCGATGCTAGGCCTGCGTACCCTTGGGCCATCCGCACCCAGGCATGCCGCGGTTATCGGCACAGGCACCCAGGCGCTTGGCCACGTCCAGGCATTGGCGGCACTGTATCCGGGCCTGTGCGTCACGCTCATCGGCAGAAGCATCGAGAAGGCGCAGGCATTCGCGCGCGATCATGAGGATCTTGGCCTGCCGCTGCGCGCGGACGCATCCGTGCCCGACGATGCCGATGTGGTCATCACGGCCACCACCAGCCCCGAACCTGTGTACGCCCTGCCCCCGCGCCCTGACCGCCTGGTCATCGGTGTGGGCGCCTACCGGGCGGATCTGGCGGAAATTGCGCCCGCCACGCTGGAAGGCAGCCAGCTCTATGTCGATGACCTGGCTGGCGCGAAGCATGAAGCGGGCGACTATATTCAGGCCGGCGTCGATTGGCGTGCGGTGCGCGCGCTGATTCATGCTTTGGAAAACGGCGCCGGCACGGCCGGTGCCAGGGTATTCAAGACCGTGGGTTGCGCGGCCTGGGACCTGGCCGCCGCACGTTGCGCATTGCGCAAGATAAAATAGCCGAAGGCTGGCGAGGCGCGGGTACGCGGCGTCCAACCTCATCAACCCCGGCACAGGCGAGGCTCGCATGGCGCGGCCTCATCATGAGTGGAGACTGTATGACCCAACAGGCAGCAAAGGAGACTTCATGAGCACACCATCCCCAGGCATCGTCAGCGGCAAGGCCACCCCACGCGGCGCCTTTCCGCATGTGAAACGCGCGGGCGACTTCCTGTTCGTGTCAGGCACAAGCGCGCGACGCCCCGACAATAGCATCGCGGGCGCATCGGCCGACGCCATGGGCACAACCACGCTGGACATCCGCGCGCAGACGCGCGCCGTCATCGAGAACATCCGAGATATTCTGGCCAGCCAGGGCGCGGGCCTGGAACATCTGGTGGAGATCTCCGCCTTTCTAGTGAATATGAATGACTTCGGCGGCTACAACGAGGTATACGCGGAATTCTTCTCGGCGCAGGGCCCCACGCGCACCACTGTCGCCGTGCATCAATTGCCCCATCCGCACTTGCTCATCGAGATCAAGGCCGTGGCCTATCTGCCAGCGGCAAGCACATAACCAGACCAAAACAAGACGGCCAGGGAAATACCGGCAGCCCCAAACTCGGAGACAAAAAATGCTCAGCTACGGCAAGCCCTTCAACTTCCAGCAATGGATAGACGAACACGCCCATCTGCTCAAGCCGCCTGTGGGCAACCAGCAGATCTGGCAGGACAGCGACTTTATCGTTACTGTCGTGGGCGGCCCCAATGTGCGCACCGACTACCACGACGATCCATACGAAGAATTCTTCTATCAGATGCATGGCAACGCCTGGCTGAATCTTTGGATAGACGGCAAGCGCGAGCGTGTGGACCTGAAGGAAGGCGACATATTCCTGATGCCGCCACATGTGCGCCATTCACCACAGCGCCCCGAGACGGGCAGCGCATGCCTGGTCATCGAGCGCCAGCGTCCCCAGGGCGTGATTGACGCATTCGAATGGTATTGCGAAAGCGAGGATGGCTGCGGCGGCCTTGTGCACAGGGTTGAAATCCAGCTGCAGAGCATTGTGAAAGATCTGCCCGTTCTCTTCAACGCCTTCTACGAATCAGAGGAGCAGCGCCGCTGCCCTCACTGCGGCAAGCTACATCCTGGCAAGCAGGCCCATGCCGCGACCAATGGGAAATCCGAATGAAGAAGATAGATATCCACGCGCATTTCCTGCCTCCGATTTCCCAGCAGGAGGCTGCAAGCCTGGACGCTGAACAGGCACCCTGGCTGGCAGTCGATGCCGGCGGCGAAACCGGCCAGATCATGAAAGGCAGCCAGCCCTTCAGACCCGTATACCGCGCATTGTGGGATCCTGCCATGCGGCTGGAAGAAATGGATAAGCATGGCCTGGATATTCAGATTGTCTGTGCCACGCCCATCATGTTTGGCTATGAATTTCCAGCAGACAGGGCTGCGGCGTGGTGCGAACGCATGAACGACCGGGCACTCGAACATTGCAATGCCGATCCAGGGCGCCTCAAGGCGCTTGCCCAAGTGCCGCTGCAGGATCTGGACCGAGCCTGTTCCGAGGCATCTCGCGCGCGCAAGGCCGGCTGCGTAGGGGTGCAGATCGGCAATCACCTCGGCCCACGCGACATGGACGACGAACATCTGGTGCAATTTCTCACGCATTGCGCACGCAATGACATTCCCATTCTGGCCCATCCCTGGGACATGATGACCGACGGCCGCATGAAGAAATGGATGCTGCCCTGGCTGGTGGCCATGCCCGCCGAAACGCAGTTGGGCATTCTTTCGCTCATTCTTTCGGGGGCATTCGAGCGCATTCCCGAATCGCTGAAGCTTTGCTTTGCCCACGGCGGCGGCAGCTTCGCCTTCCTGCTGGGCCGTGTCGACAATGCCTGGCGCTGCCGGGATATCGTGAGAGAGAACTGTCCCAATCCGCCTTCCAGCTACGTCTCGCGCTTCCATGTGGACAGCGCCGTGTTCGACCAAGGCGCGCTGCGCCTGCTGGTGGAAGTCATGGGCAATAGCCACGTGATGCTGGGATCGGACTACCCCTTCCCTCTGGGCGAGCAGTCCATTGGAAAGCTGGTCGCAGAGAGCCCCTGGCTTGACGACTCGCAGAAACAGCGCATCTGCGCCGGCAATGCTGCCGACTTCTTCGGCCTGGCCGGCTGAGGGGCCGGACGGGCCCATTGCACGCCCCCGCCCGTCCTACAATGAGAGCCGACTGAAACGCTTTGCGAGGTATACATGGACGCCGCATTCTGGTTGGATCGATGGCAGGAGGGCCGCACGCATTTTCATATGCAACGCGTAACGCCCTTGCTGCAAAAATACTGGCCGGCACTCCGGCTGCCCGCAGGCAGCCGCATTCTGGTGCCGCTTTGCGGCAAATCGCTGGATATGATCTGGCTGGCCAGCCAAGGCTATCGTGTCCTTGGCGTGGAGCTGTCACCCCTGGCCATCGCACAGTTCCTGCAGGAAAACGACCTGCGGGCGCAGGTTCGCGAATCGCCCCTCGGACGCCATCATGTCGCGGGCGAGATCGAGATCATCGAAGGCGACATCTTCGGCCTGGATGCCGCCACGCTTGCCGGCTGCGCCGGCGCCTATGACCGCGCGGCGCTGGTTGCTCTGCCTGAAGCCATGCGGAAAGACTACGTGCGCCATGTATATGGCCAGCTTGCAGGAAATTACCGCGGCCTGTTATTGACGCTGCATTACGATCAGTCGTCCATGGAGGGGCCGCCTTTTTCTGTCGACGAAGAGGAAGTCGCCCGCCTGTATGCCGACCATACCCGTGCGCGTCTGGTGGACAGGCGGGACATCCTGGCGAAAGAACCCAAGTTCGCCCAACGGGGCCTCACCGCGCTCGATACGCTGGTCTTCGATCTTTCAGGCGCCCGCGGAGACTGAATCCAGCGCGGGCTTCGGACAGACGGGGATGCGCGGCGGCGGCCACGACTCCTCCAGGGTAAAACAGGCAGAGGGCTCAGGATCCAGCGGCCCCTCCCGGGTTTCAGGTGTACAGGCCTGAAGCGCGCGTACAATCCGCTTCAGCGCCTCGGCCCCATGCGCGCCTTCCGTCACTTCGTCCCACCACAAGCGGTGCACCGCGCGCACGCGCACCGGGATCGACGGCAGGCCCAGCCTCTGAGCCATAGCCAGGCGATGCAGGCCCCGATTCACCTTCAGGATTTTTCCCTCACGCGTAATGGCCACGCCCAGATGATCCTTGCCGCGCGCGGGATCGAATCCGCGCTTGGCCATGTCGTCCAGAAAACCCAGATAGACCGCCAGATAGCGCTCGATGCGCTGGGGCGTATCAAGCACGATGCCCTCATGGTGCGAAGAATAGGGACGCCCACGCTGCAAATCGAACAGCAGGCTGCGGTAGCGCACTGTGTCCTCGAGATGGTCGCGGTGCTCGTCCAGGTCGCTGATGAGACGGTAGCGGCCGGAGATACGCAGGTCGCCGCGGCGCTGATCCCAGTTGCCATCCCAGATGAAAAAGGAGGACGACGGGCTTTTCTCGATGCGCCTGTGGTCGTATGCGGAAATCCGGATGAGCTGGCGCGGATCCACATGCAGCGTCAGGGCGGCATCGCCGACAAAATCTTCCACGCCGCGACGCGGCAAGCCCTTGCGCTCCACGGCGGCCGCCCCGGGCAAGTCAAGCAGCCAAAGCTGCAATGCCAGGCGCTCCAAAGTCAGCCCGATGCTTTGCTGGAAGCCGGTGCGCAGATTGTGCACCAGACGCGCCAGCAACACCCGGTGCCTGATCTTGTCGGATGCCAGGTCAGCATAGGCGGGGTGGCCGCCCGGCCCCAACATCGCGTCGGCCCGGGGGGCAGATAATGGCCTGCTCATGGATCTTCGTTACATGCTCAATATCAGCCATGCCCCGCATGCATGCCTGAAAAAGTTGATATTTTCTTGATATTTAAAGCATGTTACTGCAAAGACAGCTATTTTCAGCTAAAAGCACGTTTTTTGCGTTGCATTCATGCAACGAGAACCCGGCCCTCCGCAGGAGAGCCGGATTCGGATGCAGGCCGGCGGCAAGACGAGAAAACTAGGGCGCCACCGGAAGCGCCCGTTTGTGCGCCGAACCGCGATAGGTGCGCAGTATGATTTCGAGTGCCCCTTCCGGGATGTCCCTGCCTTCGAGAAAATCGTCGATCACGTCGTAGCTGGTGCCGAATGCTTCTTCATCCGGCTTGAGCGGCGCCAGGGTTTCGAGATCGGCGGTCGGCACTTTCATGGCGACCTCCTCGCTGGCGCCAAGCGCGCGCGCCAGGGCACGGACACGGCGTTTGTTGAGGCCGGACAAAGGGATGATATCCGCAGCGCCGTCGCCGAACTTGGTGAAAAAACCCATGAGCGCCTCGGCGGCATGATCGGTGCCGACCACCAGCCCGCCATGCGCGCCGGCAACCGCGTACTGAGCAATCATGCGCTGGCGGGCCTTGATGTTGCCAAGCAGGAAATCCTGGTGCCTGTCATCGCGGAACGACACGCCCGCATCCAACAATGCCCGCATCATTGCATCGCTGGCGGGCTTGATGTCAACCACCCGTACCTGGTCGGGGCCTATGGTTGCCAGCGCACGCTGCGCATCGGCTTCGTCCTTTTGCTGTCCATAGGGCAAGCGCATGGCCACGAAGACGGCGTCGCCGCCCTGCGCGCGCACCCGTTCGACGGCACGCTGCGACAGACACCCCGCCGCCGTCGAGTCGACGCCACCGCTGATGCCCAGAACCAGCGCCCGCGCGCCGGTTCGGCCAAGATAATCGGCAAGAAATGCGACGCGGCGCTCTATCTGCCGCTCAACGTCAAAATGCGCATCAACGCCCAGCTCGGCAATGATGTCGTTTTGTATGGCGCGTTGCTGATCGGTGAGCACGATATGTCCTTTGCCATGAAGAATGGAAAAGCCCTAACATGCCTGCGCATGTCCCGGCACGCAGGACGCCGGCGGGGCTGATTGAATCAAGGGATTATGATACGACAAGTCTGCCCGGCTCTTTCTTGCGCGGCCGGCCGGCAAACACTGCAGTTCGCGCAAGCCCCGAATCCGCAGAACAGGCTGTTTGTTGCATGAAGTCCTTTTCCCCGACCTTTGTCGTGCTCGCCGCCACGCTGGCGGTGCAATCCCTGGTCGCCATGTCCCTGATCACCCTCCCCGCCGTGGCGCCGGCAGTCGCGCAGACGCTGGGGATATCGCCTGCGTATGTAGGCCTCTATATTGCATTGGCCTACCTGGGCGCCATGTCGGCCAGCCTCGTGTCGGGCGGGCTGGTCAGACGCTACGGGGCGATACGCAGCAGCCAGGCCGGGCTGGCGCTGTGCGCCTGTGGCCTGGCGCTGAGCATCGTGCCATCGCCCGCAGCAACCACGGCCGGCGCCTTGCTGGTGGGCCTGGGCTATGGCCCCATCACCCCCGCCAGCTCTCATCTGCTGGCGCGATCCACGCCGGCGCACAGGATGTCGTTCGTCTTTTCCATCAAGCAGACTGGCGTGCCGCTGGGCGGGGTGCTCGCAGGCGCCATTGTGCCGGGGCTGGCTGATCTGACGGGATGGCAGATTGCCTTCCTGATCGTGGCTGTCCTCAATCTTGTCTGCGCCATCGCCATCCAGCCCTTGTGCCGCAAACTCGATGCCGATCGCGACAGAGAACGCAAGCTCTCGCTGGGAACAGGGCTGATCGGGCCGCTACGCCTGGTGTTCAGTCGCCGCAGCCTGGCCGTGCTGGCGGCCGTCTCGTTTCTGTTCTCCATTACGCAGCTGTCATTGACGACATACCTGGCAACCTTCCTGCATGAAGACATGAGCATGGATCTGGTTGCCGCGGGGTTCATTCTGGCTGCCGCGCAGGTCGCCGGCGTCGCCGGGCGCCTGCTATGGGGCTATGTATCGGATCGCTTTGCGGGACCGGTCAATACGCTGGCCCTACTGGCCTTGCTCATTCTGATCTGTGCGGCCGCGATACCCTGGCTGTCCACGGACAATCCCTGGCTTATGTGGTTGGTGCTTGCCGTTTTCGGCAGTTGCGCGGTTGGCTGGAATGGCGTGTACCTGGCCGAGGTGGCCCGTCAGGCGCCGCCCGGGCAGGCCGGCATCGCGACAGGCGGCGCGCTGAGCATGACCTTCCTGGGCGTGGTAGTGGGCCCTCCCCTGTTCGGCCTGATTGCCACCACCGTCCACAGCTACGGCCTGGCCTATGCATCACTCGCCGTGCCGGCCCTGCTCTGCCTGTGGCTGCTGTGGCGCTACAGGGCAGCCTTCAGGCCGTAACGACGGGCAGCGCTGCTACGGACTACGAGAAGGGCAGCATTCTAGTCGCCACCGGCATGGCCCCAGCTATTGCCGGCCTGCCATTGCGCCGCGTCCTTGTCACTGAAATGGTCCAGCACGGCCCCCTTGCTGGCGGTGCTTGCGTTGAATGCGAACTTTGCCTGAACGCCGCGCAGATAGCGCGCCTGTGGCGGTGTCCATGCGGCACGCCGCGCCGCAATCTCTGCGTCGGGAACATTCAACTGCAACAGCAGTTGGTGGGCGTCTATCGTGATGGAATCGCCTTCCTGCACCAGCGCTATGGTGCCGCCCACGGCCGCCTCGGGCGCCACATGGCCAACCACCATACCCCAGGTGCCACCTGAAAACCGCCCGTCGGTGATGAGTCCGACCGAATCGCCCAACCCCACGCCGATAAGCGCGCCCGTCGGCGCCAGCATCTCGGGCATGCCCGGTCCGCCCTTGGGTCCCAGATAGCGCAGCACCATGACATCGCCAGCCTTGATCTTGCCATCAAGTATGGCCTTGAGCGCCGATTGCTCGTCATCGAACACCCGTGCGGGACCTGTAATGACGGGGTTCTTCAATCCCGTGATCTTGGCCACTGCGCCCTCCGGCGACAGATTTCCTTTCAAAATCGCCAGATGCCCTTGTTGATACAGCGGCTTGTCGATGGGGAAGATGACTTTCTGATCGGACGGCGGCATATCGGGAATATCCTTGATCAACTCGCCTATCGTCTTGCCCGTGATTGTCATGCAGTCTGTATTCAGCAGGCCGGCGTTTGCCAGCATCCTCATCACCTGCGGCACCCCGCCAGCCTTGTGAAAGTCCACAGCCAGATAGCGTCCGCTTGGCTTGAGATCGCAGAATACAGGCACCCGCTTGCGTATACGTTCGAAATCGTCAATGGTCCACTCGACACCCGCCGCATGCGCAATAGCCAGCAAATGCAGAACTGCATTGGTGGAGCCGCCCGTAGCCATAATGACGCTGACCGCGTTTTCAATGGACTCGCGGGTGACGATGTCGCGCGGCTTGATATCCAGTTCAATGGCCTTGAGCAGCACGCGCGCGGATTCCGCGGCGGATTTGGTCTTCTCGTCGTGCACATTGGCCATGGTCGAGGAATAAGGCAGGCTCATGCCCATCGCCTCGAATGCGGAACTCATGGTGTTGGCGGTATACATGCCTCCGCACGAGCCGGGACCGGGAATGGCATGCAGCTCGATCTGCCGCAGTTTCTCGTCACTCATGCGGCCCGCCGCGTTTTCGCCAACTGCCTCAAAAACGCTCACGATATTCAGGTCTTTACCATCGAGGCGGCCAGGTAGAATGGTGCCGCCGTACACATAGATGGCGGGCACGTTGGCGCGCAGCATGCCCATCATGCCACCAGGCATATTCTTGTCGCAGCCGCCGATGACCACCACGCCATCCATCCACTGACCCTGGACGCAGGTCTCCACGCAGTCCGCGATGACTTCGCGGGACACCAGGGAATATTTCATACCCTCGGTTCCCATGGCCATGCCATCGGATATGGTGGGCGTACCGAACATCTGCGCATTGCCCCCCGATGCCTTGATGGCTTCGATGGCCGCATCGGCGAGTTTTTGCAGGCCGCTATTACAGGGCGTGATGGTGCTGTGGCCATTTGCCACGCCAACCATCGGCTTGACGAAGTCTTCCTCTTTGTAGCCCAGCGCGTAATACATGGATCGGTTTGGCGCGCGCGCCGCGCCCTGGGTAATGTTGGCGGACCGCAAACGTCGGGAAGCACTCATTGCAATACCTCATGTCATGGTAGGGTCATGGTCTGGCCAGGCGGCATGCGCGCCGCATCCGGGAACAGTTTACCGCCAAGGCGGCAAGAACAGCACCGCAGGCAAGCCGGGCCCCGAAAACGCCGCGGCGATCATGCGCTAGCGCTGGTCCGACAGGGCAAATAAATCGAAGAACAGACCGCGCAGCCACTGATTGGCCGGATCGCGGTGATACTTGCTGTGCCAGAACAGATTGATTGCCGCATCGGGCAATCGCGCCGGATGCGCAATGCAGCGCAACCCGAAGGGCTCGGCCATGCGCTCGGCAAGGCGCTCGGTCACTGTGGCAACCAGATCAGTGGACTGAAGAATGTGCCCAATGGCCAGGAAGTGCGGGACGGTCAGACGCACCCGCCGATGCACATCCATACGCCGCAGCAAGTCGTCAACCTTGCCATGGCCCGTGCTGTCCGACACGACGAGCAGGTGCTCGGCCGCCGAAAAATCATCGAGCGTCATACGCCGCCTGTCCAGCCTGTGCCCTTTGCGAAACAAGCACACATACCGCTGGCGAAACAGCCGACGCTGAAAGAACCCCGCCTTGAGCTGCGGCAGAGGGCCGACCGCGCAATCGACGCGGCCCGCCTCCATATCCTCCTTCAGGCCCACAGCGGTATTGCGCACGGTGCTCAAGGAAATACCCGGCGCATCACGGGCCAGCCGCTCCAGAAGCCGAGGCAGAAAATAGATCTCGCCAATATCCGTCATGCCGATGACAAAGGTGCGCTGGCTTGATCCTGGATCGAATACAGCACTCTGATTAATGGCTCCGCGTATCATCGCCAGCGCATATGAGATGGACTCCGCCATTTGTTCGGCATGCGCGGTTGGCATCATGCCTTGGGCGGTGCGCAGAAAAAGCTCGTCGCCGAATGCGCCGCGCAGGCGGGCCAAGGCGTTGCTGACCGCGGGCTGGCTCAGACCCAGGTTCTCCGCCACACGGGACACCCTGCGCTCAATGAGCAACTGATCAAAGACCAGAAGCAGGTTGAGATCGAGGTCTTTCAAATCCATGTGCGCCATAATTATTCATAGAATCAATTTAGTCTATTCACAATATTCTATTGGATTATGAATGCGATTGGGCCAACATACGTGAACGTGAACGCCGACAGCCGTAGACAGTCTCGCCATGGAATTACTGATACAACCGCTCAACCGCATGCTGCACGTGAGCCCCGGGGCAAACCTGCTTGACGTGCTGCGGGAAAACCAGGTGCCGATTTCCTACAGTTGCATGGCGGGGCGATGCGGCACATGCCGCTGCCGCATCGTGGAAGGCGAGGTGCTGGAGTCGGGTCAGGAAGAGCTTCGGCCTCTGAGCGGACAGGCGCAATATGTGTTTGCGTGCCAGACCTGGCTTACTGAATCATGCGTCATCGAGATTCCCGAGCCCGACGAGATCATCGTTCATCCGGCCCGGATACTCAAGGCCAGTGTCATAGCGGTTGAATCGCTGGCACCGGATATTCGGCGCCTGCGGCTCAAGCCAGGCAAGCCACTGCAGTATTCACCCGGACAATACGCCAACCTGCAGTTTGCCGCAGGGATGGTCCGCCCCTACTCCATGGCGGGCACATGCGAAGACGACGAACTGGAGTTTCACGTGCGCATCGTGCCCGGCGGCCGCGCGGGCAACCATATCGCAGCGGGACTGCGGCCTGGCGATGCGGTGCGCGTCAGCGGCCCGCTGGGTTCAGCCTATCTGCGATGCAGGCACGAAGGGCCCATGCTCTGTGTGGCCGGCGGCACCGGGCTTGCGCCCGTTCTATCGATTGTCCGCGGCGCACTGGCGGCGGGCATGCGCAATCCCATTCATCTCTATCTTGGCGTGCGCTCTTCGCGCGACCTCTACGGGATGCAGTGGTTGGCGCCGCTGCAGCGCGACCATGGCAACCTTCATGTGCAGATCGTGGCAAACGACAGCAAGGGCATTTCAGAAGCAAGACGCGGTCTTGTCACGGAAGCGATTGCCGAGGACTGGCGTGACCTGACAGGCTGGCGCGCCTACTTGTGCGGCTCGCCTCCCATGGTAGAGGCCACGTCGCTGCTGGTCAGGCAGCGCGGCATCCGGCTGGAACACGTTCACGCCGACGCTTTCTATGCCGCAAGCACCTGAAACGCACCGACGCAAGCCAGGCCGACGGGATGCTTCATATTCACGAACGATGAAAACAGGAGACTTCCATGCATGAAAGACCCACTGTGTTTCCCGACAAAGCCGAATGGACGGCAGGCGGCACCAGCCGCATTCCGTTCCTTGCCTATACGGACGATGTGCTCTACCGGCAGGAACTGGAACGGTTCTTCTACAAGAACCACTGGTGCTATGTCGGCCTGGAGGCAGAAATCCCCAACCCTGGTGATTTCAAGCGCACCGTCGTGGGTGAGCGATCCGTCATCATGGTGCGTGATACCCATGGCGAGATCCATGTGGTTGAAAATGTGTGTGCTCATCGCGGCGTGAGTTTCTGCCGCGAGCGGCATGGCAACCGCAAGGAATTTGTATGCCCCTACCATCAATGGAGCTATGCACTGAATGGCGATCTGCAGGGCGTGCCGTTCCGGCGCGGCGTCAAACAAGACGGCAAGGTGCTGGGCGGCATGCCTGCGGATTTCAATGTGCGCGAACATGGGCTGACCCGTTTGAACGTCGCACAGCGCGGCGGCGTGGTCTTCGCATCCTTCGATCCCTGCATGGAATCGTTTGAAGACTTTCTCGGCCCAACCATCCTGTCGTATTTCGATCGCCAGTTCGATGGCCGAAAGCTCACGCTTCTGGGCTACAACCGCCAGCGCGTGCCAGGCAACTGGAAGCTGATGCAGGAAAACATCAAAGACCCTTATCATCCAGGCCTGCTGCATACCTGGTTCGTGACGTTCGGGCTTTGGCGGGCCGACAACAAGTCCGAGCTGAAAATGGACGCGCATCACCGCCACGCGGCGATGATTTCCACGCGCGGCAACGAAAGGAAGCAGTCGGAGGTGTCGCAGGTAGGCAGTTTCAAATCCAGCATGCAGCTGGAAGACCCGCGCTTTCTGGATATCGTTCCAGAACCCTGGTGGGGCGGCCCTACCGCCGTCATGACGACAATCTTTCCCAGCGTGATTCTGCAGCAGCAGGTCAACAGCGTTTCAACGCGGCATATTCAGCCTGCCGGGCATGGATGTTTTGATTTTGTATGGACGCATTTCGGATATGAGGACGACAGCGAGGAAATGACACAACGTCGGCTGCGCCAGGCCAACCTGTTCGGACCGGCTGGGTTCGTGTCGGCCGACGACGGTGAAGTCATAGAACTGTCTCAGCGCGGGTTTGAACAGAAGCCATTTCACCGGACCGTGGTGGAGCTGGGCGGGCGGGACATCGCCGACACGGACCATATGGTCACCGAAACGCTGATACGCGGGATGTATGACTACTGGCGCACGGTAATGGAGGCCTGAGCATGGAGACACAACCGGACTTTGGCGTCTACATGGCGCTGCAACAGCTGTACGCAGACTATGCCTGTGCCCTGGATTCAGGCCAGTGGGACCGATGGCCCGACTTTTTCACGGACGATTGCCTGTATCGCCTGCAGCCACGAGAAAATCATGAGCGTGGCCTGCCGCTGGCAACGCTGTCATTCGACAGCAAGGGAATGCTGCGGGACCGCATATACGGCATCAAGGAAACGCTTTTTCACGATCCTTATTATCAGCGTCATGTAGTCGGCGCACCGCTCATCATACGCATGAGCGACGCCGAGATCGAGAGCGAAGCGAACTACGCCGTGTTTCGGACCCGGCTGTCGGAGCTGTCGGCGGTATTCAACGTGGGCCGTTATGTGGACGTGGTGGCGCGCACCCCGGCGGGGCTGCGATTTTCACGACGCCTGTGCATCTATGACAGCGAGTTGATTCCGAACTCGATTATTTACCCTGTTTGAGGCGAATGATGGACAACACGAACTGGCAGGATGCGGGTGCTGTTGACGGTCTCCCCGAAGATGATGTCGCCTGCGTGGAGATACAGGGGCGGGAAATTGCCCTGTATACGGTGGGAACAGCGGTATTCGCGACAGACAATATATGCACGCATGGTCACGCACGACTCTGCGACGGCTTCCTGGAAGGCCACGAGATAGAATGCCCGCTTCATCAGGGGCGCTTCGACGTGCGCGACGGCAAGGCGCTATGCGCGCCGCTGACCGAAAACGTGCGAAGCTATCCTGTGCGGATTGAGGCAGGGCGGGTGCTGGTAAGGATGGATAGCCTGGATTCAATCAATTCATGAATGATAATAATACTCATTTGAGTTATTATTTAATAACTATCATTTCTCACTCCGAACGCGGCTCCCTGTGTCCACCCACCATTATCAAGAGCTGTTCAACTTCTGTACCCGCAGCCTGGGAGACCGTCACGCCGCAGCCGACGTGGTGCAGGAGGTCTATGCGCGTTTCCTGGCTATGCGTAATACCCAGGAGCATATTCAGGACGCGCGGGCGCTTTTGTACCGCATCGCCCGCAATCTTCTCGTCGACCAGCATCGGCGCTCAATGTCGCACAGTTCCGTGGCGTGGTCCGACTGGGACGAAGAACCACACAGCGTCGGGCCGGAATACATGCAGCCCGAAAGAATCCATGCTCTTTCCGAACACGCGAGAGTATTGATGCAGGCTATCGAAGACCTGCCGCCGCGCTGCCGCGAGGCTTTTATACTGAACAGGTTCGAAGGGCTCTCACATCAGGAAGTGGCGGAACGAATGGGTATTTCGCGTAACATGGTCGCACAACACATTATCCGTGCAATGCTCGCCTGCAAGGCACGGGAAGATGCCTACTTGCGGGCCTGAATACAGCCTAGCGCAGCTTTGCGCACAGGTTCTCTCCGGCCAGCATCCCGATCTGCTTTTTCATGCCGATATATTTTTCATTCCTACATCTCAATGCGCAAACAGCATGACTTCAGCCGTGACACGCAGGGAGGGATCCGCGTGCCAAGCGACAACCCCGTCATGCGCGCAGCCGCCCACTGGATGATACTAAGACGCGAAGGTTTGTCCGACGCTCAAGAGCAACAGTTCCAGGAATGGCTTCAGGCCGCGCCAGCGCATCAAAAAGCCCTGACGCAGATGGAGTCGCTGTGGGAGCGGCTGGGTGAACTGCCCGTAGATCGAATCAGGTCGATGAATAGCGAATCGGGTGCCTGTACCGGGATCACTTCATCCGTGGATGCGCAGGCCAGACCATGGACGCGCCGCGCATTGATGGGCGCGGGCGCAGGCGTGATCGCGGCGGGGTTTGCCGCATGGGTGGGAATCAGGCCACGTCATGGCTCACCAGTATTCCAGGCGGAATATACCAGCGCACGTGGAGAGCGCCAAACGGTCAACCTTCCCGACGGAAGCCATGTCGAACTGGACACCGCTACAAGCCTGTCCGTGACGATGTATGCCTCACTGCGCCACCTGTGGCTGCGAGAGGGGCAGGCGCTGTTCACGGTGGCCCCGGATCCCCAGCGCCGCTTCGAGGTGCTGGCTGGCAAATTACGCGCCGTCGCAACAGGCACCTGCTTCTGCGTGCGCAGCACGCAAAGCGGCCTGCAAGCAGGCCTGGCGACCGTGGCGGTCGAGCAAGGGAGTGTCAGCGTGATGCAGAGGCGCGATGGCCTGCTGGAGAAATGGCTTGGAGACGGAGATGGCGTTGAAATCCGGGCGGGCCAGGCCGTCACCGCGTATCCTGACGGGAAGCTGGGTGAGGTCATTTCCGATGCCGCGCCCCGCTATGTCTTATGGCGCGAAAACAGGGTTACATTCGACGCGACCACACTCGGTGAAGCGTTGTCGGAATTTGCCCGCTATGCGCCGTTGCAGATCACGTTCTCAAGCCCTCGCGTCGCGGCGCTGCGCATCAGCGGCAGCTACGACGTGCGGCGGATCGACACCTTTCTAAAGCGCCTGCAGCAAGTACTGCCCGTGCAGGTACGAATCAACGGATATATGGTCCAGATATCCTCCGATAACGCTATTTGATCGACACGACCTCAACTTTCCACCGTCGTCTGCGTCTTCATTAGAAGAACAACAGATCAGTCAGTCGGTCGGGAGGATAGTCCGCGATGTCACGAAAACCGTTTAGCCGCGCAACCTGCGCGCTAGCCATGATGCTATGCCTGGGCACCCTGCATACCCAGGCCCATGCTCAGCCTGCACCCGTCATGCTGATGCTCTCCATCCCCGCTCAGCCGCTAGGTTCCGCGCTCAATGAGTTGGCACGCCAGGCCGGGCTTCAACTGATGGTTAGGCCAGAAAATGTGCAAGGGCGCACATCGCCCGCCTTGAAAGGACACTACTCGATTGATCAGGCGCTGGAGCGCATATTGGCCGGAACCGGACTTACCGCGGACCGTCACGGCAGCGATGTCGTTATCCAGCCAACGGCTCCCGGGGCGACAGCGATGCTTGCGCCAGTACGAGTACAGGGCCATGGCGGCGTGGAAACCGATGGCACAAGCGCCTATACCTCGTCGCAAGTCACCATAGGAAAGGGAGAGCAGTCTGTTCGGGACACGCCTCAATCGGTCAGCGTCGTGACTCGCCAGCGCCTGGATGATCAAAACTTGAACACCCTGGGCGACGCAATGCGCTATACCACAGGCATGAA
The DNA here is from genome assembly GCF_004153445.1 of Allopusillimonas soli. Lineage (GTDB taxonomy): Bacteria > Pseudomonadota > Gammaproteobacteria > Burkholderiales > Burkholderiaceae_B > Allopusillimonas > Allopusillimonas soli. Next base: position 109,798 of record NZ_SDQC01000003.1, read on the forward strand.
GACCACCTCCTACGGCACAAGCCTGTTCAATATCGAAGCCCGCGGCTACGACCTGGACAACTATCAAATGGATGGAATGCCGGTGCGCGCAGGTTCGGGGTCATGGAGTGCCACATTTCTGGATCTGGCCATGTTCGATCGTGTCGAGGTATGGCGCGGGCCGGCGGGGCTGATACAGGGTGCAGGCGACCCGGGCGGCACGGTAAATCTGGCGCGTAAGCGCGCATTGTCCGAGTTCACACTGCAGGGCACACTTTCCGCAGGCTCCTGGGACAACTACCGCAGCGAGATTGATGTGTCGGGCCCGTTGAGCGAGGACGGACGGTTGCGAGGCCGCTATGTCAACGTCTATGAGGACCGCGACTATTTTACCGACTATCTCTGGTCGCGCGAATCCATGCATTACGGCACACTCGAATACGATCTGGACGACAGCACGGCTTTGTCGCTGGCGTATGCGCACCAGGAAAACAAGGCTCGCCCGTTCTTCGGGTTGTCGAGCTATCTGGGCTACTTGGCCGACGACCTAGATCGCGACACATACCTGGGCGCAGATTGGAACCACATGGAAAGCCGACTGGATTTCTATCTGGCCGAAGTGGACCACAGAATGAACAATGGCGGCCAGGCCAAGTTGAGCGCATCCATGATGCGCCGCCGCCTGACCAACGAGAACAACAGCTGGGTGAATTCCCTGATCGACCCAGCCACGGGTAATGTCTCCATGGTGCCCATCGCCATCAAAGCCGACGAGCGTGATGTAAACATCGATGGCTTTGTATCCACGCCCGTGCAGGCATTCGGCCTTCGCCACGATCTCCTGCTGGGAGCGAGCTACCAACGCTTTTCCGGAGGCAGCGCCTACAATGCCTCAACCTACGGCCAGTACGAGGTTACGCAGGACATTTACCATCCGGATCCGCATTTCCCCAAGCCCTACATGCCGGTGGGCAGCATCCCCGACGTCGTCCAGACTCAGGCGTCGCTCTATGGGCAGGCCCGCCTGTCGCTCTCCGATCCGATCAGGCTGATACTTGGCGCGCGGGTCAGCAACTGGAAAACGGAGAACCACGATGCCGGCACGACGCAATCCTATGATGCCGAGGTGCTGCCCTACCTTGGCCTGACGGGCGATCTGAATGACAACTGGACGGCCTACGCCAGCTACAGCACGATATTCTCCCCCCAGACCGCGCGCGACATACAGGGAGACTTTCTGCGCCCACGCAAGGGCAAGCAGTATGAGGTCGGCCTGAATGGCGCCTTTTTCGGTGACAACCTGACGACGCACTTTGCACTGTACCGCATCGAAGACGAAAACCGCGCCATGCAGGATCCAGACAATCCGATGGTATCCATTGCATCGGGCAAGGTGCGCAGTCAGGGTTTCGAAGCGGAGATCAGCGGCGCCTTGACGCCCAACTGGCAACTGACGGCCGGCTACGCCTATACAAGCACGCGCTATGTGGCCGCGGAGGACGATCTGGAAGGCAAAGCGTTTGCACCTGCCTTTCCCCGACACACTTTTTCGCTTTGGACGAAATACACCTTCGATCAGCCGTCACTGCGCGGCTTGAGCCTGGCAGCGGGCATGCGTGTGAACAGCGAATCCCGTCTTGAGCAAAGCGGCTATACCTGGGTGCGTCCGGGGTATGCTGTTTTCGATGCCCAGTTGGGTTATCGCTATAACGAACACATGGACATCACGTTCACCGTCAACAATCTGTTCGACAAGTATTACTACGAGCGCATAGGCCCGACCCGGCAAACTTACTTCGGCGAGCCCAGAAGCGTAATGCTGGCCCTCAAATGGCGCATGTAGTCAAGGGTATGCGCAGCAAACCATGATCTAGATCATGGACGCAGCAGCGTGTCCATGCCATGATGGGACGCGATATGCGCCCGTGGAGATCCCTTCCTCGGGCCACCTGCCAGAGAGGCGCCTTACTCTCTCCGGCACCCGGAAACTTGCCCGCCATGGACTACAACGTTCTGCTGACGCTGCACCTTTTTGCCGCCATCCTGTTTGTCGGCACGGTGTTTTTCGAAGTACTCATTCTGGAAAACGTGCGCAAGCGCGTGCCCCGCGAGGTCATGCGCACAATGGAGATAGCCATCGGCAAGGTGGCCCGCAAAATCATACCCTGGGCCATCCTCGTGCTTTACAGCGCAGGCGTAGGCATGGCATGGCAATATCGCGCAATCCTGGCGCATCCGCTGCAAAGCAGTTTCGGCCTGCTGCTGACCATCAAGATTGTCCTGGCCTTGAGCGTACTGGCGCACTTCCTGACGGCCATGACGCTACTGCACACGGGCAAGATGCGCTCCGTGTACTTCCGGCGCATACACATCAGCATATTCATTCATATGCTGGGCATCGTGTTTCTGGCCAAGAGCATGTTCTACCTGCATTGGTAGCGCGGCGCGCCGCAAAGCGCGCCACCCGGCAGACGCTCCGCCTCATGCTGGCTGCTTCAACTGCCTCACATCGCGCACCGCGCCCCTGTCGGCCGAGGTTGCCAGGGCCGCGTAGGCCTTGAGTGCCTGCGACACGACGCGTTGACGGCCGACAGGCTGCCAGGCCTCGGCGCCGCGGGCTTGCATGGCCGCGCGACGGCGCCCCAGCTCTTCATCGCTGACCACAAGATTGATACTGCGGCCAGGTATGTCGATCTCGATGGTATCGCCCTCTTCCACCAGGCCGATATTGCCGCCCTCGGCCGCTTCGGGCGATGCATGGCCAATGACCAGGCCCGACGAGCCGCCCGAGAAGCGTCCATCGGTCAGCAAGGCCGCGCATTTGCCCAGCCCCTTGGATTTCAGATAGGACGTGGGATAGAGCATTTCCTGCATGCCCGGCCCGCCCTTGGGCCCCTCGTAACGTATGACCACCACGTCGCCGGCCTTGACCTTGTCTCCCAGGATGCCGTCCACGGCATCCTCCTGGCTTTCATAGACGCGCGCTACGCCGGTGTACTTCAGTATGCTTTCATCGACCCCGGCGGTCTTTACGATGCAGCCCTTGGGCGCGAGATTGCCATAAAGCACGGCAAGGCCGCCGTCCTGTGAGTAGGCGTTTTCCTTGTCGCGGATACAGCCCTTCTCTCGATTGAGGTCAAGCTGTCCGTAGTAACGTTCCTGGCTGAAAGCCACTTTGGTACGCACGCCGCCCGGCGCCACCTTGAAAAACGTCTGAAGCGCCTCGGAAGCGCTTTCGCCACGCACATCCCAATTCTCTATCGCCTTGCCCAGCGTACCGCTGTGTATATTGCCGACGTCGAGGTTAAGCAGGCCTGCGCGGGCCAGTTCGCCGAGAATGCCGAATATTCCGCCCGCCCGGTGCACATCTTCGATGTGGTACTTGTTCGTCGCTGGCGCCACCTTGCACAGGCAGGGAACGCGGCGCGATATGCGATCGATATCAGACATCGAAAATTCCACTTCCGCTTCCTGGGCCGCAGCCAGAAGGTGGAGCACGGTATTGGTTGAGCCACCCATCGAGACGTCCAGCGTCATGGCGTTCTCGAATGCCTCGAACGTCGCGATACTGCGCGGCAGGACAGACGCATCGTCCTCCTCGTAATAGCGGCGGCATAATTCCACGATCAGGCGGCCCGCGTCCTCGAACAGCCGCTTGCGCCGCGCATGCGTGGCGACGATGGTGCCATTGCCCGGCAGGGCGAGCCCCAAGGCCTCGGTAAGACAGTTCATGGAATTGGCGGTGAACATGCCGGAGCAGGAGCCGCAGGTCGGACAGGCATTGCGCTCCACTTCCGCCGCCTCGGCGTCCGACACATTGGGATCGGCGGCCTTTATCATGGCATCGATGAGATCAAGCTTCTCCAGCACATTGGTCGTGCCGGGCTCATACACCTTGCCGGCTTCCATGGGGCCGCCGGAAACAAAAACCACGGGAATGTTCAGGCGCATGGCGGCCATGAGCATGCCCGGCGTGATTTTGTCGCAGTTCGAAATGCAGACCATGGCGTCGGCGCAATGCGCATTGACCATGTACTCTACCGAATCGGCAATGAGCTCACGCGACGGCAGCGAATACAGCATGCCGCCGTGTCCCATGGCAATGCCGTCGTCCACCGCAATGGTGTTGAATTCCTTGGCCACGCCGCCGGCGTCCTCTATCTCCCGCGCCACCAGCTGGCCCATGTCCTTCAGATGAACGTGGCCGGGCACGAACTGGGTAAAGGAGTTGACCACGGCAATAATGGGCTTGTTGAAATCCCCGTCCTGCATGCCGGTGGCGCGCCACAGGGCGCGGGCGCCGGCCATATTGCGGCCGTGGGTGGAGGTGCGGGATCGATATTGCGGCATGATGGTCTCGGAGCAGAAGCGCAGGGCGAAAAGATCCAATGATAATCTATCGTGTGTTTCAATATCGTCCATAACCCTTATTCCAGGAGACTTCGTGAAGCGCGCCGCCCCCAACGCCAGGGAATCCTCCGCCCTGCGCAACGATATCCGCCAGCTAGGCAAGACCCTTGGTGAAGTCATTCGGGAATGCGAGGGCCGCACCGTCTACGACGTCATAGAAAAAATGCGACGGGCAGCGGTCAGCCATCGCCGGGAGGGTGCCCTGGGCGAAAACCCCGTGCTCGAACGGCAGATTCAGCGCCTCAAGGACGAAGAGGTCAATTCCGTAGCCAGGGCGTTCACTTATTTCCTGCATCTATCCAATATTGCCGAAGACCGCGACCAGAACCGGCGTCAGCGCCAGCACGAGCTTACCGAAGAGCAGGCCATGCGCGGCAGCCTGCAACACGCGCTGGACCTCCTGCAGGCGGGCGGCATAGGTCGGCGCAAGATATTGCGCTATCTTGCACAGACATGCATCGTCCCGGTGCTGACCGCCCACCCTACGGAAGTACAACGCAAGAGCACGCTGGACCTGCACCGGGAGATAGCCCGACAGCTTGCGCACAGCGACGATACGCTCACCGCGTCCGAAAGACAGTTGCTGGCGCAGCGCATGGCCGGCCTGGTGGCCACGCTCTGGCAAACACGCATGCTGCGCCGCCAGAAACTGACTGTGCTGGACGAAATCGACAACGCGCTTACTTATTACGAGAGCACCTTCCTGCGGGCCCTGCCCCGCCTTTACCAGGACTTGGCTGCCCGACTGCGGCCGGCTGGAAAATCCGCTTTCAGCATCAAGACCGAAGCACTTCCTCCCTTTTTGCGCATGGGCAGCTGGATAGGCGGCGACCGCGACGGCAATCCCAATGTAAATGCCGATACGCTCGAACAGGCCGTCCTGCGCCAATCGCGGGTGGTGCTGCGCCATTACCTGAACGAAATCAAGGCATTGGGTACCGAGCTGTCGCTGTCGCGGTCGCTGGGCACCGCCAGCCCGGAGTTGATCGCCATGTCGCTGGCCAGCGGTGACGCTTCAACACACCGCGTCGATGAACCCTATCGGCGGGCCTTTGTGCATCTGTACGCTCGCATGGCCGCCACATCGATTGCACTGACCGGTCAGCAACTGGCCTCGCGACCCACCTATGCGGCGCCTGCCTATGAAACACCGCAGGCCTTCCAGCAGGACCTTCAGCTTATCGCGGATTCGCTCGACCAGCACCATGGCAGCGTTATCGCACAATTGCGGCTCGCGGGCCTGATACAGGCTGTCAGTATTTTTGGCTTCCACCTGGCGACGATAGACCTGCGCCAGAGTTCCGATGTCCATGAGCGCGTCCTGAGCGAACTGTTCTCCGCCGCCGATGTACGGCTCAACGGCAAACAGGTTCAGTACAGCAAGCTACCCGAGCAGGAGCGCATCGCGCTTCTGCGCCGGGAAATCGCGGAAACCCGGCCTCTGGTATCGCCATGGATAGATTATTCCGCCGAAACCCGGAAGGAGCTGGCCATCTTGCGCATGGCCGCCAAATGCAGGCAGAAGTTCGGTCCGGCGGTTATTCAGCAGGCGGTGGTGTCGCACACTGAAACGCTGAGCGATCTGCTTGAGGTCCTGGTCCTGCAGCAGGAAACCGGGCTGATCTCACCCACATCGGCAGGCCAGCGCGCACCTCGTGACGGCCTGATGGTGGTGCCGCTTTTCGAGACCATTCCCGACCTGGAGCGCGGACCGGAAATCATGAACACATGGCTGGGCCTGTCCGATGTGGCCAGGCGTGTGCGCCATGCCCAGGATGGCATACAGGAAGTCATGCTGGGGTACTCAGACAGCAACAAGGATGGCGGTTACCTGACATCCAATTGGGCACTGTACAAGGCCGAGCGCAAGATGGTCGAAGTATTCAAACACCACAAAGTGCGCCTGCGTCTGTTCCATGGCCGGGGCGGCTCGGTGGCGCGCGGCGGCGGGCCCAGCTTCGACGCCATTCTGGCGCAGCCACCGGGAACCGTGAATGGGCAGATCCGCCTTACCGAACAGGGCGAAGTCATACAGGGCAAGTACAAGGATGCCGAGGTGGGACGCTGGCACCTTGAGAACTTCGTGGCGGCGACACTTGAAGCGAGTCTGGCGCCCGCCACGTCGGGCGCCGCCAGCGAAGACGAGAACATGGCGCGCTTTGCCTTCATTCTGGACTATATGTCGGATGTCGCTGAGCAAAGCTATCGCAAACTGGTCTACGGCACGCGGGGCTTCAACGATTATTTCTTCGCGTCGACGCCCATCCTGGAGATAGCAGGCCTTAATATCGGATCAAGGCCCGCCTCGCGCAAATCCACTCAGAAGATCGAAGATCTGCGCGCCATACCATGGGGATTTTCCTGGGCGCAATGCCGCGTCATGCTCACGGGCTGGTACGGAATGGGATCGGCGCTCAAGGCCTATGTCGAGCATGGTTGCGAAGGCAGCCCGGGCAGCGCCACGCGCCGCCTGGCGCAACTGCGCGAGATCGCGGCTGCATGGCCTTTTTTCCGCACGCTGCTTTCCAACATGGAGCAGGTGCTGGCCAAGACCGATTTGGGCATAGGCCGCCGATATGCCGCGCTGGTACCCGACGCCCGCCTGCGCAGGCGGGTCTTCACGCTGATTCAGGCCGAGTACGACCTGACGCTGGAAATGTTCCGGCGCGTCACGCGGCACGGCCTACTCGCGCAGGACAGCCAGCTGCAAGCGGCGCTCAATGAGCGGTTTGCCTACATTGATCCGCTGAATCACCTGCAGGTGGAGTTGCTGCGCCGGCACCGCATGGGGCGCGATGCGCCGGGGCCAGCCAACGAGGAAGAAAGCCGCAGCCAGCGGGCCATACACACGACCATCAATGGCATTGCGGCGGGATTGAGAAACTCCGGCTAGCCGCTCAGATCATTTCCTTGCCCGATTTGCGAGCACGCCTCAGGTCGCGCCACAACGCGACCAGCAGCACCACCAGAACAGCAGCGGAAATCGCAGGCCAAACAAGAATATAGCTTGCCAACAGTATTGCATTCATAATAGGTTCTCCTTGCTCAGATGCGCGAAGGCGCAAGTTCCTCGGCCGCCTCTCCGGCGCCATGCAACAGCGCCGCTTCGTCCTGCTGGAAGGACGTGACGCGCTTGGCCAGCAGGCTGAAGTCGAATCTCTCCCTGTTGAACAGGCTGATGGCGGTGCAGATGACAGCGCTGGCACCGTAGGCCGTCAGTGAACCCAGCAACACCGTGTAGTCGCGCAGAAAGCCGACGCAGTATGGCAAGGCGACCGCAAAGGCAAGCATGCCCATCGCCAGCCCGACCTTGCGGTTGAAGAAGCCGAAGGCCATCAACCCGATCACGATGCCTGCGCCAACACTGGCACACACCTCGAAGAACACAGCGACCAAGCCTTCCATGGGCAGCAGTTCGAAACGCGCAATGGCGAACAAGGCCACGGCCGACAAAACAGAAAGGGTAAAGGCCTTGTTGGAAACACGATCCCAGTAGAAGCTGATGATCACCGGGAACACGATCGCGCCCCACAATGCACCGACAAACACCAGCATCACCAGGATATCCAACTTAAGGCTGGCGAAGATGACGCCTATCATAGTGGCCACTATCATGGTGATACGGCCCCAGCGCAGCATGCGCGCCGGATCCACCTTCCCCTTGGCGAGATTCTTTCCATAGATGTCCGTCATGACAATTGCGGACAGTGCGCACAGGTCGGAGTCCGCAGTGGAAGACAGCGACCCGATAACCAGAATGAAAAACAAGGCGATGCCTGCTGCGGGAAGATAGGCTGAGGCCATTTGGGGAATGATGTTGTTCATATCGCCGCCGGCCGGTTCGAGACCCACGAACAGAGCCAGCATGCCGAGCATGCCCAGGCCAATCACTACCGCGCCATAGCCTATCGTGGCTGTCAGGAATGTCGACTTGATCAAATCCTCTCGCACGGCGAACAGACGCTGCGCAATCGTCTGGTTGCCGATGGCATAGGCCAGCACGGCCACGAAATACGGCGCGCCCTGCTCAAGTATGGCCTTGGTGGAAAAAATATCCTGCTGCTCGGCCGTCAGGTTGGAGAAGTTCGCCATCAGTGTGTCGGTGCCACCCGCATTGAAGAAGATGAGCGGAATGATGACAACGGCTGCCAGAATCATGGCTATGAGCTGCGCGAAGTCTGTCATCAAGGATGCACGGAATCCCGACCACAGCGAATAGGACAATACGCCCAGACCCGCTATAAGCACCCCTTGCGTGAATGTCAGCGGACTGAGCACCGATACCAGCGCCCCGGCGGCCGTGAAATTGACCATCAGGCTGATACAGCTTCCGACAAGGTTGGAGATGGCCATGATGAGTTGGCTCGATGTGCCATGTCGCGCGTGCACGACCTCGGCCAAAGTATGCGCCTTGGGTGCCAGCGCCCTGAAGCGCCGCCCAAAGGGATAGATGAAAAGTATCATCAGTGCGCCCCACAAGCCATAGTGCAACGGGCCCGACAAGCCGTAGCGGTAGCCGGATGTGGCGCTTGCGTAGAACGATGCCGCCCATATCCAGGTGGCGATCATGCTGGCGGCCGACAGGCCGAAACCTACGGCGCTGTTGGATACCATGAAGCCATCCACGTTTTCTTCCTTCTTTCCTATGAGCAGTGTCAACAGAAAGGTGATGCCATAGAAGGCGATCAACAGCAACAAGGCTGAAGACGTCGAGAGCTGAAAAAATTCTCCCTCATGCATGTGTATTTCTCTCCCTTTTGCATGCAAGGCACACGCGCGCGACCACCCCGCCCTTGGCAAAGTCCGAAGGCGGAATGGCAGACACATGACGGTGCCCAAGTGCAGGTTCGCAAGCAGTGTGGCCATGGCCAGGAAGCCATGAAGACGCAACAGGTGCCTGGGCTGCGATGTTGATCAAACGAGGATCAACGCGTTGGTTCCGCGGCGCGAACGCCGGGCGTTGGGTTTCGGCTGAAGCCGGGCCGCTGCATGGCGGCTATGTGGCGAGGGTAACCCCTCAAACAGCACGCCGCGTACTTTGCAACACGATTGTGCAACTGCATTGCGCTGAGGAGCCGTTATTGTACGGCGCGCGACGTCTTTGATCAATGGCCGGCCACACGCAGCTGGACGTGACCCGATGTCTGACGCCTATGCGCGTGCCTGCGGTGTTTTCAAAGCACGCCGATGCGCACTGATGTACAGTATTCACGATGGAGCCTGGTGCGGCGCAAGTACCACCCCGCCCCCAGCCCCATTCAATCGTGCTTATCGGCGCATTGTCGGAAGCGAGGCCATTCATGCAGCATACGAGCCCCCCCGCAGACATCGTCTCCTATTTCATTCAGGCCATGCGGGCGCCTGACTGTCCAGGGCTGTCCAGCACGCCGGTGCGCCCGGTGGCATCGCCATTGCGTCTTATCCATAGCAATGGCCGTGCAATGCCCGCGCCGTTCGAGGTGCTGGGACGCGGTGCCCTACCCAGCGCATTCGCCGTCACTGAACTAGCCACGGCGGCCATCGGAACCGCGGCCTTGGCATTGGCTGATTACACCCGCGAACGATTTGGTGTTCGCTTGCCGGCCGTGGCGGTCGACCGCAGGCTTGCCTCTTTCTGGTTTGGCGCCGCCCTGCGTCCCCGAGGCTGGCAAGTGCCCGCCGTGCGCGATGCGGTCACCGGAGATTATCCGACGCGCGACGGTTGGCTGCGCATACATGCCAACGCACCGCACCACCGCGCGGCTGCCTTGGCCGTTCTGGGTTGCGACGGCAGTCATGACGCAGCGGCCCGCGCCATCTCGCGGCGCAGTGGCCAGGAGCTCGAAGATGCGCTGGTGGCGGCGCACGCCTGCGCCGCTGTGATGCGCAGCCGGCATGAATGGTCGCGGCATCAGCAGGGGCTGGCTGTCGCGCGCGAGCCGCTGTTTCACATAATGCGTCACGAGGCACATTGCAAGCCTCAATCTACCCACCCGCCTGCGTCAGGGAGGGACCGGCATGCGTGGCCCTCGGCCACCGCCTCGACTGCGCGGCCCCTTGCAGGCCTGCGCGTGCTGGACTTGACCCGCGTGCTGGCCGGTCCGGTCGCAACACGGTTTCTCGCCGGTTACGGCGCAACAGTCCTGCGCATCGACCCGCCATGGTGGTCGGAGCCGGGCATGGTGCCCGAAGTCACACCGGGCAAGCGATGCGCCATGCTGGACCTGCGCCAGGACGGACATCTCGCGCAATTGAAAGCGCTGCTCAAGCGGGCCGATGTGCTGGTACACGGCCTGCGCGCCGATGCGCTGGCCCGTCTGGGATTAGGGGAACAGGAACGCCAGGCCCTGCATCCCGGCCTAGTGGACGTGTGCCTGGATGCCTATGGCTGGACAGGGCCGTGGCGGTACCGGCGGGGTTTTGACAGCCTGGTGCAGATGAGCAATGGCATTGCCCACGCAGGCATGCTGCACTTTGGCAAGGACAGGCCCACGCCACTGCCGGTGCAGGCACTTGACCAAGCCACAGGCTATCTGATGGCAGCCGCCGCGTTGCGCGGGCTGACCGAGCGACTGCGCACCGGCGCAGGCGTCGCAACGCGCGTCTCGCTCGCCCGCACCGGTGAGCTGCTCAAGTCCGCGCTGGGCGGCGACGATACACCCCTGGCGCCTGAAACCGACGCCGATCTGTCCAGCAGCATCGAAGCAACCGAGTGGGGGCCAGCACAGCGGCTGCGCCCGCCCTGCGTTGTGGAAGGTGCAGGCATGCACTGGGACAGCGCCGCTTCCGCCCTGCGCAGCGCCGCGCCCGAATGGCCCGAATAAAGTCCCGCCGGGCAGCGATGCGGCCTTGATAGTGCGGGACAAAAACAGGCCTCACCGGCAACTGCCGGCAAGGCCCGTTGACCACAACCCCGACCGCGTCAGGCTTGTGCTGGCACCGCCTTGCGCTTGCGCAGGTAGCGCAACACGGGCGGCACGATCACGATGACCGCCGACACTATCCACAGTCCTTTTGCTATATTGCTCTGGAACAGAATCTGGATATCGCCATTGGTCATGGACAACGCGCGCCGCAGGTTCTGCTCCATCATGTCGCCCAGCACCACGCCCAGCACCATGGGCGCCATGGGCATGCCGGCCTTGCGCAACAGGTAGCCGATGCCGCCGATAACCGCGGCCATGGCCAGGTCGAACGTACCGGCATTGATGGCGTACACGCCTACATAGCTGATGGCCAGAATGCCCGGAACCATGAGCCAGCCCGGCACCTGCAGCACCTTCGAAAACACCCGAACCATCGGTACGTTCATAAGGAACAGCATGATGTTGGCGATGAACAGCGAAGCCACCAGGCCCCATACAAGCTGTGGCTGCTGGTCAAACAGCACCGGCCCGGGAGTCAGGTTGTACAGCGTGAGCGCCCCCATCATGACCGCCGTCGTGCCCGAGCCCGGCACGCCCAGCGTGAGCATGGGCACGAAGGCACCCACCGCCGATGCCGTGGCGGCGGACTCGGGCGCCGCCACGCCCCGCAGATCGCCTTTACCGAACTTGGCATTGGGATCCTTGTTCTCGCAGATGCGCTTCTCGTTGGAGTAGGCAACGGCCGAGGCCACGCTGGCGCCAGCCCCCGGCAAGACACCCACGACAAAGCCCAGCACTGCGCTGCGCACCACGGTCCACCATGTAAACATCCATTCCTGGAGATTGAACAGTTTGCGGCCACTGGAATCGACCTCGACCTTGTGGCCAGCGGTCACCCGTTCAAGCATCTCAAGCAGCTCGGCCACCGCGAACAATGCAATCACGACCACCACGAACTGTATGCCGTCAAACAAATGGACTGAATCGAATGTGTATCGATATACGCCTGAATTCGCATCCACGCCAACCACTGCCATGGCAAGGCCCAGCAGGGCCGACAGGGCTCCCTTGACCGGCTCGTCGCCCAACAGACTGCTCAAGCAGCAGAATGCAAATACCATCAACACAAAATATTCGGCGGGGCCGAACGCCAGCGCCCAGCCTGCCAGCAAAGGCGCGAGAATGATGATACCGATGACCGAAACCAACGACCCAAAAAAGGCCGACCAGGCGGACAGCGACAGCGCCACATTGGCAAGACCCTGTCTTGCAAGCGGATAGCCGTCCAACGTGGTCATGATGGCACTGGCCTCTCCGGGCACGTTGATCAGGATGGACGTGATGCGCCCACCATATTCCGCGCCCACATAGACGGCTGCCAGGAGAATCAAGGCAGTTTCAGGCGGCAGGTTCATGGCGAAGGCGATGGGAATGAGCATGGCAACGCCATTGATGGGTCCCAGTCCCGGCAGCACGCCCACCATGGTGCCAAAGAACGAGCCGAGCGCGGCAACCAGCAGGTTGGACCACGACGAGGCCACGTCGAAACCGATGCTCAGATGCGCAAGAATATCGCTCATAGCACGTTCTCCAGAAGTCCGAGTGGCAACACGACGTCCAGCGCCCGATCAAACAGCAGGAAGAACAACACGCTCATGACCACGCCGCCAAGCGTGACCTTGGCCCAACTGCCGCCAAACAGCCTGCCCACAAGCATGGTCACCAACGCTGTGGCAATGATGAAACCCAGAGAGTCGAACAGCAAGGCATAGAGAATGGCATATGCCACCATGAGCGCGATGCGAAAGTTGGCGCCGGGCGGGTTGCGCTCGGCGGTATGGCGGCCCTTGTACACCAGCCACATGCCGCACAGCGCGATGCTCAGCGCCAGCAGCATGGGAAAGGCGCGCGGCCCGACCGGTTCATACGAGAACGGCGCCTCGATGCCCCGGCCAAACCAGGCCATGAGTGCCGCGAACATAATCGCGGCGATGCCCAGGATGCGATCGGTCATGGTATTACTTGTGCATCAGACCGAATGAGTCAGCCAGCTCGGCATAGGACTTGACGCGCTCTTTCACATACGTGTCCAGCTCGGCGCCGGCCATGCGGAAGGGAAACAGACCCAGCTTGTCGCGTTCGGCGTCGAACTTCGGATCGTTCTGCATGTTCTTGAACGCTTGCACCCACCAGTTGTACTCCTCGTCGGACACCTTGGGGCCAACGTAGAAGCCGCGGATGATCGGCCAGTCGATGTCGAAGCCCTGCTCCTTGGCGGTGGGAATGTCCGACATGTCGCCCGGCAGGCGCTCGTCGGCAAACACGGCCAGCACCCGGATGGGCGAGCCGCCCTGCAGCATGGTGTAGGCTTCGGCCGCGTCGCCCATATAGGCCTGGATATGGCCGCCACGCAGCGCGGTGTTGGCTTCACCGCCGCCCTCGAAGGCCACGAAACGCATCTTGCGGTAGTCTATGCCTGCCGCCTTGGCCGTCAGCGCCGCCTTCATCCAGTCCTGGCTGCCCACCGTGCCACCCGCGCCCAGCACAATCTTGCTGGGATCCGCCTTCAGGGCATCCATGAGATCCTTCAGGCTCTTGTAGGGAGAATCTTTGCGCACCACGGCCACGCCAAAGTCCGATCCAACAGCCGCAAGCCAGCGTACGGCATTGACATCGTATTTGCCGAACTTGCCCTGTGCGAGATTCAGCAGCGAACCGCCCGAAAAGGCCACGATCTTGTTGCCCGCGGCAGGCTCCTGCGCCACGATATGGTTATAGGCCACAGCGCCGATGCCGCCCGGCATGTAGATAATGCGCATGGGTTCCTTCAGTTGGCCGGTGACTTTCAGCCCTTCCTGAGCCAAGCGGCAGGTCAGATCGAAACCACCGCCCGGTTGGGCGGGTGCGATACATTCGGGGCGGCGGGGCTCTTCGGCCGACGCCGTGCCGCTCAGTGCGAATACCGCGCCGCTGAGCAACAATCCCGTCGCAAGCGTGCGCATGAGTGCTTTCTTCATTATTTGAGTCTCCGTGAGAGATGTATTGGCATATGTCGCCCCTACGCCGGCAACGACGCAGGCAAGCGTACGAAAGTTTTCCTTTCGTAAGGCTTTCAATTCAGCCGATTCGAGCCCACCTGCCGGTCTCTCCCAGTGGAAATCGGGGTAAACACCAATGTCGCCAGACAGCCTCTGCCCTCCGATGCGATATGGAACTCCCCTTGCAGTTGCTGCATGATGGCGTGGACGATGGCCAGACCCAGCCCGGCACCGGACGTGTTCTTGCCCGCCTTGCCGCGCCGAAACCTCACACCTGCCTTGGCGATATCGTCGGCGCTCATGCCCGGGCCATCGTCTTCGACCGTGACCATCGCCCGCCCCATCTCCATGCGCACAGATAATGTCACCACGCCGCCAGGCTGCGTATAGCGCAGCGCGTTGTCGAGCACATTGACCACCGCTTCGCGCAGCAACCATTCGGGCCCCCGCACAAGTATGGGCGCACTCGGGCGCTCCAGTCCCAGGTCCAGCTTGCGCGCTCTTGCGGCGGAATACATATCGTTGGCCACAACGCCGGCGAGCCTGGTCAGATCGGTCAGCCCGGACACGCCTTCCTCTTCGAGCGCGCTCAAGTCGCGTGCGCGTGCCAGCGCCAGCATCTGATTGGCCGTGCGCACAGCGCGATCCAGGCCTTCGCGCATCGCCTGCAGGGCGCTGCGGATCTCCTGCGGGTCGGATTCACGCAGCGCATAGTCAAGCTGTGCGCGCAACACCGTCAGCGGCGTGCGCAACTGGTGCGAGGCATCATCCAGAAACTGGCTCTGCAGCCTGGCCTGCCGCGCATAGCGCGCCATGTGCAGATTCACCGCCGTCACCAAAGGCACCACCTCGGCAGGCAGGCCGCGCGCCTCGATGGGCCGCAGGTCATCGGTGCCCCGGCTTTCGAGTTCCTGCCTCAGGCGCGTCAACGGCCGCACTGCGAACAGCACGGCCAAGACCACAATCAGTATCACGAGCACCACGGCAACCAGATCGCGCTGCACCGATCGCCACAGCATGGAATTGATGAAAGTCTGGCGCGTGTCGACATCTTCTCCCACCAACACAATCACGCGCCCGCCCATGTTGTTGTACAGCGGCGGATCCATACGGCGGGCCATGGCCGCAATGCGCACGCCTTCGCCCAGATACTGGGCGGTATAGAAAACCGGCACATTGGATACCAGCGGTTTGTCGGGCAGCGGCAGCTGCTGGTTTCCTATGTCGGCGAGTCCGTCCTCGGTCATGACGCGGTAGTAGACCCGCTCGTTCGCCGTCATCTCGAAAAACTGCAGCATGAGATACGGCAACTCTATAGACAGCCCGCCGCTGGCAGTGGATATCTGATGATCGATGGCGCGCAGCGCTCCCGCCAGAGAGCGGTCGTAGGCAATGTCTATCTGCGTGCGCAGACGATGATTGGACAGCCAGAGTGCAGCCATCAGGAATATCACCAGCGCAGGCACCAGCGACCAAAGCAATATGGACTTCAGCCCGCGGCCGCGTCCGAATCGGGGTGTTTTCATTCGAAAAACCGAATCAATCAAGAGCTAAATGATATTGGTGAGTATTGAAAATTGAAATCATAATGGCCCATATAAAAGAATAAAGGGGGACAACATGAAGGATGAAGCCAATATACGCGGCGGATTTGATGGCACATTGGTGCCCGGCAATCGGCCCGCCCTGCTTGTCATCGATTTCCAGCGAGGTTTCACCGAGGCTGCGGTAAGCCCGCTGGCTTCGGACTGCTCAAGCGCGATCGCCGCCACCAACCGCCTTATTGCGGCCATGCGCGGCCTGGGTCCCGTTATTTTCACCATTGTGGGCTACAGCGCCAATATGGCGGACATCGGCTGCTGGAAGCAAAAATGCGGAGCGCTCACAACGCTGGAAAGGGGAACAGCCGCTTGTGAGCTCGATCCCCGACTCGACTATGCCGCACAGACCGACCTGATTCTGCACAAAACACAAGCCTCGGCCTTCTTTGGGACACCGCTCGCGAACATTCTCGCTTCCTCGGGGTGCGACATGCTGGTCGTGGCAGGCGCCACGACCAGTGGCTGCGTACGCGCCAGCGTGGTGGATGCCATGCAATATGGCTTTCCTCCCTTTGTGGCCCACGACTGCGTGGCAGACCGATCTGAGGCACAACACGCCAGCAATCTGATCGACATGGCAAGCAAGTACGGTGAAGTGGTCTCTTCCGAGGCCATGCTGAAAACACTCGCCGATATCGGTGCCGCACAGTCCGTGAACTGATTTTTTCCCGCTGCAACCCTCGTGCCGGGGCCACCGCCCCGGTTTGATCACGCTTATTCGTTTCCGATGCGAATCACCTCATGACCTACACTGGAGGAAGACCCATGAAAAAGCAATGGCTACTTGCAACGCTGTTCGCTATGTGCGTGGGCGGCACCGCCGCCAATGCGGCTGACAAGCCAATCGAATTGACGTTTTCAACCTATCTGCCGCCTGCCTACGAGTATGTATGGAAGCCCATAGAAAACTTCGTGGAGACCGTGCACAAGCGAAGCGACGGCAAAGTGAAAATCAACGTCTTTCACTCCGGACAACTGTTCGATGGCTATGAGGAACTGGCGGCGCTTTCCCGGGGCGACGTCGACATGGTCAATATGACGGGCACCTATCTCAGCGGCACCATCCCGGCATTGAACATCTTCACGCTTCCATTTCTGTTTCAGGATGTGGCTCATCTGCGCAGAGCGCTCGAGGCCGGCCTGATGGACGAGGGCATCACCGAAGAACTGTACGCGGATCACGATACCGTCGTGCTGGGCATTGCGCCATTCGATCCCTATGAGTTCTATTCGCGCCAGCAACCCATACTGTCCGCGGAGGATATTGCGGGCAAGGTATGGGCCACGACCGGCTCCATGGATGCCAGAGCCATTCAGCTCATGGGCGGTTCTCCAACCGGAATGCCTTCCTCCGAGCTTTACCTGGCCTTTGACCGCGGTGTTATCGATGGCACGCCACGTCCGCTGCTCACAGGCATAGGCCGCAGCCTCTATGAAGTGACCAAGCACCTGTCGCTGGCGAACTTCGGCGTCGACACATCCATACTGGCCATCAATAGGAAGAAATGGGAGGCCTTGCCCGAGGATGTGCAGAACCTGCTTCGCGAGGCGGCCAAGCAGCGGGATAACGAACAATTCGACCGTGTTGCGGAGTTTGTCAAAGATGCAGTGAAAAAATTCGAAAGCAAGGGGGTTACCGTCCACACGATCAAGGGCGAACAATTGCAGGCCATGCGTGACAAGACCGCACCCGCCGTCAAGGAATGGGCAGATCAGGTGCCCAAGGGCCAGCAGTACCTTGATCTGGTCAACAAGACAAAAGCCCCCTGATTACGCGGCCATGCGCCGGGCTCACGCGCATGGCCCTTCCATCATGGAGTCCCCATGAGATTCTTGCTCAATCTGATCGACTGCACGAGCGTTGCGGTAAACCGCGTTGCCGTTCTTATCTCCGAGATCGCACTCTTTGCCCTTATGATGATTACGTCCTATGCGGTGATTGCACGGTACGTTTTCCTGAGCCCCAGCATCTATGCCGTGGAGGTCAGCACATATGTACTGTTGGGCGTGTCATGGATGGCCATAGGATGGGTGCATCATGTGGATCGCCATGTATCCATGGAAGCGCTCAACCTGCGTTTCAAGGGCCGCTGGAAAAGGCTGGCGCAAGCCGTTTCCGAGGTGACCATCCTGATCTTCTGCAGCGTACTGGTATGGGCCGGGATCAATATCGTACTTACATCCATTGAGCGTCACTACAGATCGGCCTCATTGCTCAAGTTTCCCTTGTGGATTCCCTACACGCTCATTCCCATAGGAGGCCTGCTCCTGGGCCTTGTCGCCTTGCGCCGCCTGTTCACACCCTTCGGCCCGAGCAGCGGCGATTCGCAACGGAAGGAGCCCTGAAATGGATCCCTCAAGCATATTCCTTGTCATATTGGCTCTATTTTCGGTATTGCTCCTTGTCGGTGTGCCGATTTTTGCGGCATTGGGCGTCTCCAGCATTCTGGGTATGGTTCTGCATGGCGGCCTGGACAGCTTGAACGTCATCCCGTCCATCCTTCATCGCGGCTTGTCCAGCTACTCGCTCATCTGCATTCCCCTGTTCATTCTCATGGGCGAAACCATGGCCCGAACCAGCATAGGCGGGCGCCTCTACAACCTTTTCTACCTCTGGCTGAATCGGCTGCCCGGCGGCCTGGCCATTGCCAGCGTAGGCAGCGCCGCGGTATTCGGTGCCATGAGCGGAGTCAGTGTCGCCGGTGCCGCCACCATAGGCCGCGTGGCAATTCCCGAGATGCTCAAACGCCACTATGACGCGGGGCTGTCGGGCGGATCTGTCGCTGCGGCAGGGTCGCTGGCGCTCTTGATTCCGCCCAGCATAGGCTTCGTACTCTACGGAGAAATGGCCGATCAATCGATAGGCAAGCTGTTCACGGCGGCAATGCTGCCGGGGCTGTTGCTGACCATGCTGATGATGGGCTATCTGTATATCCTTACCCGCATAAAACCCAATATGGCACCGCGCGACGGCGGCGCCGCATCATGGAGAATACGGTTGCGGGCGCTGGCCGAAGTATGGGCGCCGGTACTGCTGATTCTGCTCGTGCTCGGCACTATTTACCTTGGGGTGGCTACGCCCACCGAGGCCTCCGGCATCGGCGCACTGGGCGCCTTCCTGGTCGCCTTGGCCTACCGGGAGTTGACGCTGCCGGTTGCGATCGACATCTTCCGATCGTCCATCGTCACGACGGGAATGATATTGCTCATTCTCACCTCCGCCTTGCTGTTCGGCTACATCATGACGCGTTTGATGATTCCACAGATGCTGATTGCCTGGATAGCCGACATATCGCAGCCTGCCTGGGTCATCCTGCTTCTCGTGCTGGCTTTCCTGCTTGTCGTCGGCATGTTTCTGGATATCGTCTCCATCATTCTCATTGCGACGCCTATTCTGCTCCCAGTCATTACCGGCCTTGGCTTCAGCCCGATCTGGTTTGGCGTTGTCATGATCATTGCATGCGAGATGGCGGTTATCACACCGCCCGTCGGGCTGAACCTGTATGTCATCAAGGGCATTGCGCCCGAGATATCGCTCAACGACATCATCAAGGGCGCTCTGCCGTTCGTGCTGGTCGAGGGGCTTGCCATTCTCATCCTGAGCCTGTTCCCACAGATCGCTCTCTGGCTTCCCGGAATGATGTAATGAAAGAAAACTTGAGCACCAAGCTGCTGCGTGCCAAGCTCGTGGCGGGATCGCTGGAACCAGGTCAGGAAATTGCACTGCGCATGGACCAGGCTCTTTTGCAAGATGTGCTGGGCACATTGGTCATGCTGGAATTGGAGGCCATGGGTATAGAGCGTGTGAAAACCCAGCCCACCGTTCAATATATCGATCACTCGCTTGCCCAGCAGGATAATCTTAACGCGGACACGCACCTGTTCCTTCAAAGTGCCTGCGCGCGTTTCGGCATCTGGTACAGCGGGCCTGGTAACGGCATCAGCCATCCGGTTCATATGGAGTATTTCGGCGTGCCCGGCCAGTCTTTGATCGGCTGCGATAGCCATACACCCGCGGCGGGATCCCTTGGCATGCTGGCCATAGGGGCGGGCGGCATGGAAGTGGCATTGGCCATGGCTGGTCATCCCCTGTACATAACCGCACCACGTATTCTCGGAGTACGGCTGGAGGGCAGCTTGCCCGATTGGGTCTCTGCCAAGGATGTCGCACTTGAAATGCTGCGGCGGTATGGCGTGTCGGGATGCAAGGACACCATGGTCGAATATTACGGCCCTGGCTTGAACAGCCTGTCTGCAATGGATCGCCATGTGATGGCGAACATGGGGACGGAAATGGGAGCGACCTCCACCCTGTTTCCCAGCGATGATGCCACATTGCGGTTTCTGCGAGCGAGAGGCCGCGAGGATGTCTGGCTGCCCATGCAGCCGGATCCAGGCTGCACATATGATCTGCACGACACAATCGACCTTGATCGCCTGGAACCGCTTGTTGCTCTGCCATCAAGCCCTGGCAACGTCGTGCCTGTCAGGGAGGCAGCAGGCTTGCCCATCTATCAAGCCTATATCGGGTCGTCGGGCAATCCGGGCTACCGCGACTTTGCCGTGGTCGCAGCCATGATGCGCCATCGCACGATTGCCGCCGGCATCTCGCTGGACATCAACCCTTCCACCCGTCAAGTGCTGCAGGTGCTGGCCGAAAAAGGCCAGCTGGCACAGCTCATCCAGGCGGGTGCGCGGCTGCATCAGGCTGGATGCAACGGATGCATAGGAATGGGCCAGGCGCCCGCAGCCGGGCGCAACAGCCTGCGCACCGTGCCAAGAAACTTTCCCGGCCGCTCGGGCACTGCCGAGGACAGCGTATTTCTGTGCAGCCCAGAGACAGCGGGCGCGTCGGCATTGTTCGGACGGCTGACCGATCCGCGCAGCCTGGACATCCCATACCCCCGCATCGAAGAGCCCATGAGGATCAAGCCCAGCCCCGCCGTCTTTGCCGCGCCGCTACCGCCCGCGGAAGCCCGGCGGCATGCCTTGGTCAAGACCGACAATACACCCTCGCTGCCCCGCCTGGCCGCGCTGCCCGACAGTTTGTCCGTCCCGGTGCTGCTCAGGGTGGATGACGATGTCTCCACCGACGATATCATTCCGGCTGGCGCCAGAGTGATGCCTTATTGGAGCAACGTCTATGAGACTGCGAAATTCGCTTTCGAGCGGCTTGATGAAAGCTACCATGAGCGCGCCACGGCCCTGCAGCAGAGCGGCGGCCATGCCATCGTGGCGGGCCTCAATTATGGCCAGGGCTCCAGCCGCGAAAATGCCGCCCTGGTCCCAGCATATCTGGGACTGCGCGTGGTCATTGCCCGCAGCTTTGCACGGATACATTGGCAAAATCTTGTGTGCTTCGGTGTCTTGCCGCTTGTACCCGACAATCCGGAAGACGCGCTCCCCGAACAAGGCGCCGCAGTCACGATAGAGCGCGTTCATCAGCAGTTATCAGCAGGCCCCATCGTCACCGCGCTGGTCGGCAACGACCTGACTCCCCTAAAGCTGCGGCATACGCTATCATCTCGGCAACTGGAGATAATCAGGGCGGGCGGCATCATCAATCTGATCCGCATGCCTGAGTCGCTGGAAAAATCAATGCCTTGAACCTACGCCAACTGCGCTATTTCGTCGTTCTGGCGGAAGAGCTGAGCTTTACGAGGGCTGCCGCCAGGCTGCACATTTCCCAACCCCCGCTGAGCCAACAGATAGCCCAGCTGGAGGATGAACTGGGCGTGAAACTTTTTGTGCGCACAAGCCGCCGTGTTGATCTCACGGAACCCGGGCGTATTTTCCTGCATGACACACGCGCCACCCTGGATCGCATCAAGAGCGCCACGATACGTGTTCGCGCCGCTGACCAGGGCCTTGCCGGACGCATCGAAGTTGGCTTGTCCAGCTCCCATTTCCTGGGGCCCTTGCCGCGACTGATTTTCAAGTATTCGCGCACACATCCTGGAGTGGCCGTCATGCTCAATGAAATGCGGCCGGTCGACCAGGTGGAGGCGTTGTTCGAACGCCTGATCGACGTCAGCATTTCCCGTGCGCCGGTGGACGACAGTTTCATGTGCTGTCTGCCATTATGGAAGGATTCCGCCGTCGTGGCACTACCGCTCGGCCACCGGCTGGCGCAGCGTGGGATTCTGCGCATTGCAGATTTGAAGAAAGAACGTTTTGTTTTGCTGCGGCGCGAAGGATCACCCTTCGCCAGGCATATATATCAGCGCTGCGCCGAGGCGGGATTCATGCCGGCAATTGCCCAAACCGTTGAAGAAATACCCGCCCAGCTATACCTCGTGGCCGCCGGACTGGGCGTGGCCATTGTCCCGCAGTCGGCGCGTGCGCGCATCAGCGACATCGCCTCCTGTAAGCTGGAGGATGACATCATGGATCCCGATGTATATGCGGTCTATCGAAAAGACAACGACAAAAAGGCATTGCATGCCTTCCTGAGCGAAGCGCGGCAACTGGAAACGGATTAGCGCGGCGACTTCATGCCCTGGGCCCATTCCCAAGCCACATCGCGCCGCAGCCATGCGTTCAGGGCAGCCGTGAACAGCATGGCTAGGAGCGCACCCAAACCTGCCATGGCCATGTCCTTCTGGGCGTCCCATACATCGCCCTGTGTGCCCAGATAATGCATACCCAGGTCGCTGCCGAAGGTCATGGCGGCGCCCCACTCTATCAGTTCGTAGATGGCTGATGTGCTGAGCGTGAAATCGAGCGGCAGGAAGTAGGCCCAGAAACCGCGCACTTCGACCACGCGCAGGAAGAACTCGCGTATCGGATAGGCGAGAAGCAGGCCGTAGGAAAAGTGGACCAGGCGGTCGTAGTGATTGCGCTGCCAGCCAAAGACACTATTGAGTGTATGACCGGTGAGGGCCTGCCACCACTGGTCGTAGGGCACATCGGAGTATGTATAGTGCGAGCCCACCGTATGCAGGGCCAGGAAGGCGATGATAAGCAGAATCGAGGCATTGGAAAAACGGAATACATGCCGTACAGACCAGAGCAAGGCTACCAGCATGAGCACCAGCGCGTTCTCCAGCAGCCAGGTGCCGCGATCCGCCGGATGCAGGGCCAAGGCCGTCCACAGGACCAGGTACGCCAGCAGCGCAATATGCACCGCGCCGCGGCCTGGCCTTTGAGCCGCGCCGATGTGATAGGAAGAAGCGGATTCTGAAGATATGCCTGGCATGATTATTGCTGCATGGGACGTGGACGCGCCGGGTGTTGTCCCGGCGCATCGGGGCCGCCGCCGGGTCCGAGTAAGTGTTGATACGTGATGCAACGCTGCCGGGAAGTATAGTGAATATCGTCGCAGCGCGCGCCAAATTGACACCTGCGCTTACAAGACGAGGTGTGGTGGATGATATAAAAATTTGCAGGAGCAGGCCCCTGTGGGCCTGGAACTATCTTTAGGAGTATCCATGAACCGTCACATCAAAGCAGCGCTTGGTATTACATTGTGCGCGGGGCTGGCTGCGTGCGGCACCCCGCACAATCCCAACGACCTGGCGCAAAAAACCGTCGAGTACCAGTGCGGCAGCGGCAACGGTCAGCCTTTGAGCGCACAATATACTTTCCAGGGCCAGGAAGCCATGTCGGCCAAGGTCATCTTCGGCAACCAGGTCTATAACCTGACGCGTTCGACCACCAGCAATTCGGACATGGTGGGCAACACCTTCCGCGGCAACGGATATACCTGGACGACGGACAAGTTCGCTTATGACACGGCTGGCCAAGCCAATGGAACCATGCTCACGCAGGATATGGCGGCCAATCCGAACGCGCAGGCGGCCGTGGCAGCTGGCCAGCCCGCAGGCGCGGCAACGGTGCTTGCACGTGATTGCAAGGCCGTGGGCGTATCCGATCACTAAGAATGGACCTGCACGCCTCAAGGGCCCCGGGCCCGCGGGCGTGTTTCACAACGCGGCATTCGTGCCGCGTTTTTTTGCGCCCTTGGGCGGACTGCCGCGCAGCCTCGGGCGCCAGTTGGCCACCGCAGCGGAATGCGGGCTAAACTTCCTGCGTAAAGTGAAATGGATACACAATGCGCATACTTCTTGTCGAGGATGAAAGCGAACTGGCGCGCTGGCTGACCCGCAGCCTGGCGCGCCATGGCGGCTTCATCGCCGACTGGGCGGATGATGCCGAGCTGGCCGAACGCCGCATGGCGGTGGAGGAGTTCGACGCAGTGGTGCTGGACCTTGGCCTGCCGGGCATGGACGGGCACGCCTTTCTCACGCGCCTGCGGGCGCGGGACGACCGAACCCCGGTGCTGGTTCTGACCGCACGCGACTCGCTGGCCGAGCGCATCGACACCCTGCATCAGGGCGCAGATGATTTTCTTCGCAAACCTTTCGTCATCGAGGAACTGGAGGCGCGCCTGATCGCACTGATACGACGCAGCCGCGGGCGCGATCATCCACGCCTGGCGCTGGGCGAACTGGTGCTGGACACCGCCGCGCAGCGCTTTACATTCGGCGGGCAGGCCCTGCCGCTTTCCCCGCGCGAGTATGCGGTTCTGAAGGTGCTGATCCAGAAAAGCGGCGAGCCGGTCTCCAAGCCGCAAATCCTTGATCGCATCAGCTCCGACGAACAGGACATCAACCTGGAGGCTGTTGAAGTGCTGATCCATCGCTTGCGCAAGAAGCTCGCAGGCACGCCGGTGCAGATCGCCACCCTGCGCGGCATGGGATACAGCCTGGAACTGGATGCTGACATCAATACACCCACCGGCGCTTGAAGCCGGCTTTCAACGCAACAAAGAGGCAAGACAATGGAAACACGCAGGATTGCGCTGGTCACCGGCGCGGGATCAGGGATAGGCAAGGCCATCGCGCTGGCCCTCATGGGTGAAGGCTATGCGGTGGCGCTGGCTGGACGGCGCCCCGAGCCGCTGGAGCAGGTCGCCCAGGCAGGGCGCGAACTGGGCGGCGAAGCGCTGGTGGTGCCGACCGATGTAAGCGACCGTCAGGCCGTGGACGCTCTGTTCGACGCAATCCGCCGGCAATACGGCCGGCTCGACCTGCTCTTCAACAACGCCGGGGTTTTTGCACATTCGGTTTCCCTGGAAGAGCTGGAATTCGAAGAATGGCAACGGGCAGTGGACATCAATCTCACCGGCGCCTTTCTGTGCACACAGGGTGCCTTCCGGCTGATGCGCGATCAGAATCCGCGTGGCGGCCGCATTATCAACAATGGGTCGATTTCGGCGCATGCGCCGCGACCCAACGCCGTGTCGTATACCGCTACGAAACACGCCATTACGGGTCTGACCAAACAGACCTCCCTCGATGGGCGTAAGTACGACATTGCCTGCGGGCAGATCGACATCGGCAATGCTGCCAGCGATATGACCAGCATCATGAGCCGCGGCGTGCCGCAGGCTGATGGCTCGACGCGCCCTGAACCGCGAATGGACGTCCAACATGTGGCAAAGGCCTTTCTGTACATGGCCAGCCTGCCGCTGGAAGCCAATGTCCAGTTCATGACCGTCATGGCAACCAAGATGCCGTTCATCGGGCGCGGCTGACACGGCCCCAGGGCGGCTTATCACCTTATGTAGCGTTAGCGCGCCCTGGCGCAGGCTATGGCCGCCCATCCCAGCAGTACGGCCGGCACGCCATAGAGCCACGGCGCAGAAACAAGCGGCAGCAGCAGCCCCGCCATCATGGGCCCGAAACCAGCGCCAATGTCGCGCCAGATGGCCCGTGCGGCCAGTGCCTGTACACGCCCCGGTCCCGGTGTGCGCCGCGCCACAATGGGCGCCACCAGCGGCAGTTGCAGGGCGCGCAGCACCACAATGATGGCCGAACACGTCCATAGCCAACCAAGGCCGAAGCCTGTCAGGGCCAGCGCGGTGAGCAGCGAGAGCGCGACCAGTACGCGCTCCGGCCCCGCCCTGTCAGCCATCCGTCCCCCCACGGGGCTCAGGACAATTTCCCCCAGATAGCGCACAGCAAGCAGGCTGCCTGCAACCACCACGGCGCCGCCTGGAAGCGCGTCTTTGCCAAGATAGGACAGCCCCACGATGAACAGTCCGTCCAGGGTAAGACCTTCGAGAAAGGACCAGATATCCAGACTGTTGGGCAATCGCAGGCCACGTCGGGCGGCGGGCTGCTCATGTGGCGTGGCCGGGAGAATACGCGCGGCGAGCAGCCCCAACAGGGCGGCTCCCGCAGCCAGGAAGAAGATGGCGCGCGGCCCCCACAACTGCGTCATGACGGCTCCCAGCGGCAGCGCTACAACCGGGCCGAGAGCAATGTACGCGCGCGAGCGGCCATACCGGCGCGATGCCCCCTCGGGCAGTATGGTCCCCAATGCCTGGGTAGACAGATTGAGCGCGGCGAAGGCCAGCCCCCAGAGCAGCCGCAGTGGAAGCAGGAGCCAGAACCCGGACAATGTGGCAAACCCGACCCCGCAGACGGCCGCCGAACCAACCGCCCATAGGCAGGCAGGCCTGTCGCCGTACCGGGCATAGCGGCGCGCCACCCAACCGTAACCCATGATACGCACGAGCCGATTGGCGGCCAGCAGAATCCCGGCCTGCGCCAGGGTGACCCCGAACAGATCGTGATACATGGGGAGCAGCAGGTAAAGCAGCACGTCCACCGGCAAGGCAAGGCCCAGCGCGACGGCAGCGTTGCGGGCGTCACGGTCGGCAATGGCCGCAGGGGAAGCGTTCATGTGTAGTAGGAACGGCAGCGCGAAGCAGGAATAAATGGCATGTATAGCACGGATGCCGTTATCGCCTTCGTGGCCAGACAAGCCTGCAGAAGCGGCCGCGAACCCAGACATGAGGAAAGGCCCCGATAACGGGAAAGAGCCGCCGAAGAGCAGACGAAAAAATACCCTTGTAAAACAAGGGTATTGATCCGAAAAACTGGTCGGGGCGACATGATTCGAACATGCGACTCCTGCGTCCCGAACGCAGTACTCTACCAGGCTGAGCTACGCCCCGATTACTTCTGGCTTGCTGCCTGCGCCCAATGACCGGCATCGGCTGGCAGCACGGGAATTTTTACCTTCAACGATCTCTATCGACTGCAAAGGAACAGAATTTTAGCAAAATTTCCCGATACACGGAAACCGGGAAGCCAGCCAGCGCCTGCCGGGCAAGCTCGGCTTCCGCTTCGGCGGCCTTGCGCGTATAGGCCAGGGCATCGGTTTCCTGAATGGCACGCGCAACCGCCGTGAAATCGGCCTCACCGTGGCGGATGGCATCCTGGATGAGCTGCCGCTGCGCCGGGCTGCCCACCTCCATGACGCGTATAAGCGGCATGGTTGGCTTGCCTTCGCGCAAATCATCGCCAACGCTTTTGCCCAGTACTTCAGTGCTCCCGCTGTAGTCGAGCACGTCGTCGACAAGCTGGAACGCGGTACCCAGATGACGTCCATAAGTGGCGGCGGCTTCCTGCAAACCCGGCGCCGCCTCGGCAACGATGGCGCCGACATGCGCGGCAGCCTCGAACAGCTTGGCCGTCTTGTACCGCACCACCTGCAGATAGCGATCAAGCGATACGTCCGGATCATGCACATTGAGCAGTTGAAGCACCTCGCCCTCGGCGATGACCGTCGTGGCTGCCGACAGCACCGACATGGCAGGCATGGAACCCGATTCGACCATCATCTCGAAAGAACGGGAATAAAGGTAATCGCCTACAAGCACACTGGCGGCATTGCCGAACATGGCGTTGGCGGTACTGCGACCCCGGCGCATATCGGACTCGTCTACCACATCGTCGTGCAGCAATGTCGCCGTGTGGATGAACTCGACAACCGCTGCCAGCAGATGATGCTTGCTGCCTTCGTATCCAAGTGCCTGGGCTACCAGCAGCACCATGGCGGGCCGCATGCGCTTGCCGCCCGCGCCAACGATATAGTCGCCTATGGTGCGGATCAATACGACATCGGAATCCAACCGCCCACGGATGACGGCATCCACGGCCTTCATGTCGGACGCAATGGGGGAAATTAACGCTGTGAGACTCAAAACAAGGTCCGGTCTATAAATAGGTGCGATCGCTGCGGCCATTCGACCTGATCAAGGCTGGATTATACGTGACCGCGCCCACCTGATAGATGGACAGGCAGGCCACCGCGCTGATAAAGCCTGACAAATTGGCGATAATGCAGGTTTCGCCTGCCCAAGACGCATCCTGGAGACTCTCTTGACGTCCTACGACCTTGGCACGCTCATCAGCCGTGCCGAACGTGTTCTGACCCAGCTGGAAGCATGGCTGCCGCCGGCTCCGCCCGAAAGCGATTGGTCCGCCCTGGCCTATCGATGGCGCAAGCGCGGAACCCGCGGCTGGCTTGAGCCGGTGCGCAATCTGTCCCATATACACACGGACGATCTGCAGCATATCGAGCGGCAGAAAGAAATCATCGACCGCAACACACGGCATTTCATTTCCGGCAAACCGGCCAACAATGTGCTCATGACCGGCGCGCGTGGAACGGGCAAAAGCTCGCTGGTCAAGGCCATGCTGGCGGCCTATGGCGACCAGGGACTGCGGCTCATCGAGGTCGACAAGTCCGACATGGGTGACTTAAGCGATATCATCACCCTTGTCGCACAGCGACCCGAACGCTACATTGTGTTCTGCGACGATCTGTCCTTCGAGGAAGGCGAGGCGGGCTACAAAGCCCTCAAATCCGTGCTCGACGGCTCCGTCAGCGCATCCGAGGACAACGTGCTTATCTACGCCACATCCAACCGGCGCCACCTCATGCCTGAGTACATGAGCGAAAATCTGGCCGCGCAGCATCAGAGCGACGGGGAAATCCATCCGGGAGAAACCGTCGAGGAAAAAATATCTCTTTCCGAGCGGTTCGGCATCTGGCTGTCGTTCTATCCGTTCAAGCAGGACGACTACCTCGACATTGTCTACTATTGGCTCGGGGAACTGGGCTGTGCCCCGTCCGATATCGAGGCATCGCGCACCGAGGCATTACAGTGGGCGCTCGAACGCGGCTCACGGTCAGGCCGCGTTGCCCGCCAGTTCGCGCGCGACTGGGCGGCACGCCATGTCTAGGCCCGCGCCTCAACAATCTGATGCCAAGCCGCTGGCAACGGCAGACAAGCCCTTTGTGGACGTGGCCGCGGGCCTGGTTCTATGCCGCGATGGAAAACTGCTGCTCGCACAGCGGCCGGAGGGCAAGCCATGGTCGGGATGGTGGGAACTGCCCGGGGGCAAGATCGAGTCCGGCGAAACGCCGCTGCAGGCGCTGGGCCGCGAGCTCAAGGAAGAACTGGACATCGACGTAACCTGCGCCACACCTTGGGTGACCTATACACACGAATATCCCAAGACCATCGTCAGGCTGGCCTTCTGCCGCGTCACAGAGTGGGACGGAACGCCGCGCGGCGCGGAAGGCCAGGCGCTGGCCTGGGTCGATCCGCAGGCTCCCATGCCCATCGGCCCCCTGCTGCCGGCCACGCTTCCGCCGCTGCGCTGGATACAGCTTCCTGACCGCTATCTGGTCACGCAAATAGGCAGCGCCCACAACTTGCCCGCATGGCTGGACAAGCTGGCTGGCGCCTTGGCCAGCGGTGTGCGCCTGGTGCAGTTCAGGGAGCGGGACACCGACATGGATGCAACCACCCTGCATAGCGCCTTGCGCCAGGTCGTGGCGCTTTGCCATGCGCATGGCGCCCGCTGCCTGGTCAACAGTACGCATCCGGCAGCATGGCGGCATGAGGCCGATGGCGTGCACTATCGGGCCATCGATGCGCGGCAGCAGGCCGTGATTCTGCAAGAAAGCGCGGCTTCCAGCGATGCGTCGCATGGCGAACCAGGCACCGGGCTGATCGGCGTGTCGGTACATGACGAGGCCGATATGCGGGCGGCCCGGCTCTTGAGCGCCGATTTCGTGGTGCTGGGCCATGTGCGCGAAACACCCTCGCACCCCGGCGCAGCCGGCATGGGGTGGGACGAGTTCGCCAGGCGGGCAGCGAGGGCTGGATTACCTGTATTTGCCATAGGCGGCCTGTCCTCAGCCGACCTAGGCGAGGCGAGGCGCCACAGCGCTCACGGCATCGCCGGCATACGGGGTCTTCTGAGCGGCCGCTGACCGGCGTACGGTCTGGCGATCTTCAGAACGCCGTGTTCAGCGCTGCGCAGCCTCCAGCGCGCTGTCATCCCATCCGCCGCCCAGTGCGGCAATCAGCTGGACGCTTGCGATCAGTCTGTCGGCCTGCAGCGACAGCGCACTGCGCTCCGCATTCAGCGCCGTGGTCTCCACCTGCACCAGGCTCAGATAATCAATGATCCCGGCATCATACTGGTTGCGCGTCAGACGCAGCGACTCACGCGCGGCGGCCAGTGCGTTGTTCTGGGCAAGTTGCTCTTGTGCCATGACATACAGCTGCACAAGATAGTCTTCCACTTCGCGCAATGCGGTCAGCACAGTCTGGCGATAGGACGCGGCCTGCGCATCGTAGGCCGCACGGGCACTCTCCACCTGTGCCGCGCGGGCTCCGCCATCGAACAGGGTCATCGCCAGCGCGGGACCGAGCGACCAGAAACGGGCAGGCGCCGTAAGCCACTGGACCCATTCGCCGCTGCGAAACCCTCCCTGGGCATTCAGGGTTAGATCGGGAAACCAGGCCGACTGCGCCACACCTATCTGCGCATTGGCCTCGGCGGTGCGTCGCTCGGCAGCCGCCACGTCGGGACGACGCTGCAGCAGTTGGGCAGGCACGCCCGCTGGAATTGGCGGAACGGCGGCCAGCGATGTGGTTTGTGCCAGATCGAAACTGGATGGCGCCTGCCCCATCAATACGGCAATCGCATGTTCAAGCTGCGCGCGCTGCCATTCAAGCGCAAGCAGATCGGCCTTGGCATTCTCCAGCTGGGTGCGCGATACCGCAACGTCAGCCTGGGCCGCCATGCCTGCATCGTAGCGGTTCTGCGTTGTGCGCAGCGAACGTGTATAGGCTTCCACTGTCTGGGCCATGAGACGGCGCTCAGCATCAGCAATGCGCAGGCTGAAATAGCTCTGGGCCAGCGTGGACTGCATGCTCAGACGGACGTTGGCCATGTCCGCCGCGCTTGCCTGCACGCCCGCGCGGCTGGCTTCGACCGAACGTCTTACCCTGCCCCAGAGATCCACTTCCCAGCTGACATCGCCCGACAGTGTGTACTGCCGTATGTCCGATGATGCGCTTCCGCTGCCGGCGCCGGATCTTGTCACCGATGCCGAGGCGCCCACGGTGGGAAACAGGCTGGAGCGTGCCGACTTGAGCAGTGCCTGAGACTGTCTGTATTGCGCCTGCGCTTCGGCGATATTCAGGTTCCCGGCGTTCAGCCGCGCCATCAGACCGTCGAGCACCGGATCACCGTATAGCGCCCACCAGTCGCTGCGCAGCGCAGCATCCGCGGGCCGTGCCGGCACCCAGCCCGCGTTTGCGCCTTTGGATCGGCCATCAATGGCCGGCGCCTCTTTGTAGGCAGCACCGACATCGATCGCAGGACGATGATAATCGGGCCCCACCGCACAGCCGGCAAGCACAGCCAGCACCGGCAGACAGGCGGCAAGCATGCCTCGTCCTGCTCTTCTATACATGATCCGGTCTCTGTATGTTTTGTTCAATCCATGACTCCACATCATGATGTGCCCGCCTGCTCTCCCGCTGTCATATGGCCTGTCTGACGACGACGCGCCCAGAGCCGGAAGCGGTCCAGGTACAGATACACCACAGGCGTGGTATACAGCGTCAGTATCTGGCTGATCAACAGGCCTCCAACAATGGTGAGCCCCAGTGGCCGGCGCATCTCCACGCCAGCTCCCGAGGCCAGCACCAGCGGCAATGCACCGAGCATCGCCGAAATCGTCGTCATCATGATAGGCCGGAAGCGCACAAGGCAGGCCTGGTAGATGGCCTCACGGGACGACAGCCCCTGCTTGCGTTCGGCCAGCAAGGCAAAATCCACCATCATGATGGCATTTTTCTTCACGATGCCTATAAGCAAAAACACGCCGATCAATGCAATGAGCGTAAATGGCTCGCCGACCAGCAGCAGGGCCATCAGGGCGCCCACACCAGCCGACGGCAGCGTGGAGAGAATCGTGACGGGATGCACATAGCTTTCATAGAGGATGCCCAGCACGATATACATGGTGACGAGTGCCGCCAATATCAGCATGGGCATCTGTCCCATGGACCGAAGCATCTCCCTGCCCGATCCCAGCAGCCCAGCCTGCAACTGATCGCTGGGCAACCCGATGCGCGCCATCGCCTGATCTATGGCCCGTGTAGCCTGATCCAGCGTCACGCCGGGCGCCAGGCTGAAGGATACCGACTCGGCGGCAAGCAGGCCCTCGTGTTCCACACTGAGCGGCGCACTGCCCATTTCGAAACGCGTGAACGCGGAAAGCGGAATGCGGTTGCCATCCGACGTGACAACCTCCACGCGCTTCAACGACGCCACGTCCTGTGCATAGGGCGCGTCCACGCCCATCACCACATGGTATTGGTTCAGGGCGCCATAAATCACTGAGACCTGCCGCATGCTGAATGAATTGTTCAATGTCGATGCTATCAAGGACATGTCCACACCCAACCGTGTTGCCGCATCCCGATCAATGACCAGTTCGATGCGCTGGCCTTTGTCCTCGACGTTGGTGTCCACGTCGACAAGCTCGGGCAAACCGGCCATGGCGCGCTGGACGCGCGGCAGCCAGGCCTTGATGACAGCCAGGTCGCCACCCAGAATGCTGTAGTCGTATGTGGCGCTGCCGCCCTGACGCCCGCCCACGAAGATATCCTGCTGCGGCACCAGAGTCAGGCGCGCACCTGGCACACCGCTGAACTTGAGACGCATGCGATTGACAACGTCCATGGCACTTGCATCGCGCTCCGTCAGCGGCTTGAGCTGTATCATGAGGAAGGATGAATTGCTGCCGCCGCGGCCACCCGCAAAACCCGCCACGCTTTCCACAGCGGGATCCTGCAGCAGCAGGTCGCGAAAATGGTCAAGCTTGGGTTTCATGGCATGGAAAGACGTGCCCTGATCCACGCGGAAAAAGCCCAGCAGCTGGCCGGTATCCTGCTGCGGCAGAAAGCCTTTGGGCACCACAGCATAGAGATAGAGATTCAGGCCGACCGTGGCCGCCAGCACCAGCATCATCAGCCGCCCGTGCAGCAGCGCCCAGCGTAGCGAGCGGCGGTAGCCACGCCAAAACACATTCCCCAACTTATGAAATGCACCGCCGATTGCCCACGCCAGTCCCCGCACAGCGCGCCAGCATGCGTTCAGGCCACGCCCCGCGGTACTGGCCATCAACCGGGCCCGTGTGCGGCGGTATTTTGCCGGCGCCGGTTCGCCCGCACCGTCACGCTTGCCTCTGAGCAGCCTGGCCGACATCATGGGTGTAACCGTCACCGAAATCAGCAGTGAAACCAGGACGGATACTGAAAGCGTGACGGCAAACTCCTTGAACATGCGCCCCATCATGCCCCCCATGAGAAGCATGGGAATGAATACAGCAATAAGGGACAGGCTCATGGCAAGTACCGTGAAGCCCACTTCGCGCACACCCCGCATGGCGGCGCGCATGGGAGACGCACCCCGCTCAATGTGGCGCATGATGTTTTCAAGCACCACGATCGCATCATCAACGACAAAACCGGTGGCCACGATCAGCGCCGTCAACGACACGGTGTTAAGCGTAAACCCGAACCACAGCATGAAGCTGAAAGTGGTGACCAGCGACGCTGGCACGGCAATCGCCGGTATCAGTGCGGCCCGCAGATTGCGTAGAAAGATGAGCACAACCATCACCACCAGCGCCACCGCAATCAGCAGCGTGATTTCCGCTTCATGCAGCGAGGCCCTTATGCTCGGACTGCGATCCTGCGCCACCGTGAGATTGACGTGAGCAGGAAGCATGGCCTGGAAGGCGGGTAACTGCGCCCTTATGGCATCCACCGTTTCGATGATATTGGCATTGGCCTGCCGCCGCACCAGCAGCAGTACAGCCTCCCGGTCATTGAAGAACCCGACGTTGAACTCGTTCTCGACCGAATCCTCCACGCGCGCGACGTCACGCAGCCGCACAGCCGCGCCATTGCGCCAGGCAACAATCAACGGCCGGTAATCGGCCGCGCGCGTCAATTGCCCGCCCGCATTCAGCTGCCAGTTGTAGCGGTCATTCTCAACCACGCCATTCGGCCTCATGGTATTGGCATTGGACAAGGCCGCACGCACGTCGTCCAGCGCAATCCCAGCTGCATTCAAGGCGTGTGGGTTGAGGCTGACGCGCACTGCAGGCAGGGAGCTGCCGCCCACCTCGACCTCACCGACACCGACCACCTGGGACAGTTTCTGGGCCAGCACCGTGTCGGCCAGATCATAGAGCTGGCCCTGGGTTGCCGTCTCGGATGTCAGCGCCAGTATCATCACGGGGGCCGACGACGGATTGAACTTGTGGTACGTGGGCGGGTTCCTCAGGCTGGACGGCAGCATGGCGCGGGCGGCGTTGATGGCAGCCTGCACGTCACGCGCTGCACTGTTTACATCGCGGTCAAGGTCGAAGATGAGAGAAATGCGGGTATTGCCTTCCCTGCTGCGCGAGCTCATCTCGCTGATGCCCGCAATGGCGCCCAGAGACTGCTCCAGGGGCGTCGCCACGCTCGATGCCATGGTTTCAGGGCTCGCACCTGGTATGCTGGCCGACACCGAGATCACGGGAAAATCGATTTGCGGCAATGGCGACACAGGCAAAAACACCAGTGCCAGGCTGCCAGCCACGACCATGGCCAGACACAGCAGCGAGGTCGCCACCGGCCGGACAATGAACTGGTTGAAGAACCGCATCAGGCTGCCCTGTCGTCAGCGGGCTGCGGCGGCGTGCGCAGGGGCGTGCGCCGCGCCAGCCGGTCGAACATCAGGTAGATGACCGGCGTAGTGAAAAGCGTGAGTATCTGGCTGCACAACAGCCCGCCCACCATGACCAGCCCCAGGGGCTGGCGCATCTCCGCGCCCGACCCCGTCGCGAACATCAGCGGCAAAGCGCTGAAAAGCGCTGCCAGCGTCGTCATGAGAATGGGCCGAAAACGCAGCAGCGCCGCCTCGTGGATAGCCTTCTGAGGGGCAAGGCCACGCGTTCGCTCGGCATCAAGGGCGAAATCTATCATCATGATCGCATTCTTCTTCACGATGCCGATCAGCAGAATAATGCCTATCACCCCGATCATGTCCAGTTCCGAACCGGTCAACAGCAGCGCCAGCAGCGCGCCTATGGCAGCCGAAGGCAGTGTGGACAGAATGGTGATGGGATGAATGTAGCTTTCATACAGAATGCCCAGCACAATATACATGGTGGCCACTGCGGC
Organism: Allopusillimonas soli; assembly: GCF_004153445.1. Taxonomy (GTDB): domain Bacteria; phylum Pseudomonadota; class Gammaproteobacteria; order Burkholderiales; family Burkholderiaceae_B; genus Allopusillimonas; species Allopusillimonas soli. The sequence continues at coordinate 145,019 of NZ_SDQC01000003.1, forward strand.
CAGCATCAGCCACAGCGTGCTCGACAGCGACAAAGTGAAGGCGCGCGCCGCTCCCTGGAAGCGCAGATCCAGCGAGGCAGGCATACCCAGCTGCGCCTGGGCCGAGCGTATGGCCTGCGTCGCATCGGAAAGCGCCACGCCCGGTGCCAGATTGAATGAAATCGTCGTGGCTGGAAATTGCCCCAATCGCTCTATTGCCAGGCGCGTGCTCTGCTGTTCGATGCGGGCCAGGCTACTGATCGGCACCGGCGTCCCCGAAGTCGTGGACACGTAGATATTATCAAGCGCCTGCGGACTTTGTCTGAACTGGGGTGCAACCTCAAGCACCACCCGATACTGCGCCGATTGCGTAAAGATCGTGGAAATAAGGCGCTGGCCAAAAGCATCGTAAAGCGCATCATCAATACGGGCGTTGGTAACGCCCAGGCGCGCTGCCTTGTCGCGGTCTATGATCAAGGTGGTTTGTAGGCCACGGTCCTGCAGATTACCCACCACCTGCGCCAGCTCGGGCAGCGTCCGCAGCCGGTCGATCAGCCTTGGCGCCCATGCCGAAAGCACAGTGCTGTCCGGATCCGACAGCGTCATCTGATATTGGGCGCGAGAAATGCGGTCATCCACAGTGAGGTCCTGCACCGGCTGCATGAATATCTGGATGTCCGGTAGGCCGGCCAGGCGCTCGTCCAGCCGATCGATGATCTGATGCGCGGTGGCGCCGCGATCCGCAATGGGCTTGAGCGCGATCTGCATGCGACCCGTATTGAGGGTTGCATTGTTTCCATCGATGCCGATAAAGGACGTGACCGCAGCCACGTCCGGGTCCTGCATGATCACATCGACAGCAGCCGCCTGCCGTTTGCTCATGGCGGAAAACGATACCGTTTGCGGCCCCTGACTTATGGCCTGGATAAGCCCGGTATCTTGCTGGGGAAAGAACCCCTTGGCCACCACCATATACAGCACCACAGTCAGTACCAGCGTGCCCGCCGCCACCAGCAATGTCAGCGGCTGATGCCTCAGCACCCAGCCCAAGCCCTGGTCGTAACGACCCAGCAGGCTGTCCATCCAGTGCGCCGACATGCGCTGGAAACGCCCTGGCCGCGATTCGGATTCAGGTCGCAGCAGGCGCGCGCACATCATGGGAGTCAATGTCAGGGAAATCAGCAACGACAGCAGAATGGCGACCGCCAGTGTAACGGCGAATTCGCGAAACAGTCGGCCGATGACATCGCTCATGAACAAAAGCGGAATCAGTACGGCAATGAGCGACAGCGTCAGGGAAACCAGCGTGAAGCCGATCTGCTGCACCCCCTTCAACGCGGCCTTGAGCGGCGCGTCCCCCCGCTCGATATAGCGGGCAATGTTCTCGATCATGACGATGGCGTCGTCGACCACAAAGCCCGTGGCAATGGTCAAGGCCATGAGCGTCAGGTTGTTGATGCTGAAGCCCATCAGATACATGATTCCGAACGTGCCCACCAACGACAGCGGCACCACGACACTCGGAATCAGCGTGGCGGTCCAACTGCGCAGAAAGATGAAAGTCACCAGCACCACCAGCACGATTGCCATGAGCATCTCGCGTTGCACATGGCTGACCGAATCACGTATTGTCTGCGTGCGGTCGCTGGCCACCTGCACATCCACCCCGACAGGGAGCGCATCGCGCAGCGACGGCAGCAAGATCTTGACGCGATCGACCACGTCAATCACATTCGCGCCCGGCTGGCGCTGGATGTTCAGCAGGATGGCCGGCGTCTCGCCCACCCAGGCCGCCTGACGGATATTCTCCGCGTCCTCGCGCGCCTGGGCGACATCCCGCAGGCGCAGCGGGGCCCCGTTCTCGTAGGCAATGATCAGGTTCTCATAATCCTGGCGCGAACGCAGTTGATCATTGGCGTTGATGGTGGTGGACCGCTGCGCACCGTCCAGGTTGCCCTTGGGCTGGTTCACGTTTGCACCGGTAATGGCGGTGCGCAGGTCCGCCAGCGTCAGGCCGTGCGCCGCCAGCGCCTGCGGATTGGCCTGTATCCGGACAGCGGGTCGTTGTCCGCCCGCCACGGTGACCAGCCCCACGCCGGTGATCTGCGACAACTTCTGCGCCACACGCACGTCGATCAGGTCCCTCACTTCATGCAGGGGCAGCGTGGGAGAGGTCACGGCCAGCGTAATGACCGGTGTGTCTGCCGGGTTGACCTTGTTATAGACGGGCGGCGCCGGCAGGTCGTTGGGCAGGAGATTGGATGCAGCATTGATTGCAGCCTGCACTTCCTGCTCCGCCACGCCCATGGACAGATCCAGATCAAACTGCAGCGTGATCAGCGATGCGCCGCCAGAGCTGGTGGAGGTCATCTGCGTAAGCCCCGGCATCTGTCCGAACTGCCGTTCCAGCGGGGAAGTGACCAGCGCCGTCATGACCTCGGGGCTCGCCCCTGGATATAGCGTGGACACTTGTATGGTGGGGTAATCCACCTGCGGCAGAGCAGCCACGGGCAGCATGCGATAAGCCAACAGGCCTGACGCCAGCAGCGCAATCATCGCCAGCGTCGTGGCCACCGGGCGCAGGATGAAGAGGCGCGAAAGATTCACGGATCAGCCTTGGTCTGGCTTGCGGCTGCCTTGAGCCGTTCCGCCTTTGCGGGACGGCTGCTCCTGCCCCGCCCGGTCCGGCCCGCTGTCCGCCCGGGAACCTGCGCCGCCGCTTTGTGCCGGACCGGCCGAGGAAGCGCCAGGCGGGGCGGATGGCGAATCATCGCCGGCTGCCGCAACTTCGACCGTCGCACCCTCCCGCAGGCGGTCCACCCCTTCCACGACAACCCGTTGGCCCTGCTTCAGTCCCGACACCACACTACTGCGGCCATTCTCGACATGGCCGGTTTCTATCGCCTGGAGGTGCACCTTGTTGGAATCGTCCACGACATAGACAAATGCGCCAATGCTGCCTTGCTGGATGGCCGCGGTGGGCACGAGCAGGGCTTCCAGCGTATCGACACGCAGATGCACATTCACGAAGGCGTTCGGAAACAGCAACTCGTCCTCGTTGTCGAAGCGCGCCTTGAGCCGCACAGTGCCCGTGTCAACATTGATCTGGTTGTCGATGGACTCGAGCCGGCCCGTTGCGATCTGCTTCAGGTCCGCACTGTCGTACAGCGCGACCTGCAGGGGCACGCCCTGCCGCATTTTTTCCGCAACCTGGGGTAATTGCGCCTGCGGCAGCGAGAACAGCACCGAAATAGGCTGGATCTGGGTGATCGTCACCACGCCATCGGTGCTGGAGGCGTTGATGATATTGCCCACATCTACCGCCCGCAGCCCAAGGCGCCCCGAAATCGGCGCAGTGATGCGAGTGTAGCTCAGCTGAAGCTCAGCATTGTCAACCGCAGCCTTGTCGCTGACCACGGCGCCCTGCAACTGCTGCACCAGCGAAGACTGAGTGTCCACCTGCTGGCGCGCAATGGAATTCTGCTTGAACAGCTGCTGATAGCGCTGCAGGTCGCGCCGGGCGTTGCGCAATTCCGCCTGATGCTGCTGCAGGGTGCCTTGCGCCTGATCCAACGCAATCTGATAGCTGCGGGGATCGACGCGGGCAAGCAAATCACCCTTTGCCACCTTCTGGCCCTCGTCGAACGCAACCTCCACCAGTTCTCCGTCAACCTGACTGCGCACGACAACGGTGTTGTAGGCAGTCACCGTGCCCACGGCCTTCAAAACAAAATCGATCTTGCCCTGTTCAACGCTGGCGACCTTGACCGGTACCGGTGCACCGAGCATGCCCCGGCGGGAGAAAGGATTATCGCCGCCGGCCGTCCCGGCGGGCTGGCGGGTGGCCAGCCAATAACCGCCTGCTATCAATATCAGCGCGGCGAGCAGCCACGGCCAACGGCGTCGACGTTTTTGTTGATGTTCTAGCCCGGGTTCCAGCATGCAGGAAGGCTCCGATAGTCTGAGAATAGGCGTCATTTTCGCCGATTGCGCAGGAACCGGTAGCGCATGTTGTCAAATTGAAATGATGCGCAACAACTATCGGCATTCCGAAACGGGTAGAAATGATGATGGCACGCATTTCAAGACGGGGGGCGCCCTAGATCAGGCCCTAAAGATTGCAGCGGGCCAGCCTGAATGCGACATCCGTGGTGACTGGCTGGGGCTTGAGCTCTCTGTCTTGCGTCGCGAAGCGCACCCAGATGACATATTTGTTGGCGCTCATTTCGGGGAAAATGTTATGCGCCTCGTCAACCCAGACCCGCAAAAGCTGGAATATCTTGCCGCCCAGCATTTCCTGGTAGGCGCCCTCACGCGCCGCAACATCGGCCACGTCGCCCGAATCGCGCAAGACGCGAAGGATGAGCGCCAAGCCTTTGTACAGAGGCAGGAAGGGCGTAATCCAGCGATGCAGGTCGGCTGTGCGCTCTTCGGCCGGCCGTATCTGCCAGGAATAATACGAAGGCATGTCCACTTGGGAAGAACCGCCCGGCACCGCCAAGCGACCGCGCAGGCTGGCCAGCCATTCGTTGTCGCGCAGCTCCTGGCCAATGCGGCCCTGCGCGCCCAGCTCGGCGGCCACAGACTGGATCTCCGCCAGCATGGTATCCACTGTGCGCGCCTCAACACCGGGATGTTCGCGTAGGGCCGCCAAGGCTGCCCGCTGGCGCTCGAGGTCCTGCAGCACGGCGCCGCGCAGGTCAGTGCGCTCGCTGATGTCGAGCAGATCGAACAAAGTGGCGACGGCTATCTGATGATGATGGACTTCGGCAGTCTTGGCAAAGAAAAACAGGCGGTCGAACAGGTGCTCGACCCTCAGTAGGGCCCGCACACGTTCATTGCATGGATATTCATAGAGAATCACGCGACCAAAAACCTTTTTAATGTATACGGCGCTCAGTCCGCCCGCCGAGCCTGGGCGCACCACGCATCGTGCAGGCTACGGACGCGGTGAACAAGGTCGTCAAGACTGGTGCGCCCATCGTTGAGGACGATGTCGTCGGCTGCCGCCAGCCGCGCTTCCCGCGTAGCCTGTGCAGACATGATACGCGCAATAGCCTCTGGCGTCAGCCCGCTGCGCTGGCGCACCCGTCTTATCTGCGTCTCGGGATCGCAGTCAACCACACAGATGCGATCCACCCGGTCGCGCCAGCGCCCCGATTCGACCAAAAGAGGAACAACGAAGACAAGATAGCATCCGTCTGCCGATTCCGCCCGCTTTTGTGTAAGTAAACCTATCATAGGATGCAGGATGGTTTCAAGCTTGATGCGCGCCTCCGGACTGTCGAATACCAATTCGCGCATGGCCTGCCGGTCAAGCGCACCGGTCGGCGCAATGACATCGGGGCCGAACTGCTGACGTATGGGCTCGATGGCCGCGCCCCCCGGCGCGGTAAGCTCATGCGCGATGACGTCGGTGTCGACCACCGATGCACCCCATTCGGCAAGCATATCGGCAACCTTGCTCTTGCCCGAACCTATTCCGCCTGTCAGGCCTATCTTGTACATATTTTCCGCCCTGGAATCCAAATAACTGAATTTACATCAAGGGCGGGCCTGGGCGACAACAATGGGGAATGCCACGGGGCTATAAACAGGAGCACGCAAACGGTAGAATGCCAGTTCACACATCAGCCGCAACGGATAACGTCATGCAACGCTCCGATTCATTCCCTCGCTTTTTCCGATCACTGCCTGCCATGGCGGTTGCTGCACTGCTTCTGGCCGGCTGTGCCCAACACCGGGAGCCGAACTATTACAGCATGCAGCGCGACAATACGGAATCCGATGCACGTCATCAGGCACAGGGCCGCCACGACGCCATCGCACCGTCGCAGATTCAGCTCGGTTTCGGCGAAAACGCGAAAAAACCAGGCGAAGGCAATACACCCAGCCCTCAGGCGCAGGCCCAGGCAGCGCTGCGCCCTCTCTCGCAGCCACGTACTTTCCTGGGCACGGTACCCTGCCTCATCGGCAGCAGCACAGAGTGCGCGGCCTCGCGCATTACGCTCACACTGGCGCCCACCGGAGAATGGCGCGCGCGCACACACTATCTGGGCGGTAGCGGGCAGCAGCCTGACCTGCTTGAGCAAGGATGCTGGGAAGCAATCGGCATGCAGCCCGCCCGCATCTTGCTCCAGACCGGCAGCAAGCAGAACAAGGCCGACTTCACCTTCGTCACCGACAATATCCTGCGCGTCAACATGCTGAACAATATTCGGCCCAAGCTTGAATACCGCCTCACACGGCAGGCCGACGTTGACCCCATCGACGAGCTGTCGGCGAAGGCGCCGCTTGATTGCGGCAAGACCCAATAAGCGCCCTGGCGATGTGGCAACGCGGCTTCGCCGTTGGCAGCCAAATGCGACTGGCAGCGGATATTCCGCCTGCCAGCCTGTCCGGTGAAGGCGGAGAGGCGGCATTTCTGGCGGTCAAATGCAATACGCCGGCCCGAGGGCCGGCGCGACAGGGATGGCGTACCTACGCAGGGCCGCCCTGCTGCAGTATCCGCCGCACAAGCTGAACGGCGTTGCGCACCTGCAGTTTCTGGAACACCCGCGCACGATGCGCCTCGACAGTACGCTGAGACACGCCCAAGGCGGCGGCAATGGTTTTATTGAGTTCGCCACGGGCAATATGATTCATGACGTCGCGTTCGCGCGGCGTCAGGCGAGCGCATGGCGGCGTGTGTATCGCATCGGTTTTATGCATGAAGCCTCCTGTTGAACAACGATTGCGGGCGCCCGTCCCGCCTATGAGACGGGCGACATCGGCATGTTGTCACAGACAGAGGGCGGGGTCTGCTGTCAGGGCTGACAGATCTCGAGATTGTCTATGAGGCGGGTGCGCCCCAGCTTTGCGGCAGCCAGCACAACCAGCGGTTCGGCGCCCCGGAACTCTTCGTCTGAGGGAATGCCCAGATCGCGCTGGCGCCGTATCGACACATAGTCAACCTCCCAGCCGCGGGCCGCCAGTCCGCGTATGGCCTCGGCCTCAAGCTGCGCGCGGTCCGGGCCGCCGGCCGCGATGCCCTTCTGTACAGCCTGCAGCGCGGCATAGAGCCGAGGCGCCTCGGCGCGCTCTGTGGCTGACAAATAGCCGTTACGCGATGACAGCGCCAGGCCGTCGGTATCACGCACCGTTTCGTGGGCCAGGATGCGCACGGGCAACTGAAACTGGCGGCACATATTGCGCACCACCATGAGCTGCTGGTAGTCTTTCTTGCCGAATACGGCAACGCTGGGCTGCACACACGAAAACAGCTTGAGTACCACGGTGCTGACGCCCGTAAAGAAGGACGGCCGAAACTCGCCCTCGAGAATGCCGCCCAGGTCGGTGGGCGGCTCGATCTTGAAGCTCTGCGGCTCGGGGTACAGCTCGCGCTCGTTGGGAGCGAAAAGTACATAGACGTCGCGTTCACGCTCGAGCTTCTCGATATCCTGCGCCAATGTGCGCGGATAGCTGTCGAAATCCTCATTGGGCCCAAATTGCAGCCGATTGACGAAAATACTGGCCACCACCGGATCTCCGTGCTTGCGGGCCAGCTTCATGAGCGCCAGATGGGCCGGATGCAGATTGCCCATGGTGGGAACGAAGGCCACGCGCAACTGGCCGCGCAGCTGGTCGCGCAATTCTTCGATGGTATGTACGACTTTCAAGGGAGTCTCCGTAACGGACGGTGGTGCCCTCAGGCGGCAGCCCGAATATAGGACAAACGCACATAGATAGGTGCGTAGGGTTCGGCCTGGGTGATTTCCAGCAACGATTCGCGAGCCAGTTCCAGCATGGCCAGAAAGTGGACCACCACGACGGCGGCGCCCTGGCCATCATGGACGCGTTCCATGAAGAGATCGGAGAACTCCATGAAACGGACGTCGCTCAGACGGCGCAGTATCTGACTCATGTGGTCGCGCACGGACAACTGCTCGCGCGTAATGCGGTGATGGGCATTGAGCCGGGCGCGCTTCATGATGTCCTGCCAGGCCGCGCGCAGGTCGTCGGCGCTGACCTCGGGCACCAGTTGCTCGACGATCAGCTCCGCGTAGACATGGCTGCGGTGGAAATCGCGCCCTAGTTGCGGCAGCGTATCGAGCTTCTGAGCGGCAAGCTTCATCTGCTCGTATTCCAGCAGGCGCCGCACCAGCTCGGCGCGCGGGTCGTCCACTTCTTCGCCGGTATCACTTTTCTTCACCGGCAGCAGCATGCGCGATTTGATCTCGATGAGCAACGCCGCCATGAGCAGATACTCACCCGCCAGTTCAAGATTGTGGCGCCGTATCTGGTCCACATATGACAGATACTGCCGCGTGACCTCCGCCATGGGAATGTCCAGAACGTTGAAATTCTGCTTGCGGATCAGGTAGAGCAGCAGGTCTAACGGCCCCTCGAACGCTTCGAGAAAGATTTCGAGGGCATCGGGTGGGATGTAGAGATCCTGCGGTATGGAGAACAGTGGCTCGCCGTACAGGCGCGCAAGGGCAACGCTGTCGACAACGTCGGGGGTACTGTCGATGGCCGGCTCAACCAAGGCGTCCAGGTTCCCGGTGGCGGCGGGCGCTGCCATAGGTCGTCAGTTTGTCTGGTAAACGTAGGGTTTCTGGGCAACGCGGCCTGCGCGATAACCCTCCTGCAGCTCGGGATCGACGTACTTGTCCCACAGGCGTCCGCGCCCTTCCCGCTGGCGCGTTTCTGTATCAGGATGTTCAGTCTTGTACTTTTTCAGGAACTGGGTGATTTCCGATTCGTAATTCTTTGCCATAATGCTTGCTTGTAAACGTAGTTAAGCTTCCATGGCCCGAGTTTACTTCACCCGGGCCCCAGCCGCCTGATGCCTCCGGAAAACCCACCACACCAGCCCGCCTCGCCGTCTTCGTCCCCGACGCCTCCGCCTACCGCTCCGGCGCTCTCCGAACGGGAGTTGCGCTCCGTGCGCATGATCCCGCTGATCGTAGGCTGTGCCCTGTTCATGCAAATGCTCGACTCAACGGTCGTTGCCACCGCACTGCCCGTGATGGCCCAGGCACTGGACACCACCGTGGTGCGCATGAATGTAGCCATCACGAGCTATCTGCTGGCCGTGGCGGTGTTTGTGCCCGTGAGCGGCTGGGCCGCCGACCGCTTCGGGGCTCGAAAGGTATTTCTTGCCGCCATTTTACTGTTCACGCTCAGCTCCATTGCCTGTGCGGCATCGCAAACCATAGGACAACTGGTTGTGTCGCGCGTAATTCAGGGCCTGGCCGGCGCCATGATGGTGCCTGTGGGCCGCATCATCATGCTGCGCAAGGTGCCCAAGACGGAACTGATCAAGGCCATGGCGTTCCTCTCGCTGCCGGCCCTGCTCGGCCCCATGATAGGGCCGCCTGTGGGAGGGTTCCTGGTCACCTATGCCTCGTGGCACTGGATATTCCTGATCAATGTGCCCGTCGGCATCCTGGGCATCGCGCTGGTACGGCATTATATTCGCGACGACTACCCCGTGGAGCCCCTGCCCATGGACTGGCTCGGCTTCGTGCTCAGCGGCATCAGCCTGGCCACGCTGGTCTCGGGTTTCGAGGCGGTGGGACATGGCTCGCTGCCGCCCGTCCAGCTGGCGCTGCTGCTCGCCACAGGCGTGATCACGGGATTACTGTATATCTGGCATGCGCGCCGCATCGACCACCCCATCATCGATCTGTCGCTGCTGCGCGTGCGCAGTTTTGCGATTTCCACGCTGGGCGGCAATTTGTGCCGCTTCGCGATTGGGGCCGCACCCTTTCTCCTGGCCATCCTGCTGCAGGTGGGTTTTGGCTTATCGCCTTTCTCTGCAGGCCTCATCACGTTTACCGGCGCCGTGGGATCCATGGCCATGAAGCTGGTGGCGACGCGCGTATTGAACCGCTGGGGATTCAGACGCGTTCTGATCGTAAATGCCCTTCTGACCGGCTTCTTCGTGGCGCTTTGCGCGCTGTTCAGGGCGGACACGCCGGTCTGGCTGATGGTTGCCGTGCTGATTGCCGGCGGCTTTTTCCGCTCGCTCCAGTTTACCGCCGTCAATACATTGACCTACGCCGACCTGGGCCCCGAGGCCATGAGCCGTGCCAGCAGCTTTTCAGCCATGGCCCAGCAACTGGGCATCAGCCTGGGCGTCGCCTGTGCCGCCGTCACCCTAAACCTGAGCATGAAGCTGCGCGGCAACGATACGCTTGACCTGGTGGACATCATGACCGGCTTCATCGTCATTGGCCTTATCGCCGCCGCATCGGTGTTTTCGTTCATGCGTCTGCCCGCCAATGCGGGCGCGCAGCTTCACGGTCGGAAATAGCCGGCCCCAAGCGCCCGCCCGTGCGGCGCGGCGCGCGCCACTTCAGCAGGCAGCAAGTCCTTCATCCGTAGCGCCGCGGGCGAGAGCACCGCCGCCGCCAGCGTGCGCAAACCGAGGCAGCGGGTGATGACAGGCTGTCTCAGCGGCACAAAGACCAGTTCGTCCCGATCCGGCGGCAGGCCCAGGCGTGCCAGCACCGTCACGCCCATGTTGCGCTCAAGCATGGCCAACAGGGAAAGCATATTCGCCACGAACAGGGGCCTGTCATGCAGAAATGCCGCTTCGGGGTGCCCCTGCAACTGCCTGTGCGCAACCGTGCCGATGTGCGGCAGATCCACGATATCCGACCAAGTCAGCGAGGACCGCGAAGCCATGGGATGCGTGCAATGGCACACCAGGCCGAAGGCATCCTCGAACAAGGGCTCGAACGACAATCGCGCATCGTCGCTGACCACGCTACCGATGCCCAGTTCGACCTGGCCATGCAGCAGCATTTTTTCCACGCCTTCCGAATTGTCATCGTGGATATTCAGCAGCACATTGGGGTATCGGGCACGATAGGCCTCGATGAGTCCGGGCATCCAGTGCGCCGCCGCGGAAAGGACGCTGGCCATGCTGAGAAAACCGCTGTCGCTGCGCGCCAGATTACCCAGCGTGGTGGACACCTGGTCCGCATGACCGACCAGCTCGCGCGCAAGCGCCAGACACGATTGCCCGAACCGGGTCGGCACGACCGGCGAGCCGCGCACAAACAAAGGCTGGCCCAGCTTCTCCTCCATATCCCGGACAGCCAGCGATATGGCGGGCTGCGACCGGCAGGCGCGCTGGGCGGCAAGGCGAAAGCTGCCTGTTTCCGCCACCAGCAGCAGATAGCGGTAATGGTTGATCGAGAATTGCTCGCCCATAGCGTCTCTGGCCTTTTTGTGCCTGTGAATTTGTTTATTTTATCGTTTGATGAATTTTATTAAGTTTATTTATTTTCCTTACGCTCATACCATATCTGCATGAGCACGCCGCAAACAATACTTCCGCAGCTGGATTTCAGTGCCATAGACCGGTACGACGCCACCGACGTGGGCCCATGCCGGCTTTATCGCGCCGGCACGACGCCGGCAGCGGGGCCACCCCTTCTGTTCGTGCCGGGCGCCTATCACGGCGCGTGGTGCTATAGCCATTATCTAGGCTATTTTGCACAGCATGGGCTGGAAAGCTTCGCGATTGACCTACCCGGCCACGGCGCACGGCACGCCGGCATGCGGCCTGATCTGGGCATAGCCGATCTGGCCGAGAGCCTGGTGGCAGGCTGCCGGCATATCGCCCGGCGGGTGATACTGGTCGGCCACAGCATGGGGGCTTTGCCCGTACTGCTGGCTGCCTCCGAAATCGACGCCGCCGCCATCATCCTGCTTGCGCCCTCTCCTCCCGGCAACTTGCCCGGCGCCCAAATGGTGCCGCCCGTACCCGCGGGTGGATTGCGTCCCCCGCCCGGTGCAGCGGAAGTCCGCAGCCGTTTCGCCGGGTTGGCGCCGCAGGCGCCTGTCGACGCCCTTTGCGCACGGCTGAATGCGGAAAGCGCCCGCATCCTGAATGAGCGCTACCAATTAAGTGTGCATGTCGATCCAGAACGCATTGCCTGCCCCGGCGTCTGTTTTGAAGCAGGCCAGGACGACGCCGACAGGCATCCGCCAGGGCAGGACGAAGCCATAGCCCGGTTTCTGGGCTTTGAACACCACGTGCTTGCACATCAACCCCACTGCATGATGTATGCGGAACACTGGCAGGAGAGCGCGAGCGCGCTGTTGGATTGGCACGGCTCGCTGTTCGGACAGACTGCCGGGCCAATGTCATTCGATCAGGAGACAAGGAAATGAAAAACAGAAACCAGGCCATCCTCAATGCCCTGCTGCTGGCCGGCAGCCTGCTGGCCATGCCCGTCCACGCGCAAGAATGGCCGGGCACCCAGCCCGTTACATTGATAGTCCCGTCCTCCCCCGGCGGTGCCGCCGACATGACGGCGCGCACCATCGCGAAGTTCCTCAGCGACAAGGCGGGCGTAAGCACCATCGTGGAGGACAAGCCAGGCGCGGGCGGCATCATCGGCACCGCGGCCGTCAAAGATGCCGCGGCAGATGGGCATACCTTCCTGATTTCCACCAACTCGACCCAGTCAGCAAATCAGTTCCTCTACAAAAAGCTGCCCTATGACCCTGTGAAGGATTTCGTGAACGTCGGCATGATAGGCAAGTTCGGCACGGTGGCTGTGGTCGCTCCCGACAGCCGCATCGACAAGCTGGCCGACCTGGTCGCATTGGCCAAGGAAAAGCCCGACGATACGTTTTACGGCTACTACAGCTCCTCCTCCCACGTACCTTCAGAGCTGTTCAAGGAGTATGCCGGCGTAAACGCCCAGGGAGCGTCCTACAAGAATATTACGCACATCCTCACCGATCTGCGTGGCGGTCTGATCCAGTTCGCATTTGTCGATTATCTGACTGCACGCGGCCAGATCGCCAACAAGGCGCTCAAACCCATTGCCGTCACAGGTGCGCAGCGCAATCCGCTCTGGCCCGACGTACCCACCACCGACAGCGACTATCCCGGATTCATCGTCGAAGGCTGGCTGGGCCTGTCGGCTCCCGCCGGTACACCGGCGCCCATCGTGGAAAAGATGAATGACTACCTGGCCCAGGCGGCGCAGGACAAGACCACCCACGATACCCTGAGCAGCTTCGGCCTGCAGCCAGAAAGCATGGATGTCCAGGCCTTCGGCCAGTTCGTGCGGGAAGATACGCAGCGCTGGAAAAAATGGATCGCAACGGCGAAGATCCAGCCCAAATAAAACCCCGCCGTTCTTCCTGAAGCACCCGCTGTCGCAGGGCGGGTGGCTTTTTCAGTTTTGCCGGCCTGCCCGCCGCTAGGGCGCATCCAGCAGCATGACCAGCTTGCAGTCGGGCCGTGTAGCCAGCCTGAATGTAATCTGTTGATAGCGCAATATGCCTTGGCCCACATGATGGAATTCGCGCAGGCCACCAGCCCTGTCCACCACCGTATGGCGCGTCCACCAGTGCGCGAACACATTGCTGCCCTGGCGCAGATCGGTCAACAAGGCGTGCACATCGGGCTCATCCACATGTGCGCCCGCGTCGGCGCGGAATTCAGCCACGACGCGGCTGGCGCGCTGATCCCAATCGACCACCAGCTCGCGCGCCGCCGGATCGAGGAAAATATACCGCAGCAGATTGGGCTCGGCATCGCGATCCGGCCATCCCTGGAACAGCGATAGCAGCGGCGCGTTGCGGGCGAGGACGTTCCAGCAGCGATCCAGGATGTACGCCGGCGCACTGATGCTGTGCACGCAGTCGGCCAGGTGCGCCGGCAGCGGGACAACGTGATCCTCATCATGTTCCGGGTCGGCGCATTCGGCCAGTTCGAACAGGTAGACGCGCTCCGCGCGTGTCAGCGATAGCACCGAAGCCAGTCTTGCCCATACACCCGGCGATACGGATACGTCTCGCCCCTGCTCAATCCAGGTGTACCAGGTAACGCTGATGCCGCACAACTGTGCCAGCTCCTCGCGTCGAAGCCCAGGCGTACGCCGGCGCTGGCCTACGGGCAAACCTACGCTTTCCGGGCGCACGCGCGCGCGCACGCGCCTGAGGAAGTCGCCCAGCACCTTGCGCCGGTCGCCGTCCATGCCGCTCACCCCAGCACGCTGGCCAGCGTTCGCCTGACGTCGTCCTCGTCGCGGCCGCTGCGGCGTATATAGTCCTGCAATTGATCGCCGCCTATGTTGCCCACATTGAAATACTTGGACGCTGGGTGACTCAGATAGAAACCGGACACGCTGGATGCGGGATACATCGCATAACTGTCAGTCAGTTGCATGCCGATTTCCTCGCAGTCCATGACGCGAAACATATCGCGCTTGACCACATGCTCGGGGCAGGCGGGATAGCCTGGCGCCGGACGAATACCCTGGTACTTTTCGGCGATTAGGTCCTCATTGCTCAAGGCCTCGTCCGCAGCGTAACCCCACAGGTCGCGCCTCACCCGTGCATGGAGGCATTCGGCAAACCCCTCCGCCAGCCGGTCTCCCACCGCCTTGAGCATGATGACCGAGTAGTCGTCATTGGCGTCCATAAACATCTTCTCGTGCTTCTCCATGCCCAGCCCGCCGGTTACGGCGAACAGGCCGATATAATCGGCCACGCCGGTTTCCCGGGGCGCAATGTAATCGGCCAGGCATTTGTTGTCCACGCCCCCCCGCTTTTGCGTCTGCTGGCGCACATTGCGCCAGGTGAACAGGACATCGGAACGGCTTTCATCCGCATAGACTTCTATGTCCTCCTCGTTGACAGTATTGGCCGGGTAGAAGGCGACGACACCGCTGGCCGTCAGCCAGCGCCCCTCGATGATACGGCGCAGCATCTCCTGTCCGTCGGCAAATACCTTGCGCGCCTGCTCTCCGACAACCTTGTCATCCAGGATGGCGGGATATTGGCCGAACAGGCTCCAGGTCTGGAAAAACGGTGTCCAATCCACAAAAGAGGCTATTTCGTTCAGGTCGTAATTCTTGAAGGCGCGGCGCCCCAGATAATGAGGGCGCGGCGGCTGATAGCTGGTCCAGTCTATGGCCGGTCGCGCCGCGCGCGCCTGGGCCAGGCTGATGATCGGGGTGGCCTTGCGGTTGGCGTGGCGCTTGCGCACCAGTTCGTACTCCTCGGCCACCTCGGCCACGAACTGGGCCGCCTGGTCGGACATCAGGTTGGTCGCCACCCCAACGGACCGGCTGGCATCCGGCACATAGATCACGGGGCCTTCATATTTGGGCGCGATCTTCACCGCCGTATGCACTCTGCTTGTCGTGGCGCCGCCCACCAGCAAAGGCAGCTTGCGTTCACGGAAGTAGTCGTCCCGCTGCATCTCGGAAGCCACATAGGCCATTTCCTCGAGACTGGGCGTGATCAGGCCGGACAGGCCCACCATGTCCGCATTCTCTTCCTTGGCCTTGGCCAGAATGTCTGAACAGGGCACCATGACGCCCATGTTGACGACTTCGAAGTTATTGCACTGAAGCACGACAGTCACGATATTCTTGCCAATGTCATGCACGTCGCCCTTTACGGTGGCGATGACAACCTTGCCCTTGGAGCGCACATCGCCTCCCGCGGCCTCTATCTGTTTCTTCTCTTCCTCGATGAAAGGGATGAGATGCGCCACGGCCTGCTTCATGACACGAGCGCTCTTGACCACCTGCGGCAGAAACATTTTGCCGGCGCCGAAGAGGTCGCCCACAATATTCATGCCATCCATCAGCGGGCCTTCTATCACCTGAATGGGCCGTCCGCCCCGCGCCGCGATCTTCTGTCTAACTTCCTCGGTATCCTCGACGATAAAAGTGGTGATGCCGTGCACCAGCGCGTGCGATAGACGCGCTTCGACCTCCTGCTCGCGCCAGGACAGATCCTCTTCCTTCTTCGCGCCCGAGCCCTTGATGCTTTCGGCCAGCTCCACCAGCCGCTCGGTTGACGTGCGCTCGTCTGCCGGATCAGTCCTGCCCAATGGGTCGGCACGATCCAGCACAACATCTTCGACCATGTCCAGCACTTTTTTGTCGATGTCCTGGTAGACACCCAACTGGCCGGCATTGACGATTCCCATGGTCAGGCCCTGCCGGATGGCGTAATACAGGAACACCGCATGGATGGCTTCGCGCATCGCTTCGTTGCCGCGGAAAGAGAAGCTGACGTTCGAAATGCCGCCCGACACGCGCGCATGCGGCAGATTGCGCGTGATCCAGCCTGTGGCCTCGATAAAGTCCACGGCATAATGGTTATGCTCTTCGATACCCGTGGCGATCGCAAACACATTGGGATCGAAGATGATGTCCTCCGGCGGGAATCCCACTTTGTCGACCAGCAGGCGGTAGGCGCGCTCGCATATCTGCTTGCGCTTCTCCAGGTTGTCTGCCTGGCCTTGCTCGTCGAACGCCATGACGATCACCGCGGCCCCGTACTTGCGGCACAGTCGGGCGTGCTCCAAGAAGGGCGCTTCGCCTTCCTTCATGGAAATGGAATTGACCACGGACTTGCCCTGCACCGCGCGCAGGCCTTGCTCGATGACCTCCCACTTGGAGCTGTCTATCATGATGGGCACGCGGGCTATGTCAGGCTCGGAAGCGATCAGGTTCAGGAACCGGCGCATGCAGGATGCCGAGTCGAGCATCGCCTCGTCCATGTTCACATCAATAATCTGGGCGCCGCTTTCCACCTGCTGGCGTGCCACCGAGAGCGCCTCTTCATATTGCTCCTCGCGAATCAGGCGCAGAAACTTCTTGCTGCCGGTAACGTTGGTGCGCTCGCCCACATTGACGAACAGGCTGTCCTCGTCGATGGTCAATGGCTCCAGCCCAGAAAGCCGTGTCTTGACCGGGATGTCGGGCACGACACGCACAGGCAGGTCCGCCACCTTGGCCGCAATAGCCTTGATATGGTCTGGCGTCGTGCCGCAGCACCCGCCGGCCATATTGACCAGGCCATCGCGGGCAAACCCCTCGAGCAGCGAGGATGTATCCGCCGGGGTTTCGTCGAAGCCCGTCTCCGCCATGGGATTGGGCAGGCCGGCATTGGGATAGACACAGACATAGGTATCGCAGATCTTGGCCAGCTCCGCAATATAGGGGCGCATGAGCGCGGCGCCCAGGGCGCAGTTCAACCCGATCGTGATAGGCCGCGCATGCCGCACGGAGTTCCAGAACGCCTCGACGGTCTGGCCAGAGAGGATGCGGCCCGATGCGTCGGTGACAGTGCCTGAAATCATCACGGGCAGACGCACGCGCCGGGACTCGAATACCGTCTCGACCGCGAAGATGGCGGCCTTTGCATTAAGCGTGTCAAAAATGGTTTCAATCAGGACGATATCGATGCCGCCATCGAGCAAGCCCTCGAGCTGTTCCATATAAGCGTCGCGTAGCTGCTCGAAGGTGACGTTGCGCGCGCCAGGGTCGTTGACATCTGGCGAGATGGATGCCGTCTTGGGCTGCGGCCCAAGCGCCCCGGCAACGAATCGCGGCCGGTCGGGCGTGCTAAAAGCATCGCAGGCTTCACGCGCCAGAGAGGCCGACGCACGATTCAGTTCGTAAGCCAGCTCCGGCAAACCGTAGTCACCCTGAGCAATCGCCGTGGCGCCGAACGTATTGGTTTCAATGACATCCGCGCCGGCTTCCAGATATTGTCTGTGTATCTCGCTGATGATGTCCGGCCGCACGAGACTGAGCAGCTCGTTGTTGCCCTTGACATCTTTGCCGTGATCGGCAAACCGCTTGCCGCGGAAATCATCCTCGGTCAGCTTGTACTGCTGGATCATCGTTCCCATGGCGCCATCCAGGATCAGAATGCGCTCGCCAAGAAGGCGGGCGAATTCGGCGCCACGTGTATAGTCGGACAGGGGATAGGGCAAGGCGGGATAAGACACGGCGTTCCTGAACTGGATCAATGACTTGTGAAAACGGTCATTGTATCGCCGCGGGCCATTCGGGCGCGGTGGCGGGCATGCATTACCTCTTACCGGGAGAATTGCGCTGCGCCCCATGCGCACAGCGCATGCACGGCGGCGCACGCAGCGCCGCGTTATGCGCCGGCAACGGGGTCAGCCCTGCCCCAGCCTGCTCTCCCGCGCCTTCACGATGCCGACAATGACATCGTTGACGGGTGTCGGCACGCCCAGCGGCGCGCCCAACCGAGGAATACTGCCATTGATCGCATCAATTTCGCCGCGCCGCCCAGCGATTGCATCGAGCAGCATGGATGGGCGTGCATCGGGAATCCGCCCCCCCAGATGCCGGACATGGCCGATGGGATCATCCAGCCCCAGGTCGATGCCCAGTGCGGCTGCCACCGCAACCGCCTCTTCGGAGCAGGCCCGCGCAATCCTCCAGGCGTCTGGATTATGGATGATCTGCCCAATGGTCAGGCCGGTCACGCAGGATGAGCCTGAATACGCCACGTTCATGATGAGCTTTTTCCAAACCATGCTCTGCACGTCCTCGTGCAATGCCACCTCGAAACCCGCACTGCGCCAGATATCCGCCGACTGCGCCAGTTGCTCATCGGGTAGATCCGTGTATTTGCCGAACCAGGTCACTTCGCGTCCGTTGTGGTGGACATGGCCCGGCTCCACGAGCGAGGCACCGTAGCCGCCCACGATGCCCACCGCCATGCGCGATGCTGGCACATGCAGGGCAACGCGTTCGGGCGAACCCAATCCGTTCTGTATGGTCTGCACGACCGTGCCGGCGCCCACCAGCGGCACGGTCGCCTGCGCGGCGCTCTCCACGTCATAGGCCTTGGCCGCGATAATGGCCAGATCGCATACTCCAATACCATCGGTCGTCGTCGAAGCGCTGGCCAGGCGCGCCCTGCGATCGCCGCTGGCGCCTGAAACCCGTATGCCTTCGCGCGCCATGGCCTGGGCATGGTCCGCCCACAATGTCACCGCATGCACCTCGTGTCCGGCGTCCGCCATCAATCCGGCATACACCGACCCCATTGCACCGCACCCTACGATTGCCACCCTGGCCATGCCTCTTTCCTCCTGGATCCCGATATGGCGATGCCGATGCCCGCCTCAACTTCGATCATACAACCGTCCAGTAACACAACATGAACAGTATCCGGTATCCAGCCGAGGCGCCGACATCCAGCATGCTATATTTCGTAACGAATGAGGTGCTTTCGGGGCACGGCATAAGCCTGCCCTGCGAAAGTCAAATGGGAAACAGAATCCGCGCCTGCAGCAGGCGTGTGGCAATCTGTGCTGCCCCCGCAACGGTAAGCATGTTGAGCATGCAGCCCGACACCAGCCTCAGTCGCCCTTTTCCGTTCGCTCCACGCTGCAGGAGCGGCGGCTGGCTGCTCTGCCACGGAGGAGTCCGCCCCGCCTGCGCGTTGGCGTTCATCGTTGTTTCACGACGTGCGGGGACGCACGTTTTACAGGGTTTCCATCATGCCTACGCATTTTCGCCGGCTTTCTCCCGCCGCGCTTATCTGTTTGCTTCCCCTATACGCCGCCTCGGCGCAATCCTCTGCGCCCGTTGCGCAACTCGACGAAGTCGTGGTTACTGCCAGCCGTGCGCCTGAGTCCAGCCGCAACGTCATCGGCGATGTGTCCATCGTTGACAGGCATATGCTGGACACTGCTCAGGGCGATAGTGTGGCGCAGATATTATCGCGCCAGCCCGACATACAAATTACCGCCAACGGCGGCCCGCAAGGCGTCACCGGCCTTTATTTGCGGGGAACAAATCCCGTCCACACGCTGGTTCTGGTGGACGGCGTGCGCATGAACAGCGCGGTCCAGGGCGGCTTCAACTGGCAGGCGCTTGATCCGTCCACCATAGAGCGTATCGAAATCCTGCGCGGCGCGGCGAGCAGCCTGTATGGCTCAGACGCCATTGGCGGCGTCATCAACATCATCACGCGCAAGGGGGACGGCGACCGCCCTCTGTCTGCCTGGCTCAATACGGGCCTGGGCACGCACAACACCTTCATGTCCAGCACCGGCCTTTCCGGCGCGAGCGGCGGCTGGGATTACGCCTTCTCCAGCAGCATGGCCGACAGCGACGGCATCGATGCCACCAACCCCAACAACGCATTCTCCTATAGCCCCGACCGCGACGGCTACACCCGCCATGCCTGGTCGGGCTCACTTGGGCGCACGTGGCGCGCGGGCCACCGCGTCAGTCTCACCGCCTACAACAGCTATCTTCGCGGCGACACCGACAGCGGCATGTTTGCCGAGCCCGCCCTCGCCCTCATCCGGGAGCAGGCCTACACACTGTCCAGCGTCGACGACATCACCGACGCCTGGACCAGCACGCTGCGCTTTGCCCTCACCCGCGATGCCGTCGACAGCCGCGCGGCCTATGGCGATACGACCTATGACAGCCTGCTGCGGTCATACCTTTGGCAGAACGACATCCGGTTCGCGGACGACCAGCGCCTGACGGTGGTTCTGGAGCGCCTGGAAGAACGCATGCGGCACAGCAGTCATTATGACGAGGACAAACGCAATACCAATGCCGCCGGCCTGATCTACCGGGGCAATTTCGGTCCACACCACATTCAGGCCAATCTGCGCAATGACAACATTACCGGCTATGGCGATGAAACCACCGGCGGCCTAGGCTACGATTTGGATCTTGGCAGCCACTGGACGGTGGGCGTGTCCGGCAATACCGGCTTTCGCGCGCCCACGTTCACCGACCTGTACTATCCGGCCGCATTCGGCTACAGCGGGAATCTCGACCTGAAGCCGGAGCGATCACGCAACATCGAGGGACGGCTGGCGTATCACACAGACGCGCTGCGTCTGGGCATGACCGTCTACCGGAACAAGGTACGCGATCTCATCAATGCCTCGGTGTGCGACGCGGGCGGCTGCATGCCGCGCAACGTCGACAGTGCCACGCTGCGCGGCATCACAATCACCGGCGCCTATACGCTCGATGACACCACAATTCACGGCAGCGCCGATTTTCTGGATGCCCAGGATGACAATACCGGCGAACAACTCATACGTCGCGCGCGCCAGGTGTATCGCGTGGGCGTAACACAACGACTGCACGACCTTTCCCTGGGCGCAGAATACCAGTTCACCGGCAAGCGCTACGATATGGCCACCGACCCCGTCACCTTCCAATCGCAGCGCACACGACTGGGCGGCTACGGCCTGCTGAACCTGACCGCCGCATATGATCTGAACCGGCACGCGGCCATCCAGGTCCGCTGGGACAACGTGCTAGGCAGGGATTACACCGCGCTGTACGGCTACAACACAATGGGGTCAACGGTTTTCGTGAACCTGGCCCTGAAAATGTAGCACCCCGGCATGAGCATGCGCGTCCTCCTGGCCATCTCCGCCCTGCTGGCGGCACGCCTGGCGCTCGCCGCTGGCGGCCCTCCCTATGAAAGAGCCATCGCACTGGCGCCGCACATCACGGAGCTGATCTTCGCCGCGGGCGCCGGCAAGCATGTCGCCGGAACGGTGCTGCGCAGCGACTTTCCGCCCCAGGCGCGCTCCATTCCACGCGTGGGTGACGGCCTATCGGTCAGCGCCGAGGCGGTGCTGGCGCTCGATCCTGATATCGTTCTGGCCTGGCGCGCCAACAACGCGACACGCCAGCTGGCGCCCACGCTGGAGCAGGCACACATCAGGCTTGACTATTCCGCACCCCGGTCGCTGGACGATATTCCCGCGCAGATCCTGCGCATGGGCATGCTCTTTGGCACCACCGCGGCCGCGGCGCCCGCCGCCGCAGCACTGGCGCAAAACATTGCCGCGTTGCGCCAGCGTTATGCCCAGCGCACCCCCGTATCGGTCGTTATCGAGATAAGCGAACCGCCGTTGTATGTCATCGCAGGCGACCCTGTGCTGGAAGACATGCTGCGCTCATGCGGCGCGACAAATATTTTCTCCGACATCAGCATGCCGGCCGCGCAAGCCAGTCGCGAAAGCGTACTGCTTCGCGGGCCCGACGCGCTGATCGTTCCTTTCCAGGATGAGGCGGCCGTGGCATCCGTCCGCCGGCGCTGGTCCGAAGCCGGCCTGCCGGCCGCGCGCGCGGGCCACGTGATAGGCCTCGACCCAGACAGCCTGTTTCGGCCTGGACCCCGCCTGGTGGACACCGCCGGGCAGCTGTGCGCCCGGATCGACCAGATCCGCCAGGCGCTTTCGCGCCGCACGTCCCAGGCGCATGCTCTAAAATAGAGGGTAATGTTCTCCGCCCCTCCCTGATGCGGGCGGCCAGAGAAGCCCGACAATATCCAATCATGATTCCAAACACCCTCACCATTGCCGGCGTCGACCCGTCCGGCGGGGCCGGCACATTGGCTGACATCAAGACCATGAGCGCGCTGGGCGCATACGGCACAGCCGTCATCGCCGCGCTGACCGCCCAGAACACGCGCGGCGTCACGGGCATCTGCCCGGTGCCTACCGAGTTCGTGGCCCAGCAGATCGACACCCTCTTCGACGACGTGCGCATCGATGCGGTCAAGATCGGCATGCTGGGCCACAAGGCGGTCACCCGCACGGTAGCCGACCGCATGGCGCACTGGAAGCCGCCCCATCTAGTGCTGGATCCGGTCATGGTGGCAAAAAGCGGAGACCATCTCCTCGAGCGCAGCGCTGTGGACGAGCTGCGCGAAAGCATGATTCCGCTGGCAAGCATGATCACACCCAACCTGCCCGAGGCGGGCGTGCTGTTGGGCGCCGCGCCTGTCGAGTCGCTGAAGGAAATGCGGCGCGTTGCCGAAAAGCTGCGCAGATTGATGGCGGATGACGGCGAACGCTGGGTATTCCTGAAGGGCGGTCATCTGCCCGGCAGTGAAACGATCGACGTTCTGCATGACGGCGACCGCCTCATAGAGCTTCCCGGGCGCCGCATTGAAACCCGCAACACGCACGGCACAGGCTGCACGCTATCCGCCGCGCTTGCTGCCTTGCTGCCACGCTTGGGCACGGTGCCCGAGGCTGCCAGCCAGGCCAAGGCCTACCTGGTCAACGCCATCGCACGCTCCAACGATCTGGAGGTAGGCGATGGCCATGGACCAGTGCAGCATTTCCACCGCTGGTGGAGCACCACGAGCTGAGTCTGGCCGCGCTTGCGCCATGCCCGTAAAGTCGGCAAATACGCTATAGTAGCCATCATTGGGGCTGTTGCAGCCCTGGGCAGGCGTTCTGTGCGCACTGCCGCCGTCACCCATCATTTTTGTTTGTAGAACCATGAACGTCACTGCACTGTCTGAAATCGAACAAGCCCGCTTCAACATGGTCGAGCAGCAGATCCGTACCTGGGAAGTGCTCGATTTCCGTGTGCTGCAGGCGCTGTTCGACGTCCAGCGTGAGCGCTATGTCCCGCCGCCCATGCAGGGCCTGGCATTTTCCGATGTCGAACTGCCCCTCATTATCAACGCGGTCGACACGCGCGAATCCATGCTGGCGCCCAAGTTGGAGGCCCGCCTCGCCCAGGAACTGCTGCTGCAGCCCACGGACTGCGTGCTGGAGATCGGCACCGGTTCGGGATATCAGGCCGCCCTTCTGGGCCAGCTTGCGCAGCAAGTAACCAGCATCGAAGTCGACAGCCGCCTGGCTGCCTTTGCCCAGGAAAACCTGCAGCGCAGCCAGGTCGATAATGTCAAAGTCGAGGTTGGCGACGCCCATGCGGGCTGGGGCACCACCGAATACGACGCCATCCTAGTCACGGGCTCGGTGCCGGTCGTACCGGATGCCCTCAAGTATCAGCTTTGCATTGGCGGCCGTCTGGTTGTGGTTGTCGGCCAGAACCCCATCATGACCGCCTGCCGGATCACACGCACCAGCGCCGCCAGCTTTGATACCGTCCATCTGTTCGATACGGTCATCAAGCCGCTGCGTGGCGTCGCGGTCTCTCATTTCAAGTTCTAGACATGGCGCGCGGGCGCTGCCATCAGGCTGCGGGGCTCGCGCTGCTGGTCGCGGCATGCGCGCTGCCGGCGCATGGTCAGGATCTCCTGCAGGTCTGGCATAAGGCACTTCAGCGTGATCCCGCCTATGCGGCCAGCGGAGCCGCTCGCGCCGCCGACCAGGAGCTCATCCCCCAGGCCAGGGCCTTGCTGCTGCCGTACATCTCCGCCGACGCCACGGGCGAGGCCATAGACCGGCGCCGTACTTCCACGTTGCGCAACCGGCAAAGCGATAGCCGCGCTTATTGGGCGCTCACCCTCACGCAACCCATCTTCGACGCGGGCGCATGGAGCGCACTGGATCGCGCAAAATCCCTGGCCCATGCGAGCGAGGTCGCCCAGGCTGATGCATATCAGGATCTGATTCTGCGGGTTGCCCAAGCCTATTTCGACATCCTTGCCGCCCAAGACAATCTACGCGCGCTGCTGGCGGAAAAAAACGCCGTGGAAACGCAGTTGCAGGCAGCCAGACAGAGTTTCGAACTCGGCAGCACCACCATTACCGATACCTACGAGGCCCAGGCGCGACTGGACCTCATCAAGGCCAACGAACTGCTTGCCCGCAACGCACTGCAGGTCAGCCAGGATGCGCTGGCGCGCATTATTTCGGAGCGGCCTGGCACGCTGGCGGCATTGGCGCCGGATGCCCAACTGCCCCCGCCTGTACCCAACCGCCTGGACGCCTGGACACAGCAATCCGCAACCGCCAACCTGGACGTCCTTCAGGCTGACCTGGCCGCACGCGCGGTCCAGGCGCAAATGGACATCGCCAAGAGTGGGCACTATCCCACAGTCAGCCTTCAAGCCCAGACTGGCAGTGCCTCCGACAACGGTCTGTATACGAACGGCAACGGTCCGCGATCCCTGGACAGCTCCGTGGGCCTGCAGATTTCCATACCTATTTTTGCCGGTGGCGGCATCTCCTCCGCCGTGCGCGAGCAGGCCTCGCGGCTGCAGCAGGCGCGCTATCAGCTTGAAGACGCAAAACGCGAGGCCGTCCAGGCAACACAGCGGTATTTTTCGGGCGTAACGTCGGGATTGGCCCGCATTCATGCCTTACAGGAAGCCGAGGCATCCAGCCGGTCCTCTCTGCAGGCCAACCGCACAGGCTACGAAGTGGGCGTACGTATTAGCATCGATGTACTCAATGCCCAGCAACAACTGTACGAAACCCAGCGCAACCTGGCACAGGCGCGCTACGACACGCTCATGGACAGCCTGCGGCTCAAGGCCGCCAGTGGCAGTCTGACCGATGCCGACCTGGTCGCCATCAATGCCTTGCTGGCGGATGACCCCGCCGCGGCGTCAGTCCAAACAGTTTCCACGGATCAGCATGCGGGCAAATCAACGGCACCGGGCAGCAGCGGCATGCCCGCGGATACAACGCAGCCCGCACTGTCCGCCGACATCACGCCGTCCGCTCGCCTGCAGGTTCCGCCCAGCATCCTGAAAGTGGGCGGCCGACGCGCCGTGGTGGGCCGCCTCCCGGGGCTGAACCCCTAGGCTGGCGTACAGGCCCGGCGGCAAAAGAGCCCATTGTGCCCGGCATGTCGCGGAGCGCTCAGCTTCCTCGCACCTTGCGCAGCAGCGCCGTGGTCGACCGCTCGAATTCGAAGGGAATGGCTACGGCACGCCCGCCCCAGCTGCGCACGCTGGCGGTCTCGGGCAAGGCATCCATATCGTAATCCCCTCCCTTCACAATGACATCAGGCCGCAGCACCTCGATGAGCGCCTGAGGTGTGTCCTCGTCGAAACTGGTCACGGCATCGACGCAGGCCAACGCCGCAATGAGCGCGGCACGGTCACTCAATGCATTGAGTGGGCGATCGCTGCCTTTGCCCAATCTGCGCACCGATGCATCGGTATTCAGGGCAACAATCAGCGACCCGCCCAGCTGCGCCGCGGCATCCAGGTAGGTGACGTGCCCGCGATGCAGGATATCGAACACGCCGTTGGTAAACACCAGCGGACGCGCAAGGTTGCCCGCCAGCACAGCGGCAAGGCATTGATCGCGCGTCAGCAACTTGGATTCGAAACGAGCAGGCATGAGACATGTGCCAGCGGCGCTCAGGCCGGCGACAGCTCCTTTGACAATTGCTTGCGATAGCGATTGAGATCCTGCGCGGTGTGGAAGGTCCGGTCCATCAGCAGCGAAAGATTATGCAGAATGCGGGTACTGACTTTGCCTTCCCACTCGCCGTCGAAACGGATCTGGTTGTCAAGCCAGTGCTCCAGCCAGCCCGGGGACGGCAACTGAGACTGCACCGTATCCTGAGGGTAAAGCGCCTTGTTGACGTGCAGGTTGGTGGGATGCAGCGCCTGAGACGTCCGATGGGCAGAAGCCATCAGGACGCCGATCTTCGAGAAGGCCAGACGCGCCTGGTGGCCAAATTCCTTGCCCTGATGAACCAGGGCACGCTTCATGTAACGCAGATATGCGCCTGCATGACGAGCCTCGTCCTGCGCAACCGTCTTGTAAATGCTTTTGATGACCGGCTCGGTATGCCAGTCGGCTGCGCGGCGGTACCAGTGGTTCAGGCGAACCTCTCCGCAGAAGTGCAGCATCAGCGTCTCAAGCGCCGGCGCCGGATCGAATTCGAAGCGCACCTTGTGCAGCTCTTCCTCGGTGGGCACCAATTCGGGGCGAAAGCGCCGCAGGTACTCCATCAGTACCAGGGAATGCTTTTGCTCCTCGAAGAACCAGATCGACATAAACGATGAAAAATCGCTGTCCTCGCGAAAATCACGCAGGAACATCTCGGTGGCCGGCAAGGCGGCCCACTCGGTGATGGCGTTCATCTTGATGGTATAGGCCTGGTCGTCCGATAACTTGCTGGCATCGAAATCGTCCCAGGGGATATCGGTAGCCAGGTTCCAGCGCACGGCTTCCATCGACTTGAACAATTCAGGATAAAGCATGGAGATCTCTCTTGGGAAGGACTGCACAAAGCGCCTCCCGACATTCTGGCTGAGCCAGTTAACAGGATTATTTCAGGATTGGACGCAATGCGGCGAGCCGTCCGGAGCCGGGCGCACTGGGCTTCATATTCTAGTGAGGGCCCATATGGCCACGCCTATGCCCACAGCCAGAATTGCACACAATGCCATAAGCACGCGATTAGTGTGTTCCTGAGTGCGCAGCAGACGCTCCATTTGAGAGTTTAACTCATGCGGCACGACGGGTTTGCTCAGGTGCGCATGTACCAGGCGTGGGATCTGGGGCAACAATTGCGACCACTGGGCAGCCTCCTTGTCGAGCTGCTTGCGCAGCCCCGCCAACCCCACTCTTTCGCGCATCCAGTTTTCCAGATACGGCTTGGCTGTTTTCCAGAGATCGAGCCCCGGATCCAGCTCCCGGCCCATACCTTCCACATTGAGCAGCGTTTTTTGCAGCAGGACCAGCTGCGGCTGAATTTCAACATTGAAGCGACGCGAGGTCTGGAACAGCCGCAGCAGCACCTGTCCCAGGGAAATCTCGGACAGGGGACGGTCGAAATACGGTTCGCAGACGGCCCGCACCGCCCCCTCGAGCTCTTCTTCGCGCGTGGTGGCCGGCACCCACCCCGACTCGATGTGCAATTGCGCCACCCGGTGGTAGTCGCGTCGGAAGAATGCCAGAAAATTCTGGGCCAGATAGTTTTTGTCGAACTCGGACAGGGAGCCCACGATGCCGAAATCCAGCGCAATGTATCGGCCCAGCGTCTCCGGACGATCGGACACGAAAATATTGCCCGGGTGCATGTCGGCATGGAAGAAGCCGTCGGAAAATACCTGCATGAAGAATATTTCAACACCGCGCCGGCCCAGCTCGTGGGTATCTATCCCGGCCGCCTTCAGCTCGTCGATGCGGCTTACCGGTATGCCATACATGCGCTCCATGGTGAAAACCGTGGTGGCGCAGAATTCCCAGACGACCTCGGGCACCATCAAAAGGTGTTCCCGTCCGTGTTCCGCCGAAAAGTTGCGCCGCAACTGGCTGCAATTGGACGCCTCCCGAATCAGGTCGAGCTCATCGTGCAGATAGTTGTCAAACTCCGCCACGACCTGTCGCGGCTTCAGGCGCCGGCCATCGGCTGCCAGGCGTTCGACCAGCCGCGCCAATACCGCCAACAGGGCAAGATCTTTCTCAATAATGTCGCGCATGCCCGGGCGCAATACCTTGACGGCTACTTCGCGCCCATCGTGCAAGACGGCAAAGTGCACCTGGGCGATGGACGCCGACGCCACCGGATCAGTTTCAAAATGCTTGAAGAGCGTGTGCGGAGATGCGCCCAGCGCTGCCTCTATGCAGTCGGCCGCCTGCTCGGAGGGAAAGGGTGGCACCCGGTCCTGGAGCAAGGCCAGCTCCAGCGCAATATCCAACGGTATCAAGTCGCGGCGCGTGGAAAGCACTTGGCCAAATTTGACGAATATGGGACCCAGCGACTCCAGGGCAAGACGCAGGCGCACGCCGCGCGGTGTGCGAGGCGCGCGTCCAAAACGGACTACGCGCAGCAGGCTGTAGGCGAGCGGGTGCTTGATGCCTGAAAGCACCAGCTCGTCCAAACGGTAGCGCAATGCAACGAAAACAATACGGAGCAGTCGGAAGAAGGTGAACATGGCTACCTTTGACCCTCACCAGCGCGCCCGCCGGGCTGCCCGTCCGACGCCCGCGCTTGCCTGGCAGCGCTGGACGCCTCTTTTTGCCGGCCTCGAGGACCCAGCCGCGCCAAGCGCGCATCGAGAAGGTCGAGCCGGGCCTGAATGTCGTGCACGCCTTGCGACCAGGCATCGTATGCCGTCCGGCTGGTCAGCATGGCGCTTTCCTCGACCAGATATTCCGATATATTGCCCGCCAGGCGCTCGCCGGCCTGGCGCACGCCGTGCGTGAAACGCCGCCCGCCCGCCATGATGCGGGCGGCAGGCACGTCGCCCACCAGCCGGGCCAGGTCATCCTCTGCATCCCAGCGCAGCATGCGTGCGAGATCGGATACAACTTGGGCCAGGCCAGCATCCCCCTCCAGGCGTATGAGACCGGCCAAGGCCTCGTGGTCATGCTGGCGCAATAGACCAGGCAGGCTGTGCAGGCTGTCCCGCGGCAACGTAAGCGTAACGTCGGGTGCCACGGCATCGTCGCAGTCGCCAGCCAGCCCGTCCGACTGTATGGTCAGATTGATGCGCAGCGGCCCAGCGACAAAGCGCACACATTTCCCCGCATGGGAGGCGAGGCGATCACGTGCCCACGGCTCACGCCTCAACAAGGCATTGAGCGGGCCGAGGTAGAGCGTGGCGAGGCCTGGAGGCGTGGGCAGAGAAAACATGTATCGGGGCTGGCGGGGCAACGCCGTCGAAATGTGCATCTGGGAAAGCAGGAACTCAAGTTTACCGGTTTTAGGGAGCCGCGCGAAAAGCCTGGCCCGATCCGGCTGGGCCACCTTTGGGCAGGCGCTGGCGCACGGCCGACCCCAGGCACCCGCCTGGTAAATAAAAGACCGCCCTGCGCTTTGGCAAATAAAGAATGGCGCCCCCGAGGAGCGCCATCCATGCGTAGTGCCGACGATGCCTGCGTCGCCCGGGGGGCTTCAACAGCGCCCGCGGGCGGTAATCGGTCAGCCTGCCTGATCCAAGGGAATTTGCTGGATGCCGGCCAGCAGCCAGCCTGCGCCATCGGCCTTGAACAGATTCCAGACCTCCTCGAACCGGAACGCCTCGGCACCGGGGTCCTCGCGCAGCATGCCCGAATAGCGCACGCTGGCCAGATGCCCGCCAGAGACAGACTCTATGCCCAGCAGTTCTGCATTCAGCAGGACAACCTCGGTGGTGTTTGCGCCGGCCCGCCGCACGACCTCGGGCTTGACCTCCGCCATGAGATCGTCGGTGAGATATTCGCGCAGGCGATCAAGATCACCTGCATCCCAGACAGACTGGATCTCAATGAACTGCCTCTTGGCATTGGCCAGAAAAGCGGCGGTATCGAAATCGCCTGGAATAAACCATGACTTGTCCACCGGCGGCGCGGGAACCGCGTCAGGTACCGCCGTTGCGGAAGCGGACTGGTGATGCGCACCGGGCCACGCCGGCTTGTCGGCTTGAGCCTGTTGCTCCTGGCGCAACATGCCATGGCCGCCACGCCCCGCCCCCTGGGTCGCCTGCTGCATGGGAGACCCGGCCCCGCGCAGCTTGCGGAAAATGAACAGGATGCCAAATGCCAGTAGGCCGATGAGTATCAGGCTGGACATGAACTCTAGGAAGGCGCCTGATAGCCCGAGGCTGGACAGAAGCGCGGCGATGCCGAGGCCCGCCGCGATGCCGGCGATGGGCCCCAGAAAGCGGGACATGCCGCTTTTGCCCGCCGTGGAAGCCGCTGCCCCGCCCGCTGCGGCACTGCTGCGAGTGGTAGTGGACGCAGCGGAGGGCGGCGTGGCAGCCTGTCTCTGTTGCGTGACATTGCTGGACTGGCGCCCGAAGCTCTTGCCGCCGCCCATGCGGCGCGCCTCGGCGTCGAACGATGCGGACAGCATGGCTCCGGCCGAAATGGCCAGGACAAACATGGCAAGCAGTCTTGAACCGCGAAAGGTCATGTAGTACTCCTGTGCGAGCGCGCGATAACCGCGCGCCGACTTATGGATATGGGAAAGAGACCGCCACGGAGGCAGCCTGGAAACTATTTCCTTACTGGAAGCTGAACGTTAGCACAAAGTAGGATCGCGCGCATGGAAAAAAGTTCCGCGGCAACGACGACTTTGCGCTAGCCTAGATTGACACCTTCGTGCAGCGCCACCAAGCCCGCGTTCAGATTGAAATATCGCACGCGGGCCAAACCCGCCTGCTCCATCATGCCCGCCAGGGTGGCCTGGTCCGGATGCATGCGTATGGACTCGGCAAGATAGCGATAACTGGCCTCGTCGCCGGCCACCTTGCGCCCCAGCCAGGGCAGCACATTGAAGGAATACCAGTCGTAGGCGGGCGCCAGGGGCGCGGCGATGCGGGAGAACTCCAGCACCAGCAACTTGCCGCCGGGCTTGAGCACGCGGCGCATCTCCGCCAG
Organism: Allopusillimonas soli; assembly: GCF_004153445.1. Lineage (GTDB taxonomy): Bacteria > Pseudomonadota > Gammaproteobacteria > Burkholderiales > Burkholderiaceae_B > Allopusillimonas > Allopusillimonas soli. The sequence continues at coordinate 175,827 of NZ_SDQC01000003.1, forward strand.
GGCGCGGTCTTTATGTGTCATGTTGCGCAGGCCGAAGGCCACACTCACACGGTCAAAGTAGCCGTCGGGAAAAGGAAGCCGCTCCGCATCGCAGACGGCAATCGGCATCAGCATCCCCTTGTCTGCGAGCCGGTCACGGCCCACGCGCAGCATGGAATCATTGATGTCTGTCAACCATACCTCGCCAGAAGGACCGGCACGGCGAGCAAAGGCGTGCGCCAGATCACCGGTGCCGCCCGCGATGTCCAGGACTTTCATGCCCGGACGTACGGCAGCGCGGCCAATGGTGAACGCTTTCCAGACGCGGTGCAGCCCGGCCGACATCAGGTCGTTCATGACATCGTAGCGGCCAGCCACGGAATGGAACACTTCGGCCACCCTGCCTGCCTTTTCGGCCTCCGGCACAGATGAAAAGCCAAAATGCGTGGTGCCTGACTGGGGGCTGCCGCCAGAGGAAGCGTCGGCTGCTGCCTGGGAAGAATCGGTGTTTTGCATGGTTTATCTATCGTAACCCATTAAGCCTCGACACATGCCGCCGCCCACAGCGCCCGGAAGCGTCACAAACCTGAAATAATCATGCCATATGATCCTTCCCATGGACAACAACGCCAACCCAGCCCCATGAGTACAACCATACTGGTCGTGGAAGACGAACCGGCCATCCAGGAATTAATCTCCGTCAATCTCTCGTTCGCGGGCCACAAGGTGCTGCGCGCCTTCGATGCCGAGCAGGCGCAGACGCTCATTCGCGCCGAGCTGCCAGACCTGATACTACTGGACTGGATGCTGCCCGGCGCGTCGGGCATCACGCTGGCCAAGACGCTGCGTTCGGAAGAGCGCACGCGGCAGGTGCCGGTCATCATGCTGACGGCCAAGGGCGCCGAGCATGACAAGGTCGAAGGCCTGGAAGCCGGCGCGGACGACTACATCACCAAGCCGTTTTCCCCCAAGGAACTCATTGCCCGCATCAAGGCCGTCCTGCGCCGGCGTGCGCCGCAGCTCACCGACGACCTCATCTGCATCGGCACCCTGGAGTTGGATCCGGCCACCCACCGGGTACGGGGAGGCGACGCGGCGCTCACGGTCGGACCGACCGAGTTCCGCCTGCTACACTTTTTCATGACGCATACGGAACGGGTTTTTTCCCGGGCGCAATTGCTGGACCAGGTCTGGGGCGATCATGTCTTCGTGGAAGAAAGGACTGTGGACGTGCATATACGGCGACTGAGAAAAGCCCTCGAGCCCAGTGGCCACGAAAACCACATCGAGACGGTGCGCGGCGCAGGCTACCGCTTCAGCGCCAAGGCCTCCCCGTCGGGCTGAACATCCGCAGCGCCGCGCGTTCCACGCAACACATGACAGACCCGACCTCAGGCCCCAATTCCATTCATACAGTCCGCGCTTCATGACCAAGACTCTCGTTTCCGTTGCCGCATGGGCATTTCTGGGATGGCTGATCGGTGCATGGCTGGGCGCTGCCACGGGCTTCGCCGTTATGGCGGCCGGCTTGCTGCTCATGATTCTCGTCAGCGGCTTGCAACTGTCGCGCATTGCGGCCTGGGTCGACGATATCGAGCAGCCGCCGCCCCCCTCCGTAGGTCCCTGGGACGATGTTCTCGCCCCCATCTATCGCAAGCTCAAGCGCGACCGGCACGACATTGCCGCTCTGGAGCGGCAGGTCGAGAGCATCATGATGGCCGCGCAGGCGCTGCCGGACGGCGCAATCACCCTAAATGAGTCCATGCAGCTCACCTGGTGCAACCAGACGGCCAGCGAACATGCCGGCCTGAATCCCGAATCTGATCGGGGACACAGCATCTTCAATATTTTGCGCGCACCCGAGTTCGCCCGTTATGCACGCCAGACCGAGTGGCCGACGGCGCTGATCCTGCATATCAACACCGATGGCCAGGACAAGACGCTGCTTATCCAGCTCACACGCTACGGGGTTGGCCAGTACTTGATTGTGACGCGCGACGTAACGCAGGTCGAGAAGCTGGAAACTACACGCAAGGATTTCGTCGCCAACGTATCGCATGAATTGCGCACGCCGCTTACCGTGCTGTCGGGTTTTCTGGAAACACTCGCCGACATGCCGCCGGGCTCGCTCAGCGACGAACAGAAGCAGCGTTACCATGGCCTGATGATGGAGCAGGCGCAGCGCATGCAGGCCATCGTGGCGGACCTGCTCACCCTGTCCACGCTCGAGTCGTCGCCGACCGCCGAGGGCGGCCTCGTGCAAATGGGGCAGGTCGTGCGCACAGCGCTGCAGCAGGGCCGCGTGCTATCCGGCGACCAGCATGTATTTGTCGAGAACATCGATGACGGCCTCTGCGTCGAAGGGGTGGAAACCGAACTGGCCTCCGCGGTGTCCAACCTGCTGACCAATGCCATACGCTATACCCCGCGGGACGGCACTATCACCGTCAGTTGGTATGCGACCGAAGACGGCCACGCCTGTTATTCGGTGCAGGACACCGGTATCGGGATCGCCAGCCAGGACATCCCCCGCCTTACCGAACGCTTCTACCGCGTCGACCGGGGCCGCTCCCGCGCCACTGGCGGCACTGGCCTTGGGCTGGCCATCACCAAGCATGTGGCCATGCGGCACCATGCTGAATTGCAGATCCAGAGCCGTTTCGGCGCCGGCAGCATTTTCTCTCTGGTTTTTCCCCCTTCGCGCACCAGCCGCGCGACATAGCAGGGATCGCCTTTAGCCTTTAGAATTAAATCCCCGCAGGGGCGAGACACGCGGCAGTGCGCGCGGCCCCAGGCAATGAACAATTCGGAGGATCGCAGGCATGCCGGGCTTGCACACAGATGCCGCCACCTGGTCCATCATTCCCCACGGCGACCGCTGTATCCTGGCTGTCTTCGGCCAAGGCATCGACGTCGCCGTCGGACGGCGCTGCGCGATGGCCGCCCAGGCACTGCGCCGCGCCGCCATTGCGGGAGTCACCGATGTCGTGCCCGCATTCAACTGCGTGGCGGTGCATTTCGAACCGCGCCCGCCACAGACACAGCTGTCCAGCATGGCCAGCCACATCGATGGCGTGCTGCGCGAAGCCGCGGCGCAAGACGGCGAGCACGGCACCTCTGGCGAGAACGCCCGAGCCGCGGGAAGGCTGGTAGAAATCCCCGTGTGCTATGGCGGCGAACACGGCCCCGATCTCGAATACGTGGCCAGCCATTGCGGGCTGGATGCGGAAACCGTGATACGCCTGCACAGCGAACCCGCCGCCTACGTGTTTATGCTGGGCTTCGCGCCGGGAGCGCCCTACATCGGCGTTCATGACGCGCGCCTGGCCATAGGCCGCCGCGAAACACCCCGCACGCGGCTGCCGGCTGGCTCCGTGGCCATCGCCAATCGACAGACCATGATCTATCCGAACGCCTCCCCGGGCGGATGGCACATCATCGGCGCCACACCATCCATCCTGTTCGATCCTGGCCGCGAGCCTGCTACCCTGCTGGCACCTGGAGACAACGTGCGCTTTGTGCCGATCTCGGCGGCGCAATATGCGTCGATGGCCGCCGGCAAGGCACACGACAAAGGCCCGGCACCCAGGGAGTCCTCATGACCATCACGGTAATCAAGCCGGGCATGCTGTCATCCTTCCAGGACATGGGCCGGCACGGCGCCCAACACCTGGGCATACCCGTCAGCGGCGCCATGGACACGCGGGCCCACAGGCTGGCCAATGCCCTTGCCGGCAACGCCGCCCAAGAGGCCACGCTGGAAATCACATTGACGGGGCCCGTGTTACGCTTCGAGACGCCGGCCTGCATGGCACTGGCCGGGGCGCTGCTCTCACCCGCCATCAACGGCGAGCCAATACCCAATAACCGGCCGTTGATCATTCGCAAGGGCGACATCCTGTCTTTCGGTGTCCGACAGGCCGGCGCGCGGGCCTACCTCGCGGTCCATGGCGGCTATGATCTGCCACCTGTCATGGGCAGCCGCAGCACATTCCTGGGAGGCGGCTTCGGCGGCTTGCATGGACGTGCGCTACGCAAGGGAGATGTCATCCCCTTGCTGTCGGCACTTCCTGAAGGCGGGCTGGATTCCCTGGCCCGGACACTGAACGACATGCGCATCTACCTGCCCGCCATCGTGGGATTCGCATCCCGGGAAACCCTGAGACTGCTGCGCAGCCACCATACGCCCCTGTTCACGGAACAGTCGCTGAAAACGTTGCTGTCCACGCCATTCCGGATAAGCCCCCATTCGGAGCGCATGGGCTATCGCCTGCAGGGTCCCAGGCTGAGCATGCACGAGCCTGCCCAGTTGCTGTCGGAGCCCACAAGCTTTGGCAGCATTCAGGTGCCAGCAGACGGCAATCCCATCATTCTGATGGCCGATCGCCAGTCAACGGGCGGCTATCCGAAGATCGCGCATGTGGCGGCCATTGACGTGCCTCAGGTCGCGCAAGGCCTGCCAGGTGACACGCTGCGATTCCGCGAGATTTCGCTGGAGGAAGCACAATCCGAGGACGTGCGGCGCGAACAAGCATTCGCCCGCCTGGATCAGGAACTGGGCGGGTTTCACGATTTGCTGCGCACGGCCACCACCTGAGCCCTGGCCGCGTCCACGGCCACCGCCAGGCCGGCGCTAAAGGAACAGCTGATAGGCAGGGTTTTCGCTTTCATTCCAGTAGGGGTAGCCCAGACCGTCGAGAAAGGCCTTGAATGCCTTCTTGTCCTCGGGGGGCACCTGAATGCCGACCAGGATGCGCCCATAGTCGTCGCCCTGATTGCGGTAGTGAAACAGACTGATGTTCCATTCCGGACTCATGGCGCCCAGAAACTTGATCAACGCACCAGGGCGCTCCGGGAACTCAAAGCGAAACAGCATTTCATGCTCGGCCAGCGCGGAACGCCCTCCCACCATGTAGCGCAGATGCGTCTTGGCCAGCTCATTGCCGCTCAGATCAAGCGTGGGAAATCCTTTCTTGCGGAAATTGCCGGCCAGCCGCTCCTGCTCGACCGCAGAGCTGATCTGCAGGCCGACAAATACATGCGCTGTTTCCGGATCGGAGATGCGGTAATTGAACTCGGTCACGGCGCGATTGCCCACGGCATCGCACAATCGCAGAAAACTGCCTCTTTTTTCAGGAATGGTCAAGGCGAACACAGCCTCCCGCGCCTCGCCCACATCGGCGCGCTCCGCAACGAACCGAAGGCGATCGAAATTCATGTTGGCGCCGCATGTGATGGCCACCACCGTCTTGCCCTTCCACTTCTGCTGCGCCGCATACCGCTTGGCGCCGGCCAGAGCCAGGGCGCCGGCGGGTTCAAGCACGCTGCGTGTGTCCTGGAAGACATCCTTGATGGCGGCGCAGATGGCATCGGTGTCCACCAGCACATAATCGTCGACATACTCGCGCGCCAGCTTGAAGGTTTCCAGCCCCACCTGCTTGACCGCCGTTCCATCGGAAAACAGGCCGACGTCGTTCAGGGTAATGCGCCGACCCGCCTTGATGCTGCGCACCATGGCGTCGGAATCCTCGGTCTGCACGCCGATGATCTTGATGTCCGGACGCAACTGCTTCACATAGGCCGCCACGCCAGCGATCAGACCGCCGCCGCCTATGGCCACAAAGATGGCGTCGATGGGCCCGGGGTGTTGGCGCAGTATCTCCATGCCTATCGTCCCCTGCCCTGCTATGACGTCCGGGTCATCGAAGGGGTGAACGAAGGTGAGTCTCTCTTTTTTTTCAAGCTGCCGGGCGTGCTCAGCCGCATCAGAGAAGCTGTCTCCCGCCAGGACGACCTCTCCGCCAAATCGCCTGACGCCATCTATCTTGACCTGGGGGGTGGTCGTCGGCATGACAATGACTGCCCGCGTCCCGAGCCGGCTGGCCGCCAGGGCCACACCCTGCGCATGATTGCCCGCCGACGCCGCGATGACGCCGCGCTTGAGCTCGGCTGGGCTGAGATTCGCCATCTTGTTGTAGGCGCCGCGCAATTTGAAGCTGAAGACCGGCTGGGTGTCTTCGCGCTTGAGAAAGACCGTGTTGCCAATACGCCCTGAAACCTGAGTGGCCAGTTCGAGGGGTGATTCGACAGCAACGTCGTAGACCTTGGAAGTGAGGATGCGCTTGAGGTAGTCGTTGGACATGGATGGTCTGGAGAAGGAATTGAAAAGAACGAGCGCCCACGCGGGCGCAAGAAATAAAGGATACCACCGACTGGCAGCGCCTCGCGCAGGCGCCTGGCCGGCGCGAGGTACGGATGCGCGAGCACATGGTTTACTATTCGGCATCCTCCGCCGTGCGCAGCGCTACCGCGCTGCCTTGTACACACCATGGAAGCCTGGCTCCACACCCACATACAACTGCTGCTTGCCGCACTCGCGCTGCCTCAATACGGGCTGAGCACAATATTCATCATCAGTGTGGTGTCCGCCACGCTGCTGCCCCTAGGATCGGAGCCCGCCGTCTTCGGTCTTGTGAAAATTGCCCCCGCGTTGTTCTGGCCGGCAGTGCTCGTGGCCACGGCAGGCAACACCGTGGGCGGCGCTATCAGCTACGCCATGGGGCTGGGGGCCGATAAGGCTTATGAACGCTGGCGCGAAAAGCATCCTTACAAACCTCGCACCAAGGTTGGCGGACGCTGGCATGACTACGTCGGCTACTGGCTGCATCGCATGGGCCCGCCCGCGCTGCTCTTTTCGTGGCTACCAGTGGTGGGCGACCCGCTCTGCGCGGTGGCCGGGTGGCTGCGCCTGCCGTTCTGGCCAAGCATGCTGTACATGGCAATAGGCAAATTCCTGCGCTATGCCGTCATGACCGCGGCACTGCTCTGGCTATTTCCTGGAAACGTGCCTATGTTCTAGCGTCGCGCCGGCACCGACGATCGAAGCAAGGCGATAAAGCGCTGGGCCAGCAGCGATGGGGCCAGCGCCACGGACTGGGCCAGCGTGACGTCTATGCGTATGCGCGGGCGCAGTGGCTTGACGACCAGCCTGTCCGAGAAGGTGCTCGCCACAAAAGGATTGACGATGCCAATGCCAACGCCCGCCGCGACCATGGAGCAGATGGTGATGGATGAGTTGGTCTCGACGACAATATCTTCGGGATACTTTCTATCGCGCATCAATGCGCGCATGGCGATGATGAGGTCATCGGTGTCGTTCAATAGAATGAGCCGGTGCGCATGCAGGCTGCCGATATCCACCCGGGCCGCCCGGGCAAGCTCATGTTCGCGCGGCACCACGCACACGGCCGCGTCCCTCAGCAACCGTGATGTGACTATATCGCTTTGTGCGATCGTGCCCGTCGTCAGGGCGAAATCGATCAGATCCTGCCGCAGATAATCGACAAGCTGATGTGTGCCCAGCGTCTGCAAATTCACATAGACGCTGGGATTCATCTGCATGAAGCGGCTGATCGCATCGGGCAGCAGGCCGGCGCCAAGTGTCGGCGTGCTGCCTATGCGCAATACGCCCGTGCCCGACTTGCGCAGAATCTGCACCGCGGACTCGATTTTTTCCAGGCCTTCGAAATGTTTGCGTACCGACTGGTACAACTGGCGGCCCTCGCGTGTCGGCCTCAGGCGGCCGTTGTACAGGTCAAAAAGGTCCAGCCCGGTCGCGCTGCGCAGTTCGGCCAGGCGCCGGCTGATGGATGGCTGGGTCGTATTCAGGGCCAGGGCGGCTCTCGTCGTGGTGCCGGTTTCCATGACGGCCCTGAAGGCCTGTATCTGCTGGAAATTCAATGGACGGGTCATGGGTCACAGTATGTCGGAATTGAATAGATACCGAATAAAAAAGAATTATCGCGCATTGGCACCGATTCCTATAATCATTCACAGCAAAGGCAGTCCGTGCCAGGAAGACTGGCCTGGGCCCGCCGTTTTCCCCATTACTGCGCCAGCGCGCTCAACACCCCGCAAAACGCCATGACTACCGTCGACCGCAGCCCGGTATTGCATCACTGCCCGATCCGCAGACTGGGAAAGGATGAACTGCATCACTTCTTCGGGTATTACGATAAAACCGTGTGGGACAGGCATGACCGGTACATTCTTGCCAATCGCGTTCCCGTCATGAACGCCGACCTGCGGCCCGACCTGCAAATGGAAGTCGGCTATTTCGACCCTGAAAATGGCGACTGCTTCACGTCCTGCGGCGTGACAACCGCCTGGAACTGGCAGATGGGCTGCCAACTGCAATGGCTGGACGGCGCGCCGGGCCTGCAATTCATCTACAACGTCCGAACAGACCGTACCGACGGCCTGTATCCTGGCTTCGGCAGCGCCATCCACGATGTGCATACCGGACAAACACGGTATCTGGACACGCCGGTCTATGTTGCAGCGCCGAACGGCAAGTATGCCCTGGCAGTGGACTACAGCCGTCTTTTCATTACCCACGAAACCATCGGCTACTGTGAAGAAGGTGGCAAGCGCAGCAACATGCCGCTGTGCCCGGGCGACGACGGCATTCACCATCTCGACCTGGCGACTGGCACAACCCGCCTGCTTGTCAGCTATGCGGATCTGCGGCGCTTTCATCACCGCGCATCCATGGACAAAGCCATACACTGGGTAAGCCACATAGAAATCAACCCTTCGTCGAACCGTATTCTCTTCCTGCACCGCTGGACGGAACGCGTCGAAGACGAAACATGCTTTCTGCACCGGCTCATCACCATGGATCCAGACGGCGGCGATATGCGGCTGCTCGAGTGCTCCGACCATCCCCTGCCGCAACTGGCCGAGGGCTTCGATCCGTCGGCCGTGGGCACCTACGATTATGAAAAATCGGAGTATCAGATCTCACACCCCTTGTGGCGGGACGATCGACACATCATCGTCTGGGGCCCGCACCGCGGCAGCATCCACTATCACCTGTACCACGACAGCGAACCTGTGCGGGCGCAGGTCATCGGCCCGGACGCATTGACGGAAAACGGCCATATGACGTACTCCCCCGTCGACAAGCGTTGGCTTCTCACTGATACCTACCCCGATCCTGAAAGCAATCAGCGCACGCTCATTCTCTACGATGTACGCGAAGATGTGCGCTACGACATCGGGCGGTTCTATACCGACCCCACGCTTCGCAAGGAAAACCGCTGCGACCTGCATCCTCGCTGGAGCAGGGACGGCAAATTGGTGTGCATCGATTCGGTGCACGAGCACGAACGTCAGATGTATGTCATCGACGTGACTTCCCTGGTCGATCAGGACTAATAATCCTGGCTTGAACAATGAACGGAGACAACCATGAAGAACTCACTCAAGCAATGCTGGAAAAATTTGAGCAGCGCGCTGCTGTTGGCGGGTATGCTGGCCGGCGCCGCAACAGGCCCGTCGGCAGCGGCCGAACTGAGCGGCACACTCAAGAAGATCAAGGATGCGGGCGTCGTGGTGGTGGGCTTTCGCGAAGCTTCCATTCCGTTCTCCTACTACAACGACGCCAAACAGCCCATCGGTTATTCCGTGGACATCACGAATCTTATTCTTGAGCGAATCAAGCAAGCGTTGAATTTACCGGACCTGCATGTTCGCAAACTGCCGATTACATCGCAAAACCGCATTTCCCTGCTGCAGAATGGCACCATAGACTTCGAATGCAATACGACAACCCACAATGCCTCGCGAGAGAAGCAGGTGGACTTCACCAACAGCTTTTTCATCATAGGCACCCGCCTGCTCACCAAGAAGGACTCCGGAATCAAGGACTTCAATGATCTGAAAGGCAAGAATGTCGTGGTCGGCGCTGGCACGACCTCCGAGATTCTTTTGCGCAGAATGAATGCCGAAAAGAATATGGACATGAACGTCATCAGCGCCAAGGATCACAGTGAATCCTTCCTGACGCTGTCCACGGGACGGGCGCAGGCCATGATGATGGACGACGCCCTGCTGGCTGGAGAGCGCGCAAAGACCCGAAACCCCAAAGACTACGTCATTACGGGAACGCCGCAATCATTCGAAACCTACGGCTGCATGGTCCGCAAGGGCGATACCGCCATGAAAGCCTTGCTTGATGATGTCATCGCCAAGGCGGAAACATCCGGCGAGGCCGCGAAAATCTACAACAAATGGTTCATGAATCCGATTCCGCCTAAGCAGTTGAACCTGGATTTCCCGATGTCGGACAGCATGAAGGCCTTGTTTGCACACCCCAATGACAAGATCACTCCCTGACGCGGGAATTACACGGTCCGCAACGCAAGTTGCCGGTTCGCGGACCGGACGGAGCACCTGATGAACTACAACTGGAACTGGGCCGTCCTGCTTCAACCAGTTGCCACGGGCGAAAGCGCAAACTATCTCGACTGGATCATCCACGGATTCTTCGTGACCTTCGGGCTTACCGTATGCGCATGGATGCTTGCCTTGGCTATTGGAACCTTCTTCGGCATCCTGCGCACCTGGCCTAACCGCGCCGGCAGGATGCTGGGTACGGCCTATGTCTCGATATTCCGCAACATCCCGCTGATTGTTCAGTTCTTCATCTGGTACTTCGTCGTTCCTGAAATACTGCCAACCGCCGCGGGAAACTGGATCAAAGGCATACAGCCCTCCGTGCAGTTCTTCGTCGTCTCGGTATGCGCCCTGGGCGTCTATACCGGTTCGCGCATCTGCGAACAATTGCGCGCAGGGATACTGGCGCTGCCCCGCGGACAAAAGAATGCGGCGCTCGCCATGGGTTTTTCTCTTTCGCAAAGCTACCGCCATATCATCCTGCCGCAGGTTTTCAGGCACGTGATGCCGCCGCTGACATCGGAATTCCTGATCATCTCCAAGAACTCGGCGGTGGCCTCGACCATAGGATTGCTTGAACTGAGCCGCCAGGCGCAACAGCTCGTGGACTTTACCGCGCAGCCTTATGAATCCTTCATCCTGGTAACGCTGGCCTACGTTTTCATGAACTTCCTGATCCTTCGATTCATGAACTGGGTGCGGCGGCGCCACAGCGTTCCCGGCCTGATGGAGAACTGACATGCTCGAATTCGACTGGCAGTCGCTGATCGACGCCCGCCAGATCCTTGCGGCCGGCGCCTGGATCACGCTCAAGGTCACTTTGGTGGCCATCGCCTGCGGCATGGCCTGGGGCACGCTGCTGGCCGTGTGCGCCGTGTCCCGGATCAAGCTCCTGAATACGTTCTCCCACGCCTACGTATCGCTGTTCCGGTCCATACCGCTGGTGATGCTGCTGCTCTGGTTCTTCCTGATCGTCCCCCAGGTGCTGAAAGCGGTTTTCGACCTGTCGCCCACGGTGGACATCCGCCTGGTGTCGGCCATGGTGGCCTTCTCGATGCTGGAGGGCGCATTCTTCGCGGAGATCATCCGTGCGGGCATACTCGGTCTGTCGCGCGGCCAGTTCCATGCGGCGCGCTCCCTGGGTATGACGCCCTACCAGACCATGCGCTACATCATTCTGCCGCAGGCATTCAAGGCGATGCTGCCCATCCTGCTGACGCAATGCATCGTAATCTTTCAAGACACCTCCCTGGTCTATGTGATAGCACTGGGCGACTTCTTCCGCAATGCCGTCAGCATAGGCGAGCGGGACGGCACGCTGGTGCAGATGCTGCTGTTCGCCGGCCTGGTGTATTGGGCCATCTGCTCCACCTTGAGCGCGGCGGTCAAAATGGTTCAGCAAAGGACGCAACATGATTGAACTGAAAGACGTATCAAAGTGGTATGGCAAATTCCAGGCGCTGCGCAATTGCTCCGTGACGGTCGCATCAGGGGAAGTCGTTGTTTTCTGCGGGCCATCGGGCTCCGGCAAGTCCACGTTGGTCAAGCTCATCAATGGCCTGGAGGATTTCGAGCAGGGCGACATACTGTTCAAGGGCCGATCCATCCAGGCAGGCGGCACCAACCTGTCCGAACTGCGTACAAAGATCGGCATGGTATTCCAGCATTTCGAGCTGTTTCCGCACCTCTCGGTGCTGCGCAATCTCACGATTGCCCAGGAAAAGGTGCTGCGGCGTAATGGCGCCCAGGCACGCAAAAAAGCCATGGAACTGCTCGAACGCGTGGGGCTCGAAGCGCATGCGCACAAGTACCCCAGCCAGTTGTCCGGCGGCCAGCAGCAGCGTGTCGCCATCGCCCGCTCCCTCTCCATGGATCCGGAAGTCATGCTTTTTGACGAGCCCACGTCCGCGCTGGATCCGGAGATGATCAATGAAGTGTTGGCTGTCATGGTGGAACTGGCCCAGGAAGGCATGACCATGCTCTGCGTCACCCATGAGATGGGGTTTGCAAGAAAAGTGGCCGACAAGATCGTGTTCATGGATGGCGGCGCCATCGTGGAAACCGGCGGAGCCGATCATTTTTTTGACAATCCGCAGTCCGATCGCGCACGAGACTTCCTCCAGAAAGTGCTGCACTAATACATGGCCGGGCCGGCAACGGCTGGATGGGTTTTGGCGTTTTCCCTTACACTATATCTTTAAGGGCCCTCTTTTTTTTTCAGGTCATGAACGCCCCCCTAGCCAGCCATCTGCTCGCCAGCCAGGCCAACCCGTCATCACCACGCCTGCGCGAAATCCCCTACAACTACACGTCCTATTCCGACCGCGAGATAGTCTCCCGTCTCCTGGGCGAGGACGCATGGCAGCTGCTGTCCGAGCTGCGCGGCGAACGGCGCACGGGCCGCTCCGCGCGCATGCTGTTCGAGGTGCTGGGAGACATCTGGGTCATCCGGCGCAATCCCTATCTGCAGGACGATCTGCTCGAGAATCCGAAAAGGCGGCGGCTGCTTATCCAGGCGCTCAATCACCGCCTCAATGCCATAGATCAACGCCGGGACGCCACTGCCGCCGCGCGCGATACCAAGGTGGCAAAGCTGCTCGGCCTTGCGCGCACCGCCGTCCACGATTTTGAATCGGGCTTCGAATCCACGCAGGCCATGCGCAAGCAGGTCCTGCGCAAGCTCGCGCACATCACGCACAAGGACAACATCAAGTTCGACGGTCTGTCGCGCGTCTCGCATGTGACTGACGCCACCGACTGGCGGGTTGAGTATCCCTTCGTGGTGCTGACGCCCGATCACGAAAACGAGATGGCCGCGCTGGTGCGAGCCTGTGTAGCGCTGGGCCTGACCATCATTCCGCGCGGCGGCGGCACCGGTTATACAGGCGGTGCGATCCCATTGTCGGCGCGATCGGTGGTCATCAACACGGAGAAACTGGACGCCATTGGCCCCGTCGAGGCGACGCAGCTACCGGGGCTGGACGAGCCGGTCCATACCATTCTCACCGGCGCAGGCGTGGTAACCCGTCGCGTGGCCGAGGCCGCCGAGGCGGCCGGCCATGTATTCGCCGTCGATCCCACCTCGGCCGACGCGTCCTGCGTGGGCGGCAATGTCGCCATGAATGCAGGCGGCAAAAAGGCCGTACTCTGGGGCACAGCACTGGACAATCTCGCCTGGTGGCGCATGGTCGACCCACAAGGCAACTGGCTTGATGTCACGCGCCTGGACCACAACATGGGCAAGATTCACGACGTCGACCAGGCGCGCTTCGAACTTAAATGGTCCGACGGACGAGGCGCGCCAGGAGATCTGCCGATACGCTCGGAAACACTGGTTATAGAGGGCAGCCGTTTTCGCAAGGTGGGGCTGGGCAAGGATGTCACCGACAAGTTTCTGGCCGGCCTGCCTGGCGTGCAGAAAGAAGGATGCGACGGGCTGATCACTGCGGCGCGCTGGGTGCTGCATCGCATGCCCCCGCACACGCGTACAGTCTGTATGGAGTTCTTCGGCCATGCGCGCAATGCCGTTCCCTCCATTGTCGAGGTCAAGAACTATCTCGACGGCCCCGGACGCGAGCGCGGTGCCATTCTCGCCGGACTCGAGCATCTGGATGAGCGCTATCTGCGCGCCGTCGGCTACGCCACCAAAAGCAAGCGCGGCGGCTTGCCCAAGATGGTACTCATCGGCGATATCGTTGGCGACGACGCCGACGCGGTGGCCGCGGCCGCCAGCGAAGTCGTGCGCATCGCCAACTCCCGCCATGGCGAAGGCTTTGTGGCGGTCAGCGCGGAGGCGCGCAAGAAGTTCTGGCTGGACCGCGCGCGCACCGCAGCGATCGCACGTCATACCAATGCCTTCAAAATCAATGAGGACGTGGTGATTCCCCTGGCGCGCATGGGCGAATACACCGATGCCATCGAACGCATCAATATCGAGCTGTCCACGCGCAACAAGCTGCGCTTCCTCGACGAACTCGAAACCTACCTTTCCGGGGACCTGCCCATCGGCAAGGTCGAGGACCTCGAAGACGCGGAACATACGCGCGAGGAAATTCTGGCCGTACGCCGCCAGGATGCACTTTGCGTCGTGCTGGCGGTGCGCGCGCGCTGGACATGGCTGCTGGACAACCTGGACCAGCCACTGGCCGCTTCACTCGACACGTTAAGGGCACTGGGGCTGGATGAACTGCTTCCGGCACTTTCCGAGCGCCTGGCGGACGCGCCCCGCACCACGGTTCTGGAAGCCGTGCAAGACCACACCATACGCATTTCCTGGAAAACAGAGCTGCGCGCGCGCATGGAAAGCTGCTTCGCGGGCGCCGACCATGCGGCCGTCCTGGCAGGCATTCAGGCGGTGCATGACCGCGTGCTGAAAAGCCGCGTGTTCGTGGCGCTGCACATGCATGCCGGCGACGGCAACGTGCATACCAATATTCCGGTCAACTCCGACGACTACGAAATGCTCCGCGAGGCAAATGCCGCCGTGGCCCGCATCATGCAGATCGCACGCGACCTGGATGGCGTGATCTCCGGCGAACACGGCATAGGCCTGACCAAATACGAATTCCTGACACAGGAGGAACTGGCGCCCTTCCAGGCGTACAAGCAGCGCATCGACCCAGAGGGCCGGTTCAATGCCGGCAAGCTGCTGCCCGGGGCGGATCTGCGCCACGCATGGACGCCCAGCTTCAACCTGCTCGGCCATGAATCGCTGATCATGCAGCGCAGCGAGATCGGCTCCATTTCCAATGCCATCAAGGACTGCCTGCGCTGCGGCAAATGCAAGCCGGTCTGCGCCACGCATGTCCCGCGCGCCAACCTTCTCTATTCGCCGCGCAACAAGATACTCGCCACATCGCTGCTGATCGAGGCATTTCTCTATGAGGAGCAGACGCGGCGCGGAGTCAGCCTGAAGCACTGGGAAGAGTTCGAGGATGTGGGTGACCACTGCACGCTGTGCCACAAGTGCTACAACCCCTGTCCGGTTGATATCGACTTCGGCGACGTATCCATGGAAATGCGTGCGCTGCTGCGGCGCATGGGCAAGAAGTCCTTCAATCCGGGCACAAATGCCGCCATGTTCTTCCTGAATGCCAAGGATCCGCGGGTTATCAAGGCGACCCGCACCGCCATGATCGAAGTGGGCTACAAGGCCCAGCGCCTCGCGCACGATGTGCTGGCCCTGCCTTCACGCAAGCAGGCCGACCATCCGCCCGCTACGCTGGGCAAGGCGCCGATACGCGAGCAGGTCATCCACTTCGTGAACAGGAAGATGCCAGGCGGCCTGCCCAAGCAGACCGCGCGCAAGCTGCTGGACATCGAGGATCCGAGCTACGTGCCCATCATCCGGAACCCTGCGGCCACATCGGCCGAAACCGAGGCCGTGTTCTATTTTCCCGGCTGCGGATCCGAGCGCCTGTTTTCGCAGGTTGGTCTGGCCACGCAGGCCATGCTGTGGCATGTGGGCGTGCAAACCGTGCTGCCGCCCGGATATCTGTGCTGTGGATACCCGCAGCGCGGCAACGGCATGACGGACAAGGCCGAGAAGATCATCACCGACAACCGGGTACTGTTCCATCGCATGGCCACAACCCTGAACTACCTGGACATCAAGACGGTGGTGGTCAGTTGCGGAACCTGTTACGACCAACTGGCCGGCTACGAGTTCGAAAAAATCTTCCCTGGCTGCCGCTTGATAGACATCCATGAGTTTCTGCTGGAAAAAGGCATGCATCTTGAAGGCGTGCAAGGCGTACGGTATATGTATCATGACCCTTGCCACACGCCGATGAAGCTGCAGGATCCGATGAAGACGGTGCGGGCGCTGGTGGGCGACGGCACCATCAAGACCGACCGCTGCTGCGGCGAATCGGGCACGCTGGCCGTTTCGCGCCCCGATATCTCGACGCAGGTGCGCTTCCGCAAGGAAGAGGAGCTCGGGAAAAACCAGGCCGCGTTGCGCGCGGACGGCTACACCGGCGAAGTCAAGATGCTGACGTCCTGTCCTTCCTGTCTGCAGGGCCTGTCGCGGTATTCTTCGGACACGGGCATGGACGCGGACTACATCGTGGTGGAAATGGCGCGTCATGTGCTCGGGGAGAACTGGATGCCCGAGTACGTGAAGGCCGCCAACGCAGGCGGCATAGAGCGCGTGCTGGTCTAGCCGAATCCGCAGGCCGGCCCACGCCGGCCTTGCGGCGTCAGTCGTCAGGATTGAAGCTACAGACCGTGTACAGCGGCAGCCCCGTGTCGCGCAGTGCCGTCGAGCCGCCCAGATAGGGGAGCTCGATAATGGCGGCCGCCTCGATGACATTTGCGCCCAGTCGCTGCAGAAGCTTGGAAGCGGCTACCATGGTGCCGCCGGTGGCGATGAGATCGTCGATGAGCAGCACCCGCTGTCCCGGCCGGACGGAATCCGTATGCATCTCGACCGCCGCGTTGCCATATTCCAGCGTGTATTCTTCGGCGACGGTGCGAAAGGGCAGCTTGCCCTTCTTGCGCACAGGCACGAAACCCAGGTTCAGTTCATAGGCCAGAACGGCGCCCAGGATGAACCCGCGGGCATCTATGCCCGCGACCAGATCAAGGCGATGCCGCATGTATCGGTAGACAAAGATATCGATCAACACGCGAAAGGCGCGCGGATCTTGCAGTACGGGCGTAATGTCACGAAAGGTAACGCCGGGTTTGGGCCAGTCGGGAACGCTACGTATCGCCTCGCGGACGTAGTCGGCAGGATCAGTGTGCATGGAATGGGCCAGAGGTCGATAAAGTATCGTAGGCCACACTATACCGCGTCGGCCGCGAAGTCGCCCGGCCGCCGACGCGCGGCCGGGGGCGATTTGCCGCGGCTTTGCGCGAAACCGCCGCGCAAAGTCCAGTATTGTTTAAAATCCCTGGATGCAAAACGTCTTTTCCACTTCCCAGGCCGCTCAGGTGGCCGCCGGCCCGCGGGAATCCGCCACGCGGGCATCCGGCAGCGCCGAAACAGCGGCGGCAGTCGGCCAGCCGGACGAGGCGGGTGGGTCGCCGGACGGGCGAGCCCTGGCGTCCGCCCAGCGCAGCATCGGCATAGAGATCGCGGCCTTGCAGGCCCTGGCCGCCCGCCTGGACGGCAGCTTCGAGCAAGCTGTTGCCATGATCCTGGACTGCAAAGGCCGGGTGGTTGTCACCGGAATCGGTAAATCGGGACACATTGCCCGCAAGATTGCCGCGACGCTCGCCTCCACGGGCACACCCGCCTTCTTCATGCATGCGGCCGAGGCAGTGCATGGCGACCTGGGGATGCTGACCCCGCAGGATATCGTGCTGGCGCTCTCGTATTCCGGTGAGGGACAGGAGCTCGTCACGGTACTGTCTGTCGTAAAACGCATGGGCGCCCGTATCATCGCCATGACAGGCCATCCCGCCTCCGAGCTGGCGCGCAATGCCGACCTGCACCTCGATGCCCACGTCGAGCAGGAGGCCTGCTCTCTCAATCTTGCGCCCACTGCCAGCACAACGACGGCGCTGGTGCTGGGCGACGCCATCGCCGTGGCCTGCCTTGAGGCCCGCGGATTCAGCCGCGAGGATTTTGCGCGTTCGCACCCGGGCGGCGCGCTGGGCCGCCGGCTTCTGACCCGCGTGCGCGATGTCATGCGCACCGGCCGGGCCTTGCCCATTGTCCAGGCAGGCACCTCCGTGCAGGATGCACTGGTGGAAATGTCAGTCAAGGGGATGGGCATGACCATCATCGTCGACGAACATGGCCAACCCACCGGTATTTTCACCGACGGAGACTTGCGCCGCCTGATCGCCAGCCACGGGGACATACGGCCGCTGACCGTCAGCACTGGCATGACACCGCACCCCAAGACCGTCACGCCCGACACCCTCGCCATCGAGGCCGCCACGCTCATGGATGACGGCCGCATCACCCAGATGCTCGTCATCGACGACACCGGTCAACTGCAAGGCGCGCTGCACATGCACGATCTGCTCGCCGCCAAGGTGCTCTGATGAACCTGTCCGACCTTTCCCACCCCGCCGAAGCGCTGATTCTAGCTCGCGTCGCCCCCGCCATCGTCGAGCGCGCCAAGCAGGTCAGGATCATGGCGTTCGATGTCGACGGCGTCCTGACCGATGGCCGCCTGTGGTACGGAGAACAAGGCGAAGTGCTCAAGACCTTCCATGTGCTGGATGGACACGGACTGCGGCTGCTGGACGAGAGCGGCATCGCGGTCGCTCTGATTACCGGCCGTGAAAGCACGATCCTGGCCCGCCGCGCCGCCGAACTGGGCATTGCCCTGGTTCAGCAAGGCGTGCGCGACAAGGCGGCGGCCCTCACCGCGCTGGCGCAGGAACAGGGCTGCTCTCTCGCTGAAACGGGCTACATGGGCGACGACATCATTGATTTGGCCGCGCTTCAGCGCGTTGGCTTTGCCGCCAGCGTGCCCGACGCGCCGGCCTATGTATCACAGGCCGCGCACTGGATTTCCAGCCGTCCGGGCGGCACAGGCGCCGTGCGCGAGTGCTGCGACCTCCTGCTGGCCGCCCAGCGCCGCCTGGGCGCCTTCCTCACGCCCCAGGGCGCCCTGAAGCGCGGCACCATACAGTAGCCATGAGAGAACGCGCCCCCGCCCTCATCGCCGTCCTGTTGCTCATCACGCTGGTCATCGGCACGTGGTGGGCTGCTGATTATGCGCAGCACGCCATCCCCATCGACCCGCCTCCGCGCATCACTCACGAGCCCGACTCCTGGGCCACGAACTTCGTCATGGTGCGCAGCGATCCGGCCGGGGTCGCCATCAACCGGCTCGAAGGCGACCGCATGCATCACTACCCGGACGATGATTCCTACGAGATCATCCAGGCCCGTGCCGTGGGCCAGCAGCCGGGGTCGCCGATCACGGTGGCCACCGCCGACGTGGCCGTCATGGACCAGGACGGCGCACGCATCGTCATGAAGGGAGACGCGCACGTGCACCGCATGCCGGACGACGAGAATCCGCCGCTGGATGTAACCAGCGAGAAGCTGACTTTGCTGCCCGACGAGAATGTGGTGGAAACCAATCTGCCGGCACTGGTCGTGCATGGAAAATCCACCATGAATGGCACAGGCATGCGTTACGATAACGACACGCGGCAGCTGGAAGTATTCTCTGCCACCGACGTCAAGATCTCCGGCACCGAATCACGCACCCGGAACGATACATCCGGCCAATCCAGTGCCGGGGGGACAAAACAAGAACCATGAATCCACGCTACATACGAATTCTGTGCGCCTGGCTCACCGGCGGCACCCTGCTCCTCTCCGGCGGCCTGGCCATTGCCCAGGAAACGGGCAAGGCCCAACCGCAGGCCGCTCCGGGCCAGGACAGCAAGGCCACAGGCGGCAACGGCACGGCGAGCGCGAAAGATGCCAAGGAAGAGCCCGACACGCTGATCCTGTCCGATACGCTGCACTACGATGATGCCAAACGGGAGAGCGTGTTTACAGGCAACGTCATCCTCACACGCGGGCTCATGAAGCTGACGGCGGACAAGCTTTCCATGCACGAAGATGCCGACGGCTTTCAATATGGCACGGCGACGGCGGCCAAGGGCAAGCTGGTGCACATCCGCCAGGAAAATCCGGCCAAGTTCGAGGTGATCGAAGCCGAAGGCCTGCGTGCCGAATATGACGGCAAGAAGGAAGAAATCGAGGTCATAGGCCAGGCGATCATCACGCGTTATGTCTGTGGAAAGCCCTTCGACAACATCAAGGGAGAACGCATCATCTATCACCAGAAGACCGATACTTACGAAGCCTTCAGTGGTCCGAATTCCGCGGCCCAGGGAGGACGGGTGCGCTCTCTGGCCTTGCCACGCGCCAAATCCGACGCAGCGGCGGCTGAGTGCGCCAGGAAATCCGGAAAATCGGGCTAGGCCCCTCCCCTTTCTCCCATCCACTGTGTTTACTGGACGGTTTCAATGTTTCAATCTCAACGGTCCGAGCAGGCCATGGCCCGGGGCGCGAATGTAGTACCAGGAAGGCTCACCGCGACTGGGCTGCGAAAAACCTACGGCAAGCGTACCGTCGTGCATGACGTATCGCTGTCAGTCGACAGCGGTGAAGTCGTGGGCCTGCTTGGTCCGAACGGCGCCGGCAAGACGACCAGCTTCTACATGATCGTGGGCATCGTGCCCACCGACGCCGGCCGCATAGAAATCGACGACACCGCCATTACCAGCATGCCCATGCACAAACGGGCGCGCATGGGGCTCTCCTATCTGCCGCAGGATGCGTCGGTGTTCCGACGCCTGACTGTGGAGGAGAATATTCGCGCTGTGCTGGAACTCCAGTATGAGGACAGTGGCAGGCCGCTGTCGTCCGCACGCGTGGGCGAACTGCTCGAGTCCCTGATCGACGAACTGCAGATCGGCCACATCCGCCGCAACACGGCCATTTCGCTGTCCGGCGGCGAACGACGCCGGGTAGAGATCGCCCGCGCCCTGGCGACGCGGCCCCGTTTCATCCTGCTGGACGAGCCCTTTGCGGGCGTCGATCCCATTGCCGTCATCGAGATCCAGCGCATCGTGCATTTTCTCAAGAACCGCAACATCGGGGTGTTGATCACCGATCACAACGTGCGGGAAACACTAGGCATCTGTGACCGCGCCTATATCATCAGCGAAGGCAAGGTACTCACCAAAGGACATCCCAGCGAAATCATCGACAATGAGGCGGTTCGCAAGGTCTACCTGGGCAAGAACTTTAAAATGTAACGCATGTCGAGGCCGAGGCGGCCACTTGATTTACTTGCCACAATCTATACACTGGAATCATTGCAAACACGTTAAAGGAGGAAAGCCTATCCCTGACACCGCGCCTTACCGCGCATATTTTTTTCCAAGGAGAGTCTTATATGAACCTGAGCATCAGCGGGCGTCATCTTGAAGTTACCCCGGCCATACGCGAATACGTCCTCAACAAAATGGCCCGGGTGTTGCGGCATTTCGATAACGTAATCGACACACAGGTCATACTCTCGGTAGAGCGCCTGCGCCACTGCGCTGAAATCACGATGCGGCTGCGTGGCAAAGACATCCACTGCGAGGCGTCCGACGAGAACCTGTACGCGGCCATAGACCTCCTGGCCGATAAAGTCGACCGCCAGGTCATCAAGTACAAGAGCAAGGTACAGAACTACGCTCACGAACCGGCAAAGCGCCAGGACGTCGCAGCTGCCGGATAACGACAAGGGTCTGCCAGGCTGCGCACAGGTCATGACACCACGCGGCTGACAGGGCACCCAGACCGGCCTCAGTCACAGGATGATTGAGGCCTTCGTGTTTCCGGGCTCCCCCGCCCGCACAGCACATATGCTATTTTCATAAGTTGGCATCATGCTCATATAATGGCCACATGAATCTAATGTCGCGCATTCTGCCGTTGCAGAACGTCGTCCTCGACCTCCCCGCCACCAGCAAGAAACGCGCCTTCGAGCAAGCGGGCTTGTTGTTCGAAAATAACCAAGGCATCGCACGCACCACCGTGTTCCACAGCCTCATCGCCCGCGAACGGCTGGGATCCACTGCGCTGGGCCATCATGTCGCCGTTCCGCACGGCCGCATCAAAGACCTGAAAGAGCCTTGCGCCGCATTTATGCGCCTGGCCGATCCCGTGCGCTTCGATACCGCGGATGGCCGCATGGCCAGCCTGCTGTTCTTTCTGCTGGTGCCCGAAAGCGCCACCCAATTGCACCTCGACCTGCTGGCCGAAATAGCGCGGCTCATGGCCGATGCCAATCTCCGGCAAGTGCTTGCAACCGAGACTGATCCGGCGACCATCCACCGGCTGCTCACCCATACGCAGGACTGACGCACCCATGCTCACCATCCAGGAACTCGTCAGTGACAACGCGGACAAAATTCCCTTCGCATGGGTGGCGGGCCAGAGCGCGGCACACCGACTCATCCCCGATCTGGGCATGGCGGCGGCCGATCTCATTGGCCACCTCAACCTCATCCACCCGTCTCGCATCCAGGTCTTCGGCACGGAGGAGCTGTCCTACTACACCCGCTTCGATGCAAAGCGGCGCATCCACCACCTGGAAGATCTCGTGGCTGGCGGCGTACCCGCCATTCTCATCGCCGGCGACATAGCGCCGCCAGACGATCTGCGCGAGTTCTGCAACCTGCAGCAGATTCCCCTGCTGTCAACGCCGATCGAAGCGGCCCAGCTCATTGACCTGCTGCGCATCTATCTGGGTAAGCGCCTTGCGCCACGCACCACCGCCCACGGCGTATTCATGGACGTACTGGGCCTGGGCGTACTGATCACGGGGGAATCGGGCCTGGGAAAGAGCGAGCTGGCGCTGGAGCTGATCTCACGGGGCCACGGCCTCGTGGCCGACGACGCCGTCGAGCTGTCGCGCACCGCGCCCAGCGTCATCGAGGGCCAATGTCCTGCATTGCTGCAGAACCTGCTTGAAGTGCGCGGCCTGGGCCTGCTGGACATCCGCACCATATTCGGCGAGACCTCGGTGCGCCGCAAAATGAAGCTCAAGCTCGTTGTGCACCTGATCCGCTCAACGCCGGAGGCCTTTGAGCGCCTGCCCACGCAGGATCAGACCGAAGATATACTTGGGATACCAATACGCCGTGTCATGCTTCAGGTAGCCGCGGGCCGCAATCTGGCCGTACTGGTCGAAGCCGCGGTCCGCAACACCATTCTTACCCTTCGTGGCATCGACACCATGGGCGAATTCATCGAACGCCAGGCCATCGCCATCATGGAAAGCGGCCGCAATAACTAGACGGCACATACAGGCCGAGCTCCAACATGTTGAAAATCGTGCTCATTACGGGGATATCCGGATCCGGCAAATCAGTCGCCTTGCGTCTGCTGGAGGATGCCGGTTACACTTGCGTCGACAACCTGCCAGTGCGTTTCCTGCACGAATTCATCGGCAGCACCCGGGAAAGCGAGTTGGAGCGCGTGGCGGTCGCCATCGATGTACGCTCGCCAGGCGAACTGGCCGAGTTGCCCGACGTTATCACCAGTCTGCGGGCGATGGGTACGGCCTTCCGCGTGATCTTCCTCGACGCGAATGACCACACGCTGATACAGCGGTACTCGGAATCACGGCGCCGGCACCCGCTGACCGATCGCCTCCAGAAGGGCGGCAAGTCGCCTTCCCTGCAAGAGTGCATCGACACCGAGCGCGAGATGCTGGCGCCCATGCGCGAGCAGGAACACGTCATCGACACCTCCGATCTCACGCCCGGGCAGCTGCGGGCATGGGTACGTGACATAGTCCAGGCAGACCGGGCGCCGGTGGTCCTGACGTTCGAGTCATTTGCCTACAAGCGCGGGGTGCCGGGCGACGCCGATCTGGTTTTCGATGTGCGGTGCCTGCCCAACCCGCACTACGACCGCGAGTTACGCCCCCTTACAGGACGTGACGAACCCGTAGCAAAGTGGCTGGCACAATTCGGTAGCGTCGAAACCATGATCGACGATATCGCCAGCTTCATCCGCCGCTGGCTGCCGCTGTACATGCAGGACACACGCAATTATCTGACTGTCGCCATAGGCTGTACCGGCGGCAAGCACCGCTCGGTCTATGTCACCGAACAATTGGCCAAGCGCTTTTCCGATCACTCACCATTACTGATAAGGCATCGAAACCAGCCGCCACCCGATATCCCATGATCCATACACGACGCCTACTGCTCCCCTTCTCCCTGGCACTCGCCGTCTTGGCGGGCTGTGCGGGACCAGGCGGCTCAGGCGGCGGCTACTACAAGGACGATGGCCCGGGCACGAACATCCCGGCAAACATCCAGTCCATTCCCAACGCCGTCCCCCGCATCGAGACGCATGCGCGTGCCAACTTCCGGCCCTACACCGTGTTTGGCAAGCGCTATGTGCCCATCAGCGCCGAGCAGCCATTTCGCGAAACCGGCACAGCCTCCTGGTATGGCCGCAAATTCCAGGGCAACAAAACAGCAAACGGCGAAATCTACGACATGTACGCCATGACCGCCGCCCACCCGACGCTGCCGCTTCCCAGCTACGCCCGCGTGACCCGGGTGGCAACCGGCAAGTCCGTCATTGTTCGCATCAACGACAGGGGCCCATTTCACAGCTCGCGCATCATCGACCTGTCGTATGCTGCGGCCGCCAAGCTTGGGCTGATCAAACGCGGCAGCGGCAAGGTTATTGTCGAAGCCATTACCAACGACGACATACGAAACGGCCTGCCTGAACTGCGGCCGGCGCCCGACCTGCCTCGACCCGAGCCCCGCATCCTGGTCAAGACCGTGCCGCCCGACGGCAAGAATGGAACGGTCAGGGTCGTGAAGGCGGATGGCACCACCGAGCCCGCACAGCCGGCGGGCAGGCGCGCCGTCGCCTCGCAATCCATATCCCCCGATTCGTCGGACGACGCGATTTCCGCCTTGCTGGCCAGCCGCATGGGTGTGCGCGTGCAGGACGATGGTCCCGGTGCGCTGCCGCCCGCCAGAAGCACACTGGGCCCAACGCCCGCGCCTGACGCCGCTACGCTTCCGGAAGCGGATTCCCAGCTTGCGCTCGATGGGGCATCGGACGCCGCGGGCCGGATATACCTGCAGTTCGGTGCCTTCAGCGCCGCCGATACAGCCAGCAAGCTGGCACACAGATTGAATGATGGCATCGGCGCCGTGGAAACCCGCTCAGCCCGCGTGGAACGCAGCGGCGCCCTGTATCGTGTGCGCATAGGGCCTTACCTGTCGCGCACCGACGCCGTCAATGCCGCACTGCGCATCGAGCAGGAAACCGGCATGGGATCGACCGTCGCCCTGCGCTAGCCGGATTTCCGGTGCGCCAGGGCCCAAGCATATAGGGTATCGCGCGGCAGACCGCTCACTTTGGCGGCGACCTTTGCCGCATCCCGCACCGACAGGCTTTCAAGCAGCGCATCGAGCAGCGCGGCGGCCGTGTCGTCGATGCGCCCTTCCGTCGACACCGCAGGCGCCTCATGCACAATAAGCACAAACTCGCCCAGGGTTCGATGGGCTTCGCCGCCAAACCAGTCCGCAGCCTCGCCGAGAGTCAGGGTGTGCACCTGCTCATGGCGCTTTGTCAGCTCGCGGGCGATGGTAAGTCCGCGCGCGGCACCGCATACCTCAAGCAGATCACCAACCGTTGCCCGCACACGGTGCGGGGACTCGAACATGATCACCGGCGCGGGCAGGGCGCACCACGACCCGAGCCATCGCTTGCGCGCGGCTGACTTCGAAGGCGGAAAACCGGCAAACACGAAAGACGGATTCTCATCCGAGGTCACGCCACTGGCCATCAATGCCGTAATGACCGCGCTGGCGCCGGGTATGGGCATCACGCCCAGGCCGGCCTCTCGCACGGCCCGCACAATGCGGGCTCCCGGGTCGCTGACCGCCGGCGCGCCAGCATCCGAAACCAGCGCAACGCGTTCACCCGCCTGAAGTCGCGCCACAATGGCCTGCGCGGCCTGTGCCTCGTTGTGGCGATGCGCCGCGATCAGGGGGGTGCGCAGCCCCCAGGCATCGAGCAGCGTGCGGCTGGAACGCGTATCTTCCGCCGCAATGACATCGCAGCGATGCAAAGCCTGCCATGCGCGCAGGCCGAGGTCTCCCAAGTTGCCGATGGGCGTGGCCACCACATACAGCGTGGCCGCGGGCCAATGCTGGCCATCCACTTGCTCCGCCACACGCTGCCATGCCTGGGCCGCGCCCCGCATTGCCGAGTTTTCTTGCATACTTTGCCTTCGTCCTTTTTCAGGATTGTAATGAGAACCCCCATGGAAGACGAGGCACTGCCATTTGATCTGGCCAGCGCGGCACGACGGCGCCGGCCACGCCGCCGCGCCAGTGCAAAAAAAGCCGGCGTTTCATTTTCCGTCCTGAACGCGGCCAGCTCTCCAACCCAGCGCGCCGGCCGCCAGGGTGAAATACAGGCCTGCGCCTACCTGGAGAAAGCGGGGCTGGTGGTCCTGGCCCGCAATTTGAGGCGACACTGCGGAGAAATCGATCTGCTGGCTGACGACGCCGGCGTGCTGGTGTTCGTCGAGGTTCGCCTGCGCCGGTCTACACGGTATGGCGGCGCTGCCGCCAGCATTGCCAGAGGCAAGCAGGACAAGATACGGCGCACCGCTGCCGCCTTGCTGCCCGGCCTGGCGCAGCGTCATTTTGGCGGCCGCACGCCACCGTGCCGCTTCGACGTCGTCAGCATCGATGGCAGGGCGTTGACCTGGATACGACACGCATTCTGACAATCAGGCATACATCAGTTACCTGGCGCGCGTGGCATGGGGCGCGATCATGAGATAATGACACTCATGGACATGACATCCCACATGACGACGCATTTCGACGATGCCATCGACGCATTGCGCGCCAGCGGCCAGGAGCTGGCCGCACCCCTGGCCGCTGCCGTGGACATGGTGTTCGGCACGCTGGCCAATAACGGCAAGGTTCTGGCCTGCGGCAATGGCGGCTCGGCGGCCGACGCCCAGCATTTCATTGCCGAGCTGGTTGGGCGCTTCGAACGCGACCGCCTGCCTCTGGCCGGCGTCACACTTAGCGCTGACACCTCCATTCTGACGGCGGTGGGCAACGATTACGGCTTTGATGCCATCTTTGAGCGGCAGGTCAATGCCTTGGGCCAGCCTGGCGATGTGCTGGTCGCCATCTCCACCAGCGGGAACTCTCCCAACGTCCTCAGGTCCATTGAAGCGGCACACGACAGGGAAATGTCCGTCATTGCCCTCACCGGCAAGGGCGGCGGCCAGGTCGGCGAATTGCTCTCTGACGCCGATGTCCACCTGTGCGTGCCCCACGAACGCACCATGCGTATCCAGGAAGTCCATATCGTTCTGCTTCATGCCCTCTGCGACGGCATCGACGCGCTACTGCTGGGAGACACCCTGTAATGTCCCAACGCCTTACCGCTCAACGTCTTTTGCTGGCCAGCCTGGCCTTCTCCTCGCTGGCTGCACTGGCTGGCTGCGGTCTTATGGTTGTGGGCGGCACTGCTGCCACGACCGCCGTGGTCGTCACCGACCGGCGCACTGCCGGCGAACAGGTCGAGGACCAATCGATTGAAATGAAAACCGCGTCGCGCATGGCGGATATGTTCGGCGACAAGGCGCGCGTCACGGCCACCTCCTATGCCGGACGTCTGCTGCTCACCGGCGACGTGCCCACCGAGGCGGACAAGCAAAAGGCCGAAGAGTCCGCCAAGGCTGTCGAGAAGGTCCGCGATGTGGTGAACGCGCTCCGGGTCGGCGCCATTACGCCGCTCAGCGTGCGCACCAATGACACCTGGATTTCCTCCAAGGCCCGTACCACGCTCATCAACACCAAGGATGTGCCCAGCCGGACCATTGTGGTGCAGACCGAGCGCGGCGTGGTCTACCTGCTGGGCAAAGTCACCGACGAGGAAGGACAACGCGCCGCCAAGGCTGTGGCTGGCATCAGCGGCGTCAACAAGGTAGTAAAATTGTTCCAGATCGTTTCACCCGAAAGCGTGGCCAAGGAGCAGGCAACCGCCGAGCAAGGGTCAGAAACCCAGGCCGCCGGCACAAGCGCCACAGCCGCGCCAGACACCAATACAGGGGGCGCTCAAGCCCTGCCAGTGCAATGAAGAAGATTCTCATTGGCCTGGTGGCCGTGCTGGCCATTGCCGGCATAGGCGCCTGGCAATTTTCCAGTGCCGCACGGGCGGCGCCAGACGTCACCTTCACCACCCTTACCGGGCAGAAGACCACCATGCAGGCCCTTCGCGGCAAGGTGGTGCTCGTCAAGTTCTGGGCAACCAGCTGCACCACCTGTGTGGCGCAGATGCCCGATACCATTGCCCACTACAAGGCCTTGGCGCCCAAGGGTTTCGAGACGATCGCGGTCGCCATGCAATACGACCCGCCCAATTACGTCCTCAATTTCACCGAAACGCGCAAGCTGCCCTTTCCTGTGGTCATAGATGCCCAGGGCAAGCTGGCCCAGGCGTTCGGCGATGTCAAGCTCACCCCTACAGCGTTCCTGATCGACAAGCAGGGGCGCATCATCAAGCGCTACCTCGGCAATTACGACGAGGCGGCTTTCCTCGATACCGTGAACAAGGCACTCGCTAGCTAACGACATGAGCCCTTCCCCCGACCCTGCCGGCCATTCCTCCACGACCAAGGCGGATGTCCTTTCCGAAGCACTGCCTTATATCCGCCGCTTTCATGGCAAGACCGTCGTCATCAAGTACGGCGGCAATGCAATGACTGAAGAGGAGCTGCAGCGCAGCTTCGCCCACGATGTGGTGCTGCTCAAGCTTGTTGGATTGAATCCGGTCGTGGTGCATGGCGGCGGCCCGCAAATCAACGCAGCGCTCAAGCGCATCGGCAAGGAAGGCGTGTTCGTGCAGGGCATGCGTGTGACCGATGCCGAAACCATGGAAGTGGTGGAGTGGGTGCTCGGCGGCCAGGTGCAGCAGGACATCGTCATGATGATCAATGCCGCAGGCGGCAAGGCGGTAGGCCTGACCGGCAAGGACGGCTGTCTTATCCAGGCCACCAAGAAACTCATGGATGATCCCGAGAATCCAGGCCAGGTGCTGGACATCGGCTTCGTCGGAGATATCACGCGGGTGGAGCCTGCCGTCGTCCGGGCCCTGCAGGACGATCAATTCATTCCCGTGATTTCCTCCATCGGATACAGCGACGACGGCACCGCCTACAACATCAATGCCGATGTCGTGGCAGGCAAGATGGCCGAGGTGCTGGGCGCCGAGAAGCTCATCATGATGACGAATACGCCAGGCGTGCTCGATAAAAATGGCGAGCTGCTGCGCACATTGTCGGCCCGCACCATTGATGAGCTTTTCGAAGACGGCACCATTTCCGGCGGCATGCTGCCCAAGATTTCCTCGGCCTTGGACGCGGCACGCAACGGCGTCAATTCCGTGCATGTCATCGACGGCCGCGTGCCGCATTGCCTGCTGCTCGAGATTCTGACCGACCGTGGCGTGGGCACCATGATCAGCTCGCACTAGTGTCCGGCCCTATTCGCCTTACCGGGCGCCGAGGACTGCGCCGGCCTGCATGCCGCGCCGCAGGGCCTGTGTGGCTGTTTGACCTGGACAATACGCTGCACGATTGCTCGCGCGGTATTTTCAAGGCCATAGACGGTGCCATGGGAGCGGCGGTGGCCACCACATTGGGTCTGGAAGCCGAGGCCGCCAACACGCTGCGCCAGACCTACTGGAAGCGGTATGGCGCCACAGTCATCGGCATGGTCCGCCATCATGGCGTCAAGGCGCAAGACTTCCTGCGCCTTAGCCATCAGTTCGACATCGCGCCGCTCGTACACGGCGAAACCGGACTCGCGCGCAAGCTTGCCCGCCTGCGGGGCCGCAAGATCATCCTGACCAACGCACCCTTGTTCTACGCCACTGAAGTGCTCAGAACGCTGGGCATCCTGCACTTTTTCGAAGACATCTGGGCTATTGATCACATGACCCTGCAGGGTCGCATGCGGCCCAAGCCTTCCGCCGCGCTCATGCGGCAGGTGCTGGCCCGGCTGAACGTGCCCGCCCGCCAGGTGGTGCTGGTCGAGGATACGTTGCGCAATCTGAAGGGAGCACGCAGCGTGGGCATGCGGACAGTACATGTCTACCATCCTGGCACACCGTTTTCAGGCCGCCACAGCGGGCGCGGACATTATGTGGATGCGCGCGTCAATGCTGTGGGCCATCTGCTGACGGGACGCTCCGGCCTGCGCATACCGGGCATGCGGGATCGCGGTTAAAGCGCAGGGTCTGCCACTGCATGGTCAGCGCATCCAGGCACAGAAGGCGGCCCACAAGCGGCTCTCCCATGCCAGTCATGAGCTTGATGGCCTCCGCCGCCTGCACGCTTCCGATGATGCCCACCAGCGGCCCCAGAACGCCCGTAATTGCGCAATAGAGCTCACGCGCACCATGCGCCTCCGGGAACAGGCAGTTGTAGCAAGGCGCGTCTGGCTGACGCATGTCATATACGCTGACTTGCCCTGAAAACCGGATGGCCGCACCCGACACCAGCGGCTTGCCCGCATTGACGCAGGCCTTGTTCACCGCGTGGCGCGTGGCGAAATTGTCGCAACAATCCAGTATGACGTCCGCACGCGCCACCTGTTCATCAAGCGATGCGCCGTCAAGCCGCGCCACCACGGCTTCGATGGCGATATCCGGATTGAGTGCCGCCAGCATGTGCCGGCCCGATTCGGCCTTGGGCCAGCCCACGCGACCGGTCGTATGCAAGATCTGCCGCTGGAGGTTGCCGAGCTCGACTTTGTCATCGTCGGCAAGGATGAGACGCCCGACCCCTGCCGCGGCAAGATAGCTGGCTGCCGGCGACCCAAGCCCGCCAGCACCCACAACAAGCACCGTGGAAGCCAGCAATCTCTGCTGTCCTTCTATGCCAAACTCGTCGAGCAGGATGTGCCGGCCGTAACGCAGCAACTGCTGATCGTTCATTTCCCTGCTGGCACCAAGCCGTCAGGCGTGATGCGATAACGTTCCACAGGCTGCCCGTCAGTGTCCGTCAGGGTTTTTTTTTCAGCCTTGTCGCTCGGTGCCTCGTCATCGCTCTGGCTGCCGGATGCGGCCGCCTTCTCCTGCGCTGCCTTGGCTTTCTCAGCCTGGGCAACCAGGTGCGGATCGTTTTTCTCGACAGGCCGACCTTCCAGAAAATTAATGGCCTGCTTCAGTTGATAGTCGTCTTTGCCGCCGAACTCGAACATCTTGGGCGTCACATCGGACTCGGACTCATCGACCTCCGGTACAGCAGGCTCGTCTTCTGAGACGCTCGCATTCAGCAGATGGCGCTGCAGGTCGACCTCTCGGGGAAGACGGAACAGGTTGCCCTGGGCGGTATCGTCCACTGCGATATCGGGCTCGACACCCGTCACCTGGATGGAACGCCCGGACGGCGTGTAATAGCGCGCCGTGGTCAGCTTTATGCCTGTGTCATCGCCGAGCGGCAGGACGCTTTGCACCGAGCCCTTGCCAAATGTGCGATTCCCTATGATCTTGGCGCGCTGGTGATCCTGAAGCGCCCCGGCCACGATCTCGGATGCGGATGCCGACCCGACATTGACCAGCACCACCATGGGCACCCTCTTGGCCCAGTCGAGCACTTCTCCGCCGTTGCCCGGCGACTTTGCCGACTCGTCGAAATAGCCACGCATGTAGTCGGCTGGCTTGGCATAGTATTGGCGGTTCGAGGACGGAATGCGGCCCTTCGTCGACACGACCAGCACGTCGGGCTTCAGGAATGCGGATGCAACGCCAATGGCGCTGTCCAGCAAGCCGCCCGGATCGTTGCGCAAATCCAGGACCAGCGCCTTGGGCTTCTTCTTTTCGCTGAGTTCGCCCAACTGGCGCGTGAGATCCTGCACAGTCCGTTCCTGGAACTGCGCAATGCGTACATAAGCCACATCGTTATCCAGCATCTTGCTGCGTACGCTGCGTATCTTGATGATATCGCGGACGATATGGACGGACAGGGGCTTGTCGCGACCCTTGCGCTGGATGGTGAGGTCGATGCCCGTGTGCGGTTCGCCGCGCATGAGCTTGATGGCCTCGTTGAGCGTCATGCTCTTGGTGGATTTGCCGTTGATGTGCGTAATGATGTCGCCCGCCAGAATGCCCGCGCGAGCGGCGGGTGTGTCCTCGATGGGCGAAATGACCTTGGGCATGCCGTCCTCGCTGCCGATCTCAATGCCCAGGCCGCCAAACCCGCCTTGCGTGATGGCTTCCATTTCCTTGAAAGCGTCGGCATCAAGATAGGCGGAATGTGGATCAAGGTCGCTGAACAACCCCTTGATGGCATCATCGATAAGCTGCTCGTCGGCAACAGGCTCCACGTAGCTGCTCTTGATTGCACTGTATACATTGGCGAATTGCTGCAGACCCTTCAGCGGCAGTGGCTCGCCGCGCTGCGCGGCCGCCGTGATGCCCAGGCTGATCAGCACGCCTCCCAGCGCGCCTGCCAACACCAACCCCAAACCGCCTAACCTGCGAGTGCCCATGCATGTTCCTGAAATAATTTCGAACTATTGACCGGAATATTACGATCCATCAGGCAAATAGTACCCAAATTAACCGCCCAGCCAAAGCAGCGGGTTCACGGGTGTTCCCTGATGGCGTATCTCGAAATACAGCCCGGGTTCAACCTGGCCGCCGGTCGCACCCACTGTTGCAATGGTGTCACCCGATCCGACGATGTCTCCAACCTGCTTGAGCAGGCTCTGGTTGTAAGCATACACGCTCAGGTAGCCGGCGCCGTGATCGATGATCATGAGGTTGCCAAAACCTGACAGCCAATTGGAAAAAACCACCCTTCCCTGCGCGATCGCATGAACGGCGGTTCCCGCCGGCGCGCGAAGCACTATGCCGCGCCATACGCCACCCTCGGGACGGCTTGCACCGAAACGTCCCTGCACGGTGCCTTGGACAGGAAACGGCAAATTCTTGTCCAGGCCGTGAAAGCCCCGGGGCGGCGCAGGCCGGGCCGGGCTCGCCTGCGGTGCAGGCGCCTCGCGCACTGGTTGGGCCTTGGGCGGCCCCTCGCCGGCAATCTGGGCGTCCGGCGGCGCTGGCGCCATCTCGTCAGGACGCAAGCCGCCCGCGACGGATACGTCCGGATACAGGCCCGGCACCGAGCCCTTGAAGCGTTCGGGCGCCTGTTGCGCCTTTTGCTCTTCCTCCCGCGCCCGCTCACGCGCGCGCTCCACCTGCAGGCGGGCCTGCTCAGCCTCCCGGCTTGCACGCTCCCGCTCCGCCCGCTGTCTCTCAGCCTGTTCTCGCGCCTGCCGGGCGGCCTCTGCCTGGCGCCTGGCCTCCTCCCTGCGTGCCTGCTCCGCCTGCCGTGCTATCTCAGCCTGCAGCCCAGTGATGAGGTCGCCCAGTCGCTGCTCATTCTGTGTCAACGTGGACGCCTGGCTGCGCTGCTGCGCCAATGCATCCTCTATGCGCGCCAGCACCTGCTCGCGCTCTCGCTTCTGCGCCTGCAGCGCCTTGCGCCGGTCGGCCGCTTCGTCGGCAAGCTTTACCAGCTCCTGCTTGCCCTCGCGCGTGCGCACTTGCAGGCCGTCAAGTTCGGCAACCGCATCACGCACAGTCTGTATGGCCGCTGCCTGGGACTTCGTCACATACCCCAGGTAGCTGAAATCGCGCCCTATGGATTGCGGGTCGTCGCCAGACAGTAGCGCAGTCCACGGAGAAAGGCGGCCTGCATACTGCCCTCGCAATTGCTCGCCCAGCTCTTGCTGGCGTTGGGCGAGCACTGCCTTCTGGCTCTGTATCTCGACGGCCAGATGGTCGAGCTCGGCCTCAACCTCCTTGCGCCGATCCGCCAACTGGGCAAGCCGCAGGTTGATGCTGGAAATGGCGGATTCCGACGCCTTGAGCGCATTCGCGGCATCACGGCGCGCCGACTCCTGGCCTTCTATGCGCTCACGCACCTGCGCGATGCGGGCCTGAAGCGCCTCGCGCTCCTTACGCGCCTCGGCCTGCTGGTGTTCCAGCGCGGACGGCTGCGCGCCAAAGGCCACGCCCGCACACAAGGTCAGCATCAGCAGACTGGAAACGCGGCGCATATTATTTGCGCGCCTTGCCCTGATTGGCCACGGCAGCCATGGCCGCCTCGATTTCAGCCGGATCCCCCAAGTAGTAGTGGCGCAAAGGCTTGAGCGACTCGTCGAGCTCGTAAACCAGCGGCTGGCCGGTGGGTATGTTCACCTGGGCAATGTCATCGTCCGATACGTTGTCCAGATGCTTGATAAGTGCTCGCAGACTATTCCCGTGCGCCGACACCAGCACCCTGCGCCCGGCACGCACGGCAGGAGCAATGGAATCGTTCCAGAAAGGCAGCACGCGGGCAACGGTATCCTTGAGGCATTCCGTGGCGGGCAATTGGTCGGCCGGCACTTTTGCGTATCGGGGATCAAAGCGCGGGTGGCGCGGATCGTCGGCGCTCATGGGCTCGGGTGCGATCGCATAGGCACGGCGCCAGATCAGCACCTGTTCATCCCCGTATTTTTCAGCAGTCTCGGCCTTGTTCAGGCCCTGTAGGGCGCCATAGTGCCGCTCGTTCAGGCGCCAGCTCAACCCGACAGGGGTGTACATGGCATCCATCGCATCGAGCGCGATCCAGAGCGTGCGGATGGCCCGCTTGAGCACGGAGGAAAAGGCCAGATCAAATTCAAAGCCCTGATCGCGCAGCAACTGTCCCGCCTTCCATGCCTGCTCGCGGCCCGTGTCGGACAGGTCGACATCCTTCCAGCCGGTAAAACGGTTTTCGAGGTTCCACTGGCTCTCGCCGTGACGCATCAAGACTAGTTTGTACATGTCAGGTTTCACCCAAAAGTTTAAATTCACGGTCCATTTTATAATCCCTTGATTCTGCTCCGCTCACGGAGCCAAACATGGGATACAAAGTGGACTTTCTTCTCGATCAGACCAACCTCATTCTGCTGTTCGTCGCCGTCGCCTCCGGCATCATGCTGTTGCTTCCTTCCATTGGCCGCGGCAGCACGAAGAAGGTGACCGTCAGCCAGGCCATACAGATGGCCAATCAGCAGCATGGTATCTTTCTGGATGCACGCGGCGCCGATGCATTCAAAACGGGTACCATCCCTCAGGCACGCAACGTACCCGCCGCGGATGTCCCCGCCAAGCTTGGCGCCTTGCCCAAGGACAAGCCGATTATCGTCTTTTGCGACAGCGGGCGCGAGGCCACGCGGGTGGCGGACGCGCTGCGCAAGCAAGGCTATGCGCAAGCCGTCAGCCTCGAAGGCGGCCTGAAGGAATGGGCACAGGCGGGCATGCCGCTCTCCCGCAAGCAGTAAACCCAACTCAACCAAGGAACACTCATGGCCAGCCAGGTCACCATGTACTGCACGGGCGTTTGCCCGTATTGCATACGCGCGGAAATGCTGCTGAAGCAACGCGGCGTGGACGACATAGCAAAAATCCGCATCGATCTCGACCCTCCCCAGCGTGCGGTTATGATGGAGCGTACAGGACGACGCACCGTGCCACAGATATACATCGGTGATACGCATGTAGGCGGCTACGACGACCTGGCTGCGCTTGATCGCGCCGGCAAACTGTCGCCGCTGCTCGCGGGCGCCTGACGCGACGCCCTCCTTCTCATCTCACTACAACGGAACAGACATGGCCGAACAGAACGCCAACAGCCAGGATCAGCAACAGGAAAATGCACCCGCCTTCAGCCTGCAGCGCACCTATGTGAAAGATCTTTCACTGGAAATGCCCAATGCACCCCAGATTTTCCTGGAGCAGGAAGGCCCCGCAGTGGAAGTGTCCATCAATGTCGGGGGCCAACGCCTGGCCGACACGGTCTATGAAGCAACCGTCACCGCCACGGTCACCACGCGCATCCAGGACAAGGTGCTCTACCTGGTCGAGGCCACGCAGGCAGGCATCTTTGAGGCGGCCAACATTCCCGCCGAGCAGCTTGATCCGCTTATCGGCATTGTCTGCCCCACCATGCTTTATCCCTATCTGCGCGCCACTATCGCGGACGCCATCAATCGCACGTCGCTGCCTGCCCTGCACCTTACCGAGGTCAATTTCCAAAGCCTGTACGAACAGCGTCTGGCGCAGGCCGCCGAGGCGCAGCAGAAGGACGGCAAGCAGGACTCGGGCCTGTACGTGCCCCCGGGCGCCACAAAGCAATAAGCCAATAGGCGGCAACATGAGCGGGCGCCCCATCGAAGCCTCAGGAATGCCTGGCACGATGGCAGGCCCGCTGCGTGTTAGCGTGCTGGGCGCTGGAAGCTGGGGTACAGCGCTGGCGGCACTGGCCTGCGCGCGCGCGGACACGATGCTCTGGGGCCGAGATCCTGGCACCGTAGCGCAGATCAACACCCAGCGGCTCAATGCGCGCTATCTGCCGGGCATCAGTCTACCCCTTCGCCTGCAGGCCAGCCATGACTTCGAGGCCGCCGTGGCGCACGCGCAGGGCGACAAAGGTCTGATCATTCTGGGTGTTCCCGTAGCAGGCATGGCGGACACCTGCGCAAGGCTGGCACAGCAGCTCGCGCAGTCTGCGCAGCCCGCCCCCGCCATTATCTGGACCTGCAAAGGTTTTCATCACGATACCGGCCAACTCCCCCACGAGATCGCTCAGGCCGCCTTTGCCTCGCAGCCCGATACCAGGCTGGGCGTGCTTTCCGGGCCGTCGTTTGCTCGCGAGGTGGCCCTTGGCCTGCCGGTCGCGCTCACCGTGGCCAGCCGGCAAGCGGAGACAGCGCAGCGCGTCATTGCGGTGATGCATGGTGAACTGGCCCGCATCTACAGCAGCACCGACGTCATCGGCGTAGAAGTCGGGGGCGCGCTCAAGAACATCATGGCCATTGCCTGCGGCGTATCCGACGGCCTGGGGTTGGGCACCAATGCGCGCGCCGCCCTGATCACACGCGGGCTGGCTGAGATGCAACGCCTGGGACTGGCCATGGGTGGTCAGGCAGAGACTTTCGCGGGTTTGACCGGGCTGGGCGATCTGGTGCTGACCGCCACAGGCGATCTGTCTCGCAACCGCAAAGTGGGGTTGGCCATCGGTGCGGGCAAGACACTGACTCAGGCTCTTGAAGGCGGCGTGACCGCGGAAGGGGCACGCTGCGCGCAGGCGGCGCTGGCACTTGGCGCTCGGTTTGGCGTGGATCTTCCCATTACCGAAGCCGTGTGCCGCGTCCTGTTCGACAGCATGGCGCCGCGCGAGGCCGTATCCCGGCTGCTTGCGCGCGAAGCACGCCCCGAAAGCCCCTACAGGCCACCTTCGTAGCCAGCCTGCCGCCACGCCTCGAACACCGTTACCGCCACGGCATTCGACAGGTTCAGGCTGCGCTGGCCTGCCCGCATGGGTAGCCGAAGGCGCTGGGCAGCGGGAAACAGCGACAGCTGGCTATCGGACAGGCCTGCCGTTTCACGGCCAAACACAAACACATCACCCGGTTTCAGCGGCTCGGTACCAAGCAGCCGAGCGCCCTTTGTCGTCATGGCAAAGCATCGAGACCGGTCGGGCGCGGACTGGGCCAGCGCCTCTTCCAAGTTTTCATGAACCTGGAGCCGGGCCCATTCGTGATAATCCAGCCCCGCACGCTTGAGCTTGCTGTCCTCAAGCCGGAACCCCAATGGACGGACAAGATGAAGACTGGCGCCCGTATTGGCGGCCAGACGGATAACATTGCCCGTGTTGGGCGGTATTTCAGGTTCAACCAGAATGATGTGAAACATGCTGCGTCCCATTGGAATAAGGCGTGCGCGCCAGCACCAGCCCGCACGTGGATGCTGCGCCCCACGCCTTGAGTTCAGCGCAGATGCTGTGCAGCGTGCTGCCTGTCGTCAGCACGTCATCCACCACGGCGATATGCCTGCCATCCAGCCGGTCGATGCAGCGATACAACCCGGTTGTATTGCGCATGCGCGCGCAGCGCGGAAGACTGGCCTGACGCATTCCCTCCCCCGTGCGAATGACAAGCCCCGGACGACGCGGCAGGCCCAGCAAAGGCGACAGATAACGTGCCAGTTCGGCAGCGGGGTTGAAGCCTCGGCGGGCAAGAGCGGAACGGCTGGCAGGCACCGGCACCAGAATTGTATTCGCTGCCAGCGATGGCTGCGCGCGCACTGCCTGCGCCAGCAAGGCTGCCAGCACGGGCGCATACGTAACACCGTCAGCGGACTTGAAACGGCGCACAAGCATATCGGCGGGACTCACGTAGTCGAGAGCGGCAATGACGCGATCGAAGGCGGGCTCACGCACCGAGCAATCCGGACACGCTGCACCCTGAGCAAGCCCCAGTCCGCATCGGGCGCAGCGTGTCGTTGTGCCTGCCATGGAGTCGGCCAGGCACTTTCTGCAGTCGGCGCAAAGTCTCGCGCGACGGGTTCGCACGCCGCACAGGCAGCAGGGTGCAGGCAGATGCATGGCCAGAAGGGAGGGCGTGATGCATCGCCCATGCGCCGCCGCGCGGCCGAGCCATTCGCGCAAGCTTGATAGATAAGCCATAATGGAATTTTTTCCGGGCCCGGCAGGCCCGCGTCCGAACGCTATCTCAGCATATATGCGGCCGCACTGCCAGCCCGATGGTGCATTTCATGTCACAGCCTCCCACCCTGGATATCGCCGCGCGCCATGTGCGCCTGCAGTTCGCCCGCCGCAGCCCGCTCGATACCGCGCAGTTCCTGTACGGAGAGATTGCGCAGCGCATGCTGCAACGCCTCAGCTACATCCGCATTGCACCTGGCGCGGTGCTCGACGCCGGCTGCGGTGCAGCACATGCGCTTGAACCCTTGCGCGCACGCTACCTCGCCATGGACTATACCGGCCTGGATGCATGTCCTGCATTGCTCGATGTGGCTCGGCGGCGCTATGCCGCCAAGCCCGGCCTGTGGCATCGGCTACGCAACAAGCCCGTACGCCCGGTTCAGTTCGTCGAAGCGGACATGGCCGATTCGGGACTCGCAGCCGAAAGCCAGGAGCTTGTGTGGTCGAATATGGCGTTGCATTGGCATCCCGAACCGCATCGCGTCTTGGCCGAATGGCGCCGCGTCCTCAAACCTGACGGACTGGCCATGTTCTCCTGCCTGGGGCCGGGCTCCTTCAGGGAACTGCGCCAGGCCATTGCTGATGCAAATCTGCATACAAGCGGCATGCCCTTTGTAGACATGCACGATTTTGGCGACCTGCTCATCACCAACGGATTTGCCGATCCGGTCATGGACCAGGAAACCCTGACGCTGACCTACCGCAGCCCTGAAACACTTATTCAGGATCTGCAGGCGCTGGGGGGCAACGCCAGCACATTGCGCCGCCCGGCGCTGCCTGGGCGCGCATGGCGGCAACGGCTGCTCGATGCGCTGTCGGCGCAGCGGCATATGGATGGCACCATACATCTGAGCGTGGAGATCGCCTACGGACATGCTTGGCGCCTTGCCTCGCGCCGGCTGGCATCCGGCGAGACCCGTATTTCCGCGGCCAGCATAAAACCCGCGGTGAAGCGGATCCGTCCGCTGCGTCCGCCGGCGGATCCCGATACGCGTGACTGAAGGAGAGCCGGCATGCCGCACAGAGGCAGTCGATATGTTCCTTAAAGGCTCGCGGCGCTATTCGCAGATGAGATTGACGTTACATTTATTATGCTTTTGTGACAAAAGAACTATAATTGCTCCCTTTCGCGATATTCAGCAAGTTGGAGCACGCATTGGCCAAACAAAATCCTCTACCCGCAAAGGATCCTGCCGAGGAGATTAGTCTTCGAGACCTGGCCTGTATTTTGCGCCGTACGTGGCGCCTGACCTTTCTCCTCGTCTGTCTGGCTGTCCTGCTGGCTACCGCATACATATATTTTGTACCGCCAGTCTATGAAGTCAGTGTGCAAGTGCTTCCCCCCACCACCGGCGATCTTGCCATCTACAACGCCACCCAGGGCATCCTGGCAGACAAGCCCGCGGATGCGCGAATACTGCGGGAGCAGATGGGCGATGAAATCCGCAATACGCTACTCCAACCGGATGAGGCCTGGAACCGCTTCCTGGCCGTGCTGCAGTCGGGCAGCGTCAAGCAACAATTCATCACCGAGTACCATCCAGCCGGTGCGGCTCGAGACGCAACGCCGCTGACGCTGCGTCGCATGCTCGACAGAAATCTTACGGTGACGGTCAACAAAGGCGGTGCGCTTGCCTCAGCGCGCGTGACGTTGCGCGGAACACAACCCGACGTGCTATCCGAGCGCACAATCCAATATGCAAGGCTGGCCCTGGCACTGGGGCGCGATATGCTGCTGGAAGACTTGAAAAGCCAGCTGCGCGTGCAAAATGACGTCATTGACAAGCGGATCGCCGCCTTGAGAGAAATTGGCCGCTATCAGCGCGATGCCCGCATGGTGAGGCTGCGTGATGCCATCACAGTCGCGCGGGCCATAGGCTTGGCCAAAGCGCCTGAAAACAGCCCTCTCATTGTTGTCGGGGATGATCGAGCGGGAGCCAGCCGCCACGCCGACGGGCTGCTCTATATGCGCGGCTATGAAGCGCTGCAATCGGAATTGACGCAGTTGCAACAGCGTCAGAACGACGACGCCTACATCAGCGGCATGCTGCCGCTGATCGAGAAGCAGACCAGGCTGGCACACGTAGACATCGATGACATGCGGCTGTCCATAGGACGTATTGATGCTGCGTCCGATGTATATGTCCACAAGGTAGCGCCGCGCGCCATGCTGATTCTTGCTTTGTCAGTGCTTGCGAGCCTTGTGCTCGGATGCGCCGTCTCGGTGGCCTGCCACATGCTGGCCATGACGGATTCGCGCCGCAGTTGAACGCCAAGGCGGCAGACACCGCAGCCGCACCTCGCCGGCCGCACCTCGCCGGCCGCACCTCGCCGGCCGCACCTTGCCGGCCGCACCTCGCCAACTGGCAGGCCCCGAAAACGCTACTGATTGCTCGCGTTGCGACGACGCGATGAGTCTATGCCCAGTTGCTTCAGCTTGCGGTACAAATGCGTGCGCTCCAACCCTGTTTTCTCGGAGACGCGCGTCATGCTGTGATTTTCCCGGCCCAGGTGGTATTCGAAATAAATGCGCTCGAATTCGTCGCGCGCTTCGCGCAAGGGCTGGTCGAGCGATATGCTGCCCAGCCGCGAGCCATCGGCTTGAGCGGCAGGCTCGGGTTCAGGCATGGGCGTGGTCGTAAGCGCCTGCATGCCAGGCTGCGGGGCCGCCACAGGTTTGCTGGCCGAGCCGACAGGGAAGGACGATGATGCCGGGGAAGTGACCATAGGGCGGGCAAGGCCGGCCGCAATGGTCTTGAGCAGCTTCTGCAAGGTAATGGGCTTTTCCAGAAAATCGACGGCGCCGATGCGTGTTGCCTCAACAGCCGTGTCGACCGTGGCATGGCCGCTCATCATGATGACCGGCATGTCGAGCAAGCCCTGTGTGCTCCATTCCTTCAGCAGACTCACACCGTCGGTGTCGGGCATCCAGATGTCGAGCAGAACGAGATCGGGCCTGGCTCGCAGCCGTGCGGCACGGGCCTGAGCCGCATTCTCGGCAAGCTCCACCGTATGGCCTTCGTCGTAAAGTATTTCCGACAAGAGCTCACGTATTCCAATTTCGTCATCGACAACCAGGATTCTGGCCATATGGCATCACCTATTTATTTTCTGAATTATCGTATCGTTGCTTGCCCGCGTCCAGCGCAGGCCGCGCATCCGCAAGACGGGTCAAAAGAATGGACACCCGCGCACCGCCTTCCCGGCGATTGGATATATCGATCCGTCCATTGTGCTCCTCCACGATTTTTTTAACTATAGCAAGTCCCAGGCCCGTTCCGCCCGCCTTTGTCGTGACATACGGTTCAAACACACGATTCAGGACCTGCGGGGCGAAGCCGGGCCCGTTGTCGGATACCGTCATGCGCACCGCCAGGCGATCGGCGCCTTGTTCTGAAGGTGTATGGGTCAGTCGCGTATGCACGTAGATACGGGCCTGGTCACGCGAGTGCTCCTGCGTGGCCGCATCGCGCGCGTTGGCAAGCAGATTATGAATGACTTGTCGCAGTTGCGTTGGATCGCCTTCGATGTCCGGCAGCCCATCTTCAAAATCAACATCAATGGCAACGCCGTGTGCATGCCCCACGCCGCTATCATCCATGGGTTCCCAGCCATAAAGCCCAACGACGTCCGCCACGAGTGCATTGATATCTATAGGCTGCATTTGAGCGGGCGGCGTGCGCGCATACTCTCGGAAGTCGTCCACCATTTTCTTGAGTGACGATACCTGATTCACGATAGTGTTGGTGGCCCGGGCCAGCATGGCGGCGTCATCGCCCTCTAGGCGATTACCCAGCTTCATGGCTAGACGCTCCGCCGACAGTTGAATAGGCGTCAACGGATTCTTGATCTCATGGGCCAACCGGCGAGCTACCTCGCCCCAGGCCACGGTGCGATTTGCCGAGATGACTTCGCTGATGTCATCGAAGACGACCAGATAGCCATTGCCGCGTCCATCAACACTTAGGTGCGTTCCTCGGGCAAGCAGGGTAATCGCGTGCTTTTTCTCGCCATGCTCGGCTTCGGCATCGAGATCGAGTTCGAACTGCTGTTGCCAGTATGCGCGCTCGGATCCGACTGCGGCGTGCGCGGCAAAGGCTTGACGTATCACCTGCGACAACGCGAACCCGCCATCCAGTGTTTCCAGTGGCCGCCCTTTTACCGAGCGCAGATCCAGGCGCAGGATATCGCGGGCGCCCTGGTTGAACAGCGTGACGCGGAAAGCTTCGTCAAACACCAGCACGCCCGAAGACATGTGGCTAAGCACCGACTCAAGGTAGACATTCGATCGTTCCAACTGCTGGCGGTTGTTTTCCACCATATGCCGCGCTTCGTCAAGCTGGCGCGTCATGGCATTGAATGAGCGTGTCAGCTGG
The DNA here is from genome assembly GCF_004153445.1 of Allopusillimonas soli. GTDB lineage: Bacteria > Pseudomonadota > Gammaproteobacteria > Burkholderiales > Burkholderiaceae_B > Allopusillimonas > Allopusillimonas soli. The sequence goes on from NZ_SDQC01000003.1 coordinate 218,512, forward strand.
CCCACTTCGTCTTTCTCGGGCGGTTCGGGTAGCGGCCGATAATCGCCCACGCCTACAGCCTGGGTTCCCGCAGCAAGCGTCAACAAGGGGCGAACCAGCCGCCGCGACACGGCAAATGCAACGACCATGGCAGCGAAGACGGCCAGAATGAGCGCCAATGTCAAAGTGATGCCATAGAGCTTGCGCAAGCCGAGGCGCGATAGCGCGAGCTCCTGGTAGTCGCGAAAACCTTGCTGCACCTGATTGGCATTGCGCGCAATCTGCTCCGGCACGGCTTCGACCACCTGCAGCCACCGTGTATCCGACGAAATGCCAAAGCGGGAGGAAAATCGCTCGGGCGTGGAGATGGGAACAACCACCCGGAGGTGCAGGCCTTGGCCGGTGGGCGCCTGCCCTTCAGCGCCCGCCAATGGCTCGTCAGCCTCTGCGGCCGAGTAGCCGCCCGACACGCGCAATTGGTTCATGACGTTGGGTGGCGGCATATCGGGCAGCAACTGCCCGTAAGCGGAAGACGAAAAAGCAACCAGGCGACCATTGCCGGTAAAGATCATGGCCTCGTCAGCGCCGCTGGCCTCGCGCAGGCGCGTGATGGCCAATGCCATGTCGGCATCGCTGGTGTTGGCCAGGCGCGCGGACATATCGCGTGCGCGCCCGTTGAGCGATCCCAGTTGCGAGTCAAGCGCCGCACGCCCCAGATTGAGGCCGGCTTCGAGGGCGCTGTCGACCCGCACATTGAACCAGGACTCAATGGAACGCGACATGAACTGCACGGACAGCACATAGATAAGCGCACCAGGTACCACGCCGATAAGCGCAAAATACAGTGCGAAACGGGCAGTAAGGCGCGCGCCGAACTGACGCTTGCGCACCTGGTTGAACAGTCGTGCACCAAGCAGAACCACCCACGACACCAGTGCAACCGCCAGCACGCCATTCAGGACGAGCAGGGTATCGTACTGCTGCGCGTAACGCGAAGCATTGCCGGTGGACCAGCCTAGCAGGCCAAGCAGCGCAAGCGCGCTACAGGCCGCCACGATCAGGGCAACCCTCAGGCTCCAGCGTACTAGTGCTGGGGCTCGCCGACGGAGATTGAAAAGCTGAAGTTTTTCCATGGAGTCGCTAGCGACCAGGCGCTGCTATTGAAGGCATCGACGCGAAAAGGCCTGGCCAACAGAGAGGTGTCCAGCCGCACGCGAATGCGGCCTTGATAAGTTTGATCTTTTTTGAGTTCCTGGGTGTCGGCCACATCCCAACCCCGAATGTTGCGCACCAGGGACAACGCGTCATCGAGCGATGGCTCCGGTAATGAAAGCTCGCCCAAACCTACGCGCCACTGCCGTGTCAGCGCGTTGTAGATGATGCGCCAGGTCAATTGTGTATCGACCACCGTCTTGTCGAACCACCACCAGCGCTCCTGGACGATCTCGAGATCAGCCGTGAAATAAAGCGGCACGCCTTTCTCTGCAACATTTCGCAGGTCTCCAGTGACGTCGAGGTCGACATCGGCGTCAATATAGAGCTTGCCGTCGCGCACAACCGGATCGACGCGTGTAACCCGCTCGCCGCCGCTGGGCGCGTCATCCGCGCCGGCCTGGGCTGCCAGAAAAACACACAGCAGTATGGGAAGCAATACTCGCAGCATCGAGGACCCATTAATACGCATGGAGGACTGGGGAAATCGCTATTTTTGACGACTCACGCCGTCTTGGCAAACAATGCATAGAAAAAACCATCCGGAACGACGTCTCCGCTGCCCGGCAGCGGCAGGATCTGCCCGGGGGCGGCTAGCCGATCGGCGTCGGCATGCCTGCGTGCAAAAGCGGCCGCCTGCGCCTCACCTTCCTGGGGAAACAGAGAACATGTGGCATAAAGCAAATGCCCGCCAGGCTTTACGGTGTGCCACAAGGCATCCACAATATTTCTCTGGAGCGCCGCGGTGCGCGCAATGTCTGCCTGGCGGCGAAGCCAGCGTATGTCCGGATGCCGGCGAACCACGCCCGATGCGGTGCATGGCACGTCGGCCAGCACGACGTCGTACGGCACGCCGTCCCACCATTGTCCAATATGCGCGGCATCAGCGCAGCGCAATTGCACATGGTCGCCATCGAGGCCAAGACGCTCCAGATTGGCAGCGACCCGAGCCAGCCGCTGCGCATCGGCATCGAGCGCGGTGAGCTGAACGTCGGCTTGCTCTAGTATGTGGGCTGTTTTTCCACCAGGCGCTGCGCAAGCATCGAGCACCCGCATGCCATCGGCCAGAGGCAGCAACAGGCCTGCCTGCTGCGCCGCGATGTCCTGTACCGACCATAGGCCTGCCTCAAACCCCGGGATGTCCTGCACCGGTCTAGCCGCATCGAGGACCAATGCAGCCGGGCCTGCTTGTAGCGCGGTAATGCCCGCCTCGTCCAGCATGGCAAGCAGTGTCTGTACATCCGTGCGCCGGCGGTTGGCACGCAATATCATGGGCGCAGGAATGTCCGCTGCAGCCAACAACTGTTCCCAGCAGCCGGGATAGGCCGTGCGCAATACGTCCACCCACCATTCCGGATGGTTGTATCGCGCATCGGGCTGCAGCCTCGCCTGCGCTAAAATAACTTCTCGTTCGCGCAGAAACCGCCTGAGCGTCCCATTCAGCAGGCCCTTGTAGCGGCACATTCCGGGCTGGCTGCCTGCCGCCTTGACGGCCTGGTCAACCACGGTATGCGGCCTGTACTGGGGCTTGCCGCGCGACTGCGCCGTGTTATGGCCGACACCGGCAGCTGCATCATCATCGTGAGCCGCCGCTGTTTCCAGCAGGGCCAGCGTGACCAGCAACAATGCGTGAAAATGCGGATTAGATGGCGTGCGGGACACGAGGCGGCGCCGCACCGCAAGGGCCAGGCCGAGGTGTCTCATGGCGTGGAACGAAATGGCCTGGGCGGCGGGGCGCAAGGGTGCAGGCGTGGCGGCCAGGCTATCGGATAGCGATCGCCCCGCCAGCACATCGCGAACATTGCGGGCGCTTGCCAGCAAGACTTCACCAAGAGGCGCGCTGCGTGTTTGCTGGTTCGAAGAGTCTGGCACTGCTGTCCTGCCCTGCTAATAGAATTGCGGTTGAAACCCGGTCACTTTATCACCAATTGCAACGGCCACTGCCGTTAAAATCCATTTCTTTATCGAGCCCCTGGCTCGGAGGTTCTATGAGTGCTCCCAAAGTCGGTTTCGTCAGTCTTGGCTGTCCCAAGGCCTTGGTCGACTCCGAACGCATCCTTACGCAGTTGCGCACAGAAGGCTATGCCATCACACCCGACTACGACAATGCCGATGTCGTCGTGGTGAACACCTGTGGCTTTATCGATAGCGCCAAGGCAGAGTCTTTAGATGCCATTGGCGAGGCCATTGCTGAAAATGGACGCGTCATTGTCACGGGCTGCATGGGCGTGGAGGAATCCCTGATACGCGAGGTGCATCCGGCTGTACTGGCGGTAACTGGGCCGCAGCAATATGAGCAAGTCGTGCGCGCAGTGCACGAAGCTGCCCCGCCTTCGCATGAACACAACCCTTATGTGGACCTGATGCCGCCGCAAGGCATCAAGCTAACCCCCCGGCATTATGCCTACCTGAAAATCTCCGAAGGCTGCAATCACCGCTGCAGTTTCTGCATTATTCCTTCGATGCGCGGCAATCTGGTCAGCCGCCCCATCGGCGACGTGATGAGCGAAGCCGAGCGACTGGTCCAGGCAGGCGTTAAGGAGCTGCTTGTGATTTCGCAAGACACGAGCGCCTATGGGGTGGACGTGAAGTTTCGCAGCGGTTTCTGGAACGGCAGGCCGATCAAGACGCATATGACACAGCTGGCATCCGCGCTGGGCGGTTTTGGCATATGGACGCGGCTGCATTACGTGTATCCTTATCCGCATGTGGACGAGGTGATACCGCTGATGGCGGACGGCAAGATACTCCCTTACCTTGACATACCCTTCCAGCATGCAAGCCCGAAGATTCTACGGGCAATGAAGCGCCCTGCTTTCGAGGATCGTACGCTGGCCCGCATCAAATCGTGGCGAGAAGCCTGTCCGGACCTGACGCTACGCTCGACGTTTATTGTGGGCTTTCCAGGGGAAACAGAGGACGATTTCCAGTATCTGCTCGACTGGATGGCGGAAGCACAGCTGGATCGGGTTGGCTGCTTTCAATATTCGCCAGTGGAAGGAGCGCGCGCGAACGAGTTGCCGGGAGCGGTGCCAGATGAGATCAAACAAGACCGCTGGAACCGTTTCATGGCGCATCAGCAGGCGATTTCAACAGCGCGGCTAGCAGCGAAAGTGGGCCGGGAGATTGATGTATTGATCGACGAGATCAATGAAGACGGCCCGGTTGGCCGCTCAAGCGCCGACGCGCCGGAAATAGACGGGAATGTGTTTGTGCAGGCCGACCGGGATGTAAAGCCAGGCGAGATGGTTCGGGTGCGCGTGACGGACTCGGATGAGTATGACCTGTATGGGGCGCTGATCGATTGAAACCGGCGTGGCCGCACGGCTGCGGCCACATTGCCGATGGGTTGGCTAAGCGCCAATCAGTCGAACACGGCTTCGATGCTGGGGGCAGCGGGCACCTTGACGGCCCACTGGCGCAGCTGCTCGGCATTGGCCTGGGCAATGCGCTGGTGCACCCACGGCGGGCAGCCGGCAAAGCGGCTCTGGATCAGCGCCTGCAGAATGGAGGCAGCGCCTTGTTCAATGCCCTTTTGCACACCCTGTTCAATGCCCTGCTCGCGGCCGCGAGACAGCCAGAGTCGTTCCAGTCCGGTCATGTATGCCATTGCATGCTCCTTGTCGATGTCCTGTAAGGCGCGGTGAAACTGCGTACGATAAAGTAACGAAATTTTACAAGACAGTCCAGGCACTGCCAGCGGTACTGCAGGGTGGGCGGGCCATGGCCGCTGGCCAACAGGATGGCCAGGCTATATAGGCTGGCCTGCCCCTCGCGGGCTGGCAGGTAGCGCTCACGGCGGGTTTGACGCTTGTGAGGAAGAACAGCTCAAACGCTGCCGCTCGGACTCCAGCCTCGAACGAAGACGCTGACCGGCTGACGTTTGCCGCCCGCTTTCTGGAGTTCGAGCAAACGCAGGATACCGTCAGCCGTGGCGATATCAATGCCTTGCGGCGTGGCCTGTATGAGGTGGCCAGGGGACACGCCAGGTGGTTGGCCAGGCAGGGCAATGGCGTTCCAAACTTTTACGGGCTCGACAATGCCGGGCAGGCGCAGCGTGGAGCCCGGAACGGGATCGAAGGCCCGGATGCGTCGCACGAGGCGCCGGGCGGACAGGTTGACATCGAGTGGAGATTCCGACTTGTTAAGCTTGGCCGCGTAAGTAACACCCTGACACGGCTGTGGCGTGGGCGTCAGGCCGCCTTGAACGAGTTGGTCAACGGCATCAACGATGGCCTCGGCGCCGACCTGTGCAAGGAGATCGTGCAGTGTGGCAGCGCTATCGCTTGCAGTGATGGGGACAGTGCGTACCAGAAGCATGCCGCCTGTATCGAGCCCGGCATCCATTTGCATGATTGTGATGCCGGTTTCATTGTCGCCCGCCTCGATGGCGCGCTGAATGGGCGCTGCGCCGCGCCAGCGGGGCAGCAAGCTGGCGTGAATGTTATAGCAGCCATGTGTGGGCAGTTCGAGCACCCATTGGGGCAGGAGCAGACCGTAGGCGGCAACGACCATGAGCTCGGGCGAGGCACCCAGAAGCGCTGCACGGGCTTGCTCAGCCTCATCGGGATACTTGCCATCCAGACGCAAGCTGCGAGGCTGACAGATGGTAATGCCGGCCGCCGACGCGGCTTGCTTGACCGGGCTGGGCGTCAGTTTGAGGCCGCGACCGGAAGGCCGGTCGGGTTGCGTGAGAACCAGGGGGATGTCATGGCCCGCGGCCATGAGGGCTTCGAGTGCCTGGCGGGCGAAATCCGGCGTGCCGGCAAATACGATGCGCATTGGATTTAGGCCTTGAGTGCCTCTCGCTCCTGCTTGCGCAAACGCGTCTTGATGCGGCTCTGCTTGAGCATGGAAAGATACTCAACGAAGACCTTGCCCAGCAGGTGATCGAGTTCATGCTGTACACACACGGCCAGCAGCCCTTCGGCGTCGAACTCAAATGGCTCCCCGTCTTCGTTCAGCGCCTTGACGTGAATGCGCGCCGATCGCTTGACCTCGTCATACACGCCGGGAACAGATAAGCAGCCCTCTTCATAAACTTGGGTTTCGTCGCTTTTCCAGGTGATTTCAGGATTGATGAGCACAAGCAGTTCGTTGCCGTCCTCGGACACGTCGATGACCACGACACGCTCGTGCACATCGACCTGCGTGGCTGCCAGCCCTATGCCCGGCGCCGCATACATGGTTTCGGCCATGTCGCGCACCAGTTGACGAATACGATCGTCAACAATCTGTACCGGCTTGGCTACCTTATGCAGGCGCGGATCCGGATAGCGCAGGATGGGAAGAATTGCCATTAAATAATCCAATTATGCTGTGAAATCAATACTATATGATAGAACAAACCGCCCTCTTCGGCCAGATTGCGACCCGTCCGGCGTAGGGAGGGCCCAAGCGACACGCGGCCGTTTTTTTTAAAAGGCAATGGCCGCGCGGCCGGTCAAGCAGGCACCGTTGCCCCGATCATGCTCGGCCATTTGCCGGTGATGATGGCTTGCGCCAGATCGGAGGCGGCCACTCCTCGCGCCACGCCTTGCGCCGCCACTCGTCCCGCCTTAAGAATAACGATGCGGTCTGCAACCTGCACGACATCCTCCATGTTGTGACTAATCAGCATGACGGTGACGCCTTCCCGCTTGAGCTGGTGTATCAGTGCCAGAACGCGTGCCGTTTCCCGCACGCCAAGCGCTGCCGTGGGTTCGTCCATGACGACGATGCGCGCCTGCCAGCGCAATGCGCGCGCAATGGCGATAGCCTGCCGCTGGCCGCCCGAAAAATCCGACACGGGACGATCGACGTCATCCATGTCCTGGTTCAGGCGCTGCAAGTAGTGCCGTGTTCTGGACCGCATGGCTGTCTTGTCCAAGACTGAGAGCCCTGGCAAGAGGTTGTGCCGGAGTTCCGCACCAATAAAAACGTTTTGCCAGACGCTCAGCCGAGGCGCCAAGGCCAGGTCCTGGTAAATGGTGGCGACGCCGTTGGAGAGCGCATCGTGAGGCGAGGACCAGCGCCGCGGCTGGTCGTGCAGCCTGAGCTCCCCCGATGTCATGGCATGGGCGCCTGACACCACCTTGATGAGCGTGCTTTTGCCTGCGCCGTTGTCGCCGCATATGGCCAGGACCTCACCTTCGTGCACGTCGACATCGACGCCACGCAGCGCCTGCACTGCACCGTAGTGCTTGGTCAGGTTACGCAGTTCAAGGATGTGTGCCACGATGCGTCAGTCTTTCTTGACATACTGTTCGACATTGCTCGCATCGACCAGTTCGGCATCCATGTAGATGTACGGGCCATGCGCCACGGTGTCTCGCGACGCCTTCCCGACGGCAATGCTGTCAATTACGTCAACCGCCTTCTCCCCCATTTTTTCAAACGGAATCATGACCGTGGCCATGAGCAGCGAGGCGGGATCGGCAATGCGCCGATAGGTTTCCGCACCACCGTCGATGCTGACGAGCACGGGCTTGCCCTTGCTTGCGCCCTGCTGGCGCAGAATGTCGTCGATGATGTAGGCCTGCGCATCGAAAGAGGCCCAAATGCCGTCGACCTTGCCCTGGTTTTTGAGAAGCAGCGCGTTCATGCCTGCCTGCACGTCGTCGCGCCATGATGCGGTGCGCGCCATGGTGTGGGAACCGATGACCTTAACCGCAGGATTCTCGCTAAGCACGACATCCAGAATCTTTCCACGTATGCGCGTCCCGGCATTGCCTTCGAAGCGCTGCGTCAGGATATTGCCGCGATAGTTCAGGTGGTCCAGCAAATACAGTGCTGCCTGCGCGCCCGCCGAATACTCGTTGACCGCAATATCCACCAGCGCATCCGGGCTGGTGCCGCTCATGACCGTGACCAGCGGAATTCCGGCTTCGCTGGCCTTCCGATACTGGTCGCCCGATTGCAACGGTTTTCCCATGGCGATGATGATGCCGTCGGGCTGGGTGAGCAGAACGGTTTCGAGCTGATTGATATGGGTGGACATGTCACCCTTGCTGTTCAAGACCTGCACGTCCCAGCCCATGGATTCAGCCTTCGCCTTGGCCGCATTGACGACGCGCGCATGGGTTTCGGACGACATCTGGAAGCCAATGATGGCAAGCTTCGTGGCATGGGCCGCGCCCGCGCAGGTCACGGACAGAAGTGTGCAGGCTAGCAGGCGCGAAAGAAAAGAACTCATGGCAATCCTTGGAATAGGTATTTTTCAAGCGGCAAGGCTAATTCCGCGCAATGCCGGCAAGACACGTTCAAAGCGAAAACGCTGCTTTCTTGAGCACCGAAGAAGACAGCGCCACCGAAGCGACAATAATGACACCCAGCAGGATGTCCTGGAAATAGTACTCGACCCCCATCAATACCAGCCCATTGCCCAGCATGCCGATGATGATGGCGCCCACCAACGTGCCAGGCACATTGGCGCGGCCTGGTTCGAACATGGTCATGCCCAGCAGCACCGCGGCAATGGCGGTCAGCATGAGGTCGGCGGCTGAATTGGGCGCGGCCGAAGCCAGACTCGAGGTCATGAGCACTGCGGCAATGCCTGCCGCCAGCCCGGAAAGGGCGAGCCCAATAACCTTGATCGTCCGTACATTGACGCCCGCCAGCCGCGCCGCCTCCGAAGCCTCCCCGACAGCCAGCATACGAAAGCCCAGCCGGGTCTGCTTGAGCATGAACCAGGCCACCAGATTTGCGGCCAGTAGCCAGATGATCAATGTGGGCACGCCAAAGACAGCGCCCCGGCCAAGCCACAGAAAGCGGCTGTCCCACTGGCCAACGAACGCTACGCCATCGGTAACCATAAAAGACAGGCCGTTGGCGACCGAGGCCGTGGCTAGCGTAGCGATCAGCGACGGGATGCGCAGCCCGGTAACCAGGAAACCATTCAGCAGGCCCGCCCCCGTCCCCACGAGCACGCCCACAAACACCGCTAATGCGGGATCGTGGCCGGTATGCACAAGCCACCCCACACAGACCGCACATAGACTACATATATTGGCGAAGGACAGATCCAATTCGGAAACCAGCAGCGCCATGGAAAAACCGAGCCCCAGCAGGGCCATAAAGCTGATTTGCTTGACAATATTGGACAGATTCAGGACAGACAGGAAATTGGGCGCACACAGGGCAAAGAATACAAACAGGATGATCCCCGCCATGCAAGTGCCGTAACGACCCAGCCAGCCATGCAGACGAGCGGTGCTCATGTCCGGTCCGCCCCGCGCTGGCATCCAGCGCTCACGGGCGCTTGTGGTTGGGCTTGGGCGTCAAGGCGGGCAGCAGATCCGGCGTCCTGTAGGAAATTCAGCATGATGGAAAAATTTTTTGCTCTGTCATTGAAGTAGGCGCTACGCGCTTCGCAAGGCAAGACGCGCGTCTCGTGTTGTTCCATTGCCGACTGGGCTGCATCGAGGCCGGCATGCGCGCCCAGCGCAGTCGCGGCCGCCATAGCGGCCCCTGCCAAGGCAGACTCGCCGGATGCCCCAGTCACGATTGGCATGGCGAAGGCATCAGCTCTGGTCTGCACCCAGTACTGCAGCTGGCTGCCCCCTCCGCCCATGCGCAGTACGGCATGGGGGCGCCGCACCTGCATGGCATCCAGTGCAAGCCTGTGCGCCAATACCAAGCCTTCGACCAGCCCCAGTGCCATGTCTGCCCGGGAGTGGTGGGATTTTACCCCGTGAAAGCTGGCCGACAGCGTGCTGTCCCACAGCGGCATGCGCTCGCCAGACAGATACGGCAGGCACAGTGGTGTGTCATGTGCCGTGCTCGAGGCCGCTGCGGACAGCGTGTCCGCAGGATCCTCACTGTCCAGAAAGGTACGCGCATACCAGGCAAGCGTACCCATGCCGGTCTGGCAAGGCCCGCCTAACTGCCACAAGCCCGGCGCCCACGACATGGAAACCATCCCAGGCATCCGGCGGGGTTCGCGGCTGAACAGCCCCAACACTTGCGTGGTGCCCGAGACATCGTAGATGGAACCCTCGCGCAATGCCCCCATGCCGAGGCAGGATGCCCAAGTATCGAAGCTGCCAACCGCAACCGGTAAGCCGTGCAGGGCTGCCAGCTTCTGGTCACTGGCGCCATCCACAGGACCCAGCAGCGCGTCTGGTGCGGCGGGCGGCGGGATGACATGGCCCGGCAGGCCAAGGCGGCTCAACACGCGGGTCAACGACAAAGCCCCATCTTCGGGGGCGATGCGTCCCAGGACGACGGCGTCGGTCACCAAGCGGCCGGTAAGCCGGAAATTCAACCAGTCTTTCAGCTCGGCCATGGCCTGCGGCACGGTGCGGTGCGTGTGAACATGCTCACGCAAGCGCGCCAGGGGATGGAAGGCGCCCATGCCGGGTGTGCCATCCGGCAGGCCATAGGCTTTCGCCACTGCGGCCGCCCACTGCGCGCCGCATGGATCATCCCAGCAACATACGGGCGCCAATGGCCGGCCGGCGGCGTCCACGAAAACATGCGTGCGGGTCGCACCGGTAACGGCAATGGCCTGCGCTGCCTGGCCGCTCAGTGCGCGCAGGCGCAGAAGAAGCGCGAGCACTTCCTGCCATACTGCCTCGGCATCCAATGGCCGGGATGCGCGCAGCGGCGATGCGACGCGCTCCACATGCAGTACGATGCCGTCGGGCCGCACCAGCCCGCCCTTCAGCCAGGTGGACCCCAGGTCCAACGCAAGCACGACATGGTTCCCGGCGTCGGCGGCCACGTTCGCTGCACGGGCTGTATCTGTGCGCGGAAAAACGGTTTCCGTTCTTGAGAGGTGGCTGACTGGAGGCATTGCCGTGGGTATTGACCGGTTATGGTTGTGTTGCGCAAGGACGGGGCTTGCCCTTTTTACAGCGGAGAGCGCTATGCCGCTGCCTGTGCGGGTTCGAGGAAAGCATAGATTTTAATGCAGGCTTTGTGCCACACTAGCGCGATGTCCGCCACACCGACCTCTGAAGAACTGCGCGCTTGGCTGCGCCTCTCGCTGGAGCCCGACCTGCCGCCTATGCTGGCGCGCCATCTACTGACCGCCATCGGCCTGCCCCAGGACATTTACGCCGCATCGCTTGCGACATTGTCCCGCAACGTGCCCGATAGTCTCGCACGCCAGATGAAACAACCGCTCGATGAAGGCGCCGAACAGCACATCATCGACACACTGGCCTGGCTTCAGGCGCCTGGGCACCACCTGCTTACACTGGCCGACCCTGGTTACCCGGCCAGCCTGCTCGAAAGCCCCGACCCGCCCGCCGTGCTGTATGTCCACGGTGATCCGGCACTATTGTGCCGGCCTGGCATCGCGGTGGTAGGGGCGCGCAGCGCCACGCCCGGCGGTATGGACAATGCACGCGCGTTTTCGCGTCACCTGGCAGCACGCGGCTGGCCTATCGTGAGCGGCCTGGCCCAGGGCATTGATGCGGCCGCTCACGAAGGCGCGCTGGAGGCAGGGCCGGGCGGAGGCCGTACTATCGCCGTGCTCGGCACAGGCATCGATATCGTGTATCCCGCGGCGCACCGCGCGCTGGCGCATCGCATCGCAGCGGAAGGAGCGCTCGTCACCGAATTCCCGCTCGGCACGCGCGCTGTCCGGTTTCATTTCCCAAAGCGCAACCGCATTGTGGCTGGCCTTTCGCGAGGCGTGCTGGTCGTTGAAGCCGCGCGTCAGAGCGGCTCGCTGATCACCGCGCGGCTGGCTGCCGAAATCGGCCGGGATATCTTCGCCATCCCAGGATCCATACATTCCCCCCTTTCTCGTGGCTGCCACGCATTGATACGCCAGGGCGCCCGCCTCGTCGAATCAGAGCAGGACATTCTTGAAGAACTGATGGGGCCTGCGTCATCCGGCGCCATCAGCTCCGCATCAATGCGGGAGACCGCCCATGCATCCCGCTCCCGGCCAACCGGGCAGGCGGAGCTTGCAGGCATCGCGCCGCTGGGGAAGGACACGGACCCAGCCATACAGCATGTGCTGTCGGCGCTCGGGCATGATCCTGTACATATGGATATACTGGCGGCGCGCACTGGCCTGGATATGCCGCGCTTGAACAGTGCCCTGCTGTCCCTCGAACTGGCCGGCCGCATCAGCCGCCTCGCCGATGGCCGCTATCAACAGCGCTGACCCGCCCCGGCAGCGCACGGTGCGCCCCGCAACCCGCCCCAGCACAGGTAACCAGAACCATGTTTCAAACGCCCTCACCCGAAGAACACGCCCAGTTGCTGCGGGAGCTGGGCCCCTTGCCGGTGCAGGGCATGGCATGGCCGACCTGGATCAAGGTAGCGACGGTCGCAATGGTACTTGCTATTGCAGGATGGATTGTGCGTCTTGCATCCTCACCCGAGCTTGCGCAAATCGGTACGCCAGCGCTGGCCAGTTTTGGCGTTTGTGTGCTGGGTCTGGGTGTGCTTGCCTGGCTGATGGTGAAGTCGCAGACACGCATCACGGACGCGGGCATCGAGCAAAGCTGGCTTGGCACCCGGCACATCGCCTGGGAAGAAATCCAGTATGCGAAATTTGTGCCGCTGCCAGGTGCCAAGCGCTTGATTTGCTTTACACGGCGAAATCGCCCCGTGGTGTTCCAGGGCGGCACGCGCGCGCTACACATCGCCTTTGCGCGCATTGCCGTCACCTACCGGCGGCGGCGCTAGTCAGCGCGGCGACCGGGCCTGCGCCGCCAGCCAGGCCCTGTGCTCCGGCTAGCGAATAGGCAGGCCGTACATCAGGCCGCCATTCGTCCACAACGCGTTCAGTCCGCGCTGTATCTTCAGCGGACTGCCCTGGCCTACGTTGCGCTCAAAGCTCTCTCCATAATTACCCACTTGCTTGATGATGTTGTAGGCCCACTTTTCGTCCAGCCCCATGTTCTTGCCCGACCCAGCCGTCACGCCCAACAGACGCATCACATTGGGGTTGGTGCTCTTGAGCTGCTCGTCGACATTCTGCGAGGTGACGCCCAGCTCCTCGGCATTGATGAGCGCCTGGAGCGACCATTTCACGATATTGAGCCACTGATCGTCGCCCTGGCGTACAAATGGGCCCAGCGGCTCCTTGGAAATGATTTCCGGAAGCACCTGATAGTCGTCGGGACTGGACAGCTTTGAGATGCGGATGGACGCCAGGCCCGACGCATCGGTGGAAAAGACGTCGCATCGGCCTGCGGCAAACGCATTTACCACTTCATTGAACTGCTCTATGACGACGGGCTTGTATTTCACATTGTTGGCGCGCGCCCAGTCGGCCATGGTGTTTTCGTTCGACGTGCCCGTCTGCATGCAGATCGATGCGCCGTCCAGCTCCTTGGCGCTTTTCACGCCCAGCGAGCGTGGCACCAGAAAGCCCTGGCCATCGTAGAAATTGACCCCCGCGGAAATGGCGCCCAGGGCCGTATCGCGCTGCTGCGTCACGGTGGTGTTGCGCGCAAGCAGATCGATCTCGCCTGACTGCAGCGCTGTAAACCGCTGCTGCGAATTGAGCGGAACCGGCTTGAATTTGCTGGCATCGCCAAATACCGCCGCTGCAACGGCACGGCACATGTCGATATCCAAGCCATGCCAGACACCCTTGGCATCCGGCGCGGAGAAACCCGCAAAGCCGGTTGTGACGCCACACCGCAGTACTCCGTTCTGCTTCACGGCATCCAGCGTGCCGGCCTGGGAGGCCTGCAGACCCAGCATGAGCGCAACTGCGCCCAGCGCGTACTTGAACTTGCGCATAGCATTCCCCTTGTGTGGAAAGTTGTTGTTTCTGACGCATGTTACTGCATCACATCATGGCCACACAGCAGAAGCTTATAAGCAAGGCCAAGACTTGGCCGGCAGCCTAATCGTAACTGCGCGCATCCTCGATGACCTTGCCATCGTTGGGCAACGAGCCTGGCGCAACCGGCTCAATCTCGGCACGCAATTTTGTCAGCTCCCGCACCGAATCAGCAAGCCGCGTCAGATGCGCCGGGTCCGGCTCAGCAATCTCCGCCTTCATCACCATGACATCGTGTCCCATGGCACCGGTAACCACCAGCCGCGCGCGGCGCACCTCGGGGTGACGGGCAAGCACATCGGCGACCTGCCCCGGATGCACGAACATGCCCCGCACCTTGGTGGTCTGGTCTGCGCGTCCCATCCAGCCGCGAATCCTGAGGTTGCTACGACCGCACGGAGATCTGCCCGGCAGTATGGCCGACAGATCGCCCGTCCCGAACCGCAGCAGGGGATAATCGGGGTTCAGGGTGGTCACAACCACTTCGCCCACCTCGCCATCATCGACGGGCTGGCCGGTGCCCGGACGCACAATTTCAAGAATGATGTCTTCGTTCACCACAAGGCCTTCGCGGGCCGAGGTTTCGTACGCCATCATGCCCAGGTCGGCGCTGCCATAAGCCTGGAAGCCGGCAATGCCCCTGGCGCAGAACCAGGCGTGGAGCGAGGGAGGATAGGCCTCCCCCGAAAACATCGCGCGCTGCAACGAAGGCAGCGCCACATTCATCTCGGCGGCTTTCTCCAGGATGATGCGCAAAAAGCTGGGCGTGCCGACATAGCCGTCAGGCTGCAGATCGGAAATGGCCTGGACCTGCAGTTCCGTCTGGCCAACACCGCCGGGAAACACTGTACAGCCGACGGCATGCGCGGCGGTTTCCATCATGGAGCCAGCAGGCGTGAAATGATAAGAGAAGCAGTTATAGACCAGGTCGCCAGGCCGGAAACCCGCCGCGTATAGCGAGCGGGCAAAGCCCCAGTAGTCCGGGCGCCCGCTTTCCGGTTCATAGATGGGGCCTGGCGATGCAAAAACCCGCAGGGCCTCACCCCAGCCGATGGTGGAGAAACCGCCGAAAATACGGCTGACCGGCAGCATGGCATCGCCGCCGCGCGCCTGGCGGGCGGTCAACTGCGCCTGCAGCAACTCGCTCTTGCGTATGACCGGGATATGCGCCAGGTCAGTGCGGCCGCGAATGGCAGCGGCATCAACGCCCTGCAGCTGCTGCGCTATGGCAGGCGCGCGGCGGCGCGCCCGCTCCAGCGCAGCAGGCAAACGGGCAAACAGATCCCGTTCCCGCTGTTCCAATGCAATTGTTTCGCGTTCCTCGTAATAGCTTTCCATATATCCTTCCTTGCGAGCTTGGTCTCGCTCAGCCCGGGGCCAGGCCGGCCCGAGGCGCTGTCAAGCATCCCTCGCTCCGCCTGTCAGGCCAGCCAGCGCTTGCGCCGGCGATAAAACTTCGTGTCGCGAAAACTCTTGCGGCCACCGCCGGAGACACCCAGGTAGAACTCTTTTACGTCCTCATTCTGGGCAAGCGAGGACGCCTCGCCATCCATCATGACCCGACCGTTCTCCAGGATGTAGCCGTAGTCGGCATAGCGCAAGGCAATGTTGGTGTTCTGCTCGGCCAGCAGAAAACTCACGCGCTCGCGTTGATTGAGATCGCGCACGATTTCGAAAATCTCCTCCACGATCTGCGGAGCCAGGCCCATCGACGGCTCATCCAGCAGGATCATGCTGGGATTGGCCATGAGCGCACGTCCAATAGCCGTCATCTGCTGCTCACCGCCCGAGGTGTAGCCGGCTTGGGTGCCGCGACGCTGCTTGAGCCGCGGAAAATACTGATACACCTTTTCCAGAGAGGCATCCAGATCGCCGCGCCCAAGACTGCGGGTATAGGCGCCGGTCAACAGGTTTTCCTCGATGGTGAGATGCGCAAAACAATGGCGTCCCTCCATCACCTGCACCACGCCGCGCTTGACAAGGTCGGCGGGCGTCAGGCGGTCTATGCGCTCGCCGCGATAATCGATGCTGCCTTTGGTGACATCGCCCCGCTCGCCCTTGAGCAGATTGGAAATGGCGCGCAGGGTGGTCGTCTTCCCGGCTCCGTTCGCACCAAGCAGCGCCACGATCTGGCCCACGGGCACGCACAGCGAAACACCCTTCAGGACCAGGATCACGTGGTTGTATATGACCTCGATGCCGTTCACGTTCAACAGGATGTCATCCTCGCTCGCGCCGCGGTTGCCGCCCGGCACCAGGGGAGACTGGACGTTCGCATTCATGGGCAATTCCTGACTGGGTTTATGACGCCGGCCGCACGCAGTGGCGGCGCAGCCGGCCTCTGGCCGAAAGGCTGGGATGGACGACAATCGCCATCCCGCCCCTCTGGTGCGCTTGTCGCCGCGCGATCAGGACTCCTTGCTGCAATCGCGCTTTTCAAGCTTCTTCTCCGCCGCGTACTTGGCACCCAATTCCTTCACCAACGGCTCGATGAAGTCCTTGTTGGACTGGTACCAGTCGGACACCACGTTGAACTTCTTGCCGTCCCACTGGATGATGCGTGCCCAGTCGTCACCCATATGATTGCTGCAGCTTGTCTGCACCGGCCTCATCAAGTTGGCGAAACCAAGCTCTTCCAGGCGCTCCTTGGTCAAGTCCAGGTGCTCCATGCCCCATTGCACTTGCTCGGGCGTCATGTGCTTGCCCTTGCCAAAGTGCGCCTGGGCTGTGCGGATGGACTCGACCTGCAGCATGGAGATCATCAGGCCGCGCGTATAGCCGATAGTGCCGAAATACTTGCCGTCGGTATCGGTGCCCAGTCCCTTGTCGTACAGGTATTTCTTCAGGTCCTCATGCACCCGGCCGTGATCCGCGCTGTTGTGTATCGTGATGCCGTTGTAGCCCTTGGCCACGTCGCCCAGATCCTCGACATCGTTTTCGGAGCTCGCCCACCATATGCCATACATCTTGTCGCGCGGATAGCCGATGGCCTGCGCCTCGCGGATGGCGGTGGGCGTCATGATACCGGCGCTCCAAAGCAGAATGAAGTCGGGGCGTGTGCGCCGCACCTGCAGCCAGGTGGACTTCTGCTGCACGCCCGGCGCGGTGACGGGATAAAGCAGCAGCTCGAAGCCATTGGCCTTTGCCCGTGCTTGCAGTAGCGGGATCGGTTCCTTGCCGAAAGGCGAATCATGATAGATAAGCGCGATCTTCTTACCCTTGAGCTTGTCCTCGCCACCGAGCTTCTTGGCGATATCCTGGATCATGACATCGGCGGCGGTCCAGTAGGTGCCAAGCAATGGGAAATTCCACTTGAACACCGAGCCATCTGCCGACTGCGACAGGCCATACCCCACTGTCAGCACCGAAACATGGTCATTGAAGGCCTTGTCGGTCACGGCGAACGTAATGCCTGTTGACTGGGTGTCGAAGCTGGATGCGCCGCCATTCTTGTCTTTCAGCCGCTCATAGCATTCGACGCCGCGATCCGTGGCATAGCCGGTTTCGCATTCCTCATAAGTGATCTTCACGCCGTTGATGCCGCCATCGCGCTCATTGACCAGCTTAAGGTAATCCATCTTGCCGTCGGCCCAGGGTATGCCCAAAGGCGCAAACGAGCCCGTCCGATAGGCCAGCAGCGGAATGAACTGCTGCTCGTCCGCCGCGGCCGCTGGCGTGGCGGTCGCGGCAAGGGCTGCCCCTGCCGCCAGAAGCGCTGCCGCAAATTTCAGTTGTATCTTCATCTCCAATCCTCCATTGTGTTGCTTGTTGTGCTGCACGTTGTAATTCCTACCCCGATGCCGGACGCCGCACTGCAGGCGCACCGGCCATGGGAAAGCGTTTGCGCATCAATGCGGAAACGGCCAGATGCGCAGTTTCTCCTTGCCTATGCTCCAGAGCCTCGCCAGACCGTGAGGCTCGGCGATGAGGAAAAAGACAATCAATGCCCCGAATACGATATGTTCGATGTGGGACGCGGTATCCACGGCGATGCTCAAGCCGAAAGTGTGCGGAATATTGGTGAGCAACACCGGCAACAGCACCATGAAAGCGGCACCGAAGAAACTGCCCACGATGGACCCCATGCCACCGATGATCACGATGAACAACAATTGCAGCGACCGTCCCAGATCAAAGGCCAGGGGCTCCCATGATCCAAGGTGGATATAGGCCCACAGCGCGCCCGCCACGCCGATGATGAATGAGCTGACCGCAAAGGCAGACAGCTTGGCATACATGGGTCGTATGCCTATCACCGCCGCAGCCACGTCCATGTCGCGAATGGCCATCCACTGCCTGCCGATGGCGCCGCGCACCAGATTCTTGGCCAGCAACGCGAACACCGCCACGAAAAACAGAACGAACAGATAGCGCTGGACGGGCGTCTGGACAGGTAGCCCGAAGGCATGCAACGCCGGCACCGAGACGTTGCCCGATGCCGAATAATTGGTGAAATAGGGGATGCGCAAAAAGGCCCAATCGACGAAAAACTGGGCCGCCAGCGTGGTCACCGCGAGATAGAGCCCGCGTATGCGCAGGCTGGGCACACCGAACACGATACCCACCAATGTAGCGAAGACGCCTCCCAGAAGAATCTGCCCGACCAGGGGCATCCATGGCAGGCGCACGCCGAAGTTCCAGGCCGCGTAGGCGCCCACCGCCATGAAGGCGCCCGAGCCGATGGAGATCTGTCCACAATAGCCGACCAGGATATTCAGGCCTATGGCCGCCAGAGACAGAATGAGAAACGGAATGAATATGGCCTGGAGAAAATAGTCGGAAGCCATCGCCGGCACAAGCACAAACGCCGCCAGCAGCACGGCCAGCATGAAGACCCGGTCCTGGCGTATGGGAAATATCTGCTGGTCGGCACGGTAGGTGCTTTTGAACTGGCCGTTTTCACGATAGAACATAGTCGGTTCCCGAATTGTCTTTCTGTTCTGTCCGGGTCAGACCCGGTCGATGATCTTTTCGCCGAACAGACCTTGCGGCCTGAACAGCAGGAACACGAGTGCCAGCATGTAAGCGAACCAGATTTCGATTCCGCCGCCGACATAAGGCCCGATATATACCTCCGACAGCTTTTCCCCCATGCCGATGATCAGTCCTCCGATAATGGCGCCGGGCACCGAGGTCAGCCCGCCAAGAATGACCACGGGCAGCGCCCGCAGGGCCGCAGTGGAAAGCGTGAATTGCACGCCAAATTTCGACCCCCACACAATGCCGGCCACCAGCGCCACGAGTCCGGCCACCGTCCACACCACAACCCATATGCGATTGAGCGGGATGCCGATGGATTGCGCAGCCTGGTGGTCATCCGCCACCGCACGCAGGGCGCGGCCTACGGTGGTGTACTGAAAAAAGAAGGCCAGCACCGCCACCAGCAAGGCCGCGATCACTGCAGCGGTCAGGTCCTCCATGCTGATGAGTACACCGCCCTCAAACACCGATTGCAGGATGAACACCGGATCCTTGGGCAGGCCAACATCGATGGTGTACACACTGCTGCCAAAAATGAGCTGCCCTATGCCGTCCAGGCAATAGCTGATTCCTATGGTGGCCATGAGCAGCGTCGTGCCTTCCTGGTTAACCAGATAGCGCAACACCCAGCGCTCAATGATGACAGCGATGATCCACATGAACACGGCCGTCAGGACAAAGGCCAAGATATTGGCAAGCAGCAAACTGTCCGAGCCCAGCCACGCATCAATCCAGCCAGAGAGTCTTGCCATGCACAGCGCGGCGATCAGCACCATCGCCCCTTGTGCGAAGTTGAATACACCGGATGCCTTGAAGATCAGCACAAAGCCCAGTGCTACCAGTGCATACAACATGCCCGTCATCAGACCGCCAAACAGGGTTTCCAGAAAAAATGCCATGTCTTGCGCCCCCGCTCAGTGGCTGGCGCCGAGATAGGCGCGAATGACTTCGGGATTCTGGCGTACCGAACCAGGGTCGCCATCGCCTATCTTCTTGCCATAGTCCAGTACCACCACGCGGTCCGATATATCCATGACCACGCCCATGTCGTGCTCGATCAGCACAATCGTCGTACCGTACTCGTCGTTCACATCCAGAATGAAGCGGCTCATGTCCTGCTTCTCTTCTATATTCATGCCCGCCATGGGTTCATCCAGCAGCAGGATGCGGGGCTCCATGGCCAGCGCCCGGCCCAGGTCCACCCGCTTCTGCAGCCCGTAAGGCAGACGCCCGACCGGCGTCTTGCGATAGGCCTGGATTTCAAGAAAATCGATGATGCGCTCGACGAACTCGCGGTGCGCAATCTCTTCCCGCTCGGCCGAGCCCAGACGCAGAGCCTGCGCGAGGATGCCACTATTCATGCGCAGATTGCGGCCGGTCATGATGTTGTCAAGAACGCTCATTCCCTTGAAGAGCGCCAGGTTCTGAAACGTGCGCGCAATACCCATTTCGGCGGCGCGGCGCGGATTCATCTTCGCGAAGCGCTCGCCCTCGAGCATGATCTCCCCCTCCTGCGGCGTATAGACGCCATTGATGACATTGAGCATGGAGCTCTTGCCGGCGCCATTGGGGCCTATGATGGCGCGCACTTCATGTTCGCGCACATCGAAGGAAATATCTGTCAGCGCTTTTACTCCGCCAAAACGCAGGGAAATGTTCTTCATATCGAGGATGACTTCCCCGATGCGTTGCTCACGGACACTGGCACTCATGCAGCCTTCCTGGTTTCGATGGTGTGCATCCTGGCCTGCATGATGCGCAAGTCGGCTGCTATCCTGCCGGTACGACCATCCTCGAATTTGACTTCGGTCTCAATGTACTGGCCTTGCCGGCCCGCAAACAGCGCCTCGACCAGCACGGCATACTTCTGTGCAATAAAGCCGCGACGAACCTTGCGCGTGCGCGTCAGTTCGTCATCGTCAGGATCAAGTTCCTTGTGCAGTATGAGAAAGCGCGCGATCTGTGACCCGCACAACCGGGGATCGGCCGCCAGGTCGGCATTGACCTGATCGATGCAATCATGGATCAGCGCATAGACCTCGTCCTTACCCGCAAGATCGGTGTAGCCCGCATAGGGCAAGCCACGGCGCTCGGCCCAGTTGCCCACGGCCTCCAGGTCAATATTGATGAATGCGCACACTTCCGGCATACCATTGCCGAAGGCCACCACTTCCTTTATATGAGGAAAGAACTTGAGCTTGTTCTCGATGTACTTCGGCGCAAAGAGGCTGCCGTCAGCCAGCTTGCCAACATCCTTGGCGCGATCAATGATCTTGAGTTGGCCGTCCTCGTCGAGATAACCCGCATCGCCCGTGTGATACCAGCCGTCGTCGGTGAAGGATTCGGCCGTCGCCTCGGGGTTGCGATAATAGCCTGAGAACAGGCCGGGACTGCGCACCTGAATCTCGCCATTGTCGGCCACGCGAATCTCGACGCCCTTGACGGGCGGCCCCACCGTGTCCGCGCGCACATGCCCATCCGCTTGCACGCATACAAAGACCGAAGTCTCCGTCGAGCCATACAACTGCTTCAGGTTGACACCGATGGATCGATAGAAAACAAACAAATCAGGCCCGATGGCCTCGCCCGCGGTGTAGGCAACCCGCACACGGCTCATGCCCAATGCGTTGCGTAACGGCCCGTATACGAACAGATTGCCCACGGCATACTTGAGGCGGTCCCATGTGCCGACCGTACGATCGCCATCCAGGATGCGCACGCCCACGCGGCGGGCAAGGCCCATGAATACATGAAAAAGCTTTCTCTTGATGGCATGGGCATCCTCCATGCGTATCATCACGTGAGTCAGCAGCCCCTCCAGCACGCGCGGCGGTGCGAAGTAATACGTGGGCCCGATGTCATGCATATCGATCGACACCGTATCGGGCGACTCGGGATGATTGACCGTAAAGCCCGTTACCAGAAACTGAGTGTACGAGAACATATTCTGGCCTATCCATGCGGGCGGCAGATAGGCGAGCACATCCTCGCGGTCGGACAGATTTTCAAGTTCCTGGATTGCGCGTGCGCGGTCAATCAGTGCATGATGCGAAAGCACGACGCCCTTGGGCTTGCCTGTGGTGCCCGATGTGTAGAACATGGCTGCGGCATCCTGCGGATCGATGGCTGCCATGGCCTGTTCAACGTAGCCGGGATGCGCCTGGGCAAACTGCTCGCCCAATACAAGCACAGCTTCGAATGAAAGCAGGCGCTCCTCGTTGTAGTTGCGCAGCCCCCGCGGATCATCATAGACAACCTTGGCAAGATCCGGACACCGCGGCGCAATCTCCAGCATTTTGTCGACCTGCTCCTGGTCCTCGACCACCGCGACACGGATACGGGCGTCCTGAAGCACGTACTGCATTTCCTGCGCGACCGCATCCTGGTACAGAGGAACCGGGATAGCCCCCAGGCATTGTGCCGCCATCATGCTCAGGTACAGCCTGGGGCGGTTCTCGCCTACAATGGCGACGTGCTCGCCGGGCTGCACCCCCAGCGATGCAAGGCCATTGGCCAGTGCACAGGCCTGCCTGGCCAACTCGGCCCAGGTCATGGTCTGCCAGATGCCCAGATCTTTCTCGCGCATCGCGGGTCGATCGCCGCGCTCACGGGCATGCTGCATTACCAACCCTGGAAAGGTCTGAGGCCCGGCCTGCGCATACTGCGACGACGACTGTGCCATGGTGTCTCCTCCAAAGCGGCCCACGCAGTTTTCTCTCGATGCGGGGCCTTTATGTTGCAAACTGTTTTGTTGTTCAGTCAGCTGTATGTAAAGATATAAGCTGCTCATGTCTTCAACTGTCGCCGATATGACATTCGCCTACTTTCTAGGGTAAATCCCCATGCATCCGGAACAGACGCTGCAGGAGACCGCTCCCTGGTTTCGCCTGCTCGATCCCGCGCAGCAGGCGCGCGTACTGCACGACGCGCAGTATGCCCGCTATCCCGCCGGCGCGCTCATAGAACGCAAGGGCGAGCGCGCCCATGCCTGGATAGGCGTGCTCGACGGCCTGATCAAGGTATCGGTGGGCAGCCCCGATGGCAAGATGGCTTCGCTCACGGGCGTTCCAAGCGGCGGATGGATAGGCGAGGGTTCCCTGCTCAAGCACGAGGAACGCAAGTACGACGTGGTGGCGCTACGCGACAGCCATATTGCGCGCTTGCCCGAGGCAACATTCAACTGGCTGCTCGACAGCAGCATTCCCTTCAACCGCTATTTGCTGCATCAGTTGAATGAGCGGGTCGGGCAATTCATCGGCAAGGCCGAATACGATCGGCTGCTCGCAGCCGATGCGCGGGTGGCACGATGCCTGGCCGAGCTTTTCAATCCCATGCTGTATCCAGGCATCAGCATGCGACTGGACATCACCCAGGAAGAAATCGGCTATCTTGCCCGCACCTCGCGCCAACGCACCAACCAAGCGTTGCGCACGCTCGAGGACGCGCGGCTGCTGCGGGTGGAATACGGCGCGGTCGAGGTTATCGATCTGGAAGGCCTGCGCCGCTACGGAATCTGATTCCGGGCGCGGCGGCACACCCGCCGACGCGCCCGCGCGGCATCAATCAAGCCGGATATTGGCCGTCTTGATCACCTCGGCCCATTCCTCGCGCTGTGCTTGCGCATAGGCCTTGAAGTCACCGGACGACATGGGCATGGGCTCCACGCCCATGCTTCGGATTTTCCCGTCCACTTCCTGCGACTTCAGCGCTGTCTGCAGCGCCTCGCCCAGGCGGCTTACCGCTTCCTCCGGCATCCCCTTTGGCCCGACCAGACCCTGCCATGCGTAGGCATTGAAATCCTTGACGCCGGCCTCGGCCATGGTCGGCACGTCAGGCAAAAGGGCAATGCGCTCGGGTGTGGCGACGGCCAGGACGCGCAGCTTGCCTGCCTTGATGTTCGACAGCGCGGCCGCCGAATCGACAAACCCCATGTCCACCTGACCCCCGAGCAGATCCTGCAGCGCGGGAGCAGCGCCCTTGTATGGTACGTGCAGAATCTTGACATCGGCTCTTTGCTTGAACATTTCCAGCGCAAGATGATGCGGTGATCCCGCGCCCGCGGACGCCGAGGACAGCTTGCCAGGACTCTTTCTGGCCGCATCGATCACGTCTTGCACCGACTTGAATGGCGACTCCTGGCGCACAGCCAGCATCAGGGGGAATCGAGCCAGCCCGCCGATATACGTGAATTCGTCGGGATCGTAGGACAGCTTCGAGTACAGGGAAGGGTTGTAGGCCAGCGTGCCCGAGTCGGCGGTGCCCACCACGTAGCCGTCGGGTTTGGCGTTCTGCACATAGGTCGCCCCGATAATGGTGGCCGCGCCCGGCTTGTTTTCCACCACGATCGTCTGATCCAGGGATTTCTCCAGCGACGAGGCCACCAGGCGCGCAATGACGTCCGAGCCGCCGCCTGCCGAATAAGGCACAACCCATTGGACCGGTTTCTCAGGCCAGCCCGCAGCTTGGGATAAGGAAGCGGCGCCCAGCAGCGCCACGGCGGCGAGCGCCTGCAGTTTCTTGAACATGTACGGTTACTCCAGAAAGTGTCTGAACAATGGCACGATCAACGCGCCGGCACGAGAAAGTATGGCTCCATAAGCGAAGGGGCGGAATCGGGATTGCCCCTCGGACGGGTTTTTAATACGTCCCCTTGTAAATTTACGGCACAAAAATAAGGGACGCTACATTGGGGTGATTTAGAATAACGCTATCGTTTCCTTCATCTCAAACCAAGGTCCATGCCATGTCAGAAAATCCCAACCATGCCCTGCCCTCCTATCTCCACCCGGAAAACCTGGGACCCTGGGGCGTTTATCTGGAGCAGGTGGAGCGCGTTACGCCATACCTGGGCAAGCTGGCAAAATGGGTTGAAACCCTGAAGCGGCCCAAGCGTGCGCTCATTGTCGATGTTCCCGTCGAACTCGACAACGGCACGATTGCCCACTTCGAAGGCTACCGGGTGCAGCACAACACATCGCGGGGCCCGGGCAAGGGCGGCGTGCGCTTTCACCAGGATGTCACGCTGTCGGAGGTTATGGCCTTGTCCGCATGGATGTCGGTCAAGGCCGCCGCCGTCAATCTGCCCTTCGGCGGCGCCAAGGGCGGCATACGTCTCGACCCGCACAACTACTCCCATGCTGAACTCGAACGCATTACGCGCCGCTACACCAGCGAAATCGGCTTCATCATCGGCCCCAACAAGGATATTCCCGCACCCGACGTCAATACCAATGCGCAGACCATGGCGTGGATGATGGACACCTACTCCATGAACGAGGGCGCCACCGCCACCGGCGTCGTCACAGGCAAGCCTATCTCGCTGGGCGGCAGCCTGGGGCGTGTCGAAGCCACAGGCCGGGGTGTGTTCGTCATCGGATGCGAAGCCGCGCGCGACGCCGGCATTCCCATCGAGGGTGCGCGCGTCGTCATTCAAGGCTTCGGGAATGTCGGGGGCACCGCGGCCAGACTTTTTCACGAGGCTGGCGCAAAAGTGATCGCAGTTCAGGACCATACCGGCGCGCTGCACAACGCGCATGGCCTCGACGTGCCTGCCCTGCTGGCCCATGCAGCGGAAACAGGCGGTATTGCGGGTGGCGCGCATGCCGAACCCATCTCACAAGCAGATTTCTGGGCGCTGGAAACAGAGCTGCTCATTCCGGCCGCACTGGAAAGCCAGATTCACGCAGGCAATGCGGACTCCATACGCGCGAAGGTCGTGATAGAAGGCGCCAACGGTCCCACCACACCCGAGGCGGACGATATCCTGACAGCCAAGGGTACCCTGATCGTCCCCGATGTGCTCGCCAACGCGGGCGGCGTCACGGTCAGCTATTTCGAATGGGTGCAGGATTTCTCCAGCTTCTTCTGGACCGAATCCGAAATCAACCATCGGCTCGAAGGCATCATGCGCGCCGCCTACGCGGCCGTGGCAAGCGTGGCAGTCGAGCACAAGGTCAGCCAGCGCACGGCCGCATTCATCACCGCATGCACGCGCATACTCGAAGCGCGCGAAGTGCGAGGCCTCTACCCCTGATCGGGACACAATAGCGCAACCGGCGCCTGGCCAAGCAACGAGGCCAGGCGCAGGCTGCCGTCGGCGGCCACGGTGTGGCGCCCGGCCCCCAGTACATCGCGCATCACGCATCCCGCCAATGCAGGCGGCAGCACAACGCGATCCTGATTCCAGAACGCGGCGGGCACTCTGGGCAGCCGGGCGTCTTCGCCGCATACAGACGGCGATGCGGACAGTTCGGCCATTGCCAGGTCTTCTGGCAGCGACGCGGCCTCCAAGGGGTTGCCCTGATCCTGCACGGCATCAGGGGCGACTCCGCAGACCGCGCCCGCGCACAGGCGCGGGACCACCACCAGGGCGTACTGGTCCCGCAGGCGCCGCATGAACGCAAGCGCATGGTCGGCATGTTTTCCCTGGATGGCAAGCGGCATATAGTCGCCTTGCGCAAACAAGGTGACATGTTCGCGCCGGAACCCCAATCCTTTCTCCAGGATTGCCTGTTTTAGACGCCCTGAACGCCAGTTGGCCAGCCATTGCGCCATGCCGCCGTCGGGCGTGTCTGCCAGCGCACGCCGTGTCGCGTAGTCCACCTGACGCGCGTCGTCCGGTGCGCCCAGGCTGAAATCCCACCATTCAGCCCCCTGGCAGAGGTCGGGCACCCCGGGCACCGTCAGGCGCAGCAGCAACTGAGACAATCCATTGAGCGCGCCCGCCGGTGCGATATAGTCAACAAAAGCCGCCACATCGCAGGCCAGCCGGTAATTGCCGTGTTCGAGCACCAGGCTGATCAGAAAGTCCTCCGCCATCTGCTCGTACCAATGATCTGGCCGCGCCCATCCGGTATTGCGGCTGGCCTGGCGCAGCGCATTGACCTGCCATTGCACCAGGCGCTGTATGTATTGCCGCAGCGCCGCACCGTCAGTCACTTTCAGATCTAGCGGCCAGCCCCCGACCATCGACTGCAGCAACATATAGCGCTCCGCCGCTTGATTCGACCCCGCGGGAATGTGTCCTGTGTTGGGCCAGTTCATCCACCGACTGCTGGCGCGCAGCCAGACTGCGGGCAATTCGCTGAGAACCGCCAGACGGGCCCTCGCATCCTCGCCGCGCAGCCGGCCCTCGGCCGCGGTGCTGAGCATGCTGCGAGGCGCATGCTCAGCCCGCAGGACGTTGGCCTCGTGGAATTCGGCGGGCGAGATACCCAGAATATCCGGATCGCAGCCCGCTTCATTGCGGGATAGCAGGCGGCCATATCTAAAAGACAGCGTGTGGGTCTGTACAGTCATGATTGCCGGCGTCAGCTGCTGAAAGCGGCAAATGGCATCGCGCGCGGGGCCCGGCGGGGCCAGATAGGCGTCGACATAGCTGCGCGCCGCAGGAAACGTGGTCAATACGCCGTCCAATGCGCGGCCCGCAAGCGCCGTATTCCATCGCACCGTTCCGGCCGGAGAGGCCTCAGCCATGCAGGCCAGCAACGCCAGCCGTTCCGCGCCGAAATGCCGGGGAATGAGCTGGCGCCGTATCTCCTGCCCGTATTCCCGTGCGCTGCGTGCATCGCGACTGACCGCTGCCCAGGCCTCCGTCAGCGGCTTGTGCCCATCCGCATCATGCAGCACGGCACTCACGCAATCCATAAAATCGTGGCCTGTCGTGCCGTCCACGTCCCAGTCGGCCCCCAGTTGTTCGCCTGTCACCAGGATTTTCTGCACAAGCACCCAAGGCCCCTCGTCGCGCAGCGCCACGGGCCGCTCGCCGCGGCGCTGCGCGAGCTGCCGGCGCAGACGCCGGCAGTAGGCGGGCGGGCGGGCCAGCGTATCCACGTCATCCACGGCAACGCCATCAATGACGCCCCGCCCATATAAATCCAGGATGCAGGCATGTACGGCGTCAAACACCGCATCGTCCTCAACCCGTACACCGATTAGATCGCGCGAGCCAAGACATCGGCGCCAATTGATGTGCGATGCCGCGCTGCGCCACCAGGCGAAGCGATAGTGCTGCCGATTCAGCAGCCGACGCAGCCTCGTTCTTCCTTGGGCATCCGCCGCATCGTGCCTTTTCACCACGTCTTGCGGGTCTTCTCCGTCCACATGCAGCGACCCCGGCGCAATCGGGTAAGACAGGCCAGCCGCCCGGATTTCATATGCGCCGCTGCGCTCACCGTATGCAAGCTGAATATGGCCCAACGCCAGGCTGCGCGTGTAAGCGTTGGGCAGCACAGGAAGCAATACCCTGCCATGCAACAGCGGCGACGGCGCCGCCCAATCGATATCAAGAAAGCGCGCATACCGACTCTGCTGCCCCAAATGCAGGATGTCCCACCACCACGGATTTGCGGGATGCGTGGCCATGAACCCCGGCGCGATCTTCACAATCAATCCCATGCCGCGAGAATGCGCCTGGGACGACAGCGCCGCCAACGCGCGCTCTCCACCGATCTCCGGGTTGATACATCCATGATTGATGACATCGCTGCCATATAGCGAGCCCGGCCGCGCCTGGGTGACGGGAGACAGATAAAGATGACTGACGCCCAGCCCCTGATAATAGGGCAGCTGCGCGCATGCGTCGTCCAGCGTGAAGGACGGGTTCAATTGCAGGCGAACCGTTGCACATACAGAACGACTCATACGGGCTCCAACAAAAACAGGACAGGCAGCCACCTGCCGGCCCGAGTGCGGCTACCGCACCCAGGAAGGCGCCGGCCAATTCAGTTTGCCCTCCCTGCTTGCGCACACGCAAGCGCCAACCCGTTACATTTGCGACTGTTCCCGACAATCCGTGCCCGAAACCTTGCCACCCCAGACTGTACGCCGCCGGCCGCACCGGCTTGCAATTTACGTGCCGTCGGCGCATGCATGAAAGCACACGGGCACGCTGCTTGCCACTCGCGTATGCCCTGGCCAGCGCGCCAGCCCCCATTATTGCGAACGGAAGAAGTCATGAATTTGATACAAGCCGAGCCTGCCGCATCATCGGAACGTGCTTTCTGGGCGCATGTTCCCGAGCCTCCGGATACGGATCCCGGGGTCCCGCCCGGCAATGACCCCCCCGTCCCACCAGAAACACCTCCCCCGGACGGCGACGAAAAGGAGGTGGATTTGCCGCCGCGCGAGGAGCCTGAGACCATTCGCGATCCCAAGCCGCCTCCGGCCAGAAATCCACCTCTCAGAACGCGGGGTTCGCCTTTCGCTGAGCAGGGGCGTAGGACAGGCAGCCAGACTGCCTAGCGTACGCGATGGGCATCCACCTTGGCGCCTTCCTCGCCATATTCCTCAAGCCTGTTGTACAGCGTCTTCAGGCTGATGCCCAGCATCTTGGCTGCGGCTTTTTTGACGCCATCGCATTGTTTCAAGGTGGCGAGGATAAGCTGCCGATTGGCTTCGGCCAGCGAAGCCCCCATGGGCACCAGCACATCGCCGCCCAGATCGTTCCTGCGAGCCCCCAGCTCGAAGGAACTGAAATTGCCGTGCAGAACACTGTCGCTCAGGATATAACTGCGATACACATGATTACGCAGCTCGCGTACATTGCCCGGCCATGCATGCTTTTTCATGGCCTCGCGCGCATCGTCGGAAAATCGTTTGTTGGTCTGATGCGCTTCGTTGAGATGGGCAAGGAAGTAATCGGCAAGATCCAATACGTCGTTCTCGCGCTCGCGCAAGGGCGGCAGCTCCAGCGGAAAGACGCTGAGTCTATGATACAAGTCTTCACGCAACATACCCATTGCAACAGCCTGCTCGGGATTTCGATTCGTGGCCGCCACCACACGGACATCGGTCTTGATTTCCTCCTGGGTACCCACCCGCATGAAGCGCCCCGTTTCGAGCACGCGCAGCAGACGCACCTGCAGATCCATGGACATCTCCGTGATTTCATCCAGGAATATGGTGCCGCCCTGGGCCCGTTCGAAATATCCCTTGTGCTGCCTGTCCGCCCCGGTAAAACTGCCCTTCTCGTGCCCGAACAGCTCGCTTTCTATCAGATTGGGCGAAATCGCGCCGCAATTGACTGGCAGAAAAGGCTGCGACGCCCTCGGACTCGCCAGATGAATGGCTTCGGCCGCCAGCTCCTTGCCGGTGCCGCTTTCTCCCACCAGCAGCACAGTCGCCTGCGTGGGTGCCACTTTCGCAATGTGAACGCGCAGCAATTGCATAGCGCGGGATTTGCCCACCATCTTGGCGAAGCAATCATCGGGCGCCGCCACGGAAGACGACGGCGCATCAGCCGCCTTGACCTGCTGCAACAGGCCACGCAGGCGGCGCAAGCTCACGGGCTTGAGCAGATAGTCCACGGCGCCGAGTCGCAGTGCCTCGATGGCATTATCCACGCTGGAATAACCCGTTATGAATGCGACGTTGACATCGGGCAAGTTCAGGTCTTTCCAGAACGCCATGCCATTGCCGTCAGGCAACTGCATATCGAGGAAAACGACATCAGGCCTTTGCCGCTCAATTTGTATGCGCGCCTGGCGAATATCGCCGGCCTGTGCGGTGGTGTAGCCATCATCGACCGCAATGTCGGCGATGAGTTCTCTCGTCGCAACATCGTCGTCTACAACCAGAAGGTGAGGCATATACACTGTTTCAGAAAAACACTTTCCCAAACCCTTCCTGCCCGAGTGTGTCGGGCGGCATGGCATCCGACTTGCGACGAGAAGAACACCGTCCAAGCCTGCCGTTCAATATACCTTAAATATGCAGTATTGTTTGCGAGACATCTGGTATTAACGTACTAAACCGTTTAACGCTTTGTGCAGGCCGGTACCGTGGCGCGCTCTTGCAGCCGCGCCGGGCGCGCAGGCAGGTTTCATGTTGGACTGACACGTCATGATCAATTCATCGAAGATACTGGGCCGCTCCAATGCCGCTTTCGATCTGGCGCGCGCCATTGTCAAGGCCGCACCGACAGAGGCCTCGGTACTCGTCATCGGAGAAAGCGGCACCGGCAAGGAAATCGTGGCCCGCGCGCTCCACGGGCGCAGCTTGCGGCGCGATGCGCCCTTCGTGGCAGTGAACTGCGGCGCCATTTCTCCCTCGCTGGCCGAAAGTGAGCTGTTCGGGCACGAGAAAGGCAGCTTTACCGGCGCCGCCGCCACCACCATGGGCTGCTTCGAACGCGCCCACACCGGAACGCTCTTTCTGGACGAAGTAACCGAAATGCCGCTGGCGATGCAGGTCCTGCTTTTGAGAGTGCTGGAAAGCCGGCGCTACAACCGGGTGGGAGGAACGCAGCAAGTCGAAGTCGACCTGCGCATTGTCGCCGCCACAAACCGCGATCCCAGGGAAGCCGTGCTGGCCGGTCATTTTCGCTCCGACCTGCTTTATCGCCTGGCCGTTTTTCCCATACGTGTTCCCGCGCTCCGGGAGCGGAAATCGGATATCCCCTATCTGGCCCAACGCATATTGGCTGATCTCAACACGCAGGAAAAAACCAGGAAGCGTTTCGCGCGCGATGCACTGGGCAATCTTGAGGAATACAACTGGCCGGGCAATATCCGCGAGCTCAAGAATGTCGTGACACGCGCCTTCATTCTTGCCGACGACGAGTTGCGCATCACACCCATCAAGCCCATCTTTCGCCCCGCGCCGCTGGAAGTGCAGCAAGGATTTCTCAAGGTGCCTGTCGGCACACCGCTCACAAATGCCCAGCATGCCGTCATCTTGGCAACGCTGAATCACTTTGATGGCGACAGGCGCCGTACCGCCAGCACCTTGGGCATCAGTCCCAAGACCCTGTACAACCGCCTGGAGCAGATGAACGACAAGAAGGATAACTGAGGGGCGATTTCGCACCATGCCGCTCGCCGGCGCATGCGCGCCCCGCACCGCACACGGCCAACGGCAAACGTATTTCTTACACGCATTGGTAAGAATGCGCCTGATTCCCCCCGCGCTTGCACCCGCATCCACTTGAATCAACACGTGATTCAATTCTGGCATAAACATTGCTTCATACCCGGTAGTACCGGTGCGGCCGCATCCGTCGCCATCCCTGGGAGAAGCGAATTGGCACAACTTGGCTATGAACTGCAAACACGGCAAACAACCGCGCTGACACCAAGGTTGCAGCAATCTGTGCGCCTGCTCCAGATGTCCACGCTGGAGTTCAATCACGAAGTGGCCCGCGCCCTGGCGGACAATCCTTTTCTGGAAGAACTGGAGGAAGGCGGCCAGGACGCATCCGCCGAGGCGTCAAACCGCGACGCGGGCGAGGCGCCCATTTCGCAGGACGGCTCGGCGCCATCCGCCGGGACGGATATCGAAGACGCGCCACGGCAAGGCGAGGCGCAGGCGGAGGCGCCTGCGGCTTGGTCGGGCGACTATCCAGTTCGGCGAGGGCGTGACGATGGCGAATCCGACATCGGCCAGTGGGCCCGGAGCGAAACCACACTACAGGACGCGCTCTACGAGGACCTTTGCGCTTACTCGCTGAACGAACGAGAAAGACGCATGGCCCTCTACATCATCGAAGCGCTGGACGACGATGGCTATCTGCGCGAACCGCTGCTTGAGTTGGCCGAGGCGGGCCAGTTCAGCCCGCCGGCCAAGGCCGCGGAATGGGAACTGGCGCTCAAACTGGTCCAGCAGCTAGGGCCGCCTGGGCTGGCGGCCAGGAATCTGCCCGAATGCCTCCGACTGCAACTGCTCGCCATGACCGCTGACACGGCCGGCGTCGATACCGCACTGCGCATCGTGGACGGCCACCTCGAAAGGCTGGGCCGCAGCGACTACGCCGGGCTCGCCCGACTGCTTGCATGCAGCGAAGCGCAAGCGCGCACGGCGGGCATGCTCATACGCGACCTGTCGCCCCGCCCTGGCCGTCACCCCGGCACAGTGGACCCCTCCTGCTACGTCATACCCGATGCCCATGTGCAGAAAATTGGTCGCACATGGATTGCCATTTCCAACCGCGACGCCCTGCCACGGGCGCGCTTGAACGACACCTATGCGCGCATGTTCCGCGGTACGCGCTATGACGACAGAGCGATGATGGCCCAGGCGCTGCAGGAAGCGCGGTGGCTCATGCGCAGCCTTGCGCAGCGCACGCAGACTATCCAGCGCGTGGCCCAGGCCATAGTCGCTAGGCAGCAGACATTCTTCGATTATGGCGACGTGGCGCTGCGCCCGTTGATGCTCAGCGAGATCGCCCAGGAACTGGACATGCATGAATCCACCGTATCCCGGGCAACCAGCAACAAATACCTGGCGACGCCGCGCGGCATCTATGAGTTCAAGCATTTCTTCTCGCGCGAACTGGCCACGCGTTCTGGCGGCACATGCTCGGCTGGCGCCGTGCGCGCATTGATCCAGGAGATGATAGATGAGGAGGACCCTCAGGCACCGCTGTCGGATGTCGTGTTGGCCAGCAAGCTCGCGCGCGAAGGCATAGTGGTGGCGCGGCGCACCGTGTCGAAGTACCGGGCGCAGATCAAGTATCCGCCGGCGGAGCTGCGGCGCGCGCCTTAGCGCGCGCCACCGGCGCAGCCCTGTGACGGCCATCCGCCCCGCTTGCCGCACCCGTGAGCGGTGTGGCGCAACTGGCGATAGAATGGCGCCATCCACCAAGGAGCCGTCCGCGCCATGCCCTCCCGCCCCAAATCCGCCAAGACACGGCCCGCCGTTTCATCCTCCGCACAGCGACCCGCCATTGTCGTCGTCGGCACGGGCGGAACAATAGCCTCGACGGCCTCGCAGGCCACCACCCTGACGAACTATACCGTCACGCAGCAAGCCGATGCGCTGCTGGCTGCCGTACCCGGCATCCAGTCCCTGGCCGACATCTCCTGCATGCAGATATTCAATGTGGACAGCCGCGCGATTACCGATACGATGCGGCTGCGCCTCGCCCGCAAGGTCGATCGCCTGCTCGAGCAACCGGATGTGGACGGCGTCGTCATCACACACGGCACCGATACCATGGAGGAAACCGCCTACTTCCTGAATCTGACCATAAAAAGCGCCAAACCGGTGATCGTGACGGGCGCCATGCGCCCCGCATCCGCGCTCAGCGCCGATGGGCCGCTCAATCTGTACAACGCCGTGCTGCTGGCAGCGTCCTCCGAGGCACAAGGTCTGGGCGTGCTGGTGATGCTGAACGACCGTGCGCATGCCGCCCGACTAGTCAGCAAGATTCACACCACCCATGTCGATGCATTCACCTCCGGCGAAGCCGGCTGCGTTGCCGAAGTTCAAGACGGGAGCATTGTTTCGCTGCGTCCGCCCGCACGCCCCCATACGCTGGACACGCCTTTTGCGCTTCGGCAGATAAGGCGCCTGCCTCGGGTCGATATCCTGTATGACTATCAGGGAGCGGGCTTGCATCTGTACAAGGCGGCCATTGAGGCGGGAGCACGAGGCATTGTCGTTGCCGCCTGCGGCAATGGCAGCCTGACGCCCCAGGCCGAGAGAGGCTTGCGTCTGGCGGCACGCCAGGGCGTCGTCTGCGCGCGCAGCAGCCGCACCGGCGCCGGACGTGTCACGCCCGATCTCGGGCTGGCAAGGCGCGGCATCCTGTCTGCGGATGATCTGAACGCCCAGAAGGCGCGCCTGCTGCTGATGCTTGCCTTGTCCCTGCCACCGCATGCGTGCACACCGGACAAGATCCAGCACTATTTCGATCGCTATTGAGACAGCCGCAGGCTGCGTGTGCTTTCGAAGCGGCGCATGATCCCCAGAAAAGGATCACGAAAAGCAATGGCTCGTGCAAGCAATTGCAGTGGCTGGCGGAAATCATCCGGGGCCGTGGCGGCCTGTCTGCGCGGATAAAGGCCATCATTGACAATAGGCAGTCCCAACGCGCTCATGTGCGCACGCAACTGGTGCTTGCGCCCCGTCAAGGGCAGCAGGCGATAGCGCGCCATGCCGTCCGGGCAGCCGTCAAGGCCCATGAGTTCGATACGTGTTTCGCTGTTTGGTGCGCCTGGCGCTTCACGCACGACAAAGCACCCCCGCACATCCTCCAGACGGCTGCGGCGGGTGAGCGGAAGCGCCAGGCCCCCGGGCAAGGGCGCGAGCGCTTCGTATTCCTTGACCACCGCCCGGGCCTGGAATAGCGACTGGTACGCGCCGCGCGCGGCCGGATCGGCGCAGAACATCAGCACGCCGGCCGTCTCGCGATCCAGACGATGCAACGGCGTCAGGTCGGGCAGCGCAAGCAGCCGCCTGAGCCGTGTCAGGGCCGTTTCCCGCAGATGCCGGCCTCCGGGCGTGCTGGCCATGAAGTGCGGCTTGTCCACGACGACCAAGCGCGCATCCTGGTGGAGTATGGGCAGGTCGAAGGGCAAGACGGACTCATCGGGCACTTCGCGGTAATACCAAAGCCACATGCCGGCCCGATAGGCGCTGTCCGCCCTCTGCGCCACGCCCGTGCCGTCGACGATCTCGCCCTGCGCCAAGCGCCGTGCGATGATTTCGGCCGGCACATGCGGAAACCGGCCAGGCAGGAATTCGCCCAGCGTTTTCCATGGCCCTCGCGGCAAATACACCCTGCTTGCCGCAATGCCGTCGCGCATGGGAAGCGGAGGTGCCGCGGGAAGGCGGCTCCCCGTGTCCGGCATCAGGCCGCCGCGGGCTGAGCAAAGCCCTTGCGGCGCAGCCGGCCTCCCTGACGGATCCAGATAAATGCCAGTATGAGCAAGGCAGGAATGTAGAACCAGAACTCGGACGGCCTGGCGGGATTGGGCACCAGCACCTTATTGATATTCCAGCCCTGTTCCCAGCCGCCCTTGCGAGCCTGACTGCCGAATCGCACCGAGGCAATCTGTGCCTGATCGCCCAGCGCCATGACCGTCAGGCCGGCCGCCATCAGGCGCTGCTGCCCGGCTGCGGTACCCGTTGCCTGCGCATCCTCAGGCAACGCGGGAAGGGCGACCGCCACTGTCTTGGTCAGCGACTCGCCTTCCAGGTTCATGCCCTCCAGCTCGGCCACCAGGCGGCCCTTCTTCGGCATGTCCGCGGAGATCTGCAGCAATTCGGATGGCGAATGGGCGACATACTTCGGCTGTATCTGGTTCATGAACCAGTCGGGCCGGAACAGCATGAAAGTGACCAGGAACAGCAAGCCGATCTCCATCCAGGTGGCCTTGGCGCGCATCCAGCCCAGCGTGGCGGCCGCGAATGTGAGGGAAGCGAGCGTGGCGCCCGTGACCACCAGGAAAAGCTCCCACCAGCCATTCACATCGATCAGCAACAGCATGGGATTGAAAATGAACATGAAGGGCAATACAGCCGTCCGCATGGCGTAGGTGACGCCCTGTATGCCTGTCTTGATCGGGTCCTCGCCCGATATGGCGGCCGCCGCAAAAGTGGCCAGCCCCACGGGCGGGGTGATGTCAGCCATGATCCCGTAGTAGAACACGAACATGTGTACCGCGATCAACGGGATGACCAGGCCATTCTGCGCGCCCAGTTCCACCACCACCGGCGCCATAAGCGTCGCCATCAGGATGTAGTTGGCCGTGGTGGGCATGCCCAGCCCCAGCACCAGGCAGACAAAGGCGGTAAAGAACAGCATGATCAGCACATTGCCCATGGATACCAGCTCCACGAACGAGGTCATGCGCAGCCCGAGTCCGGTCAGGGTAATGGCGCCCACAATAAGCCCCGCCGTGCCGCAGGCGATAGCGATGCCGACCATGTTGCGCGCGCCTTCCTGCAGGCCGGTAATGGCATCGCTGAAGCCCTGTTTCCATACGCCGCGGGCCGGCTGCTTGCGGAACCATGCAATGATGGGGTGCTGCGTGATCATCTGGATCAGCATGGCGACCACGGCCCAGAAAGCCGACAGGCCCGCCGACAACTGCTCCACCGCGAGGCACCATACCAGGATTCCGATGGGGATCAGGTAGTACAGGCCGGCGCGAACCGTGGGCCATGGCTCCGGCCGCACAGGATTGGTGATGTCGATATCTGTCGGCAGGTCGGGATGCGCCGCCGCCACGCGCAACAACCACACGTAGAGCACCGCCAGCATGGCCAGCAGTATCCATATGGCGGCGTCGCCTGCAACCGCCTGTACGCCTATGCCTATCCAATAAGTCAAGCCCATGACAATGAGCGTGCCAGCGATGCCCATGCCCCAGCCAGCCAGTTTCTGCAGCAGCGTGCGTGGCTTTCCGGCGGACATCATGGGCTCTATGCCCATCTTCAGTGCTTCCAGATGCACGATATAGAACAGCGCGATATAGGAAATACTGGCCGGCAGCAGGGCATGGCGAATGATGTCGGTATAGGGAATGCCCACATACTCGATCATCAGGAATGCCGCGGCGCCCATAACGGGCGGCATGATCTGGCCGTTGACGGAAGAGGCCGTCTCGATGGCTCCGGCGCGTATCCCGCCGTAGCCCGCCCGCTTCATGAGAGGAATGGTGAATATGCCCCCCGTAACGACGTTGGCCACCGACGAGGCCGACACAATGCCATTGACGGCCGAGGACACCACGGCGACCTTGGCGGGCCCCCCGCGCAAGTGGCCCAGCATGGCGAAGGAAACCTGCATCATGTAGTTGCCCGCGCCGCAGCGGTCAAGCAGCGAGCCCAGCAAGACGAAAATGAAAATGTAGGACAGCGACACGCCCAGCGCCACGCCGTAGACGCCCTCGGTGGTGAGCCACATGTGGGACATCAGCCGCTCGACCGACGCGCCGCGGTGAGCCAGCGCGTCGGGCAGCCAAGGCCCCAGAAAGACATACGCCACAAAGATGGCACCCAGCACAGCCATGGGCGCGCCCAGTGCGCGGCGCGTCACTTCCAGCAGCAGTAGCAGGCCGATGGAGGCGGAGACAATATCCAGCGTGGTGGGAATGCCTGGCCTCGTGGCCAGTTCTTTATAGAAAA
The DNA here is from genome assembly GCF_004153445.1 of Allopusillimonas soli. Classification (GTDB taxonomy): domain Bacteria; phylum Pseudomonadota; class Gammaproteobacteria; order Burkholderiales; family Burkholderiaceae_B; genus Allopusillimonas; species Allopusillimonas soli. The sequence continues at coordinate 256,271 of NZ_SDQC01000003.1, forward strand.
TAAACAGATACGACGCGCAAAACCCCGCGATGATGGCGAGCACCCAGTCAATGGCGGGCATCTGGTCGCGCGGAGAACTCTTGCGAGCGGGATAGGCCAGATAACCGAGAAAGACGGCCATGCCCAGATGCAGGGCCCGACCTTCCGTGTCGTTGAAGATACCGATATTCAGGGCGAAAGGCAGCGGGGATGCCACCCAAAGCTGGAACAGCGACCAGATGACGGCGCCCCAGAACAGCACTGCGCCGGTAAAGCCGCCAACATTGCGGCCGCCCCGATCAACATCGGCCACCAGTTGTTCAAGATGAGCGTTCGACGGCGCGCTGGCTTGCGGGGCGGTCGAATCCGTGGGGATTGTCGTGCTCATGGTGGATTCCTAAAAAAAACGTGAAATGCAGCCGGAGGGACCGACCAGTGGACCGCCGCGCGCATGGCGTGTGGTCGATGACGGCAAAGGCCCCGGCGGTGCGGGGCCCTGCACGCCACCTCAGCAGGTCAAAGCAGGCCTTTTTCCTTGAAGTATTTCTCGGCGCCTGGATGCAGCGGTGCCGAAAGGCCCTTGGACACCATGTCCTTGGCATCGAGGTGGCCAAAGGCCGGATGCAGTTTCTTGAAGTCGTCGAAATTCTCGAATACCGTCTTGACGATGGTGTAGACGGTTTCCTCGGGAACATCGGCAGACGTCACGAACGTGGCCAGGACACCGTAGGTTTCAGTAGCCTGCGGATTGTTGGGATACAGGCCGGCAGGAATGGTTGCCTTGGCATAGTACGGATAGGTTTCAACCAGCTTGTCGACAGCGGGTCCCGTCAGCGAAACCAGTTGGGCGCCGCAGGTGGTGGTGGGGTCCTGGATATTCGCGGACGGATGCCCAACCGCATAGAAGAAGCCGTCGATCTTGCCGTCGCACAGCGCCGAACCGTGCTCGTCAGGCTTGAGCTCGGATGCCAGCGAGAACATGCTGTAATCGTCGCCGCGCGCCTTGAGCAGCAGATCCATGGAGGCGCGCGTGCCCGAGCCGGGGTTTCCCACATTGAAGCGCTTGCCCTTGAAATCGTCAAAGGTCTTGATGTTGGCTTCCTTGCGCGCTACGACTGTGAAAGGCTCGGGATGGATGGAGAACACCGAACGCAGCTTCTTGAACGGGCCCGCATCCTTGAACTGGCCCTCGCCGTTATAGGCATTGAAGCCGACATCGGATTGCACGACGCCCAGGTCGAGCTCACCCGCCTTGATGGTGTTGATATTGAATACCGAGCCACCTGTGGATTCGACCGAACAGCGTATGCCGTGCTCGCTGCGGTCCTTGTTCACCAGACGGCAGATGGCACCGCCGGCGGCATAATAGACGCCGGTGACGCCGCCGGTGCCGATGCTGACGAACTTCTGCTGTGCTGCGGCGGGCACCGGCGCAACCAGAGCTGCCATCATGGCGGCGGCGCCGGCCGAGAGTGCGAGCCTTCTGGCAAGCGTGGAAGAAAAAAGTGTACGCATGGTGATTCCCCCTTCTGAATAGATGTCTTCAGGATGCCGGATTCGGCATTGTCGTGACAACGTATGCTACAACGACTTCGTTGTATGAAATGAATGTTTCCTATCCGGGTTTGCCCTAGAATTGTCGTATTTTTTCGAGCAGCTCAACCAAGCGCCGTATCGAGCAGCATCATCAGCACGAAACCCACGATCAGTCCGCCCGTGGCGGCGCTCTCATGTCCCTGCCGGTGGGACTCGGGAATGATTTCATGGCTGATGACGAATAGCATCGCGCCCGCGGCCATGGCCAGCCCCCAGGGCAGCAGCGCCAGGGATAGGCCTATGATGACCACACCGAGCAACGCCGCAAGCGGCTCGATCAACCCCGACAGCACCGCCACACCTATCGCCAGCCAACGTCCATAACCCACGCTGGTAAGCGCCAACGCCACGACCAGCCCTTCCGGAATGTCCTGGATGGAAATACCGGTTGCCAGCGCTTGTCCGCCGATCTGGTCTGGGCCCGCAAAACCCACTCCTATCGACAGGCCTTCAGGAAAGTTGTGCAGGCATATGGCCAGCACGAACAGCCAGACCCGCCGCAGCTTGCTGGAGCGCGCGCCCTCGAGCCCCTTGATGAAATGCTCATGCGGCAGCACCTTATCAAGCCAGAGCAGCATCAGCGCGCCCAGGACAATGCCGCAGGAAACGATGAGACCCGCCGTCCAGGCGGTCGCACCCTGGCCTTCCGCCACGGAGAGCGCGGGCAGAATCAGTGAAAACGAGCTTGCAGCCAGCATGACACCGGCGCCGAAACCCAGCATGGCGTCATGCGCGCGTTGTGAAAAATCGATGGAAAGAACCACCGGGAGCGTGCCCAGACTGGTGGCGGCGGCGGCCATGCAGCCCCACCATAGCGCGCCACGCAATGCAGCGCTGGACTCCGCCGAGCGAGCATGGATATCCACCGCAATCAGCACGGCAATGATCACGGCGATCAGAATCGCCACGGTGTAGTGCGGTCTGGTTTGCTGTGCACCGTCCAGCGTCGACATTTTTTCCTCTCCCAACCCCGGGACAGCCTCTATGCTAACTGATCCGGGGCTCAGATCGGCTCATCCGGCTGACGCGCAATGAGCTCGAGTTTTTCACTTTCAAAATCGGCATGCAGCGGCTCAATGGCCGGCATGGTCTTGGTGGCGCGAGAGGACAGTTCAGCAAACCGCGATGTCTTGCCGTACAGCCCCTGCTGCCCCGCTAGGGCCGTCACGGTGCCGTTGTAGTGCTTGCGCACGGCGTCCAGCGACTCCCCCAGTTTCTTGAGCCGTTCTGCCACAAGCACCACCTGATTGAAGATGTCGCCGGCCCGGGCGCTGAGCTCCTGCGCCTGCTCGTTGCTGCGCGCCACCATCCAGAGGTTGGCCACTGTCTTCAGTATGGGCATCAGGGTCGTATGAGACACCATGACCACATTGCGCTGGTAGCCATAGTTGAAAAGCTCGCGATTGTGCCTCATCGCTTCGATATAGGCCGGCTCAATCGGCATGAACATGATTACGAAACCCGGGCTGCGCATGCCCACCAGGTTGGAGTAGTCCTTGCGCGAGAGATCGTCGATGTGATTGCGCACGGCCTGCACATGCGCATCCAGGGCGGCCCGCATCCCGGCTTCAGTGTCGGCGGCAATGGCTCGGTCATAGTCAACGAGCGACACCTTGCTATCAATGACCATGTGCTTGCCATCAGGCAATTTGATGACAAAGTCGGGCTGCCGGCTGTTCCCTTCGCCATCCTTGAAGCGCGGCTGGGCCGCATAATGATCGCCTTCGATCAGTCCGGCCAGCTGCAGGCTCCGTTCCAGTTGCATTTCACCCCAGTTGCCCGCGGTTTTCTTTTCCCCTTTGAGCGCCATGGCCAGCGTGCTCGCCTCCGCGCCTATGCGCAAGCCCACTTCCATCACGCGCCTGATTTCCGCCCCGAGGGACGCATTGCCGCGCACGGTTTCGTCATGCACCTGATTCACGCGTTGCTGAAAGCGATCCAGCTGCTCGCGCAGCGGCCTGAGCAGCACATCCAGCGAGGCCTGGCTGTTTTGGGCCAGGGTCTTGCCCTTCTCTTCCAGTATCTGGTTGGCCAAATTCTGGAACTCTGCCTTGAGCTGCATGCGGGACTGCTCGAATCCCGCCTTCATTTCCTGAAAGCCGGCCAGTTTTTCCGCGTGCACCGCCTGCAGCTCCGCCAGCTCCTTGTCCAGGCCGGCCACGCGCTCGCCGAGCCGGCGGCGTTCCACCTCCAGGACATCCCGCCCGGCGCGCAGTTCCCCCACGCGCTCCTGCAAGCCCTGGATGGTGGATTCGCTGCGCGCCAGCTGACGATCCAGGCGGGAACGCTCTGCCTCGGCGCCCACATGACGATCACGGGTTTCGTCCAGGTCGGCGCGCACCAGGTCAAGCTGTTCGGCCCGCTGGCGAGCGAGAAACTGCGTAGCCGCGTGCTCGGCGCGGCTGCGCAACAGCAGTCGCCCCAGCACCAGGCCGCTGCATAGCGCTCCAAGCACCAGGCCAGCCACAAGCAGAGCGATCTCGAACGCACCGATGGCAAAGTGTTCCATACCGTTTTCCTTCCCGTGACGATGCCCTTCGCCGCCCCCGCCAGGCAACCCGGCAATGTCCGCCATGGACCCAAGGGGCAGCCGCCGAAGTGTGTTACATCGTTCCCATCAAACAAGCATGATAAATTACCGGGGGTAATCCCAGTATTTTTGACGAGCGCCTTCGCGCACAGCGCAAGGTTCTTGCGACGCTGCAACGGACAGTATCATGCGTATCACCTTTGCCCGTATGGCCGGGTTTGCGGCCTGCGTGCTGGCCTGCGCCGCCCATGGCGGCCAGGCGGTCTGGCCACCCCAGGACAGAGCGGTGCAGATCATCGTGCCCGCACCGCCCGACACGGGGATCAGCACCAAGCTGGCGTCCCTGGTTGCGCGCGAGTTGGGCCAGCGCCTGGGAGGCAGCTTCGCTATGGCCCGCAGCAATGGTATCCACGGACACGGCGCTGCGGCCATCGTCGCCAGCGCACCGCCTGATGGTGGCACGCTTCTGCTGTGCGACACCAAACTGCTGACCATCAATCCCATTCTGTACCGCGAACTGCCGGCGGAAGTGGGCAGCATGTCGCTCGCGCCCATCGGGCTGGTGGCGCAGATGCCCAACATTCTGGTGGTGTCCAACTCGCTGCCCGTATCCGACCTGGCCAGCTTCACCGACTACGTGCGACGCAATCCCGGCATCGTCAATTTCGGCTCGACCGGCAACGGTAGCGTCATGCACCTGGCTGGACAGCTATACATGAGCGCCACCGACACCAATATGGTGCATATTGCCTACCGCTCGGCCGCGCAGGCGAACAGCAACCTGGTTACGGGCGAGATCCAATCCATGTTTCAACTGGTGCCCGGCGTCCTGGACCAGGTTCGCCAGCATCAGATCAAGGCGCTGGGCGTCATGTCCGATCATCGCGTACAGGCCCTGCCCGAGGTACCCACCATGGCCGAACAAGGCCATCCCGAGCTGAAGGCTTCCGCTTGGCTCGCCCTCATGGCCCCGCCCAATACGCCCGTGGAAATCATAGAGCGCGCCAACAAGGCGCTGAACGCCACGCTTGCGGACCCCGCAGTGCGCAAGGAAATCGTGGATATGGGCGCCGAGCCGGGGGGCGGCTCGCCCGCCGACCTGAAGAAACTGCTGGCCTCCGAGCGCAAGAAGTGGCGATCCATCATCACCGATGCCGACGTCTCGGGCGCACTTTAGGCAGTCCCTGACCATGGCCGGGCCTGCCTGCGAATGCGCAGCTGCCCCCCATGAAGCGTCCGCCGGCGCCGCGTTCAATCGGGCTTCTTTACCCCAAAACAATGCTCCAACCCCGGAAAAGCGCCGCTTTGCACCTCGCTGGCATATTGCCGCACCGCCTCGCGTATCACCGCGCCAACATCCGCGAACTGCTTGGCGAATTTGGGAATGCGGCCGCCGCTCAGGCCCAGAATATCCTCAGTGACAAGAATCTGACCATCGCAGGCCGGCGAGGCGCCGATGCCTATGGTGGGAATTCGCAGCGTCTCGGTGATACGACGCCCCAGCGGCTCCGCAATGCCCTCCAGCACCACGCCCCAGGCGCCGGCCGCTTCGTGCGCCTGCGCATCCCGCACTATGCGCTCGGCAGCCTCCTGTGTCATGCCCTGGGCCTTGAACCCTCCCATGGTGTTGACGTACTGCGGCATGAGGCCGACATGCGCAAGCACGGGAATACCGCGCTCGACCAGAAAACGCGTGGTATCCGCCATGGCGACGCCTCCCTCCAGCTTCACGCCGCTCGCTCCGCTGACCGCGAGCAGACGGGCGGCGTTCACGAACGCCTGCGCGGGCGACTCCTGGAAACTGCCGAAAGGCATGTCCACCATGACGCAGGCATGTTCGGTTGCCCGCACGACCGCAGCGGCATGGGCCGCCATTTGTTCCACAGTAATGGACAGTGTATCGGGCATGCCGTAGCCCACCATGGCCGTGGAGTCTCCGATAAGAATCATGTCCAACGCGTCGTCCAGCAAACGCGCGAAAGGCGCGCTATAGGATGTCAACGCGGCGAGCTTTCGCCCGCCTTTGCTGGCCATCAGTTGCGGCACGCTGATGCGCTGCGCCTGCCTATGAACACTCATAGCATTCCTCCTGAAAAATGACTCCGTCGCGCGGGATACCAATTGATGCCTTCCCGCAGTGCACAAACCGTATAATCGGCCAGAATGGCGCAGATAACAAATAGACAGGCCCGCCCCGGGCGCCGCGCCGAACACGCAGGGAGTAATCATGGCAGGCAAACAGAATATCGTGTCGTTTCACGACGGCCGTAGCGCGCCCCAACTGGGCTTCGGCACCTGGCAGATCGAGAATGACGCCGCTCCGTCGGTTATCCGCGCCGCGCTTGAAACAGGCTACCGATCCATCGATACCGCGGCCATTTACGGCAATGAAGCCGGCGTGGGCAAGGGTATCGCGACGTCCGGCGTAGCGCGCGACGACATTTTCCTGGCAACCAAGCTCTGGAACGACCGCCACGGGCATGACACGGCCCGGGCCGCCTTCATCGAGAGCCTGGAAAAACTGGGCACCGAATACGTCGACCTGTACCTTATCCACTGGCCTGTGCCCAAGAACGATCTCTACATCCAGGCCTGGGAAACGCTGATCCAGCTGCGCGATGAAGGGCTGGCCAAATCCATAGGCGTGTGCAACTTCAATATCAACCACTTGCAGCGGCTGCTGGATGAAACCGGCGTGCTACCCGTGGTGAACCAGATTGAGCTTCATCCGCATTTCCAGCAGACCGAGCTGCGCCAGTTTCACGCAGAGCACGATATCGTCACCGAAGCCTGGAGCCCGCTGGGCCGAGGACAATTGTGGGAAGATCCCGAGTTAACGGCCATCGCACGCAAACATGGGCGCACCGTTGCCCAGATCATGCTCGGCTGGCATCTGCAACTGGGCAATATGGTCATCCCGAAGACAGTCACGCCCGAACGCATGCGGGAAAACTTCGACGCCTTCGATTTCGTGCTGGATGAGGAGGACATGGCTGCGATTGCGGCACTGGACCGCCCTGACGGACGCAGCGGCCCCGATCCGGAGTTGTTCCGGCTGCCCAAGGGCTGAGCGCCACGGCGCCAGGCCTGGAGCCTGGAGCCATCCATCGCCAACCAGGCTCCGGGCGAACGCCGCAGGCCTGCGCACCGCATACCCCCAGGCCTGGCAGTCCGCCGATTAGTAGTGGGGCGGCCGCTCCTCGGCATAGGCATCTGCGCCGCCGCCATCGCGGGCCATGTCGCCCACGCGACGGGCCAGGGCCGTACACAGCGCACGCAGCGCCGCAATTTCCTTCTGCTGCACCGCTACCTGCTCATTCAAGGCTTGCAGCAGATCTTCCTGCGCCGTAAGCTTGAGCTCGATGTCAACAAGGCGGTCTTCACTGTCATGCATGTTCATCCTTCCGCGAGGCCGCGGCGCACGGGGCGCCGCACCCGTTCGATCAGCCAGCCTTGTTCATAAGATCGCGCAGCACGTACTGCATGATCCCGCCGTGGCGGTAGTAATCGGCCTCGCTGGGCGTATCGATGCGCACCAGCGCCTCGAACGTCTTGCCGCCCGCCCGCACGGTTACCGTGCGCGGCACGCCCCCCTCGTTCATCGCCGTGACACCTTCGATATCGAAGACTTCTTCTCCGGTCAGGCCCAGGCTTTCCGCATCCTGCCCATCGGGAAACTGCAAGGGCAATACACCCATGCCCAAAAGATTGGACCGGTGAATGCGTTCGTATGATTGCGCAATGACTGCCTTGACGCCCAGCAGGATAGTGCCCTTGGCCGCCCAGTCGCGGGAAGAACCCGAGCCATATTCCTTGCCCGCCAGGATCACCAGCGGCGTGCCAGCCGCAAGATAGGCCTGCGACGCTTCGAAGATGGTCGTGACAGGACCGTCGGCCTGAGTGAAATCGCGTGTGTAGCCTCCCTCTGTGCCGGGCGCAAGCTGGTTGCGCAAGCGCACATTGGCGAATGTCCCCCGTATCATCACCTCGTGATTGCCGCGCCGCGAGCCGTAGGAGTTGAAATCCCTGGGCGCCACACCATGCGACGTGAGATAGGCCGCAGCGGGCGAATTCCTCGCGATGGAGCCGGCCGGGCTGATATGGTCTGTGGTAACAGAATCGCCCAGTTTGGCCAGTACCCGCGCACCCTTGATGTCGCCGACCGGATCGGGTGTGCGCGGCATGTTCTCGAAATAAGGCGGATGGCGCACATAGGTGGACGACTCATCCCACTGGAACAGGTCGCCCGATGGCGTTGGCAGCTCTCGCCAGCGCTTGTCGCCCGCAAACACATCCGCATAGCCCGACTTGTACATGTCGGAGGCAATGGACGCGTCCACCACCTCGGCGACCTCCGCCGTGCTGGGCCAGATGTCCTTCAGATAGACCGGCTTGCCATCCTTGCCCATGCCGAGCGGGTCTTTGTACAGGTCGATGTCCATGGTGCCGGCCAGCGCGTAGGCGACCACCAGGGGCGGCGACATCAGATAGTTCATCTTGACTTCGGCATGGATGCGGCCCTCGAAGTTGCGGTTGCCTGAAAGCACCGACACGACGGACAGATCGTTGGATGTCACGGCCTGACTGACTTCGGGGATGAGCGGACCGGAGTTGCCTATGCAAGTGGTACAGCCATATCCCACTAAATTGAAGCCCAACTGATTCAGGTAGGGGGTGAGTCCGGCCTTCTGGAAGTAGTCGGTCACTACGCGCGATCCGGGCGCGAGGCTGGTCTTGACCCACGGCTTGCGGCTCAGGCCTTTCTCGACGGCATTGCGCGCCAGCAGTCCCGCCGCAACCATCACGGCCGGATTGGAGGTATTCGTGCATGATGTGATGGCCGCGATCACCACCGCGCCGTGATCCACCTCGCCTTGCGTGCCGTCGCTGAAGGTGACAGGCACTGCGGTCTGGCTGCGGGCAACCGCGGCTGGCGCATCCTTGACATGATCGGTTGGGGCGGGCGTGACATCCTGCCCAGGATCTTGGGCCGGAGGGTCGGACGCCGGAAAGGATTCGGCCACGGCCTTGTCGTACCCCTTGGGCTTTTCCTTGCCGCCGCTGGGCGCCAGCGCCGCCAGGGCGCCGCGGAACGCTTCCTTGGACTCGGCCAACGCAATGCGATCCTGAGGCCGCTTGGGGCCGGCTATGGACGGCTGGACGGTGGAAAGGTCCAGTTCCAGCGTTTCGGAGTAATGTGGCTCCGCATCCGGGTTGTGCCACATGCCCTGCGCCTTGGCATAGGCTTCGACCAGTGCGATCTGCTCGGCCGTGCGTCCGGTCAGCTTCATATAGTCCAGTGTGACCTGGTCTATGGGAAATATGGAAATCGTCGAGCCGTATTCCGGACTCATATTGCCTATGGTGGCCCGATTGGCAAGCGGTACCGAGGCCACGCCGGGCCCGTAGAATTCGACAAATTTGCCCACCACGCCATGCTGGCGCAGACGCTCGGTAATGGTGAGGACAAGGTCGGTGGCGGTTGCGCCCTCGGGCAGCGCACCCGTGAGCTTGAAGCCCACGACGCGGGGTATGAGCATGGAGATGGGCTGCCCCAGCATGGCGGCCTCGGCCTCGATGCCGCCGACGCCCCAGGCCACGACACCCAGGCCGTTGACCATCGGTGTGTGCGAGTCTGTGCCGACACAGGTATCGGGGTAGGCAAGCAGTTGGCCATCGGATTCACGTGTGAAGACTACACGCGACAGATGCTCGAGATTGACTTGGTGGACAATGCCTGTTCCCGGAGGTACGACGCGGAAATCGTCGAAGGCACTCTGGCCCCAGCGCAGGAATTGGTAGCGCTCAAGATTGCGTCCGTATTCGATTTCCACGTTTTGCTCGAAGGCCGCGGGGCTGCCAAACACATCGACAATGACGGAGTGGTCGATAACCAGCTCCACAGGCGCCAGCGGATTGATGCGCGAGGGGCTGCCGCCAAGCGCCTTCATGGCCTCGCGCATGGCGGCCAGATCGACCACCGCCGGCACCCCGGTGAAATCCTGCAGCACCACGCGTGCGGGCGTGAAGGCGATTTCTTTGCTGGGCTCGGCCTTGGGATCCCAAGAGGCCAGCGCGCGGATGTCATCGGCGGTGACGTCGCCGCCCTCGGTGCGCAGCAGGTTCTCGAGCAGGATCTTCAGACCATAGGGCAGTCGGGCCACATCCAAGCCGTGTTCAGCAAGCGCATCGAGCCGAAATATCTGGTACGCCTTGCCATTTACATCCAGCGTATCGCGTGCGCCAAAGCTGTTCGGGTGTTCCATCGCGAGTCCTCCTACGAAAAATCCGGGTCAGATGAGCAACAACTTTCATCTTACACGCATTGGCGCGCCCGCTCAGGTTGAGCGGTGAACTTTGATGGTATGGCGCGCCGCGAAGAAGGAAAACGGACTGGGGCTCGACGCGTGGACAAGCCGGGAAATCTATATGCCCAGCGTACGCACTCTGACAGAGACCGCCTTGACGCCCGGGGGCATGGGCCGCAGAGGGTCACTGTACCAGTCGCGGTCCGCGCCGGCATTGTGACCGGTAATAATGACCTGAACCATGGATTCGTGCGGCACATCGCTGCGTATCACCACGGCCAGGCCTGCCAGAGCGAGGTTCAGCGCCTCGATATCGCCTTCGAGGGCCAACACGCCCTCCCTGCCGTCATGCAACTCGCTAATTCGCAGGCCTGGCGCGGCCAGGCATTCCAGGTGTATTCCCAGGCTGCGGTAGGACTCTCGGGAAAGAGGCGCGCCGCCTCGGTTCAGCATGCGGATGATCGCAAGCAGGGACAGTTCGTCGCCGATCGGCGCCATATCGGACAGGGGCTGCACGGAAAAGCCCGGCAGGGGGCTGTATTCGCGCGCAATGCAATCTATGCATTCGATGCCCTCGGGCGCAACCAGGCCGATGCGGGCACCAGGATCGGGCGGGGCGATGTTTGAATCAGTCGTCATACAAGTCTGGCCCACGCACAAGCAGGCATTCCACAGTGATGCTTGAGGAAATCTTATAGAGAGGAAGGGCATGCCGTCCATTCATTACGTTCACCATTAACTATTCTTGACTATCATCATTGAAAAAGCGGCGCTATCGCGCTCCAAACAATTAGCGATACCATTCGCCATGGACTTCAAGCAGATCAACGCATTCGTCTGGGTGGCTGAGCTTGGCAGTTTTCGTGCCGCGGCGGAAAAGCTGCACACCACGCAACCCACGATTTCCCAGCGCATTGCCGCGCTGGAATCGTCCATGAATGTGCGCCTGTTCGAACGCGGCGCACGCGGCATCCGCCTGACGGAAAAAGGCCAGGAGCTGCTGTCGCACGCCCGGCGCATGCTGGAACTGCGCAACGACATGTACCGCGTGGCCCGCAAGCGCGATGCCATACGCGGCACCTTGCGGCTGGGGAGCTCCGAAACGCTCGTGCATACTTGGCTGCACTATCTCATTGATGCGCTGCACCATCGTTATCCCGCGCTCACGGTGGACATCCAGGTGGATACCACCCACGTCCTGCGCAGTCAGTTGGCATCGCATCAGATCGACCTGGCCTTTGTCGTCGGGCCCAGCCAGGATCCGCGCGAACGTCATATGCACCTGTGCGACTACGATCTGGCCTGGATTGCCAGCCCAGGACTGAAAATGCACGGGCGGCGCGTAACCGTCGCGGAGCTCGGACACTATCCCGTCATCACCTATCCCGCGGTCAGCCTACCCTATCAATCCACCAAGGCGCTGCTGCTGGAAGCCGGCGTCAAGGCACCGCGGCTATATGGGAGCGCCTCCCTCAGCACCATTGTGCACATGACGCGGCGCGGCATAGGCCCCAGCGTCATCGCGCCCGCGGTCATTACCGAGGAAGTCGAGGAAGGGAAGCTGTGCCTGCTTGACGTCGATCGCACACCCGCAGCGCTGGGCTTCTATGCATGCTGGGTGGATTGTCCCGACAGTCATACCCTGCGTACCGTCGCCACCCTCGCCCAGCGCATAGCACGGCGCGCAGGCCTGCCTGCCACCTTGACGGAGCAGCCATAAGCATTGCTTATCGCCCCGGATGCAAACATACAATTGGACAGTGCTTGCGGTATAGGCTGGAATAGCAGCAAGGGCGGGCCCCGCCTGTCATGCACGGATCAGCAGAGGGATTTCATGGCGGAATACCTTGACGCGCAGCACATGCTCAGCGCCGAAGCAGCGCGATGCAGAAGCGCCATACGCACGGGACAGCATGCCGGACCCACAGCCGGCCTGGCGCCGGGATGCGTACAAGCCAATCTGATGATATTGCCGCAGGCGCTGGCCGACGAGTTCCTGCTCTTTTGCCAACGCAATCCCAAGCCCTGCCCCCTGCTTGCGGTGACACGGCCCGGCCAGACCGATGTACCCGCGCTGGGTGCGGACATCGACATCCGCAGCGATATCCCCCGGTATCGCGTATGGCGCAATGGAGAATTGATTGCGGAACCGCTTGGCCTGCATGAATTCTGGCGCGACGATCTGGTGTCCTTTCTCATCGGCTGTTCGTTCTCGTTCGAGGAAGCCCTGCTCGCCGACGGCCTCGAAATCCGCCATATCAGCCAGGGCTGCAACGTGCCGATGTACCGGAGCACCATTCCCACCACGGGCACCGGCCGCCTGAGCGGTCCACTGGTGGTATCCATGCGTCCCTTTTGCGCCGCGGACACAATCCGCGCAATCCAGATCACAAGCCGTTTTCCTGCTGTGCACGGCGCCCCCGTGCATCTGGGCGACCCCGCCCTCATCGGCATAGCGGACCTGGGCCAGCCCGACTACGGCGATCCCGTCCCGCTACGGGAGGGCGACATCCCCGTTTTCTGGGCGTGCGGCGTTACGCCCCAGTCCATTATCCAGCATGTACGCCCCGAGTTCAGCATTACCCACGCGCCAGGCCATATGTTGATTACCGACCTGAGCAACAGCCGGCTTGCCATGCTCTGACACATCCAGGCAAGCCGACCCACCCTGTAGGAGGAGATAAGCATGATGCAAACCAAGAACATTCTGCTGCCCATTCTGACTGCGGCCGCGCTTGCCGCCGGCACCTGCGCCGCGGCACAGGAAGTGGTGCCAGGATTGCCCAAAACCGAGCTGCAGGTCGTGGGCGGACTCAGCAACCTGACCGCATACCGCAACTTCGAGAAGCCGTTCTGGACCGAAACCGTGCCCAAACTGTCCGAGGGGCAGGTCACGGCAACCATCAAGGGCTTCAATGAAATGGGGCTGAAGGGTCCCGAGATCATGCGTCTGATCAGTCAGGGCGTGGTGCCGATAGGCACGGCCACGCTGGCCTATTTCGCCAGCGACAACGCCATCAACGAGGCGATCGATCTGGCCGGCGTTTCACCGGACGTCAAGACCGCGCGCCAGGTCACCGACGCATTCGCCCCCATCTATGCCAAATACTATGCCAAGCAGAATGTGAAGGTGCTGGGCTTTTCCACCTACCCGGCACAGGTGCTGTTCTGCAACGCGCCTATCAAGGGACTGGCGGATGTCCAAGGCAAGAAAGTGCGCACCAGCAGCCGTACAACGGCTGAATTCGTGCAGGCGCTGGGAGGCACGAGCGTGACGCTGCCTTTCGGCGAAGTCGTGCCCGCCTTGCAGAACGGCGTTGTCGACTGCGCCATCAGCGGCTCCATGTCGGGTTACTCCGCCAAGTGGTATGAGGTGGCCACGCATCTTCTGGCCCTGCCCATCAACTGGAACCAGCAGATCCATGCGGCCAACATGGATTACTGGAACAAGATCGATCCCAAGGTGCAGTCCTTCCTGCTAAAGAACATTGCGGCCATGACAGACGCCATTTGGGACGATGCGGCCAAGGCCACGCAGCAAGGGTATGACTGCAACTCGGGCGCCGACGCATGCACGCTGGCGGAAAAGGGCCACATGACGCTGGTTGAGCCCAGCGATGCGGATCGCGCTCTGCTCAAGAAAGTCACTGCGGAAGTCGTCGTCCCCAAATGGGCGCAGCGGTGCTCGGCGGAATGCGTCAAGGACTTCAATGAAACCATAGGCAAGACGCTGGGCATCACGGCCAGCAAATAGGCCGTTTCCGTCCGGCAGCACCCGCATGGGCTGCCGGGCGAGCCCGATTCCGCCACTCTGCTCCGGAGGCCGACCATGGCAACAGACTCCATTCGGGCATCGCTGCTTGATCGCCTGCTGCATACCGCCAACACGCTGTCGCGCTGGGCGATCTGGGTTGCGGGCGCGCTGACACTGATCATGGCGCTGTATATCGTCGCCGACATCTTCATACGCAAGTTCACCGCCTACTCGTTGGGCTCCGACGAGCTCTCGGGCTATGCCTTCGCCATCAGCATCTCATGGGCGCTGGCCTTTGCCACCCTGCAGCGCGCCAATATCCGCATCGATGCGCTATACCAGGTGCTGCCCGTGCGCTTGTGCGCCATCCTGGACTGGATCGCGCTGGTTGGCCTGGCCGTCTTCATTGCCTATCTGACCCGCTATGCGGTCAACGTGGCCCACACTTCGTGGACACGTGACGCCACCGCCAACACAGTACTGGCCACGCCCCTCTGGATACCCCAATACATCTGGGCGGCGGGGCTGATATGGCTGTGCATCGTACTGGCGCTTATGCTGCTGCGCGCCAGCACCGCCCTGGTTCGCGGCGACATGGCGGGTATCCGGACGGTATGCGGTATGCGTACTGCACAGGAGGAAGCGCGCGAGGAGGCCGAGGCCGGCGCGCGGATGGCGCGCGGAGAGGCATCATGATTGCGTCCAGCCTCATTCTGCTTCTCGTACTACTGGGCATCAGCATCCCGGTGGGCGCCGCGCTGGGCGTGCTGGGCCTGGTGCTGGAACCGCTGTACTCCATGCTGCCCCTTTCGCGCGCTATTGGCGAGGTGTCCTGGGGCACCAGCAATGAATTCCTGCTGGTGGCGATACCGCTGTTCGTCATGCTGGGGGAAATCCTGTTGCGCTCGGGTCTGGCCGAACGAATGTACAACGCCATGAGCATGTGGCTGTCGTGGCTGCCGGGCGGCCTCATGCACGCCAACATCGGCGCCAGTGCCCTTTTTGCGGCAACGTCCGGCTCCAGCGTGGCCACAGCCGCCACCGTCGGCACCGTGGCCATTCCCCAGATAGAAAAAAAGGGCTACAACGAGCCGCTGTTCCTGGGCAGCCTGGCTGCGGGCGGTACGCTGGGCATACTGATTCCGCCCTCCATCAATCTGATCATTTATGGTGTGCTGACCAATACATCCGTCCCGCGACTCTATCTGGCGGGCATCCTCCCAGGGCTGCTCACGGCGCTGCTGTTCATCATCGCCATCGTACTGGCCTGCGTGGCCAGACCCGCCTGGGGCGGCGAGCGTACGCGAGCAAGCTGGCGGCAACGACTCGGCAGTCTGGTGCATCTGCTGCCGCCGCTCTTCATTTTCCTGCTGGTCGTGGGCTCCATCTATGCCGGACTGGCCACGCCGACCGAAGCAGCCGCGCTGGGTGTCGTCGGCGCGCTGATTCTTGCCGCATGCACGGGGCGCCTGACGCCGGCCATGCTGCGCGAGGTATTCGAGGGCACCATGAAGGCCACCGCCATGATCATGCTCATTGTCATCGGCGCAGCCTTCCTTAACTTCATCATGGCCGGCATCGGCCTTACCAGCGCCCTCACCAACGCCATCTCGGGGCTGAACGTTCCGCCTGCCATCATGCTGCTGATCCTGGTTCTGTTTTATCTGGTGCTGGGCTGCTTCATGGAAACACTCTCCATGATGATCACCACCATACCCATCGTGGCACCCATCATGATAGGGCTGGGCTACGACCCTGTATGGCTGGGCATCATCATCATCATTCTGGTCGAGACCGCGCTCATTACACCGCCCGTGGGACTGAACCTGTTTGTCGTGCAGAGCCTGCGCACGCACGGCAGCATGAATGCGGTGATGATCGGCAGCCTTCCTTTCGTCATCATGCTGCTGGTCATGGTGGGCATCCTGTCGCTCGCGCCAGGCCTGGCCCTGTGGCTGCCCGGGGCCTTCGGCTGACCCGCGCCGATCCAGCCTCCCTTCAACTTTGTCCGGACTCTGCCATGAAGCTCTCTTTTTCACTCAGCGCCGCCACAGGAACCCAGCCATCCCGGATAGACGTGGATATCGACAACTGCATCATCGCCGGCTGGGCGGGGCGCGATCGCGAGGCTATTGAACATCACATAGACGAGCTGGCCGACCTTGGCGTGGCGCGACCGAGCAGTGTGCCGCTGTTTTATCGCGTTGCCGCCAATCAGCTTTGCCAACAGGATCGGGTACAGGTTGTGGGCGATGCCTCGTCGGGCGAGGCAGAGGCGTTTCTGTTCGCGCATCAAGACAGGCTGTTCGTCAGTCTGGCATCCGACCACACCGACCGCAAGCTGGAAGCGCACAGCGTCGCGCTGTCCAAGCAGGTGTGCGTGAAGCCCGTGGCGCGCGACGCATGGACCTACGACAGCGTTGCCGACCACTGGGATGCATTGGTGCTGCGCGCCTGGATAGAAGAGAACGGCAACACCGTGCTGTACCAGGAGGGCGACATGGCGCAGCTGCTCGCGCCCCTGGATCTCGCGCGCAGCCATTTCGACAGGGAGATGCTGCCCGACGGATACGGCATGACCTGCGGCACCGTTGCCGCGCTCGGCGGCATCCGCGCAGCGCGCGGCTTCATCATGGAACTGCACGACCCCGTCATGGATCGCCGCATCCGCCATCGCTATACTCTGGACATCCTGCCCGAGGTTGCCTGACGGGACAACTCTTTTCCTTTTTCGACATGCTGCCTACTCTTTTCGAACTGCAAGCCGCCCTCGCGTCCGGCGCCACGACATCCCTCGCACTCACAGAGGCGGCGCTCTCCCGCGCCGAAGCGCCCGACGGACAAGGGTCTTTCGTCTTCACGCGTGTCTATCGCGAACAGGCTCTCGCCGCCGCAAAGGCTTCCGATATCCTGCGGGCGGCGGGCATCGTGCGTTCGGCACTGGAAGGCCTGCCTGTGTCGATCAAGGATCTATTTGATGTTGCCGGGGAAACCACATTGTCCGGCTCCGCAGTCCTGCGCGATGCACCGCCGGCGACCGCCAATGCACCCGCCGTCCAGCGGCTTATCAATGCAGGCGCCATCATCACCGGCAAAACCAATATGACCGAGTTCGCCTTTTCGGGACTGGGCATCAATCCGCACTACGGCACGCCAAGCAGCCCCTGGAACCGCGCCGAGGGCCGGATACCTGGCGGCTCGTCATCGGGCGCCGGTGTCTCCGTGGCCGACGGCATGTCGGTGGTATCCATAGGCTCCGACACGGGCGGTTCCATCCGCATTCCTTCGGCCTTCTGTGGACTGACGGGCTTTAAGCCCACCGCCCGGCGGATCCCCACGCGGGGCGCGCTGCCGCTGTCCAAGACGCTGGACTCCATCGGCCCCTTGGCGGCGTCGGTGGCCTGCTGCGCGGCGGTTGATGCAATCCTGGCCGGCGCCGACATGGACGCCGCCGACAGCCAGGCGGCAGGCCCGCATCTCGCCGTTCCCGCGGGCCGCTTGCGGCTGGCCGTACCCTCAACCGTGGTTCTGGACGGAGCGGACGACGCCGTGAGGAAGGCATTTGACTCAGCGCTGGCGCAATTGCGTACAGCAGGTGCGCAAATCGACATGATGCCGCTGCCCGAATTCACCCAACTGGCCGATATCAACGCCAAGGGCGGATTCGTGTGCGCCGAAGCCTGGGCCTGGCATAAGACGTTGCTCACACAGCGCGGAGACGAATACGACCCACGCGTCGCATCACGCATGCTGCGCGGCCGGGACATGACGGCAGCCGATTACATCGAGTTGCTCGAGATACGGCCGCGCTGGATAGCGGCTGTGGAACAACGACTGCAGGGCTATGACGCCCTGCTGATGCCCACCGTGCCCATTGTTGCGCCGCGCATCGAAACGCTTCGGGTATCGAATGAAGCCTATTTCCGCGCCAACGCCCTTATCCTGCGCAATCCGACACTGATCAATTTCCTGGACGGCTGCGCCTTGTCGCTGCCCTGCCACAGGCCCGGTCAGGCGCCAGTAGGCCTGATGGTGGCCGGCCCTGCGCTGCGCGATGCGCACATACTGCGGGTGGGAGCGGGCATCGAAGAGGCCCTGCGGCCCCTGCGGACTTAATACTGGACCGTGTACAGCAATTGCAGGACGTTCAATCCCGGATTGGGATGCTTGATGCCTGCGTTCGAAAAGTGCGACAGGCGCACGCCGATGCGGCTGTTGTCCGTGATATATGCGCCCACCCCGATATGATCGCCGAACTGGAAGGCCGTGCTCATCTCCTTGCCCGCAAAGCTTGCATGCGAGAATACCGTGGCGCCGGCGCCCGCCTCCAGGTAATAACGATCATTGAAGGTCCAGCGCAGAAATGGAATGGCATTCAACTGCCAGACGGCTGCGGGAGAGCGCGAGCCATCCGCATGCCAGTAGGCCACGCCCAGTTCGCCCACCAGATCCAGGCGGCTGCCGCCCGAAAAGGTATAGGACCATACGGGCGGCGTTTCCCAGGCTAACTCCAGTCGCTGGTAATGCGAGCCCGCGCCCGCCCGCACACTGAGAACCCCGCTGTCTGGCTCCGCGCCCATCGCGGATCCTGCCGTCGTGGCAAGCAGCAGAGAAGCGACCATTAAGACAGCATTTCCTGATATAAACGACGATAACTTGCTATTTTTCATTCAAGTTCTGCTCACGAAATCGAGTCGAAAGAGTGTAGCAGGAGTTGGGACGCTTTGATGGTTCCCTGAAGGCAACATGAAGTACGACATACAGACACTGAAAGCCTTCCATGCGGTGGCCCGGGAGGGGTCGATCGCGCGCGCTGCGGAAAAGACCCATCTTGTCGCTTCCGCCATCAGCAAGCGCATCGCCGACCTGGAGGCCGGCACTGGCACCGAGCTGCTGTACCGCCACCGCCGCGGAGTCACCCTCACGCTGGCCGGCGCCGAGCTTCTGCGCCATGCAGAACGCGTTCTGCAGGAGCTGGCAAGCCTGGACGGCGCGCTGAGCAATTACGCCAACGGCGTGAAGGGGCAGGTTCGGCTCGTGGCAAATACATCGGCCGTCGTGCAGTTCCTCCCGTACGATCTGTCGGGCTTTCTGAAAAACCATCCCACGATCAAGATTGACCTGGAGGAACACACAAGCGACGAAGTGCAACGCATGGTGACCGCCGGCGAGGCGGATCTGGGCATTCTGGCCCCCCAGCGCCCCCTGGATGGCCTGGACGGCTGCCTTTACCGTGTGGACCAGCTCATGGTCATCATGCCGCGCGGACACCCGCTGGCTCGAAGAAAAACTCTTCGTTTTGCACAAACGCTGGCTTATGACTATGTCGGCCTGCCGCGCGGCACATCGCTGTCCAATGTCATGGCGAAGGCAGCTGCCGACCTGAACCAGCCCCTGAAGCTGCGCATTCAGGCCACCAGCTTCGACGGCCTGCGCCGCATGGCGGCCCAGGGCCTGGGCATAGGCATTTTGCCCAAGGGCAGTGTCGAGGCCTTTCTCGACACAGAGGGCCTGGAGGCGCGTGTGCTGGACGAAGCTTGGGCCCACCGCGATCTCGTGCTGATCAGCCGGCCGGCAAGCGAGCTGCCGAAGCTGACGCGCCTGCTGAGAAACCATCTGGCCGGCCAGGCACAGGCTTCCGTCTAGCAGCCATCGCCAATCGCGATGCCTGGCTTTCCAAAGCATTGCTTCACAGACCGCCCCGCTCTTCCTATGATGGAGCCCTCTGGTGCCGGACAACGCCATCGTCCGGCCGCAACAATGCTAATGGAGCCTTCATGAATCAAAGACCGCTGGACGGCGTGCGCGTCGTCGAAATGGGCAGCCTGATAGCCGGTCCCTTTGCCGCCAAGACGCTGGGCGACTTCGGTGCCGATGTCATCAAGATCGAACCGCCGGGCGCCGGCGATCCCTTGCGATCATGGCGCACGCGGGATGGCGAGACATCCATGTGGTGGCATGTGCAGGCCCGCAACAAGCAGTCGGTTGCACTTGATTTACGTCAGCCGGAAGGCCAGGAGATAGCGCGCAAGCTGATGCTGGAAGCCGATGTGGTCATTGAGAACTTCCGGCCCGGCACTTTGGAAAAATGGGGTATGGACTACGACTCGCTCAGCCGCGACAATCCAGGCCTGATCATGCTGCGTATATCCGGCTACGGGCAGAGCGGGCCCATGCGGGACTTGCCTGGCTACGGTGTTGTGGCCGAAGCCATGGGAGGGCTGCGCTACATCACCGGCGAACCGGGCAAGGCGCCCGTTCGGCCCGGCATAAGCATCGGCGACTCGCTCTCGGCGCTGCACGGCGTCATCGGCATCATGATGGCGCTTTATCATCGGCTGGCCCACGGCGGTCAGGGCCAGGTCGTGGATGTGGCGCTGTACGAGTCTGTTTTCAACATGATGGAAGGCGCTGTGCCCGAGTTCGACCGTATGGGCGCCATCCGCGAGCCGGCGGGCAGCGCCATACAGGGCATTGCGCCTACCAACGCCTATCCGAGCGCAGACGGGCGGTACTTTCTCATCGCTGGCAATGGCGACAGCATTTTCAAACGCCTCATGACGCTGATTGGCCGCGAGGATCTTGCCAACGATCCGGAGTTGGCGCGTAATCCGGGGCGCGTGAGCAACATGGCGCGCATCGATGAGGCCATTGCGGCCTGGACACGCACGCGCACCATGGAAGAGGCGCTCACGGCATTGGCCCAGGCCGGCGTGCCGGCAGGCAAAATCTTCTCGGTGAAGGATATCGTCGACAATGAGCAATATCTGGCGCGCGACATGATACGCAGCATCACGCTCGACGATGGTTCAACCCTCAAGGTGCCGGGCGTGGTGCCCAAGCTAAGTGCCACGCCCGGCGGATTCAATGGCGGCGGCCCGCTGCTGGGCCAGCATACCGAGTCGGTGCTGCGCAAACTGGGCTACGACGGCCAGGATATCGCCCGGCTGAAACAATCGGAGGTAATTTGATGAATATGAGCAAGGCTTCCCCCCAACTCCCCGTTGCGGGCCAGATGCCGCGCCGGGTCTATATCAACGATGTGTCCATGCGCGACGGCCTGCAGATCGAGCCCATCTTTGTTCCCACGGAACGCAAGATTGCCCTGATCAACAATATCAGCCGCACCGGCGTTGCCAAGATCGAAACCACATCGTTCACTTCTCCCAAGGCCATCCCGGCCCTGCGCGATGCCGAAGACGTCATGAAAGGCATAGAACGTGCGCCCGGCGTACAGTACGTGGTGCTGGTGCCCAACATGCGCGGCGCCGAACGAGCCCTGGCCTGCGATGTCGATGAAATCAATCTGGTCATGTCTGCCAGCGAAACCCACAACCTCGCCAATCTCCGGATGACAAGATCGCAGTCCATGCGGGAACTGGCCCGCATCATCGCGCATGCCGGCGGGCGGGTCGCCACCAATGTTTCCATTTCCACCTGCTTTGGCTGCCCCATGGAGGGCGAGGTCGACCCGCAGGAGGTGTTGCGCCTGGGCGACTTCTTTGCCGACCATGGTGCAAGCGGCATCTCGCTGGCTGATACAACCGGCATGGCCAATCCCGCCCAGGTCTTGCAATTGTGCTCGGGCCTTGCTCAGCGCTGGCCAGACATGGCGCTGACGCTGCATTTTCACAATACGCGCGGTATGGGGCTGGCCAACGTCATGGCGGGGCTGTCCACGGGCATCGTGCGCTACGACGCCTCGCTGGCAGGCCTGGGCGGCTGCCCCTTCGCCCCCGGCGCCACCGGCAATATCTGCACGGAAGATCTGGCGCACATGCTGGAAAGCATGGGCATTGACACCGGCATCGATCTGGATCGCCTTATTTTCTGTGCCCACGAGATGGCCGAGACAGTAGGCCACGACGTACCCGGCCAGGTCATGAAAGCTGGGCGTTGGAACAAGCGCTTCCCCTGCCCGCCCGATCTGGAACAGGTGCGTGAACGCGCGCTGAGCCGCGACGCGGCCTGACGGACCCAGCGCGGGCTCAACCGCCCGCTACCGCGCGATGCATGCAGTTACGCTTTTTTTCACTCGATTCGCCAAATGCTCTGTCTCGGAAATATACTTATATTTATATGTTATTAAGATTTTTCCGCGCGGCATGCATACGCTGCCCGCGTCGCACGCAGGAGTATCACATGGCACAGACATCAGGGTTACGCCGCATGCTCGTACCGGGGCTTGCGGCCTTGGGCATCGCAGCCTGTAGCATGCCGGCCGCGGCCGGCGACACATCGGCGGGGCAGAAGCTTGCCGCCTCGGGCGCGGACGGTGTGGTCGCGTGTGCCACCTGCCATGGCGCACAGGGTCAGGGCATGGCGGCAGCGGGCTTTCCTTATCTGGCGGGTCAAGGCGCAGCCTACCTGGCCGAGCAGCTTCACCACTTTGCCTCGGGCAGCCGCGGCAATGCCGTCATGGCGCCCATCGCCAAGGCGCTGAGCGACCAGCAGATCGCCGATGTCACCGCCTACTATGCGCAATTGCCCGCGGCATTCGACACCAAAACGCTGGCGGGCCATGCAGATCCCTACCCGACGAAGGATGCCGGCGCCTGGCTGGCCAACCGGGGCGACTGGGACAATGATATTCCCGCTTGCGTCCAATGCCATGGCCCAGGCGGCGTAGGCGTGGGGACACAGTTCCCCGCGCTGGCTGGACAGTCCGCCAATTATCTGAAAGCCCAGCTGTCCGCCTGGAAGGAAGGCAAACGGGATCCCGGTCCTCTGGATCTGATGGGCGACATTGCCAAACGCATGAGCGATGCTCAGATCACCGCTGTGGCTGACTATTTCGCCGGCCTGCCCGACGCCGTCCAAGGCCAGGCCACCGCAACGCAAGGAGGGGCAAAATGAAATCCGCATCCACCCATCTGCGCCTTTCCCTGTTTGCCTTAGCCGCGCTCGCGTTCAGCGGCCCAGCCGCGCTGGCGCAATCTGCGGCGGCGCCCAATCCCAGTACTGGGACCAGCGCATCTCCCACCGCCTTCACGCCTGCACCGGCCGATACCATACCGGACAATGAATTCGGCGAAATGGTCAAGAAAGGCCAGCGCATCTTTCTACATACGGGCGAATACGCGTCAGACTATGTGGGCAACTCGCTCAATTGCGTCAGCTGCCATCTGGATGCGGGACGGCGCAAGAACGCTTCCCCGATGTGGGCGGCTTACGTCCTGTACCCCGCCTACCGGTCCAAGAACAAGCACGTGAATACACTGGCCGAACGACTGCAAGGCTGTTTCCAATACAGCATGAACGGTAAGGCGCCTCCTGCGGACAGCGAAACCATCGTGGCGCTGCAAAGCTATATGTACTGGATGGCGAAAGGTGCACCGACCGGCGTCAAGCTGGACGGCCAGGGCTATCCCAGGTTGCCCGAGCCGCCCCAGAAGCCTGACTACGTGCGGGGACAGCAAGTGTTCGAGCAGAACTGCGCGTTGTGCCATGGCGCAAATGGCGAAGGCCAACATGTGAACGGAAAGATGGTGTTCCCCGCCCTATGGGGCGACGACTCTTTCAACTGGGGCGCAGGCATGCACAGTGTGGCCACCGCGGCGGCCTTCATCAAGGCCAACATGCCGCTGGGCAAGGGCGGGACGCTATCGGACCAGCAGGCCTGGGATGTGGCGCAATACATGGATAGTCATGACCGCCCGCAGGATCCGCGCTTCAAGGGATCGTTGGAAGAAACCCGCCAGCAGCACCATGGCGGTGAACACGATATGTACGGCACAACAGTCAATGGCAAGATGCTGGGTGCGGATTCCACGCCCTCGGGCGGCAAGCTGTCGGGCCAGAAGCAGAGCGAAGCGTCCTGACACTTCGTCCATGGGCGCCGGTACGGCGCCCATGCGGCTTTTGCCCGCAGGTCCGCATGGCAGTACAGTGTTGGCTTGAACATACTTCGCCAGGACGCGGAACATGACGACGCTTGATGACGACCGCATCGATCTGGGAGCCTATTTTTCGCGGATAGGCTACAGCGGTTCGCATGAAGCGAGCGTGGACACCCTGGCCGCCATTCAGGCGCGACACATGGCCTGCATCCCGTTTGAAAACCTCGATCCGCTGCTGGGCCGGCCCGTGCGGCTCGACCTGCCTTCACTGGCACACAAGCTGGTGCACAGTCGTCGCGGCGGCTACTGCTTCGAGCAGAACCTGCTGTTCTCGCACGTAATCGGACGCCTGGGAATCGAACACATAGGCCTTGCGGCGCGCGTCCTGTGGAACCAGCCCGCCGATGAGGATCGTCCCCGCTCGCATATGCTTCTGCTTGCGACGCTGGACGGCGTGGCCTATATCGCCGATGTCGGCTTCGGAGGCCACTGCCCCAGCGCCCCCCTGCGCCTTGATTCGGAGGCCCCGCAGCAAACCCCTCACGGCAACTATCGCCTCAGGCGCGATGGTGCAGACTACACACTGTTGATCAATATCGACAACGCGTGGCGCCCGGTCTATCGCTTCGATCTGTGCCCCCAACTGCCCGTCGATTACGTGGCAGCCAATTATTATCTTTCCACCAGCGACGACTCTCATTTCCGCCATGGGCTGTACGCCGCGCTGGCAACGCCCGGGGAACGCCGCGCGCTGCTCGGGCATCGGTATACGGTGCGCAAGGACGACGGATCAAGCGCCAGGCGCGACCTGTCTGACGCAGACGAAATCGCCGCGGTGCTGCGCGAGGAGTTCGGCATTGCTGTGCCGGACATGGCATGCTTGCGCGCCGTGGTCGCCCATGGAATTTGAACAGGCGGCAGGCGGCACGGGTCGGCCTGGCAGCCGCCAACGCGCGTCCCCGCCGTATTTCTTCGGCCCCTGGGTTGTCCGCTCAGCGTTTGTTCTGGCGTTCTTTGGCTGGGGCGTGGGCGTCTACGGACCCGCCATCTATCTGTCAGAAGTATTGCAGCGCACGGGCTGGCCGCTGACGCTCGTATCGTCCGCCCTCACCGTGCATTATCTGGCCGGCGCCATGGTCATCGCCATGCTGCCGCGCACATACAGGCGCATCGGCCTGCCCTGGGCTACATTCCTGGGCGCGGCGTGCATGATGACGGGCGCCATGGGCTGGGCCTTGGCTGCCCATCCCTGGCAACTGTTTGCAGGCGCAGCGCTCAGCGGCGCAGGATGGGTGTGCCTAGGGTCGGTGGCCATCAACGCCATTGTGTCGCCCTGGTTCGACCGCGGACGTCCCCGGGCCCTGGCAGCCGCCTATAACGGCGGCAGCATGGGTGGGGTTGTTTTCTCGCCATTGTGGGTGGCGCTCATCACCGCCTTCGGCTTTGCCGGCGCGGTGGGCGTCGTGGGTGCGGTCACGCTGCTGGTCACAGGACTGCTCGCACGCCTGGTGTTCTCACGCACGCCCGAAAATACAGGCCAGCGCGCGGATGGCGACGTGGAGCCGGCTCGCTTGAGCGCGGCAAGCACCGTTGCGCCGGGTGCGGTGCATGCGCCGCTGAGCCGGAACCGCGCCTTCATTACACTGGCTGCCGCCATGGCGATCAGCATGTTCGCACAGATGGGGCTGACGGCACATTTGTTCAACATACTCGGACCCGTGCTGGGCGCCCAGAATACCGGCCTGCTGCTGGGTTGCAGCACGGCTTGCGCCATGCTTGGCCGCCTTGCGGCGGCGCGCGCCATGTCGCATGTCGCGGAACGGCGCAAGGTGGGCGCCGCCAGCTACGCCGTGCAGGCAGCGGGCGCCATCTGCCTGCTGCTGGCGGGCACGGAGCATATTGCCCTCATTGTTATCGGCGTGCTGCTCGTCGGATCAGGCGTCGGCAACAGCAACACCATCCCGCCTCTCATTGCCCAGGCCGATTTCGCCTCCGCGCAGGTTGCGCGCGTCGTTGCCCTGATCATCGCCATCTCGCAAGGCTCCTATGCCTTCGCACCGGCTGCCTTCGGCATGCTGCAAAGCATGGCGGCCGGCACCCATGGCGAAACACCCGCTGTCTTCTTCATGGCTGTGGCGGGGTTGCTGCTGTTTGCGGCAATCTTGCTTCTGATCGGCCGCAAGCAATAACCCTCCATCATCCAGGTGACACCCGCATGTATCTGCCTACCCACTTCGAAGAATCCCGTCCCGACGTCCTGCATGCCCTCATTGCCCACCATCCCTTTGGCATGTTGGTGACACATGGCGCGCAAGGGCTGGATGCCAACCATATACCCTTCGAGTTTGATCCCGGAACCGGCACCTGTGGAACCCTGCACGCGCACGTGGCGCGCGCCAACCCAGTCTGGCAGGACGTCGCCGATGGCGATGAAGTGCTGGTGGTCTTCCGGGCGGAGCATGGCTACATCTCGCCCAACTGGTATCCCAGCAAACACGAGACGCATCGCCAGGTGCCCACCTGGAACTATAGGGTGGTTCATGCCCATGGAACCATTCGCGTGCGGGACGACGAACGCTATGTGCGCGGCGTCGTGGCCCGGCTGACCCGAAAGCATGAAGCCAGCCAGCCCGTTCCCTGGAAAATGGGGGATGCGCCGGCCAGCTATCTCGACGACATGCTCAAGGCCATCGTCGGCCTGGAGATCGCCGTTTCCCGGATTGAAGGCAAGTTCAAATTGAGCCAGAACAAGGACGCGCGAGACCGACGCGGTGCGGCGAAAGCCCTGCTTGCCCAGGGTGCGGCGGCGCTGGGCACAGCCATGATGGACGAACCGCAGGCCTGATCCAGCCCGAGCAGCGCTGCGGCAAGCCTCAGGCGCCTGCCCCGATCGGCACGACGACCCGTCCGCGCACCTGCCCATCGATCAACCTGCCTGCGGCGGGAATCACCGCATCCAGCGCCAGATCGTGCACCACATCGCCCAGCTTGCCGAGATCGAGATCGGCCGCAAGACGGCGCCAGGCCTCAAGCCGGTCGGATTTGGGACACATGACACTGTCCACGCCCGCCAGCGTCACCCCGCGCAGAATGAAAGGCGCAACCGTTGCCGGCAATCCCATGCCGGCGGCAAGCCCGCAGGCGGCCACCGTGCCCCGATACTTGATGCCGGCCAGCACATTGGCCAGCACCTGCCCGCCTGCCACATCCACCGCGCCCGCCCAGCGCTCCTTGGCCAAGGGCTTACCTTTCTCGGCGAACTCGGCCCGCTCAAGGACCTGCGACGCCCCCAGGGCACGCAGATACTCGGCCTCCTGGGGCCTGCCGGTGACCGCGGCAACGCTGTAGCCCAGCTTGGCCAGGATGGCCACCGCCACGCTGCCCACGCCGCCAGCCGCGCCCGTAACCAGGATGTCGCCCTGGTCGGGCGTCACGCCATGGCGTTCCAGCGCCATGACGCACAGCATGGCCGTGTATCCCGCCGTGCCTATTCCCATGGCCTGCCGCAGTGTGATGGGCGCTTGCAGCGGCACCAGCCAGTCGCCCTTCACGCTTGCAAGTTCCGCCAAACCGCCCCAATGCTTCTCACCCACGCCCCAGCCATTCAGCACCACCGCATCACCCGGTTTGTAGTCCGGATGGCTGGACTGCTCGACGGTGCCGGAGAAATCGATGCCGGGCACCATGGGATAGCTGCGCACAATGGGTGACTTGCCTGTGATGGCCAGCGCATCCTTGTAGTTGAGCGTGGAATACGCCACGCGCACCGTGACATCGCCCTCTGGCAGCTCGGCCTCGTTCACCTCGGCCAGCCGCACCTGCTGCGCATCATTCTGCTTATCTATCAGTATTGCCTTGAACACCTGTGCCTCCTGTGTGGCCTGCGCCGCGCTCCGGCGGCGCGCCCTTGCGTTGAACCATTGCAGACGCCTTCACGCCAAGCAATGCAAAAAAGCCGTCCGCGAAGATATCCAGCGGCTCGGCGCTGCGTTCCAGTTTGGCGCGCAGAACCGCCCCCTCCCAACCTATCCAGAAGTACGCCGCCAACTGCGTGCAGTCGGCGTCCCGGGACACCTCCCCCGCTTGGCGAGCCGCTTCCAGGCAGCGTGCCGTGCGGGTCTGCCAATCGGCAAACACAGCCACGAGACGCGCCCGGTACGGCTCGGGCAAGACCGCCATTTCCTGGCCGAGGTTGCCCACCAGGCAGCCGCGTCTGTAATCGTGGCGTGCCATGCCGGCTTTTGCCTCCTCGACGAAATCGCGCAGGCGCTGCAGCGGCGTGCGGTGCTCGTCGGCGAGACAGGCGTCGAGCTTATGCGCAAAATACGCGGCATAGGCGTCGATCAGCACCTCACCAAATGCCTGCTTGCTTGCGAAGTAGTGATAGAACGAGCCCTTGGGAACGCCCACGGCCCGCAGGATTTCATCGATGCCCACCGAAGAAAAGCCTTTTTCCGTGAGAAGGGCGACGCCCGTGCGCACCAGAGCCGCGCGCGCGTCTCCGTGGGCGGATGTGGGGCCTGGAGGCCGGCCCCGCCTACGGGCCGGCCGAACCGCATTCATCGTGGTCATGGCCCATTATGCAATATATTAGACCGATCGTCTATTTTAATTATGAGGCCTATTGCGTGTCCGCTTCCGCCATGCTCAGAGCTCATCGCCGCCACAGCGGCGCACTGCGGCCAGCAGAAAATCCCGCATGGCCACCACCCGCTCGCTGTCGCGCAAGTCCCTGTGATACACCACCCATAGGTCCCTGGCACAGACTATCTGATCCGGCTCGACACGCTTGAGCCGAGGATCGTCGTCGCCAATCGATACGGGCAGCACTGCAAGGCCCACTCCGCTTCGCGCAGCCATGGCCATGACATTCATGCTATTGGTCAGCAGCACGGCCCGCGAGCCCGCAAAAGTGCTGGCGGTCCAACGGGCCATGGGTACCTGGGCCAGCGGCTCGCTCCAATTCAGGTGCGGCAGCGCCCGCCAGCCGCCTTCCCCAATGTCCGTGTCCGCGGCCACATACGCAGCAAAGGCCATGGCGCCCGCGTGATGCGCGATGTAGTCGCCTTCCTCTTCGCGCGAAGGCGCCGTCATGCGCAATCCGATGTCCGCATCACGCCGGGACAGGTTCGCCAGGTTGTAACCCGTCAGCAACTCCACCCTGAGCCCAGGATGTTGCCGCACAAAGTCGGACAACCGCGGCGCCAGCCAGTTCACAGCCACGGCTTCCGAAGTGGCCACGCGCACGGTGCCCACCCACCGGCCTGAAGCGCCCGCATCGGTCTGCCTTGCGAAGCCCAGCATGGCCTGCTCTACGGGGCGGGCAGACTCCAGCAATCGCTCACCCTCGTCAGTCAGTACGTATCCAGTCTGGCGCCGCAGAAACAGGACCGAGCCCACGGCGTGTTCGAAGGCATCGATGCGCCGCGACACGGTGGCCGGCGTCACACCCAATATCTGTGCCGCCGGCGTCAAGCCACCTTCGGCGGCCACCGCCAGGAAGTAGCGGATGTCATTCCAGTCAAACTCTTGTTTATTTTTCATAAATTAAAAATGATTTTGTATTTTGTTCCATATATTTATCTTTTATTAAAAACAATAATACGCCAGAACCGTTCACCAAGGACTGCAATGAAAAACCGCAATGTATATCTGGCGCTGGTACTCAGCACATTCTTCTGGGGCGCCAATTTCAACCTGGGCGAGTATGTGGTCCGGACGACCGATCCGCTCAGCGCCGCAGCTTGGCGCTTCCTGATTGCCGGCCTGGCCATGGCGGCCTACATGCTGCTGCGCGAAGGCATAGACTGGGCTGGGTTGCGCCGCAACGCACTGCCGCTGGCCATCATGGCCGTGATCGGCATCTTTGGCTTCAACGTCGCGTTCTTCTTCGGACTGCAGACGACCTCCGCCGTCAATGGCGCCCTCATCATGACACTGAACCCCACAATCACGGTCATACTGACCGCCCTGGTCATAGGCGACGCCATTTCCTGGCGCCAGATACTGGGCCTCGCCCTCAGCATGGCGGGGGTCATCATCGTGGTGACCGGCGGGTCGGTCACGGCGCTGCTTCAACATTTTCACTTTACCGGCGGGGACGGCCTCATTCTCGTGGGCAACCTGTGCTGGGCGACCTACGGCGTCATTGGCAAACGCTGGATCAAAAACCTGTCCGCCATGCAGACAACCACCAGCACCATGCTGGTGGGCGCGGCAGCCATGATTGCAGCTGGTCTCGTCGCCCACGGCGGCACACTGCCGCTGCCGGCCCCAGACAGCATCGGCGCGCTGGCCGCCATGGCGCTGTTCGGCACTGTCCTGGCCTACCTCTGGTGGAACAACGGCATCCGGCATATCGGGCCCGCGCGCACGGCAGTATTCTTCGACCTAGTGCCTATTTTCACCATGCTTATCGCCATCGCCCTGGGACAGCCTGTATCACTGGCGCAATGGGTGGGTGCGATACTGGTCATCTCGGGCGTGCTGTTTTCTTCTGGCGCGCTGGAAAGCCTGCACAGAAGCCCAGCGCCGGCCCGCGCCTGATCAAGCGCAGGCAATCCCGCCCGGCTCGTTACCGCAGCCGGCTTATTCCTCGGCCGCCAGATGCGCATACCGCCGGAACACTTCCTCGGTCACCGGCTGCATGCGGTGGCCACGCCGCTCGA
The DNA here is from genome assembly GCF_004153445.1 of Allopusillimonas soli. GTDB lineage: Bacteria > Pseudomonadota > Gammaproteobacteria > Burkholderiales > Burkholderiaceae_B > Allopusillimonas > Allopusillimonas soli. Next base: position 286,945 of record NZ_SDQC01000003.1, read on the forward strand.
GCATGCCGATGCTGCGCGTTGCCGACGACAGGGCGCCGGGCAGCGACAACGTGCGCAAGCCCTCCTGGTCGTGCCACCGCCGGGTATGCAGCAGCGGCAGTATCGTGATGCCGACCCCGTGGCGCACCAGATCCAGCACCTGCTCTATGGCGTTGAGTTCCAGGAAATCATCCGGCGCCACCCCCATCTTCCTCAACATGCGGTCGATCTGGGCGCCCGTATGCTGGCTACGATCAAACCGAAGGAAATGATGTGTGCGCAGCAGCCGCAGAGGATCGTCATCGCGCATGCCGGCCGACGTAATCAGGCGTATGGGCTCGCGGTACAGCATGCGCCAGGTGCTTCCAGGCGGTTTTTTCCCCGTACCCACGACCATGGCCGCATCAATATCACCCATTTCAATCTTGTGGCTGAGTTCGCTGGATTTCCCCGAGACCAGTCGGATGGACAGATCCGGGTGCTCACTTTTCAGTTGAGCCACCACGCGCGCCAGCGTGCTCATGCACGACACGATCGCCCCCATGGAGAGGCTGCCTACCAGCAAGCCGGGCGCGGCGCGAGGAAGGCGAATACGATCGTACAGGGCCAGCAGCTGCTGGATCTCCGGCAATAGCGTCGTACCCGCGGCATTCAGCGTTGCCAGCCTCCCGCTGCGATCAAACAGCGATCGACCGAATTCGGTTTCCAGCGCGCGCATCTGCAGGCTGACCGCCGCCTGGCTCAGTGCCACGTGCTCAGCCGCCTCGGAAAAGGAGCCATGGCGTGCAACCGCCACAAACGTACGCAGAAAGCGTATGGAACTCATGAGAAAAACTTATGAATGGAATTAAAAAGACAAATTGATTTTATAGCCCAACAATAGTAGCGTATAGGCCCCTCTTACAAATCGAGCGGCTGGCTTTGCCGCGCAGTGCTCCCGGAGCAGAATCTGATGAAGACCTTCAACTGGGCCAACCCCTATCCCACCGCCCGCACGCCTGTATTCGCCCGCAATGTCGTGTCCACATCGCATCCGCTGGCCGCCCAGGCCGGCTTGCGTATCCTGCTCAAGGGCGGCAATGCTGTTGATGCGGCCATCGCTGCGGCGGCCACGATCGTCCAGGTGGAGCCTGTTTCCTGCGGCCTGGGAGGCGACTGCTTTGCCATTCTGTGGGACGGCAAGAAGCTTCACGGCCTGAACTCATCCGGCCCGGCTCCGGCCGCCTGGAACGTGGATTACTTCAAGGGTAAATACGGCACCGACAGCAACGGCCTGGCCATCCAGCCCAAGCGGGGCTGGGATTCCGCCACCGTCCCTGGCGTTGTGGCCGGCTGGGCCGCCTTGCACGAAAAGTTCGGCAAGCTGCCATTTGCCGATCTGTTCGAGCCGGCAATAGAAGTCGCTGAACGGGGCTATGCTGTACCGCCCATTGTCGCGGGCAAATGGGCCACCGCGGCGGCAGAGTTGAAGGACCAGCCGGGCTATGCCGATGCCTTCATGCCCAATGGTCGCGCACCTGAAATCGGCGACCTGTTTCGCCTGAAGGGCGTGGCCAATACGCTCAAGCGCATAGCGGAAAGCCACGGGCGCGATTTCTACGAAGGCGAGCTGGCCGAAAAGATCGTCGCCTTCAGCAAGCAGGGCGGCGGCGCGCTGACCATGGATGATCTGCGCAACTTCAAACCCGAATGGGTCGAACCCATCGCCAAGAACTACCACGGCTACACCCTGCATGAAATCCCTCCGAACGGCCAGGGCATCGCCGCCCTCATGGCGCTGGGCATCGTCGAGCATTTCGATCTGCAGAACATGAAGGTCGATTCCGTTGCATCACAGCATATTCAGATCGAGGCCATGAAGCTGGCTTTTGCCGATCTGTACCGCTATGCGTCGGATCAGCGCACCATGAACATCACGCCCTCCCAGATGCTGGACGATGGCTATCTGGCAAGCCGCGCCAAGCTCATCCGGCTGGACAAAGCCATCCATCATGAGGCAGGCCGACCGCATGCCGGAGGCACCATATACCTGACGGCCGCCGACGAAAACGGCATGATGATCTCCTTCATCCAGTCCAACTACATGGGCTTCGGCTCTGGCGTCGTGGTGCCCGACACCGGCATCAGCATCCAGAACCGAGGCGTCGGCTTCTCCATGGATCCGCAATCGCCCAATGTCGTGGAAGGCGGAAAGCGCCCGTTCCATACGATCATCCCTGGTTTCCTGACCCGCGATGGCAAACCAGTCATGAGTTTTGGCGTCATGGGCGGCGACATGCAGCCGCAGGGCCACCTGCAGACTGTGATACGCATGATCGACTATCATCAAAACCCGCAGGCCGCATGCTGCGCGCCACGCTGGAAGGTAAACCGCGATTTCACGCTGGATATAGAGCCGAACATGCAGACGGAAACGGTCGAAGGCCTGAAGGCGCTGGGACACCAGATGAAATCGGTATACGACCCCTACATGGACTTTGGCGCGGGGCAGTTCATCTGGCGCCTGTCCGAGAACAATTCCGACCATGGCTATGTGGCGGCCAGCGACAGCCGTCGAGACGGCCAGGCGGTCGGCTTCTGATCACGCAGCAAGCGCTCGCCACGTATATCGCGGGCGCATCATAATAAGCAGCCAACAGGCAGTCCCTTAAGGAGAAGACGCTTGAAAAAACTACCCTTGCTCATGGCAGGCCTACTGCTGGGCGCCGCCGCGGCGTCCAGCTACGCGCAAACCCTGCGCATCGGACTTCAGGACGATCCCGATACGCTGGACCCGGCGCGCGCGCGCACCTATGTGTCGCGCATCGTCTTTACCTCGCTGTGCAACAAGCTGGTCGATATCGACGCCAAGCTGAAGTTCGTGCCGCAACTGGCCACATCATGGTCCTGGAGCGATGACGCCAAGACGCTGACCATGAAGCTGCGCGATGATGTCGTGTTCCATGACGGCAGCAAATTCGACGCGGCAGCCGCCAAGGCCAATCTGGACCGTGCCATGACGCTCAAGAGCAGCCAGCGCAAGAGCGAGCTTGCTTCGGTGGAAAGCGTCGATGCGCCCGATCCGGCGACGCTGGTCATTCATGTCAAGCAGCCCGATGCCACACTGCTGGCCCAGCTGTCGGATCGCGCCGGCATGATGCTGTCGCCCAAGACATTCGCGGGCGAAGACAGCGAATCGAGCATCGGCCGCCATCCTGTCTGCTCAGGCCCCTACAAGTTCGTGAAACGCATCCAGAACGACCGGATAGAGCTCGAGAAATTCGACAAATACTACGACGCCAAGGACTTTCACTTCGACAAGCTTGTGTTCCTGTACATTCCGGACACCACAGTGCGGCTGCAAAACCTGCGTTCCGGCGGCATAGACATTCTTGAACGACTCAACCCAACCGATGTCAAGCAGGTCAAGGCCGATGACGGCCTGATACTCATGCCCGTCACGGGGCTTGGTTACCGTCAGTTCACCTTCAACGTGAACAACGGCCCCAAGGCGAAAACCAATCCGTTTGCCAACAAGCTTGTTCGCCAGGCATTCCAGCTGACCATAGACCGCGCCGCCATAGACCAGGTCATCGGCGGCGGCCTCTTCACGGCGGCACAGCAGCCTTTCCCGGAAGCCAGCCCATATTTCAGCGACAAGTTTCCGGTGGTCAAACCCGATATCGCCAAGGCGAAAGCGCTGTTGAAGCAGGCCGGCATGTCCACCGTCCAGGCTGAGCTCGTATTCGCTAACAACACCGTAGAGTCCTCCACCGCACAGATGGTGCAGGCCATGGCCAGCCAAGCCGGGTTCCAGCTCAGCCTGCGCCCCATGGAATATGCGGCAATGCTGGCTGACGATGCCAAGGGCAATTTCCAGATCGACATGCGTGGCTGGTCCGGTCGCGTCGATCCGGATGGCAACATTTTCAACTTCGTTACCTGCAAGGGCGCGCTGAACGACAGCCGATACTGCAACGAGGAAGTCGACAAGTTGCTCAAGCAGGCGCGCACCGTGCCGGACGAAACAAAGCGCAAGGCGATCTACGAGCAAGCGCTGACGATTCTGCAGGACGATCTGCCACGCATGTTCACCTACTACCAGCCCTGGCTGTTCGCAACAACCAAGCAGGTGCATGGCCTCACGCCCTACCCTGACGGCATGATCCGCCTCAAAGGCGTAACATTGTCGAAGTAACCGGGGTTACACCCAAACGCGGGCGCCGCGGCACACAGCCGCGACGCCCGCGAGGTGTTCAAGCATGCTCAAACTCATTCTACGTCGCCTGATCGTGGCGATACCTACGCTGATCCTGGTCTCCATGCTGATTTTCAGCTTGCAGAAAATCCTGCCCGGCGACCCGGTGCTCGCCATGGCCGGCGAGGAGCGGGACCCCGCCGTGCTCAATTATCTGCGGGAAAAGTATCGGCTCAACGACCCTTTGCCCGTGCAGTACTGGGCCTGGGTCAAACAGGTCAGCCAAGGCGATCTTGGCGTGTCGCTTCGAACCGACGTGCCGGTTACCACGCTGATATCCAACAAGCTGCCTGTCACGGCCCAACTGGCCGTCATGGCCATGTTTTTCTCCATCCTGATCGGCATACCGCTAGGCATACTGGCGGCGGTCCGAAAAGGCAGCAAGGTGGAGTTCGGCGCCAATTTATTTGCCCTGTCCGGCATGTCGATTCCCAATTTCTGGCTGGGGATTCTACTGATCATGCTCGTGTCGGTGCGATGGCAGTTGCTGCCCGCTTCGGGCTACGTGCCGCCCAGCGAAGACTTGTGGCTATCGCTCAAGACCATGCTCATGCCCTCGCTGGTTCTGGCAACCGTCATCAGCGCCTATCTCATGCGCCATACACGGTCGGCCATGCTCGAGGCCCTGAACGCCGACTATGTCCGCACCGCGCGAGCCAAGGGCGCGTCCGAGCGCGTCGTGGTGTGGCGCCACGCGCTGCGCAATGCGCTCATGCCCATTGTCACATTGGTCACGATTCTGTTTGGCGAGCTGATGGCCGGCGCCGTTCTCACAGAGCAGATTTTCGGCATACCCGGATTCGGCAAGCTGCTGGTTGACGCCGTATTCAACCGCGACTACGCCGTCGTACAAGGAATCGTGCTCTGCATCGCCGCCGGATTCATCGCGCTGACGCTCATTGGCGATCTGCTCTACGTCATGGTCAATCCCCGTCTGAGGTACACATGAGCGAGCATGCCCTTCCCGCAGGCGCCATGCCGGCGCGCCGCATCAACCGCTCATGGAGCAAGTTCCGCCGCAACCGCTCGGCCCTGCTGGGCGGCGCCATTGTGCTGTTTTTTGTCGCCGTCGCCATATTGGCGCCGCTCATCGCCATGCACGACCCCATGGCCGTGGCATTCACGGCCATACGAAAGGCGCCCTCACTCACCCACTGGTTTGGCACCGACGAACTGGGCCGCGATATCTTCAGCCGCATGGTCTATGGAACCCGCGCATCGCTGCTGGCCGGCATGTGCTCGGTACTGATCGCCCTGCTGGTCGGTGTGCCGCTGGGCCTTCTGGCCGGCTTCTTCGGCGGCCTGCTTGACGGCTGCATCTCGCGCGTTACGGAGGCGCTGTTCTCCATTCCCTTTCTTATCCTTGCCATCGCACTGGCCGCCTTTCTTGGCCCCAGTCTTGTCAATGCCATGATCGCCATCGGCTTGTCGGCCGCCCCACTATTCATCCGGCTGGCGCGCGGCCAAGTATTGGCCATCAAGAACGAGGATTATGTGCAAAGCACCCGCTCGCTGGGCGCATCAAACTGGCGCATCATCATGCGCCACATCCTGCCCAACATCATGCCGGCGCTCATAGTTCAGGCCACCATCCTGATCGCCAGCGCCATCATTGCGGAGGCGAGCCTTTCCTTCCTCGGCCTGGGCCTGCAGCCGCCCAACCCTTCATGGGGCTCCATGCTCAACACCGCAAAAAATTTCATGACCCAGGCACCCTGGATGTCCATCTTCCCGGGTAGCGCGATCTTTCTGGTTGTGTTCGGTTTCAATCTACTCGGCGATGGACTGCGCGACGCGCTGGATCCGCGCCAGGAGGGCTGAGCGTGCCGGTATTGCAGGATAAGCGCGTCATCCAGGCCGATGACCTGAGCGTCGAATTCCGTACACCCGAACGAACGGTGCAGGCCGTGCGCAATGTCTCCTTCCACCTGGACAAAGGGGAGACGCTTGCCATCGTGGGCGAATCGGGCTCCGGCAAGTCCGTGACCTCGCTGGCGCTGATGCGCCTGGTGGAATTCGGCCGCGGCCATATCACCCGGGGCGAAGTGCTGCTGCGCCGGCGCGGCGGCGATGTGCTGGATCTGGTGAAAGCCGACGAGGCCGTGCTGCGCAAGGTGCGCGGCGCCGATATTGCCATGATCTTCCAGGAGCCCATGACATCGCTCAACCCGAGCTTTACGGTGGGCCGCCAGATCAACGAGGCCCTGCAGCTGCACCAGGGCATGGACGACTCGGCTGCGCGCGCGGAAACGCTGCGCCTGCTGGAAACCGTGCGCATTCCCGATGCCCGCTCGCTGCGCGATCGCTATCCGCACCAACTGTCTGGCGGCATGCGCCAGCGCATCATGATTGCCATGGCCTTGTCGTGCCGGCCGCAGGTACTCATCGCGGATGAACCCACGACGGCGCTGGACGTCACTATTCAGGCGCAGATCCTGGCCCTCATACGCGAATTGCAGCGTGAAATGGACATGGGTGTGGTATTCATTACCCACGACATGGGCGTGGTCGCCGAGGTGGCGGACCGCGTGATGGTGATGTACCGGGGGGAAAAAGTCGAGGTTGGATCATCCGATACCGTGTTCATGCGGCCCGGCCACTGGTATACACGCGCACTGCTGTCCGCCGTTCCCAGGCTTGGCGCCATGAAAGGCAAGGACAGGCCCGAGCCCTTTCAACTGCTTTCCGGGGAAGCCGCCGCCGGCCAGGCTGCCGAAGCACCGGTGGCTTCACCCGCAAGCAGCATCGTCAACTATGGCGGAGAGCCTGTACTCAGCGTCGAGAACCTGGTAACGCAGTTCGACATTGCCAGCGGACTGTTTGGACGCGTGCAGCGGCGAGTGCATGCCGTGGAGCATGTAAGCTTTGACCTGTATCCTGGCGAAACCGTGGCTTTGGTGGGTGAATCCGGCTGCGGCAAGACCACGACTGGCCGTTCGTTGGCACGCCTGGAAACGCCGCGCGGGGGCCGCATCATTTTCCAGGGCCAGGATATCAGCCTGCTGCGCGGCAGTCGCATGCAGGCCCTGCGCAAGGAAATCCAGTTCATTTTCCAGGATCCTTTCGCTTCGCTGGATCCGCGCGCCACGATTGGCTACTCCATCATGGAACCGCTCCTCATTCATGGCGTTGCACGCGGGGCCAAGGCTCAGGAGCGTGTGGCCTGGCTTATGGAAAAATGCGGACTCAGCCCGGAAATGCGCGATCGCTATCCGCATGAGTTTTCAGGCGGACAGCGCCAGCGCGTTTGCATTGCGCGCGCACTGGCCCTGAACCCGCGCGTCATCATTGCGGACGAGTCGGTCTCGGCGCTGGACGTATCCATCCAGGCCCAGATCGTGAATCTGTTGCTGGACCTGCAACGCGAGCTGGGACTGTCCATCCTGTTCATTTCACATGACATGGCCGTGATTGAGCGCATCAGCCACCGTGTCGTGGTGATGTATTTGGGCCAGGTTGTTGAAACCGGGCCGCGCCGCGCTGTGTTCGAGAACCCTCAACATCCATACACCCGCAAGCTGATGGCGGCCGTTCCCATTGCGGATCCGTCGCGCCGCCACCGGGAACGCTCCCTGCTTGTCGATGAAATTCCCAGCCCTGTGCGCAAAGTGGGCGACAACCCTGTGGTGCAACCGCTGGTACAAGTGGGCGAGGGTCATTTCGTGGCACGCCATGCGATAGGCGCATACGCTTGATCGCTGGCCTCCCTCTAGAACAGGCTCAGCTGCGGTGCTGAAGACTGAGGCCGCTTGAACGCGGCAGTGCTGAGACTGAAACGCCGCTGGTTCAGCGCCATGCGAACGCAGGCCTTGCGAAAGCGTTGCGCAAGCAGTTCGGCAAAGACGCCGGTACCGCGCATGCGCTGGCGGAAGGCGGGGTCGTAGGTCTTGCCGCCGCGCATCTGACGCAGCAGGCTCATGACATGCGCGGCCTTGAGCGGATAATGATGGTTTAGCCATTCCTCGAATAGCGGTGCAACCTCGAGCGGCAAGCGCAGCAGCACATAGTGCGCATCCACGGCGCCCGCCTCGCTGGCCTGCTGAAGAATATTTTCAATGTCATGGTCATTCAGCGCCGGAATGACAGGCGCCACGATAACGCCTGTGGGAATGCCCGCGTCGCTGAGCCTGCGTATGGCCTCCATGCGGGCGCCCGGCGTGCTGGCTCGGGGCTCGAGCGTGCGCGCGATATCGCGGTCCAACGTGCCGATGGACATGAACACCCTGACCAGATTCCGGCTGGCCATGCGGGAAAGAAGATCGATATCGCGGACAATGGATGCGGATTTGGTCGTGATGCCCACAGGATGATTGAAATCGTCCAGCACCTGGAGCACCGACGCGGTGATACCCAGGCGGCGCTCAATGGGCTGGTAGGGATCGGTATTGCTGCCCAGCGCAATCATGGCAGGCCGATAGGCGGGCCGCGATAGCTCCTTGCGCAGTATCTCGGCGGCATTACCCTTCGCATACAGACGCGTTTCGAAGTCCAGTCCTGGCGAATGATTGAGATAAGCGTGCGTGGGTCGTGCATAGCAATATATGCACCCATGCTCGCAGCCCCTGTAAGGATTGATGGACTGATCGAACTGGATATCAGGTGAACTGTTGTGGGAAATAATGCTGCGCGCCGCTTCCATGGACACCGTGGTGGACAGCCGCGGAAGCGGACCGACGGTGCTCTCGCAGCCATCGCTTCCGTGGTCCTGCCAGCCGTCATCGAAGTGATCGCGGCGCAGCGCCTCAAAGCGTGAGTTATGGTTGGACAGGCTTCCCCTGCCCTTGACGGGCGTTATGCGCGGCATGGCATGCCTCCTGCCAGTTTTTACTGTATAAAAATACAGTATACAGAAAAGTCCGCCTATACTCACCGTGCACCGCTATGGGCGTTGCCCTTCCTGACCACTTTCACGCATATTGAAATTCAACGCACACCATGATTCTCGGCATTGTCGCTGCTTTGCATGAAGAAATAGAACAGATCCTGGCTGACATGGCGCATGGCGCCACCCGGCAGCGCATCGCCATGCGCGATTACCATCTGGGCCGGATATCCGGCGTGGATTGCGTCGTGGTGCTGGCTCGTGTCGGCAAGGTGGCCGCCGCCGCAACCGCCACGGCGCTCATAGAACACTTTGGCGTCGACCGCATCGTCTTCACCGGCGTTGCCGGCGGCGTAGCGCATGGGCTTAGCATCGGCGATGTCGTCATTGCGGATGCCCTGGTCCAGCATGACCTGGATGCCCGCCCGTTTTTCCCGCTGCATGAAATGCCTTTGCTCGGCCTGGCTCGCTGCCCTGTGGACAGCAGGCTTTCAAGTCAGTTGCGCAGCGCCGCTGGAACATTTCTGCAGGAGCGCCTGAGGCAAACGACACGACCGGCCGTTCTCGAGCGTTTCGGCATCCGTGCGCCGAGAGTGCATTGCGGCCTGGTTGCCAGCGGGGATCAATTCATCGGCAGCGCCCAGCGCGTGGCGGCGCTGCGGTCCAGCCTGCCCGATGTTCTCGCCGTGGAAATGGAAGGTGCGGCGGTGGCGCAAGTCTGCTATGAATACGGTGTCCCTTTCGCCCTTATGCGCACACTGTCAGACACGGCGGACGACCAGGCCCATGCTGACTTTCCCCGCTTTCTGCGCGAAGTGGCCAGTTCCTATGCGCATGGCATTCTGACCCTCCTTCTGCAAAGCATGCGTACTGAGCGAGGCTAGCCAGCCGCCCGCGGTGCGGCAAGCGTTCCTGGCCTGGCCAGCAGCACAGCGTGCGGCGGGGCATCATCAGCATGGTGGTTTTCATACCAGTATTGAAAACTGTCTTGTACCGGAATGCGCTCAGGGATATGGTGAGTCCTGAATCAATCAGGAGCCGCCAATGAAATCCGCCCACAGCGACACAGTCCAGTCCCAGTTCGATGCCCAAGCGCATGCCTACCTGCAGAGTGCCGTTCATGCCGCAGGCCCCGACCTCCAGCAGGCTCAAGCCCTGGTCGCTCAGGCCATACCACACGCAACAGGCCGCATCCTGGATGCCGGATGCGGCGCGGGCCATCTCAGTTTTGCGCTCGCAGGGCTGGTCAACAACGTGATGGCTGTTGATCCATCACCCAATATGCTGGCCACCGTACGTCAAGCCGCAGCCGACCGGGGCCTTTCCAATATCGCCACCACGCAGGCCAGCGCAGAATCCCTGCCCTTCGACGACGCCTGCTTCTGTGCGGTGACCACCCGCTACAGCGCCCATCATTGGCTTGGCCTGGCCCCCGCGCTCGGCGAATTGCGGCGCGTGGTCAAGCCAGGAGGCCGCATACTCGTCATCGACGTCGAAGGCGACGAGAACGCGCTGGTCGACACACACTTGCAGGCCATGGAAGTGCTGCGCGACCGCTCCCACATCCGGGACCGTTCCCCATCAGAATGGCAGCGTCTGCTGGAGGCGGCGGGCTTTACCGACATAGAGCACCAATCCTGGCCGACCCGGCTGGAATTCAGTGCCTGGGTCGCCCGCATGCGCACATCGCCGGAACGCGCGGACATGATACGCACGCTTCAGCGCGAGGCGCCGAGCGAAGTACGGCAAGCCCTCGCCATTGAACCGGACGGCTCATTCACAATGCGCACCGGCCTCTGGTGGGCGCGCGCCGCGTGAAACCGCAGGCATCGGACGGAAAATCACATTGACCTGTGGCGCAAGCTGTAGCATGCTTAACCTTTGGTTATGACAATAGCGTCTTTGCCCGGAAAACCATCGCCATGCGGCTGCGCCACATTGAAATTTTCGACGCCATTCTGCGTACAGGGTCGCTGACGGAGGCAGCCGAGGCGCTGCATATCTCCCAGCCCGCGGCCAGCAAGCTGCTTTCCAGTACGGAATCACAGCTTGGCTACAAACTATTCGAGCGCATCAAGGGGCGCCTGTGCGCCACGCGCGAGGCCGAGATTCTTGCTCCCCAGGTTGCCCGGCTGCAGCAAGAGCTTGCCAACGTGCGGCGGCTGGCCTACAACCTGAAGCATATCCAACAAGGCCACCTACGCGTCGGCAGCACACCGGCCGTTGGCCTGGGGCTGCTGCCGGCCGTGGTACGCCGCGTCCACCAGCGGCAGCCCGACATCACCTTCGACCTGTACACCCACCACAGCGGGGAACTGGTCGAAGGACTGCGTACTCACGAGCTCGATCTCATCGTCACTTTTGACCAGACAGATCATCCGGGCATCAAACTCATTCCCATAGGCCACACCGAGCTCGTCTACATGTCGCGCACCGACTCCGCGGGCGCCGTACGACTGCGCGACCTGCCCCGGCACAATTTCATTGCCCTGGAAGCCCGCGATCCCTCGGGCCTGCTGCTGCAGCAAGCCCTGGATGCCGAAGGCCTGTCCCTGAACATCATTGCCCAGGTCCAGACGCATTACGTCGCCTGCGCCATGGTCGAGGCGGGCTGCGGCAACACTATCGTCGATCTCATCACGGCACGGGCGATGCTGCGGCCCGGCCTGACGGTCAGCCGCATCGAACCGCCAGTGAGGGTACCCATCAATGTCATGGTTCATGCCGCCGACCCCATGTCCACGCTGCATCAAGTGCTGATCGACGCACTGACCTCGGTCAGCAAGAGCCAGAACCTGCCTGGGGACAGCAATACATAACAATAGGTTATGTGAACCCGAGACATTGGAATTGACGCACCTGCCGCCGCCCCACCAGAATGCGAACTACTTTCTGGGAGCTGGAGCATGCATGTTTGTGTGATCGGATCAGGCGTCGTTGGCGTAACGTCTGCCTATATGCTGACGCGACAAGGGCACGCCGTTACGCTGCTCGATGCCCGCTCAGGCCCCGCGCTCATGTCCAGCCATGCCAACGGAGGCCAGCTCAGCTACAGCTATGTCGCCCCGCTTGCAGGACCGGGCGTCATATCCAACATGCCGGGTTGGCTGCTCAACAGCCAATCCCCGCTGCGTTTCCGGCCGCGCCTGGATCCGCATCAATGGCGCTGGCTGCTGGCCTTTCTCTGCGCCTGCAACAGCACGGCCTCGGAACGGTCCACGGCACAGATGCTCACCTTGTCCTACCTCAGCCGCGATACCCTGCACGCGCTGGTGGACAGCGAAAAACTGAACTTCGACCTGCGCCGCAATGGCAAGCTGATCCTGTACAGGGATGCGGCGCTGCTCGACAAAGCCCGTGCCCAGGTTGCCTATCAGGCGGATCACGGTTCGCGCCAGCGAGTGCTGTCGCGCGACGAAGTGCTGCAAACCGAGCCGGCGCTGGCCGCCGTAGGGCCACAGATTGCCGGTGCCATTTATACAGAGGACGAGGAGGCGGGAGACTGCTTCAAGTTCACCCAGGGCCTGTACGGCCTGCTGCAGCGTTCGGGCAATGCCGCATGCCTCATGGACACCGACGTGCAGGCGCTGCGGCGGGAACACGGACGAATTGTGGCTGCCGTGACATCCAGAGGCGATGTGCAGGCTGATGCCTACGTGGTGGCCAGCGGCATGGGCAGCCGTGCGCTGCTGCGGCCGCTGGGCCACGACGTGCCCATCTATGGCCTAAAGGGCTACAGCCTGAGCGTGCCCGTGCACGAGCATGCGACAGCAGGCCCCGACATCAGCGTCACCGATTATCAGCGGCGCATTGTCTACGCACGCCTCGGAAACGTGCTGCGCATCGCCGCCATGGTCGATATCGGTTTCCAGGACCGCACCCCCACGGCGCACCGCATTGCGGGCCTGAAGCGCCAGGTCGGGGATACTTTTCCGCATCTTGATCTGTCCGCAGCCACCGCGTGGGCCGGCTTGCGTCCCGCGACCCCATCCGGAAAGCCGCTGATCGGCGCCAGCCCGGCAGCCAACAACCTATGGGTGAATATCGGACAAGGCGCGCTGGGGTTCACGCTGGCCTGCGGCAGCGCGGCGCTATTGACCTCGCAAATTTCGCGCACTCCGGCGCCCATAGACCCGGCGCCATTCGCGCCCTGACGAAGCCTCGGGGCCGTTCCGCGCTTGCGTCGCCGCACGGGCCGGCTGCCGCTCAGGCCACCTCGGAATAGGGCTCGAACTGGCCCGACTCAGGATTGCGAATGAATAATACGCCTGTGGCGACGCCGAAATAGGCGCCATGCAGCGCCAGTTCGCCTGCCAGCACGCGTTCGCGCACCGCCGGAAACGTCATCAGGTTCTCCAGGCTATATTCCACCACAGCCCATTCCAACTGTCTGATCCAGCTTTGGCGATCCGCCGACGGCGGGCCCACACGCTCGGCCACGGGTGCAATCTGCGACATCCATTTACCAATGAAATCGCGCTTGGACAACGGCGCCGCCTTGTTCGCAAAAGCTGCCACGCCCCCGCAGCTTGCGTGACCCAGCACAACAATATGTTTGACCTGCAGTGCATTGACGCCGAATTCGATAGCCGCGCTGGTGCCGTGAAAGGACGTCTCGACGTCCGTTTCACACGGCGGCACGAGATTGGCGATATTGCGCACCACAAACATCTCGCCAGGCCCCGCATCAAAAATGGTTTCCGGCGCGACGCGCGAGTCCCCGCATCCGATGACCATGATTTCGGGATGTTGGCCCTTCTCGGCCAGTTCTTCGTACCGGGCTCGCTCTCGTTCAAGCCGGCCATGAAGAAAAGAAACATAGCCATTTGTCAGTCGTTGGGGAAACACGTGTGGATCCTGTTCTAGAGTTGTTCGTGCTGCAATTTTACGCCTGCCTTACTTCAGCCCATCGCCGGCACGCTTCCCCCTCGCCTGTAAGCACCCGTTGCGGGCGGCTCACAGGCCTGCCAGTGCGGGCTCGGGCGGAGCGCTCACCATGGACTTGAAGTCCGGCGCTGGCCGATCCGTCAGATCGCGGATTTCGGGCCGAGGACGCCCCAGGCCATCGATACGGGACCACGCCGATTCAAGCGCCAAGGCAATCCCGAAAAGATGCGAGTCTTGACGAAAACCGCCCACGACCTGCATGCCGAAAGGCATGTTTTTATGATCACGGCCACAAGGCAGCGAGAAGGCCGGGTTCGTTGCCAAGGTCACAACATATGTGAGTGAGAGCCAGCGATAGTAATTTTCCAGCGGCTTGCCGTTTATTTCCATCATCGCCAACTGCGTCCAGGGAAAGGGCGACACCGAGGTTGCCGGCGTGAGAATGACATCGTAATCGTGATAGATGGCCTGGAAAGCACGGAACAATTCCGTCTGTGCCACGTGGGCATTGACATGGTCTGCCAACGTCATGGATGCGCCCAGCTCATAGTTGAAACGCGTATTGGGCCCCAGACTGCCTGGATCTCTTTCATAAGCTTGCGCATGCTGCGCCACGAAACCTGCGGCGCGCACGACGTCGAAGCAGCGATCCGCCTGTGTGAACGCGGGATGGATCTCGTCGCAGCAGCGAAACAAATGCCGCATCGCGGCGATCTTCTCCCGAAAGGCCTCGCGAATGCCATGGTCCACTTCGCTGACAGGCGCGTTCGGGCTGCCGAAATCCTCGGTGTAGGCGACCCGCAGGCCGCCCAGATCGGCGGGCTGCAGGCCCAGGAAGGCATGGCCGTCCACCGGCGCTGACAAAGGGTCGGCCGTGTCGAAACCCGCCAGCGCAGCCATCTGCAAGGCAGTGTCGCCGACAGTGCGCCCCATGGGCCCCGATACCGAGATGGGCGTCCAACCAAGCGATCTTCGCTCCACCGGCACCAGCCCCGGCGACGGGCGATAACCCACCACACCGCAATATGCCGCAGGTATGCGCAACGATCCGCCTGTGTCCGACCCCGAGCACACCGGCAGCATGTCGGTGGCCAGCGCAACCGCCGACCCGCCCGAAGATCCGCCGCAGATCAGCTCGGGCGCGAAGGGGTTGCCCGTCGCACCCCACACATCATTGCGGGTATTCGCACCCGCTCCGTACTCCGGCACATTGGTCTTGCAGACCACGATACCGCCCTCCCGGCGCAAGGCGCGCGGCACGGCGCCGTCCGCGGCGGGAATGTTGCCGCGAAACAGGGGTGAGCCATAGGTGGTGAGCAGGCCCTCGGTGGGCTCGAGATCCTTCACGCCCACGGGCAGGCCGTGCAGCAGGCCCAGCGGCTCGCCCCGCAATACAGCGGCTTCGGCCTCCTTGGCCTCGACACGCGCTCGCGCCAGGCAGCATGCCGCCATTGCATTCACATACGGATTCACCGCCGCAATGCGGGCAATGCACGCCTCCAGCACTTCAACCGGCGACACTTCCTTGTTGCCGATGGCCTGCCTCATCTCCACCGCTGACCACACAGCCAGATCCTCGTCCTTCATGCCTGCTCCTTTCTTGTACAGTATGCCTGTCAGGGCTTCACGGCCATTGTGCCGCAGTTCCGCCGCCGGCGTGTTTAAATTGGCCATCAGGATCCATTATCGCGAGGTGGAATGTGAAGACGATAGGTCTTATAGGCGGCATGAGCTGGGAATCCACTGTCACCTACTACAGCGAGATCAACGAGACGATCAAACGCGAGCTGGGAGGCCTGCATTCAGCGAAGATCATCATGTACAGCGTCGATTTCCATGAAATCGAACAGCTTCAGCATGCCGGGAAATGGTCTGAAGCAGGCGGCGTGCTGGCTCGGGCTGCCGGCTCCCTGCAGGCGGCCGGCGCCGACTTCCTGGTGATCTGTACCAATACCATGCACAAAGTGGCGGAAGCGGTGGAACAGGCCGCAACCATTCCCCTGCTGCACATCGCCGACCCCACGGCAGCGGCCATCAAGCGTGATGGCCATCGGCGCGTGGGCCTGCTCGGCACGCGCTTCACGATGGAGCAGCCGTTCTATCGCGAACGCCTGGCCACGGCACACAGCCTGGAGGTCATTGTGCCAGACAGCGACGATAGACAGATCATTCACCAGATTATTTACGAGGAGCTATGCCTCGGCGAGATTAGGGATGCATCGCGCCAAGCCTATCGGCGCATCATGCAGACCCTGGCAAGCAACGGCGCGCAAGCCATCATCCTGGGCTGCACCGAGATATCTCTGCTTGTAAGCCAGGATGATGCCGATGTGCCCCTTTACGATACAACAGCGATCCATGCCCGCGCCGCCGCACTGCTCGCCCTCGAGGACAGCCCGCCGGTTGATGGCAGGCGCTCGGCAAGGGTGCTATCGTAAGGTGCCTGTTTCACAATCTGGAGGCTTTATGCAGCAACGCAACCGACTCGCAACCCTTATCGCCAGCGCCTGCCTGTGCGCCACCTTGCCCCTGGCCGCCATGGCTGACTACGCAGGCCCCAGCAATGCACCCGCAAACCCGAAAGTCAGTGACATTCTCGCCAAGCCAGTCGATGACCAGCCTGTCAAACTTCAGGGAAAACTCATCAAGAAGATCGGCGACGAACGCTATCAATTCAACGACGGCAGCGGCACCATCGAAGCCGAGATCGATGACGACGACATGCCACGCGCGACCGTTGACGAGAATACCCTTGTGGAAATTGTCGGCGAAGTCGATACCAGCCGCTACGATCCACCCGAGATCGATGTGGACCGGGTGCGGATCGTCAATGAATAATATCTGACAAGAACTTCCTTGCTCGCTCATGACCCGGGTGGGAGAAAAACTCGGATGGCGTGGTGTCCTCGAGAATCTCCCCCTGGTCCATAAACCAGACCCGGTCGGCAACCTCCCGAGCAAAATTCATTTCGTGCGTCACGCACACCATCGTCATGCCTTCTGCCGCCAGGGCCTTCATGACGTTGAGCACCTCTCCCACCATTTCGGGGTCAAGCGCGCTGGTGGGTTCGTCGAAAAGAATAAGCGGCGGCTTCTGCGCCAGCGCCCTGGCAATGGCAACACGCTGTTGCTGGCCACCTGAAAGATTGGCGGGCATGGCATCCAGCTTCTCCTTCAGGCCAACCTTTTCCAGCAGTGCCTGTGCCAATTCGTATGCTTCCCTCTTGGCCATGCCGCCGATCTTGATAGGCGACAGCGCAATATTGTCTTTTACCGAAAGATGAGGAAACAGGTTGAACTGCTGGAATACGAAGCCGATCTTCGCTCTGAGCCGGTTGATGTCGACTTTGGCATCGGAGATGCTTTCCCCCTGGACCAGGATAGTCCCGCTCTGGATTTCCTCAAGCCGGTTGATGGTGCGTATCATGGTGGACTTTCCAGAGCCGGACGGGCCACACACGACCAGCACCTCTCCCTTGCGCACCGTGCCGCAGACATCGTTCAAAGCATGGTATTTCCTGTACCACTTGTTGACGTGGTTGAACTCGATCATCTTTGTCTCCATACGAGGTAAGTCTAGATTGCCAGCCCAAGCCGCTTGTTCTGAAGATGTGTTTCCAGCATTCTGGCCAGCTTCGACAGAAACACGCACAGCAGGAAATAGAACATGGCCAGCACCATGTATGTCCGCAATGCACCAGTCAGTTCGATACTGTTTATCTGCTGGGCGGAAAAGGCGGCTTCCTGAACCCCGATTATGTATACGATGGACGTCGCCTTGATGGCGGACACGAACTGATTCAGCAGGGAGGGAATCATGTTGCTCAGCGCCTGGGGCAACTGGACGGACCACAACGTCTGGAAGTATCCCAGCCCCACAGCCCGCGACGCCTCCACCTGGCCGGCCGGCACCGATTCGATGCCGGCGCGTATGATCTCGGCGAGAAAAGCGGATTCATACACAATGATTGCAGCCAGCGCCGTGGAAAAAGGAGGCACTTCGGCGCCTGTGAGCAGCGGCAGCAGAAAATAGGCCCAGAACACGATCATGATCAGGGGAATGGATCGGAACGTATACACCCAGACCGTGGCCGCGCGGCATACCAGGCCGCGCTTTCGTGTACGGGCAATACCAATGAGCATGGCCATGGGAAACGCGCCGGCCAGCCCGAGCGTGGCCAGAATCAGCGTTCCGGCAAACCCGCCTATCGGGCCATTGGGCCAGGAGCCGACCAGAAACATCAACCCGTATGTGTGCAGGAAATCCATCATGATCAGTTCCTGAAATCAGCCGGATACTTGTGCGCCAGCCGCGCCCCCATGGCCGCAATCAGCAGCGCAATACACAGATAAATCAGGGTGGAGATCATGAATATCTGAAACGTCTGAAAAGTGGCGTTCTCTATGCGCTTGGCCTGGTAGGTCAGCTCCGTAACGCCTATCACCATGGCCAGACTGGTATCCTTGAACAGGATGATCGACCGGTTTATCAGCGGAGGAACCGCATATCGAATGGCCTGGGGCAGCACCACATAGCGCAAGGCCTGCACGGCGTTCAGGCCAATTGCCCTCGCCGCCTCCAGCTGCGTTCCCGCTATTGCCCTAATGCCAGACCGGATATCCTCGTAGTAGTATGCGCTCACGTTCAGCGACAAGGCTATCAGGGCAAATGAGAATTCCGTATTACCTTGATTTATCCAGCCGCGGATCGCCTCCGGGAGCACCTCCGGCATGCCGAAATACCACACCAGTATCTGCACAACCGTGGGCACATTGCGGTGATATTCCACATACAGCTTCACCATCGCGCGCACTGCCCGCGAGGGAATAAGATTAATGCCCGTCACGATTGCAGCTATGAGAAACCCGCAAATCAGGGCGCCGATGAAAAGCTTCAGTGAGACCGAGACCCCGGTCATGAGCATGCTCATGATATCGGGGTCGGACAGCATAGAGAATGAAAAATCCATGAAAAGTACGGAGGATGAATGCTCACCCTCCTGCTCCAAGCGCTGGATTATTTGGACATGTCCGCTTTCGCGGCGGCCGCGACCGATTCCACCTTGAAGTCGCGCGTCATTTTGTAGATGGACTCGTCACCCATCCATTTGTCGTAGATCTTTGTGAGTTCGCCCGACTCATCCAGCGATACGATGGCCTGGTTGATTGCCGCCAGCAATTCCGACTCCCCCTTCTTGACGATGATGCCGATGTGCTCGGTGTAGGTGGGTTCGCTTAACAGCGCTGTCGGCTTTCCTTCCTTGACCGAGTCATTGAGAAACCTGCGCAACACCAGCTCGCCGGCCGTCATGGCTGACACCTTCCCGCTTTGCAGGCCGACATAGCACTGGGAAATATTCTGAAAAGTCAGCACTCTCGCATCCTTCAGCACCTTCTGCGCGATGGCGGCGGAGCTGGAGCCCGATGAAGCGCATACCTTCTTGTCCTTCAGATCAGATAGTTTGCTGATACCCGAGTCCTTCTTAACAAGAACCTTGATATATCCTTGCAGATACTGTTTGCTGAAATCGACCTGTTCGGCCCGCTTTGGCAGCCAGGCAACCGAGCCGGCCATCATATCCACCCGGCCCATCTTCACTTCCGGAATCCTGGCCTCGGTAGAGACGGGCTTGTGCTCCATTTTCAGACCCATTTCCTTTGCTATGGCCTTGCACATGTCCACGTCATAGCCTACATACTGACGCGTGTCCGGGTCTTGGTAGCCATAGGGCGAACTGGCATTCTGTGTGCCGCAAATAATGGTTCCACGCGCCTTGGCTTCATCCAGCTGGCTGGCTGCCGCGCTCCCTGCCGACAGCATCATCAAGGCAAGCGCCACGAATGTCGTGCTGCTTCTGAACGGGTATTGCATTTTGTACTCCTCCTTTGATCGGACATTAATCAAACATCTATCAAGAACGTGCCTCGCTCCTGTTCATCGATCTGGGATACCAGATTGGTTTCCCATTCCAGATAACGGCGTGCGGCTTCCTTGTTGCCGTCGTGGCGGTCATGCACGAAGAACAGATAATCGATGCATGCACCGTCGGGCATGTCGCTGTTTGCCTGCAGCGGCAAGCCCGAATCGCGCAAATCTGTGCCGCCGACGACGCACACGTGGACATCGCCATGCCCCGCTTCTTCGAGATCTGCCGCAAGCAATGCCAACTTGCCCGCGTTATTACCCAACAACAGCACCGGCCTGCCCTGACATGCGCTCAGTTGCCCGATCAAGGTGGGCCGCAGCACCCAAGTTGCGCCACGCAGGCTTTCCTGTCGGAACTGGCCGCTGGGGCGGCTGTCCAGGACGATGGCATCAGGATGCAGGCTCATGAAGGAAGCCAGCGCCCCTGGCTTCACCTCCCTGGCGCGGTCGAGCGCGGGCGCATACCTCGGTGGATCCGGCAAGTCTTTCAAGCACTGCAGTTCCCGCAGTATGCTGACGTCCCAGCCCAATTGCTTGAGCCAACTGGCCACCACCGGCGCACGCACGCCATCGGTATCGCACAGGACGATACGCGCCTTGCGCACGCCGATGTACTGATCCGTGGCCTGGATGAGCTGGCCGCCCGGCGTGTGCTGCACCAGTGCGGGCAGGTCGCCCTGCTCGTGCTCCTCTTCCGTGCGCACATCGCAGAGAAAGACATTGCGCGCGGGATCACGCAGCCACGCCTTGACGTCGCCAGCGCTCACCGTAGCCACGCCGAATCTTGCCATCAAACGCTCGGCGCGTTCGCGCTGCGCATTCAGGCTGCCCGCATTGACCGTCTCGGGATACACGCGATCCGACTGATGCTCCAGCGGCAAGTCGGCCAAATACCAACCTTGAGTGCCATTCTCCAACGCATAAACTTCGTTGGGTATGCCCAGGTTGATCAGCGTCTGCGCGCCTATGATGCTGCGCGTGCGCCCCGCGCAGTTGATGACGATTTTTGTATCGGGGTCCGGCGCCAGGGCGTCGATGCGCAGCGCCAGCTCGCCGTTCGGACAACAGATCGCACCGGGTATATTCATCTTCCGGTATTCGGAGATGGGTCGTCCGTCCAACACAACGATATTGCTCTTGCCATCCTTCAGCAAGGTATGCAGATTGTTCGCCGATATGCGCGGTGTGTCGTAGGCATGCTCCGCCAGTTCTCCGAATGTCTTGCTGGGCAGATTGACGCCTGCAAAAGTTGCATAGCCGGCGTCCTTCCATGCCTGTATGCCACCCTTCAGCATGCGCGCGCAGCGATATCCCAGGCGCCGCAGTATGCGTAGGCTGGCCTGCACCGCCGGTTCGGTGTTCGCATCGCCATAAATGACCATACGCGTCTCCTGACGCGGCACCAGGCGCCCGATCTGCAGTTCAAGCTCGCTGTAAGGCAGCGGAACGGCAAAGAACAGGTGGTCCTCGCCGAACTGCCCATGCTCCCTGACATCCAGCAGCGCCAGTTCGGCGTCGTCGTGTATCCAAGTTTTCAGTTCATGCGCATCGATGTAGCGCGAAGTCGAATCCATCATTCTGCAATCGCTTGTTGTTGTGAAACAGCCGGCAGCCCATCCAACATCCGGCCAAGGTCCTTCCTGATGTCCTCGACATCTTCCAGCCCGACATGCAGGCGCAGCAGGTAGCCCCGAGGCCCACCCTCATGCGACAGGCGCGTGCGCGCCGCATCCACAGGCAGTAGCAGGCTTTCGAAGCCACCCCAGGAAGAGCCGATGCCA
Source organism: Allopusillimonas soli (assembly GCF_004153445.1). Taxonomy (GTDB): domain Bacteria; phylum Pseudomonadota; class Gammaproteobacteria; order Burkholderiales; family Burkholderiaceae_B; genus Allopusillimonas; species Allopusillimonas soli. The sequence continues at coordinate 308,577 of NZ_SDQC01000003.1, forward strand.
AAATGCCTCAGCCGGCCAATAGCGTCCTCAACCGCTTGCGGCGCCAGGGCCGGCTGAAATTCGACGGTGAGCAGGCCATTGCTGCCCCGCGCATCGCGCCGCCAAAGGGCATGGTTCGGATCAGTTTGGAGCGCCGGGTGATAGACAGTCCTGATCGCGCTTTGGCCCGCCAGCCACGTGGCCACTTCCAGCGCGCTTTCCGCGTGGCGCTTCATGCGCAGACCCAGTGTCCGCAGACCACGCAGGACAAGAAAGGCATCTTCGGCGGAGACGGTCTGTCCCAGATTGATGCTTACGTTCTCGATCGCTTCAAAATGGCTTTCAGCCGCGGTAACCGTCCCCATCATCACATCCGAATGCCCGCCCAGATACTTGGTGGCGGCCATGATCGATATGTCGCATCCCAACGCCAGCGGATGGTAGACGAAGCCAGAACCCCAGGTATTGTCGGCACAAAGCGTGATGCCGCGCGGCCTGCAGATTTCGGCCATGGCCGGCAGATCCAACATGTCATACAGCAGAGAGCCTGGCGACTCCGTGTACACCATGCGCGTCTCGGGCTTCAAGGCCTGTTTCATATCTGTTTGCCGCGGATCAAAGTAACTGTGGCTGATGCCGTAGCGAACCAGTTGGTCGGCGCATAACCGCCTGACGGGCTGGTACACCCCCTCGGAGATCAGCACATGATCGCCGGCCTTCAGGCAGGCCAGGAATGTGGCGGCAATCGCGGCCAAGCCGGTTGGGAAAAGCTTGCTGCGATGCCCGCCCTCGAGTTCCGCCACCGCGTCTTCCAGTGCGTAAACCGTTTCGTTGCCACGGGCGCCATAGGAAAGCACGCGTTCCTTCTCTCGCCGGGCACGCGTATCCCGCCATTGATCGATGCTCTCGAAAAGATAGGTGCTGCCCTTGACGATGGGCGTATTCGCCCAGCCGCTGGCCGGCCGGCCCATGCGCGCCAAGCGGGTCGACCTGGACGACGCGTCCATGTCAGGCACTCCGGCGCGTCTTCACGCCCACAGACATGATCTTGCAGGTGTTGTCCTCGAGATTGAAGGCGACTCGACGGTCAAGCTTCTCAAGCGCAAGCCCGTACATGTGCAGATGCCGTATGCTGTCATCCTCGATGCGCACCGCGTGGATATCGTCCGGCATCAACGCGATGCCCTGGCCCGGCGCAACTTTCTTCATGCCTGTCTCCGTCAGCGACGCGCGGCCAGGCTGGCTGCCGTCGTCTGTGCGCTCATAGAGATAATTGCTTTCCGTGCCCTCCACAGCGGCAATACAGGCCCACGTGGTGTGATTGTGCGGCACAATCTTCTTGCCCGGTTTCATCACGTTAAGATAAAGCGCGTACGTGCTGTCCGGCTCCTCATGTATCAGGTAACGCGCCTGGAGCTCGCCGTCTTCGGGCGCCGGGTACTCCGCGGCCGACCACCATTGCGGATGGCCGGCAATACTCACCAGCGCATCCAGTACCTTATCCAGATTCTCGCGGCCAAAATCTCCGCTGGTCTGCTGCTTTGCGGTGTCGATGAAACGCGCAATCGCAGTCTGCTTTTCCGTGGCTTGGTTCATGATCATCTCCAGTAATGCAAATAAATATAGGGGTGCGGCCATCGCCGCACAAATTAATTGTTATAAGAAAAACATAAGCAATGCTAATCTTCTATCTATGAAAGCCCGTCTTGCTTCGCAGGAAAATAGAGGGTAAACCCTATGAACAATCTCGATCTCGACTTGCTCCGTACGCTGGTAACCATCGAAAAAACTAATACATTTTCGGGCGCCGCAACGGCTCTCTTCAAGACGCAGTCGGCTGTCACCCAGCAGATGCAGCGGCTGGAAAGCCAGATCGGCTGCGCGCTGTTCCAGAAAAAAGGCAGGCGGCGCATTCTTACCGCACAAGGGCAGCAACTGGCCGACTACGGCCGGCGTTTGCTTGCCATCAATGACGAGGCGCTACGCAGCATAGGACGCAAGCAAATGGAAGGCCAGATACGGCTCGGCGCCCCCCTGGATGTCGCCGATACCATCCTGCCACCCGTGCTTACGCACATTGCGCGCCATGCCCCTCGCGTACGCATGGAGATCCGTGTGGACCGCAGCCCCTTTCTGATGGAGGCGCTCGAGTCGGGCGACATAGACCTGACAATCTCCACACGCAAGAATCCGGGCCTGACTGGCTTCGCGCTTCGGACTTCGCCCACCGCGTGGATATGCGCCGCCGACTATGTCTACAACAAACGTGCGCCGCTCCCACTGATTCTGGCCGATGAGCCCAGCATATTCCGCAAGCTTGCGCTCGAAGCGCTGGAAAATACACGCCTTACATGGCACATCAACTATCTGGCGCCCACCCTTGTCGGCATCAAGGCCGCCGTGCGCGCGGGGCTGGGCGTCACAGCGCGCAGCGTCGAGTTCCTTGGCGCCGACATGCGCGTACTGGGCGAAGCTGACGGCCTGCCGCCGTTGCCACCCATGACCTACATGCTCTGGGCGCGCGGCGACACGATCAGCCCCTTGACCATTGCCATCTACGACATGCTGAAGGCGCACTTCGAACAGAAGGAGGCGGAAGCGGCCTGACCAAGGCGGCCGGCGCCAGGATCACGCATTGAGCGAGCCCATTGGGATCAGTGCCCAACAGGCAGCACCACCGCCAGTGCCGACAGACCTCGGCTTATGGCACGGAATTCGGCGCTGGCGGCACCTGTTCCGGCAAGGGGATGTGCTCCGCGCTGTCCATGGGGGGCAGCTTGAAGCGCCCTCCCTGCCACTCCGCCTTGGCCTGCTCGATGCGTTCCTTGCGCGACGAGACAAAATTCCACCAGATATGGCGCGGTCCAACAGGCTCGCCGCCAAGCAGCATGACATGCGCGCCTGTCTGTGTTGAGACCGCAGGCGCATCGCCGGGCGCAAAGACCACCATCTGCCCCTCGGTATATTGCTGCCCATCAATACTCACCTCGCCCCGCGCAATATACAGGCCACGCTCCGGATACTCATGCGGCAGGGGAATGCTGGCGCCCGCCTGGGCACGCACATCCAGATAGAACAGGGGCGAATGCACCTTGGCGGGGCTACAGGCACCGAACGCATTGCCTGCGATAAGGCGAGCACTCAATCCGCCGTCCTCGATCACCGGCAGGGTATCCGCGGCATGATGGTCGAACGAGGCGGCATCCTCCTCATGTTGCTCAGGCACAGCCACCCAGGCCTGTATACCGTCGAAACGGCCGCCCTGTTCACGCATGCCGTCGAAACGCTCCGAATGGCTGATGCCCGCGCCGGCCGTCATCCAGTTCAAAGCGCCCGGAAGTATCGCCTGCTCCACGCCCAGACTGTCGCGATGCGTCAAGCTGCCTTCGAATAGATAAGTCACAGTCGACAGACCGATATGGGGATGCGGGCGCACATCGATGTGGCGAGGCACCGGCATGGGCAGATCATGCGGCCCCATGCGGTCAAAGAATATGAAAGGGCCCACCATGCGGTGCTTTCTGAACGGCAGCACACGGCCCACCTTGAAGCCGCCACCCAGGTCGTGCGGGCGGGTTTCGATGACGATGTCCAGCATGGCGTACTCCTTGTTCACATTGACTATCGGGACGGAAAAATCATGATGCACTCAATGCGCGAGCGCATGATGACGCTTCGCTACACGGCTGCCGGTCTCCGTTGCGGAAAGGCGGGAGTCGAATACAATTAAGTTGTATTGTTATAAATACATCTATACAATCATAATCATCTATCCAGACAGGATAACGCATGTCCGCGCAGACTCTTGCTCAGAAACTGATCGCCCGCGCAGCCCATCGGCCGCATGTGGACGTGGACGAGATCGTGACTTGCGAGGTCGATCTGGCCATGTTCCATGACTCCAGCGGCCCGCGCCGGCTGCAACCCATGCTTGACAGGCTTGGCGCAGGGATCTGGGACAAGTCGCGCGTGGTTCTGGTCATGGATCATTTCGTACCCGAGGAAGACGATGACGCGCGGCGCATTCTTGCGCTGACGCGCCAATGGGCCCGCGCACAACAGCTTCCGCATGTGTATGACGCCGTCGGCATCTGTCATGTCGTGCTGCCCCAGCAGGGACACCTGAGGCCTGGCATGTTCTGCGTGGGCGGCGACTCGCATTCGCCCACTGGCGGGGCATTTGGCACTTATATGTTCGGCATCGGCAGCACTGAAATGCTTGGCGTCCTCGTGACGGGGCAGATCTGGGTAAAAGTGCCGCAGACATTGTGCATGCGCTGGTCGGGCAGCCTGCAGGAAGGCGTGCAGGCCAAGGATATGGTGCTGCACATGACAGGCCGGTTCGGCACCAACGGTGCAAACTACAGCGCCGTCGAATATGCAGGCGCGGCGGTCGAGGCCTTGTCCATGCGCGAGCGCATGACGCTTTCGAATATGAGCGCCGAGCTGGGGGCACAGGTCGGCCTGATTGCGCCGGACCAGACCACACTCGATTTCCTGCGGGCCGCCGGCGTCCAGGGCGATTTCGATCTCGATCACTGGAAGACGGATGCCGGAGCGGTACAAATTGTGCATGAGTTCGACGCCGGGGCGTTGGCGCCCATGGTGGCTGCGCCGCACAGCCCGGGCAATGCTCAACCCATCGACGACATGGCCGGCACGCCCGTACAGATAGCCTACATCGGCGCCTGCACGGGCGCCAAGCTCGACGATCTGCGGGCGGCAGCCCGTATTCTGCGCGGCAAGCGTGTTCCATCCACTGTACGCCTGATGGTGGCGCCCGCAACACTGCGCGACCAGACCCTGGCGCGCGAGGAGGGGATCATGGACATTCTGGAGAGCGCCGGCGCAGAGTTCTATGCCACATCCTGTGGAGCCTGTTCGGGTTACGGCAATGCGCTGTCCGGCGCGGCGAACGTCATTTCGACAACCGCACGCAATTTCAAGGGGCGCATGGGTTCGCCGGAGACTCAGGTTTTTCTCGCATCTCCCTATACGGTGGCCGCCTCCGCCCTGGCAGGCCGCATTGCCGATCCACGAATCATGCTGGCGGACCAATCATGACGCAGCGGCACCGAGTATGGCGCGTGGGCGAGAATATCGACACGGATGCGCTGGCGCCGGGCGCCTACATGAAACTGGACTTGCAGGCAATGGCCTCGCATTGCCTTGAGAATCATTATCCCGGCCTGGCTGCGGCCATACGCCCCGGCGACGTCCTGGTGGCGGGACACAATTTCGGTATCGGGTCATCCAGGGAGCAGGCGGCGGGGGTGCTGGTGCAACTGGGCGTGAAGGCGGTCGTCGCCCCGTCTTTCAGCGGCTTGTACTTCCGCAATGCCTTCAATCTGGGGTTGCTTGCCGTCGTGTGCGCCGATGCCGACCGCATACCGGAAGGCAGCGAAATAGAAATCGACACGGATGCCGCTGTCATCCGCGTATTCGCCTCCCCCACACGCGCAGCAGGCACCAGCCATTCCCAAGACGGCAACGCGCATCCGGACCCAGCGTCCGCGCGCGTGTTGGCCTGCCAGAAAATCCCCGACTTTCTGGCCAACATGGCCAAAGCCGGCGGTCTGCTGGCGCAACTGCAACAACAACTCGCACACACGACTCCATGACCACGCTTCCCAGCCTTTTGCGCACGGCACCCTGGGTTCTCGCACCCGGCGTCTATGACAGTTTCTCGTCCCTCATCGCCGAGCAGGCCGGCTTTCAGGCCCTGTATCTTTCCGGCGCCTCCATCGCGTATACCCGCCTCGGACGCTCCGATGTGGGACTGACGACCTACACCGAAGTGGAGCAGACGCTCTCGCGCATCACCGACCGCGTAGCGCTACCCGTGATCGTGGATGGCGACACCGGCTTCGGCAACGCGCTGAACGTCATACGCACGGTAAAGGGTCTGGAGAAGGCCGGCGCGGCCATGATACAACTTGAGGATCAGACTTTTCCCAAGCGCTGCGGCCACCTTGCAGGCAAAGCCGTGGTGCCCGTGGCGGAAATGTGCGGCAAGCTCAAGGCCGCGCTGGATGCCAGGCGCAGGTCCGACACGCTCGTTCTTGCACGCACCGACGCACTGGCCGTGGAGGGACTGGATGCCGCGCTGGATCGCGCCGAGGCCTACCTGGAGTGCGGCGCCGACGTTCTGTTCATCGAGGCGCTGCGCACAGAGGCTCAGATGCGGATGGCCTGCGAGCGCTTTGCCGAACGCGTTCCCCTGCTTGCCAACATGGTCGAAGGAGGCCTGACGCCTGTGCAGTCGGCCGACCATCTTGCCCGCATCGGTTTCAAGATCGTGATTTTCCCCGGCGGGGCAGCCCGCGCGGTGGGACATGCGCTGCGCACCTACTATGGCTCCCTGATGCGTCACGGCACCACCGCCAACACTACGGACGCCATGCTCGACTTCAATCAGATCAATGCGCTGATCGGCACACCTGAACTGATGCGGGAAGGTAGCCGCTATGAGTGAGGCCGGCTAGCGGCTTTCATCCATGACCCAGGTATCTACCCCTTTACTACGCCGGTTAGAAAGCGCCATGCGATATTCGAAACGGTCGGGATTGTAGACAGCCACCAGATATTCGATGGGACGATTGCGTGTATCGCGCGTTACGCGCTTGATGCATAGTAACGGCGAGGCGATGGCCACCCCCAACGCCTCGGCGTGATGCGCATCGGCCACTGTTGCACTGAATGACTGCTCCGCCGACCCGAGCCGCAGGCCCAGGCTCTTGAAGACAGCCTGCAAGGGCTGGCGCTCGAGCGCATCGCGCGTATAGCGCCGGCCTATGTCTTCGGGCACATAGGTCAACAGGTAGGAAAACGGCACATCCTCGTAGCAGCGCACACGGATGGCCTTCTGGACCCGGCTGCCTGCAGGAAGCGCCAACTGGTTCTGCACGTCCTGCCTGGGCTGCTCGTAGCCAAACTCAAGCAGCCGCACATGCGTGTTGGCACCCATGGTATTCAGGTGCGCCACCAGCTTGTTGATATCGGCCGACAAGGGCTGCAAGCGCACACTGCCCGCAACCGGAAATGTGCCCGACCCCTGTCTGCGCTCTACCAGGCCCTCGCGCTGCAACAGCTCCAACGACCTACGTATGGTCAGGCGCGATACGCCGTACTTTTCAGCCAGCGCATTCTCGCCCGGCATGGCCTCGTCGTGAACATACTCGCGATTTTCAATCGCCTGCTTGAGCAGGCGGTATATTTTGTAGTATCGAGGGGTCGGGTTGTCGATCATTCCATGGTCAGCCAGCAGTCGCACCCGTGAATTCTACGACTTTGGCATAGCGCTCGATATCCTTGTGTACAAAATCGGCCAACTCCTGCGGCGTGGTGGTTACCACCGTGCCGCCCTCGGGTTCGATCAACTTCACAAAAGACGCCTGTTTCGCGCCCTCGACCACCGCGCGGTTCAACTGCTCCAGCCTGGCCTGCGGAATGCCTGCTGGTCCGAACATGCCAAACCAGGCTTTCGAACTGAATCCATCTATCGTCTGCGCTATCGGCGGCACGCCCGGAAACTGCGACATGGGTTCGGGGCTGGTCACACCCAGGATCTTGATGCGGTCGGTTCCTCGGAAAGGCAGCACATTGACCACACTGGCAAACATCAGATCCACCTGTCCGCCAACCAGGTCCTGCATGGCCGGCGATGTGCCCTTGTAGGGCACGGTCAGCGCCTCAATGCCCGCCTCCATTTGGAAGCTGGCCGTCGCCATATGGAGCGACGAACCAATGCCACCCACGGCAAAGGAATACTTGCCCGGATCCTTCTTCGCCAGCGCGATCAGGTCCTTGACGCTCTGCGCGGGAAAATCCTTGCGCGCCACCAGGACGCTGGGCACTTCCGCCAGCATGCTGATGGGGCTGAAGTCCTTCTCCGGATCAAAAGGCAGCTTCTTGTACAGGCTCGGATTCACCGAAAAACTGCTGTAGCTGACCAGCAATGTATTGCCATCTTTGGGAGCGCGAGCCACTTCCGTTGCAGCGATATTGCCGCCTGCCCCCGGCTTGTTCTCCACAATCACCGTCTGCCCTAGAATGGCGCTCATTTCCTGAGCAATACCTCGGGCAACGCGGTCGGTGGTTCCGCCCGGCGAAGCGCCCACAACCAGCGTCAACGCCGGACTTTCCGCCATGGCAGGCAAGGCCAGGGCCAGGGGCGTGGCCAGCGCGGCGCCGATGATGGCTCTGCGCAGCATCTGTCTATTCATCCTCAATCTCCTCGGAAGTTCTTATCGGATTAGCATGACGGAAATCATATACTTGTATTGATAACAATACAACTTATTTGATGGCCTGGAGGCCAGACAATGAATGTCGCCGGAGCAGGCTGGCTGGCGCGGCCGTGCATGGCGTTCGGTTCATGTTCCCGGCCCGGATAGTCATTCGAAAAATAAATGCATTTGATCTAAACATTTAATTTGTGGATAGCGGGGATATTGGCTATCTTGTAGGTTCGAATGCATCGCTTGCACAGGTATCCACCATGACAAAGCCTTTCTACTACGCCCCCCATGGCGGGCACCCCGAACAGACCGAGCTCTTGACCGACAGGGCCATGTTCACTGAGGCCTACGCCGTCATTCCCAGGGGCGTCATGCGCGACATCGTCACAAGCAACCTGCCTTTCTGGGAAAAAACACGCGTATGGGTGCTCGCTCGCCCTCTTTCCGGATTCGCCGAAACCTTCTCTCAATACATTATGGAAGTGGACAGCGGCGGCGGCAGCGACAAACCCGAACAGAATCCCAACGCGGAAGCCGTTCTGTTCGTCGTGGAAGGCGAGATCAATCTCACGCTGCAAGGCGACTCGCATGTCCTGAAGCCTGGCGGCTATGCTTTCATTCCGCCGGGGGCCAAGTGGACGCTGCACAATCGCGGCAGCGACGCGGCGCGCTTTCACTGGATACGCAAGCATTACCAGCATGTCGACGGTATTGCCGTGCCGGACGCCTTCGTGACCAATGAAAAAGAAATCGAGCCCATTCCCATGCCAGGCACCGAGGGGCGATGGGCGACTACGCGATTTGTGGACAGCGGCGATGTGCGTCACGACATGCATGTCAACATCGTCACCTTCCTGCCCGGCGGCGTGATTCCATTCGCGGAAACCCATGTCATGGAGCATGGTCTCTACGTGTTGGAAGGCAAGGCGGTGTACCGTCTGAATCAGGATTGGGTGGAGGTTGAAGCGGGAGATTTCATGTGGCTGCGTGCATTCTGTCCCCAGGCCTGCTATGCCGGCGGCCCAGGCCCCTTCCGCTATCTGCTCTACAAGGATGTGAACCGCCACATGAACCTGCTGCTGGGCGGCCAGGGGTAGCCGCCCGCTTTCATGCCCAGGCCGGCCTTGCGCCATGGCTGCCAGGCGCTGGCTGCGCGAATCCGACGGCTGGCGTTCTATTGCTTCCGGTGGCGTTCCGTCTCCAGCATGCTGGATAACGCACTGGCTAGGTCTCTGACCATGGCATCCGCGCCAGGCCGGTGCAGCAGCGCAAGGTCCATGGTGTCGATACGAGGGAAGCCACTTCGTCCGTCCAGGACATGGTGTTCCGTCGTTACCGCGCGAGCAGGGAGAATGCTGATGCCCAGGCCGTCGGCCACGGCAGCCTGAACACCGCTCAGGCTGGATGTGGTGAAGCTAATGCGCCAGCGCCGCCCCATCCGCTCTATGGCATTGATCATGTCATCGCGATACAGCCCCCTTGGCGGAAAGACCACCAGCGGCAGCGGGTCCAGCCTCGCCGACGGATTGCGCACGCTATCTATCCAGCGCAGCGCTTCGGGCCAGCGTGCCACGGCTTGCCCGCTGCCGCGGCGATATTTCACCAGCGCCAGATCCAGTTCGCCACGATCGTAGCTGTCGCCGATATCCCGGCACAAGCCGCTTGTTACCTCAAGCTTCACATGCGGATACTTGGCGGCGAACGACGCCAGCACCCGGGTTGTCTGCCCGCCAACAAAGTCTTCCGGCACGCCCAGGCGCACCGCCACGGTGACGGCCGCCCCCGCAAGCGCTTCCTGCAAGGCATCATTCAGCGCCAGCATGTGCCTGGCGTAGCCGAGCAGGGTCTCGCCCGCATCCGTGGGTCTCACCCCGCGATTGCCACGGTCCAGCAATCGATGGCCGGCGAGCTCCTCTAGCCTCAGTATCTTCTGGCTGACCGTCGATTGTGTGGAATGCAGCCTGCCGGCCGCCGTCGTGAAACTGCCGCAGTCGGCCACTACAACGATGGCGCGCAATAGATCCAGATCGAAGAGCTGCCTGCCTGATGGCTTGTCCTGGGACATGTCGCGCTATGCTCGCATTGCGGCGATCACCCTGTCCAGCATGCCCGCCAGCTGGCAGCGTTCCGACTCGCTCAGGCAGCCGAAGATTTCTTCATTGCGGCGGGCTATGAGTGCAACGACGTCGCGATAGCGCCGCTTTCCCTGCGAAGTGCTCTTGAGGACAACACTTCGCCCATCCGTCTCGCTGGTCTGCTTGAGCACCAGGCCGCGCTCCACCAAGGCTTGCACGGAGCGGCTGGCATGACTCTTGTCCAGATTGGCGGCGCGCGCCACTTCATTCATGGAAAGAGGCTCGAACCGGCCAATGGCGGCAAGGCATCGCGCCTCGCCCAGCGGCATCCCGACGGCATCCAGATAGGCGCTGTGGGTGTCCCGGTCGCTCAGCTTGTTGACAACGTGCAGCCGGTAAGTCAGAAAATGCTCGAGCTTGGGCAGATCGAATGTGGCGGTTTCAGCAGTCATGGCAAGAAAGGCGGAGCCGCTTGCGCCAGGCCCCGCTGCAAGAGAAACAGGATCAAATCGCGGGCTATTGCACCTTGATGCCCGCATCATGAATAAGCGTACCCCATTTCTCGCGTTCCGCGCTGGCGTAATCCGCCATTTCCCGTGGTGTACCCGGAATGGCTTCCAGACCCATGTCCGAGAACTTCTTGCGTATCGCCGCGTCCTTCAACGCAGACTGCAGCGCCTTGGACAGCGTCTCGATAGCGGAGTGCGGCGTGCCCTTCGGCACGAGCAGGCCCTGCCAGGCATAAGCCTCGAACCCCTCCATCCCCGATTCGATCAATGTCGGCACCTCGGGCAGGTTAGCCAACCGCTCCTTGCTGGCCACGGCGATCGGACGCAGCATTCCCGATGAAATGTACTGCTGGCCCGTGGCCGAATCGACAAACATGCATGGTATCTGGCCGCCCATGACATCTTGTACGGCGGGCGCCGCACCGCGATAAGGAACATGCACGAGGTTCAGCCCGGTCTTCTGCTTGAATAATTCGGTTGCCAGATGATGCGGACTTCCCGCACCAGGGGTGCCGTAGCTCACGCCCTCCTTTTTCTGCTTCGCCCATTCGACGAATTCCTGCAGATTGTGTACCGGAACAGCGGGGTTCACGACCAGTATCATGGCAAAACGCGCCAATAGGCCGACGGTATCGAAGTCTTTCTGCGGATCATAGGCCAAGCCAGGATAGAGCGCGGGATTCGCGGCCAGAGTCGCCGTGTCTCCGGTCAGCATGACATAGCCATCGGGTTTGGCGCGGGCGGCGTATGCCGCGCCGATGGCGGTTGCGGCGCCGGGCTTGTTGACGATGACAATGGACTGGCCAAGTTCCGCCGCCATCTTCTCAGCGACCGTGCGGGCGACGATATCCGTGCCGCCGCCTGCTTGATAGGGCACGACCCACTCCACCGGGCGTGTCGGGTATGTCTGCGCGCGGGCGGTCAGACTGCCCGAGGCGAGAACACAGGCAGCGGCGGCTGCGATACAGCGTAGGCGTTTCATGATTGGAAGTCTCCAGAATGTTGAAATAAAAGTGTCGTTCTACTGTCTGCTTGAATGCCGCGGCGCCGGCGCCGCTTATTGCACAGCGCCCTGCTCCGCCTGACGAATGAGCGCGAGTGCCTGGTCCGCGCTGTCCTGCCTTGCAATCAAAGAAAGGGCCAGCATGGCAAGAAACAACGGGGCGCGATGCTCGCCAATTCGCGTCACCGCTTCGCACAACGCGGTATAGGATTTATCCAGATCCCGATCTGTCATGATGCGGCTCCTTCAATCAGGCATAAGCGGTTGGGAATAAAAAGACGCCAGCAGACGCCCGGCCTCCTGTGCCTGGCTGGCAGGCCAGCGGCCCTGGATATAACCGTCGGGCCTGAGCAGATAGAGAACGTTGCCTTCCGAGCCGTATGCACGCAGGCCATCGTGAGCAACCCGCCAGCTCCGTCCTTCCAATGCGCCCGACTCATTTGCCCCGTCGCTTACAGCCATGAATACCGTTGCGGGTAAACCCTTCATGCTCGCGACACCGTCTTCGAGCTGGCTGAACAAGCGCCAGGCCTGCTCATCCAGATTGATGCCCAGCATTACAAAGCCGCGGCCAAAAGACTGTGAAAGATGTCGCCTGGCTTGTGCTCGCGTTAGTTTGAGATCTGGCGCAGGCTTTCCGGGCGCGGACTCGGCCGGGGCATTCGCCAGTCCGTCCGCCGCGTTGAGTGGCGAGCCGTCGTACGAGACGGCTTCGGACTGCCGCGGATTGACCAGTGCGCGCACCGTGGCATCCACCACGCCCAAACGCAGTGCGGCATCGCGCATTAGCGTGTAGCCATAGCTGGGCGGCGCCATGAACTCCGTACTTTTGGCGCCATAAGCCATGTTCTGCCGCGCTGCGTGCACGCGTTCGCTGCTGTAGGAATCCAGCAAGACCTCCGATGCCGCGCCGCGAATCACCCAGGCCAGTTTCCAGGCCAGATTGCCCGCATCGTCCAGGCCCGAGTTGAGCCCTCTCACACCGAATATCGGCACCAGATGCGCCGCGTCGCCCGCGAAAAGCACGCGGCCATGCCGATAACTGTCTAGCGACAGGCACTTGGCGTTGTAGATGGATATCCATAGCGGTTTCCAGGGCGCCGTCTCGCCCATCATGTCCAGGTGACTCTGGACGCGCGGCAATACGTTCTCCGGCTTGACCGCCTCTTGCGGATCTTCGTCGTCGCCCACCTGATAATCAATGCGCCATACATCGTCGGGCTGGCGATGCATGAGAATGGTGGAGCCAGGATTCGAAGGCGGATCGAACCAGGCCAGACGCTCGACGCGCCGCTGCGATGCCTGTTCTATATCGACAATGACATACCGCCCTTCGTACTGCCTGCCTTCAAGCACCAGCCCGAGGGCGTCGCGCACCGCGCTGCGCCCGCCATCGCAGGCGACCAGCCAATCCGCGTTCACCCACTGGTCGCCGTCCTTGTTCTCGACCCTGACAGCCACGCCGCCGGGCTCGTTCCGCACCGCCGTCACCCGGCTGGCCCAGCTGATCCGCGCCAACTCGGGATGCCGACGCATGGCGTCGTGCGCGTACTCCTCGACGTAGTACTGCTGGATGTTCACCATCGGATCAAAACGCTGCGCGGGATCATGCGGCATCTCGAAATGCAGCACTTCCTGGTTGCGAAAATAGCTGCGGCCCGAAGTCCACCCGAGCCCCTTGGCCACCAAAGGCGTATCGGCGCCAAACCACCCGAGAATCTCCTGTGAACGACGAGACATGCAGATGGCGCGGCTTCCAGTGCAATACCCTTCGTCTGCCTCTATGGTCAAGCTTGCAATGCCGTACTCGGCCAGCAGTGCCGCCAGCGACAGTCCGACAGGACCACCGCCGGCAATGACAACGGTGGCATGTTCGGGCAGTAAAGATGAGGAATGCGGCATGGCGTCCTCCAATTAGTTGTTTGCACAACTATATAATCAATATTGTTGTCTACGCAACTAATTTGACGGATCATCAGGGAAAACACCGACCGGCGCTGTATGGATTCTCGCTTGGGATACACTCCCCTGGTTCCCTGCCTTCGCAAGAAAACAGCGGCGAGACGGGTGGTTTTCAATCAAACACGAGAACAATCAGGAGTGACATATGCGCAGATTGATTCAAGCCGGCATCGCAGCCGCCCTTGCCCTGGGATTGGCCACCCCGGGCCTTGCCGCGGACAAATGGCCCTCCAAGCCCTTGACGCTGATCGTGCCCTTCGGCCCGGGCTCCAGCCCCGACGTGATGGCCAGAGTGGTGGCGGACCAGGCCGGCAAGACGCTGGGGCAATCTGTCGTGATTCAGAACAAGCCAGGCGCGAGCGGCAACCTGGGGACAGCAGCCATCGCGAAGGCCGCCCCCGACGGTTATACCTTCGGTGTATCCATCACCGGCCCGCTGGTGAACAATACCGTACTCTACGACACGCTGCCCTATGATCCCAAGAAAGATCTCGTGCCGCTAACCCTGGCCGTGCATCAGCCCAATGTTCTCGTCGTGCCTTCAGGCTCGCCGATCAAGTCCGTTGACGATCTCCTTGATGCCATGCGCAAGCCAGGTTCCAAACTGAACTTTCCCTCGACCGGCGCCGGCACCATCTCGCATTTGTCCGTCGAGCTTCTGCTTGAACGCGCCAAAGCGGAGGCGGTTCACGTGCCGTATCCGTCATCGCCAAAGGCCGTCACATCGCTGCTCGCCGGCGACACCAACTTTGCCGCATTGCCACCCATCGCCGTCATGCCCATGATCAAGGATGGCCGCCTGCGTCCGCTTGCCGTTGTGTATAGCAAGCGGGTCAGCTTCCTGCCCGATGTGCCGACCCTGGCCGAGTTGGGCATGCCCGGCATCGAGGGCTCAGGCTGGATCGGCTTCGTTGCGCCGTCCGGCATTCCCGACGACATTCTGCACAAGCTGACCGACACATTGATCGCCGCCATCAAGAGCCCCGATGTCCAGGCGAAGCTGAAAGCCCAGTACATGGAGCCAGTGGGCAATCAGCCAGACGAGTTTGCGCAATACATGGATGAGGAACTCAAGCGCTGGGGGCCGCTGATCAAGCGCCTGAACCTCAGCGTGAACTGATCGCCCTCCGGCGGGCTTTCACCGCCGCGCGCTTGGCATGCGGGTCAGCTGATTGCCCGCATGAACGTCTCCATCTTGGTGGCGGTTTCCTTGATCTCGCTGTCCGGATCCGAGCCCGCCACGGTGCCCGCTCCCGCGTACAACCGCAACGCGCGGTCACCATCATGCAGCGCGCAGCGCAGCGCCAGCGCCCATTCGCCATCGCCGTCGGCACGCTGCCAACCCACCAGACCCGCAAAATACCCGCGCTCGAATGGCTCGAGATCCTTGATATGGCCGAAGGCAAGTTGGGTCGGATGACCGCAGATCGCCGGCGTCGGATGCAAGGCGCGGGATAGATCCAGGGCCGTCATGGACGGGTCGCGCAGGCGCCCCGTTATGTAGGTGGACAGGTGCCAGAGCGTGTCCGTGCCGATCACGGAAGGCCCATCAGGCACATCCAGTTCGTCGCAGTTTGCTCGCAGGATGCGCACAATATCGCTCACCACGTAGCCATGTTCGCGCAAGTCTTTCTCCGAGCGCGCCAACCCCTCCCGACGCACCCTGTCCGTATCGGGGTCGGCGTGCCGCCCAATGGAGCCCGCCAGCGGATTGACATGGATGCGGTCGCCCTCGCGCCTTACAAGCAGTTCGGGACTGGCGCCCACCATGACACCGGTCGGCGCCGCGTCGCCACCCTGCCCCCACACCGGTATGGCAAAGGTGTAACCATGGGCATTGCGCGCCAGCAGGTCGGGCAGCAGGCGCGCATAATCGAGGAGCCGGTCAAGCACGACATCCATGGCCCGTGAAAGGACTATCTTCTTGACCTCGCCACGGTCGAACAGTACCAGCGCCTTGCGCACCATGTCGCCATACGCCTCCGGCGCCGGGACGGGCTCGCGGCTCAGTATCCCGGGCCGGCCCGCGCCGCGTGTTTCCGCTGCGCCTGGCTTCGAATAATCGGGAATGCCGGCGCAGGCATAGCGCGAAGGAATCGCGAGGCTTGCTGCCTGGGCGGCATCGAACGGGATCAACCCGAACATGACCGGATCGCCAATACCGTGCTCGCGCGCTCGCGCAAACAGCGATGCGACCACATCGCGATCCGCAGGCTGATACGCGGACACCATGTCCGGAGCACGCCATCCTCGCTGCTGCAGTGTGGGCGACGCAAAGAAGAAATCGCCCACTGCAAAGCCATCCACCAGCCAGCCATCGGCTGAATGCGATGTCCGGGCATCACTCGCCGATTCCGCCGGCGCACGCGCTTTCCTTGCCATGAAGTCAATCCGAATCTGTGTGAGAAATGAATAGAACATAACAGAAAACAATCTGCTGGACGGGAAAGATCCGGCGTACAGTCTCTGCGGCCGCCGGCCGACCGGATTTCCAGCGAGGCCGCCCAGCTCACCGGCGGCCAGCCGGCGCGAGACACATGCAACAGCCAGGTAGTAACATCAAGCAACCAGACAGGCACGCCACCTCACGATATCTTCTTTATCCCCTCAACATCGGCATACGCCCTACGACAACACGCATGACTTCACACAACTCTTCATTGTCTCCCTCCTCCACGCGCACAGTCGTTGTAGGCGGCGGCACCATGGGCGCGGACATTGCTGTCGTGCTGCTGCGGGCAAACAGCGCCGTGCATGTCGTCGAGCCCAGGGCCGATGCGCACGCAACCATACATGAAAGAATCGCCGCCAATCTCGAACAGATCGGCCGGGCCGATGCCGGCCTGCTGCAGATCGTTCAGACCATCGATGACATCCACTGGCCGGACATCGACCTGGTTATTGAGTGCATTCCTGAAAAGCTGGACATGAAGCGTGCTCTGTTCAGCGCGCTGAGCGAACGTGCGAGGCCGGACGCACTGCTCGCCAGCAACAGCTCAAGCTTTCCCATCAGCCAGATCGCCGAGGGCTTGCCCGGGCGGCAACGAATGATGGGCCTGCATTTCTTCATGCCCGCCCATATCGTTCCTCTCGTCGAGGTCGTGCTCGGCCCCAATACCGACGCGGCACTGGCGGAGGCGCTTGCCGCGCTCATGCGGCGCTGCGGATCCGTGCCCATCATGGTTCGCAAGGACATTCCGGGCTTCGTTGCCAACCGCCTACAGCATGCTCTTGCGCGGGAAGCCTTTTCCATGATCCAGGAAGGCATCGTCACGCCCGAGGACATCGACAACGCAGTGCGCTTCGGATTCGGTTTCCGCTACATCGCGGCCGGTCCCATCATGCAAAAAGAGCACGCGGGCCTGGACGTGCACGCAGCCGCCGCCGCTACCATTTATCCGACTCTGTCCAACACGGCTGTCCCGCCCTCCACCCTCGCGGACAAGCCCGCGCAGGGACATTTGGGCATGAAGACGGGGCAGGGGTTCTACGCCTGGACGGAAGATTCCATCGCTGCGGAACGCAAGCGCTACGATGCAGCCTTGCGTAAAGGACTGGAGATACTTTCCGGCGAATTGCCGCCCATCCAGCCAGACGACGCTTGAACAGCCTTGCCCCGGCGTTCGCCTTGTTCTAGTCCCCGACAAGCCGCTCCCTGAGCCATGGCGCAGGCCATGCTTTTTTTTCTCCCCCTCTTGCATACTTTTGTATACATAAGTATTCTATAAAGAAAGGAACATGCGCAACACAGACAACCCACAAGACAGATCCGCAGGAACAAACCATGAACGCTACCCTGGAACGACTACCCCGCGACGCGCTGACCGAGCTGGCCAGCAAGGCTTTGCAGACCTATGGATTGAAGCAGGACGACGCTCGTAGCACTGCCGAGGTCCTGGTGCTGGCGGATATGTTTGGACTGCATACGCACGGGGTCAGCCGCGTCCAGTCCTATGGCGAACGCATGGAGATTGGCGGCATCAACGCCGCCGCCAGGCCTGCCATCGAAAACGTCGCCCCGTCCATCAGCCGGCTGGATGGACAGAACGGCGTGGGCCCACTGGTTGGACAGGCCGCACTCCAGGAAGCGATCAGGCTTGCAAGAACAACCGGCCTTGGCGCGGTATTCGCGCGAGCCAGCAATCACTTCGGCCCTATTTCCCCTTACGCCTACATGGCCGCGCAGCAAGGTTTCGCCTCCTTCATTTGCAGCAATGCCTCCACGACAATAGCGCCCTGGGGCGGACGGGAAGCCCGGTTGGGCAACAGCCCGCTTGGCTTTGGCGTTCCCAATCCCGAAGGAGATCCTTTTCTTGTGGATATGGCCATGAGCGTTGTCGCACGCGCGAAAATCCGTAATGCGCTGCGCAGCGGCGAGTCCATCCCCGCCACCTGGGCCACCGACAAGCAAGGGCGCGCCACCACGGATCCACAAATGGCGTTGGATGGCTTTCTGATGGCTATCGGCGGGCACAAGGGATACGGCCTGGCTTTGGTGGTGGATCTGCTGGCGGGCCTGCTGTCTGGCGCCAGCTTTCTTACGCACGTCAGATCTTGGTCAGCCGAGCCCGAGCAGCCACAGGATCTCGGCCATCTGTTTCTGCTCATTGACACGGCACGCCTGGGAACCGCCGGCTGGCTCGCCGGCCGCATGCGCGACTTCTTTCGCATCCTGCACGATACGCCGCCCGCCGATCCGGCATCACCTGTGCTTGTGCCGGGTGAGATCGAGCTGACGAAATTTCGCCAGGCAGAAGCTGAAGGCGTGGAAGTGGAAGCGGCTGCCTTGCGGCACATCAAGAGTCGGATGCAGAAAGCCTAACTGCCGGGAGCGTGTCTCATGCCCATAAAGAAAAGCGCAAGCCAGGCAACGCTGGCCTACAGCCAGCTCAAGCAAATGATTACATCCGGCAGCTTCGGCCCGGAGGACAGGCTGCGCGAGATCGATATTTCCGAGCGCCTTGGGATGAGCCGCACGCCCGTGCGCGAGGCGCTCAAGCGCCTTGAAGACGAGGGCCTCCTGACGCATGAGCCACGAAAAGGCCTGGTCATCACGACACTGGATCAACAAGCAATCACACAGTTGTACTCATTGCGGGAAATCCTGGAGGGCGGCGCGGCAGGCTTGGCCGCGCGCCATGCTAGCGATGCGGAGATCGACTATATGCGTGCAATTCTCCACGACAGCAAGAGCGGCAAGGATCCAGTCAAGAGCAACTACGACTTTCACCAGACCATTTATCAGGCATCGCACAATCAGTTCCTGGTGAAGTCCATTCATAACCTCATCGATTCCACGGCACTGCTGGGCCAAAGCACGCTGGCGCATACCGGACGGCCGCAAATCGCCTATCAGGAGCATATGAAAGTCTTCGAGGCAATTGCCGCGCGCGATGCCGAAGCAGCGGAAAAAGCAGCGCGCAGCCACATCAGGCAGGCCTTGCTTGCCCGCCTGAAGCTGCATGGCGCTGGCTCCAGCAGCGCCTGAGCCAGCGGCCACGCCGGCCGGAAACGGCCGCCATGCCATACGCATACACACGAACCGATCGGGCCAGAAAGGAGTAAACCATGTTTGCCGCACCACCCGAAGTCACAGCAAATGTATTTGCCACACTGCCGTCAGAGCTCGCGGGAGACGTGTCCCGCTCATACTGGCTGCAGCAGCAGCATAAGGGCCGCCCGCTGCCCGCCTTCCTCGAAGGCCCTTCGTTCGATCGTGAGGGCAACCTGTACTGCGTGGACGTGGCCTACGGCCGCATATTCCGCATCAACCCCCAGGGAGAATTCACCCTTGCCGCCCAATACGACGGGGAACCGAACGGGCTTAAGATTCATCAGGACGGGCGAATCTTCATTGCGGACTACCGACACGGCATCATGGTGCTGGATCCCCACAACGGAAAGGTTGAACCCTACTTTACCCGCCCCATGTTCGAGCGCTTTCGCGGCGTAAACGACTTGCACTTCGCGTCCAATGGCGATTTGTACTTCACAGATCAAGGGCAAAGCGGCCTGCAGTCTCCCAATGGACGGGTATTCCGACTGCGAGCAGGCGGCCAGCTCGATTGTCTGCTCGACAACGTGCCCAGCCCCAACGGCCTGACATTCAATGCATCCGAAACCGACTTGCTGTTGGCCGTTACCAGAGCTAACGCGGTATGGCGCGTGCGCTTCCCTCCCGACCGGCACACCGTCGCCAAATCGGGCACATTCATTCAACTGTCTGGTGGCCTGGCCGGGCCCGACGGCCTGGCCATCGATGAAGAAGACAATCTGCTGGTGTGCCATATGGGCATGGGCAGCGTTTGGAAATTCAATCGCCTTGGCGAGCCTGTGCTGCGCATCCGTTCCCCAAGAGGCATCCTGACCAGCAATTGTGCATTCGGCGGCCCTGGCCGCAAGACGCTTTTCATTACCGATTCTGAAACCGCCTCCATTCTGTCCGTGCCCATGGACACGGCGGGAAAGAAAACCTATGCGCTGACCTGATCGTTCACGCATTACCCCTTCATCAATTCAAAAACAGCCCGGAGACAATGATGAAAATTTCCAGCAATCTTCTTGCATCAACCATACTCGGCATCGGCTTGATCGCCAGCGCCGCCACTGTCCATGCGGACGCCCGGTCCGATCAGTATCCCGCCAGCCCCATTACGCTGGTGGTGCCCTTCTCCGCAGGCGGTGGCGTGGACGTCGTGGGCAGGATTCTCGCCAAAAGCCTGTCGACCGAGCTCGGCGCATCCATCGTCGTCGAAAACAAGCCGGGCGCCAGCGGCATGATCGGTGCCAGCTATGTGGCGCATGCCAAGCCGGACGGTCTTACCTTGCTGCTTGCCAGTTCGGGAGAGGTGGCGATCAATCCGCATCTCTACAAAGACATGAATTACTCGCCAGAGAAGGACCTGGCGCCGATCAGCCTGGTATCCCGTATTCCCAACCTGCTGTCGGTAAACCCCCAGCTGCCGATCAAGAATGTGGGAGAGCTCGTTGCCTATGCCAAGGCTCATCCCGACACGCTTTCATACTCAAGCAGCGGCGTAGGCAATATTCAGAACATCACCGGGGAGCTGCTCAACAGCATGGCCGGAATCCACATCCTGCATGTACCATACAAAGGGTCGGCGCAGGCTGTGGCGGATGTGGCTGGAGGCCAGGTATCGATGACCTTTGCCAGCGGCGCGGCATCGCTGCCTTTCATAGAAAGTGGAAAAATCCGGCCCATCGGCGTCACCTCCGATAAACCCATGAAGGCTTTCCCCGACGTTCCTCCTATCAAGGACACGCCCGAGCTCAAGGACTTCCTGTTGGTCAACTGGTTTGGGCTTTTCACGACGGCAGGCACGCCCGATTCGATCGTACAGAAGCTGAATGCCGCAACAGTCAAGGCACTGGCCAATCCGGAGGTTGTAAAGGCACTGGAAAGCCAGGGCGCCGATCCCGCGCCGATGTCACCGCAGGCCTTCGCCGATTTCAGGGCCGATCAGTCGAAGCTGTTCGGTCAGATCATCCGGGATGCCCACATCGCGATCAAATAGAAGAGGTCCAGGATGAAGGCCGCACCCCACGCGCATGAGAGGCATGAGAGAACCGTCCGCTTGGAAGGCGGTGACTATGTCGTCACCGACCTTGGACATACCGCGGCCTCCACGCTGCAAAGCCTGCCCGTCGTTCTGCGCCTGCTGCTTGAAAATGTCGCACGCAACAGCCACGGCACAGAACGCGAACAATCCATGGCGTCGATTATTCGCTGGCTGGACACGGGGACCAGCAAAGAGGAAATACCCTTTCTCCCGAATCGGGTGCTGATGCACGACACCACCAGCACGCCTGCCTTGGTGGACATCGCGGCAATGCGCGATTACCTCGCAAGAGAAGGCGGCGACCCTTCGACACTGAATCCCGTGCTGCCTGTCGATGTATCGGTGGATCACTCCCTGGCCATCGAGGCATTCGGGACACCGGATGCAGCTGCTGTCAATATGCAGCATGAAATGCGGCGCAATCATGAGCGCTACCGCTTCCTGCGCTGGTCGGCGCAAGCACTCGACAATGTGCATATCAATCCGCCGGGCACCGGCATCATGCATACCATCAACCTGGAGCAGTTGGCCACAGTGGTTGCCGCTGAACACGGCGCACCCACGCGGCTCCATCCTGACATGCTGCTTGGCACCGACAGCCATACGCCCATGATCAACGGCATAGGCGTGCTGGGATGGGGTGTGGGCGGGCTGGAAGCGCAAACCGTCATGTTCGGCATGCCAACGATGATACGGATACCCGATGTCATCGGTGTACGCCTCACTGGAACGAAGCGCGCATCAACCCAGGCCACGGATATCGCACTCGTCGTTACCGAAAGACTGCGCGCCCTGGGTGTGTCCGGAGAGTTCGTGGAGTTCCACGGGCCAGGCGTGGCATCACTGAAGGCGGGCGAGCGGGCCGTCATCGCCAACATGGCGCCCGAGTACGGTGCCACGACGGGCTATTTTCCCGTCGATGAGGAAACACTCTTGTATCTGCGTGCCACCGGCCGCGACGAATCGCATATCGGCATGGTGCGCGCGTATTGCCAGCATATGGGATTCTGGTTCGACCCCGACCTGAATCCCATCTACACAAAGTCCATTGAAATCGATCTGTCCCGGATAACCATATCCATCGCCGGCCCACGCCGCCCCCAGGACAGGCACAACTACACGGAATCCGGATCGGTGCTTGATGCGCTGAAGGCACCCTTTTCCGCCGAAATGCCGGCGGCTCTACCCCGCTTCCCCGTCGCGCTCGCCGCGATCACGAGCTGTACGAACACATCCGATCCAAGACTGCTGATCGCAGCGGGACTGCTCTGCCGCAAGGCGCGCGCTCTCGGGCTCAAGGTACCGCCATGGGTCAAGACATCGCTGTCCCCCGGCTCGCCCGCTGCGGGGCGATATCTGGCGCGCGCCGGCCTGCTGCCTGACCTGCATGCGATGGGCTTTGACATTGCGGGTTTCGGATGCGCTACCTGTATCGGCAATGCCGGAGAGCTGACGCCATTAGTGCGCGAGAGTCTGGCGCGCGCACAGACAAGGCCGGTCGCCATGCTTTCCGGAAACCGGAATTTTCCCGGCCGCATACATCCGGAGCTGGATTTGGCATTCATTATGTCTCCGCCTCTGGTGGTCGCCTTCGCCCTGGCAGGCGATGCACACAAAAACCTGGACGAGGAGCCGCTGCAGACCGATGCGGCTGGCAAGCCCGTCTATTTGCGCGATATCTGGCCAGCCGAGGAAGAAATTGACGCCTGCCTGGCCAGCTCCCAAGACGCCGGAGACTATCGCAGCGCCTTTGCCCAAGCATCCAGCAACCCGCTCTGGGACGCGTTGGATGCGCCGGATGGCGATCTTTTTCCCTGGAACGATTCGTCCAACTATCTACAGCCGCCGCCCTTCGCGGCGATGCGCGGCCAAAGCCTGCTGGGCCGCTACACGGCCTATCCGCTCCTCGTCCTGGGCGACGATGTGACGACAGACCATATTTCGCCAGCCAGCGCCGTCCCCCGCGACAGCCATATTGCCGACTATCTTGTACAGCGCGGAGAAAGCAGGTCAGACCTGAATGTCTTCGCTGCACGGCGCGGCAACTGGAAGGTCATGGTACGGGGCGCGTTTTTCAGTCGCTCGCTGCGCAATCTGCTTTGCGATGCATGTCCGGTTGGGCACACTCTGCATATTCCCAGCGGCGAAATGCTGCCATTGCATGAGGTGGCTGCACGCTATGCGGATGAAGGGCACGCCACCGTCATCATTGCCGGCGAACGTTATGGCATGGGCTCGTCGCGCGACTGGGCCGCCAAGGTCGTTCGCCTGCTGGGCGCACGCGCCGTGCTGGCCCAAAGCTTTGAACGCATACACCGGTCCAATCTGATCGGAATGGGCGTCGTGCCGTTGCGCCTGCCGTACAGCCTCTCTTGCGGCCCATTACAAGTGCGGGACTCGGATCGCATTGAACTGGATATCGATCCCGAACAGCTCCAGCCCCGCTGCGTGATCAAGGCGCGCATACACCGTGCCGAGGGCCATATTGATACCGTCGACACCGTGGCGGCGATCGAAACACAGCTGGAAGTGCAGTTTCTGCTGGCAGGCGGCGTCATGCCAACAATACTGCAGCGGGCAATGCGGCGCTGACCAGGCGCATGGCGCACAAGGTCCGCCGCATGCCGTCCTTCGCCGCCTCTATACCGCGGCTTTGCCCACTGTCATGCCGCCGCACACATATAGCACCTGTCCCGTCACGAATCCGCTGCGCGCGTCCAGGAAAAAAGCAGTGGCATGGGCAATATCATCAGGCGAGCCCAGGCGCTTGACGGGAACGCCATCTATGATTGCCTGGGTGCGCGGATCTCCAGCCGGGTTCACGCGGTCGAATAGCTCGGTGCGGATGGGTCCCGGCCCGATTGCATTTGCGGTAATGCCATGCTGGCCCAGTTCCAGCGCCCACACTCTTGCCATCCCAAGTAACGCGGCCTTGGTCGAGGCATATGCCGTGCGCAGCTCCTTGCCCAGCGCGGCGCGCGATGAAATATTGACAATACGGCCAAATCCGGCCGCTTTCATGCCAGGCAGCAATGCCTGCATGCACTGCATGGCGCATCGGACATTCACAGACCATACCCGCTCCAGTTCCTGTATGGTCTGCGCTTCGGCCGTGGCCGGGCATACGACACCCACGTTGTTCACCAAGCGCGTAATGGGCCCGCCCGACAGGGCTTCCTCCAGTGCGCGCGCCGTTTCCTCCGCATCCGACAAGTCAGCGGTAATGTCGCCGCCCACGCGGTCAATGACAACCACTTCATAACCTTCGCTCATACAGCGCCGCACACATGCCGAGCCAATGCCGGCGCCGCCGCCGGTGACAAGCACTCTTTCCTTGCTCATGATACGTATTCCCTGATTGATTTGGATATTGCGTAATACGCCAGACTGTCTGCAACTATACCGCCATAAGCATTCTGGAACCCCTCCTTCGGATATCGTGAATTGTGCGGCCCATATTCCCTGTCTACACTGGCCCGAAACACAATAACCAGACAACGACGTGCCAGAAGAGGAGAAAGTAATGGCTCATCACGCTCGCATCGCCCGCATCGGGCGAGCCCTTGTACTTGCAGGCAGCCTGTTTTCGGCGACGGCCTTCGCCTTTCCCGACCAGCCCATCAGGCTTCTGATTCCATATCCGCCTGGAGGCAGCGCCGATGCATTGGCTCGGCCACTGACGCCCATTCTTGAAAAAGAACTTGGCCAGTCTGTCGTCGTCGACTACAGGCCCGGCGGCGGCGGCGTCATCGCAACGTCGGAGCTGGCACGCGCCAAGCCCGATGGACACACCATTCTGATGGTTCTGGCGGCCCATGCCATCAATCCCTCCCTGCGTTCCTCCTTGCCGTATGACACAGAAAAAGACTTTGCGGGCGTATCACTGCTGGCCACGCTACCTCTCATCGTCGCCGCGCCGAAATCCACGCCGGCGGACGATATTCCCTCGCTGATCAAATACGCAAAAGCCCATCCCGGGGAACTGACGTTTGCCTCGGCTGGCCCTGGCAACACCAGTCATCTGGCGGGCGAGCTGTTCAAGGTCAGCACCGGCACGGATCTGCTGCATGTGCCATACAAGGGCAGCGGACCGGCCGTGATTGCCCTTTTGGGCGGTGAAGTGTCCCTGATGTTCGACAGCATCTCGACCTCGCTGCCGCAGGTTCGGGCCGGCAAGCTCAAAGCCCTGGCGGTTACAGGCAAAGAACGCTCCGGCCTGCTGCCCGACCTGCCCACTGTCGGCGAGACCGTGGACGGGTTCGAGGTAAGCGGCTGGTACGGTATATTGGCCCCGGCGGGCACGCCGCCCGAAGCCATACAGAAGCTGAACAAGGCTTTTGTAGCTGCCGTCAAGAACCCCAAAGCGCGAGCGCAGCTTGAAAACATCGGCTACAGCATCGACGGCAGCACACCGGAGGCATTCGATGCCCATATCAAGCGTGAAATAAAGCGCTGGGCCGATATCATCGAATCTTCGGGAACGCCGAAAATCAATTAACGCATAGCCCAGGCGGTCAAGGCGGCTGGATGCAGCGTTACGGCTTGACCGCCAGCAGCCGAATGAATGCATCGACGCGGGCCAATCCGTCGAAATCTCGCAATTGCTTAAGGCTTTCCTCGATGCGATCGTGTGGCAGGCTGGCCATGGAAACAAGACGCCTGAACTTCGCCTCCACATCGTCCCAGCTAACATCTCGCGGCCCCGAGCCCCGCGGCGCGGTGCAGTAGCTTGAGAACTCACGGCCGTCGTTAAGTACTATCGTTACGCCGCCCCCGTGACGATGCGGAAACCGGTCCGGCAATGGCGAAGGATGAGAATCGAACACCACTTTGTCCTGAACCCGCGCCACAATCGGGTCTGTCATGCTGTCCAGCGTCATGGCATCCCAGCCGAATTGTCCATGGACAATGGAAACGGCCACGAAGTACACCAGGCTGTGCGCCGCATCGACCAGATTTCGCGGGTGAGGTTTGCCCTTGAAACTCGTCCATTGCACAGCGGCGGAAATGACGACGCGATCGATGTCCTCGGGACGCACCTGGCCGGCGCGTGCGGCGTCGGCGGCCGCCTCGGCCGTAGCGTGGAAAGGATGCGCCCCCGGCATGAGTTTGATGGCCATATCGGTGACGATGTCCCAATCTCTGCCCATATCGCGCGTGATGTCGTCCACCGCCTGGGCACCCATTGCGCTCAGAAATCCCCGCGGCGTCTCGAGCACGGCCAGATCCGCCTCGAATCCGTGCTCGGCAGCCATGGCTGCCTGAATGCCGGCCATGACGGCATTGCCTGCATGATACTCGCGCGCGCAACTGCTGTCCGCGGCAACCGCCATGCCGCCGATGGAAGTGGCCGCAAGCGCAATCGCGTGCGCCATGCGCCCGGCATCCAGGCCCAGCAGACGGCCTGACGCCACGGTAGCGGAAAACACCGTGGACACCGAACCATGAAAGCCTCTTTGCATGCGTCCGGGTGTCAGCGACTCGTCTATTCTTCCTGCCACCTCATAGCCCAGCACCATGGCGCCCAGAATATCGCGACCCGGCCGTCCCGTATATTCGCCAAGCGCCACCGCCGCCGTGGAAATAATCGTGCCGATATGCGCGATGCTGCGCAGATCGCTGTCATCCGATGCAGCCGCGTCGCTTGCAACCGCATTGATTCGCGCCGCAGCGGCAAGGGGCAGCTTTTCCTCATGAAACCATACGCTGGCCTGAGAGGCACCGCCCTCTGTCAACACCACGTCCCGGATGATCCGCGCCGATTCAATATCCTGGCCCATGGCGGCGCTGGCAATGGTGCTGGCAAGGCTCATCTTGGCGCGCTCGAGTGCCAGCGGAGGAATGTCGTGCGTGCGGGTGCCGACAGCAAAGTCGGCCAGGACCTGTGCAAGTGTCTTCATGGCGCGATCAGGTCTGCATGCCCCAGCGCCCTATCGTTCTGCGCTCCACGACCCGGAAAATCAGGTTCTCAACCAGCAGGCCGAACAAGATTACCGTAAGCAGGCCGGCAAAGACGTTCGGGATATCCAGCATGTTCTTGTTCTGAAAAATATACCAGCCCAGTCCACCCGAGCCGGAGCTCGATCCGAAGACCAGTTCTGCGGCGATCAGCGTGCGCCACGCAAAAGCCCAGCCTATTTTCATTCCCGTGAGTATGCTCGGAAAGGCGCCAGGTATGAGGATCTTGCAAACATAAGGCAGGCCGGACAGGCCATAATTGCGCCCCACCATGCGCCAAGTCAGACTGACGGAACGGAAGCCGGAGTGCGTATTCAGCGCCACGGCCCACAATACCGCGTGTATCAGTACGAAGATAATGCTGGCATTTCCCAGTCCGAACCAGATCATCGACAACGGCAGCAGTGCGATGGATGGCAATGGGTTGAACATGGACGTAAGGGTTTCCAGCAAGTCGGCGCCCACACGCGTTGCACTCGCAAAGGCGGTGAAAAGCGCCGCGATCAGCAGACCGGCGGCATACCCTTGCAGCAGCAGGGATATCGATGACAGCGTTGCGCGCAGCAGATTGCCCGACAGAATACCGGCAAAGAACGCTTTCACCGTGGCCGCGAATGTCGGGAAGAGCAGCGGATTGCCAGACCAGCGCGCATAGGCTTCCCAGACAATCGCAAGAAAAACCAGCATGACAAGCTTGCGCAGCACACTGTTATCGAGCATGCGTTCCCATAGGCCCAGCGGCTTTTCGACGACGCCGAAGCCGGTATCCTCTATCGTATTGATGATCTCATCCCGATGCGGCGACGCCTGAATTGCGTTAGACATGAGCCATTCTCCCCTGTGCCCCATCCTCATCGAACAGCAGCGCTTCTATGCGCTGCGTCAATCGCACTCCGTCTGTACCGATACTGTCTGTGCCGTCGCTGTTGAGCTCGGCCCTGACTTGCCCCGGATGTGGGCTGAGGAGCAGTATGCGGCTGCCTATCCTTACGGCCTCCGGTATGGAATGCGTAACAAACAACACGGTAAAGCGCGTGTCCTCCCATAGCTGCAGCAGCTCTTCCTGCATTTTTGCGCGAGTCAGCGCGTCCAATGCGGCAAACGGCTCGTCCATCAGCAGAACTTCGGGCTCCATCGCCATGCCGCGCGCTATGGCCACCCGCTGCTTCATGCCGCCGGAAAGCGTATGGGGCAGGCTGTCCGCGAAGCTGGCCAGGTTCACTTTGTCTATGTAGTGCATGGCCCGTTCTTCGGCTGCCTTACGCCCCAACCGGCCGCTCGCCGTCAATGCAAAGACGACGTTCTCCTTGACTGTCTTCCAGGGCAGCAGTTGATCGAATTCCTGAAACACCATGACCCGGTCGGGCCCGGGCTTCGTGATCTCTTCATTGTTGAGCCTGATCTGGCCCTCGACAGTCTCCAGGTAACCGCCCACCGCCTTCAGCAGCGTAGACTTGCCGCAGCCTGATGGCCCCAGAATCACAAAACGATCCGATGGGTATACATCGAAGCTGACACGGTAGGTGGCCGTAACAAGGTGGTCCTTGGTGCGGTAGCGCAGAGTGACCCCCTGCACGGCAAGCAGCGGCGACGTGGCGTTACGCATTGGGAGCAGCCCTCCATATGTGCCGGTTTGAGCAGGCCATATCCGATGCGGATATGACCCAACACCGATGTCAGTTGCCTGACGAAATGGCTGGCCCCGGGAAAAAGAGCTCCTCCAGCGACTTCGGCTGGTTCTTTATCGACTTGATTTCATGCATGAACTTCGCATACTTCATGACATTCTCAGGCTTGGTGGTGTACTTGACCGATGGATCGTCCAGAATGGCGATCATCTCATCCATCGAGCCGCTTCCGCCCATTGATGCAATCAGGATACGGGCGGCCTCCTTCTGGTCCGTCTTGATCATGTTCTGCGCTTCCTGCAGGGCATCAACGAACGCGCCGTATATTTTGGGATTCTTGTCATGGAAGCGGGTCGTGGTGGACACCATCGTGAACGTCGCGGAACCGCCCATGACATCATCCGTATTCTGGATCGTGCGAATACCTTTTGTTTTCATCTCACGTTGCGCCAGCGGCGACGACGCATAATGCGCCGCTATGCTGCCTCCGCCCGATATCAATGCCGCCGCCGCGTCGCCATGCTTCATGCTGACGGTATAGGGATCGAACCGGAAAGCCTGGTCCTTACCGTATTTCTCCACGGCATACATTTGCATGATGATGGATGGAATGGAAGACTTAACCGACGTCACGGCAATCTTGTCTCCCTCCTTCAGATCATCCAGCGACTTCAGGTGCGGAGCGCGCGCATTCAAATACATGGGCATGGAGCTGATGGCGGCAACGCCTTTGACATCTGCCGTACCCTTGGTGCGGTCCCAAAGCAAGAGAAAGGACGGCGGCCCTGCAGAGATGAAGTCCGCCGAGCCCGAGAGCAGCGCGTCTATCATGACCGACGGACCACCGATATTGGCCCAGTTGATGGTGACCTTTTCTCCTGCTTTTTCAGCGTACTTCTCGATGAGCTTATGCTCTTTCATGATATGGAGAGGCAGAAACCCGAACCCTCCCGCGCCCAGCGGTATATTCAGCTCGCTGACTTCCGCACCCGCGCTCAGGGGCATCAGCCCCGCAGCGGCGAGCAACATCATGGCTACAGACTTTTTCATTGTCATCTCCTTTGGTGGCCGTGTTGCTTTCTGGCTTGTTTTACCAGCCCGTCAAGGCCGGTCGGATTCTGTGCTGCCGCCTTGCTGATTCGCAACCGGCATGCTTACTGTGTGCCGGATTGCCTTGCCTTGGCCTTTTCCTCTGCAAGAACCTCCGCCGCCACCTTCATTCCATCCAGCGCGGCTGGCACGCCGCAATAGATGGCGACCTGCAGAAAGATCTCCTTGATCTCATCCTGGGACACGCCGTTGTTCAGCGCACCGCGAACATGCAGACGGATTTCATGCGGCCGGTTAAGCGCCGACAGCATCGAAAGATTCATGATGCTGCGTGTGCGCCTGTCGAGACCTGGCCGTCCCCACAGCGCTCCCCAGCACCACTCCGTGACCAGCTTCTGCATATCCGCAGTGAAATCGTCGGCGGCGTCGAGCGATTTTTGCACGTGCGCTGCGCCCAGCACCTCCTGACGATTCTTCAAGCCTTTGGCAAACAGTTCCGTATTGAATTCTTCTCGCATGTCGTCTCAGCTCCCCTGTGGATGAAGAAGTCACCGTCTCCATTATGAGGCGGCATTCGTTAATCTGTCAATAATATCATCATACAATATTTGATAAATGACGGGCGTAACCATCCTGTCATGAATGCTTCACACCAGCGAAACATACGCTGCCTAACATGCAGGCCAATAAACGCAGGGCACCGCGTTGCAAATTGGAGATACACGCATGCAGACAGTGATTCACGTACAGAGCCTCAACAAGAGCTTCGGGGGCAAGCAGGCGCTGTTCAATCTCGGCCTGACTGTGGATGCGGGCGAGATGGTGGCCCTCATCGGGCCCTCCGGCTCGGGCAAGTCCACGCTGCTGCGCCATCTGTCGGGACTAGCCTGCGGCGATCGCGGTTTGTCGCGAAGCCGAAGACCGGCGACGTCCGATGCCGGGCAGGCGGGTGCCGTTCATATTCTGAATCGGTGCGTACAGTCGTCGGGCCGGCTCGATCCGGATGTGCGCCGCCTGCGCGCCAGCATTGGCTACATATTCCAGCAATTCAATCTCGTTGGCCGCATGAGCGTGCTCAACAATGTATTGATGGGCAGGCTTGGCCGACTGCCTCGCTGGCGGGGCACGCTCGGACTGTTCACCGCTGAAGACCGCGAACTGGCCATGGCATCGCTTGAGCGTGTCGGCCTGGCAGACCGCGCCTGGCAACGCGCATCGACGCTGTCCGGGGGCCAGCAGCAGCGCGTGGCCATTGCCCGGGCGCTGACCCAGCAGGCCGAACTGATTCTCGCGGACGAGCCGATAGCGTCGCTTGATCCCGAATCCGCCCGCAAGGTGATGGATATCCTTCGCGATATCAACGAGACAGACGGCAAGACCGTGGTGGTGACGCTGCATCAGGTCGACTATGCGGCGCGCTACTGCGGGCGTGTCATAGCGCTCAAGTCCGGACGCATTCATTTCGACGGCGCCGTCGATGCGCTGACAGGCCCCTTCCTGAACGAACTATACGGCGGCGACCTGGACGCATCGTTGATGCTCCCGGAAAGCAGAATGCCGCGCGCACCGCGACGCGCCCTTGATCTCGTGGCCGCATGACAGCCCTGGCTGAGGGGCAAAGCGGCCAAGGCGGGAAATTCGACGGCTGGCATATCCAGCCATTCACTACTGGAGTATGTAATGTTCAAAAGAATGCGTATAGCCATGGCTGCATCGGCACTGGTTGGCATCGCGTTGTGCGGTCCGGTCACGGCCGCCGAATCGGGGGAGATGAACTTCGGCATCATCTCGACCGAATCGTCGCAGAATCTCAAGGTGCTGTGGGAGCCCCTGCTGGACGACATGGGCAAGGCGCTGAACATGAAAGTCAATGCCTATTTTGCCCCCGACTATGCCGGCATCATTCAGGCGATGCGTTTCGACAAGGTCGATGTGGCTTGGTACGGCAACAAATCCGCGATGGAAGCGGTGGATCGCGCTGGCGGCGAGATCTTCGCGCAGACGTCGGCGGCAGACGGCTCGCCCGGCTACTGGAGCCTGCTGATCACACAGAAGGACAGCCCGCTCAACTCGGTCGAAGACATGCTGGCAAAGGCCAAGGATTTGACATTCGGCAACGGCGACCCCAACTCCACGTCGGGTTTCCTGGTGCCAGGCTATTACGTGTTTGCGAAAAACCATGTACAGCCCAAGCAGATCTTCAAGCGCACACTCAATTCCAGCCACGAAGTCAACGCCCTTGCCGTGGCCAATGGACTGGTGGACGTGGCCACCAACAATACTGAATCGATGGCGCGCCTTGAGCAAACCCAACCCGACAAGGCGGCAAAGCTCAAAGTGATCTGGAAGTCACCACTCATTCCTGCCGATCCCATCGTCTGGCGCAAGAACCTGCCCGAGGAAACCAAGACGGCCATCCGTGCATTCTTCCTGGATTACGGCAAGAACGATCACGAACGCATGGTTCTGACGAATCTGAGCCTGGGCAAGTTCCGCGCATCCACCAATGATCAGCTCCTGCCTATCCGCCAGCTCGAGCTCTTCAAGAAACGCTCGCTGGTCCAGGCCGACAAGACCCTGGACGATGCACAGAAGCAGGCCAGGCTCAAGGACATCGACGCCAGTCTTGATCAGTTGTCCGTTCGCATGGCAGCACTGGAGAAGCAGATCGCCTCCTCAAGGTAACGTGTCGCGCCGCAGCCCATTCTCGCCGCGGCCGCGGCGGGAACACGTCATTATTCATTACACCGGAATCATTGAATGACAACCCTGACCAACATTGCCGTATCGGCCGCCGCGCCACGGCGCGCCTGGACCGACTGGGCGGGCTGGGCATTGCTGGTGCTGGCGCTGGCCTGGGCCTGGCATGGCGCCGAAATGAATCCAGCCATGTTGTGGCGCGATGCGGGCAATATGCGCGAATTCATCGGCGACTTCTTCCCGCCCGACTTCCACCTGTGGCGGCGCTACCTGTCTGAAATGCTGGTCACGATACAGATAGCCATCTGGGGGACGGCACTAGCCATCGTCTGCTCGATCCCGCTGGGCATATTGTGCTCGGAAAACATCACGGCCTGGTGGATATGCCAGCCTGTGCGCCGTGTCATGGATGCATTTCGCTCCATTAACGAAATGGTGTTTGCCATGCTGTTCGTCGTGGCGGTCGGGCTCGGGCCGTTCGCGGGTGTCATGGCCTTGTTCGTCGGCACCACCGGCGTCTTGGCTAAATTGTTTGCCGAGGCGGTGGAGGCCATAGAGCCCGGCCCCGTCGAAGGCGTGCGCGCAAGCGGTGCGAGCGCCGTGCAGGAAGTCGTGTACGGCGTCATTCCGCAGGTGCTGCCCTTGTGGATCTCCTATTCACTGTACCGGTTCGAGTCCAACGTCCGCTCCGCAACCGTGGTCGGCATGGTGGGCGCCGGCGGCATAGGGGTGACATTGTGGGAAGCCATACGCGGCTTCCAGTTGGGCCAGACCTGCGCCATCCTGATCATCATCATTGCTGCGGTAAGTCTCCTGGACGTGCTTTCTCAGCGCCTGCGCAAACGATTCATTTGATCTTCACTTACGGAAGCCTAGTGCATGAAAGACGACGTACCCGACCAAACCCCACTACCCGCCGCCAGGCAGAACTGGATGCGCGTGCTGGCCCGAGCTGGCAAAGCCCTGCAGCGTCATGAGCCGCTGCTGCGCGGTCAGGCACATCGCTATGTGCGACCCGCCCAGACCGGCATGATCATGGTGCGGGCACGCGCCGGCGGAAACGGCGCGCCCTTCAATCTGGGCGAAATGACTGTGACGCGCTGCGTTGTCCAGCTTGACGACGGCACCACCGGATACAGCTATGTGGCGGGCCGCGTCAAAGCCCATGCCGAATTGGCCGCCCTGGCCGATGCATGCCTTCAGGGCCCTGATGCAAACTATTGGATGCGTACCGTCATCAGGCCATTGCAGGCCCTGCAGAACGACGAGCAGGCGAAACGCGCCCGCGATACAGTCTCGACACGCGTCGACTTCAGCACGCTCGTTCGGGGGGAAGCATGATGCAAAACGCCATGCTGTCCCCGGGTTTTGCCCAACCCGTCGAAGACGCGAACAGAACATTCCGGCAGACCATGGCGGCCTTGTCCGAACCTGGCACCCTGCATGAAATGGCCGACACGCCCACGGTGCAGGGACTCTGCACGGCGGCCTATGCACTCTGCCTTGGCCTGCTCGACGCGGACACTCCCTTGTGGATATCGCCCGCCCTGGACGGTCGCGCTGTTCGCGCCAACCTCGCCTTTCACTGCGGCTGCCCTATTGTCCAGGCGCCGGCGCAAGCGCAATTTGCTCTGGTGACGTCCAACGATCTGGATGTGCTTCGATCCCTGGACACCGGCACAGACAGAGACCCTCATCTTTCATGCTCGGTATTCATGCAGCTGAACAGCCTGGACGGCGGTGTTGAAACCACCTGGCAAGGGCCCGGCATCCAGGGGACGCGCACCGTCGCCCTGCCACTGCCACAAACATTCTGGCGGGTACGAAGCCTCGCAGCCTTTCCGCGCGGTCTTGATTTTTTCTTTATGGCGGGGCGCCAGCTGTCCGCTTTGCCCCGCAGCACACGCGTGCTGCGCCCCATACCGGAGGACCGTTGAATGTACGTTGCCGTGAAAGGTGGTGAGCATGCCATCGACAACGCCCACGCCCTGCTGGCGGCGAGTCGCCGCGGAGAGCCCTCCGTGCCGGCATTGTCGGTGGCGCAGATTCGCCAGCAGATGCCACTGGCGGTAGCGCGCGTCATGAGCGAGGGATCTCTTTTCGACAAAGAGCTGGCCGCGCTGGCAATCAAGCAGGCGGCCGGAGATCTTCCCGAGGCCATTTTCCTGTTGCGCGCCTATCGCACCACATTGCCGCGCTTTCTGGCCAGCATACCGCTGGACACTGCAACAATGCGCATCGGACGTCGAATCTCGGCCACTTTCAAGGACCTGCCAGGTGGCCAGATGCTGGGCCCCACCTTCGATTACACCCATAGACTTCTGGATTTCTCTCTGCTGGACGAGTCCGGGGAGGCGCAGAACGGCGAACTGCCTGCCGCCGTTCCCGCGCGGCCGCTGACTTCCAGCAACGACACCGACACACTGGATACCGTTCCTCGCGTGGCAGACATGCTGGCTGCGGAAGGCCTGCTCGGCACCGAACAGCACTCCCACGCCACGGTACCCGACATCACCCGCGATCCGCTTGATTTCCCCGCCTCGCGGGCGCAGCGCCTGCAAGCGCTGGCGCGAGGCGACGAGGGATTTCTACTTGCCCTGGCCTATTCGACACAACGCGGCTACGGCCGCAATCATCCTTTTGCGGGCGAAATCCGCATCGGCACAGTGGAAGTGTGGGTCGAACCCGAGGAACTGGATTTCGCCGTACCTATCGGAGACATCGAAGTCACCGAATGCGAAATGATCAATCAGTTCGTGGGAAGCCATACTCAGTTGCCGCAATTCACGCGCGGATACGGGCTTGCGTTCGGTCACGCCGAACGCAAGGCCATGGCCATGTCCCTGGTGGACCGCGCATTGCGCGCACAGGAATACCAGGAGGAAGTCACTTCTCCGGCGCAGCAGGAGGAATTCGTGCTCATGCACTGCGACAACGTCGAGGCCGCCGGCTTCGTGGCCCATCTGAAGCTGCCGCACTATGTGGACTTTCAGTCCGAACTCGATCTGATCCGCAAACTTCGCCGCCAGCACCCGATGAATGGCGAGAACCGGCGCGTGAAGGTGAAGACAGCCGAAAGCGGCGCCGAAGGCGACCATAGCTACCTGGAGAAAAGCGCATGACGGCACAATCATTCAATGCCGCCGACAGCGGCTACAACTTCGCCTACCTAGACGAACAAACCAAGCGCAGCCTGCGCAGGGGCCTGCTCAAGGCCATTGCCCTACCCGGGTACCAGGTCCCGTTCGCCGGCCGGGAAATGCCGCTGCCCTATGGATGGGGTACCGGCGGGATGCAAGTAACCGCAGCCGTGCTGGGGCGCGGCGACGTGCTGAAAGTCATCGACCAAGGCGCAGACGACACCACCAATGCTGTGTCCATCCGCCGCTTTTTCGCTCGCACCGCTGGCATCGGCACGACGACGCGCACATGCGACGCCAGCATCATCCAGACCCGCCACCGCATACCGGAAACCCCGCTGCAGGCCGGCCAGATCATGGTCTTCCAGGTGCCTATCCCCGAACCTCTGCGCTTCATAGAGCCCTCTGACGCCGAAACACGCACCATGCATGCGCTCAATGATTATGGCGTCATGCATGTGAAGTTGTATGAAGACATCGCCACCCACGGACACATCGCCACCGCCTATGCCTATCCCGTCATGGTGGACGGGCGCTATGTGATGGATCCCTCGCCCATTCCCAAGTTCGATAATCCCAAGCTAAACATGAACCCCGCCCTGATGCTGTTCGGCGCCGGCAGGGAAAAACGGCTGTACGCATTGCCCCCCTACACACGCGTGAAGAGCCTGGATTTCGAGGATCACCCTTTCGAATTACCTGTATGGGAACAGGCCTGCGCCCTATGTGGAAGCAGGCAGGCCTATCTGGATGAGCTGATCGTGGACGATCAGGGCACGCGGCGCTTTGTGTGCTCGGATACCGACTATTGCGTCCAGCGGCGCGAGCAGATGGAGGAGCCGGCATGAGCGCCCTGCTTTCGGCGAGAAGCCTGACGCGTTTGCACGGCCCTGAAAAAGGCTGCCAGGATGTTTCTTTCGATCTTCATCCCGGTGAAGTGCTCGGCATAGTCGGAGAGTCCGGATCGGGCAAATCGACGCTGCTCAATGTGCTGGCGGGGCGCGCCCTACCGGATTGCGGCAGCGTGGCGTACCGCGATGCGGACGGCCAGATGATTTCCTTGTACGAGGCCAGCGAGGCAGGCCGGCGGACGCTGCTGCGCACACAATGGGGATATGTCGAACAGAATCCCCGCGACGGATTGCGCATGGGCGTGTCCGCGGGCGCAAATATAGGCGAACGCCTCATGGCCCAGGGTGTACGCCATTACGGGCGGTTGCGCCAGGCAGGCAAAGACTGGCTCGCCCAGGTGGAGATTGATCCCGATCGTATCGACGACACGCCGCGCACCTTCTCCGGCGGCATGCAGCAGCGCCTGCAGATTGCGCGCAACCTGGTATCGAAACCGCAGCTGCTGTTCATGGACGAACCGACTGGCGGCCTTGATGTATCGGTACAGGCACACTTGCTGGATCTGCTGCGCGGTATCGTTCGCGATCTTCAACTGGCCGTCGTCATCGTGACGCATGATCTGGCTGTGGCGCGACTGCTCGCGGACAGACTGATGGTCATGCGCCGCTCTCGCGTGGTGGAGGTGGGCCTGACCGACCAGATCCTGGACGATCCGCAGCATGCCTACAGCCAGCTGCTCGTGTCCTCCGTGTTGCAACCTTAAGGACCCTCATGAATTCCATCATGCAAGTGCGCGGCCTGAGCAAAACCTTCCGGCTGCATCAGCAACGGGGCATCGTGCTGGATGTACTGCGCGCACTCGACTTCGACCTCATGCCTGGAGAATGCATGCTGCTGCAGGGCAGATCGGGTTCAGGCAAGTCCACCCTACTTCGAACCCTGTACGGCAATTACCTGCCCGCTGGCGGCAGCATCCGTGTGCGCCACCTTGGTGCCATGGTTGAAATGGTTGGCGCCGAACCGCGACAGATCATGGCGCTGCGACGTAGCACACTGGGCTATGTCAGCCAGTTTCTGAGAGTAATTCCCCGCGTCAGCTGCTTGAACGTGGTCATGGAGCCCGCCCTTGCGCGTGGCATGCCGCGCGACCTGGCCGAGGAGCGCGCGGCGGCGCTCCTGGCCCGCCTTCACATACCGGAGCGGCTGTGGCAGCTCGCCCCATCCACCTTTTCTGGCGGCGAACAGCAGCGCATCAATATCGCCCGCAGTTTCATCGTGCATTGGCCTGCCATGCTGCTGGACGAGCCCACCGCGTCGCTGGACGCCAAGAATCGGGAAGTCGTCCTGGCATTGATCAACAGCGCCAAGGCGGCAGGTTCCGCGCTTATCGCCATTTCTCATGACGATGCCACACACAGGGCCGTGGCCGACCGCTGCCTGGACATCGCTCCCGAGGAGCCCGCCCATGCCTGAACACATATTCACCAACGCATGGCTCGTAACGGCCACGGATGTGCTGCGGGGAACAATAGCCGTGCGCGACGGACTCATTCATGATGTCAGCGAAAGCGCATCCAGCCTGCCTCACGCGCAGGACATGAACGGCGACTACCTCATGCCGGGGTTTGTGGAACTGCATACAGACAATCTGGAAAAATTCATGAACCCGCGTCCTGGGGTTGACTGGCCGTCCGAGTCAGCCATTCTTGCCCACGACGCCCAGGTCGTGGCAGCGGGGATAACGACTGTTTTCGACGCCTTGTCCATCGGCGACATCAACCCGGGCGGCAGCAGGCTTCGCCAGCTGCCCCTCATGCTCAAGGCCATCAGGCAGGCAGCCAGCGATGGCCATACGCGGGCCGAGCATCGTCTACATCTGCGCTGCGAACTCAGCCAGGAGAAGAC
Source organism: Allopusillimonas soli (assembly GCF_004153445.1). Classification (GTDB taxonomy): domain Bacteria; phylum Pseudomonadota; class Gammaproteobacteria; order Burkholderiales; family Burkholderiaceae_B; genus Allopusillimonas; species Allopusillimonas soli. The sequence goes on from NZ_SDQC01000003.1 coordinate 347,158, forward strand.
GCTGGACGTGTTCCGGGATCTGGTGGGCTCCCCGCTCGTTCAACTGGTTTCCGTCATGGATCACTCGCCCGGGCAGCGGCAGTTCGTGAAGATGGAGAAATACCGCGAGTACTACCAGGGCAAATACCATCTGTCCGATACACAGATGGAAACCTTCATAGGGCAGCAACTGGAGAATTCGCGCCGTTACAGCGACATCTACCGCCGCGCCATCGTCGACGAATGCCGACGGCGCACGCTGTCTATTGCAAGCCACGACGATGCCACCGTGGCGCATGCACGCGAGTCAGCGGAATTCGGCATGAGCATCGCGGAATTCCCCACCACCATGGAGGCGGCGTCCGCCAGCCACGCGTTCGGCCTCAAAGTCCTCATGGGCGCCCCCAACATCGTGCGCGGCGGATCTCACTCCGGCAATGTGTCCGCCCGCATGCTCGCGGAACAGGATGTACTCGATATTCTTTCCAGCGACTATTATCCGTCCAGCCTCTTGCAGGCAGTGGGTATGCTTGCCCATGGCGAGATCGGCTACGATCTTCCGCGCGCAGTCGCCTGCGTCAGCCTGGCACCCGCACGCGCCGCTGGCCTGGCAGACCGGGGCGAGATACGTCCCGGTCTGCGCGCCGATCTGATACGCGCCCGCCCGCATGAAGAACGTTTCGTGGTTGGCCAGGTGTGGCGCGGCGGCGAGCGGGTTTTCTGATGCCTGGCCGCCTGATCTACATCATGGGCCCGTCGGGGGCTGGGAAAGATGCCGTGCTGCGCGGCGTCGCCCAGCGCATGGGCGCGCAGGCCTTCATCGCATCCAGGGTGATAACGCGGCCGCCATCCTCGACAGAGGATGGCGCCATGCCGGTTTCCTCAACCGAGTTTGAGATCATGGAAGCGGCTGGCCTCTTCGCCCTTTCCTGGCGAGCCAATGAACTCGCCTATGGCATTCTGCGCCATATCGACATCATGCTGGCGCGTGGACGGGACGTGTTTGTGAACGGATCGCGCGCCTACCTGCCTCATGCCGCATTACGTTATCCCCGCCTCGTGCCTGTGCTGCTGACTGTAGAGCCCGCCCTGCTGCGCGACCGGCTGCTCAGCCGCGGGCGTGAAACCCGCGTGCAGATCGAGGCGCGCCTCGCACGCAACAATCGTTTCGAGAAATTATCCGGCACAGCCGGGACCAGGCTATTGCATATCGACAACTCAGGCGCGCTGGAAAACGCAATCCACGCACTGCATGCAGGCCTCCTGGCCGCACAGGGCGAGGCGAAGTGCGGCTGACCTTGCTCGGCACTGGGAATGCCGCACAGGTCCCTGTATACAACTGCGGCTGTCCCGCGTGCGCCCTTGCGCGCGTGAACAAGCACTTGCGGCGCGGGCCTTGCTGCGCCTTGCTGGAGTGCGGCGCCTCGCGCTGGCTGATCGATGCCGGCCTTACGGATCTTGCCGAACGATTCCCGCCCGGCGCGCTGGACGGCATTCTGCTTACGCACTATCACGCAGATCACGCACAAGGCCTGCTGCATCTGCGCTGGGGAACCGGCTTGCGCATACCTGTACTGGCACCCGCCGATCCGGAAGGCCTGGCTGATTTGCACAAGCACCCCGGTATTCTGGATTTTTCCACGACACTAGACGCACTGCAGCCGGTACAACTGGGCGATTTGCGCGTGACGCCGCTGCCCCTGCGCCATTCCAGGCCCACTTTCGGCTATCTGCTGGAGTACGGCGCACGGCGCATGGCCTACCTGACCGATACCGTCGGCCTGTCGCCGGATACCCAGGCGGCACTTCACGGCACGACCATCAATGTGCTTGTCCTCGATTGCACCCACCCGCCGGCGGAAGAACAGCCGCGCAATCACAACGATCTGACCCGGGCCCTCGACATCGTGCGAACGCTGCGTCCCCGCAGGACTGTTCTTACCCATATAGGTCATGCCTTCGATGCCTGGCTCATGCGCCATCATGCATCCGGCGCAGCCATACCCGCGCTGCCTCCCGGCGTCACCGTCGGCCTGGACGGCGATTCCATTGCGCTGCATCCCGACACGGCCTGCTGAACGCGCCACGGCGCACTTATGCTAGATTAGCCAGAGATACCGAAACGGAAACGCGGCGGGACTCAATATGGACGAGCACATTGCGGCCGCAGCCCGCGCGCTTGCCTGCGGCGACCCGTTGGGCGCACTGAATTATGTCGCCCTGCGCGGCGATACGCCTGCCTTGGCACTGCGGGGCATCGCGATGGCCCAGCTCGGCGAATTCGCCACCTCGAGAAGATTGCTGCGCCGCGCCGCTCACGGCTTTGCGCGGCACGATCCGGTTGCGCACGCACGATGTATCGTCGCCGAGGCCGAAGTTGCGCTTGCCGCGCGCGACCTCGTATGGCCGGCGCAATCGCTTCCCGGCGCCCAGGCCACGCTGCTGGCATACAACGATCACAGAAACGCGGCGCATGCCCGATTGCTTCAGGCCCGGCATCTGCTCATCACAAACCGGCTGAGCGAAGCCGAGGAAGTGCTGCGCAAGCCGCTTTCCCCTACGGTACAGTCCGCTCTGCACGCCACGCGCGAACTACTCGTCGCCTGCATTGCAATGCGCAGACTGCGCACCCGGACAGCACATGACGCATTGCGCCGCGCGTCGGCCCTCGCCCGCGAGGCGGGCATACCGGCCCTGGAAGCGGAGGTCATGCACGCAATCGAGGCGCTGAACGCGCCCGCTGCGCGCGTGGTGGTCCGCGACGACGAGCAGCTTATATCCCTGGCCGGCGTGGAAGCCTTGCATGCATCGGACCGGCTGATCATCGATGCCTGCCGTCACAGCGTATACGTGAACGGCAACCGCGTGCCGCTGGCAAGCCGGCCCATACTGTTCAAGCTCGCCTTCGCTTTGGGGCGGGCATGGCCCTGCGACACCACTCGGGCGCAGCTCATTGGCGAGATCTTCAGAATTCGCCATATCGACGAGTCGCACAAGGCAAGGCTGCGGGTGGAAATGGGCCGCCTTCGCAAGGCGCTTCGCGGCCTGGCGGACATAACCGCCACCACCCGCGGTTTCATGCTCCAGCCTTCCGCTGGCCGCGCTGTCACCTTGCTGGCACGCCCCATCGAGGAAACGCATGCGCCATTGCTCGCCCTGCTTGCCGATGGAGACCTGTGGTCAAGCTCCGCCATGGCGCTTGCGCTGCACATGCCGCAACGAAATGTGCAGCGCGCACTCAGGCTGCTTGCGCAGGCGGGTAGGGTGCAATGGGTTGGCCAGGGGCGGGCCCGCCGCTGGATGATGCCATCCCTGCCCGGAATCACGACAATCTTGTTACTCCCCGCTCCGCTGCCGTTCAACTAGCATGAAGGCGTGATAGTCAAATCTCAAAGGACGAAATCATGACGAACGCAAACCTGGCAACGAAAGTCGCAAGCGCCGATATCGTGCGCGAGTACGGCCCCTTTCCCGGTGTCGATGCTGTGCATGGCGTCAGCCACGATGGCCGGCTGGCATGGATTGCCACCGGCGATGCCTTGAAGGGACTCGATCTGGACAGCGGACTTATCGTACGCTCTCTCGACATGACCGCCAACGCGGGCACGGCATTCGACGGACGGTTCCTGTTCCAGCTGGCTGATGGACGGATCCAAAAGATAGACCCCGAGTCGGGCGCGGTGCTTGCCACCATCTCCGCCCCCGAGGGCGGCCATAACTCCGGACTTGCCTGGGCCGAGGGCAGTCTGTGGATCGCACAATACGAGCAGAAACGCATTCACCGCATTGATCCCGACACTGGCGCGGTGCAGCGCACGCTGAATTGCTCGCGATATGTAACAGGCGTCACTTGGGCAAACGGCGCGTTATGGCACGGCACTTGGGAAGACGACAGCAGCGACCTGAGGCGGATCGATCCACGATCCGGCGCAGTGCTGGAGACAATCGCCATGCCATCGGGGACAGGCGTATCGGGTCTTGAGTTCGACGGCGAAAAGCGCTTCATCTGCGGCGGCGGGAAAAGCGGCAAGATCAGGACCGTGCGCGCCGGCGCGTGAAGGCTGCGCCGGCACTCACGAAAACCTCACAGGCCCTGGCCGCCCGACACTTCGATGCGTTGGGCGGTTACCCATCTGTTGCCGTCCGACAGCAGGCTCGCAATCATCGGGCCGATGTCATCCGGCACGCCAACCCGGCCAAGCGCCGTCAAGCCCGCAAGCTGTTCATTCACCTTGGGATTGTCGCGCACCATGCCGCCGCCGAAATCTGTTTCAATCGCACCCGGCGCCACCGTGTTCACCGCAATGCGGCGTGCGCCCAGCTCCTTGGCGAGGTATCGGGTAAGCACCTCGATGGCCCCTTTTGCTGAGGCATAGGCCGCGTAGCCTGGATAAGTCATTCTTGTCAGCCCCGATGACAGATTGACGATGCGCCCTCCGTCGGCGATAAGCGGCAGGAGCGCCTGCGTCAGGAAAAACACGCCCTTGACGTGCACATTGATCAGCCTGTCGAACTGCGCCTCCGAGGTTTCGGCGAACGGCGCGGTCTCGCCATGGCCCGCATTGTTCACAAGATGATCGAATGTTTCACGCGCCCAGGTGTCGCGCAGCGCCGCGCGCAGGCGATCCGCAAAAGGCGCAAAGGCGGATATATCTCCGCTATCGAGCTGGAAGGCCATTGCCTTGCGACCCATGGCTTCGATCTCGGCCACGACCGCTTCGGCATCCTCCTCTCTGCTCCGATAGGTGATAATGACATCGCTTCTCTGGCGAGCGGCATGGATTGCCGTGTTGCGGCCCAGACCGCGACTGGCGCCTGTAACAAGCGTAATGGTTGTCATGCGAGACTCCTATGTGGATACCGGCAAAGTATGAAGCCGGCAGGCGACGCGCTGTTGCCGAAAGCTCGGACTTCCTTGCCTGATCCTCCGGATACGCTGCGCACGGCCTCCTGTTGGAGTAGCCTTGTCAACATGACCGATCTATACACACTCGTTCTCCGCCATGCGGCACCGCTTGTGAACAGCGCAGGACTGGCGCATTTCGCAATGCCCGGCATCATGGGCGTCATGGCCACCGCCCCCAGTGGGCTGGAGCACGATATTTCACGCCCGCTGGTCTGCCTGGTTCTTCAGGGCGCCAAGCGCGTCACAGTCGGTGCGCGCACATTCAGGTTCTCCGCAGGGGATTCGCTTCTGATCACCGCCGACATGCCCATGGCAAGTCAGATCACCGAGGCAAGCGCCGTCTCGCCCTACCTCTCGCTGGTGGTAGAACTCGATGCAACCCTCATTGCGGAACTCGTCATGCAAATGGAAGCGGAGCCTGCCAGCGTGCGGGCGCAGGCGCCAGCCCGGGTGCAGCCTACCGAGACCGAAGTGGCCGATGCCGCCCTGCGTCTGATGCGCTTGCTCGATCATCCGGAAGCAATAGCCATTCTGCATCAGCAGCGCCTGCGGGAATTCCATTACTGGCTGTTGGCTGGAGCGCTTGGGCCGGCCATCCGCCATCTTGGCTGGCCAGGCGGCCCCGCGCAGCGCGTGGCCCGAGCCGTGTCGCTGCTGCGCAATAATTTTGCGCAGCAGTTGCCCATTGAACAACTGGCCGCCGCTGCCGCCATGAGCCCATCAAGCTTTCACCAGCACTTCAAGGCGGTAACCTCGCTGTCGCCGCTGCAGTTTCAAAAGCAGTTGCGTCTGATCGAGGCGAGGCGCCTGATGCTGTCCGAAGGCATGAACGCCAGCAACGCAGCCTTTCGAGTAGGCTACGAAAGTGTGCCGCAGTTCACGCGGGAATACCGGCGCATGTTTGGGCTGCCGCCCGCACAGGAAACCGGCATGACAAAAAACCGAGTACGCCTGACCGCCTGATGTCAACTTACGCGAAACCATCTTTGCGCCACCACAGCAAGGCCCTGCGCCAGCCGTGAAAGTCTATTCCGCAGCGAGCTTGTCCTGCGTCCGCGTATCGAAGTCGCTTGCGTCGTGGCGTTCGTGCAGTTGCATGGCCGGATCGCCCGAGATGCGATTCACCATGCGCCCGCGCACCACCGCAGGCCGCGCAAGAATGCTGTCGGCCCACCGCTGGATATGCGCATAGTCCTGTACGGAAAGAAACTCGGCCGCACCGTACTGCCATCCCTTGACCAGCCCGCCATACCAGGGAAACACGGCCATATCGGCAATCGTGTAGTCGGCTCCGCTCAGAAATTCGTTCTCCGCCAGGTGGCGATCCAGCACATCCAACTGCCGTTTTACCTCCATTGCATAGCGATCGATGGCGTATTCGATCTTGACCGGCGCATAAGCATAAAAATGCCCGAAACCGCCGCCCAGATACGGTGCGCTTCCCATCTGCCAGAACAGCCAGGACATGCACTCGGCACGCTCAGGCTGTGTGGCGGGCAGGAAAGCACTGAACTTCTCGGCCAGGTACATCAGAATTGAGCCGGATTCGAACACCCTGACTGGCTCCGGGCCCGAGCGGTCCATCAGGGCGGGAATCTTGGAGTTCGGGTTGACCTCGACAAATCCGCTGCTGAATTGATCCCCTTCACCGATGCGGATCAGCCACGCATCGTACTCCGCGCCGGCATGCCCCAGCGCCAGCAACTCCTCGAGCATGATGGTCACTTTCTGGCCATTCGGCGTGGCCAGCGAATAAAGCTGCAATGGATGCCGGCCAACCGGTAGCGCCTTGTCGTGTGTAGCGCCCGCCACCGGCCTGTTAATGCTCTCGAATCTGCCTCCGCTAGGCTTGTTCCAAACCCAAACCTGGGGCGGAACGTATTCAGGGGACTCTGCCATGCTGCCTCTCCATAAGAAAATAGCCTTCGCCAAGCGGATGCAAGCCACTTGGCGGCGTATGTCGCGATATTTTGATCTTACAACGCCATCTGCGGCACCACGATCACGCATTGCAACCTTGACACAAAATACCATCGCCATTAATATTTACACCGTAAACATTAATTTGGCTGAAAGCGGCACAATCCTCCCACGGCAAGCTACACAGCACGCATGTCAGAATCCCCACCCAACCGTCGCTCCGCTGCGCGTGGCCGTTATCATCACGGCGACCTTCGCGCCACGCTACTCGCAGCAGCGGGTGCCTGGATCGCAGCACATGGGGCCGCCACATTTAGCCTGCGCGAACTGTCACGATCCCTTGGCGTCAGCCACATGGCCGCCTATCGCCATTTTCCCGACCGCGACAGCCTGCTGGCGGAGGTCGCGGCGGACGGATTCCGGCGCCTGTCCGCTGCCATCGCCGCCCGCAGCCGGCCGATGAAGGATCCCGCCTCCCGGCTGCGGGCCGCCGGCCAGGCTTATGTGGATTTCGGCCGCAAGGAAACGCATCTGTTGTCCCTGATGTTCGACGCACCCGTGGGCCCATGGACAGGCGACGCCGCGGGCCCTCAGCTGGCCACCGACACCGGGCCTGAAGGCTCACCGTCGGCTGCGGCCGTTCGGCTGAAGCAGGCGGCCCTGGAAGCCTATGCCTCGCTCGAGGCCATCGTGAACGACGGCGTCAGCCAGGGCCGATTCGACGCGCAATCTCCCTCCACGCTGACGCTTGGCGCATGGGCAGTGGTACATGGGCTGGCGATGCTGGGCGACTCCGGCCGCATTGCCGGCGGCATATCCAATGCCCAGGTTGATGGCGTACTGGACTATTGGCTGGCCGGCATTCGCAAATCCCCCTCATGCAGGAGTAAGAAATGACACTGCTTATCATCGGCTGTCTGTTGTTCTTCAGCGTGCATTCGCTGTCCATAGTCTGTCCCGCCGTGCGCAGACAGACCATTGCCCGCCTAGGCGAAAGGCCCTGGAAACTCGGCTACTCAGTGATTGCAGGCATCGGGCTCGTCTTGATCATCGTTGGTTACGGGCAGGCGAGGCTGACACCGGCGACGGTCTATTTTCCTTCGGAGGCCAGTCGGCATATCACCATGCTCCTGATGCTGCCTGTGTTTCCCCTCATCATGGCCTCGCATATGCCGGGCCGTATCCAGCGCATTGTGCGGCACCCCATGTTATGGGCAACCGTGTTGTGGGCGGGCGCACACCTGCTGGCCAACGGCACACGCGCCGACGTTGTACTTTTTGCCTGTTTTGGCGTCTGGGCGCTTGCCGACTTGCTCTCGTACAATTGGCGCACCGCAAGGCCCATACACCAGGCGCCGCCCCGACGCAGCAACGATCTCATTGCGGTGGCAGGCGGGCTAGCAATCTATGCCGTCTTCCTGCTGTTTCTGCACCGCTGGCTCATTGGCGTGCCTATCATCGCATTCTGATAGGCGTCCCGATTATTTCCACTCCCCTATAATCGGGCTGTGCAAAACAACAAGATCGCAGTTGCAATGTCCGCAAGCCATCCCGAGCCCCAGGCTGTCTTCAGACCTGTCACTCGCAGTGCCATATTCATCGTTGCGGTCGTAGAGTCAGGTGATGACAATGCCGAAGCCGTTCGCGCCCTGTGCGCGGACATTGCCGCCCTCGTCCGCTCGGTCGGCAAGCGCATTCCCGCCGGAAATCTGTCCTGTGTCTGCGGCTTCGCCTCCGACGCCTGGGATCGGCGCCGCCCGCTCTACAAAGATGCGCTCGCGGCATGGTCCCGCCCAATCCGTCGTGCGGTGACTGTCTTGACAAGGCTTCCGGCAAAATCGCGCGCGACGCGGCCAAGCTCCGCCCCCGCCCTGCCAATGGCATAGAAATCCACGCCATCGCGCTCCGATTGGATGGGGTTTACACGGACGGCATAACGCCGGCAGACCGGCCTGACAAAATCAGGGGCAATGAAATGGCCTCGTCCAATCTCCACCATGGCGATACAACTTTCGATATTGCGCAATCTGATGCAAGAGTCCATATCCGCAGCGAGATTATGAGCGGCCAATAATCTTGCATCGATCCATTGCTGAAAGGGATTGTCCTGAGGCAGCCGGATCAACCGGTCTGCCGGCACGGCGCGCAGATCCATGGCGGCGCGCGGCCCGCCAGCGAATTGGGGTGAAGGCTTCCATCCGGCAGGCGAGATCAGCATCAGCGACGACGAAAACAAACGGTACTGCCTGATGCCGCTTACAGGGCGAAAGAAGATGCCCAGCCCTATATCGGCATTGCCGCTTTCCACTTCCGGAAGCACCTCGCTCCTGGAAACGTCCAGCAGTTCGATACAGTCCTCGGGATAATGCGCAAGATGACGCTTCAGCACCAGCGGCAGCATGCCCGTGGCCACGCTAGGGCTGGCCGCCACGCGCAATAGCCGCCGCTGGCCGGCACGTTCGCTTTCAAACTCGCGCCTTGCAGCCTCCAAGCCTTGATCGACCTGCCGGGCCTGAGGCAGAAACCGCCGTCCTTCCGCAGTGAGCGTTACGCGGCGTGTTGTGCGTTCGAACAGGCGGATGCCCAACTGGCTCTCCAGTTCCCTGACCAGCGCGCTCAGGCCCGCTTGCGTGATGTGCATGCGCTCCGCCGCCTTGGTGAAGCTGCCGTGCTGGCTTACCAATACAAAGGCATGCAGCTGGCGGGTATTTATATTCACAATAAATTATTTTTAATTAATAAATTATTAAATATAAATAGTAATGCATTTTCTGATGTAATGAGAGCAGCTTCAACGACAACCACCATCTCAGGAGACACGCGCCACGCCCTCTGGCGAAGCGCCTGGACAATCATGAATCTACGTACTTTCCTAGCCGGCTTTTCCACCGCCGCCGCTTTGCTGGCGATGCTGCCGAACGCGGCGGCCGCCTACCCCGACAAACCCGTCACCATTGTCGTGCCCTATTCCCCCGGAGGCGCGACCGACTCCACGGCGCGCATCATGGCGCAGGCCCTGCAGGAAGAAACCAATGTCTCCTTTGTCGTGGAGAATGTGCCTGGCGCGGGCACGACGATAGGGGCAGGCAAAGTGGCAAAGGCCCCCTCAGACGGATATACGCTCCTGTTTGGCGGCCTGAGTGCCAATGTCCTCGCTCCTCAGATATATCGCGATATCTCCAGCTTTAATCCCGTTGATGCCTTTGACCCGGTTGCGGGCGTTGCCTCTCAGCCGCTGATACTCGTGGTCAATAGCGCATCCAAGTACCAGACCCTGGACCAACTCCTGCAAGACGCGCGCCAACATCCGGGGGCGCTGAATTTCGGCAGCCCCGGCCAAGGGAGCGCACCTCATCTCATTTCCGAATTGTTCCTGGCCGAAGCAGGCATTGAGGCCACCCATGTGCCATTCAAGGGCGCGGCGCCCGCCATTGCCGCGCTGATAGGCGGCAATATCGATTTTCTGCTCGACACGCCCACTGCGCCCGTATCGCAGATAAAAGCAGGCCGGCTGCGCGCGCTGGGCGTTACAACGCAGGAAAAAATTGACTCGCTTCCAGATGTTCCCACCATGGACAGCCAAGGCGTCACGGGGTTTGAAGCCAGCACCTGGTTTGCATTCTTTGCCCCCAAAGGCACGGATCCGGAGATTCTCGGCACACTCAATGGCTGGGTAAATCATGCCCTGCAGAACCCCAAGGTACAGGCGCTGATGAAAAGCGCCTACCTGACGGCCATGCCCGGTAGCCAGGATGACCTCCAGCGTCTCGCTGAACGCGAACGGGAAAGATGGGCCGCAATCATCAAGGCCAAAGACCTCCAAAGAAAGTGATGTGCATCCATCCGGCGGCGGCTGGACCAAACCCGAAGGCAAGCGATGCTTCGTGAAGACGTGTCGCAGTTCAATGAACAGAATATTGGCAACAAGCAGGACAGAATCGTGCGGAACAAGAAAATATTGATCAGTGGTGCGGGAATAGGCGGCCTGACAGCTGCATTGGCCCTGCTCAAACGTGGTTTCAAGGTGCAGGTGCTGGAGCAGGCAAGCCAATTGGCCGAGGTGGGAGCGGGGCTGCAACTCGGGCCCAACGCAGTGCGCGCACTGTTCAAGCTAGGGCTGGAGGCCTCTTTGAGGGCTGTCGCGGTGGAGCCTAGCGGCAAGGAAATACGCCTCTGGAACACAGGCCAGACATGGAAGCTGTTTGATCTGGGCGCAGATTGCGTGGCCCGTTACGGCTACCCTTACTTCATGATCTACAGGCCCGATCTGCACGGCATTCTTTACCGGGCAGTCCAGGAGTCCGACCACGATGCGGTACTGCTGGACTGCAAGGTCGCCAACGTGTCGGAAACCGCCGACGGTGTCCGGGTAACGACCGACGATGGGCGCGTTTTCGAGGGAGATGCCGTCATCGGCGCTGATGGCGTGCATTCTCTCATTCGCGCTGCGCACTTTGGCCAGGACAGGCCCGAGTTTTCCGGATGCATGGCCTGGCGCGGCGTCGTGCCGACAGATGCGCTTGCGGCAAGCCTGCGCCGCAACACTGGCGTGAACTGGGTGGGCCCGGGAGGACATGTGATCAACTACCCGCTGCATCGCGGTGAGCTGATGAACTTTGTCGGGATCCTGGAGCGCAGCGATTGGCAGGTGGAGTCCTGGACGACGCAAGGCACCCGCGAAGAATGCCATCGCGACTTCGCGGGCTGGCATGACGATATCCACACCATGATCGACCATATCGATGTTCCTTTCAAATGGGCACTCATGGGGCGCCGTCCTCTCGACCGCTGGACCAAGGGCCGCATTGCGCTGATGGGAGACGCTGCCCATCCCACCTTGCCGTTTCTCGCCCAAGGCGCAGGCATGGCCATCGAAGACGGTTTTGTGCTGTCCGAAGCGCTCGCCTGTCAATCAGGCGTTGCAACAGCACTCAAAACCTACGAGGCTGTCCGAATCGAGCGCTGTACGCGCATTGTGGAAAAATCCATTGAGAACGGGCGGCGGTTTCATAATCCCGAGCTGGCCCATGCCCAGGGCGCAGCCGCATACGTGAGCAGGGAATGGGCGCCCGAAAGGGTGGAACAGCGGTACGGCTGGCTGTTCAGCTACAAGGTGGATGACGCCATCGAAGCGTCTGCAGCATAAGGAATGCGAGCCCCGCCTGCGCCTTGACGAAGCTGCGGCGATCAATCGCAGCAAACGACAAGCACGCGCGCCGGCCGGCGGCTCAAGGACAAGTACACATGGCCTACACCGCTGTCGAAATATGCGGTTTCGTGGCGCGCGAGCACTATGCTCTCCCCCGATTCAAATGAGATCCGCAGCTTGCCTGACAGCACAATGGCGAACTCCTGCCCCGGATGTCTGATGTAGTCGTCAAACTCGGAGACATCGCGTGCATCGATACGCGCCACCATGGGCTTCATTCGTTTCGCCGGGTACTCGCCGAATATCAGGCTGAAGTCGTAGGTGCCTGTGACATAGTGCTGTACATCGTCCAGGCTGTCCTTCAGCGCGACCGGACGCGGCTGTTCCGCGCCTCCCCTGTCGCGTACAAAAAGCCACGTCATATCGACGTCCAAAGCCTGGGCCAGCCTGGCAAATTTCGCATAGCTCAGCGCCGTCTGGCCCAACTCAGCCTTCGAGAGCGTCGAAACCGCCAAGCCGGTCGCCGCCGACACCTGCCTCAGCGTCATGTGGCGCGCCTTGCGCAGACGGCGCAAGCGAGCGCCGACCTCGCCGTTTCCGGCCAACTCGTCCTTGTCCGCCGATACATTGCCCATGCAAGTACCTTCAGGCTTGCTGCGCCGACGCGGTGCGCATGCGGAACCAGCCAACCAGGACGCAAGCCATCAGCACAAAGCCGAGGTACCCGAAGAATGGATACACAGTGCCGACCAGCTTGATGAAGCCAACCAGGCTGCCGAGGAAGGCCAGAACACCCGCCGCGATGGTGCCCCAACGAAAACGCGCTGAACCGGGTTCGAGCAGCCGGGCCGAGAAAGAGTACAGTACGCCGACCGCCGTATTCAGAATCATGCCGAATATGACAATGCCCATCACTATGCCAATGAAGGGAGACAGCTGCGAAGCAATGAGCAGCATGGGCATGGCAACCCCGCCAAGCTCGTCTGCCCGCGCCAACATGCCACCCGAGATCAGTAGCATCAATATGCCCAGCAGCACGCCGCCGAGAATGCCTCCCCACAATGCCGTTTTCCGGTCGATCGCCTGGCCGCCCATAATGACCAGGAAAGGGGCGCCCGCAACAATGTTGTAGGACACATACAGCAGGGCGGCAATGAACCAATTGGCAGCCCCGTGAGGCTGGGCCTGTGCGGCAGCCTGCAGCGATGTCATATCGGTATCCCGGCTGGCAATGGCAAAGCTTGCGACAATCACGACCATCAGCACCAGCAATGGCGTGACGGAGCCGATGAAGCTGATCACCTTCCTGACATCCATGCAGACTATGAGTATCGTCAAGGCTGTCACCGCGGCGCTGCCCCACAGCTGGGGAATCCCGGCCAACTGCTCAAGCAGCGCCCCCGCGCCTGCCAGCATCACCACAGCAATGGCAAACATGAAGAATGTGATCATGACGTCCACACATAGGCCGAGATATCTGCCGCATATGGCGTAGATCACGCCCTTGTGCGACAAAGAGGCCTGTTGCTGGCCCAGTGTGGATAGCGCCATGGCCAGAAAAATGAACAACGCGCCGCTGATGATCGCCCCCACCAGCCCGATTGCGCCGAAGCTGGTGAAGAACTGCATGATTTCCTGGCCCGAGGCAAAGCCTGCCCCGACAACCACCCCGACAAACGCCACCGATATCTTCAACGCTTCCTTGAAATTGACCATACCCCCTCCCGTTCTGATTTGATGGGCCTGCGCCTTTTCTTGCGCACAACGCCTGGGCCCGATAAAAATACCGCCCTAGCGCCTCCTGGACGCGCCAAAGCGCGCCGGATCGACCACTGCCGCGGACACACCGTGATCCGTCAGCGAGGCCGGCACGGCGTCGTCCAACAACAGGCTGGATGCCAGCTCCGACGCGCCAGCCGCCGTCTGTATGCCATAGCCCCCTTGTCCCGCGAGCCAGAAGAAGCCCGCCACTTGGCCATCCCAGCCAATGACGAATTCGTGGTCCGGCGCGAAAGAACGCAAGCCCGCCCATATATGGCTCGGACGGCGAATGCGCAGCGTCGTGGCCTCTTCGATGCGATAAATCCCCGTGGCGATATCAAGCTCCTCGGGCATGACATCGTGGGGATCGACGGGGTCGGCATTCGCGGGCGAACCGAGCAGAACGCCCGCATCCGGCTTGAAGTAATAGCGCTCATCCACCCCAAGCACGGTGGGCCAGTGCGAAAAGTCCACACCCTCGGGGCCTGCGAAAAGAAAAGCCGAACGGCGCATCGGCTGAATGCCGAGCGGCGAGGCGCCGCACAGCATGGCCACGGCATCGGCCCACGCACCGGCTGCATTGACGACGGCCCGCGCCACCACGCTCCGGCCTTCGGTCGTTTTCAGCGTCCAGACGTTTCCACTCCGGACTGCCGATTCCAGTTGGGCATTACACAGCAGCGATGAGCCGTGATTGCGCATCCCGCGCAGAAATCCCTGGTGCAGTTCATGGACATCCATATCGCTGGCCACCGGATCATGGATGCCGCCAATCAGGCCATCACGACGAATGCAAGAAACTTTCTCGATCACTTCATCAGCCGACAGCCGCGCCACATCGAGATGCTGGGCTTGATAGGCCTTATATGCCGCATTGAGCATCTCTTCCTGACCAGTGCGGCCAATATAGAGGACGCCACGCGGCGCAAGAATAGGATGCGCCGCAAAGCCCGTCGGCGGCTGCTGGAAGAATGCACGGCTCGCGCGAGTCAGCGCGCGGGTATGAGCGGTGCCATAGGTTTCCATGAACATGGCGGCGGATCGACCGGTGGAATGATAGCCGGGCTGCGGCTCCCGCTCCAGAACAGCAACCGATGCGCCGCGCAGGCCAAGGCGGAAAGCAAGTGAAGCGCCGGCCATGCCTGCGCCCACAATCGCGTAGTCGAATACCTGTGCCTCTTCCATGCCTCCGCCTTAAAATTCTCATATTCGAGAATCAGCATAATCCGGATTCGCCGCCGCGAACAGCCCCGTTACATATTCGGCAACCGGCCGGCCCCGCCAAGGGCCGGCTTTTGCCTGGCATGCCATGCAGCAGACCATGACGTGGTAGGCCCGGCTTATAAAAGCGTCGCCGAACATGGCCAGGACAAGCATGGTGCTGTAGCGGAAGTCGCCCAGCCTATTCGCGAAGGAGGAAGCGGCTGATGGGGCGCCACGCCCATGTCGCCGTTCAGCAGTTTGAGCGATGCCCGGGCGCGGGCGCCGGCGGAATGGGTGCTGGGCCGCTGGCGGAACTCGGCGTGCGCAGACAGGCCAACCCGGAAGACATGTATTGCAGCATGCGGTTGGCAGCCATCGACAGCTTGCGGCCGGTGCGGCTTATCAGATGCACCTGCGCCGCCTGCAGTATGGGCTGGCTGACCGGAATGGAATAGAGCCGGCCGCTCTGCAGCTCTCCAAATGCGACAAAGTCAGGGAGAAAAGTAATGCCTAAGCCTTGAAGTACGAACTGACGCAGGCCATAGAACGAGTTGGTGGTCAGCTTGGGTGCCATGCGCAGATGCTCGGTCTGTTCCACTACATGCAGAAGTTGTCGCATGCCATATGTATCGTGGTTTAGTGCTACTGGATATGCCAGGAACTCCTTGAAGGCAATCGGGAACGGGCGGCCCAGCAAAGGGAAACCTGGCCCGACAATGGCATTGACCGGCTGGCGACTGAATGCGCGCGTCACGATCTTGGCATCGGGCGCGGGATTGAAAACGAGTCCGATATCGGACTCGTCCTCGCCAACTCGCCGCATGACCTCGTTTGTGCCACCCACATCGAGTACGACCGATATGCCAGGAAACTCCAATGCAAACCGGCGCAACGGACCTGTGGTCAAGTCCGCGATGAAGCCTTCGCCCAAGGCGATACGCACAGTGCCGCGATGCAGCCCTCGCATTTCCTGCAACTGGGCCAGCAAATCTTTCTTATGAGCCAACTGTTCCCTGAAATAGCTCAGCACCAGCAGGCCAGCCTCCGTGGCCTTTATGCCTCGCGTATGCCGTTCGATCAGCGGCAATGCAAGCTCCTGTTCGAGCAGTGCAATCTGCCGGCTGACTGCGGAAGGTGCGACATTCAGCGCATCGGCTGCGGCACGCATGGTGCCGCGCTGAATGGCTTCATAAAAGTAGATAAGCCGGGTTTCCTGAATGTCTTCAAGCATTGTGCGGACTCCGCGCCGCTGGCCGGTTTAAGGCTCAGCTGCGTTTCCATAGGGAAAAAGATTAGTGTGACAGACAACTCGCCACGTGTTGCCGAAATTAGAACCAATGCATCCATTCAATGTTATTGGCACATTGACCATACCCATGCATCATTATCCATCGACGTGCGGCCGCGCCGCGCAATCATAAGAAACAAGCCGCAAGGCATGGAGGCAACGACATGAAGGAAGCGCTTCTGCGCAATATGATCGCACGTGTTTGCTGTGGAAGCATGTCACGCCGAACATTCATACGGAAAGTTGGTGCACTGGGTCTGGCCGCGCCAGTGGCAAGCCAGCTGCTTTCATGGCACGGCATTTCCATGGCTGCGCCCGCTCCCGCACCCGACGCGAATGCTGTTCGTGGCGGAACCTTGAGAATGCTGTTCTGGCAAGGTCCCACATTGCTAAACCCTCACTTTGCAATCGGCACCAAGGATCAGGAAGGATCCCGCGTATTCTATGAGCCGCTGGCTGGATGGGACCCCGAAGGAAACTTGTTTCCCATTCTCGCTGCCGAAATCCCGTCCCTGGAGAATGGCGGCGTATCGCCTGATGCGACTTCGGTTACCTGGAAGCTCAAGCCCGGCGTAAAGTGGCATGATGGAAAGCCTTTCACGGCTGACGACGTGGTCTTCAACTGGCAATACGCCACAGACCCGGCCTCGGCCACCATCACGATAGGATCCTACAAAGACGCAACGGTGGAGAAGGTGGACGATCTGACTGTGCGCGTCTCATTCAGCAAGCCCACCCCATTCTGGGCAGACGCTTTTGTCGGCGTCGTGGGCATGATTATTCCCAAACATCTATTCGCACCGTACATAGGCGCAAAATCGCGCGAGGCTCCCGCCAACCTGAAACCCGTGGGCACAGGTCCATACCGGCTTGTCGAGTTTCGGCCGGCGGATATTGTGCGAGCCGAGCGCAATCCAGACTATCACATACCAGACAGGCCCTACTTCGACGCAGTGGAAATCAAGGGCGGTGGCGATGCCGTGTCGGCGGCCCGGGCCGTGCTGCAGACCGGCGAGTACGACTATGCCTGGAACACGCTTGTGGAAGACACGCTGCTAAAGCGCATGGAAGCCGGAGGCCAAGGCGAACTCGTCGTGACATTTGGTGGCAATCTTGAGTTCATCCAACTCAACCCCACCGATCCGCGCAAGGAAGTGGATGGGGAGCGATCCAGCATCAAGACTACGCATCCTTTGTTCAACGATCCCGCGGTACGTGAGGCAATGAGCCTACTTATCGACCGGAATGCCATACAACAGCATATTTACGGCCGACTGGGACGCGCCACGCGCAACTTCATCAATGCGCCCGCCCGTTATGTATCCAAGAACATGAAGTTCGAATACAACCTCGAACAGGCCAACGCCATCCTCGACAAGGCCGGCTGGGAGAAAGGCGCCGACGGCGTGCGCACAAAGAATGGAAAAAGGCTGTCGCTGTTGTTCCAAACGTCCATCAACGCACCGAGACAAAAAACCCAGGCCATTATCAAGCAGGCCTGTCGGGGTGCCGGCATAGAGATGGAGCTCAAATCCATCAATGCCTCCGTCTATTTCTCCGCGGACCTGGCCAATCCCGAAAGCAACACCAAGTTCTATGCCGACATGCAGATGTATACGCAATCCATGACGGAACCCGATCCCCAGAAGTTCATGACGCAGTTTGTTTCATGGGAAGTTGCCTGCAAGGCCAATGGTTGGCAAGGCCGAAACGTGCTGCGCTGGCGCAATGATGAGTTCGATGCCTTGTTCAAGGAGGCCGCTCGGGAAACGGATCCGACCAAGCGGGCCGCCATCTACATCAGGATGAATGACCTCGTGGTGGGCGACAACAACCTGCAGCCCCTTCTTCACCGCGCCTCCGTCGCAGCACGCAGCAAGAAGCTGAAGACCTACCTGAGCGGCTGGGACAGCACGCTGTGGCGGCTGCGCGATTGGCATCACACTGCCTGACACGGCACGCATCATCTCATCCTCCTGCATAGGACACCAAGAAATGGCTTCGTACCTGGTCCGGCGATTCCTGACCGCCCTTCCCAGCCTGCTGGCAATCAGCCTCATCCTGTACGCGGTGCTCGCACTTGCACCGGGAGACCCTTTTTCCGAGCTGGCCCAGAATCCCGCCATCCCGCCTGAAGTACGGGCGGCGCTGCGCACACAGTTCGGGCTGGATGATCCGCTGTTAGTGCGCTACTTTCACTGGCTTTCCGCCATGCTTCAAGGCGACTGGGGTTTCTCGTTCGCCAGCCGGATAGACGTGGGCGATCTTATCCTGCAGCGCCTGCCCGCGACGCTGTATGTGATCGGCTCGGCGCAGATACTGGCCTTGCTGGTTGCACTGCCAGTCGGCATTCTGGCTGCGGTGAAGCCCTACTCCTTGTTCGACCAGTTGGCCAATACCTTCACTTTTGTGGGATTTTCCCTGCCCACCTTCTTTACCGGCCTGCTGCTCATCATGATTTTCTCGATACAGCTGGACTGGCTGCCATTCGTCTACCGCTCCGATCTCTCCGCCACGGGGTGGCAATGGGTATGGGAACAGTTCAAGCAAAGCATCATGCCCATCGCGGTGCTTGGCCTGTTTCAAGGCGCTTCATATACACGCTACGTGCGCTCGGCCATGCTGGATGTAGTGGGGCTGGACTACGTGACCACGGCAAGAGCCAAGGGACTGCGCGAACGCACAGTCATCATCAGCCATGCAGCGCGCAATGCCATGATACCCGTGGTCACCATGGTAGCCCTGCAGATGCCCATGGTTTTCGGCGGCGCCATCGTCACCGAGGAAATTTTTCGCGTGCCCGGCATTGGATCCTTGCTGATCAACGCCATTCTCGCTAGCGATACGCCCGTTGTCATGGCCATAACCTTCGTGTTTGCCTGCCTCGTCATTTTCTTCAATCTTGTTGCAGACCTTCTCTATGGCATCCTCGACCCCCGTATCAGCTTCAGCTGAGTCCCCTCCTGCGGCGCCATCCCAGGCGCCCGTCTCGGCTTCGCGTGACCTGGCCAGGCGCTTCGCGCGGCACAAGATGGCCACAATCAGCGTCGGTATCCTTATTCTTCTCGTGCTGAGCGTGACACTGGGCACATGGTTCTGGCATACCAGCATCAGCGACATCGATCTGGCAGCCAGCCTACAGCCTCCTTCGTGGAAACACCCACTGGGTACAAACGACCTCGGCCAGGACCTGCTGGCCCGCATGATCTACGGTGGCCGCATCTCCCTTGCGGTGGGCGTCATGGCCATGCTTGTCTCCACCGTACTGGGCATTATTGTCGGCGCGGCGGCGGGCATGTCGCGCGGGCGCACAGGTCCCTTCCTGATGTGGGTAACCGACGTTTTCCTGTCGCTCCCGCAATTGCCGCTGCTGCTTCTAATACTGTATCTCTTCCGCGATAATCTGAAACAGATATTCGGCGTGGAAGGCGGCGTTTTCGTACTTGTGGTCGCCGTTATTGGCGGCTTGCGGTGGATGCCCATAGCGCGCCTGGTGCGTGCCCAGTTCCTGTCCCTGCGCGAGAAGGAGTTCGTCGAAGCCGCGCAGGCGGCAGGCGCCTCACGCGCGCGCCTGCTCTGGAAGCATATCCTTCCCAATGCCATAGGGCCGGTCATTGTGGCCAGCACCATTGAAATATCGGTGGCCATTATTGCGGAATCAACGCTGTCTTTCCTGGGCCTGGGATTTCCGCCGGATGTGCCAACCTGGGGCCGGCTGCTGTTCGAGGCCAAGGACTACATGGCCATTGCGCCCTATGCGGCGCTTATCCCGGGCGCGGCCATCTTCCTGACCGTACTTTCCGTCAACTTCATTGGCGATGGCTTGCGCGACGCGTTCGATCCTCGCCGCGTCATCTGATTACCGAGGTTCGCATGTCCAACCAGGCCATCCTGTCCGTCAACAATCTGGTCACAGAGCTGTACCACGAGAATCAATGGCGCCCTGTGGTCTCCGGGATCTCGTTCGATATTGCGCCCCGGGAAACGGTTGCCCTCGTGGGGGAATCGGGATCGGGAAAAAGCATGACGGCCCTTTCCCTGATGGGATTAACCCCAAAGCGCATCAGTCGCGTGCGCGGCGAAGCGCGGCTTCAGGGCGTGGACTTGCTCTCGTTGCCGGCACAGCAGCTTCGCCAGCACCGGGGCAACGAAATGGCCATGATATTTCAGGAACCTATGACCAGCCTCAATCCGGTGCATACGATAGGCTTCCAGATAGCCGAAGCCCTGCGGATGCATCGCGGGCTCTCCCGTGCGGCCGCGCGAAGCGAAGCCATACGGTTGCTTGATCGCGTACAGATTCCCTCGGCCTCGTCCCGCGTCGGAGAATATCCACACAAGTTTTCCGGCGGCATGCGACAGCGCGTAATGATTGCCATGGCGCTGGCCTGCCAGCCCAGGTTACTTATTGCAGACGAGCCCACCACCGCCCTGGACGTAACCATTCAGGCGCAAATCCTGACCTTGATTCGCAACATCCAGGAAGAGGATGGCATGGCCGTGCTGTTTATTACACACGACATGGGTGTGGTGGCCGAGATCGCGGGCCGCACGCTCGTCATGTACAAAGGCAGTGTGGTGGAACAAGGCGCGACCCCGGAAATCTTTACTTCGGCGACACACCCCTACACGCGCCGGCTGCTGGCGGCCGTGCCCCGCCTTGGCTCCATGAAAGGGACGTCGCATCCACGGCCTTTCTCATTGATGGTTGGCGATGCGGAGCCCGCCGAGCATATTACTGTCCAGGCACACTCGGCACCCATATTGGAAGTGAAAGGGCTGACCACGCGCTTTGACGTTGGCGGAGGTTTACTCAGGCCCCTTAAAGGGCGTGTCCACGCGGTGGAGAACGTCTCTTTCGACCTGCGCCCCGGTGAAACCTTGTCGCTCGTGGGTGAATCAGGTTCCGGTAAATCCACAACAGGCAGGTCCATCATGCGCCTGATCGAGCCCACAGCCGGCTCCGTCAAGCTGTGCGGCGAAGAGCTCATGAACCTGGACAGCACAGAACTGCGCAGGCGCCGCAGCCGAATACAGATGATATTCCAGGCCCCATTTGCCAGCCTGAATCCCCGCATGCAGGTAGGCGAATCGATTGCGGAACCGCTGGTCATCAATGGTGATGTGTCGACATCCACTATCAAGGACACTGTGGCACAACTCCTGCAGCGAGTAGGACTTTCCCCCGACGTCGCCAGCCGCTACCCGCACGAGTTCTCGGGCGGACAGCGCCAGCGCATCTGCATTGCACGCGCGCTGTCGGTGAATCCGCAGGTAATTGTCGCAGACGAAGCGGTGTCGGCGCTGGACGTATCCATCAAGGCACAGGTGATCAACCTGCTCATGGCGCTGCAAGCCGAACTTGGCATTGCCTATCTGTTCATCTCGCATGACATGGCCGTGGTGGAGCGCGTCAGCCATCGCGTCGCCGTCATGTATCTGGGCGAAATCGTCGAGATAGGCCCGCGCGTATCCGTTTTCGGCAACCCCCAACACGCCTATACAAGACGGCTCATGGAGGCCGTGCCCATTGCCGATCCCGCCTTGCGCGATCGGCCTCGAAACCTCGCAAGCCACGAGCTGGCAAGCGCCATGCGCAGCCCCGGTTTCGTGCCGCCAACACGCCGTGCGCGCCAAGTCGCGGAGGGGCATTATGT
Source organism: Allopusillimonas soli (assembly GCF_004153445.1). Classification (GTDB taxonomy): domain Bacteria; phylum Pseudomonadota; class Gammaproteobacteria; order Burkholderiales; family Burkholderiaceae_B; genus Allopusillimonas; species Allopusillimonas soli. The sequence goes on from NZ_SDQC01000003.1 coordinate 369,021, forward strand.
CTATTCCTGAACCCTTCGATCAAGGCTGGCTGGACGTAGGTGATGGGCACCGTATTTATTATGAGCAGTCCGGCAACCCTCAAGGCATTCCCATCGTCCTGCTGCATGGCGGCCCTGGAGACGGGTCCCGGCCAAGCAACCGCAGATTCTTCGATGGCCAGATCTGGCGCCTGATCATGTTCGACCAGCGCGGGGCGGGAAAATCCCTTCCAACCGCCAGCCTGGAAGCAAACACCACGCAGCATCTGCTGCGCGATATCGAACACCTTCGGGCGCACCTTGACATACAGCGATGGGCGGTAAGCGGGGGTTCGTGGGGCAGCCTGTTGGCCTTGGCCTACGCCATCGCCTTTCCGCAAAACGTTCTTGGCCTGATTCTGCGTGGCGTGGTATTGGGCGGCAGAGACCAAGTCGACTGGTGGTTCCAGGGCCGCGAGATTGTGTTTCCCGATCTCCACAAACAACTGCGGACGTATTTGCCAGAGTCCGAACAGCATAGCCTGCTGCATGCCTACCATCGCAGGCTGATTGATCCGGATCCCGCCGTTCACCTGCCCGCCGCGCAGCGACTGCGCGCATTCATGCTACCCATGACGCGGCTCGTGCCGGCAGCATCAGCCATGGCGGCACCAGACCCACAACATGCATTGAACATAGGAAGGCTCTGGACGCATTACTGCATGAACGACTTCTTCCTGCCCGCTGACCATGTTCTCAACCATATCAGGAGCCTCCATACCCTGCCCGCAATCATTGTGCAGGGCCGCTATGACATGGTCACGCCCTTTCGCGCTGCGTATCGGCTGGCCGAAGCATGGCCGCAGGCTGGCTTGATTGACGTACGGCAGGGTGGGCATTCGGCCGATGACCCTGCCATATCAGACGCGCTTTGCGCCGCACACAGGGACATGGCCGCTCAACTTTCCGAGCACTCGTAGGTTTTGCGCATGGCCATCGCCATGGCGTCGAATCCATGCTCCAGGTCGGCGATGAGATCGTCCGGGTCTTCCAGGCCGACGTGAATCCGTACGCCCGGGCCAGCGTATGGCCACCGCGCAATCGCCCGCACCGCGGGCGAAAAGGGCAATGCCAGACTTTCGTACCCTCCCCAGGAGACACCCAGACCGAACATCCGCAAATTATCGATGAATGCATGCAGCGCCGCTTCAGGCAACGGCCGCAGGCCGATGGCAAACAGGCCGCACGCTCCCCGGAAATCACGCTTCCACAACGCATGGCCGGGGTGGCTCGGAATTGCAGGGTGCATCACGACTTCCACTTCCGGTCGAGCCTCGAGCCAGGTCGCAATCCGGACACCGGACTCCCAATGGCGCTTCAGACGCACTCCGAGCGTGCGCAAGCCGCGCAATGCCAGGAAAGCGTCATCGGCGCTGCAGGTCTGCCCCAGCGTTTGGGAAGTCCGGAGCACCTTTTCCCAGCTACGCTGATTGCAGGTGGCGATGCCCAGTATTGCATCAGAATGCCCCACAATATATTTGGTCGCAGCCTGAATGGATACATCCACGCCATGCTCGAAAGCCGGAAAATAAAGCGGTGTTCCCCAGGTATTGTCCATGACCACATATGCGCCGTGCGCATGCGCCGCCGCTGCAATCGCGGGGATATCCTGTATTTCAAAGGTCTCCGATCCTGGAGATTCCGCATAGATCACCCGGGTGTTGGGGCGGATGAGGGCGGCAATATCCGAACCCAGCGAAGGGTCGTAACGCGTCACCTGCACGCCGAACCGGACAAGCGTGCTCTCCAGAAACTGCGAGGTCCAGTAGTAGCCGCTGTCGGTTAGCAGCACGTGATCACCAGCGGACAGCAGGGATGTCAGCACGCTGGAGATGGCAGCCAACCCCGATGGGTACAGCATCGCCCGGTGGCCCCCTCCGATGTCCACGATGGCTTCCTGCAAGGCATGATGCGTGGCGGTGCCAAAGCGGCCGTAGGTGCTGACGCCGAATTCGCCTGCTGCCTGCCGTTTTCGGCTCTGCAGCCAGTGATCAAGATTGGGGCTGACAACCGTCGAGCCGCGCACAACCGGCGTATTGACCGCGCCTTGAAAGCGCTCAGGGTGGCGGCCTGCATTCACAAGCAGAGAATCTTCTTTCATTCTTTTTTTTCCGATTTGATGCGCCGCCAGACAGGCGGCATGGACATGGAGATTTTTGTTGCATCGAGAAGCTGGTGCAGCGCTGCCCGCCGCACTATTCCAAGGCTGGCGGCGGCACGCAGGCCTATGCAGACGCAGAGCCAGTATAGAGAAGCGCCGGCGAAAAAAAGTAGCAATCTGACTTGTCTTTTGGCGCCGTCATAGGAAATTATTCTATGGTTCCGATGCGCGAATAACTTCGGCCGCGGTTCATTACAAAAATGTCATCGGAATGCCATGCTGACGACAGAACGAAACGTCTAGGATGCACAAAGACAGGCACGCCCAGCGTGGGGCTCAGCATCAGCAACGCCTGTCCTTCATGCGCAGGACACAACCCCCTTGCGCCATTTCCCACTTCGTTCCACAGGAGCCGACATGACCTTGGGCAATCGCTCAATCACCGTTTCACGCCCTCACGTTTTCTTCACTCTGATCACGCGCGCGCTTACGCTAAGCGCCCTGATATCCGGCGCCCATGCAGCCGGAACGCAAGACTTTTTCCCCCAGCCTGTCTACACGACTTTGACCACAAGCAATGTGGTGGAAAGCACTTCGACGGACAAGACATGGAATGCGCTCATCGGTGCCCATTACGACGCCATCTCGGCCGACAGGAAGACGCTACTGGTCAGCAGCAAGGACCAGCCTGAAGCCTACCTTGTCGATGTCGAAAGCGGCAGCAAGCTGGAGACATTCGAGATCGGGCCAACCCCTCAAGGCGTGGCGATCAGTCCAGACGGCCGTTGGGGCATGGCTGTCAGCGCCGGCAACGGTACGGTGTCGGTCATCGATCTAAATACGCGAAAGCTCGTTAAGAATATATCTGTCGGCAAGGTGCCGCACAACATCCGCTTCACATCCGACGGCAAGACCGCCTATGTCACCTTGCAAGGCGGCACAGGTGTGGCTGTGCTGGACATGGCATCTCTCAAGAAGGTAGACGAGATTTCCGTACCCGGTATCAAGGGGCCTCACAACCTTGACCTGTCTTCCGATGAGAAAACGCTATGGGTGCGCGACCTGGTTGGCAAGGTTGCCGCCGTCGATCTCGCGACACATGCGGTGAAGGCAGTGATTCCCGTCGGTCTAAGCCATGGCGGCATCGATGTGATACCCGGCGGCAAGTATGTGTTTACCGGAGCGATTGCCGATCATCTCGTGGATGTGATTGATCCGGCCACATTCAAGGTCGTCAAGCGGATTGATGTCGGTCAGGGGCCGCATGGCGTACGGGCCAGCCGCGATGGACGCTGGGTATATGTCAGCGTAACCGGTACAGACCGCGTCGCAGTCATAGATACGGAAACGCTAAAAGTTGTTCATCAGGAGCCAACCAACGGAAAGCTGCCCTTCTGGATCTCCGTTGCGGGCAACGACTGACACCGCTCTCAACGTCCGACATGCCAGCGCCATCTGCCACTTCGACCCGCACTCAATACATCATGAGGTAATCACCATGAAGACACGACACGCCCAGCACATTTCCCGCCGTGAAATGCTGCGCCAAATAAGCCTTGCTACCGGAGCGGCAGCCGCGCTCCCTCTCATTGGCCTGGCGGGCATGTCACAGGCCATGGCGGCGGAAGAACCCGCCAAGGCCAGCCAATCGGCCGTGCAATATCAGGACCATCCTAAAGGCACATCCGCCTGTGCCAACTGTGCCAACTTCATTCCCGGCCCCGGCAGCGACGAACCGGGAAGCTGTACGGTTGTAGCGGGCGAAATCAGTCCCAAGGGATGGTGCCTCGCCTACGCGGGTAACGGCTGACTACGGAACGCCCGTGCCGGTATGCCTGAAACGCACCGCAGCCAGACGAAAACGGCCGCCGAGGCGGCCGCAAACGACTGGGAATCAAAGCCTAGGCTAGATGCTGGCGAGCGCGGCACCCTTGGCGTCAACGGGCGCGTTACCCTCCATGACGATGATGCTGTTTTTCACCGCTGTGTCAACGGCACCGGGCCTGGCTGGCTGGCGCAGTGGGGCAATCATCGTTCCCACCGCTTTGCCGTTCTCGTCCGTCTCAAAGCTTGCTGCAGGCGCCGACAGGCCATTCAAGTACACGTTGTAGACTGTCTTGGGCTTTAATTTGAAGAGATTGACATCCAGGGCATCCACGACGCCCAGGTTGCGAAGAACCGCAAAACCGCGTCCTTTTTCCTTGACTGGCTTGAGGGAAATATTGACGGGATCCACATTGACGCGCGAAACCAGATTTTCACCGCCCTTGCCTTCAGGCACTGCGTTCGAGACGAAAGCCAATGCCTGGGGTGATTCGCCCACAGGAACACGTGCCACAACCTTGTTGGCTGCGGTATCTATCACGTCGACGGCATCGCCATTTTCCAGTCCAACATAGACACGGCTGCCATCATCCGAGGCCCATATGCCATGAGGCAGCGCACCTGTCTGAATGGTCTTTACCAGCTTGGCCTTCTTGTCCGTGGTGTATACCTTGACCGCATTCTCACCGCCGATTGTCACGTATGCAAACGTCTTGCCGTCAACTGGCGCGAAGGCAATATGGTTGGTAATGAAGCCTGTATCCATAACGCCCACCACCTCCAGGGACTTGGTGCTGATGCGGGTGATCTTGCCTACGTCCTTGTGGGTCATCCAGATCTCGCTGCTGTCCGGCGTGATTTGCAGGAACGGAGAGAAGGGGCTGACCACATCTATTTTTTTCACGATCTTATGGGACTTCACATCGATCACATCAACTCTGGGTGTGAAGCTCGACACCACGAAAGCCAGTTTCCCATCCGGCGGAAAGATCACCATTCCAGGACCCAGGTCAGTCTGGATGCGATCCGTTTCCTTGAAGGTTTCGGGATCAATAACCGAAACATAGTCCTCGCCCCGCACAACCACCCAGGCCTCCTTGCCGTCCGCTGTGAAGAAACCTTCGTGAGGGGAGCGACCCAGATAGGTAATGCCCTTGACCTTGTTGGTAGCCGTGTCAATGAAGGTGGCGGAGTTCGATCCGTTGGACACCACCAGCAGTGTCTTGTGATCGGGTGAGAAACCCATGCCATGGACATTGATCTGGCCCTTGTAGAGCGGGGACAGCAGGTTGGGCCGGGGATTTCCCAGCCGTATCTGACCCAGTAGTGCGTTCGTGGACGGATCGATGACCGACACGGTATTGCTGTTCTGGTCAGCGGTGTAGACGCGATCATGCGATGAAGGCAATGCCCAGGTGGCGCTTGCGTACAGCGTGCTCGCTGCAATGACAAAGAATGCGTGATGGTTTTTCATGGTGTTTTCGCTCTTGCTCTGATTGAATGAAAGGTCTTCTTTCTGTTGGTTAGTTGCTCGTCGTGCCGGCATGACGGTCAAGCCATGCCTGCATGACATGGATTTCGGTCTGCTGCTCGGTGATGATGCCCAGCGCGAGATTCCTGATCTCAGGATCCTCGGTGTACAGCAATACTGCCTTGGCCATGTCCACCGCCCCCTGATGATGCGGCATCATCATGGTGACGAAATCATGATTGGCCTCGCCATTCATGGGTGCGCGCAACATGCCTTCATCCATGACGGCCATGGCATCGTTCATAAGCGCCGGAAAGGTTTTTTCCGTACTGGCGACAAACACAGCAGGCTCGCGGTTCCCGGAGGAAGCCTGCTGCCCATCGGGCGAAGCATGGCCATGATGGTGTCCGGAATGTGCCTGGGCATATGTGCCCGCAAGGCACAGAAATAGCGCAGCGCCAAGCAGGCGCGCAGGTTGCCGGTATGGTTTTACATGCAGTTTCCGCATAAATGTCTCCGAAAGATATGTGGAAGGACGACAGGCCCCGATCTGGATAAAGCAAGCCTGACGCAGGTCATCCTAGGGCTTCCTCTCTATCGCCAGCATGGCATTCTCATGACATTTTTGTCATGAATTCAATGGCTTAAATTGCTAAGATAAGCTTCCCTCGCTTGGAGATAATCATGACCATACTCGTCATCGAAGACGATATAAAAACTGGAGACTATCTGAAGAAGGGCTTGCTCGAATCCGGATACAACGTTGACCTGGCTCGCAACGGCGTGGATGGCCTGCACATGGCCCGCGAGCAGTCCTACGACCTGCTTATTCTTGATGTCATGCTGCCCGGTAAAGATGGCTGGCAGGTCATGGAAGAGATTCGCCGCAGCTGTGATTTACCCGTCATCTTCCTGACTGCGCGCGATCAGGTCGATGACCGCATACGCGGCCTGCAGTTAGGCGCGGACGACTACCTGATCAAGCCGTTCTCGTTTACGGAGCTTGTGCTGCGCATCCGCACTCTACTGCGCCGCGGTGTGGTGCGCGAGTCGGAAACATTCCAGCTGGCCGACCTGAAGCTCGATCCCATGCGTCGGAAGGTCACGCGCAACGGCGTCAATATCATCCTGACGAACAAGGAGTTCATGCTCCTGCATCTGCTCGTGAAACGGCAAGGGGAGGCCCTGTCCCGCACTGTAATCGCCTCCCAGGTTTGGGATATGAATTTCGACAGCGACACCAATGTGGTGGATGTGGCCATCAAGCGGCTACGCGCCAAGATCGACGCCCCATTCGAGCGCAAACTGATACACACTGTGCGCAGCATTGGCTACATGTTTTCGGAACAGCCATGAAACGCTGGACATTGCGGTCGCTCACCGTACAAACCACGCTGTTCTTTGCACTGATATCCTGTCTGGTCGTATCGGCTCTAGGGCTGTATCTTTACTCTTCAGCCAAGCACGCGCTCGAAGTGCGCGCAGACTATACCCTTGTCGGGCGAGTGGATCGATTTCGCAACCTGCTTCATGATCTTTACAACGTCAGGCAGATGGAAGAACGCCCCGCGATTTTCGAAAGCATGCTCGGCAACGAGCGCGACGTCCGTATATTTCAGCGCATGGGCGAGGACCCTTTTATTCAGGTCAACCCCGATCACATGCCCCCGCCCTCCATGACACCGGTGCCTGTGGGCCACGAACTCACCATCGAGTCCCTGCATCCCGGAACGCGCGCGGATGGTATACGCGTACGCTGGGTATCCGCGCTTGCGAAAATCGGCGATCAGGGCGGTGTCGTGAAAATCACCGCGGCCTATGTCATGACGCAGGAATCGCAGATGCTTGCCGCCTACCGGCTGCGGGTTATGGGTGCCATTGTCCTGGCGGTGCTGTTGAGCACGCTCATGGGCTTCATGCTTCTGAAGCGCGGCCTCAAACCGCTGGGCATCATGAGCCGACGCGCCGCACGCATCACCCCCTCCAACCTGACACTGCGGCTTCCCGAGAACGATGCGCCGTCGGAGCTGCTCCAGTTGGCCACCGCGTGCAACGCAATGCTGGATCGGCTGCAAGCGGGCTATGAGCACCTGTCGCAGTTCTCGGCCGACCTCGCACACGAAATACGAACACCCGTGAACATTCTGATGGGACAAACCCAGGTCGCTCTTGGGCAATCAAGAAGCCATGCCGAGTATGAGCAGCTGCTCGAGTCAAATCTCGAGGAGCTGACTCGCCTTGCCCACATCGTCGAGAATATCCTGTTCCTGTCGCGCACCGATCATGACACCACGGCCGTAGATCGCCAGCCTCTCGATCTCTCGGACGAAATGGAGAAAATCGCTGACTACTTCGAAGGCCTGGCTCAAGAGCGCGATATGTACTTCGACGTTGCCGCGACCGGCACCGCGCACGCCAATGCCATCATGTGGCGGCGCGCCGTCAATAATCTGGTGATTAATGCCATACGGCACGGAGAGGCCGGCACGTGCATACGGCTTCGGGCAGAGGCCGAGCCTTCGGGCGCCACGGTCACGGTTGAGAATCATGGCCAGCCCCTTTCCCAGAACGAGATAGACCGCATGTTCAGGCGCTTCTATCGCGGCGACAAATCCCGTACCCGGTATACCGAATCCAATGGCCTGGGCCTCGCCATCGTAACGGCTATCATGGCGATTCATGGCGGCAGTGCCGATGCGCGCGCGTTCGACGACGGACGTATCCGCTTTTGCCTGAAGTTTCCGACCTCGACATGAATGCATTGCATAATGCCCCCAGGACGGGGCATTATGTCTTGTTTGCATATCACGGAGAGATCTGATGAAGCAGCTATGGATAGAGGATTTTCTTACGCTGGCCGAAACCGGGTCGTTCTCGGGTGCCGCTGCCTTGCGTCATGTAACGCAGCCAGCGTTTTCGCGCCGCATACAGCAACTCGAAACCTGGCTGGGCGTAGAGCTGGTGGACCGCCGCAGCCAGCCCATGCACCTAACCGCCGTGGCGCAACGCTATGTGCCCGCTTTCCAGGCCCTGCTGCGCGACATGCACCAGCTTCGCAATCGCATGCAGGCCGAACATAACGGCTCTGCCCGCATCGTACTTGCCACGCAGCATTCCCTCACCATGGCTCGCCTGCCGCCGCTGCTCGAACTGTTCATGGCGTGCAGCCCGCCCCGCATCGACGTGAATGTGCGGTCGGAGGATCATGACGAGTGCGTGGCTGTTTTCCTGCGCGGCGAGGCGGATCTGCTGCTGTGCATGGAAGAGCAGCATGATCCTCTGTATACCCTGATACCCGACTCGCTGCGCCTGCCAATGGGATACGAAACGCTGGTGCCTCTAAGCGCACCGGGCATGCATGGCGGCGCTCTGCATCAGCCGCAAGCCGACAAGCCGCTCAATCTGCTGGCCTTCCCGTCCGACAGCTTCCTGGGCCGCATTATGTACAAACAAGCCTTTCCAGCCCTGATGCAGTACCACAACGTGGAAATTGTTCACGAGTCGGTTTTTCTGGCCGGCGTAAAAGAAATGCTTCTTGCTGGATTCGGCATGGCATGGTTGCCGCAAAGCCTGGTGGAGCGAGAACTCAAGGCAGGCGCGCTGGTCATACTGACGAACGGTGACGACGACGTGTTTCAGCCCGTCCGATTGCAGCTCGGCCTGTACCGCAACGCGCATTCCGCCTATCCCGAAGCGCTGGATAGAATTTGGAGCCAAATCAAGACGCAGCGGTAAGCCGAATGCGCAAATGTCTTTTTTGTCATGCCCGCGTCATGAACGCGTCAGTGCCCCCTCTTTAAAGTGAAGTCCTGGCCAGTAAGTCCAGTGCCGCGGTCACCAAAAGTGAAAGCGCGGCATCTATCAAACTCAAAAGGAATTCACGATGTCTCTTCGCTCCAAAACATGCCTAGCTCTCCTGACCATTGCCATATCCGCGCCCCTCACCTCTTTCGCCCGCTGGATCCCCGACAACACAGAACAGGGTGGCACTGAAGTGTATGACTGGTCCCACGCAAAAACGCGCGCCCAGGTGCTCGAAGAGCTGGAGCAGGCCAAGGCCGATCCGACATGGGCCACGCGTCAAGGCGAAGAAACCGGCGTCTGGCCCGTGCTCAGCCCTGAGCCTCAAAAAACCAGGGAGCAGGTTGTGATGGCGCTCAAGAACATGAGCGCCGCGGAAAAAGCCTATATCCAAAGCTTCTATACCGGCGCCTGATGCCTTCTCGCGGCGCGGGCCAGTCCGGGACAGGTCCCGGCTGCGCATACCTATGCAGCCGGGATACATCAAGCGCCACGCTAGGTGCCTTCATCTGCGCGATTTCCATCCATCGGACTGTCCGTCTCATCGGAAACATCCAGCACCACAATATTCTCGATTCCCTGCCTGGCCATCTTGGCGTATGGGCAGAATCGTTCCGTGTTGCGGACCAGTTCTTCCGCGAGAGGCCGGTCCAGGCCGGGAAGGCGTACACGGGTTTTCGCCTTCAAGACAAAAAGGCCGTCCACGGGATCCCGGCAAAAATCTATCGTGACCTGAACGGCACTGCCTGGTATGGGAAGGCGGGCCCGGGCTGCCAACAGGCTGAGCGCGCCGTGAAAACAAGCAGCGTAGCCAGCGGCAAACAACTGCTCAGGGTTGGTGCCGCCGCCAGGACCGCCCAGTTCGTGAGGCAGTCTCAAGCTGACATCGAGATTACCGTCATCGGAACGTGCGACGCCTGATGCCCGGCCATGGCCGGCATCGCCGCCAGTCACGGTGACCGTGGCGGAGTACAGCGTCTGCGTGTCTCGCCCCCGATACTTCTCGAGCAGGGTCAGTGGCGGTGGTTGCAATGGAGTCATGATGCGCTATGCCTGGGCGGGGTTCTATTTCGACACTGTTGAACGGGCGAGCCAGGCATCGAAACCGATACTGCCCAAATGTGCGCCGGCGCCCGGCATTAGCGTGTCATCATCGATCTGCGCCCCAAAGTACGAAGCCTGCGCATCCTCCACCACTTTACGTGAATCCAAGATCGCCTTCAGGTAGCGCTGTACGAGATGCGACATGCGCACGCGCTCCGGTCCCGCGATCTCGACAACGCCGTTTTGCGGCTGAGCAAGCGTGTAATTTGCCACTGCTGCCGCCACGTCGTCCGAGGAAATCGGTTGAAAAAATGCCGGCGACAGCCGAATTGTTTCTCCTTCGCTGCCAGAGTGCGCAATGCCGCCCAGGAACTCGAAGAACTGCGTGGAGTGAATGATGGTGTAGGGGATGCCGGACTCCCGAATCAGCTTTTCCTGCACAATCTTTCCGCGGAAGTAACCGCTTTGCGACAGGCGATCCGTGCCCACGACGGACAATGCGACATGATGGCCAACGCCCGCAGCCTTCTCGACCTCGAACAGATTGCGTCCGGAAGTGGCAAAGAATTCCAGCACATCCTCGTCCTTGAACGAAGGTGAATTGGCAAGATCAACCACCACGCTGGAGCCTTCCAGAGCCTGCGCCAACCCTTCTCCCGTCACGGTATTGACGCCCGACGCAGGCGACGCGGCCACAACATCATGCCCCTTCGAACCCAATATACCGACAACCTTGCTACCGATAAGGCCGGTGCCGCCGACAACAACGATCTTCATGTGTTTCTCCTCAGGTGTAAGTGCGTGGAATACATTCTAGAGACGCCTACCCTGGTTCGGAAGCCGCGGGACAGCGCTCACGGTGTTGCCCAGCACGCACCAATCACGGCTCAGATACGAGGGTGTTGACGGTCAGGCAATCCAGATCAAGCGCGCGGACTTCCTCGGTAACATAGTCTGCGAAGACGCGGATGCGCGCGGGAAGGTGCTTGCGGCTGAGGTAGCATAGATAATGCCCGCCATCCTCGGGGGCATACTGCGATAGGCAAGCGCGCAGCCTGCCATCACGAACTGCCTCGCACACCAGGTAGCCTGGCAATTGCGCAATGCCCTGCCCCTGCGTGACCGCCTCCAATATAAGGTCAAGGTCGTTGAAAATATGCGACGCAAGATTCCGCCGCTTCTGGGCGACGCCATCCACCTTGAATGCCCAATCCTTGATCCTGCCCGATGCCATGCGAAACGCAATGGATTCGTGACCGTCCAGATCATCGATCGCCCGCGGCAAACCATGAGATTCAATATAGGTCGGCGCGGCGCAGACTATCATCTGCATGGGAATCAGCTGCCTCGCCACGACTTCACTGTCCTCCAGTTTTCCATCGCGGAATGCCACGTCAATGCGATCACTGGCAAAGTCGGCGGGGCGTTCGTCCAACAGCAGCTCAACCGTGATGTCTGGATACCGGCTGCGAAAGCGCCGCAAAAGCGGTGCAATGACATGGCGCCCGAAGCCCGGCGCCGACTTGACACGCAAATGGCCTCGCGGCGGTCCATTGCGAAGCTCGCGCATATCGTCCAGAGCGCGAACGATGCGCTCAACACCCGGCCGGCAGTTCTCATAGAACAGCTCGCCCTCGCGTGTCATGGAGGTGCTTCGGGTTGTCCGGTGAAAAAGCCGGGCATCAAGTTGCGCCTCCAGCTTCTGCACATTGCGGCTCACCGCCGAGCGGCCTATGCCCAGGCGGTCGCCGGCGCGCGAGAAGCTGCCTTCATTGGCAACGGCCAAGAAGGCAATAACACCGGCATAACTGGTGGCAAAGCTGCTGGCAAATGCGTCGGCCGCGCCCCGAGGCTGGCGTGGCGAATCATCGGATGCGGAGGTATGGGTGGTCATATTCATATCTCCCAGACGTATGGGCAAGGAGATTTGTGACGCTGACGGCAAAAATTTTTCGCTTTCTTGGGATCGGAAATGCCGGAGAGGGATCAATGCTCCGGAACGAGTATGGGTGCGCCCTCGTTCTTCAGCAGCAGCACCAGGAATCTGGCCGGCTCGGTCTGGCTCGCATTGCGCCCCACGGTGTGGACGTCGTCGGGGCCTTCGTGGAAACTTTGCCCTGGCGTCAATGTGACAGCCTTGCCGCCTCTGACCTGCATTACGATGGAACCTTCAAGCACGTAGATGAAGCCATGCGCATGATGGCGGTGTACGGGATCCGCCGCCCCGGGCGGGTACTCAACCATGATCATCTGCGCTTCCTTGCCAGGGTAGTCTTTCAGCGGCACTTCCATGACAGGGGTAACGATTGCCTGCGGCGGCGCCGCATTGGCGATGCCCATTTGCACGCCGGCCAGCATCAGCAGCGCGGCGCTCATCCTCTTCAAACAAGACATGGCTATTCTCCATGAAAGCGGCCCGGTTGGGCCGCAGGGATTGTGAAAGGCCGACTGTCGACGGATCAGGAAAGATTCGCCTTGTCGAGGCCAAACGCTTTGTCAGCCGATCCAGGAACAGTCCTGAAGGCGATATTCGCGCGGTTCCAGCCATTGATGGCCATGATTTCAAAGGTCAGGTCGGAAAGCTCTTTCTCGTTGAACTGCGTGCGGACGCGCTCGTAGAGGTCATCGGGAACGCCTTGCGCAGGAAGCTCGGTCAACACTTCCGCCCAGGCAAGCGCGGCGCGCTCGCGCGGCGCAAAGAGCGTGGAGTCGCGCCAGATGGCCACATGGTGGACGCGCAGATCTCTTTCCCCGTGTATGCGCGCTTCCTTTACATGCATATCGAGGCAGAATCCGCAGCCATTTATCTGCGATGCGCGAATGGAAACAAGATCGCGAATGGTCTGTTCGATGGTGCTGCTCTTCAGTGCGTTGCTGAAATCCATGAATTTCTTGAACAGATCCGGCGACTGCTGAATATAGTTGATGCGCTGAGTCATGATTTCTCCTGGCGATGATGGAAGCGAGACCCCGTCTTGGGAGCGGGGAACGGCAAAAACCGTATGCCTTCATCGTAGGAGCGCGCGCGGGCTTGCGGAAGCCTCGCAGGCGTGCACGCAGTGTTGCCCGTTGGGCACCAATGGCCATCGAAACCAAACAGGAGAATGGCTGCTCAGGCGCCGGCGGCTGCCTGGGCGATGCGTTGCAGTTTCTCGGGGTTGCGCTGCACGTAGATACGAGCGATCCGCTCGCCGTCTGACTCGAATACCATGGCGGATTCGAGCCGCCCCTCGATAAGCCGCAGGAGGGCCAACTGGCCATTGAGCTGGATGGGAACCATGCGAAGCATGCTTTTGAAACGCAGCGTTGAAGCGAAGAACAGCTGCGCGATGCGGCGGCCGCCCACCATGGGCTTTGGAAAGCTGGTCACATGGCCGCCCCCATCGCCCATCAGCATGGCATCCTCGGCCAGCAACGCGCTGATCGCGCCAAGATCGCCGGTCTCAAGCGTCTGGACGAACTGCCGCAAAAGGCGATGATGCGTCTCACGGGACACGTTGAATCGCGGGCGCTCGTCGCGCAATTGCGTCCTGGCCCGGCTAACCAGTTTGCGGCATGCCGCCTGGGTCTTGCCAAGAATGTCGGCAATCCGACCGTACTCTTCGTCAAACACTTCCCGCAGCAGAAACGCCGCGCGCGCCTCCGGCGTCAGTCTCTCAAGCAGCAGTAGATAGGCAATGGAGACATCATCCGCCCGCTCCCTTGCCCCCTCCGGGGTATCCAGTGCATCAGACAGCGAGGGTTCGGGCAGCCATATTCCCGGATAGTGCTCGCGCTGCGTCTTCACAGCGCGCAGGCGGTCAATGGACAGCCTGGTCGTAACGGATACCAGCCATGCCTCGACATTGTCTATGCTGTGGCGCGCCGCACCATGCCAACGCAGCCATGCATCCTGCACGACATCCTCTGCTTCGGCCACTGAGCCCAGCATTCTGTACGCGATGCCTTGCAGCCGCGGACGAAGCGAATCAAAAGCATGAATAGGATCTTCCATTTGCTGGCGCCGCGGCGGTGATCGTCTGACTTGATTGCTCGGGCGCGCATCGCCATCGCTTTCTTTTCAAGCCCGTGGCTTGAGACGCAATGTTCCGGGACGGGGAGCGCGCCCACCCCGGGCATTGTACCTATTCCGGCCTGCGCCAGGCACCCATATCGCTGCAGGGGCAACGTTACATTTCGGTGCTGGAATACATCACCCGCAAGCGCGAAGACCTCTGACGTACAGGCACAGCAGTTGCCGATACGGTATTTCCTTCACTGGGAGCAAAGCATGCAAACTGTTTCGGATTTCATACTCAGCCGCCTTGCCGAATGGGGTATTCAGCGCATCTATGGCTATCCGGGCGATGGCATAAACGGACTGATCGGCGCGTTCGGCCGAACACGTGAGCCATTGAAATTTATTCAGACCCGGCACGAAGAAATGGCCGCCTTCATGGCCTGCGCACATGCGAAGTTTACCGGACAGGTGGGTGTATGCATGGCAACCTCCGGCCCTGGCGCCATTCATTTGCTCAATGGCTTGTATGACGCGCGTATGGACCACCAGCCCGTCGTGGCCATTGTGGGGCAGCAAGCCCGAAGCGCGCTGGGAGGAGACTATCAGCAGGAAGTCGACCTCGCGAACCTGTTCAAGGATGTTGCACGTGATTTCGTGCAGATGGCGGCAAGCCCGGTTCAAGCACGTCATCTTGTGGACCGGGCCATGCGTATCGCCATGGAAGAACGCAGCGTAACCTGCATTATCGTACCCAACGACGTGCAGGACATGCCAGCTGTGGAGAAAGTTCCGCGCAGCCATGGCACTATCCATACCGGCATTGGCCTTACAAACCACGCGAGCATGCCCGACGACCGCGCCATGGATGAGGCTGCTGCGATCCTTAACAGTGGGGAACGTGTCGCTTTACTCGTTGGAGCTGGCGCACTGGGCGCTTCGCAGGAGATACAGAACGTAGCGGATATCCTGGGAGCGGGCGTCGCCAAGGCGCTTCTTGGCAAGGCGGCCGTGCCCGATACGCTACCCTATGTGACCGGATCCATAGGGCTGCTGGGAACCCGCCCGAGCTGGACCCTTATGAATAACTGCGATCGGCTGCTTATGGTCGGAACCTCGTTTCCTTATTCAGAGTTTCTGCCACCTGAAGGGCAGGCCCGCGCCGTACAGATTGACCGCGATGGCCGCAAGATCAACCTGCGCTACCCAGTGGAGCTGGGTTTGGTCGGCGACAGCAAAATGACTTTGCAGGCCTTGATATCCAGGCTCGATCGCAAGCCGGACCGCAGCTGGCGCAAGGAAATTGAGCAACAAGTAGCCGATTGGTGGAAAGTGGTGGAAAACAGGGCCATGCTCGATGCAAACCCCATCAACCCCCAACGCGTGATGTGGGAGCTTTCTCCAAGATTGCCGGATCGCTGCATTATCACTTGCGACTCCGGCTCGGCAGCAAACTGGTTTGCCCGGGACTTGAAAATGCGAGACGACATGATGGCATCTGTATCAGGTGGGCTGGCCTCCATGGGCTGTGCCGTTCCTTATGCGCTGGCTGGCAAACTTGCACATCCGGACCGCCCGGTCATTGCCTTGGTGGGCGATGGCGCCATGCAGATGAATGGCCTGAATGAGTTGATCACCATATCTGCCCATTGGCATGAATGGCGAAATCCCACGCTGATCATCATGGTGCTGAACAATGGCGATCTGAACCAAGTCACTTGGGAGCAGCGGGTTTTGGGTGGAGACCCCCGCTTTCACGATTCCCAATTGCTGCCCTCTTTTCCCTATGCCATTTATGCCGATTTGCTTGGTCTTGAAGGCATGCGCGTCGATACGCCAGAGAAAATCGGCGAGGCATGGGAAGCCGCGCTGCGCGCTGAACGCCCAGTCGTCCTGGAGATGGTGACAGATCCGGAGATCCCACCTATTCCGCCTCACATCACACTGAAACAGGCAAAGGCTTATCTCAAGGCAATGATACACGAGGACAAAGCCGGCGCATCCGCTGTTCGCGCGACCATCAAGCAGTGGTGGGCCAGCTAGCGCAAGACGCGGGCCCTCATGCGCCTACCGCATCACAAACGGATTCGCCGTCGCGGCACCGCTGTTTATCCAGACGGACTTGGTCTGCAGATACGCCATGATGGCCTCTATGCCGTTCTCCCGGCCTAGCCCGGAATCCTTGTAACCGCCAAAAGGCGCCATGAAACTGATGGCACGGTAGGGGTTCATCCACACCATGCCGGCCTGCAGCTTTTCCGACATACGGATGGCGCGCCCGTGGAAATAGTGGGTTCGACGAACCAACCACCCCCGCACTCCGGCGCCGCTCTCCCTTCTTCCCGCCCAAAACAGGAACAACGCCTTCCTTGCGCGCCACATCAATGTAGTCGAGCACTTTTTGGCATTGAGGCGGTGTTGTCACCGGACCGACTTGCGTGCCGGCATCCATGGGATCACCCATGCGACGCCGGGCGTGCTCTCGGTTTTGGTGCTTTTACAGCAACACCGTGCGTCCGCGCTGCGGTCTTCCGCGCCGCATCACACCTACCTAGAATCTGCTTCATGCACCGGCTTGGCCGCCCGCACTGCCCAGGGTGATCAACGCATATGGGCTCTCTGCCGGCCACTGTGATGCAGGCATCTTGGAAGCATCAATTCTAGACGCAATAACAAGCAACACATCGAACAATTACAGGAGTATTTCGATGACCCGATTCAAAGACAAGGTTGTACTCGTGACTGGCGGAGGCGCCGGCATCGGGCTGCGTGCAGCCACAATGTTCGCTCGTGAAGAGGCCCGTGTCGTGATCACCGGACGCAGGCAGGAGGCGCTATCCAAGGTGGCAGATACGGAAACAGGTATTGACTATGTTTTGGCCGATGCCGGAAGTTCATCCGATGCAGCGCGCACAATCGAAGAAGTAATACATCGATATGGACGCCTGGACGTGCTGGTAAACAATGCGGGTGCTGGCGCAATCCTGCCCTTATCGCAAGCGGGCTTTGCCCGCATCAACGAAATATTTTCCGTCAATGTCGTCGGACCATCGCTATTGGCTACCGCTTCGCTTCCTTATCTCAAGCGGTCAGCGGGAAATATCATCAATGTATCGAGTACGTTCGGACACAAAGCCGCACCGGCTCTGTCTCACTATGCGGCGAGCAAGGCCGCGCTTGAGCACATGACGCGATGCTGGGCACTGGAACTGGCCCCCGACGGCATACGTGTGAACGCTGTCGCCGCAGGTCCCACGGAAACCGATTTTCTCTCCGAAAGAATGAAGCTGCCCGCTGATCAGATAGAAAGCATCAAGGCCCAGGAGCGCGTGCGAATTCCACTTGGCCGGCGCGGCGTACCGAAGGATGTTGCCCACTGGATTGTTGCATTGGCATCTTCTGACGCGGCGTGGATCACTGGCCAGGTGATCACCGTGGATGGCGGCCTGGATGCGACATGATGCACCCCAAGCCGATAGTCATCCCTTATTCGGTTCAACCCTCTTTATCAGCTGTACCCGTAGTCCCTATGTAACCGTAGTCCCTATGTAACCGCAGTCCCTTCTTTTCTTCTTTCCCTCTTATGGAGTTTTACTATGAAGACCTTTGCAATAACCGCTGCCGTACTCACCTTCTCCCTGGCCGGCCTGGCTCAGGCAGGCGATCTTACCCGTGCCCAGGTCGTGGAGGATCTGCACCAGGCACAGGCCAAGGGCCTGGTCACTGTGGGAGAGCAGCCCTACCCAAACTTTGACCAATCCAGCACGGCACGGCGCACCGACGTCCTGAACGAACTGGCCGTCGCACAGGTCACGGGCCGGGTCACGGTTGGAGAAGCCGCATCCTATCCCGCCTGGAAACCCGGCAGCGATTCGAATGCCACGCGTGCGCAGGTCTTGCGTGAGCTACACGAGTATCTGGCCTCCGGCGACCACAATGTTCCGGCATGATGGTCATGTTTCATGCCGGCACCCGTGAATCGGGTGCCGGCATTTTCATTTGCGGATGACGCTTTGACATAAAGGAGCAAAGCAAAACGCCATTGATATGGCGGAAACGGAAGCGGTGTGGCAATGGGGCAGCCATGCATCGCTATTTCTGCTTTTTCCTGATGAGGTGCAGTTCCGGAACACGCATGAGCGGCGCCAGCTCCAGTTTCACGGCTTTCGCGTGACGTGCGCGCCAGTATACAGATGCGGCAATGAATGCAATAACGACAAGCGCCAATGCACAATAAGGGCCATAAGGTTTCAGAAACGCCATGGCCGCCGTAACGGTGTCCTGAAACGCGTACCCCAAGGCAAGCGCGGAGCCGGCCCACAAAGCTGAGCCGATCGCATCATAAATAATGAACTTCTTTATGCAAGTGCCATTCGTTCCTGCAAGCAGCGTCGTCATCGCGCCGGCGCCTGGAAGAAACTTCGCAAACAACAACGTGCCAGGCCCGTATTTCCGGTAGATATCAGCACTGCGTACCACACACGCTTGCGGAGACATGGAAAAGCGGCACATCAGCCGGGTCAACGCACCACCGAACCTGCGCCCCGACCAATACCATGCAATGTCGGCAGCGAGGCAGGCTCCCACCGCCACCCCCAGCGATTGGCAGAGCAACGCCACCGCAGCGCCCGCAGGAGGATGAGCGCCTGCGACGACAAGTGAGGGGTAGGCCGGCACAGGAAGGCCTATCTGCTCCAGCAAGACCGTGCCAAACAGCAGAAGCTGCCTGTTCTGATCAAGCAGGCATTGCGCGATATCCAAAGTACTCATGATGTTGTCTCCGTGCAGACTTTCTAAGTACGATGGATTCTAGGTGGCCATCCTGCCCTGCGGTAGCGCCAGAAAGGAAGCCACCATGTTGCCTTGCAAGCATCAACCAGCCAGCGATCAGCGCCGCTCAGTCTCCTCTCGAATGCCTGACTGGTCCCAACGTATCGTCCACTTCCTGATGATGCCGATGCACGTCACGGGTGACGAAACCGATATCCCGGCCAGGGACGTCGAACCACTCAGGATGCGCGAAGGTACGCTGGATGTCGTTCAGGCCGCTCGCCCAATGCTCGCGCATTGTTTCCTTGCTGAACTCATAATCCTTGTAATGCCCCTCGAACGATTTGTCCTTGTAAATGAGATGCACAATATTTACAGCACTGCCGTCCGCAGTCTTCTGAGCGTCCCGCAACAAGGGATCTGAAAGCCGCTTTTTCTCCGGTATGTGCTCCAGCAACGCCTTGATCATCTGAGCGTGCTTCTGATTCTGGGCCATGAATGCCGTGACCGCGCGAGTGCGACTCGAGTACTGAATGTCTTTGATACGCTCGCTGACTTCCAGGAAGTCGCCAGGCAGCTTGCCGCTGGCGCTCCATAAGTCCACCTGGAAAACGACCGTGTCCCTGTGATGACTTTCCTTGATGATTTCCGTGAGCGGGGTGTTTGAAACGAGGCCGCCGTCCCAGTAGTATTCTCCGTCAATCTCCACGGCGGGGAAGCCAGGAGGCAATGCACCCGACGCAATGAAGTGCTCCGGCGCCAGGCGCGTTGTGGCGTTGTCGAAATAAACGAGATTGCCCGTACGAACATTGACCGCGCCGACCGAAACCCGCATGCCGCCATCGTTGATACGGTCGAAATCCGTATACTGCAACAGCGTTTCGCGCAATGCCGAAGTGTCGTAGTAGCTGACCTCGTCAGGGTTCTTTTGACTTTCCATTGCAAACGGCGAATAGACACGCGGAAAAAAGAAGCCCACCTGTCCTTCCATCAGCGTGCGCATGGCTGCCCATGCACTGAGCCATTTCCGCCCCATGTTCTCGAACCCCGGCCACAAGGGCGCGCGCTCGCCGATTTGCGTAAGCACATCCGCGGGCTGTGTGATTGTGTCCCAGAACCCCCGCAGCGCCTGCACCCGATCCGCTGGCGGATTGCCGGCAATAATGGCCGTATTCAAAGCACCAATGGATATGCCGGCGATCCGCGTTGGCTCAACACCGGCTTGCGCCATGCCCTGATACACCCCCGCCTGGTACGAACCCAGCGCGCCGCCTCCTTGAAGCACAAGTCCGATTTCATCATAGGCGGAAAGCGCAGCCCTGTATGGCTGCTGCTTCTTTCGCTGGCTTGCGTGCATATTCTCTCCTTAACGCATGTATCAAAGCATCATGCGACGCGCTCTGACAATGAATATCGCCCGCCAAAAGCTGGCCGGCATGATGCGATCAATCCAGGTTGCCATTTTTGCATGCATGAGGGCGCCACCACGGCTTGAGCGCAAGGAAAACGATACTCGTCCTAAAATGAAGGCCTGGACAGACGGAATTCATGTTTTCGCCATGTACAGCCGTGGACCACACGGAAGAGATCGAATCCATCCAAGAGACACCCTCATGACAAAGGCAGCGCCTGCCTGGCTTGTGCCCGTAGCGGCAATTTGTATTCTTCAAACGACTGCGTCTTTCATGTCACGCTTTATCCCTATCATTGCCCCGGCAGTGTCCGATGAGTTCGGATGGAGCGGCAGCTCGATTGGTTACCTGACGGCAAGCAACTCTTTGGGCGGGCTGGCCATGCTGGTTGGGGGATCAACCCTTCTCAAGCAGGTTGGCGGCGTGCGCACGCTGCAAATCACGCTGCTGCTGGGCGCGGCCAGCATGGCGCTATTTCTTCAGTCGGCCTTGAGCATCGTCCTGGCCGCATGCTTTCTTATGGGCCTGAGCAACGGCACCGCCAATCCTGCCGGCAGTGAAGTGCTGCAGCGTTTCTCCCCCCCAGGCAAGCGGAATCTCATATTCTCCATAAAACAGGCAGGCGTGCCTCTGGGAGGCGTGATAGCGGGGCTTGCCATACCTGTTATGGTTATTCTGGTCGGCTGGCGCATCACGCTGCTCGCTTGCGTTCTGTTGGTGGTGATGCCGCCAATGCTCACGTGGCGCCTGAGCCCCCACGTGGATCAGACAGCTGGCTCGCCTCGCTGGCATGTCACCATGCCAACGCTGCAATCGCTGCGAACGCTCAAGGTGCCGTTGCAGGCACTGACCCATAACCGCGGACTCCTGCGAATATCCGTCGTCGGAAGCCTTTTCGCCGTTTCTCAAAGCTGCTGGTTCACCTTCACGGTCATCTATCTGATCGACGGATTGCACTTCTCGCTTGGCCTGGCCGGCGTCGTGTTCGCCATTATGCAGGCAGGTGGCGTGATAGGTCGCGTTGCGCTCGGATGGCTATCCGATCGGCTTCGGTCTCCCAATGCTTCATTGTCGACGGCGGCCATTCTATCGGCAACGACAACACTGCTGCTGGGCTTGAGCAGTCCTGCATGGCCTTTATGGAGCATAATCTTCCTCGCCTTTGTGGCGGGATCTTCCGCGGCAAGCTGGAATGGCGTGCAAATTGCCGAGGTCGCGCGCCGCTCGCCTCCGGGCATGATCTCGGAAACCTCGGCCGGCTCCAGTATCCTGGTGAATCTGGTCAATATGTTGGCACCGACCGCATTCGCAGCGTTCGTCTCGGCGGGAGGCAGCTACGGCTATGCGTTTGGTTTGGCCGGCGTGTGCACCTTGCTGGTGCTGGTTGTACTGCCACGCGACGGAAAAGCACGGTAGAGCGATAGCCCGACGATCAACATTCCACCCATTCCATGTTACCTGCGGTAATATTCCTGCAAAATTAGATAACTGGCAGGAGACAAGCATGGACGATGTACCGGAGAAGACCCGGCGCAATCTGTTGGTGGTATCCAGCGCCCTCGTTCTATTGTGGTTTCTGAATGCGCCGCTGTATGGCAAGGCGACAGGCCTGTTTGATCTTTCACCCGGCGATGCGTGGCGGCCCTGGCTTGCCGCAGTCCTGGTTCTTGCATACTTCTTCCTGCGGTTTCACACATCTCCTGCAGACGCCGAAGAGCGCGCCGCCGCGCTGCGCCGCTACTGGCAAAAGATCCATAAGAAAAAAGAGATCTATATTTTCAGTGTCTCGACCGCTGCCCTGGCTCGGGGAAGCAGGCCCCGTATACTCCCGTTCCTGGACCCCAAGCGTGCACCCCACATATTGGTTCAATGCGATCTCGGGCGCGACAGCGCCGGAGAAGTAAGCGATTTTCGCAGCAATGAGGTCGTTGTGCTCTGGTACAGGCAGCCAGACACCGCCCACGCCCAGACCAATGAGGTAATCAAGGGCAACGCCTCACTGATGTTCACCGACGCGGTGCGCATACATTATGCTGTCTGGAGCGAAGGCCGTTTTTTCTGGTGGCCGGTGCTTCGCTGGGGCGTTCCCTATGCCTTGAGTCTGGCGGCGCTGGCCGTATGCCTCGGATCAATATATGGAGGCCTGGCTATTTACTAACGCCAGGTCCGCATTACGCCCTGGTTTATTCCAGCGCCAACTGGACCTTGACCGATCGGCTACGGTCGGCGGCAGCCTCGAACGCCTCCAGTGCCTTGTCCAGCGGATAGCGGCCGGTAATGATCGGCCCAACATCAATGCGCCCGCTGTCGATCAGCGACACAGCCAGCTCAAACTCTTGATCAAAGCGGTGTGTGCCGCGCAGCGAGATTTCCTTTCCCACCAGCACATTCAGGGGAATCGTCTGGTCACCCGTAACACCGACCTGCACAATGGTGCCGCAAGGGCGTACGGCGGACATGGCATCGCGCATGGCGCTGGGCGCTGCCGAGCACTCAAAGACGACGTCAAATTGGCCTTTGTCGGCATACCAGGGCTCCAGCGCCCCCCCGTTGCGAACCATATTCAGCGTCTCATCGGCACCCATCTGGCGGGCGACCTCCAGCGTGGCATCCTGGATATCCGTCGCCACAATATGTTTGGCGCCACCTTCGCGAGCTGCCGCCACGCACAACGATCCTATGGGGCCGGCCCCCGTGACCAGTACCTGCTTGCCCGTCATATCGCCTGCGCGGCTCCGGGCGTGCAGCGCCACAGATAGCGGTTCGGCGCAAGCAGCGTGCGCCAGAGAGGTGGCATTGCGCAGCGGGATGCATTGTTCAGCTTGAACAATCATGTGCTGGCGAAATCCGCCCTGCTCATGAGGCGTGCGCATGGCAGACCCGGAAAAGCGCATTTCAAGACAGTGGCGCGGCATGCCTTCCTGGCAATAGCGGCAGCGGCCGCATGCCCGACTGGGATTGAATGCCACCTTCATGCCGACCTGGAGATGAGAGACTCCGCTGCCCAACGCCGCAACAGTGCCCGATACTTCGTGCCCCAGTATGATGGGCTCTTTGACACGGATGGGACCGAAGCCGCCATCCTGGTAATAGTGCAGATCGGAACCGCAGATTCCACCAAACCCCATCCGCAGCAAGACCTCGCCAGGGCCCGGGTCGCCGATGACGTCGGTTTCTATGCGTATGTCGTTCTGGGCATAGAGGCGGCAGACACGTGTTTTCATAAGACACTCTCAAAAAAATAGCCGTCAGCGGTGCATCCGGATCGATGAAGAGACGGCACTCATCGGGTCAACGTCACTGCATCAGCGTCGTGGGCAACCACGTGGCCAGCGGCGGAATATATGAGACCAGAAACAGCACGATGATATTGGTGATGATATAAGGGAAGATGGCCCGTACGATAGGCGACAGCGGCAGTCTGGCAATGTTCGCGCAGACAAACAGGCACACCCCCACGGGGGGAGTCGTGAGCCCGATCATCAGGTTCAACACCGCGAAGGTCGCAAAGTGTAGCGGATCGATGCCCACGCTTTGCGCCAGCGTGAGCAGCGGCACAAACAAAATGATGAGCGCGGCGATGGTTTCCATGAACATGCCTACGATCAGCAGCAGTATGTTCACCATCAGGATGATGGCGTATTTGTTGTGGGTGACGCCCAGCACAGCATGTGCGATGGTTTGCGGGATACGTTCGGACACCAGAATCCAGCCGAACACATTCGCGAAACCGACCAGCATCAGAATCGCCGCTGAGGCGATGGCACTGTCGATGACGAGCTTGGGCACCTTGCGAAAGTCCAGATCCCCGTAGACGAAGCGCCCGACGACCAGGGCATAGAGGCAAGCCACTATTGCCGTTTCCGTTGGCGTGGCCACGCCGGTCATCAGACCACCAACGATGAGCAGCGTCATGAATATCGCCCAGAACGCCCCCAGAAAGGATTTGAACAGCTCACTGAACCCCTGCCAGGGCTGGCGGGGGAAATTGCGCTTCACGGCAATGATGTAGGTGGTCACCATCATGGCCAATCCCATGAGGATGCCCGGTATGGCGCCGGCCAGAAACATCTGACCCACGGAGATTCCCGACAACGCCCCCACGATAATCATGGGGACACTGGGCGGAATAATGGGGCCCACCGTCGATGAAGCCGCAGTGACCGCGGCCGAGAAGGCGGCGGGATAGCCTGATCTGGTCATCCCCGGAATCAGTACGCCGCCCAGCGACGCCGCATCGGCCACGGCCGTGCCGGAAATGCCACCGAACAGCATGGAACCCGCCACGTTCGTCAGGCCAAGCCCGCCACGCATCCAGCCCACCCCCGCATTGGCGAACCGGATAATGCGCTCGGTGATGCCGCCGCTGTTCATGAGGTTGCCCGCAAGAATGAATCCGGGAATGCACAACAGGACGAAAGAATCGATGCCCGCAAACATTTTTTGCGGCATGACAACGATGGGGATGCCTTGATACAGCAAATAAGAGGCGGAAGCGACCCCTAGTGTAATGGCCACAGGCAAGCCGATCAGCAAACCGAGGGCAAACACGCCGAACAGGATGGCCAGGCTCATGCGTCTTCCTCCAGGGGTAGGTGGGCAGGCAGACCGTCGGTGGTGCCCAACAGCATGCCTATGATGCGCAGAATGGAAAACGCCAGCAGGGAAATGACCGCGACCAGCATGGATGCCTGGATAAAGTCCATGCGCCAGCCCAGCGCGGGCGATGTCTGGATGGCGCCGATTTCAGTAAATTGCCAGGCGGGCTGCAGCAGCATGATGCAAAACACGGCGGTAATGCCCGCAGCCAGTAGCCGCAGCATCCACGGCTTGCGGCCTTTCAGGCTTTCGCAGAACAAATCCACGTTGACAAGGTCTCCAGAGGGCAGAGACGGACCCAATCCGAAACCGGCGAGAAAGAGCAGTCCGAAGCGCGACAGCTCCTCCGTCCAGAGAGGAGAGTCTGGCAGCACATTGCGCCCGATCAGCTGAATGGTGACCGACACAATGATGGCAAAAAATGCAAGCCCCGCAAGATAGCGGCATAGCTTTTCAATTAGCATGGAGATGGTGTTCATGGAAAGAATCCCAGCGTATGCAAGAGACCGGGCCGCACTTGAGGAGCATCACATGCGGCGCCGCTGCGCCCGCATAATGTCGGCGCCCGTATCGGAACTTGCCGGCATTTTGTCGGCAAGGACTCCGGAGAGGCAGCCTATTGCTGCTTCATGATTTCTTCCACGTATTTCTTGACCTCGCCCTGCACATTGGCGAGCACAGCATCGTGCGCCTTCTTGGCAAAAGCCTTCTGATCAACATCGACAAACGTCATGCCGGCATTCTTCAGGTCCTGTTCCAGCTGCTTTTCGTCTTTCAGGAATAGGTCGCGCTCGTAGGCCTGGGCTGTCTTGGCCGCCTGCATGACGGCCTGCTGGTCTTCCTTGGACAGCTTGTTCCAGGTAATCGTGGATATCGTCAGGTAGATCCAGCTGCGCACATGCTCAGTACGGTTCACGTACTTCTGGACTTCGTTGAAGTTCGCGGATTTGATCAGGGCCAGCGGATTTTCCTGAGCATCGATGGTTCCGTTCTGCAGCGACGTAAAAACCTCGGAGAAGGCCATGGGCGTGGGCCGGGCGCCCAGGGCCTTCCACACAGCCATGAACAGCGGCACATTGGGCACGCGCATTTTCAGGCCCTTCAAATCGTCAGGTGTATGTATAGGCCGATTGGAAGTCAGATCGCGCGGGCCGCGTGCAAAATAGGCAATGGGACGGATACGGGCTTTTTCTTCGATTTGCTGTTCGATCTTCTTGCCGATATTGCCTCCGGCTACTTTATCCAGGCCCTCCAGCGAATGAACGGCATAGGGAATCGCCAGCAGGGCGGCGAGCGGCGCCCAGTTCTGCAGGCTCTCGCCGGTGATGGTCATGTCCACCGTGCCCAGCTGCATGCCTTTGATCAGGTCCATCTCTTTGCCCAATGACCCATTGGGATAGACCTCGACCTTGACGCGCCCATCGGTCAGCTTCGATACTTCATCGGCAAACTTGAGCGAAGCCTTGTGCCAGGTGGTCTGTTCGTTGGCCAGGTGTCCGAGCTTGAGCGTGGTTTCCGCGGCACCCGCTGTTCCCGCTGCGCAAGCAAAGGCCAGGCTCAAGGTGCCTGCGGCCAGGGACTTCAGTATTCTAAGGTTTGATGTTTTCATGAAATTGTCTCCTCCGTATGGGATCGGGTAGCAGGGGGTGCTTCTTAGATCGGAATCAAGCTGGATCGGCTGTCGTCGAACAAATCCGGATGCGCGGTTCTGATTTCGGGCAAGTCGTGCAGTATCTGTCGTAAATGCATGCGTATCGCCTTGTCCGCCCCAGAGGCATCCTGATGCTCTATGGCATTCACGATGGCCGTATGCTGGGTAATCAGCCTTGGCAATTGCATCTGGTTGAAGCTGAGGTATCGAACGCGATCCATTTGCGCCTTGATGCCTTCGGTGACTTTCCATGCGTGCGCAACGCCCGCGGCTTCCGCCAGCGTGCGGTGAAACAGTTCGTCCAGCCCCAGGAATTCGGCGGGATGGTCGGCTGAGACTTCTTTCTGACGGCTTAGCTGGGCGCGCAACTCGCGCACGATATGGGTATCACCCAATGCGATGATGCGCTTCACCACATCGGCCTCTATGGCTTCGCGAACAAATCGCGCTTCCAGGACGGCCTCTTCCGATATCCGGCGCACCAGCGTGCCACGCTGGGGCCGCACTTCCACCAGGCCTTCTTCACTGAGCTTGATGAAAGCCTCGCGCACAGGTTGCCGGCTCACGGAGAACGTGGCCGCGCATTCAGACTCCGACAGCCTCGTACCGGGCAAAAACTGGCCACGGATAATCTGCTGACGCAGGATTTGATGTATCTGCGGCCCGATGGCGCTCGACTGCACGATTGTCGTGTCTGGCGGATATACGATAGTGCTCATGCGTAGTATCATACTTCCATACTAGTCTACTATTCAAGTCATGATGCGAATTGAAGAGGAAGGAAAATGAGACAGACGTGGCGTTGGTTCGGTCCCAGTGATGCAGTCAGCGTGGACGACATGCTGCAGGCGGGTGCTCAAGGGACCGTGTCAGCTTTGCATCATGTTCCCGTCGGGGATGTATGGTCTGTGGAAGAAATTCAGGCGCGACAGGCATTGATTGCCCACATGTCCGATGGCTCGCCATCCGGGCTGCAATGGGAGGTCGTCGAAAGCCTGCCGGTCTCCGAAGACATCAAGAAGCAGCGTGGCAACTGGCGGGAGCATGTCGAGAACTACAAAACCAGTCTGCGTCACCTGGCCCAATGCGGCATCGAGGTGGTGTGCTACAACTTCATGCCCGTTCTGGACTGGACGCGAACGGATCTGCAGTGGCGCCTGCCGCACGGCGGCACCTGCATGCGTTTCGACTACGCCGATTTTGCGGCATTCGATATCCATATCCTGCGCCGGCCTGGGGCGGCTGAATCGTTTCCCGCGGAACTGGTCGAGATGGCGCAGGCTCGCTACATGGCCATGGACGATGCGCATAAGGAACAATTGGCTGCCAACGTCGTGTTTGGTTTGCCGGGCGCCGCGGAGCACCTGAGCCTGGCGGACGTACGCATGCACCTGCAGGAATATAGCCGCATCGATGAGGATTGTTTGCGACGCCATTTCCATGACTTCCTGGAAGAGGTGGCGCCCGTTGCCCAAGCGTTGGGGCTGCGGCTATGCTGCCATCCCGATGACCCGCCTTACGCCTTGCTGGGCTTGCCGCGCATCATGTCGACCGAGGCAGACTACACCGCTCTGATGAAGGCTGTCGATATACCGGCCAATGGCATCACGCTCTGTTCCGGATCCTTGGGCGCACGCGCGGACAACGATTTGCCGGGCATGATGCAGCGCCTTGGCGACCGTGTGCACTTCCTGCACTTGCGCAACGTGCATCGCGAAACAGACGCGCTCTTCGGCTCCTTCCATGAAGCAGCGCATCTGGGTGGAGACACCGATATGGTGGCATTGATCGCTGCGGCCATACAGGAAGAACGCCGGCGCCGCGCAGCCGGCCGTCCGGATGCCTCCATCCCGTTTCGTCCGGATCACGGACAGGACATTCTGGATGACCTGAAGCGCAAGGCACAGCCGGGCTATCCGGCCATCGGCAGGCTGCGGGGGCTGGCCGAGCTGCGCGGCATCGTAACCGCACTCGAGCACGCCGATTTCGGGCTGGCGGCATGAAACTGCCGCGCCTGAATGCCGAATGGCTGAAGGAGGCGCAGGAAGCAGCGGCCGGGCCACGTGCCGGCCACGCCCCAGGAAGTCCAGCCACAGCCGGGGCTCATTCCTCCACGGCCGACAAAGGTATCAATGGGATTGAATCACGCGGCGCCTCCCTGCCGATGTACCACCGTGAGGCTTGCGGCGTAGGCATCGTGCATCTTGGCGTTGGAAATTTTCACAGAGCGCATCAGGCCGTCTATACCGACGAGGTGCTTGCGCGACAAAGCGGGGATTGGCGCATCCTGGGCGTAAGTCTGCGCAGCGAGAACATTGCCCGCATCCTGAATGAGCAAGATGGCCTGTACACACTGCTCATTCGCGGCGAGGGAGGCACACATGCGCATGTGATCGGCAGTATTGCAGGCGCGGTGGCCGCCTCGCGCAGTCTGGCGCCGGTACTGACTGCGCTCATCAGTCCGAAAACGCGTATTGTGACGCTGACTGTAACGGAAAAAGCCTACGGCATCGATCGGGCCAGCGGCGCAGTTTCCTCGCTGCATCCGGCCGTCATGCACGATTTGGCTAACCCCGACCAGCCGGCAGGCGTGCTGGGGCTACTGGTGTGGGGCTTGCGACACCGCCGCCAGCGGCAATTGGCGCCATTCTCCGTCTTGTGCTGCGACAATCTGCCAGAAAATGGCCGATTGCTGCGTGCCGGCGTGTGTGATCTGGCGGAGCGCACCGAAGCCGGGCTGGGCGGCTGGATAGCCGAACACGTGGCCTTTCCATGTTCCATGGTAGACAGAATCACACCGTCTCCCACTGATCAGACGCTGAGGGATGCCGCTTTGGCCACCGGATGCGACGACTTGGCCGCAGTGGAAACGGAGCCATTCAGCATGTGGGTCGTCGAGGACCATTTCCCGGCCGGCCGGCCTGCATGGGAGCGCGCTGGCGCGCTGATGGTGCATGATGTGGCGCCCTACGAGCGCATGAAGCTTCGCATGCTAAATGGTGCGCATTCGCTGCTGGCCTATGCCGGCCATGTGGCCGGCCACGCGTATGTTCGAGACGCCATGCGCGACGACGCCCTGTCGCGCCGGGTCGATGAGTATCTGCGGGCAGCGGCAGCCACGCTGCAGCCGCTGCCCGCCGTGGATTTCAGCACCTATGCCGCTGATTTGCGGCGCCGCTTCGCCAATCCTTCCATAGCCCACAAGACCAGCCAGATCGCCATGGACGGCACGGAGAAGCTGCCGCAGCGCATACTGGAAGCGGCGGCGGACAGCCTGGCAAAGGAAATGCCCACAAAAATCTTTGCCTTCGCCACGGCAGCCTGGATGCGTTACAGCCTGGGCATCACGGATGCCGGAGAACAGTATGATTTGAATGACCCCCGGGCGGGGGAAATTACATCGGCGGTACGTCGGGTATCGGGCGCACCCCATGCTCCCGACCTTCACAGCCTGCGCAGCTACGCCGTGCATGCCTCCGCACTGTCCGCAGCCCTGATGGGCTTGCCAGGGCTTTTCCCCCCGTCTTTGCTACAGTCCCCGGCGTGGCGGGAGCAAGTAAGCGGCTATTTGCGGGTAATGCTGGACAAAGGCATGACGGCGGCATTGCAGGATGCGGATTGAGGGCGAGTGAATGGTAGATATCAGCGGGCCGCGCTGCGAGCCCATCGAACAGGCCCACTACAGCAGCGTCTCCATTTCCCGCGCAGCCTTGCTCAGATAGGGAAGTTGCTTTTTTGCGTGCTCCAGCGACATCCGTGCGGTGGGCGCGTGCATTGCCACCACAGCACGGACATCGCCATGTGAATCGTACACCGGGACGGCAACAGCGATGAGCCCGGCAATGAACTCTTCCCTATCGGTCGAATAGCCGAGCTCACGGATCTCCCTGCACTCGTTCTCCAGATCTACCAAACTCGTGATCGTGGAAGGGGTTTTGGCATCGAGCTTCAGATGAGCCACAATCTGCGAAAACTCTTTCGGAGGCAAATGCGCGAGCATCATTTTGCCGCTGGCAGTGCAATGCAGCGGAACATGTGAGCCCACATCGAGAATCAAACGCAGCGGCCATTGCGACTCTACCCGGTCCAAATAGACCACCTCAGTGCCGTCCAGCGTCGTGAAATTGCAGGTTTCCTCGACCTGCTTGACAAGTTCAATCAGCACCTGGTGACGCAAACTCTGAATGGAACGGTGATTGAGCGTACTCAAAGCGAGCCTGCGCAAGGCACTGCCTATTCCATAGCTGCGTGCGTCGATGTCCCGAGCGAGAAATCCCATGTCCACTAGCTGCGCGCACAATCGGTGAGCGGTGCCCTTGGGGATGTCCAGTTGCTCTGTGATCTCCGCCAAGGATATCGCACGTCCATGCTTGGACACTACGTCCATGATGCGCAAAACCCTGCCGGCGGAGCTATTTTTCGGGTTCATTCCATTATTTGCAGTCATATGTCTATAAGTGGAACCAAAACCTCGGGAAACTTCCTAGCGAAAACATGAAATTCCGCCTTGTGGGCGTTTCCTGAATTCTATAGTATGTATAGAACGTTTTGTTCCATTTTATCGTCTTCAATGGAATGGATATGTCGGGCACGAAAGAATATTTCGATTTCATCGTGGTAGGCGCTGGCTCCGCAGGCTGCGTTCTGGCATCCCGACTAAGCCAAGATCAGAAAATAAGAGTATTGATACTGGAGGCGGGACCTCCGGATCATTCCATATGGCTGCATCTGCCCATAGGGTATGGAAAGACCATGTGGAGCTCCAAGTACAACTGGTGCCTGTACACAGATCCCGATCCGAATATGAACGGGCGCAACCTGTACTGGCCACGAGGAAAAACACTGGGCGGATCCAGTGCAATCAATGGCCTGATCTACATTCGTGGGCAAAAAGAAGATTACGACCATTGGGCGGCGCTCGGCAACAAGGGTTGGAGCTACGACGACGTACTGCCTTATTTCATCAAGGCGGAAACCAACGAGCGCGGCGCGTCCGATTATCACGGAGATACCGGCCCACTCAAGGTATCCAACATTCCCTGCAAGCACGAACTGATAGAAGCATTCATTCAGGGAGCGCAGCAAATAGGAATTCCTCGCAATGAAGATTTCAACGGCGCCAGTCAGGAAGGGGCGGGATATTATCAACTAACCACATGGAAAGGATGGCGCTGCAGCACCGCAACGGGCTACCTAAAGCCCGCACGAGGCCGCGCCAACCTGGTCGTCCGCAGCCGCGCTCGCGCCACGCGAATACTGTTCGATGACAAGCAGGCCGCAGGCGTAACGTACCTGCACGAAGGAACTGAACATACGGCATCGTTGGCGGAGGGCGGCGAGGTATTGTTGTCCGCGGGTGCGATTCACTCACCCCAGTTGCTGCAATTGTCTGGCGTTGGCCCGCCAACCTTGCTGGAGCGCCTTGGCATTCCTGTCGTGGCGCCGCTACCAGGCGTGGGAAGTTCACTTCAGGATCACTTGCAGCTGCGCCTGGGATTTGAGTGCAGCAAACCGATAACCACAAACGACGAACTCAATTCCTGGCTGGGTAAATGCCGGATAGGCATGCAATGGCTGCTGCATCGGGGTGGCCCTCTGGCGGTAGGCATAAACCAAGGCGGCTGCTTCATGCGAGCGCTGCGCGGCAGAGATGAAAGACCCGACATCCAGTTCCATGTCGGAACCTTGTCGGCCGACATGGCAGGCGGCAAAGTGCATCCTTATTCCGGCTTCACCTTTTCAGTCTGCCAGCTTCGCCCCGAATCACAAGGTCATGTCCGAGCCAGATCCATAAACCCGCTCGACACACCCGAAATACAACCAAATTATCTTGCGACGGATCTCGACCAGCGCACGGCTGTAGCAGCCATACGCCAGGCACGCGCAATAGCGCAATCGGATGCGATGCGCCCTTACGTCAAACGTGAGGTCAAGCCAGGCCTGGACAAGGTCACGGACGAAGATCTCCTGGAATTTGCGCGCGATGACGGAGCAACCATATTTCACCCAAGCAGCACATGCAAGATGGGGCCGCAAGGCGACGCCATGGCGGTCCTGGACGAACGGCTTCGGGTCCGCGGCGTGCATGGCTTGCGTGTCGTGGATGGTTCGGCCATGCCGACGCTGGTTTCAGGAAACACCAATGCACCCATTGTGATGATGGCTGAGAAAGCGGCAGACATGATTCAGGAAGACAGAAAAACAGCCTGAAGCACGGGCATCTTAAAACCAATAGTAGGGAGCTGATGGGTATGAATAATATACGCGAGCCGGCGCCGGCACTGCTCCGAGTCATTGCAGTGTTGGAGTTTCCATCCATCCTCATAGGCAAGCTGGCAGGATGGCTGATACTGCCGCTGGTCGGGGCGCTCGTTTATGAAGTCACCGCACGGTATGTCTTCAATAGCCCAACAATATGGGCGTATGACGTCACATATATGCTTGGAGGCACCCTGTTCATGTTGGGATCAGCTTATGCCCTGCAGACGGGAAGCCATGTCAAGGCTGACTTTCTTATGGCTGCGCTACGGCCGCGCTGGCAGGCCTTGATCGATGTCGTGCTCTATCTGGTTTTGTACTTCCCAGCCATGTTCCTGTTCCTGGACTACGGCCTTCGTTTCGCTGCGCAGTCCTGGTCGCAGCATGAAACCTATCCTCAAAGCCCGTGGATGCCCATCATCTACCCGTTGAAAACCGTCATTCCAATCACCCTGGTGCTTCTTCTAATCCAAGGAGTGGCCGAACTGATCAAGGCGGTGTGGGTGCTGCGAAACGACGCCCCTTTTCCAAAAAGCGAGTAGCCAAAAATGACTGATCCTATGCTGGGCCTCATTTCCTTGCTCGTGGCCGTCGTGGGCGTGCTGACGGGCTTTCCAATGGCCTTTGTGTTTATCTTCGTCGCCTTGTTATTTGGCTTCATGGCGATCGGACAACAGGTCTTCAATCTGCTGACGTACCAGTTCTTTGCATTGATGACCAATGTCGAGCTGACGGCGGTCCCTCTTTTCCTGTTCATGGGTTATGTCCTTGAGCAATCGGGGTTGATGGATCGCATGTTCAAGGCCTTGCAAATGATTCTGGGCGGAATCAAAGGCTCACTTTATGTAATCGTTCTGGCAACCGCGACACTGTTCGCGGCAGCGACGGGCATCGTTGGTGCTTCCGTAACGGTTCTAGGCGTAATGGCCGCCCCCATGCTGATCCGGAGCAACTATGACACGCGCCTGTCAGCCGGCAGCATCGCCGCAGGTGGAACGCTCGGGATACTGATTCCCCCAAGCATCATGCTGATTGTTATGGGCCCGCTCGTGGGAGTGCCTGTATCTACCCTGTTCGCCGCAGCGGTTATCCCAGGACTGCTGCTGGCTGTTGTCTACATTATCTATACAATCATTCGCTGCCATTTCAATCCCGCTCTCGGCCCCGCACTCAAATACGACGGGCCTCATCTATCCGCGCTGGCCAAAACGCGCGAACTGATAGTCGGGATAATTCCCATCACCATCGTAATCATGGCAACGCTCGGGCTGATCATCGGCGGCATTACCACGCCTACCGACGCCGCGGCAACGGGCGCATTTGCATCGCTTGTGCTGACCGCCCTTTTCGGGCGCCTGAAATGGAAGCCGTTGAAGACAGCCGTATTTCGCACTCTGGAGACCAGCGCATTCATCATGTTCCTGATTGGCGCGGCGAACTTCTTTGGCGCCGTATTTGCAAGAATGGGCAGCGGACGGCTGATCACCGAAACCCTCACCGCGCTGCAGGTATCCCCCACGGTCATGCTGCTGCTGATGCTTTTCATGATATTCGTGCTTGGTGGGCCGCTGGAGTGGATTCCCATCGTACTGGTGGTGGTGCCCATACTGCTGCCCGTCGCGCAGGACCTCGGGTTCGACATGCTTTGGTTTTGTATCCTGATCGCCGTAACGCTGCAGACCTCGTGGCTGACTCCGCCCCTGGCACTGTCGTCATACTTCCTGAAAGGTGTCGTGCCTCAGTGGAGCATGAAAGACATTTACCTGGGCATGGTGCAATTTGTTGCTCTGCAGATCCTCGTTGTTTTCCTTCTCATAAATTTCCCCATATTGGTGCATTGGCTCCCGCAGGTCACCGGCCTGCTGGATTGAAGTACGCGTCAAGGAGAATGCCATGGCTTGAATCAATTTGAGTGTGGTTCTTTCACTCACGCCCTCAAATCAAAGGAACACACTGGAGGGTAGACTAAGGAGGAGTAGAAATGCTCGACAAGACAAAAACCAGATTGGCTGGGGCTCTAATCGCATGCGCATCACTGGGCTTGTGCGTGCCCGCAGCAGCGAATGCCGCGGACAAAGACATTCATGAGTTCTCCATCCAAACCGCAGTCCCATCTGCCAGTCTTTACTTCAAACTGCTGCAGAAATTCTCAAAGCAAATCGACATCATGTCCAACGGCCGTCTTAAGGCGGAGGTGCTGGCCGCAGGCGCGGTAGTGGGGCCATTCCAGATTCTGGATTCCGTCAGCAACGGTGTCATCAAGGCTGGCTACGTCTGGCCCAATTATTTCTCCGGCAAGAATTCCGCCTACGTATTGTTCTCAAACGCACCTGCCAGTACGGGCCTGGACCAACGCAGCCTGGTTGCCTGGTACTACAACGGGGGAGGCGAGGCGCTATACCAAGAGCTGATGGACAAGATGCACTTCAACGTCAAAGCGTTCATGGTGCAGCCCATGGGGCCGGATCCCCTGGGCTGGTTCAAGGAGCCGATCGAGAGCATGGATGACTTTAAGAACTTCAAGTACCGCTCGCCTCCTGGCATCCCCGGGGAAACCTATAAAAACATGGGTGTTGCATCGGTGGCGCTTCCGGGCGGAGATATTGTGCCATCGGCCCAGCGTGGGGTTATTGATGCCGCCGAGTGGATCGGCCCGGCAGATGATCGCAATCTCGGTCTTCAGAAAATCTGGAAATATTATTATTTACAAGGCCTGCACCAGCAGACCGACGTAGGCCAGATATTCATCAATGGAGATTTTTGGAAATCGTTGCCGCCCGATCTCCAGGAAATCATCAAAGTCGCGGCAAAGGCAAGCATCGCCGAAACATTCAACGCCGACATCTACGATAATGCCATGGCTTTGCATCAGTTCCAGGACAAGGAGGATGTCAAGGTACTTGATACACCAGAGGACTATTACCCGAAATTCATTGCCGCTGAAAGGAAAGTAACCGAGAAGTATGCGCAGGAGAATCCGTTCTTCAAAAAAGTCCTGGATTCACAAACCGAGTTCGCAAAAATGGTGTATCCATATCGCTCGCGCATTCTGACCCTCTATGACAGGATGCTCAAAGCAGCTCACGAGCAGCACGAGGCGGAGAAGAAATAGAACCCTGTATCTGGCGTTGGCAGGGAACGCCCAGAAAGCGGCCGGCTTCGCCTACCAGGCAAGCCGGCCGCACGCCATTCGCGAAAACAGGCACGGCGACGGCACCTGTCCTTACTCTCGTAACATTTGTCATCGTTCAAAGAAACAAAGTGCCCAAGCCTTCAGCGACGAGAGACCTCAATTTCATTGCGAACTTCCTTAACGCCCGGGCAGTTTTTCGCCATTAGTTCAGCATGCCGCCAGGCCTCCCGGTCAGGAAGAAAGCCCGTCAGACGAACACATCCCCTATTCACGTCAATCGACACGGCCTCATCGGCCAAGCCACTTTCCGCCAGGCTTGCGTGGATGCTCTCTCGTATCCGTTCATCATCCTGACTGTAGTCCGGTGGTGGGTAAATATGAGTCGGACTTTCGGGGTCGGGAGGTCTCTCACCCAGTTTCTGGTGCGCTCGCCCATAATCCCCCGCCTTGCCAAACTGTCGCCCCTCGGCGTAGGACCGGTAATCCACCTCCGCTTTTTCCCCCTGGGGCATGCGAGGGCTGCTGGGGATGCGCCCATCTTCAGTATTGCCTGCCGGCTGCCCATCGTGATCGCGTGGCCCGCCATCCGCCTCGCGGTTGTTACCCTGCTGCTTTCTCTCGTTCATTTGATTACCTGTTTCCTCGTTGGCCCACATCACCACGCCAGGTCTCCCTACGTCTGGTAGCTGGCAATAATTTCGCCCTCAATGCGACCCGTGGCCTTCATGTCGTCCAATAGCAAGCGGGCGTGCTCTTCGCTCAGCGCCATGATCGTGGTGCCGAATGTAACGTCGACGCCATGCCACACTATTTCGTGCGGTTTCCATATGCGTCCTTCCGCGTCGACATATGGCCGGCGCGTTACAAGAGACTTATAAGAAGGATATTCGGCAGCAGCCATGCATGAACCCCTTGTGCCATAAGACGGTTCTTCGCAGGCGGATTGAGGTAATTCTTACCGCCTGTCCAAAGATTTTTCCAACCGCCGCCATAAGCCTGCCACGTCGGAGTCGTATGCCATCCAATCGGCAAGCTACGGGTTCGATTATCAATGCCTCGATCCCCAGCAAATGTCGTTCCTCCAAGGCGGTGCTGCCAGGATAAATCGCTTCTGAGGACGACCAAGGAGATACGCGGGCATGGGGTTTGCCGTGGATTAACGACTACATGCCCTGAAAGGTAAGTCATGAGCATAGATTGGTCTGGGATGTTTGGGTTCTCCATGTCGCCGTGGGAACTGATGCTTCGCGGTACGGCTATGTATTGGTTTATCTTTATTGCGCTACGCGTGGCCGGACGACGGGATCTGGGATCATTCAGCACTACAGACATGCTCTTGCTCGTGCTTATTGCGGACGCGGCACAGAACGGTATGGCCGCTCAATATAACAGCGTCACAGAGGGTGCATTGCTTGTTCTTACATTGGTGTTCTGGAGCGCTGCTTCCAACCGAATCGCATACTTCTTTCCTGCAACCCGCCCCTTCTTCGAGCCCCGCAGAATACTGCTTATAAAGGATGGAAAGTTGCAACGGCGTGGAATGCGACGTGAGTATGTAAGCGAAGACGAGCTGATGGAGGAACTGCGGCTGCATGAGATCAACAACGTTGCGGAAGTGCTGTATGCATATATCGAATCAACCGGCGATATCAGCATCAAGAAAAAATCGAATGAACCGAAGGATGCCTTCTGGCGACCTCCCAAAGACCCGTAAGCGCGAAGGTGGAACTGAAGCAGCATTACGTCGAGGAGAAATATCATGACTAAGGCCAGAATTGAGCCGGGAATCAAAAGCATCAATCCGTCGAGAGAATCCGACTTGGAAAAGAACAAAGACAGAATACGCAGGGAGAAGGATGTCCTGCCTGAGCTCGGGCTCAAGCGTCCCGACAAATCCAATAAGCCTCAAGCGGACGCGCCACTTGGCACTGGCGTGGATTCAGACCAATGAAGA
This sequence comes from Allopusillimonas soli, assembly GCF_004153445.1. GTDB lineage: Bacteria > Pseudomonadota > Gammaproteobacteria > Burkholderiales > Burkholderiaceae_B > Allopusillimonas > Allopusillimonas soli. The sequence continues at coordinate 407,054 of NZ_SDQC01000003.1, forward strand.
GGTTTGTACGTTGATGACCGTTATTGGCTATCCGTCAAACATGCGAAAGCTGCGGATTAAAGCAGCGGAGTAAAGCGATGAATGGAGAACAGTTGTGATTTGCCTGTACCACGAACAAAGCGGAGAACATGGCCCAGGTGGTTGTGTCGAAAGGTAATAGATGCATCGCACCATGGGCGACCAGTACTGCACTGACAGTCTGCAGCGTAACTCTGCTGTCATCGCGTGCCAGCATGTCGGCTATCCGCGCCGTAGCCGAAGAAAATAGATGCATGCCTCTTGTTCCTTGCCAGATGTAGCCAGGCATGCTGTTTGCGTGCATGACGCAATTGCCAGACAGGGGAGCGACATGGCCACACGCAGCAAAGCACGCAGTGCCGATACAACAGAAACAACTCGCAAGCAACAAGAGGTCCAGGCGCAGCAGGATAAAAAGGATGCCAAAAAGTCGGGTCAGAAGAAGGTTGCCGGGTCGGCACGCCAGACGGGCAGCCGGCGGCATCCCCAACCTCCGCTGCCTGAACAACACTTGAAGAAGCCCGGGCTTGAGCGAAACATGGTCCCGCGGCCTCAATACATGGCGCCAACGTATCGTGGCAGCGGCAAGCTTGAAGGATTCGCCGCCATCGTCACGGGCGGCGACTCCGGCATAGGCCGAGCCGTATCCATATTGTTTGCGCGCGAAGGAGCGGATGTAGCCGTTGTATATCTGGACGAACATGCGGATGCGGAAGAGACAGGGCGGGCTGTCGAAGCCGAGGGCAGGACCTGCCTGCTCATTCCGGGAGACGTGAAGGATCCGGAATTTTGCCGCAAGGCGGTGCAGGAAGCGATCGATGCCTTCGGCAAGCTCGACGTGCTCGTCAACAATGCAGGCTTTCAGGAGCATGCCGGCGCGCTGGAAGACATTACCGATGAGCGGTTCGACGAAACCATGCGCACGAACGTCTATGGCTATTTTTACATGGCGCGGGCGGCGGTTCCGTACATGAGCGCGGGCAGCAGCATCATCAACACCGGCTCAGTGACAGGCTTGCGAGGTCATGGCACGCTGCTTGACTACTCAAGCACCAAAGGCGCTATCCATGCATTCACCATGTCTCTGGCGTCGAACCTGATTAAGAAAGGCATACGCGTGAACGCAGTTGCTCCGGGCCCGATCTGGACGCCGCTCAATCCTGCAGACCAGCCGGCCAAGAAAATCAAGTCCTTCGGTGAAGGCACTTCCATGCAGCGACCGGGCCAGCCCGAGGAATTGTCTCCTGCGTATGTTTACCTGGCGTCTCCAGTATGTTCCAGCTTTGTCACCGGTATCGTCCTTCCGGTGACAGGAAGCCCCGGATAACATAGCGACTCCGTAAGCACTGCATGACAGGCAGGCATACCCTGGGCCTCGGCCGCAACAACGCTATGGCTTCAGGTCAAGTACGTAGACGGGCGATGTCCCCGTCCGGCGACTGTAGTTCTGGAAGTAAAGGCGGTTCTGCTCTCTATCCATGCCCAGCACGCCTGGATAATCGTCTATGGCAAGCTTGTGCCAGTTGCTACCGCCATCGTCCGAGTAGTAATAGGCCTCGGCCGACACGGAAAATTCGTCGCGAGCGCCGAAGCGCAACCAACGCGGCAACTTCAAGTCGCTGTCCACTTCGGCCACCAAGGTGCCCCGGGAGGCCCAAAAATTGCGGATTCTGCTTTTGCCCAGGAGCCCGAACGGATCAGGTGTATTCGGCAGGGGCTCCCAACGCAAGGTTTCAGCGTTCAAGCGCGCAATCGTCCCGTGCCGGGCGCCTTCGTGATCCAGCACGGCATATGCCGGCCCGCCTTGCGCCTGCGCCAATCCGTCAATATAAAGATCATCGATATGGAGCACCTCGTCCACCGTCCAGCCAGCCCCGTGATGACTCAGCACCAGTCTGTCGGTACGCTTGGCTTGATGCCACCGGGACTTCCCCGCCTCGTCCTTGGGCGCATGGTAACCAACCATGCGGGAAACCCAGAGCACCACCTTTTCCTTCGAGATATAGGTCAGGTAATAGATCACACGCTGATCCTGTTCCACATCGACCTGCGAGCCTGCCGGCAGGCTCTCCATAATGTCCTCGAGCGAACTAAGAGATTCAGAAGGTATGGCTATCGAATGAGCCGTATCTCCTCCATCGGCCGACAGTGCAATATAGGGCCGGCGATCACCCCACTCATAGGGCGAGTAAGTTAGCCAAAGCTCGTCCCGGGAAACAAAATCGGCCTGAAAATGGGCGCCATTCAAATCAATACTGGAGAACGCTTTGCCCGTATATTCCGTCCAGTTGGCACCACCATCCGACGACTCGAAAGTAGCCGGCGGGTTCGCCGTATCGTTGCGCAGACTGGTCATCAGCAGCACACGCCGGGATTCAGGTACGGAAATTAGGCAGGCTTCGCCACGCACATAGAACAGAGGCTGCAGCGCGCCATCGGATGTCAGGCGCGAGAGCATTGTGAAATGGTCGGAGTAAGTCCGGTATGGAGGATTGTCCGGGCCCGCTACCAGCGCGGCGATATCCCGGACAGCGCCGCTCTTCTCGAGCTTCTTCAAGCCTGACCAGAAATCGCCATATCCCAGATACCAGAGTTCTCCTCCCGCCCGAACCACGCCATCGCAACGCCCTTCATACGGCGTGCCGATCTGCGCCAGGTTCGCTTTATCAGCGGCGACAGTACGGTGAGGCTGCGAGCCTGTCCACCCCAGCTTTCCAGCGGCAATCACGCCGACGACGCCATAGAAAACAACCACCACCAGCCCGTTGGACATTGCCAGCATGGCACGCGGCAGCAGCGCCCGGTTTCCGGATTCACGCCGGGAACGCCGCCCACACACAATGACATACGCAACCCAGGTGGCCATTGCATTGGCTACCCATATCCATATGAGCCAGCCCCAGACCAGATGCATGAGGTCTTCGGGCCGGCGAAATGCATCCGAGGACAGAATCAAAGCGGCGAGCAAGCCGATCAGCGCATACGTGGCACCCAGCAACAAGGCGAGCAGCACGACAGGGATGGTGCGCCAAAGGCCACTTCTGCCTGGATCGCGCCACCACGCCACCACCCACACAGGCAGGGACAAGACAATGGGTGTGACCAAGATGGACCAATTGATGCTGACACCAAGCGTACGCTCCCACTCGCCCACAAACATGACATAGTCACTGTCTGAAAACAGAACCAGATAAAGATGCGCCCAGCCCAGCCCTACCATGAAAATTGCAGTAAACAGAGAAAAAGCGAAAAACGCCCTCCTGCCCCTACTGTCCGTTGCGGAAGCATCTTTCTCCGGCGCAAAGCACAAGGCCGAAACAGGCAGCCACGCCAGCAGAACCGTTGCCACGGTAGCGATTGGCGGTGAGAAGAACACGATATACAACAGCCGCTGGACCGGGTCGAAGTTCTCAAAGGCTGACATCGATCCGGCCATGGCAGAGCCCACGACGGCATAGATATACTCCAGCCCTGTTAGCAGCATCAGAAGCGCGAGAAAGAAATAGAGGGGCCAAAAACGGAAAACCCGGCCTTGCCTGGCATGCCGCTTTGGCGGCGTCGCAAGCAGCAACACGGGAATCAGGCAGAACAAGGCGCGAGCCGGGAAACTCAACCATTCCCAATGCGCGAGCAGCGTGGCCAGGCAACCGTCCTCGCCACAGTACTGAGCATCCTCCAGCCAGGCCCCTGCAAGGCGAACCAGGATGATGGCCACAGCCGCCAGCAACATCATGACAAATACGACGGGCATCCTACGGGATGCCTGGGATTGCTTCATTGCTTCTCCTGTCTGCTCGGATCGAAACTGCCACGCTTAGCTGCACAACCAGCCACCGGAGGAATCTTGTTCGATGACCAGAGCACGATCGGGGCGTCCTGGACGGCGGGTAGCTTGTTGTCAAATTGTTCTAATAAAATACTGCGAGGAAAGAACTGAATATATTGTCAGTGCGTATGGTAAATCCTCATGGACGCGGAGGCGAGTTTGCTGGGCCGGATTGAATCATTGCTTGCCCCTTTTCCGCCCGAGGAGCCCCGGCTGCCTCCTGGCGGCCTGTTGCCCTTCCTCTGGTTTTGCACGCGCGGATCACGGCGCTACCTCGTCGCGCTGGCAACATTGAGCGCCGCCGTGTCTATCTATGAGGCCTGGCTGTTTGCCTTCCTGGGACAGGTGGTGGACCTGCTTTCCGCCTGGCAGGCCGGGGAACCGGCATCGGCGCATGAACGTCATGTTCTGTGGGGCATAGGCGCTGTACTGGCAGCCAGCATCGTGCTCGTGGCCCTGCGCACGCTGGTTCAGCATCAGGTGTTGGCCATCAACCTGCCGCTGCGCCTGCGCTGGGATTTCCACCGCCTGATGTTGCGGCAAAGCCTGTCTTTCTTCGCCGATGAGTTTGCGGGGCGCGTCACCACGAAAGTCATGCAGACCGCGCTGGCGGTACGTGACGTGTTGCTGACCTTTTCCGAAATTACGATCGGTATCGGCGTGTACTTCTTCACCATCATCGCGCTGGCGGGTGGATTCGATTTGCGCCTCATGATCCCCTTTATTGCATGGATCACGCTATATGGGCTGGCCATGGGGTATTTCGTGCCGCGCCTGGGCAAAGTCGGGCAGCAACAAGCCCACGCCCGTTCGTCCATGACGGGGCGCGTAACCGATGCCTATGCCAATATCAGTACTGTCAAGTTGTTTTCGCATACTCGGCGCGAAGCCCGCTTCGCCCGCGCGGCAATGGAGGACTTCAAACACACGGGATATCGCCAGATGCGGCTAGTCAGCCAGTTTGAGGCAATCAACCAGGTTCTGGTCACCGGCCTGATTTTTGGCGCGGGCGGCTACGCGCTTTGGCTCTGGCACAGCGGCGAAGTTGGCACCGGCGCAGTCGCCGCCGTCACGGCAATGGCCTTGCGGGTCAATGGCATGTCGCAGTGGGTCATGTGGGAGATGGCCTCGTTGTTCGAGAGTATCGGCACCGTCCAGGACGGCATCGCCACGCTGACCCGGCCGACGAAGGTACAAGATGCGCCCGATGCGTCCGAACTGAAGGTGGAACGCGGCGGGGTGATATTCGATGACGTCGCATTCAATTACAACGGCGAGCGCCAGGTATTCGATGGCTTGAAGCTCAACGTCCGCCCCGGCGAGAAGATAGGTCTGGTGGGCCGTTCTGGCGCAGGCAAGTCCACACTTATAAGCCTTCTGCTGCGTTTTTATGATGTGGACCGCGGTCGTATTCTCATCGACGGCCAGGACATCGCTTGCGTTACACAAGACAGCCTGCGCGCCGCCATCGGCATGGTGACTCAGGACACATCGCTCTTGCATCGCTCCATTCGCGACAATATCGCCTATGGCCGTCCCGATGCCAGCGAAGCGGATATCCAGGACGCGGCCAAGCTGGCTCAGGCACATGAATTCATCCAGCAATTGAGCGATCCGCAAGGCAACAGCGGCTATGAAACCCTGGTGGGCGAGCGCGGGGTAAAGCTGTCTGGCGGCCAGCGCCAGCGCATCGCGATTGCCCGCGTCATGCTCAAGAATGCGCCTATTCTGCTGCTGGACGAAGCAACCAGCGCGCTCGACTCGGAGGTGGAGATTGCCATACAGGAAAGCCTGTACAAAATGATGGCAGGTAAAACCGTCATTGCCATCGCTCACCGCCTGTCCACCATTGCCGCCATGGACCGCCTTATTGTCCTGGACGAGGGACGTATTGTCGAAGAAGGCAGCCACACCGAACTGCTCCAGAAAGACGGCATCTATGCCCGTCTGTGGCGGCATCAGAGCGGAGGGTTTCTGGCCTAGTTCACAACGAAACCGTATGTGTTGTGCATGCACGCTTATATGCAGGTGGCCGAGCCATTCAGCTACAGCGCTTCGGCATGGCGCCAACGCGAAACGCTATCGGCCACACCTACGGTCTATGGTTTGCTCGGCTTAGCCTGCGTCCGCCGTACTCGGCAAGACAGATGCCCGCCAGAATCATCGCCAAGGCAATCGCGTGGTACGAGAGAAAGGCTTCTCCAAGAACGGCAACCGACAATAGCGCGCCCCACAGCGGCAACAGATTGATGAACAGACCTGCCCGATTCGCGCCGATAAGCTCCACCGCCTTGATGTAGAAGACCTGAGAAATCAGAGATGGAAAGATGACAATGTAGATAATTGCCAGCCAGCCCCACGTATCAGGGATCAAGGTGTCGCCCCGAACCGCCTCGAAAGCCAGCATGGGCAGCGCCGCCAAGGTGGCACCCACGCAAAGCATGAACATCAGGCTTGCCCAGTGTATTCGAGGCTTGTTGCGCAATGCGGCGGTATAAAAGCCATATGCGACGACGGCGACAAGCATCAAAGCATCGCCGAAATTGACATCGAGACTAATGATCCGGCTCAGGTCGCCGCGCATCGCAATGACAATGACGCCCACGAAGGAAAGCATAAAGCCAACCGCTTGCGCCATGCCTATGCGGCTGGAAAAAAGAATGAAACTGGCGGCGAATACGAATAGGGGCATGCCTCCCTGCAGGATGCTGGCATTGATTGCGGTGGTGTACACAAGCGCATAGTAGAGCGCCACACTAAAGACGGTGAACCCTAGCGCACCCAGAAACAGCAGATAGCTCAGCCGCGGCCGGATGGCGGGCCAATCGGCGTAAATCTGCTTCCTCCCGAATATATACAGCACCACCATCACGCTCGCCCATCGGATGGTGGCAAGCACCATGGGCGAAGCATGGCCCACGGCCAACTTTCCGGCGATTGAATTGCCCGCCCAGAAAAATGTTGTCAACGCCAGAAGAATGTAGGCTTTAAAGATGGCATGTCCCCGAGTAAAGCCTGGGAATCATCCCATGCTTCCGTTGATGTGTGGCAATAATATATCGCGGCAATGCAAGACGGGTCAGCGCTTGCTCAACCCCGCCCCGACAGCTCAGGTGCAAGCTGAATTCCCAAATCAGATGTGGGGTCTGCCAAAACCCGCCTGAATACATCGCATACTTCTTGCTCGACGAGTTTGACGGCATGTGTGATGGGACGATTGGACGCCTTGACCATCATCAGACGGGTCATCACCACGGGTTCGACAATCGGACGCGCCAGCAGCCTGCCGCTTGCCAGTTCCTCGCGCGCGGCAGGCAGCGCCAGCGTGGCATGCGCCAAACCGGCGGCGGCGATTTCACACATAAGGTCCAGATTGTCCATCTCGTACTGGATGTTGAGCTTCACGCCGCGCATCCCGGCGGCCGCCTCCATAGTGCGTCGCAGGCCGTGATTATGCGTCGGGAGCACCAAGGGCAGGTGGGGAATCTCCAGAAGCGGAACGGCTGACTTGCCAAGGCGTTCCGCCGGCGCCAGCACATGAGGCGCGGACATGAGATAAAGCTGCATGTCGGCGATATGCTGAACCGCGACGTACTGAGATCTGCGCGCATCGTGCAAGATGGCCAAATCCACACGGGCGCTGGCAAGCCATTCGTGTACATAACCACTGTAGCCAGAAACCACGTTCAATCTCAACCTTGGAAACTTGCGCCTCAAGCTGGTCAACAGCGGCATGCCAATCAGCTTGCTCACCGTGGGGGTCAAGCCCAATGTGATTTCGCCGGATGGCGACGCAGATTGATCGCGCAGCCGATTAGCCGCCATGTCGATTTGACGCATCAATGGACGCATTTCGTCCAAGAAGGCCTCTCCGGCGGGCGTCAGCGATACGCCTCGCCCATGACGATACAGCAGCCGGGCCCCGTATTCGTTCTCCAGCTTTTGAACCTGTCTACTCAGAGAGGGCTGGGCGATTCCGATGACTGTTGCAGCACGGGAAAAATTCCCCAGATCGGCTACCTGCATCAGATACTTCACACGGTTCAGATCCATATGAGTTTGCCGTCGATAAATCGCCCAAAGGGGTGCCTGAATGATGCAATTTGCACATAACTGATATATGTAGCACATCATTGATTGCATAGCCAGTTGCGCCCAATAATGAATCGAGCCTGTGCAAAACCATGGCTGCCCTGCGTGTTGACGACATTCTGATTGCGAGACCACGAGTGCCTACCTCTTCTCATGCCCTGTTGTCCGTGTTGGCGGCACATGGCGTAGATCGTATCTTTCTGGTCCCGGGAGAAAGCTACCTGGGAATTCTTGATGGCCTGAACGAATATCCGCACATCGATGTGGTGACTTGCCGACATGAGGCGGGGGCTGGCTTCATGGCCTGCGCCGATGGCCGATTGACGCGCCGGCCCGGCGTGGTCATGGTCAGCCGCGGCCCGGGCGCCAGCAATGCGGCCATCGCCATACATACCGCGCAGCAAGACGCCATCCCGCTGATCGTGATCGTGGGTCAAGTGCCAAAATCGCACTTGCGCAAACATGCGTTCCAGGAAATCGACTACCAGCACATGTACGGGACCATCGCAAAGTGGGTAGTGGAAGTATCCTCGCCCCAGGCTTTAGGCGAGGCGGCATTCAAGGCGATACGCGTTGCAACAACCGGCACACCGGGCCCCGTCGTGCTGGTGGTGCCGGAGGATGTCCAGCAGCAGGATGTGGACGAATTCAGTTGGATATCCCCCGGGCTCGCACCCACCACAGCCGAGAGAGCCACCCGCGACGAAATACGAACGCAGTTGCGGGATGCGCGCCGGCCCCTGTTGATTGCGGGCGGCATGATGGATCAACCAGGTGGACGCGCCGCACTGTTGGCGTTTGCGCAGGCATGGAATATCCCGGTAGCCGTCGCGTTCCGACGCCACGATCTGTTTCCCAACCGCAGCCCCCTATACGTCGGAGATCTAGGCTTGGCCAATCCGCGCGAGCAGATCGAGGCATTCAGGGAATGCGACCTGATACTCGCGCTAGGCACGCGGCTCGATGATGTTACGACCCAGGGCTATCGGTTTCCCAACCTGCCGCAGCCGTCTCAGACACTGATTCACTGCTACCCGGATCCTGCCATTGTCGGCGCGCACTTTACGCCCCGGATCGGACTGGCATGCAACCCGGTGACGCTGGCCCGCGATCTTATGCCCGAAGAACCCTTTGCTCCGGACGATGGGCGTCAAGCTTGGAACCACAGGTTGCGCGGCATCTACGAAAAGCTGGCAACCTGGCCCATTCATAACAATGACCACGCGCTGGATTTTGTCGGCGTGGTGCGGGCCGTCCAACGGTACGCGCCGGAGGACGCCATCGTCAGCCTGGACGCGGGCACCTTTGCCGCACCCGTCTATCGGCATTTCCCGTTCATGCCGCCACAACGCCTCATGGCGCCTCTTTCGGGAGCCATGGGATATGGCGTTCCCGCCGCTGTTGCGGCCCAGCTGCGCCATCCCGATCGCAAAGTGATCTGCATGGTGGGCGACGGCGGATTCATGATGACAGGGAATGAAATGATACTGGCGGCCAAACGCGCGCTGCCGATTCTATTCCTGCTGGCCAACAACCACCGTTACGGCTCCATACGGTTGCATCAAGATGCCCAATATCCCGGCCGCCATCTTGGGACGGACCTCTACAACCCCGATTTCCAGCATATCGCATCTGGTTTCGGGCTGCCCAGCAAAAGAATTTCCAGTCCGGAACAGATAGACGCCGCGATACAGGATGCCATGCGGAATCAGGGACCGCAGTTTTTGGAGTTCGCCACGCACCAACCATAAGCCCGGGAGTGGCAACAACAATGGAGACATCACCATGGCTTTTCTTGAAAGAATCATCATTTGGATAGAGCGAGTCTTTGATGTTGTAGCGGCACTGCTCATGATCGTGATCATGCTTATTGTGGTGCTGGACGTTTCCTTGCGCTACCTGCTCCATGCCCCACTGGTATGGGCCTATGACATGATCGGCCTGTATCTCATGGTGGGTGTATTTTTTCTATCCGTCTCAGGCACCTATGCAGCCCATAAGCACATAGGACTGGACATCGTGGTGCAACATCTCGGTCCGCGCGGGCGGCGTTACGCTGAAATCTTCACCTCGGTGGTCAGCATTCCCCTCTTCTTCTTTATCACCAAGGTTGGCGCCGAACGCGCCTATATCAATTTCATCCACAACGACGCCACATCCGGCCTGGTGGCATGGCCAACCTGGATTGCCTCCATACTGGTGCCGTTGGGTATAGGGCTGCTGCTGCTGCGATTGATATTCCGTTTGGCTGGCCAGATCGCAAGCCTGGCCACCGGACGGGATATGGTTGAGAACGCCCCGCTGATCACCAGTCAAGGCAGCGAGTAATTCATGACGGCGATCTCCATTACCCTGCTCCTGTTTTTCATGATGGCCATGGGCGTACCTGTCGGCTTCGCCATGGGGGTGAGCGGAGCCGTTGGCCTGTATGCGGTGGGCAATTGGGACATGCTGCTGGGCGTGCTGGAGACCGTGCCGCTCTCCACGGTCAGCTCCTATGAAATGATCACGATCCCGATGTTCCTGCTCATGGCCGAGCTGGTGCTCAAAAGCGGCATCGCGGATGATCTGTTCGACGCCGCAGCCGCATGGGTGGGCAGCCTGCGGGGCGGTCTAGGCATGGCCACAGCCATCGCGGGTGCCGGCTTCGGTGCCATTTGCGGAACCAGTACCGCCGCAGCCGCAACGCTGTCCGCCACAAGTCTTCCGGCCATGATCAAGCATGGATATGAGCCCAAGATGGCGGCTGGCGTCGTGGCCATTTCAGGCACGCTCGCCATGCTGATCCCGCCCAGCGTCGTGTTGATTATCTACGGCTTGCTGGCGGAAGCCAACATCGGGAGACTGCTGATCGCCGGCATCATTCCGGGCTTACTGATCGCCCTGACCATCATGCTGACGGTATATATCCTTGCAACGCTCAAGCCCTCTTCCGCGCCGGTGTCGCCCCGCAAGACCCTGTCCGAGAAAATCCACGTGCTCAAGGTCGTCGGACCGATGCTCGTCCTGATGATGATGGTCACGGGGGTTATTTATACCGGCGTGGCCACACCCACCGAAGCCTCCGCACTGGGCGCCTTCGGCGCATTGTTGATTGCGCTTCTGCGCCGCAAAGCCACCGCAAGCGTGGTCCTGGATGCCGCCAAGCAGGCAGCCCAGGGCACCTGCATGATCGCCATGATTCTTATGGGCGCCAGCATATTCGGCTATTTCTTTACACTCACTTCGGTCACCCAGGATCTCGTCCAATGGGTAGGTGGCCTCCATATGCAGCCATGGCTGATCATGCTGGGTGTATTCGCGGTGTACATAATCCTTGGCGCCTTCATGGACCAGATCGCCATCCTGGTGCTCACGGTGCCTGTCGTCTTGCCTGTCGTCATCGCACTCGGTTATGACCCCATCTGGTTTGGCGTACTGGTCATCGTGATCGCCGAGGTCGGCTTGTTGACCCCGCCCATGGGCCTGAACTGCTTCGTGGTGGCGTTTTATGCCAGGCGCCCCGTCACCGAGGTATTTGCCGGGATCTGGCCTCATGTGCTGGCCCATCTTGTGGCGATTGGCCTTCTACTGGCATTTCCACAAATCGTCTTGTGGCTGCCCTCCATGATGAAGTAAGCACCCTGATTCTTATATGGCCGCAAGGCCGCCAACAAAGGAGACACACGATGAAACGCCTAGCACGACATCCTCTTTTCTTAGCCGCTGCCGGCGCGTTGACGCTGGGCCTGGGCACAGCCGCCCACGCCGCGGACGACGCGCTCACGCTACGCATCGCCGACAGCCTGCCCAATGGCAGCTATATCTACAAGTTGGCCACCAAACCCTTCATGGACGAGGTCGAGAAACGCAGCAATGGCCAGATCAAGTTCAAATACTTTCCTGGGCAGCAACTTGGCAAAGCCAAGGACATGCTCAAGCTTACTCAAGCCGGCATGACAGACATCGGCTACGTCGGCCCGTCCTATGTGCGCGACAAAATGCCGCTGTCGTCCGTCTTCGAACTTCCGGGTGCGTTCTCGGACGACTCTTGCCAGGGGTTCACCGCCTTCTGGAACATGACCCATGACGGCGGCTTCCTGCAGAAGAACGAATGGGACACCAACAACGTCATTCCCATTCTGTCGGTCATCACTCGCCACCACATCTATGTCTCGAACGACAAGCCCATCCGCACACTGGATGATCTGAAGGGCCTGAAAATGCGAACATCCGGCGGCGCAATGGCGCGCACCATGCAGGAGCTTGGCATGGTGCCCGTCAATGTTTCAGCACCCGAGACCTATGAAAGCATGTCCCGCGGCACGATAGACGGCGCCTTTTACCCCGCTCAAAGCGCCTTTGACTACGGGCTGACAGATCTCATCAAAAGTGGCACCGAGACAAAGCACGTCGCCGGCGCGGTGCTGACCTATGCCGTCAGCAAGAATACGTGGCGCAAACTCAGCCCCGAGCAGCAGAAAATCATCATGGATGTGGGCCACGAAGTCTCCACCACCAGCTGCAAGGGCTTTGATGCCGCCGAACAGAAGGCCATAGACCGCATGCATGAACTGGGCATCAAGACCATCAAGTTCGATGAGGCGGACAACAAGCGGGTGGACGAGGCCTTCCAACGCTCGTCGGAAAACTGGGCCAAGGCGTTGGATGAGCGCGGCAAGGCAGGCAGCAAGGCATTGGATGCCATGCGCAAGGCTGTCGCCGCTGTGCAATAGCACCGCGGCATGCGCGACAACCAGAGCCAGGATGCCAAGAACTCAAGGGCAGCTGCCCGATACCACCACAGGCCTCTTCATGCGGCCTGTGGCCCCTGGCATGTCAAAGAGGAATCACCATGACAGCACGCTGTAGTGAACAAGAACGCCAGATCCGCATCGATCTGGCAGCCTGCTATCGTCTCATGCCTTTGTTTGGAATGAGCGACCTCATTTACAACCACATCACAGCCCGCGTGCCCGGTACGGATGATGAAATCCTGATCAACCCCTACGGCCTGATGTACGAAGAAATGACCGCCTCCAGCATGGTAAAGATCAACCTGAATGGCGATATCCTGGATAATCCGAATAAAGACATGGATATCAACAAGGCGGGCTATGTCATTCACAGTGCGGTACATGGCGCGCGACACGATGTCGGCTGCGTCATCCACACGCACTCCCGGGCAGGCATGGCCGTATCCGCAATGAAGCAAGGCCTCCTGCCCTTGACTCAAACGTCCATGCGATTCAGGGATATACGCTATCACGACTACGAAAGCGTGGCAGTGGATCTTGAAGAACGCGAACGCCTGGTGCAGGACCTGGGAGACCAGGACGCCATGATTCTACGCAACCACGGTCTGCTAGTGGCATCGTCCAGCATCCCCGAGGCCTTCAATACCATGTACTGGCTGGAGATGGCCTGCCGCGTGCAAGTAGACGCATTGGGCTCAGGGCTGGAAATCAACATGCCCTCACAAGAGGTCATAGACAAGACACACTACCTCTACCTGCCCACCACGCGCCGGCGCTTCGGCTTGCTTGAATGGCCGGCGATGCTGCGTTACCTGGACAGGCGCAATCCTGGTTATGCTGATTAATATGGCGGGCGCTTACGCCTTGCTGGCGGGTCGGGATACAGCGTGTACTTGAAAAGATCCGGGTTGGCCAGCCTTGCCATCAACGCGGCAATTGACCTACTGGAAACCCATCGGCACGGCGCGGGGCATATTCTGGTTGCTCAACAAAGAACAGACATCCGATGATTCCCAGCGTAGCGCCGAAAAGTAGATAATAGGCTGGCGTGATTCCCCCGCAGATACTAACCACTGCTTCTGTTCAAAAAGTGCAAAACCACTTCTTTCATGAGCGGTAACTGGTAAGAAGCGCCATAGAATCGCTGACAGCAAAACAACCTTGTAATCATCCATATCACTATCTTGCAGTCGTAGGAGCAGTATTCCCTTTAGGTTTAGCCCAAGGCTTGATAACTTATTCCATGGCCTTCTGGCAAGATCGAGAAAATCTCAGCTAAAGCCCGTTCGGCTGACACTTTGCTCCACTGATTCATGAGCAGGTAGCTTTTGTCGTCAACGACAAACACCTCTTCCTCTTTACTGAAAAAGCGGTCTTCATCTTTACCATTGGCTGCTGCAATCGCCGGGGCAGTGTGTTGCCCATTCAAAGAAATAAATAGGCGATGCCCCCGCTTGGAAACGGCTGCCATAATTTGCTCAGGCTTTATACCAAGACCGATCACCTCTTGAACTACCTTGAAGATCAAACCCCGTTTATTCAGTGGCTCAAACCGTCCCGTTGATGTAATGACACAGTATTTTGTGTAGTCTTTGCTTGAGGTTTGTGCGACTTCACGTTCCCGATTTTTCTCCCGAATAGCAACCTGGAACTCGGATGCCTCAGGAAGTGGAATTACTTGTTGAATGTCCAAGAATATATTGTTGTCAGCAAGGTGCGGGCGTAAGCGCACGCAGGTGATATCCAAGCCTTGTTCATTTAGCCACAGCACTGACGAGGTGATTTCTTTGGAAAAATCGGCGCTGGCCAGGACGATCCTTACTTGATTGTCTAGTGTGGGTTCGTCTTCGGATTCATCCAAAAACTCACGGATTCGCTCTTCCGCAGACTCCGTTGCTTTACCATTTTTCGATAGATAAGATTGGTGCGCCTCAACTGCTTGTCGAAAGGTCATCGTTGAGACCATGGCGGCATAGCGCAGAGCCTGAAGCTCCATGTGGCCACCATCCTCAGTTCGCTTTAGCTCAATTACAACCAGCTGTGCTTCTCTTGTCAGGCCCAGTAGATCAATGCGGCGCCGACTATCCTCCCAGTCGCCATATTCCTCAGCAAGAACCATAACATCTTTGGAAATGATCTCAACATGATCCTTCAGAATCCGCTGTATGTCAGTCCGTTCCCTTAAGCCAAGCTCATTGAACGAAGTCTGAGGCAGTTCGGTCAGCGTATCGCTGTTAAGACGGTAAATCGTCATATCGGGTCTCGTCGGTAGTTATTTTTGCTATGTGCCCTCTTGTTTGGTAGAGGTAAAATAGTTATACCAAATTTCACTATATTTATTTTTGCTGCATGTAATAACAGTTCAACGACGTTGTTGTATTTCGGAGCATCCCACAAATGTCTGTGAGTTCGAAACAAGCTCTTCACGCACAACGTCAAACACTGACAAAGCACTGGGATTAGTTCCAGCGCGCGGCAAAAACCCCTGGCTGGCGCAACCTTATAGACGCCATCATTGAACTAAATTCCGTTGGAGCCAGAAGATAGACATCCTTGAAGGCCTGCCGCTTGAACAACGCATAACCGACATATTGAAAACCAGCAGACCCTGTTAGAGCACACATACCCATTAACTCCATGGACACGCACGAACTATGAACCTACCAAGCTCCGATAACAGCGCCACTACTCATCACTGCTTAAAGCCCAACCGATGAATCAACGCCTGGATGACGCATCGTTGTCGGGTGTGGCTATGGATAGGCGAGCTCGCAGCAAACTGGGGCTGGCATCATCCCCAGCCAACGCTACACGAGCAAGTTGAACGAGGCGTAGCAACCAACCCGCCGACGACTCCACAAACATATCAGCTTCAAGTTCAGCGTTGCGCGAACCCATACTGATTCCCAGTTCCTGTTGGTTCAGCCACGCCTCAACGCCCTCCAAGGCCTCGTCATCGCCAAGCATGCTTACGATATATGGAATGACGTCGATCTGCACATCCGTTAGTACATTATCCTCGACAATGCGCGGCCCGCGCGCTAGTTCGGCTAGATCCAGAGGTTTCATATTTCACTACTCTCGATGTTCATTAAGTTAATGACTGACATGCAGCGTCAGATACCTGCATACCACTCATAGCCGCGATCTTCCCAATAACCGCCTCGGCCACCCCACAAGGTGTCGAAGGCAGAGACGACTTCAATCCGCATCAGGTACTTCGCGTGCTTGTAGCCCAGTTGTCGTTCAACCCTGAGGCGTAGTGGCGCGCCGTGCGCCACGGGAAGGTTCTTGCCGTTCATGGCATAGGCAAGGATCGTCTGAGGGTGATAAGCGTCGGGCAGATCGATGCTCTCGTAATAGCGCCCGCTGCCATCAAACGTTTTCTCCAGCTCGTCCGCACAGTGGAATATCACATAGCGCGCACCGGGTTTGAGGCGCGCGATATCCAGGATCCGCCCGAGATGTACGCCTTGCCATTGCCCGATTGCGCTCCACCCTTCCACGCAATCGTGGCGAGTGATTTGCGTGCGCGATGGCAGGCGCTTCAGGTCGGCAAGCGACAGACTGAGCGGCTGTTGCACGAGCCCATCCACCTGCAGTCGCCAATCAACGAAACCGTGTTCGAGCAGATGCGCGTACTCCTCGGAATCGGGGGATTGAGTGCCGTTGGCGCGGAACACCGGCGAGAGGTCGGCCACGCTGTATTCCCTGGCCAGCGACTGGCGACCGAGCAGCAATCGCTGGCCGCTCATCGTCAGCTTCTCGGTATTGCGTAGCAACGCGCCAAACTGGGTACTTTGCGTCATGCGATCACAGCCGGCAAGCATGGCCACACCGGCGCCAGCCATCAAGCCGGTCAACATGCGTCGACGTGAGAAATTGGGCTTCATGGTGCATCTCCTGAGCGATCGATGGCGTAACGCCCGCTGATCATCGACCGAACGTTGTTCCAGAAGCCAGACACGACGACCATCAACACATGAACAACGACGAACAGCACGAGCGAGGACGCTGTGATGAAATGCCAGGTGCGTGCTGAAGGGCGCCCGCCAAACAGGTCGGGTAAAAAGGGAAAGGCGGCGTCAAGGCCCGGTGACATGGTCAGCCCCGTCAACACCATTAATGGAAGCAATACCAGCGCCACGAGCAGGTAGGTGATTTTCTGCAGGGCGTTGTAGCGCCGTGCCTCGTCACCCTTGGCAAAACGAAGGCGTGCATGGTCGGTCACCTCTTGCCATAGGTGTCGCAGTTTCAGTTGATCCCGGTTCGGCAACAAGTCGCGCCGGATGTGGCCGCGCCAAAATCCATGCGCCAAGTAGACCAGGCCATTGATAACCAGCAGCCAAGCAAAGAGGAAATGCCAATTTCTTCCTGCGCCCAGATCATGGTAAGAGGGAATCGTGAGCCAAGCCGGAAACGCTCGGGCCGTGACCACATCGCCTTGACGAGAGGCGCCTAGAACGCCGGTTGTCTCGATGCGCAGCGCACCGATCCGCAAGAAGCCACGTACCCCATCTTCGTGCTTCTGGGATTCGATTGCGATGAATGCCTGATCGGCATCGGCCCCATACTCTCCCCAATATAGCCGGGGGTGTGCATTGAGAATCTGCAGACCGCTCAGCAGCAGAACAGAAAGACAAAACACATTTATCCAATGCGTCATTCGCACAACGGCCGAATGCCGCTCGATGAACTGGCGCTGATCTGCATCATCAGCTGCCGCGAGCCGGTGCTTCGATTCAAAGGTTTTCATGAAATACTCTCGCGCCGACTGACCGATCTGCCAGTCGGCGATTGTGGTTGCTTACATTGGCGGGACAACACCGTCTTTTCCGACGATCACATTGCCGGCGGACAGAGTGCCCTTTGCAGCTTTTTCAGCGGGAATAAACACCACCGTGCCGGGCTTTACATCGTCGACCGTAGCCGGTGCAAGCGTGACAACGGGCGTGCCGTTGGGAATGGAGATTTTTTTTGCTTTGCCGTGATAGTTAACCGTTACAACGCTGCCATCTACCGACTTGACGGCGTCTCCGACGGTTGCGTTGGTCATCGTACTGTTCGGTTTCAAGTCCCAACCGTAGCTGCCTTCGCCGCGCCCCTTCATGGCGGGTGGGAAAATTAGCACTTCCAGCGCGCCGTCACCGCCTTCCGACTTGGGTAGCGATGCGATGCCCACAAAATCACCCGGCTTGATATCGCTGATGCTGGCTTTCTTTACTGCCGACGCCATCCAGCCGTTTTTGAGCGTTACGGTTACTGGCTGACCATCGCGTGACTTCACTTGAAGTTGATCGCCCGCAAGCGAGACGACGGTGCCCCGCACGCGAACGCTCTGGTCAGCTGCGCTGGCGGTTGTGGCGGCGGTTAACCCGCCGACGGCAAACATGACACCAGCCAGACCGCCAGTAAGAAGCTTGTGAAGTCGTGAAATATGCATGTTGAAACTCCTGGGCGATAGCACATCGCCTTATCAATACTCGGCGCATGAATGAGTAATACCGCCGAAAGCTGCGCCGGGAAAACTTTCGAAAGTGACAAATCGATTTGTGCAATCAGTTGCTAGTAGCGTGCGTGCTTGGCGCGACAAGTCCCGCAAAAGATCTCCGGCTTTAGCTCGCTTGCGTGTGCCTGCTCTAGGTCTGAGGAACGCCCTGCTGCGAGCTCTGATGTATGGGCGGTAGAGTTTGCAGGCATGACGCCGATGACGATGGTTGAAACAGCGGTTTTGGCGCTCACAGCGGATCCATAAAAACCAGGAGAAAAAGTGAATAGAACTTTGGGGTTGCCGAGCATTTTCCAGAGTCTTGCCTTATTAAACGATCAACTAGTTGGTAGACAGTTGGATTAAAAAAATAGAAAACCTTTTCTCTTAAGAAAATTAAAACGTTCAACCAGGTGCGCTCAACTGACTAATGGCGGCTTGAGAGATGGATTCGAATATCTCCGGCTTGCCCAGGGCTCGTGCGGTCAGCATTGCACCATGCACGGTAGACATCAATGTCTGTGCCTCGATGACAGCGCTGTCGCGCAGTTTAAATTGCCCCTTTGTTGCGCCATCTTCCAGGATCCTTGCGAGCCAGGCCGCCAGGTCTTCGAAGTAGCCATGCACTTCGTCTGCCACCTCTTTTGGAATCATGGGCAATTCAGCAGCCAGCATCGCGCAGATGCAGATGGGCGCTGTGCCCTCACGTATACACTTCGACCAATAGCCGGTGTAGGCTTCGAGCCGTTCCAAGGGATCAGCGAGCTGTCGGTCCAGAGCGGCCATACCCTCCTGAGTCTGCTCGCGATGTCGCACGACCACAGTCTGGACCAACTCTGCCTTGCTCGGAAAATGATGATGAATGCTGGCCTTGCCAATATGTACCCGATCGGAAATATCTGCATAGCTGAAGCCGTTATAGCCGCCAGAGGCGAGCAATAGTTTCGTTTGATCGGCAATTTCAGTTGCTCGGGGGGATAGTTCGACGCTCATGGTGCATGCACTCGTTTGGCTAAAAACACATGTAAGACAGCTTTCGTGCAGACATGTTGTTTATTATATTCAATTCAGCCATTCTACTAGTTGGTTGGTTTTATGTCAATGCGCCGAAATGGCAATGGCAATGGCAATGGCAATGCACATGCTTGTAAAAGGTTCGACTCGATATATCAGCAACCTAAGCCAGCTGGCTCCTTCCAGCACGAGTGAAACCACGCTGATCGAACAACGGCTCCGCGGCGGAAAGCAACTTAGCCGTATATCTCAGTCCGCCGCCTTCTTGAGGGTATAGTCCGCCATAATGGACCAGTCGCACTCGCCGCCGCCCGCATCTACAGCAGCGTTCATCCGCTCTCGCACTGCTTCCAGCATTGGAAGGCGACGACCGGCTGTCGCGGCGGCGGCCGTTGCAAGGCGAAGATCTTTTAGGCCCAACCGCGCCTTGAAGCCCGGATCATATCTTTCGTTGAGGATGTTGGCGCTGTAGTTCTGATATGAGCGACCGCTGAACAAGGTATTGAGAATAAGTTCGAAGAAACTTCCTCTGTCGAGATCATTGGCTTCTGTTATGACCACCGCTTCGGCCATGGCTTCGATCGCCATGCTGATCATCATATTTGCCGCCAGCTTTGCAGCATTCGCTTGCCTCGGCTGAGAACCCATCATCCACACCTTCTTGCCAAGTACATCAAGCAAGGGGCGGACCTTCGCCAGCGCTTTTCCATCGCCAGCAGCCAGAATATTGAGCGCTCCGGCGGCCGCAACATTGGGGCGGCCAAGAACTGGTGCGGCGACGTATGCGACCTTTGCTTCCGCATGTGCAGCGCTGAGTTCTTCGGCAAACGCAACCGAAATCGTTGAGGTGATGATATGCACCACGCCGGGATGGGCCTGCGACAAAACTCCGGTGTCGAGCGCAACTTCGCGGATCGCCATATCATCGGACAGCATCGTGAACGTTGCATCACCCTTCAAGGTGTCGCCCACCTCGCCCACCATTTCCAAACCATCGACACCAGGGTTGCCGGATCGGTTCCATGCCCGCACGATATGACCTGCCGCTACAAGATTGCGCGCCATCGCCGAGCCCATCGCACCAAGGCCGATAAATCCAACTTCCATCTTCACGTTCCTCCGCTGAGCACCGTAGCGTCCAGCCAATTGGTCACCGCGTGCAACACATCATCAGAATTCAGTTCATAAATCACGCCGTGACCGTTTCCGTAGATGCCGTGATCTGGCAAATGCAGCAGCTTGGCGGCTGCGCCCGCGGCAATGAGATGGTCGACGATGGGCACACTGGCCGCAGCGAAATTCGATGCTTCAGCCGTCAGGACAAGGATTGGCAGGTCCACGAGCGCCGGTACGCGCAGCGCCTCAAGTGGCGCATTTCGAACCTCTTCGTAACAGGTCCGCGGCGGATCAAATGTCAATGGCGCTGCTGCAAGGCCCCAGTTGAGGGGACCGATATTCGGAATATCCGCAAAAGGTGGCCCCATGGGCTCGACCGCAACAATCGCTATCACCTGACCAGGTCGTCGGTCCGCCGCCAGCCAACCGCTTGGGCCTGAGGCCGAGTGAGTCAGTAGAATCGACGGACCGATGCGGTCGAGAAGGCGGGCAAGGCGGTCCGCATCCATGTCTTGCGATGCCTCAAGATCGGCTGGAAGCGGGCCATAACCAGCAATGAAGGCATCCATCGCCGCGTCGTCATCGGCAGCAAAAGGCCATTGTGTGTGTGTCGGCAACGCCTCAGTCGGAAAATAAATTCGCCGGCCGTTCTCGTAGGAAAAAGGAGGCCCCATTGGCCCGATAGTGTCGGTGTGGAATGGTGAGCGGCCATGACCAGGGCGGTCAACCACCAGTACGGCGTAACCCGCTTCCACGAGCCTTTGCGCCCATCCCGGCCGTCCATCGGGCGTATCGAACCATTCGCTGCCCTGGAAGCCGCCGCCATGAACTAAGATGACCGGAAACGGTTTGTTGACACGCTCGGGCGCTTCCCACTCCACGAACATCGGTCCGCGCTGGTAGGTCTCACCGTCGCGTTCTACACGTTCACCTGGCACCCAGAAATGACCGTGGCGAA
Organism: Allopusillimonas soli; assembly: GCF_004153445.1. Taxonomy (GTDB): domain Bacteria; phylum Pseudomonadota; class Gammaproteobacteria; order Burkholderiales; family Burkholderiaceae_B; genus Allopusillimonas; species Allopusillimonas soli. The sequence continues at coordinate 428,302 of NZ_SDQC01000003.1, forward strand.
CTGCTCTTGCTGGTTTGTTGTGCCAGGGGTTCTCAATCGTCATTGTCTTGATCTCTGAATCAGGCGCTTATGCCGCCATCGACAAGAATGCCCGACCCGGTAACATAGGCAGCGCCGGGCCCGGCGAGGAAGGCGACGGCCTCGGCGACCTCCCTGGTCTGACCGTAGCGGCTAATCGACAGGCTTGGAATGATAGAAGGCGCGAGAGCGCCATCGGCGGGGTTCATGTCGGTGTCAATTGGGCCGGGGCGGACCAGATTGACGGTGATTTCTCGTGGACCCAATTCACGCGCAAGACCACGGGTGAAGCTTTCCAGCGCGGATTTGGTGGCTGCGTAGACTGCTATACCAGCGAACGGAACAGACAGGCCCGCATTGCTTCCGACACTAATGATGCGGCCGCCATTCGGGATGTGTTTCAACGCAGCCTGCGTGACCAGGAAAACACCGCGCACATTGACATTCAGTTGCCTGTCTATGTCCTCCAGCGACTGCTCGGTGAAGTCACCCGCGATGAGGACGCCGGCGTTATTAACCAGAATATCAAGACTGCCGAGGTCGGCGACAGTCTGCTCGACCGCTGTCTTCGCGGCTTCAGGGCTGGCGGCATCGGCTTGAAAGGCGACAGCCTTGCGGCCCAGGGCGCGAATATCAGCGGCGAGCGCTTCGGCCTTATCGGCCGACTTACCGTAAGTGATAGCGACGTCGGCGCCATCCTCAGCCAGCTTCAGCGCAATGGCCGCGCCGATGCCACGCGCTGCACCAGTAACAAGCGCGCGCTTACCCGCGAGACGAAGAGAGGGCATGTTGTTCATAGCGAAATTCCTGTATTAATTTGCTTCTGTATCACTCAGCAGAGAGATCAGTTATGGTCGGTGATATAGACACGCTTCGCACCCTGCGCGATGAGTGCTTCAGCGATGGAGAAACCGATGCAGGTAGATCCATCGGTTGCGACGTGGCTCAATAACTTGATAGTCATACTTCTATTCCTTTCAAAGTAAAAGGTACTTGGGGTTGCGAGCGCAGCACGACTGCGCCGCCAGTTGCGCGTATGTATCGGGCAGTCTTTATAGCTACATTAATTAAGAACCATTTGGTTCCAAATTAGGCAGCCTGTTTCCTAGTTGATTCAGTTGGTTCCGAATTAAAGTCAGGTCAACGGTTTCAGCGCGAGATCAATCACGGATCGCATGTCGTCACGATCCGCGCCCGCCTTTCCCAATACCCTCATTCCCTGAATCTGGCACACAAGAAACCTGGCAAATGTCCGTTCATTCAAACTATGATCAATCTCACCCAAGGCCTGCGCTCGGATGATTGCAGCTGCAAAAAGGTCCTGCAGCCGCCGAAACAATCGGGCTATCCGAATCAACACCTCCTCGTCACCCGGGAGCATTTCAGTTGCCGTGAGCACCACAAAGCATCCGCGCAACCCGTCCTTGCCGGACGAAAGCTCGGCATAGCACGAAAAGGCCTCACGAATTGCAGCCTTCGGAGAAGCGTTGGAACTCAACATCTCACTAACCTTACGAATCGCGTCATCGATGTAGACATCCAGTGCACGAAGGAAAACCCCTCTCTTGTCGCTGAACGCCTTGTAGAAACTGCCTCTGGATAGACCCATGCCATCAAGCAAGTCGGGAAGCGACGCATCATGATATCCACGATCCCAAAATACGCCCATGGCTTTGCGAACAACCTCTTCAATCTCAAATTCGCGGGGGCGTCCTATGGATGGGGATGTATGAGTATCTTTGATCATGGAGCGCATTATGGAACCATTCAGTCTATAAATCAAGTGTAATTTTCCGGGCACCTGAATACTGTGCAGCCAAGGCAGCAATACTGGCTGCCTCGGTCGTTATGGAAGATCAGGTCCGCTGGAAGGCGTCGTCGGACCAAGCCATGGCGCTGCATCAATCCACGCACCCGCTTTTTTTGCAATATCGCGTTTCATTATCAGCCTGGCATTCTCCGCTCGCAGGCGCGCAATCTCCATCTGTTCGGGCATCACCATGGCTTGCAGTTTTTGTGTGCTATCGGAATTACTCAGCCGCCCATGGGTTGAGAACTGTCACACCAGATGATTGAAAATCTGCCACATTTCGCGTTACTAAGGTCATGCCATGTACAAGTGCTGTTGCTGCGATCAGGCTATCCATGGCTGGGCCTGGATCGGGTACATGAAGCGCTGCGCAGCGCTGCGCAACGGCTGTATCAACCGGCAGGATGCGACCGGCAAAAGCTGGCAAAACATGGCTCTCGAGCCAAGTTCGAAAAATGGCGCCTTGCGTCGAGTCGCGACGCTCAACCAATAATACGCCGAGCTCCAACTCCTGCACGGTGATTGCCGACAAGTAAAGGTCTGGTGCATCCACACTGTCGGCCCACTGCGCCACATTTTTATCAGCACGACCAAGGCGAACTTTGCGCAGTTCAGAGACCACATTGGTGTCCAGAAGGAACATCAGGAGAAATCCGCAGGCTTCGCAAGGTCACGCGAGCGAGGCGTCTCAAAATCGGTATCAGCAATACCCGGCATTGCCAGCAAATCAGCAATCTTCTTGCTGCTTCCAGTAATGCGCTGGTAAAGCTCGATACTCATAAGAACATGAGCCGGTCGACCTCGGTCAGTGATGAACACCGGCCCATTATTTGCGGCCCGTTTTGCCTCGCTTGCCCCTTGGTTGAACTCCCGGCTTGATATGCTGGTGATGGTCACAATGGCACCTCGATGAATACGAGAATTGTAGTAATGTTACTACAATGAAAAATTATATGCAAGAATAGCAGCAATTTCGCCCGAGATTTTTTGACGTAGATGTTCGGACGATCAGCGATAAGCTTTAACCCCTCTTCGGGCATGCAGGGTAGAGGTCAGTGCTGCTTAACTCGCCTGCTCAGCATCGCTAGAACAACCCCACCTACGATCAATGCGGTTCCGAAGAGCAATTGTGTGCTCAACGTTTCACCGAGAATAAGGGAGGAAAAAGAAAGGCCGACTACTGGCACCCCTAATGACGCCAGGGAAACAACACTAGCTGATAATCGGCGACTGACACTATTCATCGCCCAATAAGCAAGTACGGTTCCAATGAGGCTGCCATAAGCCAACAGCCCCAACAGTCGCCAACTCCATTCAATTGCTGGAATGCCCTCCAGCATCACGGCAAGTGCCAATTGCACGACCGCAGCCAAGAGAATTTGCCAAGGTAAAAGTTGCAATGTCGAAGCTGTACTTTTATGAGCCCGGTTATACACGATACAAATGGCCCAACATAATGCAGCGCCCAGGATCAGGACATGACCATACAGAATATCAGGATCATGCCAATCCAGGGCGCTGGGCTGTAACAGCAAAGCCAAGCCAGCTAAACCTATTGCCATGCCCAACATCCGCTGTCTGGACAATGTCTCATGCAGAAACAACCACGCCGCCGGCAAGACCCACAGAGGCGTTGTATAGGCAAGCACAGCAGATTTCCCTGCTGGCACATACTGCAGGCCAATACTTGCCAGCACAGTGAAAGCAGCCATATGCAGCAATCCAACGTTGAAAATGACGGGAATGTCGCTTTTCGCGGGAACCTTAGCTTGGCCTGCCAGTGCAGAGAGCACCCACACGGCAAGGCAGGCGGGTATCGTGCGTAATGCAGCGGCCCAAACGGGCGGAAGATAATCCAGAACGGCTTTTCCTACGCTCCAGTTAATGCCCCAAGCAAGGATTACGATACTCATGAGCGCAACAGATACAAAGTGAGAAGGCGATTCTTTTTGAATTGCCTTTCCAGGGGGCACCAGAATCGAGCTGGTTTTTACGCGCTTTCCTATTCTGTACCATTCGGCAGTCAGCGCGCTACGAGTCAAGCCCATATCATCAAGCAAGTAATCATCCAGTTCAAGCAAATGCCGCAGGTCCTTGCGACTACCAAATGGGCTCTGGAAACCTAATATTCTTCCAAGCAGGTAAGGCAATCTCATCATTTTCACTTCTTGATTGCTAGAACTGTAATGGGCCCATATCACCCACATCCAAAGGTGCTGTTTGCAAAGGCAAGCAGCATCTCGGTGTGCAACCAAGCCTGAAACACCCAACTTAGCCCCATTGCACCGGTGCAAACGAGCAGAACGCGCACAAAAGCGCGACGCCACAGTACCCTCCTCATGGCTGCACCCCGCCCGACGCGGATTGCTCGGCAGTAGACAATGGCGTGTCATCGATCAGCCAATGCACTACTGCGGCCATACACCCAATCGCAGCTGCACCGAGCCAGAGCGGCTCATAGGTTTGAAATCGTTCATAAATCCAGGCGCTCAGCCATACGCTAAAAAAGCCGCCGACTTGGTGGCCCAGGAACACAATGCCGAATAAGGTCGCGATATAACGCATGCCAAATAGCCGCAACACCAGCTCGTTGGTCATCGGTGCCGTTCCCAGCCACAGAAAACCCATGGTCAGCGCAAAAGCATAAGTTCCGGATGCGGTGACTGGCGTCGAAATAAAAAGCAGAATCGCGACGGCGCGAGTCGCGTACAACCCAGCCAACAGATTTTTCACCCGCCATATGCCGGCGCATCGGCTGCAGACATAAGTGCCGAAGGCGTTCGCTAAGGCAATCAATGCCAGCGCTGTGGCCGCCTGTTCAACACCCAACCCCTGGCCGAGCATATAAGCAGGAAGATAGGTGGCGATAAATGCAAGTTGAAACCCACAAGCAAAAAACCCAAGGTTCAAAAGCCAGAAACCTTTATGGCGTAAGGCTTGTTGTATGGAAGCACCGACAACCTGTTTCACGGAGTTGGCATCCTTTTTCGTGGATGGGGTTCGCAGCATCCAGGCGCATGGCAAGCTCACCAGAAACAACAAACCCAGCATCATCACGGTGCTTTGCCAACTCACTTGTTCCAGCAGCTGCTGGAACAAGGGGACCAAGCAAAATTGACCCAGCCCGCCAATGCCCCCTGCGACGGCTATTGCCCAGCTACGCCGTGCAGGTTCAAAAATTCTCGACAAGGCACCATAAACCGTACCGAATGCTGTGCCAGACAGCGCCACACCCACCAGCACGCCGTTGCTGACGATAAAGCCAGCAGGCTCCTGAGCAGATGACATCAGATATAACCCCAAGGCGTAGGCGAGGACTCCAAGAAAGAGCGCACGACCAGAGCCGTAACGGTCAGCAAACAGCCCGGTCAGAGGCTGAGTCAATCCCCAGACGAGATTCTGCAATGCAAGGGCGAATCCAAAAGTTTCCAGTGACCAGCCTTGGTCCATCGTGACAGGTTGCATTAGCAAGCCCTGTGAATGCCTAACCCCTAAGGAAAGACCCAAAAGGACCCCGCCTGAGATAACAATCATCCATCGGGATAGCGAAGATGCAGGAGTTTGGTTCCTCATTTAGCACTCCCCTTAACCTGTGTAGAGATAAGGCCAAGAATGAACATGATCAGGCCAACATCGGATAAAGCGAGGCCAGTAGCAACAATGCCATCACGCGATTGAACTGACGTTGCCGCCTAGAGTCGTTAAGCAATCTGCCAATCAGGCTGCCACACCCTGCCCACAGGCTGACACACGGTAAATTAATGACAGCAAAGAGCGCAGAAATGATGAATACATTCACCAGATAGCCTTGCTGCGGGGTATAGGTACTTACCGCAGCCACGGCCATGCTCCAGGCTTTTGGGTTCACCCACTGGAATGCAGCAGCATTCAAGAACCCTATAGGCCTGCCTGCGCCTTCCACCAGATCGTGTCGCGCTGTCGGAGAAGATTGCGCGACTCTCCATGCGAGATAGATCAGGTAGGCAGCACCAAGATAACGCAGCCATTCATACAGATCGGGAACACGGGCAAACAATGCTCCGAGTCCAAGGCCAATACCAAGAACCATCAGAAAAAAACCACCGGTAACGCCAAGGAGATGCGGAAACGTACGACGGAATCCGAACACCATGCCAGAAGCAAGCAGCATCGTATTGTTCGGACCAGGCGTGATAGACGTAACCAACGCAAATACTGAAAAGGCCAAAAGTAGGTCGGTGGAAAGCATCATGAAGTGATTTTCTATGTGTCATTAGCCACGATGAGCCGGCAGAGCAATCTTCATCTTTTATGGAGCTGTGCTGAAGACACAGACATAATTGATTTTTTCCATACAGAGCGGCAGACAACCACACTGAATTAATAAAAAAACGAGGATCTGTATCTTTTTGTGGTACAGAATTCGCCATACAGTAGTGATTGAAACCTTAGGTTTTCCTCAGGGACGTCTCCATGAACCGATATCTCACTCTTGCAGAAACCCTGGGCAGTCGCATCGAACAAGGCCTGTACGAAACTGGCCAACGACTGCCTTCAGTGCGTGAGCTCAGTAGCGAGCACGGTGTGAGCTTGACCACCGTCCAGCAAGCCTATCGCTGGCTTGAAATGGCTGGTCTGGCTGAGGCCCGGCCTCGATCGGGCTGGTATGTTCCGCCGGCTAGAAAACTGCCGGAGCTACCACGCATGGGCAAACCGAATCTCCGCCCTACTGACGTATCTGATTGGGGCCAAGTCCAGGACCTACTGGATCTGGAGCGTGATAGCGAAACCGTTCAACTTGGTCGAGGGATGCCGGACGTTGAAAGCCCCAGCCTACGACCTTTGCAAACGGCCCTCGCCAGAGAGGGCCGTCATGCCGGCATCGCCAGCTTGCATTACAACGACATACAGGGAGTTTTGGCCTTGAGAGACCAGCTATGTCGACTGGCTGTAGACGCAGGCTATGAGATCACGCCCGACGCGCTAATCGTTACGACAGGCTGTCAGGAAGCACTATCGTGCGCTATCAGAGCCTTGTGCTCACCGGGTGATATCGTGGCCATTGCCTCTCCCAGCTATCACGGCATGATGCAGATCCTGAAAGAGGCCGGCGTCCAGGTCTTCGAGATTCCCTCTGATCCCGTTCATGGCATCAGCCTGGAGGCGCTGGAAGTGGCCCTTGATCGCTGGCCCGTCAAGGCAATCCAGGTAATTCCCAACGCCAGCAATCCATTGGGATACACCATGCCCGAGCACAACAGGATAGGGTTGATCCGTTTAGCCCAGCGATTTGACATCCCAATCATCGAAGACGATATATATGGCGATCTGGTCTACGGATGGCCTAGACCACACGCGCTGAAGGCACTCGACGAGGACGGGCGGGTATTGTTATGCAGTTCGTTTTCCAAGACTTTGGCTCCTGGACTCCGAGTTGGCTGGATCGCTCCAGGTCGGTATTTTGACAAAGTGCTGCGCATGAAATACACCAGCTCAGGCCCAACCGCGCCATTACCTCAAATCGCCGTCGCCGAATTTTTACAAAAGGGACATTATCCGGTGCATTTGCGTCGAATGCGGCGTCAATATCAGCGTCAGCGCGATGTCATGACCGAATGGGTGAGACGCTACTTTCCCGAAGAGACCCGCATCAGTCAGCCCCAGGGTGGCTTCACATTATGGATTGAACTGCCCGAAGCATTCGACACACATGCACTGGACAGTATGCTGCGCGCGAACGGAATTGTCATTGCCCACGGCAATATTTTCTCTGCTACCGGAAAGTACAGGAATTGTATGCGCCTTAGTCATGCGTCAGTTTTTAACTCACGCACCGAATGGGCTGTACAGAAAATTGGCGAAACCATTGGTGAAATACTGAGCTCCAAACGAGAAAGCAAGACATGCCTGAACGCATCCAGATGCCTGCTGCCGACGGTTTCCCCTTAGGCGGTTATCAATGGCGCCATGCTGTGCGCACCGAAGCAGACTCGCCACCTTTGCTGATAATAAATGCCGCGACCTCGGTGCGTTGTCGTTACTATGCGCGCTTCGCTGAATATTTACATTTACACGGTTGGGATGTCATTACATATGACTACCGCGGCATCGGAGAATCAAGACAAGGCTCTCTGCGTCGCTTACGTGCTGACTGGATTGATTGGGGACAGCATGATTTTGAAGGCGTATTGCGATATGCCAGGCAAACCTTTCCCGGGAAAGCCCTCGACGTGATTGGTCACTCGATCGGCGGTTTCGTTATCGGACTGGCGAGATCGGCACATTGCATACGCCGGATCTTTACGATGGGAGCTCAATTCGCATATTGGCGAGACTATCACTCTGATAAACGGCTAGCCATGTTTCTGAAGTGGCACATGCTAATGCCTGTTATTGCAATGCTCCTGGGCTATGTTCCCGCAAAAAGGCTGGGTTGGATGGAAGATACGCCAAAGGGCGTTGCACTGGACTGGGCACGAATGGCACCACGTTTTGAAGATTCCGTTCGCAGGAGCCGTCAAACACCAGAGGGAATTTCGCAGGCTCAGGAGCTGGCCCTTAACTTTAAAACCATCAGCGCGCCAATTCTCGCTCTAGGAATGGACGACGATCCTTACGGAACCGAGGCGGCGTTGGATCGACTGCTGAGGTACTACACCGCGAGCCAACGCTGCCATCTTCGGCTTACGCCTCATGACCTTGGCTGGGAAAAAATCGGGCACTTCGCTTTCTTCCATGAAGACTGTCGAGATATTCTTTGGCCCTACGCCTTGGAATGGCTCAGACATGCTGCGCTACCAGAATATTTGCCAGGACGGCTGAGAATCATGCCGCCCGGGCGTTGATAGATAATTCAGTCACAGGAGACAAGATGGGCAGCATCGATATGTTCTTGAGATTTTCTGGTTACAACCGGTGGATGAACGAAAGGCTGTATGACGTCTGTTCACGCTTGAGTGAAGATGAGCTCAGGCTGGATATGAAATCCTTCTTCCATAGCATTCACGGAACGCTGAATCACATTCTGCTAGCAGATAAGGTCTGGCTAGGGCGGCTTACCGAACAGCGCTTTATAGTTCATTCCCTCGACCAAACACTATACATGGACTTCCCTCTTCTAGCTCAGGCGCGAATGCAGACGGATCTCGATATTGAACATTTAGTAAGCGAACTCAATCCTGAAGATATTGAAGTGCCAATCACCTATCATTCAATTTCTGAGAATAAGCAGAATACCACCACCAAGGGGCTTATCCTGCTTCACTTATTCAATCACCAAACACATCATCGAGGACAAATAACCACTATGCTTATACAGTTGGGATACGACTATGGCAACACGGATCTGATGGCTATGCCGAGTTTCAAACCATGAGCGTCCTGTATGTCAGCTTGTTTTACACCAGATGTGCACAGATCTGATCACATGAAGCCACGTATTAGCGTTCAGTGCTCAAACAGCGTCACGACCGACTTTATTTTTCTCCTTTTCAATCAACCACAAACCCACGCCCCTCACTCCACCGTCACGCTCTTAGCCAGATTCCTCGGCTTGTCTACATCCGTACCCCGCGCGCAGGCTGCGTGATATGCAAGCAACTGCAGGGGTATCGTATGCAGGATGGGCGACAGCTTCCCGTAGTGCTCAGGCATGCGAATGACATGAATGCCGTCGCTGTTTACGATCTTGGTGTCCGCGTCTGCGAAGACATATAGCTCACCGCCGCGGGCATGCACCTCCTGCATGTTGGACTTGAGTTTTTCCAGCAACTCATCGCGGGGCGCGATGGTGACCACTGGCATGGCTTCGGTGACCAGGGCCAGCGGGCCGTGCTTGAGTTCGCCGGCGGGGTAGGCTTCCGCATGGATGTAGCTGATTTCCTTTAGCTTCAGGGCGCCTTCGAGTGCGATGGGATAGTGCATGCCGCGGCCGAGGAACAGCGCGTTTTCCTTGCTGGCAAAACGGTCTGCCCAGGCCATGATCTGCGGCTCCAGGGCCAGCACAGCACCGATCGCGGAGGGCAGGTGACGCAGCGACTTAAGCATGTCAGCTTCACGTGTGTCATCAAGCATGCCTTTCACCTGGGCCAGAGCCATGGTCAGCAAGAACAAGGCCGTGAGCTGTGTGGTGAAGGCCTTGGTGGAGGCCACGCCGATTTCGACGCCTGCGCGTGTGATGTAGTTAAGCCTGCATTCCCGCACCATGGCACTCGTGGAGACATTGCAGATAGTCAGTGTGTTCTGCATGCCCAAACTGCGTGCATGCTTTAACGCGGCCAGCGTATCGGCCGTTTCGCCGGACTGGGAAATGGTGACGACCAATGTACGAGGGTTGGGCACGCTGTCGCGGTATCGGTACTCGCTGGCAATTTCAACGTTCACCGGCAGCTTGGCGATGGACTCTATCCAATAGCGTGCCGTAAGACCAGCGTAATAGCTGGTGCCGCATGCCAGGATGAGTATATTGTCGATCTCCTTGAACACCTTGTAGGCGTCATCGCCAAACAAGTCGGGCGTCACGCTGTCGATGTTCTGCAGCGTATCGCCGACGGCGCGTGGCTGCTCGAAGATTTCCTTTTGCATGTAGTGGCGGTATGGGCCGAGCTCGGCAGCCCCGGTATGAGCCTGCACGGTATGTACGTCCCGCTCGACAGGCTTGCCTTCGGCATCCACGATCCACACGCGCGAAAGTTGCAGGTCAACGACATCGCCATCTTCAAGATAGATAATCTGGTCGGTTGTGCCCGCAAGTGCCAGCGCATCCGATGCAAGAAAATTCTCGTTGTTGCCACGGCCCACAACCAATGGTGAACCCTGGCGTGCGCCAACGACGCGATGCGGCTCGTCGCGGCAGAACACGGCGATGGCATAGGCGCCGACAAGCCTGCGGGTCGCTTGCTGCACGGCTTCAAAAAGATCGCCGTTGTACAGGTGGTCCACCAAGTGGGCAATGACTTCGGTGTCGGTCTGGCTGGAGAAAACGTAACCAGCCGCTTGCAGTTCGTCACGCAGCTCGTCGTGGTTTTCGATGATGCCGTTATGGACCACTGCAATCCGTGCGCCGCTGCTTGCAGGCCCGGAAAAATGAGGGTGGGCGTTATGCGTGGCAGGCGCGCCATGTGTAGCCCATCGCGTATGGGCAATGCCCGTAAAGCCTGCGATGCCCTCTTGCTCCACTTGCGCCTGCAGCTGGGCGACTCGGTCGGTGCTTCGAGCGCGGCGCAGTTCGCCATTCGCATGCACGGCCACGCCGCAGGAATCGTAGCCGCGATATTCCAGTCGCTTGAGGCCCTCGAGAAGAATAGGGGTGATGTCACGTTGCGCCACAGCGCCGACGATGCCGCACATAAGCAATAACTCCGTTCAGGTGTTGTGGGGTTATTGTGCTTGGCTATTGAAGAAATTTGATTTCTTATTTATTGATAAAATGTTATTTTATTTCCGTATCTAAGTGTATCGCAACATTATTTCAGTAAACCTAATTTTATGGAATATTCATCCGAAATTGTCGATCTGGATGAGCTGGATCGGCGCATCCTGCAACAGTTGCAAACAGATAGCTCGGTGACCAACCACGAATTGGCCCGGCGTGTGCATGCATCCGCCCCCACTTGCCTCAGGCGTGTGCGCCGGCTGATCGACGAAGGGGTGATCCAAAAACAGGTTGCGATATTGAATCCAGCCACGGTCGGCAGCGGCCTGACGGCGATTATTGAAATTACCTTGGATGTACAGGCTGCCGAAGCGCTGGATGCCTTCGAGGCCCGCATGCGGGAGGAACCGGAAGTATTGCAATGCTATCGGGTATCGCCCGGACCTGATTTCATTGTCGTGGCGCAGTTGCCGGATATGCCGGCTTACCATGACATGGCGCATCGGGTTTTCACATCGCAGTCCAACGTGCGTAATGTGCGTAGCTTCTTTTCCATACATCGGGCCAAGTTCGATACGCGCACTATTGTGCGCAATGCGATGCCCCGGCATCCCTGACGTCAGGGATATGGTTGCGACGATCGGCGAGCCAGGGCGCCCATCGTTACTCGCCATCATCCAGTATCTGTCTGTATAGCGCCAGATAGCGGCTAGCCATGACAGCCGGGTCATGTTCGCGCCGCACATAGGCGGCCGCCCGGTCAATCATGGCGGCACGCAGGGCACGATCGGAGAGCAACCTGCTCATGCCGCGCGCCATGGCCGCATCGTCGCCAACAGCGCACTGCAAGCCGCGCCCGTCGGCAAGCGAGTGAGCCAGCCCGCCCGCCGAGGTGGCCACGACCGGAACGCCGTACAGAAACGCATCCAGCACACTGGTGCCCAGCGCTTCATGGCGTGATGACAGCACGAAGACATCCATGAGGCGGTACAAATCTTCGACATTGGGCTGATAGCCGGCAAATACAAAGTACTTGCCAAGATCCAGCTCGCGATGCAGGGCTCTCGCCTCTTCCTCGGCGTCGCCACCCGCGCCCATATGCACAAAGATAAAGTCGCCACGCTCCTGGCTCAGGCGGTGTACCGCTCGTAGTAGCGTGCAAGGGTCTTTCTCCCGCGTCAGGGCCGCGGCGGTGGCCAGCACACGCCTTTCTCCCAAGGCATATTCCTGGGAGAACGCCTGAGCATGGGCTTCATCCAAGGTGCGAAACTGTACGGCACTCGGAATGATGCTGACACTCAGGCCCAGCCTGCGCGGCTCGGCGGCTGCCGCCTCGCTGATGGCCACCAAGGCGTCAACACGCCGCCATTTCCATAGTGTGCGCGAAGCGCGGGATTGTGGAATGGGGAATGCTGTGCGGCGCGTAAAAATCAGTTTGCCCAGTCTGGGTTTGAACAGGGCCAGCCAGGTCACCATATTGGCCGTCTGCGCGTGCAGGATGTCGTAGCTGCGTCCTTGCTTCACCAGAAAGGCCAGCATGGCGGCCCGGCCGCCAAATGCATGCACGACAAAACCGGCTTCACGGGCCCGCGCCGCGAGCTCACCGCCTCGACGCGCCAGCAACGCCACGCGGTGGCCCGCATCGCGCATGTGCATCATGGAGAGCAATGTCTGACGCTCGCCGCCGCGCCACCCCTGTTCGAAATTTAGCTGCAGGATGTTCATTGCTTCAAAGCTCCAAATCGGCGACTGGGCTGAAGTAGCGGGCAATGTTGATGGACATTGCGGCCAGAGAGCATGCAATCGATACACCCACGCCCAACACAATGCCATGATTGGCGCTGGCGCTGAACGCCACCGCCACCAGTGCAGTGCCAAAACTTTGTCCAAATACACGCGTGGTGGCCTGCATGCCACCAGCCGCGCCCGCACGGTGGCGTGGTGCGCCCGCCAATAGCGCGCGGTTGTTGGGCGTTTGGAAAAAACCAAAGCCGACTCCGCCCAGCAACATGGCAAGGGCAGGCCAGATAAATGCAACCTCAGACGGCAGAAAAAGCAGCCAGGCCATGCCCAGCGCCATACCCGCGGCGCCAATGCCGCACAGGACCGCAACAGCGTAGCGGCTGCAAAGGTAGGCGGCCAAAGGCGCCATGATGGCCACCCCCACAGACCAGAAGCCCAGCAGTATGCCCACTTCGGCATATGAATAGTGCAGCAACGTCCTGAAGAAAAACGGTAGGGCAACCAGCGCCGACATCTGCGCCGCGAAAGAGAATCCCGAAGCAGCTACAGCATAGGCTATGGGCGTCAGCCTCAGCAGGTCTATGGGAACAATGGGCGCCTCCTGGCCGCGCGAGCGGCGGTACACCGCCCAGCCCGCCATGGCTGATGCGGCCAGGCTTGCCAGCGCCAGCGCCGTATGGTCAACCAATGCATCCAAGCCGACAATGAACAGCCCAAAGAATGGAATGCTGAGCAGGCAGGCCACCCAGTCGAAACGTACGCGGCTGTGCGGCACATCGGGCAGGAAGCGGACGCAGAAGTATGCCGCTATGCATACAGGAATATTGACGAGGAATATCCAGTTCCAGCTTGCAACCTGAAGGATGAACGCGCCGATGGTAGGTCCGAGAACGGCAGTCAAGCCGACCATCATGGCGTTCAGGCTGATGCCCATGGCAAGCTTGCTGAGCGGATAGATATTGCGAATCAGCCCGCCGAAGAGGCACATAAGCATGGCGGCGCTGAAACCCTGGGCAACTCGCGAGCAGATCAGCCAAGTCAAGGAACCCGCACTGGCCGACGCGATGGTGGACACCATGAACAGCGTCATGCCCAGTGTGAACATGCGGCGAAAGCCGATGCGCTCCGCCACAGCCGAGAGCGGCAATAAAGATACGACCACTACCAGGCTGTAGGCAATGACGACCCAGACGACACGCGCCGGATCGATCTGCAGGCTGCGGGCAATGGCCGGTAACGCAACATTGACCATGGTGGAGTCGAGCACGGTGGCCACCAACGCCGCCATGACAGCCATGACAGCCCACTGGCGCCGCGGCATCTCCAGCCCATCGGTCCACTGCGCGGCGCTGCCACGCGTGTTCTGACTGCAACGGCTGCGCGTGGGGCCAGTCATGGCGATCAGGATTTCTTGACGGGGCGCTTCCAGCCTTCGACGGATTTCTGCGGCGGCCTGGACAAGGTCAACTGCTGTGCCGGGGCATCGCGCGTAAGCGTTGTACCCGCCCCCAGCGTCGCACCCTTGCCCACGCGTACAGGCGCCACGAGCTGCGTGTCCGAGCCAATGAAGGCATCATCCTCGATAACGGTGCGGTGCTTGTTGACGCCATCGTAATTGCAGGTGATCGTGCCGGCGCCGATGTTCACGCGCGCGCCGACATCGGTGTCACCCACATAGGCAAGATGGTTGGCCTTGGATTCCGTGCCCAGTACGCTGTTCTTGATCTCGACGAAGTTGCCAACGTGTGCATGCGAGCCAATGTCCGCACCAGGGCGCAGGCGTGCATAAGGGCCAATGCGCGCGTCGTCCGCCACACGGGCCTGCTGGATATGGCTGTAGGCCTCGATCTGGGTGTGCGGCCCGATGACGGCATCGCGCAGCACACAATGCGGGCCGACCCGAACGCCATCAGCCAGTTCGACCTGTCCTTCGAACACGCAGCCCACATCGATATGTACGTCCCGCCCGCACTGCAGGGTGCCACGCAAATCGAAGCGCGAAGGGTCGGCGAGCGTAACGCCCTGCTCCAGCAGGCGTCGGGCCTGCTCCGCTTGCCAGTGCCGCTCCAGCTCGGCCTGCTGCACACGGCTGTTCACGCCCAGCGTTTCCCAATGGGCGGCCGGATGTGCGGTGTGCACGGCCACGCCGTCGCGCACCGCAAAGCCGATAATGTCCGTCAGGTAGTACTCGCCCTGGGCGTTGTTGTTGTCAAGGCGGCCCAGCCATTCGCGCAGGCGCGCGGTGGGCGCGGCAAGAATGCCCGTGTTCACTTCGTGTATGGCCCGTTCCTGCTCGTTGGCGTCTTTGTGTTCGACAATGCGCTCGACATTGCCCTGCGCGTTGCGCACGATGCGGCCATAGCCGGCCGGATCCGCCAGGTTTTCCGTCAGGACCGCCATGCCGTCTTCGCAGGCATCAACCAGCCGGCGCAGCGTGTCAGGCTGCACCAGCGGCACATCGCCATACAGCACCAGCGTAATGTCCTGGCCGCCGCCCTCGGTCAACAAAGGCGCGGCCTGCTGCACAGCGTGACCGGTACCCTGCTGGGGCATTTGCAGCGCGAACGCTACTGTCTGTTCCGCGAAGGCTTTCTGGACGCGCTCTGCGCCATGGCCCACGACCACGATGATGCGGCCGGGCGACAGGCTGCGGGCATTGTCCAGAACGTGGGCCAGCATGGGCTTGCCGGCGATGGGGTGGAGGACCTTGGGCAGATCCGACTTCATGCGCTTGCCGAGACCGGCAGCGAGAATAACGATATTCAGCATGGGATGAGCAACAAAAAGGTGGCATGGCCGGGGTGGGGGCACGAGCGCCCGCCCACAGGCTAGATAATACACAGCGAACGATGGACGGGGCGTGGCCCGGTGCGGAAAAGCAAGGTTTTGTTTCGCCTGGCCGCATCGCCCGTGCCGGCGCCCGCCGCTCTCGGGACGGCGTTGCGGCTCGGGCGGCGCAGGCTTGCCGCACTGGATGTATCAGTTTTTTCGAGAAGATGCTGCGCGGCGCGCAGTCGTCTTGCGCACGCCAGCGCGCTTGGCGGCCCGCCGCGGTTTGGGCGCCGCCGCGGGCGCATCGCCATCCGGATCGCCCCCGCCGTCACCGGCCTCGGACGGCTGCGCCTGCGCGCCTTGCAAGGATGCGGCCGTGGCGGCGGCGAGCGTGTCGAACTGCTTCTGCACCATGTCCCACCAACCCTCGGAAGCCGCAATGGCCTGGGCGGTGTAGGCGTCGGCCGAGCCAGGCGCCGTGCCCTGGCTCCCAGCGTCCTGGGACGCCTCGGCCTTCGTTCTGCCGGACGGACCGCCGCGCCCCGATGCCCTGTCTGGCCCGCTGGAGCCTGCGGCGGCGGTTACATTTTCTTGCGGCATGGCGCCCCCCATGAATCCCTTGAGCGTGGCCAACGTGGCCCGCTGCACTTCCAGCCCCTGAATGGTGCTGGTAAGCATGGAAAGGTTCATGCGCAGCCAGTTTTCGACGGCGCGCAAATCCTTGATGCGTCTATCCAGGTCTTCGGGGCTGCACGGCACCGCCAGCCCCGCATCGAATCTGCCTGCGCCGGCAAGGTTCTCCCAGGCTTGCCGCATCATTTCCATGCTGGCCATGACGGGATTGGATGCCATGTCGCCATCCTGGCCCAGGCCAGGCAGCACGAATGGGTTTTTATTTTGGCTCATGGCGCGCTCCTCAGTGCATCAGTACAGGGATAGCTTAAACTGAACCCGTTGCTCCGTGAAGGGCAAATCCTTTTCCGATAGTCTGCGGGCGCCAGACCCGACTTGTTCATGACCACGCATTTCACGCTTGCCGACCTGGAAGCCGCCATCAACTTCTGGCGTGCACATTCACCCTCCAGAGGAGAGGAGCTCGAGCTTTGCCCCGAGGCCGCGGCCTTGGCCGAGCCCTATGCCTTCATGATCATCAAGAAGCGCACCGAGTTGCCGCTGGACGTGCTCGATTCCGATGCCCGCGCTGCGCTGGAAACATGGCGCGCGCAGGTCCAACGTGCCTGACGCATTGCCATCGCCTCGGCAAAACGCCGCGATGCTCTAAAATCAGTAGTCAATCAACCAACAGGAGTCCCGGCAATGACGACCGGCCAGTGGATCGTGCTCGGCATTTTCGCTGTGGGGCTGTCCTGCTCGCTGACGCTCTTGTGGTGGCTGCTGCGCATAGTCGGCCGCGACCGCAACCGCCAGGAATAGGCTGGATGCCCCCCATATTCTGCATTTCGTTACCAGTTGCGGTAATCTAGACGTTTATTTTGCTCTTTGACTTCCTTCTTGCCCATCATGGATGCCTACGCCCTCCCTTACACTTTTTCACAGCGCGCACAGAAACTCACCAGTTCCACCATCCGTGAGATCCTGAAAGTCACCGAGCGTCCCGAAGTCATTTCCTTCGCAGGCGGCCTGCCTTCTCCAAAAGGCTTTCCCGTGCAGGCCATGACCGCCGCGTTCGACCGTGTCCTGGCCCAGAACCCCCAGACGGCGCTTCAATACGGTCCCACTGAGGGCTATGCGCCGCTGCGCGCATGGGTTGCCAACGACCTCAAACGCACGGGCGCCCATAACGTGAAACCCGAAGAGGTCCTGATCGTTTCGGGCTCGCAACAGGCACTGGACATGTTGGGCAAACTGTTCATAGACCCGGGCAGCAAGGTGCTGGTCGAGGCGCCCAGCTACCTGGGCGCGCTGCAGTCGTTCTCGCTCTTCGAACCCGCATATGTATCCGTGCCCACGGACGATGGCGGCGTCATTCCCGACGCCCTCACCGCCGAACGTGCCGCAGGAGCCCGCTTCATTTACGCGCTGCCCAATTTCCAGAATCCCACCGGCCTGACGCTTGACCTGGCGCGCCGCAAGGCGCTGGTGGAGCGCTGCGCACAATTGCAGGTGCCCATCATCGAAGACGACCCGTACGGCGAACTGCGCTATGCGGGCGAGCCGCAGCCGGGCCTGCTTGGCCTGGGCCGCGAAGCAGGCGCCACGGTCATTCGCCTGGGCACTTTTTCCAAGGTGCTGGCGCCCGGCCTGCGCCTGGGTTATATCGTGGCGCCCCGCCCCATTATCGCCAAACTGGTGCAAATCAAGCAGGCAACCGATCTGCACACCGCCATGCTCACGCAGATGGCGGTTTACGAGACCATCAAGGATGGCTTCCTGGCCACACACCTGCCTGTTGTCCGCGACCTGTACAAAGAGCAGTGCGGCTACATGCTCGATGCCATGGACAAGCATTTTCCCGAAACAGTCAGTTGGACGCGCCCACAAGGCGGCATGTTCATCTGGGTGACGCTGCCCGTTCATATCGACGGCACGGCGCTGCTGGCCCGCGCCATCGAGCGCAACGTGGCGTTCGTGCCCGGCGAGCCCTTCTTCGCGGGAGAACAACAGGCGCAAAAGAACACCTTGCGCCTGAGCTTCGTCACAGTCGCAGAAGACAAGATTCGTACCGGTATTGAAATACTGGGCCAACTCATCAAGGAAAGCTGATATACGGGGCGTTGGTCGCCTCTTCCCAACTCCCGACATGACATCGCCATCGAAAGACCCGCGAACGTTCTCTCCCGACAAGGCTCCCGATGTACCCGATTTGTCCGACATGCGTCCGGACGACTGGGTGGATCGCTGGCTGCCGAAGTCGTGGGGACCTTATATGCGGCTGTGCAGGCTGGACAGGCCTGTGGGCACATGGCTCACGCTGCTGCCGTGCCTGGCTGCGCTGGTGCAGGCGGCCGATGGGTGGCCCACGCTGCTGCGCCTGGTCGTATTTTCACTCGGCGCGCTGCTCATGCGGGGCATAGGCTGTTGCTTCAATGACATCTTCGACCGCAATTTCGACAAGCAGGTCGAACGCACGCGCTTTCGGCCACTGACCAGCGGACAACTCACGCTGCGCCAGGCCCTATGGTTCGTATTCGCACAGTTGTGCGTCTGTGCGCTATTGCTGTTGTTCATCAATGAATACAGCCGCTGGCTGGCAGTCGCCCTCCTGCCCATTGTCATCGTCTACCCGCTGTGCAAGCGATTCACCTATTGGCCGCAGGTGGTGCTGGGTATAGGCTTTAACTGGGGCATGCTGATGGCATGGTCCGATACGCGGGACATAGTGCCCCCGGGCGCGATCGCCATGTGGGCAGGCGCTGTGCTGTGGCAGGTGGGTTACGACTCCATCTACGCCTATGTGGATGTGCACGACGATCTCAAACTGGGGCTGCACTCCACCGCGATGCGTTTCCGGGAGAAAGGCCGTGCCTGGATCAGCGGCTTTTATATTGCGACGCTGGCGTTGTGGGTGTACGCCGGCGCGGCCATGCAGATGAACTGGCCCTATTATGTCGTCATGGCGGCGATCGGAGCGCATTTCACCTGGCAAATGGCTGTATTCAGCCTGGCGCGGCCAGACCGCAACTTCATGCTGTTTCGGGCCAATATGGCAGTGGGTGTGATGCTGCTGGCGGCCGCGCTGGCAGGCACTGTAATACCCGTCTGAAAAACACGATACAAGGCGAGACATGATCAGTCATATGGAATATATTGCGACCGCACTCTTTGCGATCGCCATTGTCCACACATTTTCCGTACCGGTGTTCGCCCGGCTTGCCCATCGCAACGGGCCGCATGCCGGCCTTTGGCACCTGCTGTCGGAAGTGGAAGCCGTGTTCGGCGTATGGGCCTGTGTCATGCTGGCTTTCATGGTCCTGCTCGTGGGCCTGGACGACATGGTCGGCTATATGGACACGCGCGACTTCACCGAGCCCGCATTTGTGTTTGTGATCATGGTGGTGGCCGCCAGCCGTCCCATTATCGAACTGGTCAACATGGGTGTGCGCGGGTTGGCGCGCGTGCTACCGCTGCGCAATGAACTGGCCATGTATTTCGTGACCATGGCCTTTGTGCCGCTGTCGGGCTCGTTCATCACAGAACCCGCCGCCATGACGCTGGCCGCCCTGCTGCTTCGCGATGCCTATTTCGCCAGGCCGGGGCAGGCGGGCTTCAAATACCTGACGCTGGGCGTTCTCTTCGTCAATGTATCCATAGGCGGCGTACTTACTGCCTATGCCGCTCCCCCCGTGCTGATGGTCGCCACGACCTTCGGCTGGGACACCGCGTATATGGCCACCCATTTCGGTTGGCGTGCCGGCGCCGCCGTGCTCATCAACGCAGGCATTCTTACCTTTATCTGCCGCCAGCACCTGATCAACGGCGATGTCGGCGTAAAGGCCGCGGACGCGCGCCCGCCCGTTCCCCTGAGCGTCATTGCCATCCACACTCTGTTCCTTGTGGGCGTCGTACTGTCAGCCCATCATCCCACCATATTCCTTGGCATTCTCATGCTGTTCATCGGTTACTCGCATGCCTATGCGCGCCACCAAAATCCGCTGTTGATACGCGAAGGCCTGATGGTGGGTTTCTTTCTGGCCGGCCTGGTCGTACTGGGCGGTCTGCAGAAATGGTGGCTGCAGGATCTGCTGGCCGGCTTGTCGCCCACAGTGCTGTATTGGGGGGCGACGGCGCTCACCGCTGTCACGGACAACGCCGCGCTGACGTATCTCGGTTCGCTGGTGGAGGGCACCAACGAGATCTGGCGCTATATGCTCGTGGCTGGCGCCGTCACAGGCGGCGGCCTGACCGTGATTGCAAATGCGCCCAATCCGGCAGGTTTCGCCATTCTGAAGGGTTATTTCCCGGACGGCTCCATTTCGCCGCTCAAGCTGCTGCTGTCTGCCGCCGTGCCGACCCTGGTGGCGGCGAGCATGTTCATGATCCCCAAGACCTTCTGAGGCGCCATCCGTGAGCGGGCTCGCACAGGCCCGCCCGCTGCATCGCGGCAAAAAGCGATAAAATTAACCGTTTTGCGCCCAGCCTCCTCTTTTTTGCCGCCATTCCTTCCGCGGCAGGCGATGCTTGGCGCGTTCTTGTGGAAAGTCTTACGGGATTTCTGTCGTGCCTATCTATGCTTACAAATGCAGCGCCTGTGGCCATGCCCAGGACGTGCTGCAGAAAATGTCTGACCCTGTTCTGACGGTCTGCCCGGAGTGCGGGCAGGAAACATACCAAAAGCAGGTTACCGCCGCTGGCTTCCAGCTCAAGGGATCTGGCTGGTATGTCACCGACTTTCGCAACAACAATAGCGCGACAGGCAAAAACGGCAAGGCTGCGGCGCCTGCGCAAGCATCGTCGGGCGACGCTGCGCCCAGCCCGGGCACAAAATCTGCCGAGCCGTCCGCTTCCGGCGCCGCCGCGAATACCGGCTCCGGCGGCAGCACAAGCGCCCCTTAGCCCAGCGCCCGGGGGCGGCTCGCGGGCCTGCGAGGTGCGTGCGGCCCGAGGCCTTCTTTATTATTCTGCATTCGATTTACGGAGTTATCCCACATGCGTACCTGCTACACCGGCGACGTCGGTAAACAGTACCTTGACCAGACCGTCACCCTGTTTGGCTGGGTTCACCGGCGCCGCGACCACGGCGGGGTCATATTTATAGACCTGCGCGACCGCGCAGGCCTGGCACAGGTTGTGGTGGATCCCGACAATGTCCAGGCGTTCGCCATCGCGGAAAGCATACGCAATGAATACTGCATCCGGATCACAGGCCTGGTGCGCGTGCGGCCCGAAGGCACGGTGAACCCCGACCTTGCCTCCGGCGAGGTCGAGGTGCTGTGCCGCGAAATCGAGGTGCTCAACGCCTCGGTAACGCCGCCATTCCAGCTCGATGACGACAACCTGTCCGAGACAACGCGGCTGACGCATCGGGTGCTGGACTTGCGTCGCCCACAAATGCAGAACAACCTCATGCTGCGCTATCGCGTGGCCATGGAGGTGCGCAAGTACCTGGACGAGTTGGGTTTTGTCGATATCGAGACGCCCATGCTCACAAAAAGCACGCCCGAAGGCGCTCGCGACTATCTCGTGCCTTCGCGCGTGAACGCCGGCCAATTCTATGCACTGCCGCAATCGCCGCAACTGTTCAAGCAGATGCTGATGGTGTCGGGTTTCGATCGCTATTACCAGATCACCAAGTGCTTCCGGGACGAGGATCTGCGTGCTGATCGCCAGCCCGAGTTCACCCAGATCGACTGCGAAACATCTTTCCTGAACGAAGCGGAGATACGCGAAATTTTCGAAGGCATGATACGTCAGGTCTTTGCACGCGTGCAGGGCACCGAACTGCCTCAGCCTTTCCCCACCATGACATGGGCGGAAGCCATGCGCCGCTATGGCTCCGACAAGCCCGATCTGCGCGTCAAGCTTGAGTTCACGGACATCGACGACCTCATGCGTGATGTCGATTTCAAGGTGTTTTCCGCTCCGGCCAACGATCCGGCCAGCCGCGTCGTTGCCTTGCGCGTGCCGGGCGGGGCCGCCATGCCACGCAGCGAAATCGACAACTACACCAAGTTCGTGGCCATTTACGGCGCGAAAGGCCTGGCCTACATCAAGGTCAATGATGCCGCCGCGATCCCCGAAGGACTTCAGTCTCCCATCGTTAAGAACATCCATGCCGACGCCCTGCGCCAATTGATCGAACGCACGGGCGCGCAAAGCGGCGATCTGCTGTTCTTCGGCGCCGACAAGGCCAAGGTCGTGAACGACGCCATGGGCGCCTTGCGTGTGAAGATAGGTCATAGCGATTTCGGCAAAACCCACGGCCTTTTCGAAACGGGCTGGCAGCCCCTGTGGGTCATCGATTTTCCGATGTTCGAATACGACGAGGAGGAAGGCCGCTATTTTGCCGCGCATCATCCTTTCACCAGTCCCAAGGACGGGCACGAGGACCGGCTGGAATCCGATCCCGGCGGCGCACTCGCCAAGGCTTACGACATGGTGCTCAACGGCTGGGAACTGGGCGGTGGCTCCGTGCGCATCCACCGTGCGGATATCCAGCAGAAGGTGTTCAGCGCCCTGAACATCGACGAGGAAGAAGCGCGGCTAAAATTCGGCTTTCTCCTTGATGCGCTGCAATATGGCGCGCCGCCTCACGGCGGCGTGGCGTTCGGCCTCGATCGACTGGTCACACTCATGGCCGGCGCAGAATCCATCCGTGATGTCATTGCTTTCCCCAAGACGCAACGGGCGCAGTGCCTGCTGACGCAAGCCCCTTCGGCCGTGGATGAGAAGCAGTTGCGCGAACTGCATATCCGCCTGCGCGCCACCGATGTAAAGTAAGGGGAGCATCACTACGGGGGCGCCGTGTCCATCATCAGGGTCATCAGCTACAACATACACAAGGGCCGCTCGGCCATGGGCGCCAGGGAATCATTCGAAGACCTGCGTCTTGGCCTTTACGGGCTGCGCCCAGACCTGCTTTTCCTCCAGGAAATTCAGGGCCGCAACGAGCAGCGCAGTACGCTGCACGCGCAACACGAGTCCCTGGGCGCGGCGCTGCGCATGAACTGCGCCTATGGATGCAATGCCGTGCGGTCCCACACCGATCACGGCAACGCCCTGCTCTCGCGCTTTCCCATTCTCCAACACGAAAATCAAGACATCTCCGACCATAGGCTCGAACACCGCGGCCTGCTGCATGCGCTGATTCAAGTCGAGGACGCCAAGGTGCACTGTCTCGTGGTGCATCTGGGCCTGTTTGCCGGTGGCCGCTCGCGCCAGGTAGCAGCGCTGGTCGAGCGCATACAGCGCCTCGTGCCGGAAAACGAGCCCATGCTCATCGCTGGCGACTTCAACGACTGGAACAACCGCCTGGCCCCGCTGTTCGTCAAGCAGCTGGGCCTTTATGAAGTGTTTGCCATTGCCCCGCATGTCGAGACCGACCCGCGCAGGCTGCGCACGTCCGTGGCGCGCCTTCGCAACAGTCTGCGCGTACTGCCTCGCCAGCGCATGCTCTCGCGCACGGTGCATGAGCTTGGCATGAATGGCGAAGCGCGGCTCACGCCGCCGCCACGCACCTTCCCTGCCGCTTTCCCCTGGCTGCGTCTCGACCGCATCTACCAACGAGGCTTTGCTGTGCGCAAGGCCCGGGTGCTGCACGGGCTGCCCTGGCGGCAGATTTCCGACCATGCCCCTCTTCTGGCTGAACTGGAGTTGCCTTGATGAACGCCGCACGAATTCCGTCCGCCAATCCCATGGGCTATGCGCCCGACGAACTCGACCGCCAGTACAATGCGCGCGCCACTGTGCCCGACTGCATGCCCTTTCTTCAGGAGTACGCCGACTACAGCGCCCAGGCCCGCGAGGAAATACCAGGTGTGCTCGATATCCAGTATGGCGATCACGCAGATGAGACCCTGGATATTTTCCCGGCGCTTCGCGCGGGCGCGCCCGTATATGTCTTCATACACGGTGGATACTGGCGTGCGCTGTCCAAGGACGACTCCAGTTTCATGGCACCGGCGTTCGTGCAGGCCGGCGCCACCGTGGTGGCGGTCAACTATTCCCTGGCGCCGGCCGCAGCGCTAACCCACATCGTGGATCAGGGCAGGCGCGCGCTCGCCTGGATATGGAAACATATTCCTGCTTACAACGGCGATTCCGAGCGCATACATGTCAGCGGCAGTTCCGCGGGCGGCCACCTCGCGGGCATGCTGCTGGCCGGCGGCTGGCATGACGCTTACGGTGTGCCGGACAGCATCGTGCACAGCGCCAGCCCGCTTAGCGGGCTGTTCGATTTGCGCCCGCTGGTTCATACACATGTCAATGCTTGGGCCGAACTCGACGAAGCGAAGGCCATACAGCTCAGCCCGCTGTTCCACTTACCGAGTCGCGGCTGTCCGCTGCTCTTAGGCTGGGGCGAGCATGAAACCTGCGAATTCAAACGCCAGAGCCAGGCTTATGCCCAGGGATGGCAAGAGCTGGGCTATCCGGCCACGCAGATGGAAGTACCCGGCACCAACCACTTCAATATCCTGATGCAGCTGCGCCAGCCACACTCGGCGCTCAGCCGCGGCATACTGGGGCTCATGGGCCTGTAGAGGCAAAGACATCATCCATGGCGCCCCGGCATACACACATCGATTGGACGCAAGGCAATCGCATCGATCTGCTGCACAACGGGGGCGAGTTTTTCCCCGCCCTGTGCGAGGCCATAGATCAGGCGCGCAGCCTGGTCCATCTGGAAACCTATATATTTGCGGACGACAACACGGCCAAGCGCGT
Source organism: Allopusillimonas soli (assembly GCF_004153445.1). Taxonomy (GTDB): domain Bacteria; phylum Pseudomonadota; class Gammaproteobacteria; order Burkholderiales; family Burkholderiaceae_B; genus Allopusillimonas; species Allopusillimonas soli. The sequence continues at coordinate 453,339 of NZ_SDQC01000003.1, forward strand.
GCTGGACACGCTGGAGTCGGCATGCCGGCGAGGCGTGAAAGTGCGCGTGGTAATCGACGGGTTCGGTTCCAATGAAACCGTCGATGCCGTGACGCGCCGCCTGTCCGCAATGGGAGCGCAATACCGGGTGTACCGCCCCGAGCCGCGCGGCGTTGCCAATGTCCGTTTCAATGTGCGCCGCCTGCGCCGGCTGCACCGCAAGACCGCTGTAATGGACAATGCGGTGGCCTTTGTGGGCGGCATCAATATCCTGGACGATTACGAGGATGTGCCGAACGACGGCCGGGGAGCGCGGCCGCGCTTCGATTTCGCCGTGCGCATCAAGGGGCCCCTCGTTGATGCCGTGGCCCGTGCACAGCGTGGCCTGTGGCTGCGCATGGCCTGGCGCCGGCGCGACGACTGGGCCCGCTTCTACGAACGTCTGCGCGACTGGAGCGCCTGGCGCCAGCGGCGTGTCCGGCACAAGCAGCCTGTGTTCGATGATGGCGTACGCGCGGCGCTGCTCGTGCGCGATAACCTGCGCCACAGGCAGACGATCGAGAATGTGTATCTGGCCACCCTTGCTGGGGCACGGGATGAAATTCTGATTGCCAACGCCTATTTCCTTCCGGGACGACGCCTGCGCAAGGCCTTGGCGGAGGCGGCGGAGCGCGGCGTACGGGTGCGGCTGCTGCTGCAGGGGCATTCGGAATATGCCGTGCAGTATCGGGCATGCCGCTATATGTATGGCCGCATGCTCGAGATGGGCATCGAGATTCATGAATACATGGCAAGCTATCTGCATGCCAAGGTGGCGGCCATAGATGGTTGCGCCATGGTGGGCTCTTCCAATCTGGACCCCTTCAGTCTCCTGCTCGCACGGGAAGCCAATGTCTACGTCCAGGACCACGGGTTTGCCCATGCACTGGCCGCGGTGCTGGAATCGGAGTTGCGGGAAAATGCCCGCCCCGTGACGGCGGAAGCGCTGCAGCGGCGGCATTGGATCACACGCCAGATCGACGGATTTTCCTATCTGATGCTGCGTCTTGGCGTTGCATTGACAGGCCGGTCGTCGGAATACTGATCCCGCCGCGGGCATGCGTGCTGATTCGTCTCCCAAAGGAATATTCGTTACACTCGGGCAGAATGTGCCGGCCAAGGCGAGAGGGCCCTGGCACAGGCACCTGAACCAGTGCGGGAGCAAGCATGAAAACCAAAGCAGCCGTGGCCTGGAAAGCAGGCGACCCCCTTACCATCGAGGATGTGGAACTGGAAGGGCCCAAGGCTGGCGAGGTGCTGGTGGAAGTGAAGGCCACCGGCATCTGCCACACCGACTACTACACCTTGTCCGGCGCGGACCCCGAAGGCCTTTTCCCGGCCATCCTGGGCCACGAGGGCGCGGGCGTGGTGCTTGAAACCGGGCCTGGCGTAAGCACTTTGGCGCCGGGTGATCACGTCATTCCCCTGTACACGCCGGAATGCCGCCAGTGCAAGTCCTGTTTGTCGCGCAAGACCAATCTCTGTACAGCCATTCGGTCAACCCAGGGAAAGGGTCTGATGCCCGACGGCACATCGCGGTTCAAGGTGGGCGGCAAGCCGGTTCACCACTATATGGGCACATCCACATTTTCCAACCATATTGTCGTGCCCGAAATCGCCCTGGCAAAGATTCGTAGCGACGCCCCCTTCGACAAAGTGTGCTACATCGGCTGCGGCGTCACCACCGGCATCGGCGCCGTACTGTTCACGGCCAAGGTCGAGGCGGGCGCCAATGTTGTGGTGTTTGGCCTGGGCGGCATTGGCCTTAATGTGATACAGGGCGCCCGTATGGTGGGCGCTGGCAAGATCATCGGCGTGGATCTGAATCCGGCCCGCGAAGCCATGGCGCGCAAGTTCGGCATGACGCATTTCGTCAACCCGTCCGAGGTGGATAACGTGGTCGACCACATCATCCAGCTGACCGACGGCGGCGCAGACTATTCCTTCGAGTGCATCGGCAATACCAAGGTCATGCGTCAGGCGCTCGAATGCTGCCACCGCGGCTGGGGACAGTCCATCATCATAGGCGTTGCCGAGGCAGGCGCGGAAATTGCCACGCGTCCATTCCAGCTTGTGACGGGACGCGTATGGAAGGGCACGGCATTCGGAGGAGCCCGCGGGCGCACCGACGTGCCCAGAATCGTCGACTGGTACATGGATGGCAAGATCAATATCGATGATCTGATCACGCACACGCTGCCGCTGGACCGCATCAACGAGGGATTCGATCTGATGAAACGGGGAGAGTCCATACGCTCCGTGGTGATGTACTGAGGGACGTATTGAAGGAGATCCGCCATGCCTGCGATGCATACATTGGATATTGTCAGCGAGCACCGCTGTTTTGACGGAATACAACGCTATTACAGCCATGTGTCGCGATCCGTCGGCCTGCCCATGCGCTTTTCGGTGTACCTGCCGCCACAAGCAGAGGAAGGGCCGGTGCCCGTGCTGTTCTATCTCGCAGGGCTGACCTGCACCGAAGAGACGTTCATGATCAAGGCGGGCGCCCAGCGTTTCGCGGCCCAGCATGGGCTGATGCTGGTAGCGCCAGACACGAGCCCGCGCGGCGCGGGAATACCCGGCGAGGACGACGACTGGGATCTTGGCACTGGCGCCGGCTTTTATCTCGACGCCACCCAGGCGCCGTGGAGCGGCCATTACCGGATGGACAGCTATATCAGCGACGAACTGTTCGGCATAGTCACCAGTCAGTTGCCGGGCAACGCCGATCGAGCGGGTATTTTTGGACACTCCATGGGCGGACATGGCGCGCTGGTTCTTGCGCAGAAGTACCGCGGCCGCTTTCAGTCTGTGTCCGCGTTCGCGCCAATTGCCGCGCCAACACGCTGCCCTTGGGGCGAAAAAGCCTTCGGCGCCTACCTGGGTCCGGACAGGCAAACCTGGGCGCAATACGACGCCTCACTGCTGATGGAGCAGTCGCAATGCCCCTTCCCGCAAGGCATTCTGATCGACCAAGGCCTGGCAGACGGCTTCCTGGCGGAGCAGCTGCATCCGCAAGCGTTCGAAGCGGCCTGTGCCCAGGCTCAGCAGCCATTGATTCTGCGCCGCCATGATGGATATGACCATGGCTATTATTTCATTGCCACCTTCATGGAGGATCACATGGCCTTCCATGCCGAGCGACTGGCACGCAGCGCCTGACCGCCTTTCGGCCGCCCGCCTGAGCGCGTAGCCGACTACAAGGTGCACGCCGCCGTCCGCACGCGGCCATTTCCCCGGAGCACTGACGGTCTCCGCGCGCGCGGTGCTTCGTGACGCGAAAAGCGCCTGACGTGTCGTGCTCACACAGACATGCGCCGGTGCACAAAGCAACAATACACCGGCCCACCCCCTTGCTATGCTGGCCTGGAAATCTCCATGGGAGCACAGCATGTCTGCCGTACCACAATCCGAACGTCCCGAACTTTCCGCCATCCGTGAACACATGATTATTGGCGGGAAGCCCTGGGCGCACGGGCAGGGCGAGCCGCTGCCGGTTTACGACCCCGCCACGGGCAAAATCATCGCTCACCAGGCCGAGGCCGGTCCGGCCGAAGTGGACGCCGCTGTCAGGGCGGCCCGACAGGCTTTCGAGGATCCCGCTTGGCGAGACATGCCGCCTGTGGAGCGCGAACGTTTGCTGCTGAAGCTTGCCGATCTTGTCGAGGCCAACGGCAACGCCCTTGCGCGCCTGGAAACATTGAACAATGGCAAACTGCTGTTCCTGTCCCAGGGATTGGAAGTGGGCGCCGGCGCACAGTGGCTGCGCTATATGGCCGGATGGGCCACGAAGATTTCAGGCGAGACACTGAATGTATCCATCCCCTTTCCTCCTGGCCTGAAATACCAGGCCTATACGCGGCCCGAACCCGTGGGTGTAGTGGGCGCCATCGTTCCCTGGAACTTCCCGCTGCTGATGGCCATCTGGAAGATAGCGCCCGCTGTCGCCACAGGCTGCACCGTGGTGCTCAAGCCGGCGGAGGAAACGCCGTTGACCGCCATACGGCTGGCTGAGCTGGCGCTGGAGGCCGGTTTTCCGCCCGGCGTCATCAATGTGATCACTGGCCGTGGCGAGGTGACCGGCGCAGCGCTAGTCGCGCATCCCGGTTTGGATAAGATCGCGTTCACAGGATCGACGGAGGTCGGCAAGCTGATCGGCAAGCAGGCCATGGACGACATGAAACGCGTGTCGCTGGAGCTGGGTGGAAAGTCCCCGGTGGTCATTCTGGACGATTGCCCGATCGAGCAGGCCGTGCAGGGCGCCGCTGGCGCCATATTCTTCAACCAGGGACAAGTCTGCACGGCTGGCTCGCGTTTGTTTGTACAGCGCGGCATCTATGAGGAAGTTGTGTCGGGTCTGGCCGAGCTGGCCGCCGCCATGAAGGTGGGATCGGGGCTGGATCCCGAGACCCAGATCGGCCCAATGGTTTCCGCCAGGCATCGCCAGCGCGTGCTGGACTACATCGCCAGCGGCAAGGCGCAAGGCGCGCGGGTTCTGGCCGGCGGTACCGGCGGAACAGGCAATGGTTATTTCGTGCTGCCCACTGTGTTTGCCGATGCGCCGCCCGATGCACGCATCTGCCGCGAGGAAATCTTTGGTCCTGTGGTGGTCGCCGCCGCCTTCGATACGCTCGACGATGCCGTGGCTCACGCCAACGATACACGCTTCGGCCTCGGCGCAAGCATCTGGAGCAACGATCTGACGCGCGTGCATCAGCTGATACCGCGCATACAGGCGGGCACGGTCTGGGTGAACACCCACAATATGCTGGATCCTCACATGCCATTTGGTGGATACAAGGAATCCGGCATAGGGCGCGAACACGGACGCGCCGCCATCGACATGTATCTGGAAAAGAAATCCGTCTGCATGGCCTACCCAGCCGGTTGAGCCGGCCCGGCATGCCATGTTCAGGACCGCCGGGCGACACAGAAAACAAAAAAGGAGACTATCACCATGACACGACTGAAACGCCTGCGCGGGCTTGCCTTGGCCGCTGCATGCCTGGGTATGGCATCGGCGGCGCATGCCGGCGACCCGAGCGCGCGCGACTGGATTCCCGCCCCGCCAGGCACCAATGTCATCGCCTCTTATCTGGCGGCACTGGGCAGCCATGGCTTCTATGACCGGGGACATCGCGTGGAAGGCGGTCCCGAGATCGATGTGCAGGCGCTGGTATTGCGGCCCATGGCCTTTCGCAAGTTGGGCAACTTCACCGTGCAATACGAGCTGATCGCGCCCGCCTACCGCACCCGGGCCAAGGTGCCCGGCAGCCCATCCGAAAGCATGACGGGCCTGGGCGATGTCCAGGCAGGCATGGCGATATGGCTGTACAACAACGAAGAGACCCGCACATGGTTTGCCTGGGAGCCGTTCATCACCTTTCCCACCGGGCACTATCATGGCTCGCGCGCCGATGTGTCCGCCGGCAAGAATCGCTGGACCACGGTGCAGGACCTGGCCTTCGTGAAGGGTGTGGGCGAATCCACTTTTCTGGAAGCCGTGGCCGAATTCGAGTTCTACGGCGACAACGACAACTATTACGGCCAGACGCTGGAGAAGGACCCCTCCACGCGCCTGATGTTCCTGGCATCCACGAACATCAATCCCAGCACCTATGTGGGACTGCGCTATCGCTACGAAACCGGGGGCCGTGAGAAGATCAACGGCAATACGGTGGTATCGAGCCAAAACAGCCACCAGTTGGCCGCCGAGATCACTTACCAGATCAACAATGCCAACCAGATACAGCTGCAGTACATCCATGATCTGGACGTGCGGAATGGGCCCAAGATGCGCGGCGTGCAGTTGCGCTATGCCTATATGTTCTGACGACGGATACCAGCGAGGAGATACCCACTCATGACAATTCCCCACATGAAAAGCCATTGTGCGGCCGGCGTGCTGGCGGCCGCACTGCTGGCCTGCACCATGCCCGCCTCGGCGCAAGAGCCCAAGACGCCTCAAGTGCAAGAGATACAGGCGCCCATGGAAAAACTGACCGGCGGGCACAGCCTGCCGGAGGATGCCACGCACCGCGTATATGTCATGGACTCCGTGTTCCAGCACCTGACCGACAGTCGGGTCAATATCTACGACGGCGATTCGGGCAAGTTCCTGGGCATGGTGCCCACCATTTACAACGGACAGATGGTGGTATCGCACGATGGCAAGCATATCTACATCATGACCACCTACTTCGATCGGGTTACGCGCGGCAAGCGCACCGATGTGGTCGAGATATGGGACGCAAAGAAATTGACTTTCCAGAAGGAAATCGAAATCCCGCCCAAACGCGCCCAGGCGCTTAACTACCGGGGCATATTCCGCCTGACCACGGATGGCCGGTTCATCGTGCTGCAGAACGCCACCCCCGCCACGTCGATCTCGGTCGTCGATCTGGAGAAAAAGGCGTTTGCGGGTGAGATTACCTCCACGGCAGGCTGCTGGAGCGTCATTCCGCTGCCCGATCGCCCGCATAGTTTCATGACGATTTGCGGCGACGGCAGTCTGCTCGCCATTGATCTGGACGACCAAGGCAAGGTGGCGCACCAGCAGCGCAGCAAGGCCATGTTTCCGGTGCAGGACGATCCTATTTTTATTGCGCCGGGCCTGATGCGCGACAAGGCCTATTTTGTATCCTTCAACGGCAACGTCTACACGGCCGACTTCAGTGGCAAGGAAATGCAGTTCGAGCCGGTGTGGTCGCTGCTGGATGACAAGGACAAGGCCGATGGCTGGGTGCCAGGCGGCTACAACCTCATCGACGTGGATCGCGCGTCGCAGCGGCTCTATGTATTCATGCACCCTCATGGCAAGGAAGGTTCCCACAAGAATCCGGCGGCCGAGATATGGGTCTATGATCTGAAGACGAAAAAGCGCGTTGCACGCGTGCCTGGACGCGATGCACTGTCGATGTCGGTAGCGCAGGGCCCCGATCACCGCCTGCTGACCATAGACGGGGGCAACGTGAATATCTACGACATCAGCGCACCCGAGCCGAAATATCTGCGCACCATAGAAGGCGCGGGCGAGGCGGCGCTGCAGGTGGAACCCCAGCCATTCCAGGGAGATCGGTCATGATGGATCCCATTCTCGTCTATGTTTCGGCGGCCGCGCTCTCGGGCATCATGCTGATCGGCGCAGTGGAAAAGCTGCTGCACTATGCCGACTTCGAAGCCGCCGCCGCGGGCCATGCCCTGCTTCCGCAGGCGCTGCTGCGTCCATTTGCAACCGCCTTCGTGTCAGCGGAGCTGGCCGGCGGCGCCATGCTGCTGGTGCCTGCCACGCGTACGGCAGGCGCCGGATTGACGCTCGCTCTCGTGCTGCTGGCCACGCTCGCCGTCATCATCAACCTGATGCGTGGCCGTAGCGGAATCGACTGCGGCTGTGGCGGATTCTCGCGCCGCGAGGGCGGCCTGTCGTGGTGGCTGGTGGCGCGCAATGCCACGCTGCTGGCTCTGGCGCTGCCGGCGCTCCTGGCAGCCCGCATGGCGCCGCGCGCACTGGGCTGGATGGACGTCCTGACTTTTTTCGGCGCCACGCTGGCAGCCCTTGGGCTTTATTTCTGCATGAACCAACTGATCGCGTCGCACAAGCGGCTTGAAGAAGCATAAGGAGACACCATGAATGCCTTGATGATATCCAACATAGTCCTGTGGGTAGTCGTACTGTGCCTGGTGCTTGCCGTGCTGGCGCTCACGCGCCAGATCGGTGTCCTGTATGAGCGGGTGGCGCCCATGGGCGCCCTGACCATGGATCGCGGGCCGGCTGTGGGCGACGCCGCCCCGGCCATGGAGCTCAATGACCTGCTGGGCCGGCCTCAGCGCATAGGCCATTCAGGCCCACGCAGCCAGCTGCTCTTTTTCCTGTCACCCACCTGCCCGGTGTGCAAGAAGCTGCTGCCCATTCTGAAATCCATCGCCGCCAGGGAAGGAAAGTGGCTGGAGATCGTCCTTGCCAGCGACGGCGAGATGCCCGAGCATCTGGCCTTCTACCGGCAAGCCGGCCTTACCCAGTTTCCATACGTGCTGTCCACCAGCCTGGGCATGGGCTTCCAGATCAGCAAGCTGCCCTATGCGGTACTTGTCGATGAACAGGGCATTGTGCGCGCAAAAGGGCTGGTGAACTCGCGCGAACAGCTCGAAAGCCTGTTTACGGCAAAAGAACTCGGCGTTGCTTCGGCGCAGGAATATCTCGCCGGCAATTCCATCCAGGAACTCAAGGTTACTCGCAAGGAGAATGCCAATGCGCTGGCTGGATAAATTGGGTGAAAACATGGCGCGCCAGGTCGCGCACAGATCGTCCCGCCGCAGTGTGCTAAATCGGGTCGGCAAGGTGCTGGTGGGGTCGGCTTTTCTGATGCCCGTGCTGCCCGTGGCGCGCGCCGCAGCCGGAAAGAAAACAGGAGACAGTCTCCTTGACGGAGCAACCGAGGAGGAACTGACGTCCTGCGACTACTGGCGCTATTGTGCAGTGGATGGCTTCCTATGCTCATGCTGCGGCGGCACGCCCACCACCTGCCCGCCCGGCACCACACCATCACCCATTTCCTGGGTCGGCACCTGCCACAACCCTAATGATGGCAAGGATTACCTGGTGAGCTATCACGATTGCTGCGGCAAGACGGCGTGCAATCGATGCCTATGCTCGTCGCAGGTTCGAGAAAGGCCCGGCTACGAGTTCTTTCTGCACAACGATGTCAATTGGTGCATGGCAAATGAGAATACGACCTTCCACTGCACAACATCTATTGTCGTGGGCCTCGCCAAGAACTGAGCTGCGCCAACCCCGGCGGGCACTGGCCGCCATGGCGCTATGCGCCATGGTCCTTGCTTGCGCCCCGACGGCCAATGCAGGCACAGATGGCATGGTGCACAGCACTGCAGCCTATAAGGATTACATGCTGCAGTGCGCGGGCTGCCATCGTTACGACGGAACAGGCGTTGCGCGCAATGGCGTGCCCAGTTTCAGGAACTCCATAGGACTGTTGGCCGCCCTTCCGCAAGGTCGCGACTACATGATACGGGTGCCTGGTGCGGCCCAATCGCAGCTCAGCAATGCAGAATTGGCCAATGTGCTCAATTGGGCCGTTATGCAATTCAGCCCTGGTCAGGCCGGCCTCGGCTTCCGGCTGTTCACCGCCACGGAAGTGGGCGCCTCCCGGCAACAGCGTTTCGATGATGTGGCCCGTGTGCGGCGCGCGCTTGCCGCGAGGATCGCGGAAAGCGGGCACCACCTGGCTCCCTACACCTTTGGAAAAAACGAATGATGCCAACCTCGGCTCGGCCCACACACCGCATGCACTAAAGGTTTCTACGCATAGATGCGCCGCACTGATTTAGGTATAAAGAATACATTCATGCTTGGGCGCCAAGCGGTTGCGGCGCGCCCGGCCCGTTTTTTGCAAGGTGAACCATGTATGGCGTCCCTGCTTCTGCGCACTCCGCCGCGCTATTTCGACCGGCCCGGCCCCTGGCACGACGGCGTCTGTGAGTATTTCGTACCGCTGGAAGTGCGAGCCAAGAACGCCGGCCCCTTTCTGAATACGGCCGCCCATGACAGCCTGGGGTGTCTGCGCGTCACCGAACTGCTTACCTCGGCTCAACGCGTATCCCGCACCAAGGTGCTCGCCAGCCGCGCCGAGGAAGGGCTGTACAAGGCTACGCTGCAATTGTCGGGCCGCAGCCGCATCGTTCAGGCCGACCGCACGGCCATTCTGAATCCTGGCGAGTGGGGCCTGTATGACACAGCGCGGCCCTATGAGGTCGACGTGGAACAGGATGCGCACTTTCTCGTATTGCAGATCTCGCCGGCGCAGATGCCGGTATGGGCGCCATACCTGCAGCGCGCTGTGGCCCGCGCCTTCAGCGCGCGGCATGGCAGCGCGCGTATCGCCATGGACACGCTTCGGCTGGCGCTGTCGGAAAGCCCCAGCCTGTCGGACGCCGCCATGCGTGACATCGCCGCCAGCATCATGCAAATGATAGGGTTGAATGTTTGCGAGCAGACCGGCGCAGAAGATATTTCAGGACTGGATGAGGTGCGCCAGGCGCAGTTCCGCACCATATGCCAGCATATCGAAGACAATCTGCATGATCCGGGCATGACCGCGTCGGGGATTGCCGCCCGCTTTCGCATTTCCCGCCGGTACCTATACAAACTGTTCGAAAGCCATGGCGCCAGTCCGGCAGACTATATCCAGGCAGCGCGCCTGGAACGCTGCCGCCGCATGCTGGCCAACACCGCCGCCACGCAGCAGATCAGCGACCTGGCGTACCGGCACGGTTTTTCCGACGCGGCGGCCTTCAGCCATGCGTTTCGGCGCCGCTACGGCGTGTCGCCAACCGAATGGCGGCGGCAGCAGACGAACGAGGCCTGATCCGGCCTCGCCCTGAAGGATCCCATACGCCAGACGATCAGTCCTTCACGAGCCGCCAGTGGCCATCCTTCACCGTGATGAGTTCGCGGCCGCGGTCATCAAAGCCGCTGTGATCCTGCGGGGACATGTTGTAGACGCCCTGGGTGGCAACCAGCTCCTTGGTGGTTTCAAGCGCATCGCGCAAAGCGCTGCGGAATTCCGGCGTGCCAGGCTTGGCGGTCTTTCCGGCAATGGGAATGGCGCGCTCAAGCAGCAGACCGGCATCGTAGACATTCGCCCCGAACGTGGCAGGCTTTTCGCCGTATTTATCCTCGTAGCGCTTGATATAGTCCACTGCCACTTTCTTGGACGGATTGCTGTCGTCGATTTCAGGCAGCACAAGCATCAGGCTGGCCGCCAGTATGGTGCCTTCGACATCCTTGCCTCCCAGCTTCAGGAAGGCCGGCAGCGCCGCGCCATGCGTCTGGTAGAACTGCCCCTTGTAGCCTTGCCTGGCTAGCGTGGTCTCCGGCAACACGGCATTCGAGCCCGTACCCGCGATCAGCACGGCGTCGGGGTTGGCCGCAAGCACCTTGAGGGCCTGGCCCGTCACCGAGGTGTCCGAACGCTGGTAGCGTTCCGTCGCAATGAGGTCTATGCCATGCTCCTTGGCAAGGCCCGTGATGACCTTGAGCCAGTTTTCGCCGTAGGCGTCGTTCAAACCGATAAAGCCCAGCGTCTTGATACCATGGGTTGCCATGTGGCCAACGAGCGCCTTGGCAATGATGTCGTCGTTCTGCGTGGTTTTGAACACCCACTTCTTCTGCTCTGTCATGGGCAGGACAACCGCCGCGGTACCGACCGGCGCCAGCATGGGCGTGCCTGACTCCGCCGCAAACTGAATGACCCCCATGGCGTTGGGCGAGCCTGATGGCCCGATGATGGCGTCCACCTTTTCCTCGGTGATGAGCTTCTTGAAATTGGTGACGGTCTGCGTGGGATCACTGGCGTCGTCCAGCGAGATATATTCCACGGAAAGATCGCCGATTTTGGCCGGCAGCAGGGCGACGGAGTTTTTCTGCGGGATGCCTATCATGGCGGTGGGCCCAGTTGACGAGGTGACAACACCCACCTTGACTTGGGCGGATGCTGGCGCTGTGCCAAGCACGGCCAGCAGGGCGGCCGACAGGGCCAGGGTTCGAATCAGCATAGGTCTATCTCCTTTGGTATGACTGCACGTTTGTTGTGTGCTGCGGGCACTGCGCTTACCCGCAAGTCTAACGGCCAGCTGCCAACTGCGCACGTCTTCCTTTCCGGATGCCGCGCGGCCCGCCGGCACATTGCTGGCGAAATGGATCAAATGGTCACGGAACTCACGCTGGCGCCTCCGCATACATAAAGCGTCTGACCGGTCACGAAGCTGTTGGAAGGGTCGGAAAAGAACATGACGGCGCGGGCCACATCGTCGGCGCGGCCAAGGCGCTGGACTGGGATACCCTTGGCGATATTCTGCTCTCTTTCGCTACCGGCGGGGATGACATCGTAGAACATGTCGGTCTGGATGGGGCCTGGCGCCACGACGTTGACCGTGATGCCCTTGGGCGCGAGTTCCAGTGCCCATGTGCGCGCCATGCCCACCATGCCTGCCTTGGTGGCCGAATAGGCGGTGCGTGTGGGCAGGCCCAGCGCGCCGCGTGACGACATCAGCACGATGCGCCCGAAGCCGGCGCGCTCCATGCCCGGCAGCACCGCCTGCGTCAGCGCAATAGCTGCACCCAGATGGATCTGTGTCAAGCCCTGGAGTTCATCCAGGGACACGTCAGGTAGCAGATTGGGCCAGATCACGCCCGCATTGTGCACGAAATGGGTGACAGCATGTTGGCCTGCAATCTCCTGCGCTGCATGGGCAACCGCCTGAGCATCCAGCAGATCCACCTGCACCGGTAGCAAGGCGGGATGGGAAAACCCGGGCGCCCGTCGCGCCATGGATATCACGTCATAGCCTGCCTCCAGCATTTGCCGGCAAATCTCGGCGCCTATGCCGGCGCTGCCGCCCGTTACCAATGCCATGTACTTGTCTGCCATCCTTCACTCCCAGTCCGCGCAGCGGACCTTAATTGCTTCAGTCCAGGTCAGGGGCGCGGCTGTGCGGCGCCATTGGATGAGGTCAATGCCAGGACCCGCAGCGGGCTGCCCGAGCCGCGGCGTATCTTCAACGGCGCGGAGAAGATGACGGCGCCGCGAGGTGGCAACTGATCCAGGTTGGTCATGCATTGCAGGCCGTAGCGATTATTGCCATGCATGTAGTAATGGCACGGAAAGGGAGGATCCAGATGCTGGGCCTGTCCTGTATCGGTGCCGACGGACTCGGTGCCGAACCCGTGCACGTCCCGTTCCTTGATGAGCCAGGGCACCACCTGTGCATCCGGACCGGGCGAATGTGCACCGTCTTCTCGCATGTTGAGATAGTCGGTAGGTTTCTGGCGCTTGGACCAATCGGTGCGCATGAACACCCAGGAACGCGGCGGAATGCGGCCGTGCTCGGCCTCCCAACGTTCGACAAAGTCTATGGTAAGCAGGAAATCGGCGTCCTCGCGCGCCTCAACGGAACAATCCAGAACGCAAGCCTCTGCAATGAACGCCTCGACGGGTATGGTGTCCACGGTGTTGTCAGGCTGGTCCTTGCCGCTGACCCAGTGTGCCGGTGCATCAAAATGCGTGCCGGTATGCTCCGACATGGAAAAGTTGTTCCAGTACCAGCCGGGTCCGCGCTCGTCATAGCGCGAGATTTCCTCAATGCGAAACGGCCAGGCCTGGCCGAACTCGGGCGGCAGGACGATGGTGGGAAACTCCGGCGTAAGGGTTTCGGTCAGATCCACGATGCGTATCTTGCCCGAAACAAGCTCGGCCATGAATTGTCCCAATACGGTAGTGCTCATGATGTCTCCGGTTTGTTGATGTCAAAGCTCGCGCTCGAGCCCCTTGGGATTGGCCCGCCAACGGTCCAGAAATTCCTTGGCGACATCACCCACGTAAACGTCCTCGGTTCCCTCCTGCAAGGCGCGTACGATGGCCGCGGCGACCGCGCCGGGGGCCACCCGGGGGGGAGGCGTCAATTGCTCCCACTCATGGTCCAGCGGGCCGGGGAATACGTTGATGACACGTACGCCGGCCTGCATGAATTCCTGGCGCAAGCATTGCGCCACAGACAGCGCCGCAGCCTGCGATGCCGACCACAAGCCACGCGCGGGCAGGTTCACATGCGCATAGATGGACAGCACATTCACCCAGGCCACGGCATTGTTCACGCCGTCGGCGGCGCGCCCGAACATGCCCGGGCCGAAGTGCTGCGCCAGCCGCATCAGGCCCATGCAGTTCACTTCCATGGCTTCACGCGCAGTATTCATGCCATGGCTGAACAGGACGCCGCCGTCGCGCTGGTAGTCGGCCGTGTTGATCAGGATATCCACTTTGCCGCCTATCGAACGCGAAATGCGTTCCACTGAATCGGTGTCGGTGATATTCATATCCTGCGGCAGCACGCGCTCGTCCTCGCATAAGGCATCGAATTCGGCACTGCGGCGCCATACATCGGGATCGCCAGCGAACACCATGCTGGCCTGCGCATCCAGCAGGGCGCGTATCGTCGCCATGCCCAGCGGCGTTTTGCCATCGGTCACCAGGACGCGACGGAACTTGGGGTCGCACGCGGTTTCGCGCAATGTCTTGTCGTCTTCCATATTGGGGGTCGCCTCATCGGGAAGTGCAATCATGACCGCCTGTCCACTGCGATCGAGTTTGAGCGCCAGCCGAACGATATCGGCTTCCTTGCAATCGCCATGCACATGGGCGACCACGGCGGGGCCCGCGGCCATCTGCACCGTGCCTATGCGCCAAGGAAGGCGTTCGCGGAAGTACAGGTCGTTGCTGTGATGCAGCGTGGTCACAGCCAGCAATCGTCCGCGCGGATTCACCGGCAACCATCGCAACCTCTCGGACAGGCATTGCCGGCATACTTCGCGTGGCGGATATTGCACGGCCTGGCAGTCCTGGCACACCTGCAGTTCAAATCGGCCCAGCGCCGCGGCGGCAGTCAGCCCCAGCGCGCGGCGGCTGCGTATCTGGGGCGGGCGCGTCGGCTGCCGTGTGCGCGCAAGCGGATTCTTGCGGGGCGGGCGCGTCAAAGGCTGTGTCATGCATCGCTCCTGGCAAGCAGCGCTGCGGCAGTGCACAGGCCACGATCATAGTTGATCATGCCGAAGCCGCTTATCAAGCCTATGCGCGGATTCTTTAATTGTGTGCCGCCCGCAGACCCGGTCAGTTGCCGCACGGCCTCCACAAGGCCCAGATAGCCGCCTGCGGCGCCCGCCTGACCCACCGACAGCTGGCCGCCGCAGGTGTTGAAGGGAAAGCTGCCATCGATCGTAAAGGTGTGATCGCGCACGAATTCCGGCGCCTCGCCTTTCGCGCAGAAGCCCAGATCTTCGATCTGCATCATATTTATCACAGGGTAGTCGTCATAGGCTTGCATGAAGTCGACGTCTGCCGGCGCAACGCCTGCATGATCATAGAAATCATCGCGATCGATAGTCCAGCCGCCTCTTATCTGTATGGGATCCTCAGGCCAGGCATTGTGGCGTTCCATCGTGGAAAGAATACGGACAAACGGCAGCCCCAGATCGCGGGCGCGTTGTTCGCGCATGACCATAAACCCCTCCGCGCCCGCGCAGGGCATGACACAATCGAATAGATGAATGGGGTCTGTGATCAGCCGCGCCTCAAGATACTGCCGCAATGTGAGGGGCTTTTTCATCAGGGCGTGCGGATAGCGCAATGCATTTTCGCGCTGTGCCACGCATAGCTTGCCAAAATCCTCGCGCGTTGCGCCGGTCTCTCGCATATAGTTGCGCGTCAGCAGCGCGAAGCTGGCATTGGGGCCGCCCGCACCATAAGGATAGACGCCATCCTGTGCAAAACGGGAAAACTGGCTGAGTGTATGCCGGAAGGAATCAACATGATTGGTGTCGCCGGCAACACACGCCACAAGCTCGGCATCGCCGCACTGCACCGCACGCGCCGCCCTGCGCAACCCCATGATGCCGCTCGCGCCCCCCGTGGGTATGTGATCCAGCCAGCGCGGCGTCATGTCGAGATGCTGTACCAGGCCCACCGCCGTGTCGGGTGCCAGGGTGAAACTGGAGACACACAAGCCATCGATGTCGGCCTTGTTGATCCGGGCTCCGCGTATCAATTCCCGCAAGGCGTGTCCCAGCCACCAGTGTGCGCTCTGAATGGAATAACGCACATACGGGATGCTCACGGGAACCGTCGCCACGACCCCGTCATAGCTTGCGCGCGGGTGACTCATGGCGCCACCTCCTGGCGCTTCTTCATGTCACGCGTATCCGAGCACAACGCGCTTCCAGGCAGCGTTGGCGCCAGCGTCTTCAGCTCGCCGCGCTGGATCTTGTTGGTGGCTGTCAAAGGTAGCGCATCGATAAAGGCGACATAACCCGGCACCTTGTAATAGGCCAGCCGTGTCAGGCTCCAGGACACGATATCCCGCGCCAGGGCTGCCGCACCCGCGGCATCCGGCATGGCGTGCGGAACAATGCAGGCCATGACCTCGTCGCCCCGCACCGGGTCGGGCACCGCCGCGCAGGCCACGGCTTTCACGGCCGGGTGCTGCAGCAGCACGCTTTCCACCTCCACCGCTGCGATATTCTCGCCGCTGCGCCGGATTACATTCTTCTTGCGGTCGACAAAATGCAGATAGCCCTGTTCATTGCGGCGCACGATATCGCCGGTATGAAACCAGCCGCCTTCCCAGGCAGCGCGCGTGGCCGCCTCGTCCTTGAGATACCCCGAGAAAAAACCCAGCCTGGGGTCGGAGCCGGCGTGCCGCACCCATAATTCCGCGTTCTCGCCTGTTCCGGCATCCTGGCCGGCGTCGTTCACCAGGCGCACCTCGACGTCCGGGGCCTCTTTGCCAAAGCAGCTGCTGCCCACAAAACGCGGCTCGCGATCCGCGATGATGACAGCGCCTGCACCGGTTTCCGTCATAGCCCAGGCCTCCAGCAATGGAAAGCCGAAGCGGGTCTCGAACGCCTGGTGCAGGGCCGGATCTATGCCCGCACCGAAACCGAAGCGTACCTGGTGCTCCGCGTCATCGGTACTCGCCGCCGCCTTCATGAGAATGGCCGGCATGACGCCCAGGTAGTGCACTACCGTCGCCCGGGCCTCGCGCACCGTCTGCCACCAGGTGCGCGGATGAAAGCGGTCCAGGGGAACCAGGCAACCGCCTGTGAGGACCATGGCCATCACGGAATAAGCCATGGCGTTCATATGCACCAGGGGCAACGGCGTCAGCATGCGCTCGCTGCCGATGCGCAGGGCGGCCAGGCCGCCCGCATCGCGGTACCACAGGCCCGCTTGCAGGAAATAAGTGTTGGGCAGCATGCAGCCCTTGGGCCGCCCCGTGGTACCCGATGTATAAAGCAGTGCGCATTCCGTCTGCGCGCCGATGGGCAAATGCTTTCGTGGCGGCGGTTCGGCCGCCGGCGGCGGTGTGCCGTCCGGTGCCATGACGGCGAGAGTACGTCCCACGGCGCCTGCGGCCGTCGCCAGGCTGCCGTGGCGTTCGGGCAGCGCCACCGCGATGGCGATTTCGGAGTGCGCCACCAGATACTCCAGCTCCGCCGCCCGCAATTCGGCATTGATGGGCACGACGGACACGCCCAAGGCATTTAACGCGAACCAATGCAGCAGAAAATCAGGCCGATTCTCCAGCAAAAGCCCCGCGCGATGGCCATGGCCGTAGCCCGCCTGCGCGTACGCCCGCGACAGACGCGACACCCGATCCAGACTGTCGCCATAGCGCAGTTCGCCCGCCTGTATGCCATAGGTCTGCGCGGTTTCGGGCACGATGCACAGGAACGGCTTGTCGGGCCAGCGCCGGGCCGCCTCAGAGAATGCCTGGAAAACGGTCTGAATCTCGGTCAATGCGCGCCCCTACATAAACAGCTGGATGCTGCGCAGTGCAGCATCGCAATTGACCAGATCCACACGCTTTAGCCGTATGCGCAAAGCGCCGTCGATGTCCTTGAGCTCATAGGTCGACCAGCCCGCATAGAGCGCCTGCTGATCCAGCCGCGTCTCGACATAATGGAAGGCCGCGCGCACCACATACTGTCCCTGGTCAGGTTGATGCCAGGGGTGATCGGACTCGATCGTGGGCTGCTGCAACAAATGATGGCTGCGGCTGGTGGGCTGCTGCGAATAGGTGCGCTGCCCAGCCAGGCGCTCCACCCGCACGCGCAGGAGCAGCCTGTCTTCATACATGAGCGACCCTTCCATAATCGGATCGGTCTGGCCCGGCGACAGTGGCATCCAGTAATAGCCGTCCTCCGTGTACAGATCCAGCCAATCCTGAAACCGACGTTCGTCGAGCAACCGGGCCTCGGCGTAGACAAAGTCGATCAGATGCCGGTCGCTGTATCCCCGCGTGCTCATGCCGCCTCCTTCATGCTCGCGGTCATGTACCGCGCCCACGCTTGGTATTGATTGCGCATCTGCCACTCGCTCGTGCCGTTGACCACTTCATTCTCGCGCCCCGCTTCGTCCGGCTCGTAAAGCCGCGCCACATTCACCCACTCGCGCCCGCGGCTGTGCAGTCCATGCTGCGACCGCTCATACACCTCGTGATCATCATGGCCGACAACCGAAGTGGGCGCATTGATCAGCCGGTTGTACATGAGTGTGCGTTCCAGCAGCTTGTCCGGCGCACCCACCAGGCGGAAGGTCCAGGACTCGACCAGCGTCCTGTTTGCCGCCAGCGGCTTGAACACGCGCAATGTCTGAATGGGACCCTTGACCATGATGTTAGGGAAGTAGGTGGTGTTGTGCCGCACTTCACCCAGTATCTCCTTCGCCCGCTCCTCGCCGTAAGCGGCGGTCATGGCTTCCATATAGCCGGGAATGGCGGAATAGGCTGCATGGATGGAGTTGTTCACGCCGGTATGCCCATGGCCGTTCTTCCAGACGCGGATGCCCATGCCTTCGAAGAACTCATAGGGGGAAATGAAGGGCGCGAACTGCTCCACTGCCATGGGCTTGGGCGTGCCTTCGGGTGCCTCTTCCCAGACGCGCACGGCGGTTCCGGCCGACGACTCATGGGCCACCATCGGATGGCAGGTGTCGGTCTGGTTGTCCACCAGCATTTTCCAATTGCAGTCGTGCACATAGCGCAGAACCCCGCCCGCGGCCTCGAGCCTGCCTTCCGGCGAACGGTCCGCCATGTTGTCCAGCGTGGATAGCGACTCGCCGAAGAAGTCTTCGAAGGACTCTCCGTCATGGTTCAGCCGACAGAAAACAAAGCCCCGATGCACCTGCACATTCGGTACCGCAGCCATGCCTTGGCTCGCTTCGCACGCTTTGAGCACCTGCGGGTCATAGCCTTTTTTCAACGGGATCGACAGCAATTGTCCATCCGTGCGGAAGGTCCATGCGTGGTAGGGGCAGCGAAAAAACTTGCCCGTACTGCCGCAGGTGTCATTGACCACCATCACACCCTTGTGGGCGCAACGGTTATGCAATACGCGGACCGACTTGTCAGTGTGCCGCACCATGACGACCGGCTGGTCGCCCACGGTAGTGGTGTAGTAATCGCCCACGTTGGGAACCTGGCTTTCGTGGCCCACATACACCCACGTATTAGCGAAAAGATGCTCCATCTCCAGTTCGAACAGCTCCTGGTCTATGAACAGGTCCCTGTGGACTTCCGTCGGCCGGACCAGCGCGGCCACTGCGACGGGATTATTGCGATAGTTCATATTGTCTCCATGTATCAAAGGTCCAGCACCAGCCGCGGCGAGCGGCTGCGCGAGACGCAGATCTGCATGACATCGCCGGCCGCGCGCTCCTCATCGGACAGATAGCAGTCGCGATGATCGGGTGTACCTTCCAGCACGGTGGCCTGGCATACGCCGCATTCGCCGCGGCGGCAATCGCACAGCGGATCGCAACCGGCCTCCTCCAGCACTTCCAGAATCGTCTTGTCCGCCGGCACATGCAGCGCCATGCCGGACTGGCGCAGTTCGACTTCGAAGCCAGTATCCCCGGCTTGCGCCTCGGGCGCCGTGAAGAGCTCGAAACGGACGCGCTCGCGCAGCCATTGGCGCGCTCCGGCAGCCTCCCGCAACGCATCGATCATGGCGCGCGGCCCGCATACGTACACGGGCTGATCAGCCTCCATGGCGTCCAGCAGCGCGCCCAGCGCAAGAGAGCAATCGGCTTCATCGTCAGGGTGCACATGCAGCACCTGGCCATGCCGGGCGGCGAGCGGTTCGAGGAAAGCCATCTGGTCCCGACTGCGGCCATAGTAATGTAACTGGAAGGGACGTCCGGCACGCCTGAGCGCCGCTGCCATGGCGGTAATAGGTGTAATGCCTATGCCGCCAGCCACCAGGACGACCTCGCCCCCGAGCTCACCGTCCGGTGCGTTCTCCAGCGGGAAGTCATTATGAGGCCCGTCCACTTCCAGCGTATCACCCACCTTGAGCGCATGCATATGGCGCGAGCCGCCGCTGCCCGGATCTTCCAGCCGGACGCCAAGACGGTACTGAACAGGCGCATCGAAGGATGCCGCGTCATCATCCAGGCATACCAGCGAATAGCAGCGCGGCAATTTCTGGCCGGGCACGGCCACGCGCAAGTGCGCGCCCGCCGTGAAGGCCGGCAGCGTTGCGCCATCTGCGGCACGCAGCGTTATCGCGCGGATGAGCGGCGTTTCCATTCGGGTATCGACAACGGTCAGAATCAAATTGCTCACGGTTATCTCTTCTGTATTCTCAGGTGCTAGCCGAGGAAAGTGCCTGCGCCATCATCTGATCCAGTTTCTCGCCTTTGCTGTCCGCCAGGGCGGCTTCACGCAGGGCCTTCAACTGGGCGGCCGCATCGGGCTGGCCCAGCAGATGGCTGGCCGCCAGACCCAGGCGCTGATACTTGCTTGCTCCGCGCTCGTGCGTGTCGCTGTATCCCTTGACCAGCCGGCGGCAATTCACCAGCTCCACCGCCAGATCATAGTCGTGATGCACTGTGTCGTAGATCTGCTCGAGCCATTGCCGCAGGCTGCGCTGCTCGACCTGATGACGCAGTGTCCCGCGCCGGAAGCGGCGCATACCGGCCAGGCAATACAACAACAGAAAGCCTCGCAGGCTGCCGCTCTTCACATAACGCCCCTTGCGAAACAGCGGACTCAACATGCGCTGCATGAATGCCGAATTCTCGATGGCCCGCCCCAACCGGGCAGGCATGGCGCCGCAAACCTCTTCGAGGCGGGGGTGCATATATTCGGTCGCGTAGACAATCTGTGCCGATTCCGCGCGGGTTTCTTCGCGCACGCGCTCGAAACGGCTGCCCCGGGTTTTCAGGTCCGCCACCCTGATGACATCGTCGTATGCCATTGCAACCGCCACGTATCGGGCCGCAGCCACAGTCAGCGCCCAGTGCTTTGGCGCGCCGCCGAACCGGGCATCCAGATCGCGCAGGGCGTGCATGTGCTCCATGTACTCCTGCGCATAGCGCAGATCCTGGAACGCCAGCGTGCGGCGCAACCCCGCCACCATCATGGATTGGGCCTGCTGAGGAAAATTTTGCCTCAGATCGTCCAGCAATGCTTGCACGCGGGGATGCGAAGCCTGCAGCGGCACTTCCGGCGTCGAACGTTCACTTTCAAGACGCGGTGGGGCGTGCGGTGCGGCCCTGGCCGCCTCGAAGGCCGAAGCAAACGCACCCAGGCTTGCCTCCACGCCCAGGCCTGCGCGGCGCACGGTCTGCTCGAAATCATCGCGGACAAAGGGTATAGCCTCGCTGCCCGCCAATGCACCAAAAAGACTGGCGCTGATGACACTGCCCGCCTCTTCCGCCATAGCCTGAAGATCCAGACAGATAAAGCGGCGGGCCGCTTCGCTGCCTGCCTCGAGGACCGCGTTCGAATCGGCGATGCCGTTCCCGTGGGCCGCCTTCTCCGCCACCGCATAGCTGCGATGAGAAGAGGTGATCAGCGTTGTACGTTCAGGCGTCACGAAGCCGCGCTGTATGGCGCGCCCGCCCTCCATGAGCTCAGCGGCCAGCACCACATCGACATCGCCCGGCGTCGGCATCATGGCCAGCGCCGGGGGTCTGCCAGCTGCCTGCACCGCACCCTCCGGAAGCAGCTCCACGTAATACACCGTTGCGCCAGTGCGCTGCGCCACGCCTGGCACGGACGTCGTCTGCGCCCACCAGCCGGCGTGCTCCGCCATATCGACGACCCAGTCGGCCAGCACGCCGCCGCCCTGCCCGCCCATGGCCAGGATTGCAATCTTGATGGGCGTACCTGCGTGGAAACGGACGCCGGGTGTCGCGCCCGCGGCAGCGTTCATATTCATGGCCGGACTCCTACAGGGCGTATTCATTCAGTTGGGCCTGACGGCGAGCCTGCAGATAGCCAATGACGCGCCGGCGCATCCCGGCCTTCCATTGGTCCCATCGACTCGGGTTGTGGATAACGTCCGCGCGATAGAAAGACGGGCAGAGAACGGCCGCGTCCGCGACCTCTCCGCAATTGCCACAGCCCACGCAGGTGTTGTCGACATAGGCGATGGGGTCTTCCTTCAGAGGATCGCCGCTGTCCTTGATGGTCAGGGAGGGGCACCCCGACAGCCGGATACAGGCGTGATCACCGCTGCAGACATCGGGATCCACGCCAAAGCGTTGCCGTACGACACGCTTGCCGCCCTTTACCGCCTGCCTGAACAGCGGCTTCTCCCGCCGCTGCCGATTGAGCATGCACTCGGACTGTGCGATGATGACTTTAGGACCCTTTTCCGCCGTGGTCAGCGCCTCTTCTATGGTGTTGCGGGCCTTCGCCACGTCGTATGTGCGATCCAGCGTACGCACCCATTTCACACCCACGCCGCGAACTGCCGTCTCGATGGGGTTGTTGGTGGAACGGTGCCTATTGCTCGCCCTGGACGACAGGATGTCCTGCCCGCCCGTTGCCGCGGAGTAATAGTTGTCGACGATGATGATCACGCCGTCGTATTTGTTGAATACGGCATTGCCGATGCCGGACGCCAGGCCGTTGTGCCAGAAGCCGCCGTCGCCCATGATGGAGATGGGTCGCTTGGATGAGGGAACGTTGAAGGCGGCTGCGCTCGATGCGCCCAATCCATAACCCATGGTGGTCGCGCCCAGGTTGAACGGCGGCAAAATGGAGAAGAGATGGCAACCAATGTCGCAGGCGATATGATGCTCGCCCAGCTTCTCCTGCGCCAGCGTAAGGGCCGCGAACACCGGACGCTCCGGGCACCCGGTACAGAAGCCGGGCGGACGGGGAGGCACCACGCCAGCCAGGCTGGCCGCCACCATCTCGGGCGGCTTGCGCGGGACCACGGATGGAGGGGGCGCGTCGCCCTTGTCGCGTGCAACCACGGTTTCCCGAAGATTGGGCGGGGCGGGCGCCTCGGCAACGCGTTGAAGCAGCGCCGGCGCATGCGCCGCCAGGAACTTCTGGATGCCGTCACGCATAACGGCTGTCGTGTATTCGCCCGCCATGGGCAACATGTCCTTGCCGTGCAGTGTCGTGTCCGAACCGGCCTGGCGCAATATGCTGTGCAGATTCTGGGCTATGTAGTCCGGCTGCCCCTCTTCGAGCAGCAGCACTGCCTTCCGGTTTCGACAGAAATCGCGTATTTCCTCGTCCACGACTGGATAGGTCACGTTCATCACGTACAGGGGAATGCGGCTGTTGCCAAAGGTGTCCGCAAGACCAAGCAACTGCAGGGCGCGGATGACACCGTTGTACAGACCGCCCTGCAGGATCAATCCCAGCGACTGCTCGTCGCCGTCGAACACCTCATTGAGGCCATTGCTGCGTATGTAGTCCACCGCCGCAGGCCAACGCGACTCAACCTTCTCATGCTCATGCAGGAAAGAGGCCGGCGGCAGCACGATCCGGCTGGTATCGCGCACCGGCTGCGCCAGCGCCTGCGACAGCGTCATGGCCGGCCGGCGATTGTCCCTGGCGATGAATCGCCCATGCACATGGCAGCTGCGTATCCGCAACTGCAGCATCACAGGCGTATTGCTGGCCTCCGAAAGCTGGAAGCCGTCCTCGACAGCCTTGACCATGCTCTCCAGGTTAGGCCGCGGATCCAGCAGCCAGATCTGCGATTTCATGGCAAAGGCATGGGTACGCTCCTGCATGATGGAGGACCCCTCGCCGTAGTCCTCCCCCACCACGATCAACGCGCCGCCGGTCACCCCGCCCGAGGCGAGATTGGCGAGCGCATCGGAGGCCACATTGGTGCCAACGGTGGATTTCCAGGTGACGGCGCCCCGTATCGGATACATCACCGATGCAGCCAGCGTGGCGGCGGCGGTGGCTTCCGAGGCACTGGCCTCGAAATGCACGTCCAATTCCTCGAGAATGTCCTGGGCGTCTGCCAACACATCCATGAGATGGGAAATCGGTGAACCCTGATATCCGGCCACATAGCCTACGCCAGACTGCAGCAGCCCCTTGGTGACGGCCAGTATGCCTTCACCCCGGAATTCCTGGCCAGCGCCGATGCGCAACTGCTGCACTTCCTTCTTGAAAGAGCGTTCCGCCATATTGTCTCCTGCTTGCCATTCTATCGTTGGTCCGAAGTACTTTAAGCCTCAAATTAAAGCCCGTCAACGAAAATATGAAAATTCATGCAATAATCAAATTTATCTGTCAGGATAAGCAGTTGTGTATGCGCGTTTTCCATTAGATGCACTGCGAAAATGGAAAAAAATGAGCGGAAAGCTTATATCAGGCTACTATGATGCCGTGCACCGGCGGGCCCGTTTCCGGCATCGCGGCCACCACTGATTGGGGATATTCTTGGAAGACAAAACAGGATCGCGGCGATTCGTACAGCACTATCTGGCGTCGGTCCTGGCACAGGCGAGCCACCGCATTTCGGCGGAGTTCCATGTCGAAGTCCGAAAAGCCGGGCTGACCGTGACCGAATGGCGCATACTTGCCAGCCTGATGGGCAGCGAGGGCGAAACCGTGGGGGAACTGGCCCGCCTGGCCGTCACCAAGCAGCCCACGCTCAGCAAGGTGCTGCCCGGACTTGAGGCGCAGGGCTACATCCGGCTGCGCACTGTACGCAGCGACAGGCGTCAGACCCGCGTCAGTATCACATCCAAGGGCGAACGGCTCGTCAGCCCCCTTTGCGCACAGGCCATGGATCATCAACGACGCATCCTGGCCAGGCTCGAGCCCGGTCATGGCGAACGACTGGTGGACATGCTGCGGGCCATTATTGCGCCCTGAGGCGCCACGGGCACACGGCTTGCTGCCTTTTTTAAGAAAGATGCGGCAAAAGACGCAGAAAAACACCTAAAAAAGGAACTTTTTCACCAAAATCGACTCAAAATTGCATCTGTTGTCTATTTGCGCAATGTATTAGCACTCTAGCCTCAAGAGTGCTAACATATCTGTGGAACACTTTGCAAAAGGATCCCTCTATACGATGACGCAAGCCCCGCAATCCATGGCGCTGACCAACTCCCAATTGGCGCTGGCTGTCTCCAACCCCGGCGCGCTCGGCACGATTGAAGCCTATATCAGTGCCGTCAATCACTTGCCTCTGCTCACGCAAGAGCAGGAAATCGACTTGGGCAGACGCCTGCGCGACCAGTCCGACCTGGATGCCGCCCGGCAGCTCATTACCTCGCACCTGCGCCTGGTTGTCTCCATTGCCCGCCAATACTTGGGCTATGGGCTGGCGCATGCCGACCTCATCCAGGAAGGCAATGTCGGCCTCATGAAGGCCGTCAAGCGCTTCGATCCCGATCGCGGCGTGCGCTTGGTTTCCTTTGCCGTGCACTGGATCAAGGCCGAAATCCACGAATACATCGTACGCAACTGGCGTCTGGTCAAAGTGGCCACCACCAAGGCCCAGCGCAAGCTGTTCTTCAATCTGCGTCGCATGCGTCCCGATGGCAGCCAGAGCCTGGACACCGAGCAGGTCGACCATATCGCGCGCGAACTCAATGTGCGCCCGCAAGATGTCACCGAAATGGAAGTGCGCATGTCCGGACAGGAAATGGCGCTGGAGACCCGCGAAGACGAAGAAGGCTACGCACCCATCTCCTATCTGTCCGACGAGGGCCAGCAGGATCCCTCCAATGTTCTCGAACGGCAGGCACACTACGCCTTGCAGGGCGAAGGGCTGGCCCAGGCGCTGGAAAGCCTCGATCCGCGCTCCCGACGCATCGTCGAGGCCCGCTGGCTGCAGGACGGCAACGGCGCCACGCTGCACGAGCTGGCCGCCGAATTCGGCGTATCCGCCGAGCGCATCCGCCAGATCGAGGCCGCCGCATTCAAGAAGCTGCGCACCGTACTGACGCACTGATTCCCTTTCAATCCAGCCGCATCATTACGCCGGGCCTCGCGCCCGGTTCGCTTTTTGCGCGCTGACAGACGTTGCAGGCAGGCAAGTCGGGCTTCCGGGTCATCTCCTTTTACAAATTTCACGGAGAAGACGGAACTTACCGGATCCGGGCCTGACTAACACAATGTGGACAATGTGTGAGCTTTGATGCGCGAGCCATTGATCATCATCCGCTTCGGCTTCTCCTCTTCCCCTCCCTATTGAAGCGGATGTTTTCAGGACACCCCCCGGGTGTCCTTCTTTTATCCAAAAGGCGCCAAGCGAGAAAATGCGCGCCTGGCAGGCAATGCAAAGGCCTGAAAAAATTCCGCGCAAAATTCCGCGCGCATACCTGAAAGCGGCCCGAAAAAAGGTATCCTTGAACCTTCGCTCGACCTTAGACGTACATCATGGAAATAGGTCACCTGGTATTCGGCCTGGCGGGCTTGCTCGCTCTCGTGTCATTCATGCCGCCCATCGCCGGCCGGTTGCGGTTGCCCTATTCAGTTCTGCTGGCCATTGTGGGCATCATCCTGGGCCTCATTATCCATGTGCACAGCTGGGCGCCGCTGGTCATGTCCGATTTTCTGGATTCGCTCCAGAATTTCGAGGTATCGTCCGAGACCTTTCTCTTTGTATTCCTCCCGATACTTCTGTTCGAAACTGCGCTGGCGCTCAATGTGCGCCGGCTACTCGACGATATAGGACCGATTCTCATGATGGCCATCGTAGCGGTGGTCGTCTGTACCGTCGCGGTGGGCTTCTCCTTGAGCGCCGCATCCGACTACGGCCTGGTCGTTTGCCTCATGCTTGGGGCCATTGTTGCCACGACGGATCCGGTCGCCGTGGTGGGGGTGTTTCGAGACGTGGGCGCGCCCAAACGTCTCATGACCCTGGTCGAGGGCGAGGCGCTGTTCAACGATGCGGCATCCATCTCCTTGTATACCGTGCTGCTAACCGTGATTTTCGGCAGCACCACGCTCTCCCCCGGCACCGTCTTCTCCAATTTCGTCATCAGCTTTCTGGGCGGCGGACTGTCGGGCTTTCTCATGGGCCGGCTGGCAAGCGGCCTGTTCATATCGCTACGTGGCTGGCCGACCGCCGAGATCACACTTACCGTTGCACTGGCCTATCTCACCTTCTACATATCCGAGCACTATCTCGGCGTATCGGGCGTGGTGGCCACTGTCATCGCCGGGCTGGTCGTGGGCACGACGGGCCGCACCCGCATGTCGCCAGCAACATTCGAGCAGCTGTCCGGCGCCTGGGCGCAGTTCGGATTCTGGGCCAACTCGCTTATTTTCGTGTTCGCGGCCATGCTTATCCCGCGCATGGTGACAGACATCACATGGAGTCAGGTACTGCTAATTATCCTGGTGTTCGCTGTGACCCTGCTTGCCAGGGGCATCATGACCTTCGGCATGCTCCCGTTGCTGGGCCTTACCCGGTTCGGTACCAAGGTCAGCCGCTCCTATCGCACTGTGATGTGGTGGGGTGGATTGCGCGGCGCGGTGTCGCTGGCGCTCGCACTGGCGGTCACCGAGCAGCATAACGTTCCATACGAGGCGCGCCAGTTCATCGCCGTCGCCACGACTGGCTTTGTGCTCATCACGCTGTTCCTCAACGGCACCACGCTGCGCCCGCTGATACGCAAGCTGCACCTGAACGAACTGCCATTGATGGAGCGAGTGCTGCGCAATCAGGCTGTAGTCGTAGCGCTGGAGGATATTCGCGAACGCACCGACGACATCGCCGAACGCGAACATATCAGTCACGACGCCCGCGACCATGTAAATGCCGTGTTCGATGCCACGCAGGCAAGCATTGACGGCGGTGAACTGGCCAGGCTTTCCGTGGACCAGAAAGTTTCCATAGGGCTGGGCATCGTGGCGGCGCGCGAAGAGGAAATGTTCTACGATACGCTCAAGGCGCAGGTCGTGGACTGGCGTTCCGCGGAGTCGCTACTGGCCCGCGCCGAACGTATGAGCGACGCGGTGCGCTCGGGTGGCCTCGCGGGATTCCACGATGCCGTGGCTGCCGATTTGCGCTACTCCATGCTGTTCCGCATCGCGTTGCGCCTGCAGTACGTACTGGGTTTCCAGGGCTTGCTCGCGCGAGAGCTTGCCAAGCGCTTCACCAATCTGATGAGCAAGCGATCCGTTGCGCAGCGGCTGGTGGAATTCACCGAAACAGAAATCCAGCCGTTGCTGGGGCAGGACGCCACGGACATCATCGTCAAGGCGCACCGGTATCGCATGACGCAACTGGAAGGCGCCTTGCAGGCCATGATGCTGCAATATCCTAAATTCGCCATCTGGCTGCAGGAAGCCTACCTGGGCCGCATGGCACGCGCCCTGGAGCGTCTGCGCTATCGCGACATGCTTTCACAGGTGCTGATCACGGGTGAAATGTATGCCGACTTGATCAAGCAG
Organism: Allopusillimonas soli; assembly: GCF_004153445.1. Classification (GTDB taxonomy): domain Bacteria; phylum Pseudomonadota; class Gammaproteobacteria; order Burkholderiales; family Burkholderiaceae_B; genus Allopusillimonas; species Allopusillimonas soli. Next base: position 481,605 of record NZ_SDQC01000003.1, read on the forward strand.
ACGAATTCGCGCTGGCAGCACGTGGACAAGCACCCTGGCCTGGATATCGCGATGAGCGCGTCGGAGTTGATCCAGCGCATCCCGCTCTTCGAGGGCCTGTCGCCCGAGAACGCCGCAGCCATCAGCAAGCTGCTCAAGCCCCGCCTGGCGGTCCCCGATCAGGAGATACGCATGCAGATCGGGCGCGGCCGTGCCATGTACATTGTGGCCTCCGGCGCCGTGACCATACACTTGCCCGACGATACGACAGTCGAATTGGGCACGGGCGAAATTTTCGGTGAGCTGGGATTGATGGCGGACACGCCTTTCGAAGCCCGTGCCACATCGCTGGGATACAGCCGCCTGCTCATGCTGCTTGAAGGCGACTTCGACACGCTGCTTAGCCGCGATGCCGACCTGCGCAACAAGATCGAAACCGTCATCAAGCAAAGGCTGCGGGCGCTGCAGGTGTGGCGGGAGTTCCAGTCCGGCGAACGCCAGCATGAGCCTCTGCCTGATCTGGCGCCTCGCGCCGATACGTCCACGGATGGCGCCGCACAAGCGGACGAAGGCGCGAACCGTATGCCGGACGTGAAACGCTCGGACGAAACACATGAGCGCACGGACATGGCGGACCCGGCGGACGCCGCCACTCGGCAGGATGATGGCTCTGTGCCAGCCAAAGACTGATGCGCGCCGGCGTATGCTGCGCCTAGACCTAGAGCAGCTGCCGGATATCGTGGGCGATGTCTTTGGCGGGCGCATTGCCGCTGACCAGCACACGCGCCTCGCCATCCTGATCCAGGATGTAGAACGACGCCGCGTGGTTCATGGTGTATTGCCCCGGTGCGGCGCCCTCGACCTTCGCATAGAATGCTTTGAACGACTTGGCGGTGGCAGCCAGCTGTTCGGGGGTGCCCGTCAAACCGATGAAATTCGGATTGAACGCATGCACATAGGCGGACAGCACTTCGGGCGTATCGCGCGCCGGATCGACGCTGATCAGGATGACCTGCACTTTGTCGGCATCCGTGCCCAGCAGGTCCATGGTTTGCGCCAGCTCGGCCAAGGAGGTTGGGCATACATCGGGACACTGGGTGAAGCCGAAAAACACCACCTTCACTTTGCCTTTGTAATCATCCAGCGTGCGCAACTTTCCCGTTGTGTCAGGCATGGACATGGCCTGCCCGAGGTGCGAGCCAGTAATATCGGAGCCAATGAACTCGGGCTTTGTATCGCCGCATGCGGCCAGTGCCAGCGCGCAGGCCAACGCTGCGGCGCCCCCCATGAGACGGCGGCGCCCATGTGAAAAAACAGACATAACTACCCCGGAAACCTAGATCAGTTGCACCCAGTGATCGACGAGCAGCGCCGCGAACAGCAGGGCGAGGTACAGGATGGAAAAACGGAACAGCTTGCGCGAGAGCTCATCGGAGTATTCCTTGTACAACCGCCAGGCATAGTTGACGAACATGCCGCTAAGCACCAGTGCGCTGGCCAGGTAGAACATGCCGCTCATACGCACAATGAAGGGCAGCAGCGTGGCGGCGAACAGTACCAGGCTGTATAGCAGGATGTGCAGACGCGTGAACTGCTTGCCATGCGTGACGGGCAGCATGGGAAGCCCTGCCTTGATGTAATCGTTGTTGCGATACAGCGCAAGGGCCCAGAAGTGCGGCGGCGTCCAGATGAAGATGATAAGCACCAGAATCCAGGCCTCCGCCGGCACCGCATTGGCTATGGTGGCCCAGCCCAACGCGGGCGGCATGGCGCCGGACAGCCCACCGATGACGATGTTCTGCGGGGTGAGCGGCTTGAGCACCGCGGTATAGATGATGGCGTAACCCACAAAGGTGGCGAAGGTAAGCCACATGGTGAGCGGGTTCACCAGATGATAGAGCACCAGCATGCCCGCGCCACCCAACATGCCGGAAAACAGGATGACCTGTATGTTGCTGATGGTGCCGCGCGCCGTGGCGCGCCGGGCGGTGCGCAGCATGCGCGCATCGACTTCCTGCTCGATAAGGCAATTGACGGCAAAGGCGGCTGCGGCCAGCAGCCATATGCCCAGCGTACCGGCCACCACTTGCCCCAGATCGGGCAGCCCCGGCGAAGCCAGGAACATGCCGATGACTGCGCAAAACACCGCCAGTTGCGTGACCCGCGGTTTGGTCAGGACGAGATACTGGCGCAGCAGCGATTGGTTGGGGACGGTGGTGGTAGTGCTCATGCGGGTATTTTAGCCCTTTCGGCCCGCGACAGCCGCACCAGCAGTGTAACGCTGGCCAGCGTCAGCCCGGCGGCCCCGCCGTTGTGGAGCACGGCAATCAGCAACGGCCATTGAAAGAAGATGGTGGTCAGGCCGGTAAACAGCTGGGCCAGCAACAGGCACAACAGCAATCGGGCCGGACCGCGCAGGCCTGGTTCGCGCTGCATGATCCAGCCCATGATGGCCAGGTAGATGAATACCACAAATGCGAAATTGCGGTGCACCCAGTGTATTGCCGTGAGCGCGGACTGAGAAATCATTTCGCCCGACGGCAGCACACCCAAGCCCCGCACCAGTGAATAACCGCCGCGGAAATCCATTTCGGGCAGCCACTGTCCATGGCAGGTGGGAAAGTCCATGCACGCCAGGGCCGCATAGTTCGTACTGACCCAGCCGCCCAGCGCAATCTGCAGGAATAACAGCGCAAGACCGGCCGCCATCCAGGGGCGCCATCGCCGGGCGCCGGCGCCAATCGGCGAATGGGTTTTCTCTCGCGCAGCCAGCCATGTCATGAGCGACAGCAGGAACATGCCGCCCAGCAGGTGGGATGTAACCACCAGCGGCATGAGACGATGGGTGACCGTCCAGGCCCCGAATGCGCCCTGTATGCATACAGCCACCAGCGTCACCGTGGCCAGCAGCGGCGTACGGCCAAGTTGCTGGCGATAGCGCCAGGCCATGAACACGATGCCGATAATCAGCATGCCGAGAATGGAGCCGGCATAGCGGTGGATCATCTCTATCCAGGCCTTGGAGAAGCTGACGGCGCCATATGGCATGGCTTGGACAGCCTGCTCGATGTGGGTGCTGGCGCCCAGCGGCGTCACGTTGCCGTAGCACCCTGGCCAGTCGGGGCAGCCCAGGCCCGAGTCCGTCAGACGCACGAAGGCGCCGAACATGATGAGGTCCAGGGTAAGAAACCAGGTCAGGAAAACCAGCTTGCGATAGCGCCGCACGACATGTTCCATGGTTGCAGCCCGCTAGCCGATACGTGAACTGTGCAGCAGCTTGCTGATGTCGCCGCGCACCTCGAGGGGATCCGCATTTTCCGGAAACCGCATCATCAGATTGCCCAGCGGGTCGATGATCCACATGGGCGCGCGCAGGGCCGCCTGCCGGTCGCCATCTGTGGCCTGGGGCGCAAGGAAGGCCGCAAGCTGCGTCGGATCGGCGCGCAGCATATGATAGCCGCGGTAGGCCTCCAGCACCTTCTCGGGCACCTGTCCCTCGTCCGTCACGAACCAGATGCGCGCCAACCGATGCACATTCTTCCCTTGGCTGGCGTGGGAATTGCGCAGAATGAACAGCTTACGCACGCAGGACTCGGGACAGGCGGATTGATCCGCTGTCACCAGAAGCCACTTTCCTCGCAGGCTGTCCAGGTCGAACGGCTGCCCGTCCAGGGTGGTGAGAGCCAGTGCGCTGCTGTCGGGCATGGCCCGTTGAGGATCGATCAGTGCACCGTAGTTGCTGTGCTCATCAGGCCGCAGCGATGGCACGTAATACACCAGCAGGGCAAACACGACCGGCGCGATGCAGATGAACACAATCAGGTAGAGCGGCCATGCGGAACGAACGCGTCTTGCGTTCGGGTTGGCGGTGGGGTTGCTGGGCAAGATCTTTTCCTCGCTGTATCAAGATTTGCCGCGCTGGCGCAGCATACGCCAGGCGATGGCCAGCCAGGCCAAGGCGGCAATGGTCGCAAAGCCGAACCACTGCAGGGCATATCCCCTATTGCGGTCTGCATCCAGGGAAGGTTCGGGCCAGTCGTATACCAGGCTTTGCTCGATATCTGATGGTTTGGACTGTGCGCCCGAGGCCGTATGCACGGGCACGGGCGCCGCAGTCTGGGCCAGCACGGCCGGGAGCAATTTTAAACCAGTTGCCCGGCCATAGTCGGTCAGATCCAGGTTTTGCACCACCGGCACGGCGGCGGCAGGCAGGCGTGCGGGAAGCTGCGCCGTCTGTCCGCCCCAGATACCCAGGTCGAACAGGCGCGGGACTCTGGCCAACAGCTCGCCCCGCACGGTCTGCTCACCCGCTTCCCCGCTAGGGACGCGCGGGACAGCGGATGTACCGCCAAAGCGGGGCGCCCAGCCACGCAATACCAGGATGGCTGTGCTGTCCGAAAGCATCAGGGGCGTGGCAATCCAGTACCCCGGTCTGCCATCATGATTGCGGTTCTCGATCACGACGCTGAGCGCATCGCGCCAGACGCCCCGCGCCGTGGCGGGCCGCCAGGCCTGCAGCTGGGCCTCCGGGGTACTTGCAGATAACGGCAGGGGCGCCCGCGCGCGGCCAGCGTCGATGGCCTGCGCCAGGGCCACTCTTTCGCCGGCGCGGCGCAATTGCCAGTTGCCGAGAGACACGAAGACACATACCAAGACCCCCAGCAGCACCAGGGCGGCGAGTGTGCGGTATCGTATACGAGGGCGTTCCATGTCTGTAATAATGCGATTTTCGGAGGCTGAAATGCGAATACTGGTTGTGCTGGCGTTCCTGGGAATTATAGGTAGCCTCGCCTCCGCCCTGGTCTACCTCATGCGCGACAAAGGCGGCACCAATCGGACGGTCAATGCCCTGACTGTGCGCGTGGGCCTGTCCATTGCCCTGTTTCTCTTTGTGCTCTTCGCCCATCACATGGGCTGGATAGAAAGCACAGGCATCGCGACGCATTGACTGCGATGGTCAAGAAAAAGGCCGGCTTTGCCGGCCTTTTTCTTGCAGCGGTTCCGCCTGTTGCCTAGAACCAGTATACAAACAGGTACAACCCCAGCCACACCACGTCGACAAAGTGCCAGTACCATGCAGCGCCTTCGAAGCCGAAATGGTGATCGGCCGTGAAGTGCCCGCGGATCAGCCGCACCAGAATGACGGTAAGAAAGGTAGCGCCCAGTATCACGTGAAAACCGTGAAAGCCCGTCAGCATGAAAAACAGCGAACCGTAGATGCCCGAATCGAAACGCAGATTGAGCTCGGTGTAGGCATGGTGATACTCGTAGGCCTGACAGGCCACGAATGAAAAGCCCAGCAGGACCGTGAGGGCAAGCCAGAAAATGGCCTTGCCGCGATGGCTGGCGCGCAGCGCATGATGCGAGATCGTGAGCGTCAGCCCCGAGGTGAGCAGCAGCGCGGTATTGATAGTGGGCAGCCAGAACGGTCCAACGGTCTCGAATGCCGGCACCACGCCCGCGGGTCCCAGATTGGGCCAGGTGCCCGTGAAGTTGGGCCACAGCAGGGTCTGGTGGTCCAGATTGCTGAGCCACGGCGTGGTGACTTCGCGCGCATACCAAAGCGAACCAAAGAAGGCGCCGAAGAACATGACTTCCGAAAAGATGAACCAGGCCATGCTCCAGCGGTAGGAGTGATCGACACGCTGGTTGTTCATGCCGCCTTCGGACTCGCGGATGGCGTCGCCGAACCAGCCGAACAGCACCGTGATCAGACCCAGGATGCCGAGCACGAACGAATAAAAGCCCACTTGGTAGCTGTTGATCCACAGCGCCGCGCCCAACAGGGTCAGCAGCAGGCAAAAGCTGGCGCGGACCGGATGGACTGAGTGATCGGGCACATAATAGTATGGCGCCGCGTTCCCCTGGGCCGAGTGGCCTGCACTCATGGTGTTCTCCTGCTAATTATTAAAATAGACAATATCAGGTCAGATAGCCTGCCAGCCAGCGTGCCACCATGACCAGAACCACAACAAACACAATTGCCGCAATAATGCCGGCGATAATGAGATGAACCGGGTTCAGGCTGGAAATATCCTGTGTATAGCCCTTGCCCTTGCGTACCCCAAAAAATCCCCAGGCCACTGCCTTCAGCGTCTGGAAGAAGTTCAGCTTGCGCCCCGCCAGATCCTTGATGTCCTCACTCATGGCTCTAGCCGGCGCCCGCGTACATCGTCCCGCCGCGCCAGAAGGCCCAGGCCATGACCGCGATGACAATGATGACGAGAATCATGGCGGTCTTGCGATTTTTCCGGCGCTGCTCGGGTGTCATGCGTACAACCTTACTTGACTGTCGGTGGATCCACAAACGTATGGAACGGCGCGGGCGACGGCACGGACCATTCCAGGCCTGTCGCGCCTTCCCATGCCTTGGCGGCCGCGGGCTCACCATGACCGCGCCAAGCCTTGATGGCCAGGTACAGGAATACCAGTTGGGAAATACCGAACCAGAAAGCCCCGATGGTGGCAACTTCGTTGAAGGTCGTGAACTGCGCGGCATAGTCGGCATAGCGGCGCGGCATGCCGGCCAGCCCCAGGAAGTGCATGGGGAAGAAGGCCACGTTGAAGGAGATCATGCTGGACCAGAAGTGGATCTTGCCCAGTTTCTCGTCATACATGCGCCCCGTCCACTTGGGCAGCCAATAATAGGCGCCCGCGAACATGCCGAACAGCGAGCCTGCCACCATGACGTAGTGGAAGTGTGCAATCACATAATAGGTATCGTGCACCGCGATATCGATGGGCGCCACCGCCAGGATGAGGCCGGTGAAACCGCCGATCACGAACACGAAGATAAAGCCGATCGCGAACAACATGGGTGTTTCAAATGTCATGGAACCGCGCCACATCGTGGCCACCCAGTTGAACACCTTCACGCCGGTGGGAATGGAGATGAGCATGGTGGCGTACATGAAGTACAGCTGGCCCGTCACCGGCATGCCCGTGGCGAACATGTGGTGCGCCCACACGAGGAAGGACAGGATGGCGATGGCAGCCGTCGCATAGACCATGGATGCATAGCCGAACAGTGTCTTGCGCGCAAAGGCCGGCACGACCTGGGAGATGATCCCGAAGGCCGGCAGAATCATGATGTAGACCTCGGGGTGGCCGAAGAACCAGAACACGTGCTGGTACAGGATGGGGTCGCCACCCGCCGCCGCGTTGAAGAAATCCGTGCCGAAGTGGCGGTCCGTCAGCAGCATGGTGACGGCGGCGGCCAGTACCGGCATCACGCCGATGAGCAGGTACGCGGTGATCAGCCAGGTCCAGCAGAACAGCGGCATCTTCATCAAAGTCATGCCTGGCGCCCGCAGGTTCAGAATTGTGACAATGATGTTGATGGCCCCCATGATCGATGACGCACCGAGAATGTGCACGGCAAAGATGGTGAAGTCCATGCCCGGACCCATTTGCAGCGACAGCGGCGCGTACATGGTCCAGCCAGCGGCCTGGGCGCCGCCAGGGACGAAAAAGGACGTGGTGAACAGGATCGCGCCGATGGGCAGCAGCCAGAAACTGAAGTTGTTCATGCGCGCGAACGCCATGTCCGATGCGCCGATCTGCAGCGGGATCATCCAGTTGGCAAAGCCCACGAAGGCCGGCATGATCGCACCGAAGATCATGATCAAACCATGCATGGTGGTGAACTGGTTGAACAGTTCGGGCTGGAAGAACTGCAGCCCAGGATGGAAAAGTTCGCTACGTATCAGCAACGCCAGCACGCCGCCCTCAAGCAGCATGCAGAACGAAAAGATCAGGTACATCGTCCCGATGTCTTTGTGATTGGTGGCGAACAACCAGCGCCGCCACCCGTGCGGCTTGTGATCGTGATGATCGACATGCCCTTCGCTGGCCGGAATGTGATCGGCAGTAACGCTGCTCATGATGGACTCCTTCCTACTCGACCCGGCCGCGCTGTGCGGCGGCCTGGCAAATAATTGTGACTTTCATTTTATATACCTTGTGGCATCAGCGCAGGGCTGTTACGTCCGAGGGCTGAACGACGGGATCCTTGCCTTTGCCGGCATTGCCCCAGGCATTGCGCGTGTAGGTGATCACCGCTGCCAGTTCGACGTCGTTCAGTTGATCGCGGAATGCCGGCATGGCCGTGCCCGGATGGCCGTTGAGCTCGGTCAGAATCTGGTCCTTCATGGGTGCCAAGACGTATTTCTGATCGCCGTCCAGGGCCGGGAAAGTACCCGGGATACCTTTGCCGTTAGCCTGGTGACAGGCGACGCAATGGCTTGCGAAAACCTTTTCGCCACGGGCTACGAGCTCTTCCTTGGTGTACTCCTTGGTGGGGTCGTCTGCCGACGCCGCGGCTGCATTCTTCTGCTCCTCGGCCCACTTGCCATAGTCGTCCTGGGACACAACCTTGACCACAATGGGCATGAAGGCGTGATCCTTGCCGCACAGCTCGGCGCACTGCCCGCGATATGTGCCGGTTTTCTCGGCGCGGAACCAGGTGTCGCGCAGGAAGCCGGGAATGGCATCCTGCTTGACGCCGAAATCGGGCACCATCCATGAGTGGATAACGTCATTGGACGTCAGCACGATGCGTACTTTGCGGTCAACAGGCACGACCAGGGGCTTGTCCACTTCCATCAGGTAGAACTCGCCCTTGGGCTCCTTCCCTATGATTTGCGCATGCGGGGTGGCGAGATTGGACAGAAATTTCACGCCCTGCGCCGGGCCGTCTACGTACTCGTAGCCCCACTTCCATTGGTAGCCGGTGACTTTGACGGTGAGGTCGGCACTGGAAGTGTCCTTCATGGCCACCACGGTGCGTGTGGCGGGCAACGCCATGCCGATGACAATCAGGAAGGGGACGACAGTCCAGGCGATTTCCACGCCGAGGTGTTCGTGGAACTTGGCTGGTACGGCGCCGCGCGACTTCCGGTGATAGATGATGGAGTAAAACATTACTCCGAACACACAGACAAAAATGATCGCACAGATGATCAGCATCATCCAGTGTATCCATGCAATGTCCTGCGCGATCGCGGTAACCCCTTCATGCAGGTTGAGCTGGTCAACCCGGGGACCGCCCGGCATGTCCTTGACTTCTCCGACCGCGGCGCCTGCAGCCAACAGCGCGCCCGCGCCCAGTACCCATCTCCACTTCTTCATTGCTGACCTCGAAATACGACGTGTCCACGCCAAACGTTGATTTTAGTCAAGCAAATTGGCTAAATAAACGTAGGAAACACAGAATTATCAGGTGGCAGGCTTACAATTATTATGCGGAAATGCCTGCTCGATTTTAATTAGAGTCCGCAGAATTATAGCGAACTCGGCCCCAACGTGTATGGGCGGCCCTTGTGGTCGATGGGTTTTCATACTCTCAACACCATGCCGGACCCGGCCATGCACTACAATATTCGGATGTCCGAAGCTTTTCACAGCACCACGGTTGCTGTGTTTGAGACACGCTATCGCCAACTGCTCAAACGCATCCAGCACCTGCCCCCTCAAGGTTCGCGCCCGCTCACTGTGGCGGGACGGGTTGCGGGCTGGATCACTGCGCGCGCAACCAGCTGCCTTGCGGAGTTGCGGGGCGTGCGTGTCGAACCGGAAGCGGTGCACGTCTCCGCCTCGCGACGCCATCAACTGCCCCTGAATGCCGTGCTTGAAAGCATGGCTTTTGCGTTGCGGGACGGCGGCTGCCTGCGTAGCTGGCGCGGAGAGCTGCTGGATGTATACGGTGAAGGGCGATGCCTTGGCGTCATCGAACGCAGCGCCATGCGCCCGCTGGGCATGCTGACCAAGGCGGTTCACTTGAATGCCTGGTCGTCCGACGGCCGCCTCTGGATAGCCCGGCGCGCCAACACCAAAACCACGGATCCCGGTATGTGGGATACTCTTGTGGGCGGTCTGGCGGGCGCGGGCGAGGACCTCGACAGTGCATTGGTTCGCGAAAGCCACGAAGAGGCGGGCCTGGAGCCTGCACACCTGCAAGCGCGCCAGCCGCTGCGCATCATCCTGCGCATGCATCGGCGGCTGCCCGAGGGCTATCAGGTCGAGGACGCCTTGGTCAGCGATTGCGTGCTGCCCGACACGGCACAACCACGCAATCTGGATGGCGAGGTCAGCGAGTTTCGTCTGGTGGATATGAAAACGGCCTGGTCCATGGTTCAGGAAGGCTTGTTCACCCGCGAAGCGGAGCTGGTCATTCTCGATGGCTTGATGCACCGTCAACCCGAGGACAAGGCCGCCGCCTGAACGCCGTGCTACGGCCGGCGGGCGGTGACGCCATAGCGGGGCAGCCCGCATGAGCCGCCCTTCCTCAAACACGCGCGCCGGCATGCCAGGCGATGGCAGCCAGGGCCAGCGCGTCGATTGAATCCGAAATCACCGCATCCAGTTCCGTGCGCCGCGCCGGCGGCAGGGCAAGCGGCAGCTCGGTACATCCCAGCACGACGGCATCAGCCCCCCGGTCCCGCAGTATCTGCAACGCTTGGGCAGCGGGCGCGAAAGCCTCATCTTCCTTATTCGCTTTCACAAGCGCGATGGGCGGCGCGCAATATCGCGCATGCTCCGCCTCATCAAGCAGCAGGCAGTCGTAACCGCGCGCTTCCAGCTCGCGCTGATACAAGCCCAGCGAAAGCGTGGTGGCCGTGCCCAGCAGGCCTATGCGGCCATGGTTTACGCCCTTGCGCGCCAAGTCATCCACCACGGCATGCACGATGTGCAGGAATGGCAGGGCCGTTGCCGCGCATAAGCGCTCGTACCACAAGTGGGCGGTGTTGCACGGCATGACGATCGCCCCCACGCCCGCCTGCTCAAGGCCTTGCACGCCACGAAGCAACCATGGCCAAGGGTCCGGGCCTGTGCCGGCACGACCGGCCGGCCGGTCCGGAATACGCGGATCGCTCCACAGCACCGCCGGAACATGGTCCTGCTCGGTTGCAGCGGGCATCAACGCAGCCAGGCGCATCATGAACCAGGCGCTGGCCTGGGGCCCCATGCCGCCCAGTACGCCCAGCACCGGTCCATTCGGCCCGCTCGGCTCGGGGATCATCTCGCTCAGGCTCCGTCAGTGCGGCAATATCTTGGACAGGAACTGCTGCGCACGCTCGGAGCGCGCCTCCAGTTGCCCGAAGAAATCGTCATTGGTACAGTCTTCCACGATCTTGCCCGCGTCCATGAACACCACACGATCGGCCACTTTTCGGGCAAACCCCATTTCATGCGTAACGACCATCATGGTCATGCCTTCGCGCGCCAGGTCGACCATCACGTCCAGCACCTCGTTGACCATCTCAGGATCCAGTGCCGAGGTAGGCTCGTCGAACAGCATGGCGATCGGATCCATCGCCAGTGCGCGCGCAATGGCCACGCGCTGCTGCTGGCCGCCCGACAACTGGCCTGGATATTTCTCCTGGTGGGCCTGCAGGCCGACACGCTCAAGCAGCGTCTTGGCGCGGGCGCCAGACTCCTGATCGCTGCGGCCCAGCACCTTGATCTGCGCAAGTTTCAGATTCTGCGTGACAGTCAGATGCGGAAACAGCTCGAAGCTCTGGAAAACCATGCCGATGCGCGCCCGCAGCTTGGGCAGATTGGTGGAGGACGCGCCCACTGACACACCATCCACGATTATCTCGCCCTTCTGGAAAGGCTCCAGACCATTGACCGTCTTGATGAGGGTGGACTTGCCCGATCCCGAGGGACCGCACACCACCACCACTTCGCCCTTGGCAACCTGTGTGCTGCAGTCGTCAAGCACCTGCGTGTGCCCGTACCACTTGCTGACCTGCTTTAGTTCTATCATGCATCCTCCTATGCGCCGCATGCACGGCTCAGCCAACCTGCGTCCGCCGGCGCAGATACCGCACACCCAGCGATGCGGCATAACTGATTATGAAGTAGACCACAGCCGTGAACATGTACATTTCGATGAGCCGCCCGTCGCGCTGCGCAACCTTGACCGCCGCGCCCAGGAAGTCGGTCAGCGAGAGCACATAGACCAGCGAGGTATCCTGGAACAGCACGATGACCTGCGTGAGCAGCACCGGCATCATGTTCCTGAAGGCCTGCGGCAACACGACATGGCCCATCAATTGCCAGTAGGTCAAGCCCAGCGCATAGCCGGCCGAGGTCTGGCCGCGCGGCACGGACTGTATGCCCGCCCGCATGATCTCGCAAAAATAGGCTGCTTCGAAAAGCGTGAATGTAACCAGCGCGGATGTAAAACCGCCAACCGCCACCGGCGCGCCGGCACCCGTGAGCCACGCTCCGACATAAGGCATCAGAAAGTAGAACCAGAAGATCACGAGGATCAGCGGCAGGGCTCGCAGCAGGTTCACATAAGCAGCCGCCGCCGTCGCCAGCGGACGTATGCCAGACAGTCGGCACAAGGCCAGCAGCGTGCCCAGAATCAACCCACCCGTGGTCGACAGAACGGTGAGTTTGAGCGTGAACACCATGCCGTCACGGAACAGATAGACCCATGACCGTGCAATGACATCGAAATCGAAGCCCCCGATCATGACTGCTGCCCTCCGCGATTCAGGCCAATGAAGCCAGGCACGGCCAGACGCCGCTCAATACGCGTCATGCAGAATACGACCACGAGATTGAGCAACAGATAGAACAGGGTCGCCATGGCAAAGGTCTCAAAAACCTGAAAGCTGAATTCCTGCATGGATCGGGCCGCGCCGACCAGCTCGAACAGGCCAATGGTGAAGGCCACCGACGTGTTCTTGATGAGATTGAGCAGCTCCGAAGACAGCGGGGGCAGGATGATGCGGAATGCCGTGGGAAGCAGCACGTAACGATAGGCCTGGCGCTGCGTCAGGCCCAGCGCGGTGGCCGCCATGCGCTGCCCCGGCGGCAGGGATTCTATGCCCGCACGCACTTGCTCGGCCACCCGTGAAGAAGTATAGAAGCCCAGGCAAAGAACAGCGGGCACGAAAATGCCCCAGGGCGGCGGTATCTGCTTGATGGCGTTGCCCAGCCCGCTTGGCACCAGTTCGGGGAACACGAAATACCACAGGAACATCTGCACCAGCAGTGGCACATTGCGCAGCAGTTCCACATAGCACGCGCCGATGCGCCTAGCCCATGGGGCGCCAACGGTGCGCATGACGCCCATCAGCGTTCCCATGGCGAGTGCCAGTATCCAGGAGAGCACTGCAGTGCCCACCGTCCAGGCCAGGCCCCACAGCAGCGTCTGGAAATAGGTTTCCCCACCCGGCGCCGCTTCCCAGAATATGTGCCAGTTCCAGTTGTAATTCATGCGAAGACCCGGCGGTTATCGATAATCGTCCGGATTGGCCGAATCCGTCGGGTTGGCAATCGCTTTCTTGAGCTGGTCGCTCATGGGCCACTTCAGGTTGACACCCTTGGGTGGAATAGGCGACTCGAACCATTTCTTGTAGAGCGACTGCAGTTGACCGTCCTTCATCATTCCCTTGATTGTGTCATCGACCAGGGCCTTGAAGTCGGGATCGTTCTTGGGCTCCATGATGGCGTAGGGCTCAACGGTGTAGGCATCCTTGCTGATTACCCACTCATCGGGATGATGCGAAGTGGCAACCAGGCCCGCCAGCAGAATATCGTCCATGAAAAATGCAGCCGCGCGGCCTCGCTCCACCGTCAGCATGGCCTCGGCATGGTCCTTGGCCGGGATGATGTTCATGCCAAGATTGTCTTTCTGGTTCGCGCCCGTGGCCCAGCGGATATTGCTGGTGCCCGCGGTCGAAACCACCGTCTTTCCCTTGAGATCATCGAGGCTCTTGAGATCGTCCGCCTTCTTCGAAACAAAGCGTGTGGCTGTCACGAATGTGGTCGGCGCAAAAGCGACTTGCGCCTGGCGCGCCTTGGTATTGGTGGATGATCCACAATTCAGATCCACGGTGCCGTTGGCCAGCAGCGGGATGCGGGTCGAGGATGTAACCGGAACGAGTTTCACCTGAAGCTTGTCCACGCCCAGTTTCTTTTCGACAGCCTTGACGATTTCATGACAGATGTCCATGGAGTAGCCCACGGGCTGCTGCTTGTCGTCCAGATAGGAAAAGGGAATGGAAGAGTCTCTGTGACCCAGCGTTATGACGCCACTGGACTTGATCTTGTCCAGCCGGCCTTCCGCATGTGAAGGCATGGCGGCCGTCACGGCCAGGGCGGCGCAAAGCACGGCGAGGGTGTTCTTCATGGTTTTGTCTCCTTGGTGTTGTGTGTCCAGCCCTTGCGGCCGGATCCTACTTGTGGAAAAACCGCCGGTATCCATACAGGCCTACCGCACCGCCCGTATGAATGAAAACCACATTCTCATCCTTCTTGAAATGACCTGCCCGCACAAGCGCAATAAGGCCAGCCATCCCTTTGCCGGAGTAAACCGGATCGAGCAGAATACCTTCGTGCCTGGCAAGCAGGTTCACAGCCTCAATCATGCCCTCAGTGGGCACGCCGTAGCCCTCGCCGACATAGTCTGAATTGGCCACGACATCACTTCGCTCAACCGAGCCCGCTGGCAGGCCCATGTAGTCCACGGTCGCCTGCACCAGTTTCCAGACATTTTCTTCCTGCTTTTCCTTTGGCGCCCGCACGCTGACGCCATAGACCGGCACGCCGCTGTTGCTCGCGCGCAAGCCGACCACCAGCCCCGCCTGGGTGCCGGTGCTGCCAGTTGCATGCACGACATGATCGATGCGCAGGTTCATGTCGTAGGCCTGATGAAGCATCTCGTGGGCGCACGATACATAGCCCAGCGCGCCCACAGGGTTCGAGCCACCGCCCGGTATCACGTAGGGCTTGCGGCCGGCATCCCGCAGCGTTTGCGCCAGCTTTTCCATTTCCGCCTGCATGTCCGTGCCGGCCGGCAGGCGTGCAACAACCTCGCCGCCCATCAGGTGGTCAAGCATGACATTGCCCGATTGATCGTATTCTTCGTCGGCGTCCTGAACGCGCTGCTCCAGCAGTATCTTGGACTGCATGCCAACCCGCGCTGCGGCGGCCACCGTCTGCCGGGCATGATTGGACTGCACAGCGCCCTGCGTGATGAGTGTATCGGCACCCTGGTCCAGCGCCTGGGCCACCAGGAACTCAAGCTTGCGCGTCTTGTTGCCCCCTGTTGCCAAGCCAGTGCAATCATCCCGCTTGATATACAGATTGGGTCCACCCAACAGCTTGGTCAGATTGGGCATGAATTCAAGCGGTGTGGGCAGGTGGCCCAGACGGATACGGGGAAATGCGGCCAGTTGCATGACTAAGGTCTCCAAAACAAGAGGTGTGCAACACGAGCTGTGCACATGTTCTCATCGTACCGGTACCCGCGGCGCCTGCCCAATACTATATTCTTTGCCCATTATGCATTTTCTGCATGCGGTTCGGCACAAGGGATTCCACCACCCTGGGCAATCTCCACGGCGATCTTGCCGAACTGCCGCCCCGATTCCAGGTGTTCGAGCGCGGCGTGGATGTCGTCAAGCGCATAGCTGGCGTCGATGACGGGCCGCAACCCCGTGTTCTGTATGAAAGCCAGCATGTGGCGGTACTCATCCAGCGTACCCAGACTGCTTCCGAAGATCTGGATGTGACGCACGAAAAGACGCCGCAAATCCGCCGAGGGGGCGTCGCCGCTGGTGGCGCCGCACAGGACCAGGCGGCCGCCCCGCGCCAACGACCGGAGCGCGCTGGGCCAGACGGCCTGTCCCACGTTCTCGAAGACGACATCCACTCCCCGCCCGCCGGTAAACGCCATCACCTTTCGCGCCACGTCGTCGCTGCTGCTGTTGATGGCGAACGCAGCGCCCATGGCCAACGCGCGCCTGAGTTTCTCGTCGTCGCGCGAGGTCACGACAGCCCTGGCGCCGATTTCCCTGGCGAACTGAAGCGCTGCAAGCGAAACGCCGCCGCCTATGCCGAAAATAAGCACGGTTTCCCCGGGCTGGAGCCGCGCCTTGGTGAACAGCATGCGCCACGCAGTCAGATGGTTTACACCCAAGGCGGCCGCCTCGGCATGGCTCAGCGCGGCGGGCTTGGGGAACACATTGCGCGCGGGCAGACATACATATTCCGCCAAAGTGCCGTCGCGGTGCTCGCCCAGAAACCTGATGGTGGTGCAAAGCACTGTTTCGCCGCGCAGGCAATACTCGCAATGACCGCAGGATATGCCCGGGTGTACCACCACCTCTTGGCCCACGGCCAGCAGCGACTCGGGCGCATTCAGTTGCTCGATGCGACCGGAGCCGTCCAGCCCCATGACCTGCGGCAAGGTGTGCGTGATGCCCGCGCCGCTGTCGCGCATGTAGAGATCAACGCGATTGAGCGTGGCCGCATTGAGCCGCACCAGCGCTTCGCCAGGCCCCGGCACAGGCTGGGGCCGCTGCCCGATCTTCACGACCTCGTTGCCGCCATGGCCATCCAGAAATACTGCCTTCATATCGTCATCTCTCCTCTTTCTTGCACCTGACATGACACCTGCATTTGTGCCCCACCACCGAATCGCCCGCCTCAGCCATGGCCTGGGGCAGTTCACAGCCCGCCGTGGCGAGCGGGCAACGGCTGCGGAAAAAACACCCCTGCGGCAAATGGCGGTTGCCGGGCAGTTCGGTGTCCTGCGGCACGCCTTCGAGAAAAGGGGCGCCGATCCGGGGCACAGACTCAAGCAACAGCCGGGTATACGGGTGCGCGGGCGCTGCGAACACATCCAGGGCCGCGCCGATCTCCACAATCTGTCCCAGATACATCACGGCCACGCGATCGCACATATGACGCACCACCGACACGTTGTGCGAGATCAGCACATAGGACAGCAGCCGTTCGGCACGCAATTCCTGAAGCAGGTTCAGAATCTGCGCCTGCACCGAAATATCGAGCGCAGAGGTGGGCTCGTCCAGAACAATGACATCGGGCTCGGCGGACAGCGCGCGCGCAATCGCAATGCGCTGGCGTTGACCGCCGGAAAACTCGTGCGGATAACGGTCCAGATGCTCCGGCCTAAGGCCAACCTGCTGCGCAAGCACAGCTGCTTGCGCCCTCAGAGCGCGCGAACCGCTCCGACGGTTAACCATCACGGGCTCCATGATCAGCTTCCAGACAGGCAGGCGGGGATCCAACGATGACTGGGGATCCTGAAAGACAATCTGCAGGCTTGCGCCCCCCCTGTCAAAACAGCCGCGGGTTGGCTTTACCAGGCCCATCAGCAGATTTGCAAGCGTCGTCTTGCCGCAGCCGGATTCACCCACAATGCCCAGCGTCTCGCCCTTGCGCACATTCAGCGTCACGCCGTTCAGGGCATGGGCATAGCGGTTGGGACGGCCGCGCCAATCGGCGGCGACAGGGAAACGCACATGCACGTCGTCCAGGGACAAGGCGGTTGGCGCATTGCTCATACCGGCTCCGCCATGAAGGTCACCTGGGACGAACAGGGATGCCAGCAGGCGTAACGCCGCCCATCGCCATTGTCCGCCTGCAGCGGCGGGCGCTGTACGCACTGCTGGTCGGCGGACGGGCAGCGCTCGCGAAAAGGGCATCCCTGCGGCAAGGCGCTGAGATCGGGCGCATGGCCAGGAATGGCGGGCAGCGGCTGGCCTGGCTGGGCATTGTCCGGCAGGCCGCGCAACAGCGCGCGCGTGTAGGGATGGGCGGGCGCGCTGATCAGCGCCGCCGTCGGCCCCTGCTCCATGACAGCGCCTGCGTACATGACATAGACGCGGTCGCAGAACTGCGATACCACAGCCATATCGTGCGTGATGAATAATACGGCGGTGCCACGCTCGCGCGCCTTCTCCCGCAGCAGCAGCAAAACCTGGCGCTGTACCGTCACGTCCAATGCAGTCGTGGGCTCGTCGGCGATCAGCAGGGCCGGATTACAGGAGAACGCCAGCGCGATCATGATGCGCTGGCGCATGCCGCCCGAAAGCTCGAAAGGGTAGCGGTTCAGCACGTCTGCCGGGTCGGCAATATACATGTCGCGCAGCAGGCTTTCCGCCTGAACCAGTGCCTGGGCCCTGCCGACAGGTTGGTGCAGGCGTATGACATCCGCCAGTTGCCTTCCCACCTTGCGGGTAGGATTCAGCGCAGTCATCGGCTCCTGGAATATCATGGCCACATCGCGCCCGCGCATCGCCAGCAATGCACGCTCGTCCAATGAGAACACATCGCGCCCGAGCAGATTGACGGTGCCTTGGTCGACCTGAAAGCTGCCCTGCTGCAACAGCCGCAGTACCGCCATGGCTGTTACCGACTTGCCCGAGCCCGACTCCCCCACCAGGCCGACAATCTCACCCTTTCCTACGCGCAGCGACACCCCGTTCAAGGCTTTGATGCGGCCTTTGAAAACGGGAAAGGCCAGACTCAACGCGTCGATCTCCAGAACAGGCTGCTCAGTCGTTGTCATGCTCATCTCGCCTTCAATTTTGGATCCAGCATGTCGCGCGCCGCATCGCCTAACAAATTGAAGCCCGCCGCGGTGATCAGGATGGCAAAACCGGGGAAGACCGCGTACCACCATTGATCAAGAAAATAATTGCGCCCGGTGGCCACCATGGCACCCCACTCCGCTGTCGGCTGCTGCGCGCCAAGGCCTATGAAGCCAAGTGCCGCCGCCATCAGAATGGCGCCGCCTATGTCCAGCGTCGCCTGCACGATCAGCGGAGACAGCGCATTGCGGGCAATATGCCAGCTCACGATATGCCTGCGCCCCGCCCCAAAAGTCATCGCCGCCTTGACGTAGGGCATCTCGCGCAGCGTCAGGGCCTGCCCGCGGGCCAGGCGCACGTAGAAGGGAATGCGCACCAGTGTGATGGCCAGCATGGCATTGAAGAGGCTTGCACCCAGGGCCGCCGCCAGCGCCATGGTCAGCACCAGCGAAGGTACCGACAAGATGATGTCCATGATGCGCATGATTACACTGTCCAGGCGGCCACCCATGACGCCGGAGAAACAGCCGATGATGGAACCGACGAGACTGGAGGCAAAAGCCACGAACAGACCCACGCCCACGGATTGCCGGCCGCCCCAAAGTACCCGGCTGAAGATGTCGCGCCCCACCTCGTCGGTGCCGAACCAGTGCTGCGCCGAAGGCGGCTGCAAGCGGTGCACCAGATTGATGGCGTCAGGATCATAGGGAGCGATCCAGGCCGCGCAGGCAACTGCCGCACAGACAAACACGATAATCGCAAGACCGGCCATGGCAAGCGGGCTCTTGCGCAACTGATACAGAAAATACGACCAGGTATGACGCCAGGAGCCTGCCGCCCCCGTAGCCTCGACAGCGGCCTCAGGCATCAGCCCACCTCCTTGATGCGTGGGTCTATCCAGCGATACAGCAGATCGACCAACAGATTCAGCAGCACATAGGCAAAGGACACGACCACGGCAAAGCCCATGACCGCCGGAAAATCCAGCGCCTGTATGGAGTCGACCACATAAGCGCCCATACCGGGCCATCCGAACACGGTTTCGGTAAGCACGGCCCCATAAAGCAGATCACCCAGCGCAAGCCCCAGGACGGTGACTGAAGGAATCAGCGCATTGGGCAGCGCCTGGCGAAACACCACCACCCAGCGCGGCAGCCCGAAGGCGCGCGCGGTGCGCACGTAGTCTTCGCCCATCTGCTCCAGCATGGCCGAGCGTATCTGCCTGGCCACCACGCCCAGGTGAACAAAGCCCAGCGTGAAGGCAGGCAGAACAAGATGCTTGGCGGCATTGAAGAACACCGGCATGTTCCAGGTCAGCAACGCATCGACCAGGTACAGGCCGGTTATGTCGGTAGGCGGCGCCATGCCCTGGTCAAGGCGCCCGCCGCCTGGAAACCAGCCCAGCTTGCCGTAGAACAAAACGATCAGGCCCAATCCCAGCCAGAACGCCGGCGTGGAAATGCCTGTGACGGATATCGTGCGTACCACTTGGTCCACAGCCTTGTTGCGATACACAGCCGACAGCACGCCCAGCGGAATGCCCAGCATCGTGGCCAGTAGCAGCGCTACCAGTGCCAGTTCAAGCGTGGCCGGGAAGAAGGCGGCGATATCGTCGAGTACCGGACGCGTCGTGCGTATGGATGTGCCCAGATCGCCATGCGCCAGGCCGGAAAGATAGCGCCAGTATTGCTGGTAAAGCGGTAGGTCCAGCCCCAGCCTCGCGCGTATGTTGGCCACGATTTCATCGGTGGCGCGATCCCCCGCGATCAATCGCGCGGGATCGCCCGGAATCATGTGCGAGATGATGAAGGTGATGATGGATACGCCGATCACCACCAGCACCAGGCTGAACAGACGCTTTCTGACTACCTGCAGCCACGACATGCCGCCGTCCTACTTCGTGATATCCGCGACGTTGAACACGCTCTCAAGCATGGGGTTGAACACAAAGCCCTTGACGTTCTCGCGCATGGCGGCCTGATAGTTCTTCTGATACAGATACACGTAGGCCGCATCCTTCACCACCTGCTGCTGCACTTTCGTATACAGCTCAGCGCGCTTGTCCTGGTCGGCCAACTGCGCGGCTTCACGCAGCCACGTGTCGACGTCGGGATTCGAGTAAAAGGAACGATTGCCTGCAAGCCCCTGCTTGTCGGAGTCGAACCAGTAGTTGGTGAACATATAGGGATCCGCGAAATCCGGGCTCCAGTTGCCGATGGAGATATCAAAATCACCCTTGCCCAGGTTGTCGCGCAAGGTGGCATTGGCCAGCTTCTCCAACTTGACGTTGATGCCGATGGCGGCAAGATTGGCCTGCGTCGTCAGCGCAATAGGCTCCCAATTGGGGTCGCGTGTCGAGTAGCGCAGCAAGAGGGTGGGCTTGGACACACCCGAGCGTTTGAGCGCAGCCTTGGCCGCGTCCAGGTCCTGCTTGGGCAGCGGCAGCGACGCATCGTAGCCCCACATGCCTTCGGGAATCGGGCCGCGCGTCTGCTTGGCCTGTCCCAGCAGGATGCCGTCGATAATGCCTTTGTAGTCGATGGCGTTCACCACGGCATGCCGCAGATCCGCATTCTTTAACGGCCCGGTCTTGTTGTTGAGATACAAATACGTTACGCGCAGGGATGGAAACTCACGTACCTTGACCGACGGCGCATTCTTGAGCGCCTTGATCTGATCGACCGGCATGTCCTCTGCGATGTCCAGATCTCCTTGCTGCAGTTGCAGGCGCCGCGACGAGGCCTCGGGCACGATCTTTACCACCACTTTTTCCAGCGTGGGTTTCTTGGTGCCGCCGTAATGCGGGTTCTGTTCAAGCGTCAAGGCCTGACCCTTGCGCCAGGATGCAAGATGGTAGGGTCCCGAACCGGCAGTGTGGCTTGACAGCCATGCGTCGGCCTCGTCGCCGTGCGCCGCCATGGCCTTGGGATTGACGATGCTTGCGCCGTCATTGGCCAGCGTGTACAGAAAAGGCGCAAAAGGCGCTTCGAGCTTGAACTGCACGGTAAGCGGGTCAACGGCGCTGACCTTCAGCGTCGAGGGGAAAGCCTCTGAAGGCCCTTGCTTGAGTCTGAGCAGACGCTCGAACGAATACTTCACCGCCTCGGCATCCACCTGCGTGCCGTCCGCGAACTTCTGATTCGGACGCAGCTTGAAGGTCCAGGTCAGATTATCCGGGGAGACTGTCCAGCTTTCCGCCAGATCGCCTTCCACCTCCGTCGAGCCCTTGCCGTCCACCTGCTTGTAGCGCATGAGCCGCTGATAGGCGGGATAGGTCACCGTCCAGTCGTTGTTGTCGATGGTGACAGCCGGATCCAGTGTTTGCGGATCAGCCGCCTTGCCAATGACCAATGTGCCCTGAGGGGTCGCGGCGACAGCCCGGGGCGCCATGGCTGCCATGCCCACCACAAGCAGGGCACAGGCAAGAAAATTGACGGGCGACAGCGCGCCGCGGCCCATGGGTAAAGGAAGCGTGCTCATCAAATGCTCCGAACAAAAAAAGTTTCGGCTTATGGCCAAAGCAGCAAGCTTACCGCCCGAGGTCTCCGCCCTGCACAGGGGATAACCCTAGGGCGAGCAGACCTTGACCATGGGATCATCCAGCAGCGGATAGCGCGAATCGGGCTGAAGCTCATAGTGCCACCACTCAGTGGGAATCGAATGAAAGCCCGCCTGCAGCATGATGCCAAGCAACAGGCTGCGATTGCGCTGGACTGTGGCGGGCAGATCGTCGCGATCATGGTGAGATTGTTCCTGCATCGCATCGAAATGCGTGCCCATGTCCAGGTCACGGCCTTGTTCATCGATCAGCGTGACATCCACCGCAATACCGCGTGTGTGATTGGAACCTTTTGACGCATCGGACACATAGCGAGGGTCCGGACAGAGTGCCCAGAATACATCCTGGGCCGCAGCTGGACGATAAGCATCGAATATCTTCAAGGTATAGCCTGCCCTGCGCGCGGCCAGCGCCGCCTTCAACAGACAGGCCGCCGCATCCGGATGCAGGGCGCAGCAGGCCGAGGCATAAATCCGCCTGCCGGTAAAGTTGTGGGTGCCGGCATAGGCCAGGTCTATCTCCACGGGATAGGCTGGCGCAGTGATCTCGACCAGGGAAGACTGGATCGCAGGTGCTGTGGCGTGCATGGTCATGGCCTCCTTGAGGCCAGATATCTTAGCAGCAACGTCCTGTCTTCTACCGAGACGTGCTCGATATCAGTGCAAGGCCCATCCTATGCTCTATCTGCTTAACGGCTGGAGCCATCACGGTCAATCCGCCATGTTGACTCTACACGGCCATTGCGGACGCCAACGATGCACTCGTGAAGACTGACGGTGGGATCGCAGTGCCCAGGAATCAGCATCACTTTGTCACCTAATGCCAAGTTCCGCGCACCATGCGCCGTATCCATGACCAACACCGCATGCTCGTCGGAGGCGCCAATCACTGTCGCATCCCGCAGGCCATGGACTTTTGGCATGCCCTTCTCGACACTAAACGACTTAAGCCCCGCATCGAGAATCGCCCTTCCTGGTACCGCAGCGACACTCATGACGGAAGCGAGAACGAACAGGCTATGATTGAAATCCGAATACGGCCCGCCATCGGCACCCTCTATCGCACCATATTCAGCATCCATAAAAATATAGGATCCGGCCTGAAGCTCATTCCACGGCCCGGCGGCTGACTCGAATGGATAGGTGCCAGTACCCGCGCCTGCCACAATCTCGCAGCTGATGCCGTTCTCGGAAAGCAGATCAACAGTGGATTGAACCTGCTGGGCGGCATGCTCCACTGCCGCTTTGCGGGCCTCATATGTGCGCAAGTGCTGAGCGGCGCCCTGATAGGCCTGCAAGCCTCGAAAACGCAAGGCAGGTGCTGCCTCAATATATGCCGCTAACTCACACGCCGGAACACCGGGCGCCACGCCACAGCGCTTCATACCGACATCGACTTCCACCAAAGCGCCCAGTTCAACACCCTGCGCAGCGGCGATGCGCGAGGCCATGTCAACCTGTTTTCTATCGTCAAAGCACAATGCAATGTCAGCCTGCCGGGCAAGATGCGCCAGTCTGACCAGCTTCGCCTCCGATACGATCTGGTTTGTAATAATAATATTGCGCACGCCAGCCTTGATCAGCGCCTCTGCTTCGCCAACTTTCTGACAACACTGACCGACAGCTCCCAGTTGGATTTGCTTGAGCGCAATGTCCGCGCAGCGATGTGTTTTGGCGTGAGGCCTGAGCCGCAGGCCTTTCTTGCGCACGAAATCTGCCATTGTTTTTAAGTTTTTCTCGAATGCGTCCAGATCTACGACCAGTGCTGGCGTATCTATATCGTGAAACGCATCGCCGATGTTGGCAGGTAATGATGACATGAGAGTTTTGCACTTACCATGAAGAAACTAATGTACAAACGAAGCCGACGAAAGCCGGCTTCCCTGGGCAGCACGAACAGTTTTATTTAGGACCACTAAGCTGGTATGGCCGCTGGGGTGGCGGATTTACCTTGAAGTACTTCTGATACAGATCCTTGTAGTCGAGGTATGAATAGCCCGATGTCAACTCGGACACGAACCCATCAAGAAACTGCTTCCAAGCCAGCTCCCCCATCTTGTATGCAATTCCGTAGTTCTGGAATCCGCTGAATAACTCGGGCACGACCCGAATCTCAGGGTTGTTCGCTGCATACCACATGCCGATCGGCAGGTCGACGAGGAACGCTTGTACCCGTCCTGAACGTAAGGCGAGGAACTGCTGATCCACCGTCTCGAAGCTCGCAACCTTCGCACTGGGGACTTCCCGCTTCATTAAATCGACTTGTTCGGGAACCGTCAGAGTCGCGATTGTCACATCAGCAGTGTCAATATCTTGCAAACTCTGAATCGTAGAGTCCTTGCGCACCACGGCGGTCATACCGCTGTCAAAATAGCGTGGCGTGAAGCCTACCCGGGTTAGACGCCCCGGCGTAATCGTGGCGAACTGCGCGACCATATCAACCTGATCGTTCTGTAATGCAGACCATCGCGCCTCATTGCTTAGCAGCTCAAACTTGACCTTATCGGGGTTGCCAAATAATGCTTTCGCTATCAAACGGCTTACATCAATATCGAATCCCGTCAATTCCCCCTTTCCGTCCTTGAATCCAAACGGCGGCGTAGTGCTTGTTGTTCCGACAATCAAGTATCCTCGCTTGAGCACATCCTGCAACTTGTCCGCGTTCGCCTGCAATGGAAGCATTAGCCCCGCCGCCACCATCAATGCCAGCGCGGGTCGAACCATCCTCCGAATAAACATAGTCTCCTCCTCTCGCAAATTAACGGCCCCTTATCTCTTATAAGGAGGCCTCCTTACCCGCCATCACGCCCTGTGCATGAAAGCGTGCCAAAAATCTTTTCAATTGTTCAGTCGAAGGGCGCACAAGAACCTCCCGCGGGTCGCCTTGTTCCACAACGCGGCCACCTTCCAGAAAAATCACTTCATCGGCTACGTCATGAGCAAAATGCATTTCATGAGTGACGCAAACCATCGTCAAGCCTTCGCGCTTTAAATCCCGAACCACCTCCAGTACTTCGCCAACCAGTTCTGGATCCAATGCAGACGTTATTTCATCCAGAAGCAGCACCTGCGGACGCATTGCGAGCGCTCTTGCAATGGCAACCCGCTGTTGTTGCCCTCCGGAAAGAAATACGGGGTACTGGTCTTTCTTGTCCGCAAGGCCAACCTGCTCCAGCAGATTCATGGCAATGGTCCGGGACTCTTCCACGCCCTTCTTCAGTATCTTGCGCGGGCCACACATGACGTTCTGCAATACCGTCATATGCGGGAACAAGTTGAACTGCTGAAACACCATACCGATGTGTTGCCGCGCCTGCGCTTGTTCCCGGCTGCTCCATCGCCTCCATTTCCCGTCCGCCAAGCGCTCACCACCCAGGCTGCGTCCGTCCACCTCGATCTCGCCACTATCCCAATGCTCAAGCAGGTTCAGGCAGCGCAACATCGTGCTTTTCCCCGAACCACTTCGCCCAAGTAATACGGCCGTTTTCCCTCTCGGCACATCAAAGCTCAAGCCTTGAAGGACCTCTACGCCGCCAAAGGATTTGGTAATGTTTCGGACAGATATCATGTCTAATGCGCTCTTGATCAGGAGGGCTGGGCACGGTTGAGCCGTAAAGAAAGGAAATGCGCCGCCCGGACTAAGGAATAGCAGATGATGAAGTAGAGAACGAGCGCCACGAGAAAGAACGTGAACGGCGCCATGTTTCGCATGACTAGCTCATTGGTAGCCAACGTGAGCTCCCAGACACCGATGATCGAGACGATGGAGGTGCATTTGATGATAATGGCCGCCAGGTTCATGAGTGCCGGAATGGCAATGCGAACCATTTGAGGCAAGAGCACAATCATCTGAATTTTCCAAGTGGTCATACCCAACGCCTTGCCGCTTTCCGCCTGCCCGCGTGGAATGGTTTTCAACGCTCCCCGAAAAATCTCTGCCGCAAATGCGGCGAAGAATATGGATAACGCTGCAGACCCAGCCACAAACTTATCCACATGTATATTGAGCATCGGCAATGTGTAGTATGTGAGCAGCACAAACACCAGCACAGGAACGCCACGAATCGCCTCAACAAGAACGCGAATGAGTACGGCCGCCCAGCGTCCGCCCAGGATGCTGATCTCTGCGAGAATAAAGCCCAGAAGAAAAGCCGCCACAATCGCGAGTAATGACAGCAACAACGTCTGCCCCAATGCGTCGGCAAGAATAGGCATCGAATCAATGACCATGCTCATCATTTTCATCACCTTGCAATTGCCGCGCGCCGTTCGAAACGCACGCCCAACCGGCTCAAGAGCCAGGAAAGAATCGAGTAACACACAGCTATCGCAATGAAGGGCTCAAAGCTGGAGGCGGAACGTTGCGCAATGACCTTGGCAGTCATGGTGAGGTCAACCAGGGATATGGCTGCCCCCAACGATGTGTCATGCACCAGGATGATCAATGCACTGATCAGCGCGGGCACGGATGCAGAGAACGCCTGGGGGAAACGCACAATTCGGAAGATAGCAAAAGGTCGCATGCCCAGAGCCTGAGCAGCCTCCAACTGCGACCGGGGCACGGCCAAGAACCCCCCACGCATGATTTCGGACACAAACACCGAATGCTGCATGACAAGTACAATCACCATGCAGGCAAAGGTGGGAATCAAGAACCCCAACATCGGCAGCCCAAAATACACAAGATACAGGGTGACAAGCAGCGGCGTATTTCGCATCAACTCAACATAGCCGGTCAATAAGTTGCCGAGCACCCCTCGTGTCTTCAAGCGAACAACTGCCAGGATCAACCCGATTAACAGACTGAGCACACCCGCCATGATTGATAACAAGAATGTCAGCCATAGGCCACTCAGCAGCGCCCCCCAACTACTTTCTATCAATGACCAGTTAAAAGACAAGGCCGTTCTCCATATGCGTTTCGTGCATTCAGCAACGAACGGATTGACTTATTTTTGTGAATTACCTATTGTGCAATTACTATACCGTCCAGACTGTATAGTAATTTAAGCTGATCGTAATTAGGGAATTCCCTGAATCCTTCGAAGGCAGGATATGAGCCAACCGCAGAAAAACAAACGGGGGCGTCCGAGCGCCCGGGACAAAATACTAGACGCAGCGCTGGACGTTATCTCGGAAGTAGGGACAACAGGCCTTACGCTGGATGCCGTTGCATCACGCTGCGGGATAAGCAAGGGCGGCCTGTTGTATCACTTCCCGTTCAAAGAGCAGCTGCTGTATGCGGCTAATGAACAGCTAGTCCGCCGTCGCTTGGCCGCCCGCGCAGTAGAGGAAGCGATATTGCCCGACACGCCGTCGCGCGAGCTGAAAGCCTACGTAATGGCTTCGGTCAACAACAGGTCCGGAAATGATTTCATCAGCACACGAATGTTGGCCGTTGGCTCTCTCGCCGATGAATCTGCGGAGCCTATTCGCCAATATTTCAAAGACAGATTCCCGCCTTTTGAAGAGAAAGTCGGCTTCGATCGCGCTGCCCTGGTGCATGTGGCGACCGAAGGCCTATGGTTCATGGAAATGCTCCATCTTTCGCCTTTCTCTCCGGAGCAGCGTGAACGCCTGGTCCATTCCATTTTGGCTTTGGCAGATGCAGATGGCAAACAAGCCGACAAGAACACGCGTCACACGAAAACCGGACCATCCGTCAAGAAATATAAAAACAGGGCAAAGGAAACAGATCATGGCAACTGATTTTGGCCGTGCACACATGGTGTCTTTCCTAGACAAGGGAATGCCCGCAAGCCTGCAACCCATTCCCATAGAGCAGCTGGGCGCTCAGGGATGGAATCTATTGCGCGGAGATCTTCCCCTGCCCGCCGCCATACTCAAGCAGTCAGCGCTGGCTCATAATAGCGATTGGATGCGCCGCTTCCTTGACGCCACCGGCACACACATTGCGCCGCATGGCAAAACCACCATGAGTCCGGAGCTGTTCGACCTACAACTGCGGGATGGCGCTTGGGCGATTACAGTCGCCACATCGCATCAACTTCAAGTCGTGCAGAAGCTGGGGTACAAGCGAATCGTAATGGCAAATCAGCTTGTGGGCGCCCAGTCCGTCCAGTTCATATTGGAAGCATTGCAACAAGACCCAGAACTTGATTTCTACAGCTTGGTCGACTCAATCGAAGTCGTAGCGGGTTTGGCAGATGTGGCTCGCCGAATGTGTATCGGCAGGCCATTGAAAGTACTGCTGGAAGGCGGATACTTGGGAGGAAGAACGGGATGTCGGAATTTGGCGGAAGCACTACAAGTGGCTCGTGCTGTCAAAGCCAACAGCCCTTTTCTCGCATTGGCTGGAGTAGAGGGGTTCGAAGGATTAATTAAATCGCCTACAGCAGCCTCGACCGAACAGAAGGTGCGCTGCTTCTTGGCTTACCTGGTTGATATTGCTCGGAACTGCGCACATGAAGAACTTTTCGAAGCAGACCCAGTCATTCTCAGTGCGGGCGGTTCGCATTACTATGATCTGGCCTGTCAGGCATTCGCCGATTTGGATATCGGCATGCCCCTGCTCAAGTTGGTTCGTAGCGGCTGTTATCTCACTCATGATTCAAGCCTGTACACAGCAAGTCACGAGCTATTCCGAAAGCGCAATCCCGATACGGAGAAGTTAGGCCCGGGGCTGCAGCCAGCGATTGAAGTCTGGGCATACGTACAATCCAAGCCCGAGGCCGGCGTATTGTTTGCCACGATGGGCAAGAGGGACGTAACGGCTTCTCCCTTGCCTACGCCGCTTTATTGGTTCCGCCCAGACGGCCGGTCCACAAAACCAAATGTAATGCCTGGCGCTCACGCTGTTACCGAACTCAACGATCAACACGCAAAGCTGACCGTTCCGGCTGACACACCGTTGGCGATAGGAGATATGGTGGGCTTCGGAATAGGCCACCCTTGCCTTACGTTTGATAAATGGAGAGTCATCCCCGTCGTGAATGATGACTATGACGTTATCAGCGCCATTCACACCTACTTTTGATGCGAGAGCCAAGCAAGCTCTTCAGAGCGTGGCTTCAGTACCCAGAATATTCGTGACTTGGCTGGACAGTACGCCGCCGTTGCCATGGCACAGCGCAACCTGTGCGTTCTCAACCTGCCGCGCGCCGCATTCGCCGCGCAACTGGCGCACTGCCTCAACGAGCGTGAACATACCGTACATGCCCGGATGCGTGCAAGACAGGCCGCCGCCATTCGTATTCACAGGCAGGTGTCCGCCTGGCGCGATGGCACCGCTGGCCGCCAGCGGGCCGCCTTCGCCCTTCTTGCAGAAACCCAGGTCCTCGAGAAACAGAATGGGATTGATGGTAAAGGCGTCGTACAGCTCAAGCACATCGATGTCGGCCGGCTGCATACCTGCCATCGCGAAGGCACGCGCACCGGATTCTCGGGCCGCGGTCTCGGTCAGATCGGCCATGGCCATGATGTTCATATGTGTGGTGGCAGCCGCCGCACCCAGAAGATATGCGGGTTTCGTGGGAAAATCACGGGCCCGGTCGGCGGACACCATGACCAGCGCGGCACCGCCGTCAGTCACGAGGCAGCAGTCGCGTACGGTGAGCGGGCTGGACACCATACGCGTGTTCAGCACATCTTCTATGCTCAATGGACCCTGCATGAATGCATCAGGATTCATATTGGCCCACTGACGCGCAGCCACGGCCACCGCTGCAAGCTGCTCCCGCGTGGTGCCATACTGATACATGTGCCTGGATGCCGCCAAGGCATACGATGTTGCCGGAAATATTGGTTTGTAGGGAGCTTCGAACGGAAAAGGTTTCACCGAGGAAATCAGCTTGCCGCTGCTGGATCGCTGGTTGCTGCCGTAGTAGATAAGCGCCGTTTCGCATAGGCCCGCCTGGATGGCCATGGCTGCCGCAAGCGTGTATGACAGGAAGGACGACCCTCCGGTACGATTGTTATCGGTGATCTTCGGATGGATACCCAGCGTCTCGGCAATCAATAGCCCCGACAACTGGTTGCTGTCGCCGGGCAGACAGCCATACAGGGCATCGACATCCTTGGTCTTCAATCCGGCTTCGGCAAGCGCTTTGTAGCTCGCCTCGATAGCAATATCTTCCGACGTGCGCCCCGGCGACTCGCCCAATCCGGCCAGGGCCACGCCCACAATGGCGGTCTTGCCTCGCAAACTGCCGGCCATGTTCTCTCCTTCCACTGTTAACCGTCCACTGGCACGAATACCACGCAGGGCTCGGCGCCCTGTGCATCTATCGTGGCTTGCACTCTCATGCCTATCTTCACCGCCTGCGCGTCGACGCCGTCAACGCGTGACATCATGCGCGGCCCCTCTTCCAGATCGACCAGCACCACGTTGTATGGCCCACCCTTTTCCGCTCGGCGATTCACGACACTGACCGCATAGACCGTGCCCCGCCCAGATGGAACGACCCATGACAGAGAAATACTGCCGCAGTGCGGACAGGTCAGGCGCGGATAGAACACGTGCAGACCGCAGCCGGCACAATGCTGGATGCGAAACACGCCCTGCTCGAGATGCTGCAGATAAGCCTCGAAGGGGCCCGGTCCCGAGAATGCGTCGGCTTGAGTTTCAGTGTTCATGCTCCACT
This sequence comes from Allopusillimonas soli, assembly GCF_004153445.1. Classification (GTDB taxonomy): domain Bacteria; phylum Pseudomonadota; class Gammaproteobacteria; order Burkholderiales; family Burkholderiaceae_B; genus Allopusillimonas; species Allopusillimonas soli. The sequence goes on from NZ_SDQC01000003.1 coordinate 512,107, forward strand.
CCTTCTGCGTGTGCGGCAGCGTCACGGAACAAGCCGCCATCGGATCACGACTTGTTCCAGCCCAGCCTGACGGCACCGTCGCCATCAGGCTTTCCGACGCACAATCAGCGCATCGACAGCCATGATTTTGCCTCCCGAGCAGATCAGCGGATTGACATCCATTTCGGATATCCGAGACTGCTGGTCCGAGACCAACTCCGAAAGCCGGCAAACAATGTCCGCAAGTCCGTCCAGGTCAACCGGCTCCGAACCGCGAAATCCACCCAGCGCCGCCTTTCCCTTCAGACGGCCCAGCATTCCCAGCGCCTCGCCATGATTCACGGGCGCAAGCTCCAATACCGTATCCTTCAACAATTCGACCATGATGCCACCCAGGCCCACGACAATAACCGGGCCAAAAAGCGGGTCGATTTTCGCCCCCACCATGATTTCCGTGCCGGCTCGCACCATGGGCTGGACAAGCACACCCTGTATGCGTGGCATGGGCGTGACGCGCCGCGCGTTTTCCATGATCGCTTCGAAAGCCGCACGCACGTCCTGCTCGTTTTCCAGATTCAGGCGTACGACGCCGGCATCAGTCTTATGCAGGATATCGGGCGACTCCACTTTCATCACCACGGGATATCCCAGTTCGGTGGCGCTGGCCGCCGCCGCATCGGCGCTCTGTACCAGTCTATCCTCCACCACAGGAACGCCATATCGCTTCAACACCTGCTTGGCCTCGCGCTCCGTGAGAACATCGCTTCCGGCATCGGCAAGCAGCCGCATCGCGGCGGCCTCGGCGCCCGAGTCAGCCAGACGCGGCACCGTGCGGGCCGGCATGCTCAGTCTGCTTTCCCGCTCATTCCATGCCGCCAGCGCGGCAAAGCATCGGTCCATGGAGCGAAACAATGCCACATGATCATCCGCCTCCATTTCCAGCACGCCCGGCCCCTCCAGCCACTCGGTCAGCCATATGGCGCAGGCAATCTTGCGCTGACGCCTCGCTGCGGCGCTGAACACGGCCAGCCGCCCCGCCGCCAGCGCATAGGACAGCGGTTGTGGCACCACCAGCGCGCCAAAGGTGTCATCGTCCATCAGGGCATCGACGCACACTTGCAGGCTTTCCGCCGACGAAATCACCTGCGCCGTCACGTCACACGGATTCCGAGGCGAACCAAACTCCGGGACGATCTGTTCAAGCACCTCACGCGTGGCCGGCAAGGGCTGCGGCAACGGCACACGATGCCGTTCCGCCTTATCCGCCGCCATGATGCAGGCGCCACCCGATGTCGCCACCACCGCCACGCCGGGCGCGGCCGGCCGGCCGGCCTTTGCGAAAAAGGCCGCCGACTCGACGAGCGCCTCGAAGTCCTCCACCATGATGATGCCCGCGCGTCTGAACGCAGCCTGATAGGCGGCGTTCGAGCCCGCCAGCGAACCGGTATGCGACATGGCGGCTTCAGCGCCTTGCGCGCCGGTAGCCATTTTGTATATCACCACCGGCTTGCCCGCATCGCGCGCGATTTCCGCAGCCTCAATGAGCCGGTGCGGATCAGACATCCCTTCAAATACACAGGCAATGACCCGGCAGCCCGGATCATCGGCAAGGAAGCTGATTTCATCCGCCACATCCACATCGCAGGCATTGCCGCAGGTAAGCATGTGGCTGAATGAAATGCCGCGCTCGCTGGCCTGGGAAAGCGCGAACCCGAGCGCGCCCGATTGGCTTACCAGACCTATCGCCTCCCGGCGCGGCTTGGGAAGCGGGCCTTCAGGCACCGCAATGAAGCTCGCGTGAAAGCCTATCGTGTGATTCAGGATGCCGATGCAATTGGGCCCGAGAATACGCATGCCCGACTCGCGGGCTATGCCAGTTAGCGCGGCCTGCTGCTCCGCACGGCCAGCCTTGCCGGTTTCGCTATAACCGGAGGAATAGATTATGACGCCGCCAACCCCGCAATCAGCGCATTCGCGCACCAGCGGTTCCACTCCTTCCCGGGGAAGCGCAATGACCACGCAGTCCGGCGTCTCGGGCAGGGCCCTGATGGACGGGTAGCAGGGCCTGGCGCCGATACGGTCGTATTTTGCATTGACCGCATGGACCCGGCCAGTGAATCCCGAGTTTTCAATGATGTCCAGCGTCCGGGACCCAAAGGCACTGGCTTTGGGCGAGACACCCACGATGGCGACGGATCGCGGAGCGAACAGGCGTTCCAGTTCGGTGCGTCGATATACTTTGCGGCGATTTGCGCTCATTGCGCCCTGCTCTCCCCAAATTTTGAATGAATGATCAACGCATCAGGCGCGGGAGCACCAACGCGATATCCGGAAATGCAATCAACAGTCCCAGCAGCACAAAGATGGGCAGCATGAAAAGCAGCGCACCTTTGTAGATGCTGCCCATGGAAAGGCTGGGGTTCACGCCCTTGAGCACAAAGCAACCCATGCCGACCGGCGGGCTGATGAGCGCCATTTCAATCATGATCACGACTATCACGCCAAACCAGATCAGGTCGAAGCCCAATGCATGAAGCATGGGCAGGAAGATGGGTATGGTGATTACCACCATGGCCAGTGCATCCATGATGGCACCCAGAAAAACGTAGATGGCCAGAATGACCAGCAGAATCATGATGGGATCGACATCCAGCCCGTTGATGAAGGTGGCTAGATTGGCCGGCAGGCGCGTAATGGCCAGAAAGTAATTGAGTATGAATGCGCCCAGCATGATCGCAAACAGAAAGGATGTGATCTTGATCGTGTTGTGCAGACTGGTGGCGAAGTTGCGCCAGGTCATGCGTCTTCGTATCCAGGCAATCACCAGCGCGCCGAGGGCGCCGAAGCCTGCCGCCTCGGTAGGGCTCAGCAAGCCGGCATACATGCCGCCGATCACGATCACGAACAGCACCGCTATCCACACAATAGAGCGCAACGCACTGATGCGTTCGCGCCAGGAACTGCGCTCGACCGCGGGGCCCAGGCTGGGCCGCACCAGCACCGCGCAATACACCGTGGCCATGTACAGCAGGGTCAGAAGCACGCCGGGCAATATCCCGGCAATCAGTAACTTGCCGATCGACTCTTCCGTCAGAATGCCGTAAATGATGAAGGCCGTGCTCGGCGGAATAAGAATGCCCAGCGTGCCGCCCGCAACAACCGAGCCACTGGACAGCGAATCCGAATACCCTGCCTTCTGCATTTCCTTGGATGCCACGATGCCAATGGTGGCCGTGCTGGCGATGCTGGAGCCGCAGGCAGCCGCGAAGATCGCCGAAGCGCCCACCGTGGTCAGGGCCAAGCCGCCACGTATCGCACCCAGCCATTTTCGGAAAACAGAGAAAAGATCGGCGCTGATGCCCGAGATGAATATCAGCTCGCTCATCAGCACGAACATCGGAATGGTCGTCAGTGCATAGCTGTAGCTGTGGTTCCAGATTACCGTGTTGAGTATCGTGCTGGTGGGCGTCCAGCCGCGCAGGTACCAGGTTCCCACGATGCCCGGCACAGCCATGGCTATGGCGATCGGGACACGCAGAAACATCAGCACAAACATCGACACCACGCCAATTACACCGATGACTTCCACTGGCAGCGTCATGCGTGTCCCCCGTTCCTGATCGAAACGACACCTTCGCGCGCGTTGCGCAGAATCTCGGGCACGCGCAGAACGGCTTGTAATGCCCACAGCCAGAAGCCGAACCCGATGATGAGCTTGAAAGGCCAGAGAGGAATGGACAAATAGTCTGTCGAGCGCGGGCGAACCGTCAAATACTCGACCGCCACGGTCAGATTGACCCACCCTATCACCGCGCATGCCGCGCAGATCAGAGCGACCGCAACCAGATCCAGCGCGGCCTGCCAGCGCGGCGGCATATGATCGACAAGTAGTCCCACCGTGACGTGACTTTGAACTTGCTCTGTGTAGGCCAACCCCAGCATCACGAGGGTTCCCATCGTGAGCTGTATTACCTCCACATCCGCGGGCAGGGGTGTACCGAGCGCCCGTGCAACAACCGCGCAGGCAATGACCAGCATCATGAGCACCGCCACAATGGAGGCGCCCCACTTGTATGCCGCCGTGGCCGCATCAACAAAAACACGAATCTTGCTCATTGAACAGGCGTAAACGTAGAGGACAACCCTCGCCAGGCAAGGGTGTCGCGGTTTTTCGGTACTGTCGTCACTTGCAGCGTGTTGCCTGACAGCGGGTCAGAACGGCGGCGTAACCCCGTTTTCCTTCAGGATGGACTTGAAATTGGACAGCATCTTCTCGCCATCCATGCCGCGCTTATCGGCCTCGGCAACCCAGTCGTCCCAGGCCTGCTTGGTTGGTGCGATAAAGCGGGCGCGTTCCTCGTCGGACAGCGTGATGAACTCGCCCTTGCCTTTGGACTTGAACACGGCTTCCATCTTCTGGGTGGACGTGACCACACCATCTTCATAGACGGTGGCAATCAAGTCGATGAGGGCGGGATCCAACTCCTCGTCAAACAGCTTCTTCAAGTCATCCGGCAAGGATTCATAGAAATCCTTGTTCATGATCATGTTGACCACTATGGTGGGCGTGTTCAGTCGGGTCACGTAGGGCGCCACCTCGTGATACTTCCAACCCAGCGCACCGGCAAGCGAGTAATGCATGGCATCGATGGTGCCCCGATCCAGCGCGGTATATGCATCTTCCGGCTGCATGGGCGTGGGAACGGCATTCCACTCCTTGGCAATGGGCACCCAGGTTTTGCCGGGCGCCCGCATGCGCAGCCCCTTCATGTCGTCGAATGTGCGTACGGGCTTTGTGCTGATAATGACATAAGGATCAGACACACCGACGCCCATGTTCTTGACGCCCAGCTTGTCGAAGATATCCTGACTGTACTTCTGGGCATACGCAGTCATTACCTTGGCACCCACCTTGCTGCCAGGCAGCGCGAACGGCAGTTCCCCCACGAGCAGCTGAAAATAAGGCGTATCGTAGTAGTAAGTCGGAATCGAATAACCCACGTGATAGACGCCGCCGCGCACATCATCCAGCACGGAGCGTGATCCACCCAGTACGCCGCCGTGATATAGATTGACCTTCACCCGCCCGTTCGTTTTTTCCTCCACGAGCTTCTTCCAGGGTTCGAATGCGCCCACCGACACGGCGGCGGTGCTTGCCAGCCAGTTGTTGAACTCCAGCTGGATCGGCTTCTCGGCATGAGCGGCAGGGGCCATGCTCAATGCAACAATCGAGCCCAGAACAAGGGCATTGATGGACATACGCATGCTTCTGTCTCCCTTTTATTATTGATGCGCGTTTATCTTACCCGAGGCATTGCGGCATTGATTAATGGCGGCCGATATTATTTTTTTCTTCTCTGATACTCAAAGCATATTGGTTCGCAGAGCGAATGGGATGCCCTGCCAGGCTGTAGCGATCAGGCTAGTTCGCAACGCCGGAACGATAGGCTTCGCGCTGCCCTGCGACTTGGTGGGCTTATGCCGTCGTAGCTGCCGCCACGGCGTCCGCGCCTGCTGGCATGCGTATCTGCGTAGACCGGTCAGTGACAGCACGCCATGTGGCTTCGGCCACATCTTCTACTCGGGTGGTAAGCCCGTCTTTGCTGGCCATTTCAGCCAATGCGCGTTGCGTGAAGCCGGCGTAGGCGCCGTGATCCATGCCTTGTATCCGATTTCCTGCCTTGGCGTTGTCGCCGAATCGAGTGTCAGGCGCGCGGCCCGGCTAGCACTGTTGATCTGGGCTAGCAGCTCTAGGTGGAGGCTGATCCCCTGTTTGCCCGGTAAGGGCTCTTGGGGCGATCCACTACCGCATCATGGGCGAAGTCGTCCAAGCTATCGCTATCCCCGTCAGTCAAAAAGAACCTATTCGATTTGGGTATCGTCGCACTCAGCCATGGCCGTAGCAGCGTGAGGTAATCCGAGTCGCGAAAGGCGGCGTTCAATCAGGAGGAAGTTAGCGGCGTCGGGGAGGGTTTTTTGAGTTGATTTGTACGGCAATTTGCCGTATTTTATCGGTAGGAGGATACCACTATGCCAGCAACCGCTTCTACTGCTCGTCTCGAAGCGCGAATCAGCACTGACTTGCATTCGATGCTCAAGCGCGCCGCTGAGATTCAAGGTCGCACCATGACCGATTTCGTGGTGAATGCTGTCCAAGACGCCGCACAACGCGCCATTGAGCACGATACTGTCATCCGGTTGTCGATGGCCGATCAAGAATCCTTTGCACAGGCGCTGTTGTCCCCGCCCAAGCAAACACCGGCCTTGAAACGTGCTTTTGCTCGTCGCAGCAAACTACTGCGTGCTGAATGAGCATTTCGCCATTCCGCATTGCTTTGCTGGATACCAAGCATGATCGCGCCGCATTCAACAGCGATTCGCTGCCTTTGAACCGATACTTGCTGTCCCAGGCGTCTCAGGACGTTCGCCGTCGCGTGGCCGCTTGCTATGTGACACTGACCGATGAGCAGCGTATCGCAGGCTACTACACACTGGCGTCGGCAAGCATCCCATTATCTGACCTTCCTGCCCGTATCGGTAAAAAGCTGCCGCGCTATCCCACCGTGCCTGCGGTTCGCATGGGCCGCTTGGCGGTCGATCAGGCTTCCAAGGGGCTGGGGCTAGGCGGTGCCCTGCTGGCAGATGCGCTCGACCGTGCAGCCCGAGCCGAGATTGCGGCTTTCGCCATGATGGTGGATGCTAAAGATGACGTCGCCGCAGCCTTCTATCGGCATCATGGCTTCATTGCTTTGCATGATTCGCCTCTGACACTGTTCCTGCCACTGGCCACAGTCCGAAATTATTGACATACACACTGTACTTGCAACGGTCATCCCTGATCATGTTGATCCGCCGGAACCAGTGCTGGATAAGCAGCCAAAATAGCCTCAAGCGCCGCCTTCACATCCTCGCCCTGGCGAATGTGCTCCGCGAATAAAAGTAATGCCGTTGCCTCACAACCCCGTCCAATCGCTTGCTACATCATCGTGCGTGCAGACTGTATAGCGTGGTAGCCCACAAGGGAACGCCATCACGCGTCAGCATGGGGAAACGCTCCCCATCTTGTTTAACCCCTATTACGACACGATACGATGCTGCTGACATATGTTTAAGGCCCTGTCCTTCCAATAAGACAGAACCCTAAAAAATATGTCGTTTACATTGCAAATGCAGTACGCCTTACCAAAATTTAGGCGGTTTAGCCAATTTACATAGTCAAAAGAAAAAACCCAGTAACTTCAACGAGCTACTGGGTTTTGTTGACACTCAAGAGAGTGGTAAGCCTTAGAACGGAATATCATCATCCATGTCCGCCAGGTTGGCCGGCGCGGCCTGCTGCTGGCTGGGGCGCTGCTGCTGTTGAGGCGCGGGGCGTTGGCTGCGTTGGGGTGCCGAACCCTGGCTGCTGTAGTCGCCGCCCATGCTGGCGTCGCCGCTGTCGCGCCCGCCCAGCATCTGCATCTGATCGGCAACGATATCCGTGCTGTAGCGGTCGGCGCCGGTTTCCTTGTCCTGCCACTTGCGGGTCTTGAGCCGACCTTCGACGTATACCGAACGGCCCTTGCGCAGATATTCGCCTGCGATTTCAGCCAGGCGGTTGTAGAACACCACACGATGCCATTCGGTTTCTTCGCGGCGCTCGCCCGTGGCCTTGTCCTTCCATTGGGAGGTGGTGGCCAGGGAAATATTGCAGATGGCCGCGCCGTCGGGGCTGTAACGGACTTCGGGGTCTCGGCCGAGGTTGCCGACCAGAATGACTTTGTTGACAGAGGCCATGATATGCACCTTTGGAAATATGGATTGAATCGAGTTTGGCCCGTCGCCTTTTCGAGGCGGCAAGGCCGGAATTTGCACTAAAAGCCATTATCGACTATCACGCCATGCCTGTCACCAGCGCGGCGGATAAGCCTTCGCAAAAGCGTCCACTCACCTGCCCCGCATGGCGCAACCCGCCTCAGCTTTGCGGCTTGAAGCCGCGAGCCGTCAGGAACCAGATAAAGGCCAGCGCAGATGAGAGCAGGAATACCGTGGAAGTACGGCCTCCCGAAGCCAGCAGCCCGCCAATGGCGCCTCCCATGAAGACGCCCAAGGCCTGAGCCGTATTGTAGAAGCCCAGCGCCAAGCCCTTGTAATCGGGGGGCGCAACGCGGGACACCAGCGAAGGTTGCAAGGCTTCAAGAATATTGAAGGCAATGAAAAAGCCCACCAGCATTACAACCAGGGGGATGAAACTGTGGCTGGCCAGAGGCATCAGCGCCAGCACGACGACGAGCGCGGCCACCGACACCTCCAGCGCCACTTTGTGTGCCCGACGCGTCTCGGTGTAGAACACCGCCGGCACCATGAGCACGAAGGACATCAGGATGACGGGAAGATAGACCTCCCAGAGTTGGGCCGACTTATACCCGCCCAGATATTCAAGCAGGCCTGGGGCCACGACAAAAAGCGACATCAGGATGAAGTGCAAGCAAAACACACCGAAATTCAGGCGCAGCAGGTCGGCGTGGCCAAGCACGTCCCGGGCGCGGGCCTGGGCCATGCTCGCTCGGGCCATGGGGACGGCCGGCACCACAAAAGCGGCAATGAGCAGGCAGATGAAGCCAAGCAGACTGATGGCCCAGAACAGGCCGGACAGACCGAACTCCCCCACCAACACCGGCGATAGCACCAGGGAGGCGGCGAAGGAGATGCCAATGGAGCCGCCGACCATGGCCATGGCCCTGGTGCGCACTTCAGGACGGGTGGCGTCGGCCACCCAGGCCGTGATGGCGGCTGAAACGGCTCCCAGCCCCTGGATGATTCGCCCCACCAGCACCCAGTCGATATCGCGCGCCAGAGCACAGATGATGCCGCCAACGATGAACAGGACCATACCCGCAACGATAACGGGACGCCGCCCCCAGCGGTCAGACGCCATGCCCAACGGAATCTGCATGACCGCCTGGGTCAGCCCGTAGGCACCCAGCGCCAGGCCCACACGGGCGGCATCGTTGCCGCCAGGCAAGGTTTGCGCTACGACAGCGAAAACCGGGGTAAGCAGAAACAGCCCCAGCATGCGCGCGGCGAAGAGAATGGCCAGCATGACACTGGCGCGACGCTCGGTCGGGGTCAGCTTAAGCCTGGCCCGGGAGGCGCCAGCGGACGAGGAGGTATGCGTAGTCATAAGAATGGCTTCATTAAACCATATCGATATGTCGTGCGGGCACGGAACAGGTGGGCGCGTTATAGTAACAAGTTGGCTTTTGAAAAGACCTGGAACTCTACAGTTTATGGAAGCGATACGCATCCGCGGCGCCCGGACACACAATCTGAAAAACATCTCCGTCGATCTGCCCCGCCACAAGCTGGTGGTGGTGACGGGGCTGTCGGGGTCGGGAAAGTCTTCGCTAGCCTTCGACACGCTTTATGCGGAAGGGCAGCGGCGCTATGTGGAAAGCCTGTCCGCCTACGCCCGCCAATTCCTGCAGCTCATGGACAAGCCCGATGTCGATCTCATCGAAGGCCTGTCGCCTGCCATTTCCATAGAGCAGAAATCCGCGGGCCACAATCCGCGCTCCACGGTGGGCACGATTACCGAAATCCACGACTATCTACGTCTACTCTATGCCCGCGTGGGCACGCCTTATTGCCCCGACCATGGCCTGCCGCTGGAAGCCCAGAGTGTCAGCCAGATGGTCGACAAGGTGCTGGCCCTGGCCCCGGAAACACGGCTGGCGGTGCTTGCGCCTATTGCGCGGGCGCGCAAGGGCAGCTTCGAGGAAGATATTGTCAGCCTCCAGGCACAAGGTTTTGTGCGCCTGCGCGTCGACGGACAAATGGTATCCATCGACGACATGGCACCGCTGAAGAAAACCGAGAAGCATGATGTGGATGTCGTGGTCGATCGTTTGCGCATTCGGCCAGAAAGCCAGCAGCGATTGGCCGAAAGCTTTGAAACCGCGCTCAAGCTGGCCGACGGCCGCGCCCTGGCCCTCAATATGGACAGCGGCGAAACCTACCCTTTCTCCAGCCGCTATGCGTGCCCCGTCTGCCACTACAGCCTAAGCGAACTCGAGCCGCGACTGTTCAGTTTCAACAATCCTGTCGGCGCCTGCCCGACTTGTGACGGCCTGGGCTCGGTGGAAGCATTCGACCCCAAGCGCGTGGTCGCTTTCCCCGAACTCAGCCTGGCCAGCGGCGCCGTCAGCGGCTGGGACCGCCGAAATGCCTTCACGCACACGCTGCTTACCAGTCTGGCGGCGCACTATCAATTCGATCTGGACACACCCTTCGAGGACTTGCCCGCCGAGATCCGCGAGCGCGTGCTCTATGGCTCGGGCAACGAGGAGATCTCTTTCCTGTACCTGAACGAAAAGGGGCGTACCACAGTCAAGAAACATCCCTTCGAGGGCATCCTGCCCAATCTCGAGCGGCGCTGGCGCGAAACGGATTCGTCCGCCGTGCGCGAGGAGCTCGGCAAATATCGTCAGGTAAAAGTATGCCCCGATTGCCACGGTTCACGGCTGCGTCCCGAGGCGCGCCATGTGCTGCTGGGGGGAGGGCCGCGTGACGCAGAGGACGGCGAGGCCGGTGGTCAGGGCCGCGCCATCTACGAAATCGAGGCGCTGTCGCTGTCCGCCTGCCTGGCCTGGTTTCGCAATCTGACCCTGGCCGGTGCAAAAAAAGAGATAGCCCAGCGCATCGTGCGTGAAATCGAAGCGCGCCTTGAGTTCCTGAATAATGTCGGCCTGAATTATCTGTCGCTGGACCGCAGCGCCGACACCATCTCCGGCGGCGAGGCCCAGCGCATCCGGCTGGCCAGCCAGATCGGCTCCGGACTGACCGGCGTCATGTACGTGCTTGACGAACCTTCGATAGGCCTGCACCAGCGGGACAATGATCGCCTGATCCACACGCTGCAGCACCTGCGCGACCTGGGAAACAGCGTCATCGTTGTCGAGCACGATGAGGACATGATACGGAACGCCGACTTTGTGCTCGACATGGGTCCGGGCGCGGGTGAGCATGGAGGCCATATCGTTGCCCAGGGAACGCCGGACGATCTCGCGGCGAACGCGCAATCGCTCACCGGGCAATACCTGAGCGGCACGAAACGCATTGCCATACCGGCGCGCCGCGCCGTCACGCGAGACCAGGACTGGTTGCGGCTAAAGGGCGCGCGCGGCAACAATCTCCGTCATGTCGACCTGGAAATTCCGGCGGGCCGGCTGATATGCATCACCGGCGTCTCCGGCTCGGGCAAATCCACGCTGGTCAATGACACGCTGGCCACCGCCGTGGCGCAGAAGTTGCATCGCGCCCAGACCCAGCCCGCTCCTTTCGACAGTCTCGAAGGGCTGGAGCATTTCGACAAGATCATCGATGTCGATCAAAGTCCCATCGGGCGCACCCCACGGAGCAATCCGGCCACGTATACCGGCATGTTCACGCCCATCCGCGAACTGTTCGCGGGTGTGCCTGAAGCCCGCACGCGTGGCTACGATCCGGGCCGCTTCTCCTTCAACGTCAAGGGCGGCCGCTGCGAAGCCTGTCAGGGCGACGGCGTGGTGAAGGTGGAAATGCATTTTCTGCCCGATATGTATGTGCCCTGCGATGTCTGTGGCGGCAAGCGCTACAACCGCGAGACGCTGGAAATACGCTATCGGGGCCGCAATATCAGCCAGGTGCTTGACCTTACCGTGGAGCAGGCGCTGGACTACTTCGATGCGGTGCCCTCAGTGTCGCGCAAGCTGCATACGCTGATGGACGTGGGGCTTTCCTATTTGCGCCTGGGCCAGAGCGCCACCACACTGTCCGGCGGCGAGGCCCAGCGGGTGAAGCTGTCGCTGGAGCTATCCAAGCGCAGCACGGGCCGCACGCTGTATATCCTGGACGAACCCACCACAGGCCTGCACTTCCAGGACATCGCCCTGCTGCTGGATGTGCTGCGCAAATTGGTCGACGGCGGCAATACCGTGGTCATCATCGAGCACAATTTGGATGTCATCAAGACAGCGGACTGGATCATAGACCTGGGGCCGGAGGGCGGCGACGGCGGTGGGCGCATCGTTGCGCAAGGCACGCCGGAGGATGTGGCCCAGGTACGGGAAAGCTACACCGGCCGCTATCTGAAGCCTTTGCTGGCACTGGCCGCCGGCGCGGCCTGAAGCAGCGGTCTATCCGCCCGCGTCGCTTCCCATGCGAAATAGCTGGGCATGTTCCCGTATGGCAAAACGGTCTGTCATGCTGGCGATGTAATCGGCAATTGCGCGCGCCTGGGCAGTCGCATCGTCGCGGCGATACTGGGCGGACAGCAGGCGCGGCTCGTTCAGGAATGCCGTGAACAAGTCGCGCACTATGGTTCTCGCTTTGGTTGTCATGCGCATGACACGATAATGGCGGTATAGATTCTGGTGCAGGAATGTCTTGAGCGCATCGGCCTGGCGCCGCATACTGGGCGAGAACGAAGCCAGGGCGGGCGCGGCCCTCACGTCGTCGACCTTGCGGGGCTCGTGGGCTCGGATATTGGCCAGCGTGGTTTCAGTCAGGTCGATGACCAGTGTGTTGATCATGGCGCGCACCACTTCCGCCACCAGCCGGCGCTGGTCGATGTTGCGGTATTTGCGCCGCACCTGCGCATGATGCGTGGCAAAGAGCTCCAGCACCTGCAGCTGTTCGATGGAAATCAGCCCTGACCGCAGACCGTCGTCGACATCATGGTTGTTGTAGGCGATTTCATCCGCAAGATTGGCGATTTGGGCTTCCAGCGAAGGCTGGGTGCGGTTGATGAAACGCACTCCGACATCGCCAAGCATTCGCGCATGCTTGGCCGAACAGTGCTTAAGAATGCCTTCGCGGGTTTCGAAACACAGGTTCAGGCCGTCGAAGGCCGCGTAGCGCTCTTCAAGCTCGTCCACCACTCTCAGGCTCTGAAGGTTGTGCTCGAAGCCGCCGGCCTTGGGCGCCAGCTCGCGCAGGCAGGCATTCAGCTCATCCTGTCCCGCGTGGCCGAAAGGCGTGTGGCCAAGATCGTGTGCCAGGGAAATGGCTTCGATGAGATCTTCGTGCAAGCCCAGGTTGCGCGCCACGGAGCGCGCAATCTGCGCGACCTCGAGGCTGTGGGTAAGTCGGGTACGAAACAGGTCTCCTTCGTGATTGACGAATACCTGCGTCTTGTATTCAAGCAGCCTGAACGCGTTGCAATGAATGATGCGGTCGCGGTCGCGCTGAAAGGCATCGCGCCCCACCGGCGGCGGCTCGTCGTGGCGGCGCCCCCGCGTCGCCTCGGGATGGCAGGCATAGACGGCCAGCGTGCTCATGCCTGGCCTCAGGCTGGCGCCGCCGCGGCCAGCGCCAGCACCTGCCGCAGTGCATCGTCAGGCACCCCCTGCACCCTGGCCTCGCCAAGCGCCGGCAACAGGACGAAGCGCAACTGCCCCCCTTCTGTCTTCTTGTCCACCTGCATCAGATCCAGCCAGCGTTGCAGGCCAAGATCGGGCGGCTGCACAGGGCAGCCAATGGCCTGTACCAATGCGCGGACCCGGGCGGTGTCTGCATCCGGCAGGCCCAGCACAAGGGCGGACAGCAGCGCCGCCTGTATCATGCCGCATCCCACCGCTTCGCCGTGCAGCCATGTGCCGTAGCCCAGGCCGGACTCGATGGCATGCCCGAAGGTGTGGCCCAGATTGAGAATGGCGCGCAACCCCGATTCGCGCTCATCGCGCGACACGACCAGCGCCTTGAGCTCGCAGGAGCGCCGGACGGCGTGGCTGACGGCGTCGGGATCCAGCGCGCGCAGGGCGGCGGCGTTGTCCTCGCACCAGTCGAAAAAGGGGCGATCGATGATCAGGCCGTACTTGATGACCTCGGCCAGGCCCGCTGAGATTTCACGCGAAGGCAGGGTATCCAGTACATCCGTGTCGATCTCGACCGCGATCGGCTGATAGAACGCGCCTATCATGTTCTTGCCCAAGGGGTGATTGATGGCGGTCTTGCCTCCCACCGACGAGTCGACTTGAGCCAGCAGCGTTGTAGGCACCTGCACGAACCGCACGCCCCGCATGTAGCTGGCGGCAGCGAAACCGCACATATCCCCGATGACGCCTCCGCCCAGCGCCACCAACACCGCCTTGCGGTCCAGCCGGCTGGACAGCAGGCCATCGAAGATGAGGTTCAGCGTCTGCCAGTCTTTATGGGCCTCACCATCGGGCAGCTCGATGCGCAGGATCCGCTTGCCGGAGCGGGCCAGCGCCCCCTCGGCGCGTTCGCCGTACAGGCGGCCCACCACCGTATTGGTGACCACAGCGATAGCGGTGGCGTCTTCGGGGATGCTGTCCGCGAGTGCATCCAGGCGGCCCGGTCCGATGTGTATGGGGTAATGGCCGCCCGGCGTCTCGACCTGTACGGTATTCATTGTGGTTTTTCCTGTTGTTCGTAGTGCCGCAGGCGCGGAAGCAGGTCGCGAGCAAGCTGCATGACGTGGGCCGAGCCGGTGTCCACGGTGAGGCGGGCAATGCTTTCGTACAAGGGTTCACGCTGGTCCAGAAGCGCGCGGATGCGCGCCTGCGGATCGGGCGTCTGCAGCAGCGGGCGGCTGCGGTCGCGCGCTACCCGGCGAAACAGCTCCTCGGCTGTGGCGCGCAAATACAACACCAGGCCGCGCTCGGACAGCATGCGCCGGTTTTCCTCGGCCAGCACGGCGCCCCCGCCCGTGGCCAGAATGATGCCCTGGCGCCGAGAGCATTCGTCCAACAGCGCAGTCTCCCTGCGGCGGAACCCTTCCTCGCCTTCTATGTCGAAGATGAGCGCCACCCGAACGCCGCAGCGTGCTTCCAGCTCATGATCCAGGTCGATGAACTGCCTGTTCAGCATGCGGGCCAGGTGCCTGCCTATGGTCGTCTTGCCAGCGCCCATCATGCCCACAAGGAACACCGGCGCGGTGCTGGCAGCCTCGGCGGCGCCAGCACTGTCGGCAGTCTGCAAGTCGGGTGCGGCAGGTAAAGACTGATTCATTTGTGTATTATCCCACTTGCTAAGCGCCCAACCTGACCATTCTGCATTACTCGGTTACATAAACCTGATGCGCAAATCATAGTCTGATCGCGGTTAGACTTAAAATCGCTCCTGATGAGTTCTTCTACCACTTCCAAAAAAAGCACCGGCCACTCCCATTCGTGGATTTCCCGATTCATGCTCAAAGTCGTCATTTTCATGGCAGGCCTGGGCTTGTGCGGAGCCCTGCTCGGCACGCTGGCGCTGGCGCTGGCCTGGCCCAACCTGCCCGACCTGAGCGCCATGATCGACTACCGGCCACGTATACCCTTGCGCATTTATACGGCCGACAAGGTGTTGATTGGGGAGTTCGGCGAAGAGCGGCGCAACGTGCTGCGCTTCAATGAAATTCCCGATGTCATGAAATCGGCCATTCTATCAGCCGAGGACGACAACTTTTACCAGCATGGCGGCATCGACTGGTCTGGCGTAGCCCGTGCCGTGGTGGCCAACATCACCCACATGTCCAAGTCGCAGGGCGCCAGTACCATCACGATGCAGGTGGCCCGCAATTTCTACCTGTCTTCCGAAAAGACCTACACCCGCAAGTTCTACGAACTGCTGCTCACGTTCAAGATCGAGGCCACGCTCACCAAGAATGAAATCCTCGATCTCTACATGAACCAGATTTACCTGGGGCACCGCGCCTACGGCTTTGCCGCCGCCAGCCGCACCTACTTCGGCAAGCCCCTGGGCGAAATCACGCCGGCCGAGGCAGCCATGCTGGCCGGCATCCCCAAGGCGCCTTCACGCTTCAACCCCATTGCCAATTTCGACCGGGCAAAGGCGCGCCAGCTTTATGTGCTGGGCCGCATGCACAATCTGGGCTACCTGAACGACGAGGAATACGAGCAGGCCAAGAATCAAGAGATCATCATCAAGTCCGCGCCGGGCACGCCCACCGGCGGATATTCCATCCATGGCTACTATGTGGCTGAAATGGCACGTCAACTGTTGTACTCGGTTTACCAGGACAACATCTATTCACGCGGCTTCAACATCTATACAACAATCGACTCCAAGCGCCAGGAAGCCGCCTATGAGGCGCTGCGCGACGGCATTCTCGACTACACCCGTCGCGCGATCTATCCAGGCCCCGAAGAAACCATAGACCTGCCTGACGACATCGAACAGCACCCCGAGCAACTCGATGCGCTGCTGGACGGCCTGCAGGAGAAGTATCCCGACAGCGATGACGTGCTCACTGGCATCGTGCTGCAGGCCAGCCCCTCCAAGGTCATCGTGGCACGCACCTCCAGCCAGATCATCGAGGTCACGGACAAGGACGCGCTCAAGATCGTGGCACGCGGCCTGGGCAAGAACGCCAAGGACAAGTACCGCATCTCGCGCGGCTCGGTAGTGTATGTGCACAAGGAAGGCGATCACTGGGAAGTCGTCAACATGCCCACCGTGCAGGCGGCGTTTGTGTCGCTGCGGCCGCAGGATGGCGCCATTCAGGCGCTGGTTGGCGGTTTCGACTTCCAGGAGGGCAAGTTCAACCGCGCCACGCAAGCCTGGCGCCAGCCAGGCTCGTCCTTCAAGCCTTTCATCTATGCTTCGGCGCTGGAGCGCGGCCTCACGCCCGCTACTCAGATATCCGACGAACCCTTCGTGCTGACCGCCGAACAAACAGGTTCCAAGGCCTGGCGGCCCAAGAATTACGGCAACAGGTACGAACCCATGCTCACCATGCGCCAAGGGCTATACAAGTCCAAGAACATGGTGTCCATACGCATTCTGCAGGCGGTGGGGCCGAAATACGTGCAGGACTACATCACACGGTTCGGCTTCGACCGGGCCCGCCAGCCTGCCGTGCTGCCGCTGGCGCTTGGCGCCGGCAGCGTCACGCCGCTGCAATTGGCCGGCGCCTACGCGGTCTTTGCCAACGGTGGCTATCGGGTGCCGCCCTATCTCATCGACCATGTCACAGACAGCACCGGCAAGGTCATCATGCAGGCCAAGCCCACGGTGGCAGGTGATGCCGCCGCGCGCGTACTCGACCCGCGCACGGCCTACGTCATGAACGACATGCTGCGTGGCGTCGCCACCTATGGCACGGCGGCACGGGTGCACCGCGCACTGGGCCGCAATGATGTCGGCGGTAAAACCGGCACCACGAACGACTCCAACGACGCCTGGTTTGCCGGATTCACCCCCAAACTGGTGGGCGTAGCCTGGATGGGCTTCGATCAGCCCAAGTCGCTGGGCGACAGCGAGACCGGCGGTGGCGCGGCCTTGCCCATCTGGCTGGGCTACATGAAAGTCGCCCTGAAGGATCAGGCCGAGACGCCCCCTGGGCCCATGCCCGACGGCCTGTCGCGCATCGATGGCGATTTCTACTTCGACGAGTATCCGCCAGGCAAGGCCGTCGCACGGGTCGGCCTGCCCGCGCCCTCCGACGTACCGGTCGACGGCGGCGGCGCAGACAGCATTGCCGATCTGCTCAACCGCATCACCGGCGGGGGCGGGGGGAATGCAGGCCAGTACACGCCGGCCAAGCCGGAACCCGTCCCGTTCTAGATCCCTCCCGGCAAGGCAGCACCGTGTCGCCCAGTCCATTCGCGGACTGGGCTTTTTCATGCGGGGGTTCATGCAAACGGGTTCACAGTGCATAATCATGGTTTACCCTCAGGAGTCCGTCAAAATGCCTTTGCCCCAGCCTTCGCTTCCCATGTCGGGGCCCCGCCTTGCCATGGCCGCCTTGCTGCTGTCCACACTGACAGCCTGTGGCTACAAGGGTCCGCTGTACATGCCACCGCCGCCACCGCCAGACGCCTCGCTTACCGCGCCGCCGTCCAGCATACCGCCGGACGCCACCGAACAGGCTGATCCAAGCAACCCCGCCGCATCGAACAACACAGCAGAGCCCCAATGACCACATCGTCTCCCTTTGCGTTGCACCAAGGCGTCCTGCATGCCGAACAGGTGTCCCTGGCCAAGCTTGCCCGCCAACACGGCACGCCTTTGTATGTCTATTCCCGGCACGCCCTGCGCCAGGCGTGGCAGTCTTTCCAGGACGGCGCGGCCGGTCGCGATGTACTGGTCTGCTATGGCATGAAAGCCAATTCCAACCTGGCCGTGCTGAACGAGTTCCGTCAGCTGGGGGCCGGCTTCGACATTGTTTCCGGAGGCGAGCTGGCACGCGCCTTGGCTGTGGGCGCCGACCCCGCGCGCATCGTTTTTTCGGGCGTGGGGAAGCAGGTCTGGGAAATGCAGGCGGCGCTCGAAGCCGGGGTCAAGTGCTTCAATGTTGAATCCGAGGACGAGCTGCGGCGGCTGGACGAGGTCGCCCAGGGCATGGGCAGGCAGGCGCCAGTGTCGCTGCGCGTCAACCCCGACGTGGACGCACATACACACCCCTACATATCCACCGGCCTGAAGGAAAACAAGTTCGGCGTTGCCATCGAGGATGCCCTGCGCATCTATCAGCACGCTGCCACCATGGACGGTATCCGTATCGTTGGCGTGGACTGTCATATCGGATCGCAGATCACCGAGGCGGCGCCGTATATGGACGCCCTGGGCAAACTGATCGACCTGATCAAGGCGCTGGCGGATCATGGCATTGTTCTGCACCACCTGGATCTGGGCGGCGGTCTGGGCATACGCTACACCGATGAAACCCCACTGGCGCCCCGCATCCTGCTGGACCAGGTATTCCAGACGCTGGAAAAGCATGCGCTAGCGAACCTGCAGCTCATACTGGAACCGGGCCGGTCCCTCACAGGCAACGCCGGCGTACTGCTGACCACGGTCCAGTATCTGAAGCACAGCGATGCCCGCAATTTCGCCATCGTCGATGCCGCCATGAACGACCTGTTGCGCCCGACGCTCTACGAAGCATGGCATAACGTGCAGCCGGTTCAACCCAGGCCGATGCAGGACGACACGCCCCGATACGACGTCGTCGGCCCCGTCTGCGAAAGCGGCGATTGGCTGGCACGCGACCGCCAGCTTGCCCTTGAACAGGGCGATCTTCTGGCTATCATGTCGGCCGGCGCATACGGATTCACCATGTCCAGCCACTACAACAGCCGCCCGCGCGCGGCAGAAGTCATGGTGGACGGCGATCGCGCGCATGTAGTGCGTCCGCGGGAGAACATTCAGGCGCTGTTTGCAAGCGAAGCCATGCTGCCCGACTAAACGCTTCAGCGGCTGGCGCCACGCCATAGGCGGGTTGCCGGCTTGTTCCGCAAAACAAAATGCCGCTTCCTGAAGGAAGCGGCATTTTGCTCTGTGGATCGAACGATAAGGAAGATCGGGCGCCAATAAAAGCGGATGCGCCCCTATAGTTCGCCGTAGGAATGCAGCCCCGACAGGAACATGTTCACGCCCAGGAAGGCAAAGCTGGTGACAAGCAGGCCTCCCAGCGCCCAGTATGCCGCCATGGTGCCGCGCAGGCCTTTCATGAGCCGCATATGCAGCCACGCGGCATAGTTCAGCCATACGATGAGCGCCCACGTCTCCTTGGGATCCCACTGCCAGTATGTGCCCCAGGCGTCCGCTGCCCATAGCGCGCCCAATATGGTTGCCACGGTAAAGAAGGCGAAGCCGACCGCGATGGCGCGGTACATGATGTCATCCAGCACCTCCAGCGAGGGGAGGCGGGCTGCAATCGGACCGCGCAGGGCAAGGATGCCGCCTACGATGATGGCGCCGAGGCCGAAATACAGCATCCAGACCGGTGACAGTTCGCGCGAACCGAAGATCATGGGTTCGGCGCACAACACCGCCCCCAGAACAAACACCGGTATCAGCTTGCCGAACGATCTCGTCTGGCCGTGCTCCTTGATGAGATAGGCAAAACCCACCATGGCAGACAGCGAGAATGTGCCATAGCCAATGAAGTTGGCCGGCACATGCAGCTTCATCCACCAGCTCTTGAGTGCCGGCACCAGCGGTTGGATCTGGAAGGCGTCGCGCGTGAAGGAATACCACAGCAGAAACACCACCGCCGAGCTGATGACCATGAGCACGAAACCGCCCAGCGCGCGGGTTGCGTAGCGCCGCTCGTAATATAGGTAGAAAAGCGCCGTGATAAGCGAAAAGAGAACAAATACCTCGTAAAGGTTGCTGACCGGGATGTGGCCGATGTCCGGGCCGAGCAAGTGCCCTTCGCGCCAGCGCACCAGCATGCCCGTCATGCCGGCATATACGGCGCTCCAGGTCAGCACCGAGCCCAGCCATGCGGCCGTGCTGCTGAAGATGCCCACCCAGTAGCACACCATGGCCAGCACAAACAGCGAACACATCCAGAGTATGGCCGACTGGGAGGACAGCAGATACTTCAGAAAGAACACACTGTCCGCGCGCGAAAGATCGCCCTGGCTCAGGCCTGCCCCGCCGCTGTACAGCCAGATGGCAAACAGGGCGCTGAGCCCGCTTGCCACCATGAGCACGCGCAGCGGCCGCCAAAGCCATCCCAGCCAAGCCAGCACGACAACGGCGCCCGACAGGATCATTTTTTCGTAGTAATCCATGCTTGCGCCATAATTCGCCAGCGCATACGCCGCCCCCGCGGCAAGCAGCAGGAGAAAAACCGCATCCGTCCAATCGGGCTTGCCGCGCTGGCCTCGCCGGTCGCCGCTGTCTCTCGCGGCCTCCGGCCACATGGGCGCATGACTCTGCAGGGTGGACTCAGACATACGAAACCTCTTTACGTGGATAAGCGCCTGAATGCTTCCTTGAAGCGCTCGAACTCATGGTTGAAGTCCAGCGTGCGCCGCTGCGACGTCATTGCGGCCAGGACAGATGAGCCGCCTTCCCGCTTCTTGATCCAGATCCATATGCGCCGGTCGCGAATGTAGAACATGGAAAACACGCCGACAACAAGCAGCAGGGCACCCAGATACACGGTATTTTTTCCCGGACTGCGCGCCACCTGGAAAACACTGGCTTCTACCTGATCATAACTCTTGAGCGTCATGAGCACAGGCGCAGGGTAGCTGGGCAGGTTGGCCAGGGCCAGCAGCGCCGTCTGAACCCATTTCTCCGCGGCCAGCGCCTTCGGGCCATCATACTGCAACGGTTCGTCCCCCGCCCGTTCCCGCACGATATCGCGCAGCTCTGTCAAACACAGTTGTATCATGGGTACGGCGAAGCCCAGCACCTTTTCCCTGTCCTGCTCCGGTACCCGATCGATAATGCCCTCGAAGCCCGATTGGCGGAAGCTCTCGAGCGCGCCCCGCGCCGCTTTTTCCAGCAGCGGCTGCTGCATGTCGGACGTGGCATTTTTGGCGGCAAAGCGTCCCGCAGCCGCCTGCACCAGCGCGGGATCCCAAAGGGCGGCGCGCAGCGCAGCGAACTCCGCCACCGAGTTGTGCTCGTCGGCGGGTATGCGCAAATATCTGTAGGGCTGCGCCTCCGACTCCCGCACGCCGCTCAGGAACACGGTAACGCCGTCAAGCAGCATGGGCAGCATGTATGTGGTGTATTCGTGCGACTGGCCCTCGCTGTCCGTAATGCGGTACTGCACACTGGGGCCCACATTGCGCAGGTTCTCGTTGCGGGCGCCGCCGGCGCTACCCGTGACCGATGCCACGTGATCCATCAGGCCCTTGGGCTGGGGCGGCTCATCGCCGCCCATGTTCTCCACATTGATGACGCGCAGGCCGGTGAACTGCACGTTCAACGGCGCAGCGCCCTGCCCGCTGGCCGGTTCGATCTTCGTGCCATCGCCGACCTTGCCGTCAACTGGAAACGCATTGCCGCTGGCGCCCACAAGCGGATAGCCCGTCAGCATGAGCTTGCTGCCGCCATCGTCAAAGCTGGACTGATAAACCGTGACGCCCTTGTAGCGCAGCGGCTCGTTGACTTCTATCACGCGCTCAAATGATTTGCCCGTGGCCGGGTCGGTAACCTGTACCTGGCTCTTGAAGCTGCTGGGCATGCCCGTGGAGTAGTAATCCACCATGAACTTGTCCAGCTTGAGGGTGAATGGCAGCGGTTGAACCAGCACGCCGTTATCGACGGCCACGATGCCTGTGCTGCTGCTGCCGCCCTCGGGCACCAGCATGTTGGCGCGAAAGCTGGGATTGGCGGCCGGCAGCCGGCCCGACGCCGGCACATCGGAAATCAGCATGTTCTCGGTAATGGGGACCTTGCCGCCCAGCCATACCTGCAGGCGTATAGGCAACTCGCTGTCCAGCAGGCCGCCCAGGCAGATGATGACAATGGCGGTATGCGCAAAAATATAGCCCAGACGATTGGCACTTCCTTTCTTGGCCGCCACCATGACCGCATCTTCTTCCCGCCGCACTTTGAACCGGTACCCATGCGCGCGCAACCACGCCTGCGTCCGTTCCTGCAGCATCTGCGGAGCCAAGTCGCTATCGGTCTCCACGCGATGGTGGAAAGAACGCAGGCTGTTGGCGCGCACATATTCGCGAAAGGATTGCGCATCGCGCAGCATCTTGGGCGCATTGCGAAGCACGCATAGGGTGGTGGACACCACCAGAAAGCTCATGATGAGCAGAAACCACCAACTGTTGTAGACATGCCAGATGGAGAATTTGTCGAACACCGCAAACCAGAATGGACCGAAGCGGTCGATATAGGTGTTGGGGGCCTGGTTCTGCTGCAGCACCGTGCCGATCAGGCTCGCCACGCAGATGAACATCAGCAGGCTGACGGCAAAACGCATGGAGCCCATCAGCTCCAGCAGATCGGCCGGCAGGCGTTTTGCGGTGGAGAAGGATTTCACGTGCGTGGCTTCATAAAAAAAAGGGAGTGCCTCTGGCAGCCTCCCCCTGTGTCTTTCTTGGAATATGGCGGCAGCGGTCGCTGCCGAACCCTGCACCTTGCGCGCTTAACAGCCTAGCGCAGGCCCGCCGCGTAATCGGCCACGGCTGCTATGTCCGCATCGGACATGCGATCCGCGACCGCGTGCATGATGTCGCTGTTGTTCCGGTCGCCGCTGCGGAAAAGCCGCAACTGAGCCGCCAGATAATCGGGATGCTGACCAGCCAGGCGCGGAAACTGCCCTGGCACACCTGCCCCATTGGGCGAGTGACAGCCCGCACAGGCGGGAACATGGCGCTCAGGCAGGCCACCGCGCCATATGCGCTGGCCCAGGTCCATGGTGTCTTTGTTGGTGGCGGTACCCGCCTTGTCCCAATCAAGCTTTTGCTGGCTGAGATAAAGGGCGAGGTTCTGCTTGTCTTCCGCAGTGAGCGCGGAGGCAAACGGTGTCATGACCGATGGCGCGCCGTCGGGGCCGCTGCGCAGCGGCGGATGTTTTTCGCTCTGGGGAGCGAAATCCATGAGTTGCTTGGCGATGTACTCGTGGGGCATGCTGGCCAGATTAGGATTGGCCGGGATGGTGCTGTTGCCGCCAGCGCCATGACAGCTGGCACAGGCGACGATGCCGCGGGATGCGTCGCCATTGGTGAATAGCTGTTCTCCCTTGGCGGCATCGGGCCGGGCAACGGCAAGATCCGCTGCTTGAGCGAGCGTAAGAACAGACGGCACTACCACCAGGCCACAGGCCGCGATAAAACGGACAAGCATGCGCTTCATGAATACCTCGACGATCGGTGTGCGATCCGGTGCCATGGGCACCACAATGACAACGCCATTTTCCGCAAAATGCAGACCCCAAGGAATATGACGCTACTGTTTCAAACCTGCGATTATACAATAGCGGTTGAATCCAACCGCAGCAGGCCCACTTCGTGTCCATTTTGCATCGCGCCTCTTTCACCATATCGGCGGCCCGGCTAGACCAGCTTCCTCCCCCGTCGACCGCCGAGGTCTGTTTCGTGGGGCGGTCCAATGCGGGCAAGTCCTCCGCCATCAATGTGCTCACCAATCAGCGCCGACTCGCCTTCTCGAGCAAGACGCCCGGCCGCACAAGGCTGATCAACCTGTTCGGCATTCCCGATCCGGTGGAGCCTGGCGCACATCTTGGTTTCCTGGTGGATCTGCCAGGCTACGGCTACGCATCGGTGGCGCGCGAGGCGCGCGACGAATGGGCCGACGTCCTGGGCGGGTATCTGCGCGATCGCACGTCGCTGGCCGGTATCGTCATGCTTATCGATATTCGCCGCGGCGTCACTGATCTGGATCGCCGTCTTGCCGACTGGGTCGCGCCATCGGGGCGTCCGGTGCTTGCATTGCTCACCAAGGCAGACAAGCTTCCGTACGGCCAGCGCGTGCGCGCTGTGGCGGCCGTGCGCAAGGCGCTGGCCGACATCGGCACGCTGGATGCATTGCCGTTTTCAGCCACGCAACGCATCGGACTGGAAGAGGCCACCCATCACATTGAAAACTGGATTTCGCCCCAGGTCGTTCCCTGACGGCGACGTATACGGAACCGCATGCCATGACTGCTCTTATCCCCTCCACCTCTTTCCCCGGAACCCGCCTGCGCCGCAACCGGCGCGATGAATTTTCGCGCCGGCTCGTGCGCGAAAACGTGCTGACCACCAACGACCTCATCTATCCCGTGTTCGTGATGGAAGGCCGGGGCGTGCGTGAGCCCGTGCCCTCGATGCCCGGCGTAGTGCGCTATTCTCCCGACACCCTGCTGGAAGCCGCAGCGCAGTGCCTGGCGCTCGGCATTCCGGTGCTCTCGCTTTTCCCGGTAATCGACCCCGCGCTGAAAACGCCCGACGGCATAGAGGCCGCCAATCCCGATGGATTGGTGCCTCGCGTGGTGGCCTCGCTCAAGCAACAGTTCCCCGAACTCGGCATATTGACAGACGTGGCGCTGGACCCCTACACCAGTCACGGGCAGGACGGCGTCATCGACGACAACGGCTATGTCCAGAACGAGCCGACGGTGCAGATCCTGGTCCGCCAGGCCATGGTGCAGGCCGACGCCGGCGTGGACATCGTGGCCCCCAGCGACATGATGGACGGACGCATCGGTGCCGTCCGCCAGGCGCTTGAGGACAGATCGCATATCCATACGCGCATCATGGCTTATTCGGCAAAATATGCCAGCGCCTTCTACGGCCCCTTTCGCGACGCGGTGGGCTCGGCAAACAATCTGGGCAAGTCCGACAAGTTCACCTATCAGATGGATCCCGCCAACCGGCTCGAGGCCTTGCGCGAAGTCGAGGCCGATATTCGCGAAGGCGCCGATATGGTCATGGTCAAGCCGGGCCTGCCCTATCTCGACGTGTTGCGGGAAGTCAAGAATGCTTTCGGCATGCCCACCTATGCGTATCAGGTCAGCGGCGAATATGCCATGATTCAGGCCGCCTCGGCCAATGGTTGGCTCGATCACGACAAAGTGATGATGGAATCCCTGCTGGCCTTCAAGCGCGCAGGCGCGGACGGCATCCTCACCTATTTCGCGGTCGAGGCGGCCAAGCTTCTGCGCGCGGGTTAAGCGGGTTAAGGAAACGCGGGCCTGCTGGCGCCTTATGGGCGGCTGGCAACCACCAGCACCTGCGCGTCCACCTTGCTGGTGGTAATAAGCTTGTGGGGAATTTCGGAATCGAAATAGATGGAGTCACCCTTGGCAAGGGTGAACTTCCGGTCGCCAATGGTGATGCTGATTGCACCCTTGAGCACAAGCATGAACTCCTCGCCCGCATGAGGAAAGGAAACCGGCGCAGCCTCGTTGGCACGCGGCGGGTAAACCACGAATGGATCCATGACTCTGACCAGGCGGTTACCGGCCATGGCCTCGTAGCGATAGCCCTGCGACGGGCTGCCGCGATCAAGGGGTTCGCGCTCATTGCGGCGGACCACGCTGATGGACTCATCCTTGCCGTCGCGATGGGTGCCCATGAGTTCCGGAATGCCGATCTCATAGGCTTGCGCAAGTTTCAGGACGGTGGATATGGATGGCTCGCTGAGCGCCCGCTCCAGCTTGGAAAGATAGCTCTTGGTCAGGCCGGTGCGCTGCGCCAGTTGCTCCAGGGAGAACTGGTGCTTGCGCCGCAGCGCTTTCAAGCGGTATGGAAGATCGGTCATGGCCCTATTCAAGCATAATTGCACCTTCGACGGATGCAAGTATGCCTGATCGGCGGGTGGGATGCGCGGCCCGGCCGAACTGCGCCGGGCGCGGCCCCTTATCGCAGCAAATCGGGGTGCCGGGCCAGCGCCTTGCGCGCGTAGTATTCGAAGCCGATCTGCGAGCGCCGGGGGCGCAGTATCCAATCATGCGCCTCGCGGCCCAGCTCGGGTGCAATGGGCTTGATTTCGCCCGCGCCCATGGCCAGGAGCTGCATGCGCGCGGTGCGCTCGAACTGCAGCGCCAATACGCAAGCTTCCTCAATGGAAGTGGCCGCCACCAGCATGCCGTGATGCGCCAGGAGAATGGCGCGTTTATCGCCCAGCGCGGCGGCAATGGTTTCCCCTTCTTCATTGCCGACAGGCACGCCTGGCCACGTCGGCAGGAAGGCGCAGTCATCGTAAAGCGGGCAGTTGTCCATGTGTGAAACCGCCAGCGGCACTTCCAGCATGGACAGCGCCGCGGCATGCAGCGGATGCGTGTGCACGATGCATTGCACATCGGGCCGCACGCGATAAATCCATGAATGAAAACGATTGGCAGGATTGGGCATGCCATGGCCCTCCAGGATCTCCAGATCCTCGTTGACCAGAAGTATGTTGGACACGCTGATCTCATCAAAACCCAGCCCCAGCCGCTGCGTGTAGTAGGTGCCCGGCTCATCGCCGCGCGCGGTGATCTGCCCCGCCAGCCCCGAGTCATGGCCGCCGTCGTACAGCACGCGGCTGGTGATGGCCAGCTTCTCGCGCACAGACCGTTGGGGGATATCGAACCGGGCCTGCATCTGCGCCTGGGCGCGCGTCACCAGCTCGTCTTTTGAGAGTTCCATGGTATCTGACATAGCGTGTACTACCTGTTCTGGGGTGAAGGGATGCTGCGCCAGCCCGCGCAGCGTTCAGTCGCGGTGAATATCGGCTTCCTTGACGATTTTCTTCCACTTCGCAGTTTCCGCCTCGATGAAGGCCTGATACTCCGGCAAAGTGCCCGTATAGACTTCGCTGCCCTGCGCATGCAGCGCCTCCTGCAGATCCTTGTCGGACAACGACTTCTGCAAGGCCTTGCGCAAAGTCTGCACGACATCGTCAGGCGTGCCCTTGGGGACAAAGAAGGCATTCCAGGAACTGATCAGCAACTCCTTGTCCCCCGCCTGCGCGCTGGTTGGCACGCCCTGGGCGGCGGGTGAAGGCTGGGTTGCCGCCAGCGCCAGCGCCGTCAGCTTGCCGCTCTTCACATGAGGCATCACGACGGGAATCGCATCCATGGCCAGGTCCGTCTGCCCGCCTACGGCGGCGTTCACGGCTTCGCTGCCGCTCTTATAGGGTACATGCACAATATTGATGCCGGTCGTGTACTTGAGCAGCTCGAAACCCAGGTGCGGCGAGCTGCCTATGCCCGCCGAACCGAAATTCAACTTGCCAGGATGCGCCTTGGCATAATCAACAAGTTCCTGCAGTGATTTGACGCCCAGGCTGGAACGCGCCGCCAGCACGAAAGGCGAGCCCGAAACCATGCCGATCGGCACGAAATCCGCTGGATCATAGTTGATGGATTTCATGATCATGGGATTGACGACCTGGGTTCCCACCGTTCCCATGAATATCGTGTATCCGTCTGGCGCCGCTGTTGCGGCCGCCTGGGCGCCGATCGCCCCCCCGGCCCCTGCACGATTGTCCACGACGACGCTCTGACCCAGCGCGCCGGCCAGCTTCTCGCTGACGTGGCGCGCAATAAGATCCGTAATGCCGCCCGCACCAAAGGGCACGATCAGTTTTACGGCCTTATCCGGATATGACGCGGCCGCCGCTGCGCCCGGCACGACAAGCGCGGCGCAGGAAGCAGCGAGAATGCCGGTGCAAGCCAGTTTTCTGATAAACGTCATGTCTGCTCCTTGTTCTATAGTTAATAATGTAATCTATAGGACACATTGTGTCTTTAAAGCAAACTTGTGTCAACTCAGCAGGCATGTAGCCGGCGCGTGAAAGCGCGAGCATCATCACGTAAAGTCAAGTTCCAGCTGGCGCGCGATACGGGCGGTATCGGCACCGAACTCGGGCGGCAGGCGCCGCAGGCTGGCGGGCGTGCGGGAAAGCTTGATGGGCGAGGCAATGGCGCGGTAGCTTCCTTCTTCGAGTACCATGCCGCGATGTCGCGTATGCGGATGCTGCATGAGTTGCTCCACGTTCAGCACCGGTGCGGCCGGAACGCCATGCTCGAGCAGGGTCTGGGCCAACCCGGAAGCACTGTGTCGCGCAAGCAGCCCAATGAGGATTTCCTTGAGCGCATCGCGATTGACAAGCCTGTCGGCGTTGTCGATGAAGCGCTCGTCCCTGGCCACGCCGGGCTGGCCAAGTTGGTCCATCAATTGTGCGAACTGACGATTGTTCCCCACTGCCAGAAAGATGTCTCCGTCCGCGGCGGGAAAGGTATCGTAGGGACAAATATTGGGATGAGCATTGCCGGTCCGCTGCGGCACCTTGCCACTCATGAAATAGTTGGCTGCGTGCGGATGCAGGAGCGAGATTGCGCAGTCGAAGAGTGTGATGTCCAGAAACTGCCCCATGCCGCTGCGCTGCCGCTCATGGATGGCCAGCAGTATGGCCAGGGCCGCGTTCAGGCCGGTGACCATGTCCACGACGGGCAGGCCCACGCGCGTGGCATCTCCGTCGGGCGTGCCGTTCACGCTCATCAGGCCGCACAAGGCCTGCGCGCATGCATCATAGCCCGGCAACCCGCCCAACGGCCCATCTGCACCAAAACCACTGATGCGGCAATGCACCAGCCGAGGGTAGCGCCGCTGCAGCACATCCGGCCCCAACCCCCATTTCTCGAGCGTCCCTGGCTTGAAGTTCTCGACCAGCACATCCGCATCGGCCAGCATGGCTTCCAGGAAGGCCTGGCCCGGCTCGGACGACAGATCCAGCGACAGGCCATGTTTATTACGGTTGACGCCGATGAAGTACGACGCCGTGCCATCCCGGAACGGCGGACCCCAGCCGCGCGTCTCGTCGCCGGAAGGCGGCTCCACCTTGAATACCTCGGCACCATGGTCGCCCAGAATCTGGGTGCAATAGGGACCGCCCAGCACGCGCGACAGATCTACCACCTTGCAACCCTGGAGCGCGCCACCCGCTTGTCGATGTTCTTGCATGGCCATGTCAGTTCAGTGAAATACCCGCGGTCTTGATGACCTTGGACCATTTGTCCACTTCGCTGTCGATGAATTTCTTCAGCCCCTCCGGTGTCTTGTCCTCGGCCTGCACTATGCCCTGCATGGCAAGCGCACTGCGGATCTCGGGATCGGACAATGCGGCGGCAAAAGCCTTGTTGAGCCTTGCGACGATGGGCTCGGGCGTGCCGGCGGGCGCCACAATGCCGAAGAATACGCTCACGTCGTAGCCCGCAAGGCCCTGCTCATCGAGCGTAGGCAGGTCGGGCAAGGCATCCGAACGCTGCGCGCTCGCAAGACCTATGGGACGCAGCGCCCCCGATTTCACATGCGGCAGGGCCGTCAGGATATCGGTGAAGGCCATGGACACCTGCCCGCCCAGCAAGTCATTCAATGCCGGACCGGTGCCGCGATACGGCACATGAAGAATCGACGTTCCAGCCATCTGATTGAACAGCACGCCCGCCAGGTGCGAGGAGGCGCCATTGCCGGATGACGCGAAGCTAAGCGCGTCGGGATGCGCCTTGGCATAGGCAATGAGTTCCTTAAGACTGTGGGCGGGCACCTTGGGATTCAAGACCAGGATGTTGGGCAGGTGTCCAATGCGGATGATGGGCGCAAAGCTCGTGCGCGGATCGTAGCCGAGGTTTTTGTACAGGCTGATATTGATGGCCAGCGGCCCCGAGGTGCCGAACAGAATGGTGTAGCCGTCGGGTTTGGCATGCGCCACATAGTCCGAGCCGATATTGCCGCCAGCGCCGGCCTTGTTTTCCACCACGACGGTCTGCCCCAGCTGGCTGGTGAGCGCATCCGCGAGCCGGCGCGCGAGCGCGTCGGTCGGGCCGCCCGGCGGAAACGGCACCACCAGTTTGACTGGCTGCACCGGATAATCCGTGGCGGCCATAGCGAGGCCGCCGAAACCAAGCGCAGCCAACGGCAGCAGCAATGCTGCAAGCAGTTTCTTCAACATGTTGTCTCCTTCTTCGTATGGAAATGTACGGTTAGGCTCAGCCGGCGTGTGCCAGCAGCGTGCCGTAATCGGGTTGGGGCAAGGGTGCGGCGCAGGGGTTGCGGACCGCGAGTCTGTGTA
Organism: Allopusillimonas soli; assembly: GCF_004153445.1. GTDB lineage: Bacteria > Pseudomonadota > Gammaproteobacteria > Burkholderiales > Burkholderiaceae_B > Allopusillimonas > Allopusillimonas soli. The sequence goes on from NZ_SDQC01000003.1 coordinate 542,338, forward strand.
TCAGGACCAGGTCGGCCAATTGATTGCGGCTTTCAAGGCCAGGGTGGCGCGCCTCGCTGCGCAGCGCGGCCAGAGACACCACGTTGTACAGGGCGGATGCGGCCTGCCGGGCGAAGGGGGAGTTCTCGTCCGGCGCCGCCTCGGCCGCAAGAGACCATGCCTGCGCAAGCGCGGCCGCCTGTGCCTCAGCCAGCGCGTTCGGGCATGCGGCCCCTTCGCCCAGAAGCTGCGCCACATGCGCCCGCAACGCATCCAGGCACTGGTTCTTGCGAATGGCGCGCAGGACGTCCAGCGCCACGATATTGCTGGTGCCTTCCCAGATGGAGCCCAGATGCGCATCGCGCATCAGGCGCGGCTCCACCCACTCTTCGATATAGCCGCAGCCGCCGCGTACCTCCATCGCGTCGCCAGTGACCTTGCGCGCGTCGCGGCAGGCGCGGAACTTGATGAGCGGCGTCAGGATGCGCACCAGCGTCTTGGCCTGCGCGTCGCCGCTGTCTGCGCGGCCCAATGCCATCGCGGTCTGGTACATAACGGAGCGGGCCTGCTCCGTCGGCACCATCATCTTCACCAGTTGGCGCTGCATCAGCGGCATGTCCACCAAGGAACGGCCAAATGCGCGGCGATTGCGCGCAACGTACAGAGCCTCGGTCAATGCGCGCCGCATCAGTCCGGCAGCGCGCATGCCATTGGAGAGGCGAGAGTTGTTGACCATATCCGCCATTTGCTGAAAACCGCGCCCGCGCTCGCCGATTAGCCATGCGTGGGCGCCTTCCAGGCGGATTTCGCCGCTGGCCATAGACCGGGTGCCCAGCTTGTCTTTCAGGCGCAGAATTCGATAGCGATTGTGACTGCCATCGGGCAAATCACGGGGCAGCAGGAACAGCGAGACGCCCGCCAGACCTTCACGCTTGTCACTGCGCGCCAGCACCATGGCAAAGCCCGCATCGGGGTTGGAGCAGAACCACTTGTCCCCGTACAGCCGCCAACGCCCGTCGCGCTGTTCCTCGGCAACGGTCTGCGTCGCACTGACATCGGAACCGGCCGCCTGTTCGGTCATGAACATGGCGCCCTGGCGCAGCGTGTCGAAATCCAGTGCCGCCACCTGCGGCAACACTTTGTCCACCAGATCCTTGCTGCCGAAGCGGCGCAAGGTGCGGGCCAGGGAATCCGTCATGCTGACGGGACAACACAGCCCGAATTCAGCCTGAACGAACAGATGACTGAGTGCATACTTGGCCACCGGCGGCATGGTGTCGTGCCAGCCCAGAACGCCCGGACGGTGCGACATCGCTGCCAGGCCGTACCGGCTGTAGGCCGCGCGCTCCAGCTCGATGTAGTCGGGATGCTTGACAACGCGGGACTCGTCCTCGCCGCCACGATTGCGCACAGAAAGGACGGGCGCATTCTGGTCGGCGCTGCGGGCGAGGGCATCGAGACGCTCCCCCGCTTCCTGGCCGAGCGCCTCGAAGTGCGGCAGCAGGTGGCTGTACAGATCCGGCGGCAGATACGCCCGCAGCAGCGCCTTGCTGTAGGGATCTGCCGTAAACAGGTTCTGGCCGAAAGAATCCGGGATATTGGATGCCGTGCTGCGCAGGGTATCCTCATGGGGAAAAGGACTGTTCATGACGGTGCTCCGACTCGGTTTGAGCCATGGTAGCGCCGGCGATATATTCAAACCAATACTGTTTTCATTTACATCTATACAGCAAAAGTATAATTGGCACATGGAAATCGACACACGCCTGCTGCGCTACTTTGTGGCCGTGGCGGAAGAACTCAGCTTTAGCCGGGCAGCGCAGCGCCTGCACATATCCCAGCCGCCGCTGAGCTACGCAATCCGGCAGTTGGAGGACAGCCTGGGTGCCCAATTGCTGGTGCGCACCAGCCGCCAGGTTGCGCTCACGCCCGCCGGGCGGGCGCTGTACACCGAGGCAGTATTTCTTCTGCGCCGCAATGCCGATCTGCACAGCCTGGTCACCCGCATACATGAAGGACTGCAGGGACAGTTGAAAATAGGCTTTGTCGGCACCATGCTGTACCGGCGGCTTCCCACGGTCCTGGCTCAGTGCAGGCAGCAGTACCCTGGCGTCGAACATGTACTCTTCGAGCTCAACTCGGCAGAACAGATCGATCTGCTCGCACGCGGCGGCCTGGACATCGGTTTCATCCACGCCAATCCCGTGCCCGAAGCGGTCGGTTGCGTGGAACTGATGCGCGAGCCTTTTTCCATTTGCCTGCCCGCGCGGCACCGGCTGGCCAGCCGGACGCGGCTGGATCTGTCCGAATTGGCCAAGGAGGACTTCGTGTTCTTCTCGCGGGCATTCTCGCCCGTGTACTATGAAACCCTGCTGGCACTGTGCGTGCATGCGGGGTTTCTGCCCAAGGTCAAGTATGAATCGCGCCACTGGCTCAGCGTGGCGTCGCTGGTGTCGCAGGAGATGGGCGTATCCATCGTGCCGTCATGTCTCTCGCACAGCGGCCTGGCTAATATTCGGCTGCTGCCCTTCCATCATCGCCAACGATCGGTAACCAGCCTGATCTGGTCGAAATCCCCGTCGTCCCGCATACGAGAGAACCATGTGGCCTTGATACGACAGGCCTACGGGTTATCCTCGGGCAACAGCCAGGCGTGAGGGCCCAGCCAACCCGATGCAACACCTGGCGCAAGGCGTCACGATGCCTTCTGATTTCCCGCCTGATCCAGAACGCGGGACAACACCGCGCCGAACTGCGCCGCGTTCTTGAACCCCACCACGCGTGCCTCAGGCAGCGGCCTGCCCTGCGCGTCAAAGAAGATAATGCCGGGCGGCCCGAACAGGTCGAAACGCTTTAGCAGCGCGCGATCCTGAGGGGCGTTGCGCGTGACGTCCGCCCGCACCAGTACAAAACGCGACATCAATTGCGCAACTTCGGGGTCGCTGAAAGTGTAGCGCTCCATTTCTATGCATGACACGCACCAGTCGGCATAGAAATCCAGCATGACCGGCCGGGCCGTATTCGCCAGCAGATTATCCAGTTCCTGCGTGCTGCCAACCTGGGTAAAAGCATGGGTTGCAACCGGCCCGGCGCCGGCGGCAAGGCGGGAAGCCTCCCCTGCCGCAAGCGGAGCAAGAGGCCGCAGCGTATCGCGGCCACCCAGCGCCAATCCCACGATGAGCGCGCCGGCCCACAACGCAAACAGCAGCCCCACCGCCCTGCGCAACCCTGGCCATATGCCGGCCCCGGTGGCATCAGCCGGCGTATCGTTGGTGCCCCGGCGACCGAACGCGCCCAGCAACACAGCACTCCACAGCGCCAACAGGGCCCAGCCAAGCATGCCCAGCCAGGCCGGCACAACCGAAGTCATCATCCACCATGCCGTGCCCAGCAACAGCATGCCAAACAAGGCCTTGATGCCATCCATCCAGGCGCCCGCTCGCGGCAGCAGCATGCCCGAGGACGCGCCAACGGCCAGCAGGAGCAGGCCTTCGCCCCAGGCGAGCGCAAACAGCGCACTGCCGCCCAACACGACATCACCGGTCTGGGAAATGAACAGCAGCACGCCTGCCAGAGGGGCAGCCACGCACGGCCCCACCACCAGCGCCGACAACATACCCATGGCAAACGCGCCGCCGTAATGGCCGCCTGGAATGCGGGAAAGCCTGCTGTTTAGCGCGGATTGCATGCCCACCGGTGCCTGCAGCGTAAAAACGCCGAACATGGCCAGGGCAAGGATGGCCAGCAGGAGGGCGAACAGCGTCAGGACCCAGGGCGCCTGGAGCCAGGCGGCCAGACTGGCCCCGATGAGGCCCGCCGCGACACCCAACGCGGTATACACAATGGACATGCCCAGTACAAACGCCGCGGCAAGTGACAGCCCGCGCCAGCGTGTGGGCCTTGTGCGCGCCGGCGCCGCCTCACGCTCGCCTGCGGCGTCCGCCTGTGCGCCGGCAGAGCCGGCGAGTATGGCCATCAGGATGGGCACCATGGGCAGCACGCAAGGTGTGAAGGACAGCAGCAACCCGAGCACCAGGCAGGCCAGCATGATCTGCAGCCAGCCTGCATCGCCCAGCCAGCCCGCAAAGCCGGCGTCATTCATGTCCAGCGCGCCCGCCAGACCGGAGGAGGCTGCGGGCGCGGCACCGCCTGCTGGCGCGTCCACCTGGGGCGCGGGTGGCGGCACGTGGTCGGTGGCGCCCTTTCCGCTGACCTGGTAGCCGCCCGCCACCGGCGTCAGCGTCAAGGTATGCGTATCGGGCGGGTAGCACAGGCCGGCCTCCGCGCACCCCTGGCCCGTGACGCCCACCGTGATCGGCGTGGCAGCGCCGGGCTTGAGCGGCAGCAGAATGGTGACCTGGTCGTGATAGACCTCCATGTCCTCATCGAAGGTGGGATCGTACTTGACGATACCCTGTGGGAACACGGGCTGGCCAAGTACATTGGCATCGGCGGGCTGCGTCTCGAATGCGAAGCGCTTGCGGTACATGTAGTAATCCGGCGCAATCCGGAAATGCACGGCGAGTTCATCGGCGCCTTGCATGGCCGCGGAAAAGACAAAGGCGTCTTCAGGATCGAGATAGTCGTCGCCGGCGATGGCCGTGCCTGCATGCAGCCATGCCGCAAGAAACACCAGCAGCGGCGCGAGCCAGCGCGCCCATGCGCGGGCGCGCATCCGGCAGTCATCCTCGGCGCCGACGCGCACCGCCCTGTCCAAGGCAGGCGTCGCATCGACCTGGCTTATTTTCCCAACCTGCAACCCGATTCCTGACATGCAAATAATATCCTGTGACACATACTAGCCTTGCGTTTGGCTGCGCACCCATGCGAGGTAGTCCTGTCCGCCGCCCATGACCGGCAGAACAAGCATTTCCGGCACCTCGTACGGGTGCAGCGCCCGCAATCGATCCATCAGCGCGGGGACCCGCGCTGCGGTCGTTTTCATGACTAGGGGTATTTCTTCCGTTCCCTCGAGCTGGCCCGCCCACATGTACATGGACAGCCCCGCCGCACCAAGGTTCACGCACGCGGCGTGACCCTCTTCGACCAGCACGTGCGCAATGCGCTTGGCCAGCAGCATATCCGGTGCGTTGCTGAGCACGATAACGACCTGCTCCGCGCCGGTTTTTTCCCTGGGTGCGGGTGAACAGCCGCCGGTGCTGCTGGAACCGGCATGAAGCGGATCATCGTGGCTCACTGGCATGGTCCTGGCGGATATCAGACATCAAGGCATTGTACCCATTCGCCGGCCAGGCAGCCTGCGTCAGTCCACCACCTTCAATGGCACTGTACGGTGCACGGCCCTGCCCCGCGCGTCGATGGCAACAACCACGGGCATGTTCTCGACCCTGAACTCATAAATGGCCTCCATGCCGAGGTCCTCGTACGCAACGACGCGCGCCGCGCGCACCGCCCTGGATACCAGGTAGGCGGCGCCGCCCACCGCCATCAGATAGGCGGATCCGGCTCTGCGTATGGCATCGATCGCCTCGGGAGCGCGTTCGGCCTTGCCTATGGTGAGCAACAGCCCAGTGCGCTCCAGCAGCGCGGGCAGGAACCTGTCCATGCGGGCCGAAGTGGTGGGCCCGGCCGGCCCCACCGCTTCGCCAGGAACGGGATCGACCGGCCCGACATAGTAAATGGCCCGCCCCCGCAGATCGACCGGCAGCGGCTCGCCACGCGCCATGCACTCCGCCATGCGCTTGTGGGCCGCGTCCCGCCCCGTGAGCAGCTTGCCTGTCAGCAGCAGCAGGTCGCCCGCGCGCCAAGTGGCAACCGTTTCGGCGGACAGTGTATCCAGGTCCACATGGACGCCATCCTGCAGCGGCATATGATCGGGTATGCCGTCCCACAAGGACGGATCGGGCGTACTCAGGCTGGCGGGACCCGATCCATCCAGCCTCAGCGACGCGTAGCGCGTCGCCGCACAGTTTGGGAGAATGGCCACCGGAAGCAGGGCCGCATGCGAAGAAGCCTGTTCTATCTTCACATCCAGCACCGTCGTATCGCCGCCCAGCCCCTGTGCGCCGATTCCCAGCGCATTGATGCGGTCATACAGCGTCAGCCGCAGGCGCTCAAGCTCGTCCGCCGGTCCTCTTGCGCGCAAGTCATGTATGTCTATGGGGCTGAAGAGCGACCGCTTCGCCATCAGCATGGCCTGCTCGGGGCTCCCGCCCACGCCGACGCCAAGCACGCCTGGCGGACACCAGCCCGCGCCCATGCCCGGAATCTGGTCAACTATCCAGTCGGCCACGGAATCGCTGGGATTGAGCATGGCATACCGGGCTTTTACGTCGCCGCCGCCCCCCTTGGCCACAACGATGAGATCAAGCGTATCGCCTTCGGTCAGCGTGACGTGCACCACAGCCGGCGTGTTGTCGCCGGTGTTGCGCCGGTCGCCAAGCGGCGCGCGTATCATCGACGCCCGAAGCGGATTTGCCGGAAGCCCATAAGCCTGCGCGACCGCGCGGTTGGCCAGGGCTTGCAGGCTGGGCGTGGGGCCGCCGTCTGCGGCACAGACACGCACATCCATGCCCATGCGCACGAAGACATGCGCCACGCCCGTATCCTGACAGACAGGCCTGTGCCCCGTGGCGGACATTCTGCTGTTGACCAGGAGCTGCAGCAGGGCATTGCGCGCGGGGGCGCTGGTTTCGCTGTCGTAGGCCCGCCTCAATGCGCGGACGAAATCCGCCGGATGGTAATAGCTGATGAACTGAAGCGCATCGGCAATGCTTGTGACGATATCCTGCGCATTGATATGGCGAACCGGCATGCGATCTACTTCAGGCTGATGCCCGCCTCCTTGATGACCGGCGCCCAGCGCTTTCCTTCCTGTTCGGTGAAAGCCTGGAATGCCTTGGGTGAGTATGCCTCATCCGGTAGCAGCTTGATGCCCTGTTCAGCCATGCTGCCGGTGAAGGCCTGGTCCTGCATCACCTCGCGGTAGGCCGCATAAAGCGTATCAATGACCGCTGGCGGCGTGCCCTTTGGCGCATACAAACCATACCATGTGGCCACTTCGAAACCCGGCACCGCTTTTTCACCTATGGTCGGCACGCCGGGAAACTGCGCCATACGCTCCGATGAAGTCAGCCCCAGCGCGCGTACCTTGCCGCCCTGCGTCTGGGGCAGCGCTGTGTTGGTCTGGTCGAACATCGCGTCCACCTGTCCACCCATCAGGTCATTGAGCGCAGGGCCCGCACCCTTGTAGGCAATTGGCTGCATCTTGATGCCGGCCTTGTTCGCGAAGAGCGCCGCAACCAGGTGAGAGGTCGAACCGACGCCGGCATTGCTGAAGTTGAGCCGGCCTGGATTGGCCTTGGCAAAGGCCACGAACTCGTCGATGCTGGCGTAGGGCGAGCCTGCACCGACCAACAGCACAAGCGGCGTATCCGGAAAACGGAATACGGCCTGAAAGTCCTTGACGGGGTCGTAGCGCAAGGATTGATACAGCGAGGGCGCCGCGGCCATGTAACCGATGTGTCCGACTAGAAATGTGTAGCCGTCCGGCTCGCTGCGCGATGCCTTTGTGGCGCCTATGGTGCCTCCCGCGCCGGGCACATTCTCCACCACAATGGACTGTCCCAGTTCTTCCGACACCTTGTTGGCGATATTGCGCGCCATGGTATCGGTAGGGCCGCCCGCCGAGAACGGTACTATCCAGGTAATGGCGCGATCGGGGTATTGGCCCGCCGCCTGCGCGGCGGATGCCACGCCGAACAGGGCGGTTGCCGCCATGGCTGCTATCCATTGCTTCATATCTGTCTCCTGATTGTTCGCCGGAATCGAATCCGGACGGTTTGTTGAAATGCCTCAAGCTCCCGGCTGGCGGCACATGCGGTCGACCATGCGCGGCGCGCTGCCGAGATATCGCGCCGGGTCGCACAGGCGTTCTATGGCGGCCTTGTCCAGATGCGCCAATACGTCGGGCTGCCGACACAGCACTTCGGCCAGCGGCCGCCCCGTTTCGGCAGCCTTCCGGCAGGCCTGGTACACGACATCGTGGGCAGTCTGACGACCCAGCGCGGGTGCCAGTCCCATCATGACCGCTTCGGCCGCGATGAGCCCGCCCGTCAGATCAAGATTGCGCCGCATTCTTGCGACATCCACCTCCAGCCCGGCAAGCATGAAACCCGCCTGGCCCAGGGCGCCTGCCGTCAGAACGAAAGCTTCCGGAATTGCGGACCATTCGATATGCCACGGCCCGGTGGCCCGTTCGAAATCGGGCATCATGGCGTCCAGCGCGAGCCCGGCGTGCTGGCGAACCATTTTTGCCGCGCTCCACATCAACTCGCAGGAAATGGGGTTCCGCTTCTGCGGCATGGTGCTGGACGCACCGCGCCCTTGCACAAATGGCTCGAAGGCTTCGCCGATTTCGTTGGTCATCATCAGCATGACATCCAGGGCTATCTTTCCGAGCGAGCCGGTGATCAGACCAAGCAGTTGCACCGTCTCGGCCAGCCCATCGCGCGCCACATGCCATGTGATCGGACTTGGCGCCAGGCCCAGCTCCTGCGCAAGCGCCTCGTGCACCGCCAGACCCTGGTCTCCCAATGAGGCAAGCGTGCCCGCGGCGCCGCCGAACTGGAGCAGCAATACCCGCGGTCTCATCTGCTCAAGGCGCTCCCGGTGGCGTCGCACCATCAAGAGCCAGACGGCGGTCTTGTAGCCGAAGGTAATGGGCAGGGCATGCTGCAGATGCGTACGCCCCGCCATGGGGGTGTCTCGGTAACGCGTGGAAAGATCGGACAGCAGCGTATCGAGGCGTTCCAGGCCTTGCTCGACGAGGAGCAATGCATCACGAACCTGCAGCACCAGCGCCATGTCCATGATGTCCTGCGTGGTGGCGCCCCAGTGCAGGTACTCGCCTTCGGGACCGCATATGGTCGATAGCTGATGCACCAGGGGAAGTATGGGATAGCCCACTATCTCTGTTTCGGCCTTGAGCGCAGCCATGTCCAGCTTCGCGGCATCGGCGCGCTCCGCAATGGCCCGCGCGGCGTCCTGGGGAATGATGCCCATCCGTCCCTGGACCGCCGCAAGCGCGACCTCCACCTCGACGTAGCGGCGCAACGTCGCCTCATCGTCGAAGACGGCACGCATTGCAGCGGTACCGAACATATCCCTGTAGATCCTGGATTCAAGAACGGAAATGGCCATTTAATTGTCCGTATTTATTAAGTTGTCCGAACATTTTAGGACCGAGCTAGTAATATGTCAATTTTTCGCACGCTTGCCATACATGACATGACCGCACTCCGATTCACCGAGCTTGCCGCGACGCTGGCGCGCCGCATTGCGGACGGCGACTACCCGGTCGGCTCGTTCATGCCCACCGAAAAGGCGTTGATGCACGAATTCGACACCAGCCGCCACACCGTTCGCGCTGCGATGCAGCAGCTCCAGGATGCCCGGCTGGTTTCGCGCCGCCGCGGCAGCGGCACGATTGTGGAAGCCACCGCGTCTCCGCCCGGCTTCTCACAGTCGCTGAGTTCGCTTGAAGACTTGATCACGCTCGCGGCCAGCAGCCCGCGCCGCCTGCTTTCGGTTACGGAAGTGGTTGTCGACCTGGAGTTGGCGGCGCAGCTTAAAGTGCCGGCCGGATCGCGCTGGCTACGATTCAGTTCAACGCGGCCCTCGCCGGATGGCGCCCCCATGGTGTTCACCAATGTATATGTGGATGTCCGCTACCGGGATATCCGAAAGAAAGTGCGCGCATCTCCGGACGAGCTGATCTCCGCCCTGATCGAAGCGCACTACGGCCTGCGCATTACGTGCGTGAAGCAGGATATCGGCGCCTGCCTGCTGCAAGGAAAGGTGGCCGGCATCCTTGAAGCAAAGGATGGCTCCCCTGGCCTGTTTATCCTGAGACAGTATCTTGATGCCGCCCAGAAGCTGGTGGCCGTGTCCACCTCGCACCACCCGGCGGACCGTTACCAGTTTTCAACTACGCTGGTGCGGCAGAAGTAGCGGCTGGCCTTACTCAAGAGCGGGTTCGGAAACCACCGGCCAACCGTAACCGAACCCCCTGCCCGGCCCCTGCGTGCTGGCCTGCGGCCCAATGGGGTCGCGCATCAGCAACGCTACCGTCCACGGCGCGCTCCGGCGCTGGCGCATGAACACCTTGCTGCTCGTCGAAGCAATCTCGCCCACCCAGCGGACGTGCAAATCCGGGCTATGCGCCCTGACGGAAGGCTCGCGGCGACTTGCCGAACCGCGCCTTGAATTCGCGCGAGAAATGCGAGCTGTCCGAAAAGCCACAGCTGACCGCTATATCGGTAATGGCATCGCGCGTATTGGTGATGCGCCACTTGCCGTACTGAAGCCGCAACATGCGATGCACCGCCGCCGGCGTCATGCCGACGGCCGTCTTGAAGAGGCGCTCAAGCTGCCGGCCGCTCACTCCCACATGATCGGCAATATCCTGTACCGACGGCAGGTCGTCGATACGCTGCTCAATGTAATAGATCGCCTTGTGCACACGCGAGTCATTCACATGCTCGAGATCGATATAAAAGTGCGCCTGCGGCAGGCGCGCAGGACGAATGCTGTACAGCATCATGTGCCGCAGCGCCTGCTGGGCCTTGTCCCTGCCATAATGCCGCATCAGCAGATGCAGGCCCAGGTCGATCGCGGCAGTCGACCCCGCACAGGTAATCAGGCCGCCGGCATCGATGAACAGGTAATCCAGCTTGCATGGAATGCCGGGAAACTGCCTCTGGAACTCCTTGATGACATTCCAGTGCACACATACCGCACGCTGCCCGACCAGCCCCGCATAGGCAATGGCGAACGTGCCAGTGCATACACCAAGCAGCGTCACGCCAGCCTCGTGAGCGGCTTTCAGCCAGCGCGACAGTTTTGCGGAATACTGCCCATGGGTGTAGCTATTGCCACCGCACACCGCAACATAATCAAAGCCGGCAGGGTCCTGGAGATCGGCCAGTTCGCTATGCAGCGTACCGGCGCTTGATCGGCGCGGTTCGCCGTCCACGCTCATGATGTCCCAGCCTATCAGTATCTGCCTGCTTTGGCCGCCATAATCGGAGGCCAGCCGCAGGACATCCAGAAAACCGGCGAAAGCCGTCAGGGTGAATGCATCGAGCAGGACAATGCCCACCCGCAAGGGTCGCATGGGCGGCTCGGACTCGATGGGCGCTTGACCGACGGTATCATGGCTCACGGATATCATGACGTAAATATACTGTTTTTCGTCGTACTAATTCAATTTATATGCGGAGATTGCACGCACTATGAAGGCCTGTTACGGGGATTCGGACGCAGATCCAACGACAGGCCCTTCCATCAATGCACACATGGGCGCATTGCACGCCCTGGAGACAAACATGATCACCTCTGTTACCCGACTGGCTCCCGTCCTGCTGGCCAGTATTGCGGCGCTCGCCGGCACCTCCTCGGCCGCAGCGGCCGATGAAATCCGTGTCGCCTGGTACGGCGGCAGCTGGGGAGACGCATTTCAGCAATGCATTGCCGATCCATTCACCCAGGCAACCGGCGTAGAAGTCATTCCCGAAATCGGCACTTCGAACACCACGCTGGCCAAGCTGCGCCAACAGAAGGACAAGCCCACCATAGATGTGGCCTTTCTGGACGGCGGCATCAGCGAGCTCGCCGAGGCCGACGGGCTGCTTCGACCCATGGACCCCGCGTCCATTCCCAATCTTTCGGGACTGGCCTCTTCCGCACTGTACAAGGCTGATGGAAACGCCTTCGCAGCCAGTGTCGGCTACTACTCGCTGGGCATCGCTTACAACACGAAGGAAATCCAGGCTCCGCCGGCCAGCTGGGACGCGCTGTGGCAGGATGATTATGCTGGCGCCGTCACAGTCCCGTCGCCGGCCAACTCTTCCGGCATACCCTTCATTATCTTTCTCGCCAACATCTGGAATGTGCCGCTGACCGACCTTACGCCTGTCTATAAGAAGCTGGCCAGCCTGGACGTCTCGTCCTATTTCGACAGCTCGGGCGCGGCAAGCAATGCATTCCAGTCAGGCGAGGTAATTATCGGCGCTCACTTCAATGTCGCGGCCTGGAGCCTTGCGGATAAAGGACTGCCGATCGGCTTTGCCGTACCGAAGGAGGGCGTCTGGGCAACCGATGCGCGCGTGCACCTCGTAAAGAATTCACCAGCGCAGGCCAATGCGGAAAAATTCATTAACCAGGCAACATCGGCGGCATCTTCCCAGTGCCTGGCGAATACGCTTTATCTCGGCCCCGCAGTCAAAGGCGTAGCGCCCGACGCGGCCGCAGCGGACAAAATGCCTTGGGGCAAGAACGGCAGCATATCCAATCTGAACCTGCTTGACTGGGCAGACATCAACGCCCGACGCTCAAGCATTACAGATGCCTGGAATCGCCAGGTCGCCCGCCAGTAAACCCCGCCAACCACGGACGCCAACAATGGACGCTCTCCTTTCCGTCCGGAATGTTTCGAAAACCTTCCAGCGCAACTTCAAGGCACTCGACAACATCAATCTGGAGGTGCAGCAGGGTGAGTTCGTTGCGCTGCTGGGACCCAGCGGCTGCGGCAAAACCACCCTGCTGGCCACGCTGGCTGGCTTTCTGCAGCCCGACGCCGGAGAGGTGCATATCGAGGGGCGCAATGTCACCCGCATGCCGCCCCATCGGCGGCCGCTCAACACGGTGTTTCAGAGCTATGCGCTGTTTCCGCACATGACGGTTCTGGACAATGTGGCCTATGGCCCCATGAGAGCCGGGGTGCGCAAGCCACAAGCCCGTGAGCGCGCACGGGAATCATTGAAAATGGTCAGCCTGGACCACCTGGCCGACCGCTACCCGGCACAGATGTCGGGCGGGCAACGGCAGCGGGTTGCCCTGGCACGCGCCATCGTCAACCAGCCGCGGCTATTGCTTCTGGACGAGCCCTTATCCGCGCTTGACCTGAAGCTGCGCAAACGCATGCAGCTTGAACTCAAGGCGCTCCAGGAGAAGCTGGAAATTTCCTTTATTTTCGTCACGCACGACCAGGAAGAGGCGATGGCCATGGCTGACCGGATTGTCGTCATGAACCAGGGCGTCATCGAGCAGGCAGGGACCAGCGGCGATATATACAAGATGCCGCGCAGCCGCTTTGTTGCGGACTTTATCGGCGATGCGAATCTGCTCGAGTGTGATCGAGACGGCAGCAGGCTTAGTCTGCGCTGCTGCGGACAGCCTGCCGGCGCGCTTGATGCCGCGTCTGCCGGCCGCGACATGCTGGCCATGCTTCGGCCTGAGGATATACAGCTGTCGCGAACGCCATCAGGACTGGATCCGATGCTACACGCCGCAAAGGTGACTGGCGTGGTGAGCATCGGCAGCCACACCACGGTCTATCTCGATCTCAATGGAACGGCAATAGAGGCGCGGCGGCTTGGCGCAAACGATCTCGGCCTGAACAGGGGTGATGACGTCTATCTGCATTTACCCGCCGACCGCATACATCTGATCGAGGCGTGACATGTCGGCTCAAGCCTCTGTCGTCCTGAAGCTGATTTCGCTTCCGCTGCTCTTCTTTGCGGTCTTCTTCATGATTCCTCTTGGGGTCGTGCTGGTATCAAGCGTGATCGACCCCGCAAGCGCGCAGCCAACAGCTGCGCACTACTTGCGCATTCTCGCTGATCAATATCACTGGGAAGTCATACTGACCACATTCCGCATCGGCATGGCCACGACGGTCTTGTGTTTGCTGCTCGGCTACCCCTTGGCCTGGTATCTGGTGCGCATCGTACGGTCACCACGCTGGCGCAGAGTGTGCATCATTATCCTGATCGTGCCGCTGTTCACCAGCAACATCGTCCGGTCATTCGGCTGGATGGTCATGCTGGGCCGCTCAGGCGTGGTCAACGACGCGCTGCGCAGCCTGGCACTGATAGAGCGCCCCATCCGTTTTCTGGGCGCCGAGCTGGGTATTCTCATCGGTCTCGTGTATATCCTCCTTCCGTTTGCGGTGCTGTCGATCGGCACAGCGCTTTCCCGGATGGACCGCTCCCTGGAGCGGGCGTCGCAAGACCTGGGGGCTCGGCCCATACAGACTTTTTTTCATGTGACGCTGCCACTGTCACTGCCAGGCGTGGCTTCCGGCGCAATCATGGTGTTTGCGCTGGCGGTGAGCGCTTACGTGACGCCCGCCTTGCTATCGGGCGGCAAGGTCACCGTGCTCTCCATGCTTATCTACCAACAGTACAGCACTGTGTTTGATTTCAATTATGGCGGTGCATTAAGCATAGTCTTGCTGGCACTGACACTCTCACTGGTTGCGCTTGCCAATCACATGGGCCGTGTAAAGGGAGAACAATGACATGTTCATGCGCCTGCTGACCCGCGCGGTTGCCCTCGCCTGCCTGTTATTTCTCACGCTGCCGCTGGCGGTGCTGATCGGCGCCTCGCTCACGTCCACATCCTATCTGCGTTTTCCACCTGAAGGCGTCACGCTGCGGTGGTACACAACCGTCCTGACGGATCAAACCTATGTTCACTCATTTGCGTTGAGCACGATACTGGCCGCCAGCGCCACAGCCGTTGCGCTGGCACTGGCCATCCCGGCGGCATTGGCGCTGGCCCGCTACGACTTTCCCGGCAAGGCCGCCATAGCCTCCCTCCTGTCCGCACCCATGGTGCTTCCTTATCTGGTGCTGGGCTCGGCGCTATTGCAGTTCACAGGCTATCTTGGGTTCGCGCAGACATTTGCCGCCTTGCTGGTAGGCCATGTGCTGATCGTCACGCCATTCATCCTGAAGTCGCTATCCGGTGTGTTGACCCGTGCACATATGGAACTGGAGCGCGCATCGGCGGATCTTGGCGCGACGCCCTGGGAAACATTTCGCCTGGTAACGCTGCCCATGATGAAGCCCGGCTTGGTAAGCGGCACGATCTTCGGGTTCATCACATCATGGATCAACGTCGAGCTGTCGATGTTCAACACGACAGCGGTGCTCAATACGATCCCCGTGCAATTGTTCAACTACGTACAGTACTCGGTAGACCCATCCATTGCCGCCGTGTCGGCCATCACCATCTTCATTTCCATTCTTGTCATCATCGTTCTGGATCTCGTCGTCGGACTCGACGTGTTTTCAGACAAGCAACGTAGCCACTAGCACGCGCCAGGAGAAAGCAGCATGAAACAGCAGGATGTCTTCGATGTCATCTACACCCATACCGAGGGTGAACCCTTGTGTATCGTCCACAGCGGCATTCCCTATCCCGTCAATTCCTCCATACTCGATAAACGTCAGTTCCTGACCGATCACTATGATTGGGTGCGCAAGGCATTGATGCGAGAACCGCGCGGCCACAAGGATATGTTCGGTGTGTTTCTGACGCCGCCGTCCGGCCCTGATTATGACGCGGGCCTGATCTACATGGATGGCCAGACGTACTCGCACATGTGCGGCCATGGCACCATTGCCGTTGCCATGGCCATGGTCGCGCTGGGCATGGTGCCTCGCGACGCGCAGGGAAAGACCACGATTCGATTTGAAACCACAGCGGGCCTCGTGGTTGCAGAAGTCGAGTCGGAAGGCGACACTGTCTTGACGACCTGCTTTGAAAACGTGCCAGCCTATGTGGAAGCGCAGGACCTGCCCGTTTCGCTGCCGGGCTATGGCGACGTAAAAGCGGACATCGTGTGGGGAGGCAACTACTTCGGCATCATGGATTTGACCGGCACACGCCTGCGCATCCATCCGGATAACGGCAGCGAGCTCATCCGCATGGGCCTGATTGCACGCGAGCAGATCAATCGGCAGTACAAGATCCAGCACCCGACCCAGAAACACATCACCGATCTGAACTTCGTCACATTCTGGCATGAACCGTCGTTGCAGGGCGCCATGTACAAGAACGTCCATGTATTCAGTGCGGGCCAACTGGACCGCTCCCCCGGCGGCACAGGCACCAGCGCCATGATGGCCATGTTCGAGGCACGCGGCAAGATGGGCCTGAACCAGCCCATCCGCTCGGAAGGACTGCTCGGCTCCGGTACCTTCGAGGGCTGCCTGCTTGGCGAGGTTGACCTCAACGGCAAACGCGGCGTACGCCCGACCGTGAAAGGTACAGCAAGCATCCTAGGCACGGCCCGCTGGATCATAGATCGCAAGGATCCGGTGGGCGCAGGCTTCATGGTGCGCTAGAAAGGCCCCGCGAAAGCGCTTGCCTGCTCTGGCAAGGCAGAGGAGCCCTCCGGCGCGCACACATCAGCGCAGCAAGGAGGACATCCGTGCAGAAAATGAAAAGAGCCCGCTGATAGGAGCGGGCTCTTTCAAATATGGCGTGCCTGCCGGCGCGAAGCCGGCCAGCGCATTCAGTCGGCCGCTTCGTCAGCTTCGACTTCGGGGCGATCAACCAGTTCCATGAATGCCATGGGCGCGTTGTCGCCTTGGCGAAAGCCCATCTTGAGAACGCGGGTGTAGCCGCCGTTACGCTCTTTGTAGCGCGGGCCGATTTCGGCAAACAGCTTGACCACGGCATCGCGGTCACGCAGACGGGCAAAAGCGAGGCGCTTGTTGGCCAGGGTAGGTTCCTTGCCCAGCGTGATAAGCGGCTCGACTACACGACGCAGCTCCTTGGCCTTGGGCAAGGTGGTCTTGATGGCTTCGTGGGTGATAAGGGAGACAGCCATATTGCGGAACATGGCAAGACGATGACTGCTGGTGCGATTGAGTTTACGCAAACCGCTACGGTGACGCATGATGTTTTCCTTGAATCTATGCTGCGGAAAGAACTCCGCGGTTATCCGGCTCTTCTATCAGCAATGCTGCGGACCGGGAAAGGGGTGAAACTTTACCACGACTTCGGCTGGTTTCGTTTGCCGAGGCAGGCACTACGGGAGGCCAGCCGCGGGAACTGCAAGCCTGCGGGGAAGCGCCTTATGAACACAGCCCCACAGGCCAAATGACATCAGGGGCGCTCGAGGCCCAGGGGAGGCCAGTTTTCCAGCTTCATGCCCAGGGTCAGGCCGCGCGCGGCCAGCACTTCCTTGATCTCGTTGAGCGACTTGCGGCCCAGGTTCGGCGTCTTGAGCAGCTCGTTCTCGGTGCGCTGGATCAGGTCGCCGATGTAGTAGATGTTCTCGGCCTTCAGGCAGTTGGCAGAACGCACCGTGAGTTCGAGGTCGTCGACCGGGCGCAGCAGCACCGGATCGATCTGCGGCTTGACGCTGGTGGAAGCCGTATCGAAATCGCCTCCCGCGCCCTCAAGCGCGGCAAAGACGGAGATCTGGTCCATCAGGATGCGGGCCGACTGACGCACCGCTTCCTCAGGCGAAATGACACCGTTGGTTTCGATATCCAGCACCAGTTTGTCCAGGTCAGTGCGTTGCTCGACACGCGCGCTCTCGACTGCGTAGCTGACGCGGCGAACGGGACTGTAGGATGCGTCCAGCACGATTCGGCCGATGGTGTGCGTGCGATCGTCGGACAGCGCGCGAACGTTGCCGGGCACATAGCCGCGGCCTTGCTCAACCTTGATCTGCATCTCGAGCTTGCCATTGTCGGTCAGCGTGGCGATGACATGATCGGGATTGACGATCTCGACGTCATGCGGCAACTCGATATCGCTGGCCAACACCACGCCCGGGCCCTGCTTGCGCAGCACCAGGGTCACTTCCTCACGATTGTGCAGCTTGAACACGACACCTTTCAGGTTCAGCAGGATGTCGACCACGTCCTCGCGCACGCCGGCAATGGTCGAGTATTCGTGCACCACGCCGGTCATCTGGACCTCGGTGGGCGCATAACCTGTCATGGACGACAGCAGAATACGGCGCAGGGCGTTGCCCAACGTATGGCCATAGCCACGTTCAAACGGCTCCATGATGACCTTGGCGTGATTCTTGCCAACGGGTTCGACGTCTATGGAACGGGGCTTGAGAAAACCTTGAGACATGAATATTCCTTTTCAATACCCTCGGCTCGTTACACCGATAAGGCTGATGGAAAAACCGGAACATACCGGCGGGTGTAGTGCAATGCACAACGCCGGACGTGCGCACAGACGCACGACCCGGCGGAAAACAAATGCGGTCTATCAGCGGGAATACAGCTCGACAACCATGGATTCGTTGATGTCGCGGGCGACATCAGCGCGATCCGGCGCTTGCTTGAACGTACCGCTCAGCTTGCTCGTGTCGACTTCCACCCACTGGGGCAGGCCCTGGCCGGTAGCCAGGTCCAGCGATTCGCGGATGCGGGCCTGGGACTTCGCCTTTTCACGCACGGAAATCACGTCGCCGGATTTCAACAGCATGGAAGCGATGTCGGCGGTACGGCCATTGACTTCGATAGCGCGGTGATTGACCAGCTGGCGCGCCTCGGCGCGCGTGGAGCCAAAGCCCATGCGATACACGACGTTGTCCAGGCGCGACTCGAGCAGCTGAATAAGCGTTTCGCCCGTGTTGCCGCGACGGCGGTCAGCTTCGAAGAAGTACTTGCGGAATTGTTTCTCGAGTACGCCATACATGCGCTTGAGCTTTTGCTTCTCACGCAGTTGCAGTCCGAAATCGGACGTGCGGGCGCCGGACGTGCGGCCGTGCTGGCCGGGCTTGGACTCGAGCTTGCACTTCGAGTCGAGCGAACGGCGGGCGCTCTTCAGAAACAGATCGGTGCCCTCGCGGCGCGAGAGCTTGCATTTAGGTCCAATGTAACGTGCCAAGATGCTTCCCCTTAGATGCGACGACGCTTGGGCGGACGGCAGCCGTTGTGCGGTACGGGCGTGATGTCCGAGATGCTGGATATCTTGATGCCCAGCGCGTTCAGGGCACGCACCGACGACTCGCGGCCGGGGCCGGGGCCCTTGATGCGAACTTCGAGTGTTTTGATACCGTATTCGAGGGCCACACGGCCGGCCGACTCGGCAGCAACCTGTGCCGCAAACGGCGTGGATTTACGCGAACCCTTGAAGCCCGCGCCACCGGACGTCGCCCAGGACAGTGCGTTGCCCTGGCGATCGGTAATGGTGATGATCGTGTTGTTGAAGGACGCATGGACGTGCGCAATGCCGTCCGAAACGCTCTTCTTGACTTTCTTGCGTACGCGAGACGCGCCGCTGTTGGAAGCTTTCGCCATCTTCTAATCCTCGATTATTTCTTCAGGGACGCAGCAGCGCGGCGCGGACCCTTGCGGGTGCGGGCGTTGGTACGGGTGCGCTGGCCACGCACGGGCAGGCCGCGTTTGTGGCGCAGACCGCGATACGTTCCCAGGTCGATCAGACGCTTGATCGACAATTGCACTTCGCGGCGCAGGTCGCCTTCAACCGTGAACACGCCGACGTGCTCGCGAATGCGTTCGACTTCAGCGTCCGTCAGGTCTTTGACCTTCTTGGACGTTTCGATTCCCGCGGCTTCGCAGATCTTGCGCGCACGGGTGCGACCAATGCCAAAAATCGCGGTCAGTCCGATCTCGGCGTGTTGATGCGGCGGAATATTGATGCCAGCAATACGGGCCATGACTTTTCCTTGTTAAATCCGTTACGCCGAGGCTCAGCCCTGGCGCTGCTTATGACGTGGGTCTGTGCAAATAACACGCACCACGCCGTGACGTTTGATGATCTTGCAGTGGCGGCAGATCCGCTTTACCGATGCCATTACCTTCATGGTTGACTCCTAGTTTCCTTAACCGGCCGCTTATCTGGCGCGGAATACAATCCTGGCGCGAGACAGGTCGTAGGGGGTGAGCTCCACTGTGACCTTGTCACCCGGCAGGATCCGGATGTAATGCATGCGCATCTTGCCCGATATATGGCCAAGCACCACATGGCCGTTTTCAAGCTTGACGCGAAAAGTTGCGTTGGGGAGGTTTTCCAGCACCTCTCCCTGCATTTGTATGACGTCGTCCTTTGCCATTCTCGCCCTACCGCATTGGCAGTCCCGCACCCTTGAAGTTCGCCTTCTTGAGCAGCGAGTCGTATTGGTGGGACATCATGTAGGCTTGCGCCTGCGCCATGAAATCCATGGTCACCACCACGATGATCAACAATGATGTGCCGCCGAAGTAGAACGGAACATTCCAGCGCGCCTGCATGAGTTCAGGCAAAAGGCAGACCAACGTGATGTAGATGGCGCCAGCCAAGGTAAGGCGCATCAGGATCTTGTCGATATACCGCGACGTCTGTTCGCCCGGGCGGATACCCGGAACAAAGGCACCGCTCTTCTTCAGGTTGTCTGCTGTTTCACGGCTGTTGAACACCAGCGCCGTATAGAAAAAGCAGAAGAAGATGA
Source organism: Allopusillimonas soli (assembly GCF_004153445.1). Classification (GTDB taxonomy): domain Bacteria; phylum Pseudomonadota; class Gammaproteobacteria; order Burkholderiales; family Burkholderiaceae_B; genus Allopusillimonas; species Allopusillimonas soli. The sequence continues at coordinate 562,556 of NZ_SDQC01000003.1, forward strand.
TCAGCGCCGAATACAGGGTGATGTACAGGGGCTGCCCCGGTGTAAGGGCTGCGGCCATGTCTCCAAGCCAGCGCATATTGGGATTGCTGGAGAACCAGCTGGTCACCGTTGCGGGCAGCAGGATGATGGACGAGGCGAAAATGGGCGGAATCACACCGGACATGTTCAGCTTCAATGGCAGGTGCGAGCTCTGCCCGCCGTAGATCTTGTTGCCGACCTGGCGCTTGGCGTAGTTCACGGTCACGCGGCGCTGGCCGCGCTCGACAAATACCACGAAATACGTGACCGCAATCACCAGCGCGAAGATGAACAGTGCCGACAGCACCGACATGGCATCCGTGCGCACCAGATCGAGCAACCCGGCAAGCGCGCTTGGCAGGCCCGCCACGATACCGGCGAAGATCAGGATGGAAATGCCGTTGCCCAGGCCGCGCTCGGTGATCTGCTCGCCCAGCCACATGACGAACATGGTGCCCGTTACCAGTGTGACGATTGTGGTGAAGCGGAACATCATGCCTGGGTCGATGACCAGGCCCGGCTGGGATTCGAGCGCAACCGATATGCCGACAGACTGAATCAGCGCCAGGAATACCGTGCCATAGCGCGTGTACTGCGTGATCTTGCGCCGGCCGGACTCGCCTTCCTTCTTGATGGCTTCGAGCGTGGGCACCACCACTGCCATCAGCTGCATGATGATGGCTGCGGAAATGTAGGGCATGATGCCCAGCGCGAACACCGAGAAGCGCTCCAGCGCACCACCCGAGAACATGTTGAACAGCCCCAGAATACCGCCCTGGTTCTGGCGGAACATCTCGGACAGCGCATCGGGATTGATGCCGGGCACGGGTATGTGCGTGCCAAGTCGGTAGACCACAAGGGCCAGCAACAGGAACACGACACGGCGCTTGAGATCGCCGTATCGGGGACCTGTCTTGCCCTGAGCCTGAGCTTTAGCCACCGTTGCCCCTTATCAAGCCAGCGAACCGCCGGCAGCCTCGATCGCGGCGCGTGCGCCAGCCGTGGCGGTGATACCCTTGAGCGACACCTTGCGCTTGAGTTCGCCGGACTTGATGACCTTGGCGTAGCGCACGGATTGCCCAACGATGCCGGCCTGCTTGAGCACTTGCACGTCGATTTCATCGACAGGCAGGCGTTCGAGGTCGGACAGGCGCACCTCGGCAAAGAGATGGCGGCCCATCGGCGTAAAACCGCGCTTGGGAAGGCGGCGCTGCAGCGGCATTTGACCGCCTTCGAAGCCTACCTTGTGAAAGCCGCCGGCACGGGACTTCTGGCCTTTGTGACCACGGCCACCCGTCTTGCCCAGACCGGACCCGATGCCGCGGCCCACACGGCGGCGCGCATGCTTGGCCCCTTCGGCCGGCTTCAGCGTGTTGAGTTGAGTTTCTGACATCCCGATTCCTTTCAGGCTTCCGAGACGGTGACGAGATAATCCACCTTGCGGATCATCCCACGCACCTCGGGCGTATCGACCAGTACGCGGCTGCTGTTCAGGCGACGCAGACCCAGGCCGCGAACCGTGTCGCGGTGAGACTGCTTCGTGCCGATGACAGAGCGCACGAGCGTGACTTTAATTTGCTTCTGTGCCATGGTTTACCCCAGGATTTCTTCCACCGACTTGCCGCGCTTTGCGGCAATCTCGGCGGGCGTCGAGCAGGCGCGCAAACCGTTGAGCGTAGCGCGGACCATGTTGTAGGGATTGCTGGAGCCCAGGCTCTTGGCAACCACGTTGCGCACACCCATGACCTCGAAGATGGCGCGCATCGGGCCGCCAGCGATAACGCCGGTACCTTCCGCAGCAGGCGAGATCAGCACCGTGGAGGCGCCATGCTTGCCGACCACCGTGTGGTGCAGTGTGCCGTTCTTAAGAGCGACCTTGACCAGGCCGCGACGGGCCTGCTCCATTGCCTTTTGTACGGCAACAGGCACTTCGCGGGCCTTGCCCTTGCCCATGCCGATGCGGCCGTCGCCATCGCCGACAACCGTCAGCGCAGCAAAGCTCATGGTGCGACCACCCTTGACCACCTTGCTGACGCGGTTGACCGCGATCATTTTTTCACGCAGGCCGTCGTCGCGCTCTTGCTCGGCGGCGTGCTTGCCTTGTGCTTTAGCCATGTGACTTTCCTTTAGAACTTCAGGCCGGCTTCACGCGCGGCGTCAGCCAGCGCCTTGACGCGGCCATGGTAACGGAAGCCCGAACGATCAAAGGCAACCAGCTCGACGCCGGCGGCTTTTGCTTTTTCGGCAACGCGCTTGCCAACCAGGCCAGCTGCCGCGGCGTTGCCGCCATGGGCCTTCTGGTCGGCCAGTGCCTTGCGGACTTCGGGCTCGAGCGTGGAAGCGCTGACGAGCACACGGTCGCCTTCTGGCGAAATAATACTTGCGTAGATGTGCTGGTTGGAGCGGTGAACCGACAGACGGTGCACACGCAGCTCGGAAATTTTCCGGCGGGTAGCAACTGCACGACGCAAACGGGAGATTCTCTTGTCCATAATTCGTCCTTGCCTGCGCGCTTATTTCTTCTTGGTTTCTTTGAGGATGACGCGTTCGTCGGCATAGCGGACGCCCTTGCCCTTGTAGGGCTCGGGACGGCGATATGCGCGAATTTCGGCGGCAACCTGGCCAACGATCTGCTTGTCTGCGCCCTTGATGACGATTTCCGTCTGGCTGGGGCATTCGGCCTTCACGCCTGCGGGCAGGTCGTGAACGATGTCATGGGAAAAACCAAGCTGGAGCTTCAGCGCATTGCCCTGAACCTGGGCGCGGAAACCGACACCCACGAGGTTGAGCCTACGCTCAAAGCCCTTGCTGACGCCAGTGACCATATTGGCCACCAGGGCGCGCAGCGTGCCCGACATGGCCTTGGCCTGGCGGGAATCGTTGGCAACCGCGAACGACAGTTCGCCGTTTTCCTGGCGGATGACCACATCGCCGGTAAGCGCCTGGGTCAGGGTGCCCAGCGGCCCCTTGACGGAGATCTGGCCAGCGCTGATGCTGGCTTCGACGCCGCTCGGCACGGCAACGGGATACTTTGCGATACGTGACATGTGATTCTCCTTATGCCACGTAGCACAGCACTTCGCCGCCCACGCCGGAAGCGCGCGCCTTGCGATCAGTCATGACACCACGCGGCGTCGACACGATGGCCACGCCCAGGCCGTTCATGACCTGAGGAATGGACTTGCTTCCCTTGTAGATGCGCAGTCCGGGACGCGACACGCGGTCGATACGCTCGATGACCGGACGGCCGGCGTAGTACTTGAGGGTGATCTCGAGAACAGGCTTGGCCTGATCACCGATGATCTGGAAACTGTCGATATAGCCTTCGTCTTTCAGCACGGCGGCAATGGCCGCCTTCAGCTTCGAGGAGGGCATGGTGACCGACGTCTTGTTGACTTGCTGCGCGTTGCGCACACGGGTCAACATGTCGGCGATGGGATCGCTCATGCTCATGTGTATTTCTCCTACCAGCTTGCTTTGGTCATGCCCGGCACTTCGCCACGCATCGCCATTTCGCGAAGCTTGTGGCGGGTAAGGCCGAACTTGCTGAAGACACCACGCGGACGGCCAGTGACGACGCAGCGGTTGCGCTGGCGCGTCGGGTTGGCGTTACGCGGCAGCTTCTGCAGTTGCAGACGAGCCTGGTAGCGTTCTTCGTCAGACTTGGATTGATCGTCGATGATGGCCTTGAGGGAGGCACGCTTTGCCGCGTACTTCTCTGCGAGTTTGGCCCGCTTGATATCGCGATTGATGAGTGAAAGTTTTGCCACGCATCGCCCCTTAGTTGCGGAACGGGAAGCTGAAGGCGGACAGCAGGGCCTTGGCTTCGTCGTCTGTCTTGGCAGTGGTGGTGATGCTGATGTTCATACCACGCACCGCGTCGATCTTGTCGTACTCGATTTCGGGGAAAATGATCTGCTCTTTCACCCCGATGTTGTAATTGCCACGCCCGTCGAATGCACGGCCGGACACACCACGGAAGTCACGCACGCGCGGCAGCGCCACGGCGACCAGGCGGTCCAGGAATTCGTACATGCGCTGGCCACGCAAGGTGACCATGCAGCCGATGGGATAGTTTTCACGGATCTTGAACCCGGCAATGGCCTTGCGCGTCTTGGTGACGACGGGCTTTTGTCCGGAGATCTTGGTGAGGTCGCCGACGGCATGCTCGATGACCTTTTTGTCGGCCACGGCTTCCGAGACACCCATGTTGAGGGTGATCTTGGTAATGCGCGGCACTTGCATGATGCTTTTGTAGCCAAACTTGGCCTGCAGGTCGCTCATGACCTTGCTGCGGTAGAACTCTTGTAAACGAGCCATGTTCTTCGCCCCTTAAGCCTTGGCGCCAACGACTGCGCCGCTGGAACGGAATACACGGACCTTGTTGCCATCCTGGACCTTCACCGCAACCCGTTCGCCCTTGCCGGACTCGGGGTTGTAGATAGCGACGTTGGATATATGGATGGGCATGGTCTTGTCGATGATGCCGCCTTGCGTGCCGGCCATGGGATTGGCGCGCACATGCTTCTTGACGACATTGATACCCTCGACCAGCACATGGTCGGGGCCTACGCGCTTGAGCACAGTGCCGCGGCGCTTTTTGTCGCGACCGGTCAATACGATGACCTCGTCGCCCTTGCGGATTTTTTCCATGGTTCGCCCCTTACAGCACTTCGGGAGCCAGGGACACGATCTTCATGAACTTCTCTGTGCGCAGTTCGCGCGTGACAGGTCCGAAGATACGCGTGCCGATGGGCTCCAGCTTAGCGTTGAGCAATACGGCAGCATTGCCGCCAAATTTGATCAGCGAGCCGTCCTTGCGGCGAACGCCCTTGGCGGTACGCACGACGACTGCGTTGTAAATTTCGCCTTTCTTGACGCGCCCGCGCGGCGCCGCTTCCTTGACACTGACTTTGATGATGTCACCGATGGCGGCATAACGGCGCTTGGAGCCGCCCAGCACCTTGATGCACATGATGGAACGTGCACCGGTGTTGTCGGCCACGTCCAGCGTGGTCTGCATTTGGATCATGATTTTTCCTGTTCCCAACTTAACCGCAAGAGCCTCTTGTGAAAGACGCCTTCGCGACCAGTTTTGGTCCCGTCAGATTCCCGAGCCTCGCGGCCCCTGAACCCTGGGTTGAAATCTTGCTAATAAACTCGCGTTAGATTCTTGCGGCCCACGCGCCCCGGGGAAAACACAATCTTTGCAGAAGGCCGCGCCCCCCGAAAGCCTGCGTTAACGCCGCGTTTGAGCAGGTTTTTGCCAGCAAGTCCTCTATGGTATTCTATTTTTTGTTTTCTTGCAAGAAGCCGGCACATCCGGATGTATATGTGTCGCGTTTTGGATATAAATACAGTTTACCCACTTACCACCCGGATATCCCCACGGGAACAGGAGCAAAGGAAGCAGCATGTACGAAACACTGGCATTGTATATAGACGGCGAATTCCTTGCGGGCGACGGCCGCAAGACGCAGGAAGTCACCAATCCGGCCAACCTGGAGGTGCTCGGCCACCTTCCGCACGCCACAACCGCCGACCTCGATCGTGCGCTGGCCGCCGCCGCCCGTGCATTCGAGACCTGGCGCCACAGCTCGCCCATGCAGCGCTCCGAAATCCTGCGCCGGGTCGGGCAGATGTCGCGCGAGCAGGCCCAGGAGATAGGCCGCAATCTCACACTTGACCAGGGCAAGCCGCTTGCCGAGGCCGTGGGCGAGATCACCTCCTGCGCGGATCACTGCGACTGGCACGCTGAAGAGTGCCGACGCATCTATGGCCGCGTCATCCCGCCGCGCAGCCCCGAGGTGCGCCAGATGGTGTTGCGCGAACCCATTGGCGTTTGCGCTGCTTTCACGCCCTGGAACTTCCCGTACAACCAGGCCATCCGCAAGATCTGCGCAGCCATCGGCGCCGGCTGCACCATCATCCTCAAGGGGCCGGAGGACGCGCCCAGCGCCGTCATGGCCATTGCCCGCATGTTCCACGAGGCGGGTCTGCCCCCCGGCGTGCTCAATATCGTATGGGGCGTCCCGCACGAGGTGTCCGACTACCTCATTCGTTCGCCCATCGTGCGCAAGGTGTCCTTTACCGGCTCCGTGCCTGTGGGCAAGCAATTGGCTTCGCTGGCCGGCGCGCACATGAAGCGCGTGACCATGGAGCTCGGCGGCCACTCACCGGTGCTGGTCTTCGACGATGCCGATATCGCCCGCGCCGCCAAGCAGCTGGCCCGGTTCAAGGTGCGCAACGCGGGACAGGTCTGCGTTTCCCCCACCCGCTTCTATGTCCACGAGAAAGTCTATGACGAGTTCCTCGAAGGTTTCGTGGCGGCCATGAAAACCGTCAAGGTCGGCGACGGACTTGATCCCGACACCCAGATGGGCCCGCTGGCGCATGAGCGCCGCGTCCCCACGATGACCAAGTTCGTCGAGAACGCGGTGTCGCTGGGTGGCAAGGTGGTTCTGGGCGGCACGACCATCGACAGGCTTGGGCATTTCTTCTCGCCCACCATTATCACGGATCTGCCCGACGATTCCATGCTCATGACGGAGGAGCCGTTCGGCCCGATTGCGCCCATCACCCGCTTCACCGACACCGACGACGTGATACGCAAGGCCAATTCATTGCCCTTCGGCCTGTCTTCCTATGTGTTCACCACCTCACTGCAGACGGCCACCAAGGCGGCCAACAACATCGAGTCAGGCATGGTCAATATCAATCACTTTGGCAGCGCCCTGCCCGAAACACCCTTTGGCGGGGTCAAGGACAGCGGCATCGGCAGTGAAGGCGGCACGGAAACCTTCGACGGCTATCTCGTCACCAAGTTCGTGACGCACGTCTGACGCGCGGCCCGCGAGCCGGCGCGCCGCCCCGACCGGTGGCGCGCCGGCTCAGCCATATGCTCCCTATTACAAGAAGCACCCCTGCTATCTGCGGCGTGTTCAGCGCCTGATTCAGAAATACCCATCCCAGCAGCACCGCGGTCAACGGGCTCAGAAACAGTAGCGAAGACACCACGGAAGACTCCAGCCGCGCAAGCCCCCGGAACCAGAGCGCATAGGTCAGCGCCGCGCCGACGAGCCCCAGCCATCCAAGGCCAATCAAGTTCGCTGTGGTCGGCACGGGCAACGCGGGTTCGAACACCGCCACCACGGGAATCAGCAGAAGCCCGCCCGCGGTCAGCTGCCACGCGGTGTAGGCCAGCATGGATACGGGCGGCTGCCACTTTCGGCTCAGGACGTTGCCCAGGGCCATGCAAGCCGCGCCGGCCAAGCCGGCCGCGATGCCGACCGGGTCAAGCGCGGCGTCCGGTGCCAGCACCAACAACGCCACCCCGCCCATGCCGACGAGCGCGGCGACGACCGACAGCAGGCGAACCGGCGCCCCAAGCAAAGCCGAGGCCAGAAAGACCACGATAAGCGGCTGCACCGACGCCACGGTTGCCGCGACGCCGCCAGGCAGGCGATAGGCGGACACGAACAACAGTGTCAGAAAGATAGAGATATTGAGTGCGCCAAGCACGAAGGCCCGCAGCCACCATATGCCGCGCGGCAGGCGCCTCACCACCGCAAGCAGCAACAGGCCCGCAGGCAAGGCGCGCAGCAGCGCGACTGTCATGGGGGAGAATTCCGGCAAGAACTCGGTGGTGACTATATAGGTGCTCCCCCATACGGCTGGCGCGACCGCCGTGAGCATTAGATCGGAAGCCTTGGTGTTCATGAGATCAGCAGCACCTCGGAGAGCGGCCGGCGGGGCTTGCGAGGCCAGTTTCGGGGCGCGGCACGCCCCACGGGCACCAGCATGGCGGGCACTTCGTCATGGCTCAGCGCGAACTCGCGCGCCACGGCCTGGGCATCGAAGCCTATCATGGGGCCTGAAGCAAGCCCCATTGCCTGCGCCGCATACATGAGCGTGGCGGCGCCAAGCGTTGCCGACCTGATGGCCTCGTCGCGCGCCATCCTGGGATCCGCATAGCGCACGCGCGCATCCTCCTGCCAGCCCGCGACCATGCGCTCGGGCATGTGGCCCGCCTCGACGAAGGGATGCAGGCGCTCCTCGAGCGCCCGATGATCGGGCAACTGTCCACAAATAATGAAAGTGACAGCGGCGTCGGACACCTTTGCCTGATCATAGGCCAGCGCCCGCAGCCGGGCTTTTGATTCCTGTGCACGCACGGCGATGAACCGCCAGTTTTGAAGGTTGTAGGCGCTTGGCGCGCAGGTGGCGAGCCGCACCAGCGCCTCGATGTCGCGGTCTGCCAGTTCGTGCGCGGCGTCGAACCAGTTGGCCGAGAAACGCTGCTCGATCAGGGTAATGGCGGGATTGGTCATTGCTTCCAGTTCCGAATTGAATATGAGTGATGGAGTGATGGGGCATTCGGATGAAAGTGTAGAAAATTTACTAACAGATGATAATATGCCAGTTATTCACATTACTATTTACTTAATAGAAATAATCAATGAGTCGCTACACCGCCTTGCAGATTTTTCGCCATGTGGCGGAGCTGAACAGCTTCGCCCAGGCTGGACGGCTGCTTGGCCTGTCTCCCGCCGCAATCAGCAAGAATATCGCCGAACTGGAGGCCCGCCTTGGCACGCGACTCATCAGTCGCAGCACCCGCCGCATGGCCCTGACCGAGGAAGGCACGCTTTACCTGAGGCATGTAGTGCAGGCGCTGGATGCGCTTTCCGAAGGGGAGCGGGCCTTGTGCGCCATTCGCGGCGGCCCGGCCGGCACCCTGCGGGTGAGCGCCCCCATGACCGTCACCCTGACTCGTCTTTCGACTGCGCTGCCCGGCTTCCTGGCCAGCTATCCGGATCTGAAGCTCGATCTCAATCTTGACGACCGCCGGGTCGATATCGTGCGCGAGGGCTTCGACATGGCCATCCGCGCCAGCGACAATCTGGAGGACTCCAGCCTTGTCGCAAGGAAACTGGCCGTGATGCCGCATATCGTTTGCGCTGCGCCTTCGTACTTCGATGCGCACGGCACGCCGACCACACCATCCGACCTGAAGACGCACAACTGTGTCCGGTTCAGCCTTTCGGGCCACGCGGACTCCTGGCGATTCAGCCAGGGCGGACGCATCGAACACATCGCCATCACTCCCCGATACTCCGTGACGTCGAGCCTGGCTGTTCGCGACGCCTTGCGGGAAGGATTTGGCATCAGCCTGATACCCCGCCCCTATGTCGAAGACGATCTGGCGGCTGGGCGGCTGCTGACGGCGCTGGAAGACTGGCAGACCGTGGATACCACACTCTACGCGGTGTACCCGTCCCGCCAGCACCTCGCACCAAAGATACAGGTCTTTCTGGACTTTCTTGCCGACGCCTTCCGGCGGGCCTGACGCCGACCACACCAGGCGCCCGCGGTCGGCGCGCCTCGAACCCGCCATAACGCGCATTAGGTAAAACCCCCATACCTATCAACGGTCATGCGGCGTACGATTCAAACAAACGTTTGACCCATTCTTAGCCATGGACGCTATCAGCCCCAACCCTCACAAGCCTGCCCGCGCCACCCGAGACATCATCATGGATGCCGCCGAGGCGCTGTTCGCCGAATACGGCCATGACAACACATCCATGCGCCAGATCACCGGCGCGGCCGGCGTCAACCTCTCGGCAGTGAACTACCATTTCGGCTCCAAGGACGGTCTGGTGCAGGCGGTTTTCCAGCGCCGCGTCGCCGCCCTCAACACCGAACGGCTGGCATTGCTCGACGCGCTGGAGGCGCATGCGCAAGGACAGGCGCTCAAGCCCTCCCAAATTGTCGAAGCCTTTTTTGGGCCGTTGGTGCGCCATGCCTGCCGTGTTCCGCCGGGAAGCAGGGCGTTCGTGCCGTTGCTTGAACGCAGCATGTCCGACAACGGCGGCTTTATCCGCGCCGCTATTGTCGATGAGCACTCCGAAGTGCTGGCCCGCTTCAAGGCCGCCCTGCTTCAGGCCCTGCCCGGCGTTCCTGGCAATGAAATCATCTGGCGCTTCCATTTCATGCTGGGCGCCACTTCCTATGCCATCACAGGGTCCGAAGTGCTGCGCGCCGCGCTCGGCATGTGCGATGAAGACCCATTGGGCGTGGAGGCCGATCCGGTCCAGGCGCTTCTCGACCGTCTCATGAGCTTCCTGCTCGGCGGACTGCGCGCGCCCCTGCCGGGCAGGCGCGCAGTAGAACCCTGTGCGCCGCCACATGGCGGTCACGCTGTCTAGGCAACCCTCCAACAAGGTTCCCTCATGCATTCTTTACTTCTTGCTCTCCTCGCCCTCGCCCTGCTGGCCGCCGCCGTGGTCTGCCTTCCTCTCCTGCGCATCGCCTTGCTCAGCCGCCCCCTGTATCGTGTCTACCGGCGCATGCTGCCGCAAATGTCCGACACAGAACGCGATGCACTCGAAGCCGGCACGGTGTGGTGGGAAGGGGAATTGTTTCGAGGCAAGCCCGACTGGTCGCGCCTGCTGGCGCTGCCCAAGCCCACATTGACAGCGGAAGAACAGGCATTTCTGGACAACGAAGTGCAGACTGTATGCGCCATGATCGACGACTGGCGCATCACGCATTCCGACTACGATCTGCCGCCCGAAGTATGGCGGTACATCCGCGACAACCGGTTCCTGAGCCTCATCATCCCGAAGGAGTACGGCGGCCGAGGTTTTTCCGCACTGGCTCACTCCGAGGTGGTCACTCGGCTGTCCACCCGCAATTCGGCCTTGTCGGTGACCGTCATGGTGCCCAACTCCCTGGGGCCGGCGGAGCTATTGCTGCACTATGGCACCGAAGCCCAGAAGAATCACTATCTGCCCCGCCTGGCGCGAGGCGAGGATATCCCCGCATTCGCGCTGACCAGCCCCTGGGCGGGCTCCGATGCCGCCGCCATACCGGATTACGGCGTGGTCTGCAAAGGCAAGTGGGAGGGGCGCGATGTGTTGGGCATGCGCGTCACGTGGGACAAGCGCTACATCACCCTGGCGCCCGTGTGTACGCTGCTCGGGCTGGCCTTCCGGCTGTACGACCCGGATGGCCTGCTGGGCCCAGAGCGCGACGTCGGCATCACCTGCGCGCTCGTGCCGCGCACTCATCCGGGCGTGGAGATCGGGCGGCGGCACCTTCCGCTGGACGCCATGTTCATGAATGGTCCGACGCGGGGCCGCGACGTATTCATGCCGCTCGACTTCATCATCGGGGGCGCCGCCATGGCTGGACAGGGCTGGCGCATGCTCATGGAGTGCCTCGCCGCCGGCCGCTCCATTTCGCTGCCCTCTTCCTATACCGGCATGGCGCAAATGACAATCCGCACCGTCGGCGCATACAGCCGCGTGCGCAGCCAGTTCCGCACACCCATCGGCCGCTTCGAGGGCGTGGAGGAGGCTCTGGCGCGCATGGGCGGCCACGCATATCTGATGAATGCCGCACGCACCATGACCGCCATGGCGGTAGACCAGGGACAGAAGCCTTCAGTCGTGTCGGCCATCGTCAAGTACCATCTCACCGAGCGCGGCCGCAAAGTGGTCAACGACGGCATGGACATTATCGGCGGCAAGGGCATCTGCCTGGGGCCCAGCAATTTCCTGGGCCGCGCCTATCAACAGCTGCCGGTAGGCATTACGGTGGAAGGCGCGAATATCCTCACGCGCAGCCTCATTATTTTTGGCCAAGGCGCCATACGCTGCCACCCCTTTGTTCTTGAAGAAATGCATGCTGCCCAGGATGCCGACAGCCAGCGCGGCCTGCGCAACTTCGATCGCGCCTTCTGGGGCCATGTCCGCTATACGATGGGCAACACGCTAAGGGCATTGGGCCACGGCCTGACGGGTGGACGCCTGGTATCCGCCCCGTCCCAAGCGGCACCCGACATGCAGGTGTACTACCGGCACCTGGGTCGCTATGCCTGCGCATTTTCCGTTCTGGCCGATGCCGCCATGCTGTCCCTGGGCGGTTCGCTGAAAATGCGCGAGCGCCTCTCGGCCCGGCTGGGCGATATTCTGTCCCACCTGTACCTGGCCAGCGCCACGCTGAAACGCTTCGAGGACGAAGGCAGACAAGCCGCCGACGCGCCGCTCGCACACTGGGCCTTGCGTGACGCCCTGGGCACCATACAACTGGCTTTTGACGGCGTGCTGGCCAATCTGCCCCATCGCGGGCTGGCCGTGGCGCTGCGCGTACTGCTTTTCCCGGCCGGCCGGCCCAGGCTGCCCGTCTCCGACAAACTTGACCAGCAGGTCGCCCAACTACTCATCGCACCCAGCGAGACGCGGGACCGGCTTACCGCAAATTGCTACATCCCCGCCGATCCAGGGCAGCCAGTCGCAGTCATCGAGGCGGCCCTGCAAGCGGCCATCGGAGCCGAAGACCTTGACGCCAAGGTGCGGCAGGTGGAAAAAAGCGGCAGGCTGGACGGCAACCCTGACGCCAACGTGCGTGATATCGCCACCGCCGCCCATGCGGCCGGGGCCATCACCGACGCGGAGCTTGCCCGTCTCCAGGCGCGCAATGCGCTACGCGACCGCGTCATTGCCGTCGATGACTTCCCCCGCGACATGTCGCGCCGCAAAAGCGAGACGGACAGCCTAGATCGCCAGGCCGCCTGATACAAAGGATGGAACATGCCATTTGAACCAGTCTATGTCATCGATGGGGCCCGCACCCCATTTCTGAAAGCCCGAAATGCCCCAGGACCATTCCCGGCCTCCGATCTTGCCGTGCAGGCCGGACGCGCCCTGCTGATGCGTCAACGGTTCAATCCGGAGGACCTGAGCGAAGTCATCATAGGCTGCGCCGCTCCGTCTCCCGACGAAACCAATATCGGACGCGTCATTGCCCTGCGGCTTGGCTGCGGCAACCATGTTCCAGGCTGGACGGTCATGCGCAATTGCGCCTCCGGAATGCAAGCGCTCGATTCGGCCATCATGTCCATCCAGACTGGCCGCTCGGATCTTGTTCTGGCTGGCGGCGTGGACGCGCTGTCGCATGCACCGGTCTTGTTCAGCGACGAGATGGTACGCTGGCTCGCCGGATGGAACAGCGCGCGCGGCGTGGGCCAGAAGCTGGCTGCACTTCGGAAACTGCGGCTGAAGCAGTTTGCGCCCGTCATTGGCCTGCTCAAGGGGTTGACCGACCCCATTGCGGGGTTGTCCATGGGCCAGACGGCGGAAAACCTCGCGCATCAGTTCGGCATCAGCCGCTCCGACATGGACGCTTATTCCGCGCGCAGCCACGAACGGGCGCTGGCGGGACGCGCGACGGGCGCATTCGGCGAGATCGTGCCGCTTGTCGACGGAAAGGGCACTCTGTATGCCGAAGACGACGGTGTGCGCGCTGATTCCTCTCCCGAGAAGCTGGCAAAGCTTCGACCCGTCTTCGACAAGCCGTGGGGCAATATCACCGCCGGCAATAGCTCGCAGGTTACAGACGGGGGCGCGCTGCTGGTGCTCGCATCGGCCCGAACCGTGCAGGAGCGGGGGCTCAAGCCCATAGGCCGCATCCTCGACGCCCAATGGGGTGCGCTTGATCCCGCTGTCATGGGACTGGGTCCGGTATTCGCCAGTACGCCCATTCTCGAACGGCACCAGCTCGGCCTGAACGATCTGGATCTTTGGGAGATCAATGAGGCGTTCGCGGCGCAGGTGCTCGGCTGCCTGGCTGCCTGGGAGGATGATGCATGGTGCCGCGAGCATCTGGGCAGGACGGCCATGGGCGCGCTGGATCAGGCCAAGCTGAACGTGGACGGGGGTGCTATCGCACTGGGGCACCCGGTGGGCGCGTCCGGTGCGCGCATCGTACTGCATCTGCTGCAGGCCCTGCGCCAGCGCGATCTCAAGCGCGGCATGGCTGCCATTTGCATCGGTGGCGGCCAGGGCGGCGCCATGCTGGTAGAAACCTGCGAGGAGGCCTGAGGCTATGCAAACACACTTTTCATCACTCGGCCTGGGTAATTTCCTGTGCGAAACCGACGAGCAGGGCATCGCCTGGCTGACGTTCGACTGCCCGGGCATCCCCGTGAACCGCCTGTCCGCACAGGCCCTGCGCGAGTTGAATCTTGTGCTGGACTATTTTGAGCAAACGCCGCCGTCCGCACTGATCATACAGTCCGGCAAAAAGGCCGGTTTCATCGCCGGCGCCGATATCGACGAGTTCTCGCAGCTCGACAGCCGCGACAAGGCGATTGAACTGGTGGAACGGGGCTGGAACACTTTTGGCCGCCTGGCCCGCGTGCGCTATCCCACCCTGGCCCTGATAGACGGGCATTGCATGGGCGGCGGCCTGGAACTGGCACTGGCCTGCCGCTACCGCCTGGCGGTCGATCAGCCCGGCACGGCGCTGTCGCTGCCCGAGGTCATGCTGGGCATTTTTCCCGGCTGGGGCGGCATGCTGCGGCTGCCGCGTCTTATCGGTGCGCCGGCCGCGCTGGACATGATGCTGACGGGCAGGGCCCAGAACGCACGCAAGGCGGCAGCACTGGGGCTGGTCGACGCCCGCGTCCCGCCCAGGCTGTGCCGCCGCGCCGCCGCGATGAAGGTACTCGGCGGCGACAAGCCGCGCCGCGCGGGTGGCCTTCCCGCATTGATGAACCAACCCTTGTTGCGCCCGTTTGTCGCGCGCCAGGCGCAGAAGAAAGTCGACCGCCGCGACCCAGGGCATCATTACCCCGCGCCGCGCGCCATTCTCGAGATCTGGGCTCGCCACGACGGCAATGCGCTCAAGGCGCCAGACCTGATAGACCGTATCATCGGCTCGGACACGGCGCGCAACCTGTTGCGCGTCTTCCGCCTGCAGGAGCGACTCAAGGCGTTCGGAAAGCAGGACAAGGGCGCCAGCGCCTTCCGGCATGTGCATGTCGTGGGCGCGGGTGTCATGGGTGGCGATATCGCAGCCTGGTGCGCACTCAAGGGTTGTACCGTCACGCTCCAGGATCAGGACCGCGAACGCATTGCCGCCGCGCAGGGGCGCGCGGGCGCACTCTTTGGCCGCAAGCTGAAGGACAAGCGCCAGGCGCGTGCGGCCTTCGACCGGCTGATCCCCGATCTGACGGGTGACGGCGTGCGCCACGCCGACGTGGTCATCGAAGCCATCACCGAGAACCCTGACGCCAAGCGGGCACTGTATGCTCAGTTGGAGGAACGCATGAAGAGCGACGCGATCCTGGCCACCAACACATCCAGTCTCTCCCTGGAGACGCTGCGCGAGGGCATGCGCGCGCCGCAGCGTTTCATCGGTCTGCATTTCTTCAATCCGGTCGCCAGCATGCCGCTGGTCGAGATTGTGGAGGCCGACGGCATCGCACCGGAAATCCGGTCGGCCGCCTATGCCTTCGCCGGCTTCATCGGCAAGCTCCCCCTGCCCGTGCAAAGCACGCCGGGTTTCCTGGTCAATGCCGTGCTGGCGCCCTATATGCTCGAAGCGATGCGCTGCGTGGACGAAGGCATCAAGCCCGAAGCCCTGGATGCCGCCATGGAGAAATTCGGTATGCCCATGGGGCCCATCGAGCTTGTGGACACGGTGGGCCTGGATATCGCCCGCGATGCCGGCGCGGCACTGTCCAGCGGGGCGCGGATGCCCGCCTGCCTGGAGTCCCATCTAAGCCGGGGAGAACTTGGCCGCAAGACTGGCCAGGGCTTCTATGCCTGGAAAAACGGCAAGCCCGTCAAGGGCGATCCGGGCACGAGCGCCGCAGGACTGGCACAGCGGCTGGTGACGCCGCTTGTCGACAAGACCCGGGAGCAACTGGAAAAGGGCGTCGTCGCCGATGCGGACCTGGCCGATGCCGGTGTTATCTTCGGCACGGGCTTTGCCCCGTTTACCGGCGGCCCGCTGCACTATGCCGCATCGACTTCTCAGGGCGGCAACGATACCGGCCAGCAAGGCATGGCGTCTTGAATCAATAACTTTATCAATGAACAGCACCGGATCCCGCGCAACCGCTCCAGAGAGGGCGGCAACCTCTGCAGCAAACAACAGGAGATAAGCATGAAAGCAGCACCAGTACGTTCCCTAGGCATCGTTCCGGCGATCATCTTGAGCATGGGGGCCGCGGGGGGAGCCCACGCGGCGGGTTTCCAACTGCTGGAGCAAAGCGCCAGCGGGCTGGGCAACGCCTATGCCGGTTCGGCCGCCATCGCCCAGGATGCCAGTACCATTTTCTACAACCCCGCCGGCATGATCAAGCTCGACGGCATTAACGTGTCTGGCGGCGTCAATGCCATCCGCCCGTCATTCAAGTTCGGCAATGACGGCAGCACGGGACCTGGCGGCCTCTGGCCGGTGGGCACCAACACGGGCGGCGATGCCGGGTCATGGGGCCTGGTACCCAATCTGTACGGCTCTTGGCGCATCAACCCCGACTGGGCGGTCGGATTGGGCATTGGCGCGCCTTTCGGCCTAATGACCGAGTACGACGATGACTGGATTGGCCGGTTTCACTCGACGAAGTTCAGCATTGAAAGCATCAACATCAACCCCTCCGTCGCCTACCGCGTGTCTGACCGGCTATCGATAGGTGCGGGTTTGAACTGGATGCACCTGGATGCCGACTATCGGCGCGCGGCCATGCTCGGGCCCATGGGACCCGAAGGCCGCGCGGGCGTCAAGATGAACGGGGATGGCTGGGGCTGGAACGTGGGTATGTTGTATGACATCACACCGGACACCCGGATCGGGCTGTCGTACCGGTCCGCCGTGAAGATGGATGTAGACGGCGACACCAAGGTCTACGGGCCCGGGCCGGTGGGCGTACTCATGCGGGCCGACGCGGAAACATCGGTAAAACTGCCCGACACCGCCACGCTCAGTTTCACCCATAACCTGAACGACCGCTGGCAACTGCTGGCCGATGTCTCATGGACAGGCTGGAGCAAAATCGAATCGCTCGACATCTACAACAGCGGGCCTGTGCCCGATGATAGCCTGGACCTCAAGTTCCGCGATACCTGGCGCATAGCCCTCGGCGCCAACTATCGCGCCAGCGAAAAATGGACGTTGCGCGGCGGCATTGCGTGGGATCAGTCACCTGTGCGAGATGCCGAGCATCGCCCCACGTCCCTGCCGGACAACGACCGCTACTGGGTGTCGGTGGGCGCGCGCTACAACTTCAGTGAGCGGGCCTCCATCGATGTCGGCTACGCCCATCTGTTTGTGAAGGACACGGACATCAATAACAATGCGGGTCCAAGCAAGGGTACAGTGCGCGGCGACTACAGCTCCAATGCCAACATCGTCGGCGTGCAGGTTTCGTACCGGTTCTGAAGCGCCGAAGCCATGAAGCTGTCCACGCTCAGGCGAATTCCGGTGCGCTGGCGCGCCCGGGCCATGCGCCTGGGCTTCAATATGAACCCGGCCTTCCGTTCCACCGGAGGCCGGGTCGTTCACGTTTCACGCGACCTATGCCACCTGCGCGTGCGGTTGCGGCTCGCGCGGCGCACGCGTAACTTTGTCGGATCACTGTACGGCGGTGCGCTGTTTGCCGTCACCGATGGGCCGCATGTCGCCCTGCTGTTGGCTCGCATGCATCGCGACGTCATTATCTGGGACAAGGCGGCCGCCATCCGCTACCGCCGCCCCGCCTATCGTACGCTCTACGCGGACTTCCATATCAGCGACGAAACGCTGCATGACATCTGCGCCGAACTTGACCGTGACCATGAAACATCACGCAAGTTTCTGGTGGAACTGAAGGATCGTGCGGGCACTGTGTACACTGTGGTCGAGCGCATGGTATATATCGCCGATAAGTCGTACTACAAGCTCAAAAGGGGATAGAAACAATGGAACGCATATGGCTTGAGCACTATCCGCCAGGTGTCCCGGCGGACATCGCCGACGAAGCCGCGCGCTATGAGTCCCTGGTGTCGGTGCTGGAACAAAGCTGCACGGCCTTTGGCGCCAAGACCGCCTATCACAGCATGGGCGCCACCCTTAGCTACGCTGAACTGGACGCGCAATCGATGCGTTTCGCAGCCTGGCTTCAGTCCCGCGGCATAGGCAAGGGCGATAGGGTCGCGCTGATGATGCCCAATCTGCTTCAATATCCCGTATGCCTGTTCGGCATCCTGCGCGCCGGCGCGGTGGCGGTCAACACCAACCCACTGTACACACCCGCGGAGCTTGAGCACCAGATGAACGATTCGGGTGCGCGCTGCATCATCGTCGCGGAGAACTTCGCGCACACTTTGCAGCAGGCGCTGCCCAATATCAAGACACTGGATACCATCGTGGTTACCGCGCTGGGCGACATGCTGGGCCCGGTCAAGGGCATGCTGGCAAATCTGGTGGCGCGCCACGTGAAGAAGGCCGTGCCGCACTATTCGCTTCCCGGCACATTACGCTTTCGGGATGTCATGCGCCAGGCTGAAGACAAGCGCTATGAACGCCCCGTGCTCAACCACGGCGACCTGGCATTTCTCCAGTACACGGGCGGCACCACAGGCGTCGCCAAGGGGTGCATGCTGACCCACGGCAATATGGTGTCCAATGTCTGCCAGGCCCATGCCTGGGTGAAGCCCTACCTCACGGCCGATACCGAGTGCATCATCACGGCCCTGCCGCTCTATCATATCTTCGCACTCACGGCCAACTGCCTGGTCTTCATCGTGCTGGGCGCCACCAACGTGCTCATCCTGAACCCGCGGGATATCAAGTCGGTTATCAAGACCATGAGCCAGCATCGCTTTACGGCGATCACAGGCGTCAACACGCTCTTCAATGCCTTCCTGAATCATCCCGATTTTGCGCGGCTGGACTTTTCCTCGCTCAAGTTGACCCTGGGCGGAGGCATGGCTGTGCAGAAAGTCATTGCCGACCGTTGGCTGGCCGCCACCGGAAAGCCGCTGGCCCAGGCCTATGGCCTGACTGAGACCTCTCCAGCCGTCACCATCAACCCGCTCGACAAAGAGACCTTCACCGGATCCATAGGGCTTCCGGTGCCGTCCACCGATATCGCGTTCCGCGACAACGACGGCAAGGACGTCGCGCGCGGAGAAAGCGGCGAGATCTGCGTCAAGGGACCACAGGTGACGCCAGGCTACTGGAACCGGCCCGAGGAAACCCACAAGACCATAGACGATGACGGTTTCCTGCACACTGGCGACATCGGCTATATGGACGAGCAGGGCTATATTTTCATTCATGACCGCAAGAAGGACATGATTCTGGTATCGGGGTTCAATGTCTATCCGAACGAAGTCGAGGCCGTCGCCATGGAACATCCGGATGTCAAGGAGGTGGCAGCCATTGGCGTACCGGACACCCACTCCGGCGAGGTCGTGAAACTGTTCGTGATACGCAAGAACGATCGCGTAACAGCCGAAGAACTGATTGCCCACTGCCGCAGCGAGCTTACCGGCTACAAGGTACCCAAGTATGTCGAGTTTCGCGACGATTTGCCGCGCAGCAATGTCGGCAAGGTGCTGCGGCGCGAACTCAAGGATGAAGCAAAGCAGGAACAAGGCGGCACGCCGGCCGAGGCCGGGCCGGCATCTGAGGAAGGAGCATCGTCATGAAGGTACCGCGGGCGCTTCATGCCGCTGCCGCGCTGGCTTTTCTTTCGTGTCTGGTCGTAGTATCGCCCGCTCGGGCAGTCACGATTGCGGGCGTGGATGTGCCCGAGAAGGCAGAGGTTGCCGACCAGGCACTCGTGCTGAACGGCGCAGGCCTGCGCCAGCGCTTCGTGTTCGATGTCTATGTGGCTGCCCTTTACGTGCCTGCGCCCAGCCACAATGCCAACGACATCATACGCGGCACGGGCCCGCGCCGCATTGCGCTGACGCTGCTGCGCGACATAGACGGGAGTACGCTCCTGGATGCCCTAAACGAAGGCCTGGGCGAGAACTGCACGCTGGAGGAACTCAACGCGTTGCAGCCGGCGCTGGCTCGCTTTTCCGCCGTCATGGACAAGGCGGGCGACGGCGCAGAGGGCGACACGATCATGCTGGACATCGTACCCGGTGGCGTCGCCGTCTGGGTACGCGGCCAGCCGCTGGGCACTGTGCAAGACCCAGCCTTGGGCCCGGCCCTGCTGCGGGTATGGCTAGGGGAAAAGCCCGCACAGGCTGACCTGAAAGATGCGCTTCTGGGCAAGCTGCAGCCCAACTGAGGCGTCCCGCCAGTTCCGGGGCGGTAGCCACGTAAAAAAGCCCGGAAGCTTGCGCTTTCCGGGCTTTTTTACAGGCGTGCCGTCTTAGATGACGCGAGCCGCTTCGAGCAGGCGCACGACGGTCCAGGACTTGTCGCGGGAGATCGGACGGCCTTCCGCGATTTCCACTGTATCGCCTTCGTTGTACTGGTTGTTTTCATCATGCGCCTTGTAGCGATTGGAACGCACAATGATTTTGCCAAAGATGGGATGCTTGACGCGGCGCTCAACGCGCACGACCACTGTCTTGTCCATCTTGTTGCTGACAACGCGGCCAATCAGCGTACGCTGGCGCTTTGCCGGTTGGGTGGTTTGGGTTTCGCTCATGTTACTTTCCTGCGTTCTCAGTCATGATGGTACGGACACGCGCGATGTCGCGACGCACCTTACCAAGCTGGCTGGTGTTGGAAAGCTGCTGGGTGGCACGCTGCATGCGCAGATTGAAGTGTGCCTTTAGCAGGCTTTCGAGCTCCGTGTTGAGCTCGGCGGCAGATTTGGAACGGAGTTCGCTGGCTTTCATGTCTGGTCTCCTTAAGCGCCGACACGCCGCGACACGAAGGTCGTGGAAATGGGCAGCTTGGCGGCGGCCAGGCGGAAAGCTTCACGTGCAAGCTCTTCGCTTACACCTTCCATTTCGTACAACACCTTGCCGGGTTGGATTTCGGCGACCCAGTATTCGGGATTGCCCTTTCCGTTACCCATACGAACTTCGGCAGGTTTCTGCGAAATGGGTTTGTCCGGAAAGATGCGGATCCAGATACGGCCGCCACGCTTGATGTGACGGTTGATTGCTCGACGGGCGGATTCGATCTGGCGAGCCGTAAGGCGGCCGCGGCCAGTGGCCTTGAGACCGAATTCCCCGAACGATACTTGTGCGCCGCGCGTCGCCAGGCCTGTATTACGGCCTTTTTGCTCCTTGCGGTATTTCCTGCGGGAAGGTTGCAGCATGTTTATTCTCCTTCGGACGCGGCAGGCGCGGCAGCAGCCGGCGCACCTGCGTCTTTGCGCGGGCCGCGGCCACGTCCGCCCGGACGACGGCCTTCAGGGCGATCGCCACGGGGGCGACGCTGGCGACGCTCGTCTTCGCGCGGCGCGGCGGTTTCTGCAGGGTACTCGCCGTTAGGCAGCATGTCGCCCTTGTAGACCCAAACCTTGATGCCAATGATGCCGTAAGTCGTCTGGGCTTCAGAGGTACCGTAGTCGATGTTGGCGCGCAGGGTGTGCAGAGGCACACGGCCTTCGCGATACCATTCGGTACGGGCAATCTCGATGCCGTTCAGACGGCCGGAACTCATGATCTTGATGCCTTGGGCACCAAGACGCATCGCGTTCTGCATGGCGCGCTTCATGGCGCGACGGAACATGATGCGCTTTTCCAGCTGCTGGGCAATTGAATCTGCAATGAGCTGGGCATCGGTTTCCGGCTTGCGGATTTCCTCGATGTTGACGTGCACAGGCACGCCCATGAGGCGCTGCAGGTCGGATTTGAGGTTCTCGATGTCTTCGCCGCGCTTGCCGATCACGACACCAGGGCGGGCCGAGAAAATCGTGATGCGGGCGTTCTTGGCAGGACGTTCGATGACGACGCGGCCAACGGATGCATTCTTGAGCTTCTTCTTGAGATACTCGCGCACACGGATGTCTTCAGTCAGCATGCCGCCGAACTGCTTGTCGTCGGCGTACCAACGCGAGCTCCAGTTACGGTTGACGGCGAGGCGGAACCCAATCGGGTGTATTTTCTGTCCCATTGTGACTCCTTAAGCCCCGACCTTGACCACGATGTGGCAGGTCTGCTTTTCGATACGGTTACCGCGGCCCTTTGCACGGGCGGAGAAACGCTTCATCGACTGCCCCTTGTCCACATAGATGGTCGTGACCTTGAGCTCATCGATATCGGCGCCGTCGTTATGCTCGGCGTTGGCGATGGCGGACTCCAGCGCCTTCTTGAGGATGCCCGCGGCTTTCTTGGGCGTGAACGTCAGGATATTCAGCGCCTGAGCAACGGACTTGCCACGGATGAGATCCGCAACAAGGCGCGTTTTCTGGGCGGAAATATGGACGCCACGGATAATAGCTGTAGTTTCCATCACTTACCTCTTGGACTTTTTGTCCGCGGCATGACCCTTGAAGGTACGGGTCAGCGCGAACTCGCCGAGTTTGTGACCGACCATGTTCTCGTTGATGTACACGGGAACATGCTGGCGGCCATTGTGCACAGCAATCGTCAGCCCAATGAATTCGGGCAGGATGGTGGAACGGCGCGACCAGGTCTTGATCGGCTTTTTGTCTTTGCCTTCGACGGCCGCATCGACCTTCTTGATCAGATGCGCATCGACGAATGGGCCTTTCTTGATCGAACGTGACATGTGTTCGCCCCTTACTTGCGCTTGCGACGCGAGACAATCATATTGTCTGTGCGTTTGTTACGACGGGTGCGATAGCCCTTGGTCGGGGTACCCCATGGGGACACCGGCTCGCGGCCCTCGCCTGTACGGCCTTCACCACCACCGTGCGGGTGATCCACCGGGTTCATGGCGACACCACGAACGGTTGGGCGGATACCACGCCAGCGCATGGCGCCAGCCTTGCCATATTGACGCAAGCTATGATCTTGGTTGCCGACTTCGCCGATGGTTGCACGGCAGTCGATGTGGACGCGGCGGACTTCGCCCGAACGCAGGCGAACCTGCGCGTACGTGCCTTCGCGCGCCAGCAGGACTGCGGAGGCGCCTGCCGAGCGGGCCATCTGCGCGCCCTTGCCAGGCATCATCTCGATGCAATGTATGGTTGCACCGACCGGGATGTTGCGAATGGGCAGCGTATTGCCCGCGCGGATGGGTGCTTCCAGACCGGACAACAGCGTTGCGCCGACCTGAAGGCCGCGCGGTGCAATGATGTAGCGACGCTCGCCGTCGGCATAGCACAGCAGGGCGATATGCGCGGTGCGGTTGGGGTCGTACTCGAGGCGCTCGACCTTGGCCGGGATGCCGTCTTTGTTGCGGCGGAAATCGATGACGCGGTAGTGCTGCTTGTGACCGCCTCCACGATGGCGCACCGTGATGTGGCCGTTGTTGTTGCGACCCGAGCCACGGGCCTGCTTTTCGAGCAGGGCCGCATAGGGGGCGCCTTTGTGCAGGTCAGCGTGCACAACCTTGACCATGCCGCGGCGACCGGCGGACGTTGGCTTGACTTTAACGAGAGCCATTTAGTTCACCTCCGTAAAGTCGAGTTCCTGTCCGTCTTTCAGCGAGACATAGGCCTTGCGCTCGTTGCGGCGACGGCCAATGAAACGGCCAAAACGCTTTTCCTTGCCCTTGGTGTTCAGGACCTGGACGGATTCGACCTCGACCTTGAAGAGGAGCTCGACGGCGGCCTTGATTTCCTGCTTGGTGGCGTCGGGAATGACGCGGAAAGCGACTTGCTGGTTTTTCTCGGCAACGAACGTGGCTTTTTCAGTCACGACCGGCGCCAGGATAACTTTCATGAGACGTGCGGCGTTCATCCCAACATCTCCTCGAGTTGAGCGATAGCCGGCTTGGTGATCAGCACTTTCTTATAGTGGATCAGCGAAAGCGGATCGGCGTAGCGCGGTTCGACCACGGCAACATGCGGCAGGTTGCGGGTGGCGAGATAAACATTTTCGTCGAGCACGTCGGTGATGATGAGCACCGACTCAAGACCCATGCCCTTGAGCTTGCTGGCAGCGAGCTTGGTCTTGGGCGCGTCGAGCGCGAAGGAGTCGACCACGGCGATGCGGTCTTCGCGGGCCAGCTGGGAAAGAATCGCACGGATGCCGGCGCGATACATTTTCTTGTTGACCTTCTGCGAGAAGTTCTCTTCGGGCGAATTGGGGAAAGCGCGACCGCCTCCACGCCAGATGGGCGAGGACGTCATGCCGGCGCGGGCGCGGCCCGTGCCCTTCTGGCGCCATGGCTTCTTGGTGCTGTGCTTGACGGTGTCACGGCCCTTTTGGGCACGATTGCCGCTGCGTGCGTTGGCCTGGAAGGCAACGACAATTTGATGCACCAGCGCTTCGTTGAAGTCGCGGCCGAAAACGGTGTCGGGCGCGGCGACGGTGGCGGATGACTGACCTTGGTCGTTCAGGAGCTTGAGTTCCATGATTAGGCTCCTTTCCTGGCCGACATCTTGATGGCGGGACGCACGACGACGTCGCCATTCTTGTGGCCAGGGACGGCGCCCCTGACCAGCAAAAGGCCACGTTCGGCATCGACACGCACGATGTCGAGGTTTTGCACTGTACGGGTGACGTCACCCAGGTGGCCCGACATTTTCTTGCCGGGGAAGATCCGGCCCGGGTCCTGGGCCTGGCCGATGGAGCCGGGCACGCGGTGCGAGCGCGAATTGCCGTGGCTGGCGCGCTGGGAACCGAAATGGTGACGCTTGATGGTGCCGGCGAAGCCTTTACCGATGGTGGTGCCGGTGACATCGACCTTCTGGCCGGCTTCGAACACGCTTTCGACGGCCACGACGGAACCAGCCGTAAACTCGGCGGCCTTGGTGGGATCGAGGCGGAATTCCTTCAGGATGCTGCCGGCTTCAGCGCCGGCTTTGGCATAGTGCCCTGCCAGGGGTTTGGTCACGCGGGTGGCGCGACGGGTGCCGTAGGCGACCTGAATGGCTGCATAGCCATCGACTTCAGGCGACTTGACCTGGGTAACGCGGTTGTTCGACACGTCCAGCACGGTCACCGGGATGGATTCACCTTCCTCGGTAAAAATGCGGGTCATGCCAACCTTGCGCCCTACGAGGCCCAGCCGATACGCGGCAGGCGTAGGTGTCGGTTTCGACATCGTTTTCTCCATTCCCGACTGCGATTGGTCGGGGCTAATTGATTGCAAACAACAGGCCGTGCGCGCATGAAGGCATCCGCCCACGGGATCTGAAGCAAGCAAGAATCTTTGATTAACCAATAAACTTTTTGGTTAAGCGTAGCACTTTAACATGCTTTGGCCGCCCTTTGCAAATGACGCCGCACATGGCCGGTGTGTTGCACACGCACGCGCGGCGCATGCGCAACACACCGGCCGGCGCATGGCGCAGAACGAAGAAGCGTTCCGCATGCCGGTGCGGGCTAGAACTCCGTCCACTCCTCGTTGCTCTGGGCCGTCTTGCGGGCGAGCGGAGACGTCTGCCCCATGCCCGCCCGGGCAGCCGGGGCGTCGCGGTCAGCCAGATGGCCAGGCGTCAGGGCAGCGCCTGCATCCGGCGCGCCGTCCAGGCAGGCCTCGGCGGCGCCGGCGGCATTCTTTTCGGCGATGGGTGTCGCCGCGCCTGCCAGCGCGGGTTGCCACCCGGCGGGCGCCTGCAGCGCGGGCCGGGCGGCAGCCCGCTCGCTGGGGGGCGCGATGCGAGGCATCGGGGGTGCATCGCCGGTCCCGACCTGGAATGCGCTGACGGCCTGCGCCAGGTCGCCCGCCTGGCGCTCCAGGCTGCCCGTGGCTGCCGCAGCCTGCTCCACCAGCGCGGCGTTCTGGCGCGTGGCATCGTCCATTTGCACAATGGCGCGACTGATCTGCTCGATGCCCACGCTCTGTTCCTCGCTCGCGACCGAGATCTCGCCGACGATGTCTGTTACGCGGGTAACACTCTGGACGACCTCGTCGATGGTAACGCCGGCGTCGTCGACCAGCTTGCCGCCGGCCGCAATCTTGCCCACCGCGTCGTCAATAAGCGCCTTGATCTCCCGCGCCGCCGTCGCACTGCGCTGCGCCAGGGAGCGCACTTCACTCGCAACCACCGCGAAGCCCTTGCCCTGTTCCCCTGCGCGCGCGGCTTCGACCGCAGCGTTCAAGGCGAGAATATTGGTCTGAAAGGCGATGCTGTCGATGACGCCGGTAATGTCTACGATTTTCGCGGCCGACGCGTTGATGGACGCCATAGTTTCAATGACCTGCGCCGTTGCGTGACCGCCGCGGCGCGCCGCCTCGGACGTCGACGCAGCCAGCTGGCTGGCCTGCTTTGCGTTGTCGGCGGTCTGCTTCACCGTGTTGGTGATTTCTTCCATGGCCGACGCAGTCTCAGTCAGGGAGCTTGCCTGCTCGTCCGTGCGCGAGGAAAGATCGCGGTTGCCAGCGGCAATCTGGCTGGATGCGGCCGCAATATCGTGTGCGCCCCTGCGCACCTTGGCCACCATGTTGCGCAAGGTCTCATTCATGGCGTGAAGCGCCCGCAGCAGGTCACCGGTTTCGTCGCGGGTGGCGACCTTGATGTCGGAGGTGAGGTCGGCCTTGGCAATGCGGCGCGCCACAGCCAGCGCCGAGGACAACGGGCGCGTGATGCCGCGCGTAAGCCGCCAGGCGAACAACATGCCGAAAGCGATCGCCAGCACGGCGAGCAGAACCAGCGTGCGCTGGCTGTGCAGGCTGGCCCGCGCCATCGCCTCGGATTGCTCGTCCATGTAGCGCCGCTGCATAACGACCAATTGGCGCACATGCTCCCGATACTGATCGGCTACTGGCACGAACTGCGCCTGGAAGATGTCCTGTGCCTCCTGGATGCGGCCCTCCGTCTTGGCGCGCGTCACTGCATCGCGCGTGCGCAGATAGGCATTGCGCTTTTCCATAATCGTGGCGTACAGCTGTTTCTCGGTTTCAGCCACCAGCAGCGGCTCTATGCGTTTGAGCAAGGCGGCCGATTCCTCCGTGGCCGCCTTCGTCTGCGGCGCAAAGAATGGTCCTAGACTCGGATCGGTGCTTCTGGCCACGGCCATTGTGCGATTGATGCCGTTGGTGAGATTGCGATACCAGTCGCTGATCATCCTTTCCTTGGCCAGCGGCACTTCGCGCAGCGCCTCGTTGTCCCGGGACGTCGATCGCAAGCGTTCCACGCCCAGCGCCGCAATGAGCAGCGTCAGTACGAGCAGCATGCCAAACCCCAGCGCCAGCCGCTGTCCAATCCGCAAATTTCCAAACTTCATCATCTCTCGTATCCTGCTTGAAACAATAGCCGGGCAAAGCATTTCCCGGAACTGCTTCGTTAACGACAGGATCGCGGATGAATTTATGGATCAGGCGCGGCGGCACGCCGCTCCACGAAGCGTGCGACGTAGGCGTTGACGGGATTGCGGCGTATCTGCGCCGGCGTGCCAACCTGCTCGACCTTGCCATCGCGAAGAATGATGACATGCTGGCCCAGGCGCAGCGCCTCGTCGATGTCGTGCGTGATGAAGACGATGGTCTTGTTCAGCCGCTGCTGAAGCGCCAGCAGCTGATCCTGCATGTCGTAACGTATCAGCGGATCCAGCGCGGAGAACGCCTCGTCCATGAGCAGCACCTGCGCGTCGATGGCCAGCGCGCGGGCAAGGCCCACACGCTGCTTCATGCCCCCGGACAGCTCATCAGGGTAGTTCTTCTCATACTCGGCCAGCCCGACGCGCTCGAGCCACTGGCGCGCGCCGTCCCTGGCCTGATCTCTGTTCTCGCCGCGCACGCTCAGGCCAAATGCCACGTTGTCCAGTACATTGATGTGCGGCAACAGGCCGAAATTCTGAAAGACCATGCTGATCTTGTGACGCCGCAGCTCACGCAGCTGGGGCATGCTCAGGGCAAGAATATTCTCGCCATCCACCATGATCTCGCCCGCCGATGGATCGATGAGCCGGTTCAGGTGGCGCACCAGCGTGGATTTTCCCGAGCCCGACAGGCCCATGATGCAGGTGATCCGCCCTGTGGGTATCTGCGCATTCACGCCCGCAAGACCCACGTTGGCGCCCGTCTCCGCCTGCACAGCCGCCTTGTCCCCCCCTTGCCGCAGCAGGGCGAGGGCATCGGCCTCGCGCCGTCCGAATACCTTGTAGACATCGCGGATGTGTATCTTGACGGCGTCGACGGCCGTTTCGGCGGCATCCGGGGCCGCCGTATCCATGGTGTCGCTCATCGGGCGTCCTCCTGTCGCAGCATGGCCTGACGCCGCCGGCGCGGGCGCCCATAGGCCTGGGTGATGCGGTCTATGACGATGGCCAGGATGACGATGGCCACCCCTGCCTGCAATCCGCGGCCCACATCCAGCGTCTGAATGCCGGCCAGCACGTCTTCACCCAGGCCGCGCGCACCGATCATGGACGCCACCACGACCATGGCCAGCGCCATCATGGTGGTCTGGTTGATGCCGGCCATAATGCTGGGCCTGGCCAGCGGCAGCGTGACGCGGGTAAGCATCTGCCATCGGGTGACGCCAAAGGACTGGGCCGCCTCCATCACATTGCGATCGACCTGGCGCAGGCCCAGCACCGTCAGGCGGATGAGTGGCGGCACGGCATAGATGATGGTGGCAAACAGGGCCGGCACTTTGCCAAGACCGAACAGCATCAGGACGGGAATCAGGTACACGAAACTGGGCAGCGTCTGCATGACATCGAGGATGGGTGTGAGAATGCGGCGCAGGATGCGGCTGCCGGCGGCAGCTATGCCGACCGGAACGCCGATGACGATGGAAAATACGGTCGACACCAATACCAGCGCGAACGTCTGCATGAGCTTGTCCCAAAGGCCGACGGCGCCGATCAGATACAGGCACACGACATAGGCGATCGTGGTGACCGGTTTGCGCGTGGCGTGCCATGACAGCAGTGCCACCAGGATGAGAAAGAGCCAGGGGGGTACTGCCTGCATCGCCTGCTCCACAGGCAGCAGCACGGTGGTAAGTATGGTCTCGCTGGCACGGCGGAACTGGTCCCCATAGCGCTTCACCATGGCCACCAGGCGTTCGTTGATAAAAGCGGCCACGGACCAGTTCGGGAAAATACCCGACCAGGCCGGACCGTCTTGGGAAGCGGGCCTGGAATCCGCTGCGCCATCGTCTTGCGGCTGTCCCGCGCCAGGCTGCACGCTTGTGGATTCTGGCTGTGTCGCCGCCTCGCCGGAAGGGCTGGCATCAGCGGCCGGCGTCATGCCCAGGGCCGCATTTGCCCGCGCAACCGCCTCCGCCGGTAGCCACGCGCGCCAGACTTCGGGATGGTCATGCAGGAATCGCCGTGCCATGGCGTCGCCGCTGCGGCGATCTTCCGTCATTTCCAGAATCATGCTGTTGAGCAGCGGCGGCTGGAACTGCAGCTTGCGAAAAAAGGCGATGATGTCCGGATTGTCGCTCGCGAAGCCACGGGAGACGGCCACGGATAAATGCGCAACCAGAAAATCCGATGAACACAGCGTGCCTTCCCCGCTGACGATGGTGTCCCAGCAGGCCTGGTTGAATGGGTCCTGCTCGATTTTGTGGAACTTGTACTTGGCCATCAAGCCCGCAGGCTGCCAGTAATAGAACAGAATGGGCTTGCCTCGGTCATAGGCCGAGCTGATGGCGGAATCCAGCGCGGCTCCCGTACCGGCACGGAAATTGTTGTAATCCTTATCCAGTTCATGGATCTTCAGAAGACGCGTATTGGTTTTTTCACACACCCATCCCGCGGGACAGTTCAGGAAGCGTCCCTTGCCGGGCACCTCCGGATCGCGAAACAACTGCTTGTAGCGCGGCAGGTCTTTCCAGCTGTTCAGGTCCGGCGCCATGGGCTCGATACCGCGCGCCTTATCTCCATGAACAACGTAGTCGGGCACATACCAGCCTTGCTCCGCGCCACCGGCCAGCGTATCGCCCACGACCAGCACATCGCCCGCCTTGACCGCTTTTTCTATGATGGGGGAGCGGCCCGACCACTGTTCGGCAATGATGTCCAGATCCCCTTGCGCAAGGGCAGACTCCGTTGCGGCAGGCGTGCCCGGCACGATTTCGGTTTTGCATTCGAAGGCGGCGCGCAACAGCGCGCTGATAACATGCGTGGTGAATGTGGCGCTTTCCCAGGTCTGGTCCGCCAGCTTCACCACCTGGCCATGATTGCAGCCGCCGGACGCAGGCGCGTCGGCCGCATGCGCCAGCTGGCTTCCGGTGCTCGCCACCAGCAGGATCATGGCACACAGCCACGTTCGAACGCTTGTCATCCTTTTCCCCTTCCAGGCCCCGGTACGGTTGATGTTTCCGATGCCCCGCCTCGGAACAGCAAGCAACAAAATGCAAGCCCTGCAAAGCAAAACGCCATGCATGAGCATGGCGTTCTACGAGCTTGCGCCCAGGGCGCTCCGTTAACAGCTTACTGCAACGCGATTTCCACGTCCACACCTGCGGGCAGGTCCAGCCGCATGAGCGCATCAACGGTCTTGTCGGTGGGATCCACGATATCCATCAGACGCTGGTGCGTACGCATTTCGAACTGGTCACGCGACGTCTTGTTGACGTGCGGCGAACGCAGCACGTCATAACGACGGATGCGAGTCGGGAGCGGAACAGGACCGCGCACCACCGCGCCCGTGCGTTTGGCCGTCTCGACGATCTCGGCCGCGGACTGGTCGATCAGCTTGTAATCGAAAGCTTTCAGACGGATGCGGATTTTCTGGTTTTTCATCGGAATTCCTAACTAAAGAACGAATTGGGCGGGAGCAAGATTGCTCCCGCTGTGTGAGGCTGTGCCTTACTTGCTGATGCTGGCGACGACGCCGGCACCGACCGTGCGACCGCCCTCGCGTATCGCAAAGCGCAGCCCCTCTTCCATCGCGATCGGCGCGATCAGGCTCACCTTCATCGACACGTTATCGCCCGGCAGCACCATCTCCTTGTCCGCGGGCAACTCGATCGTGCCCGTCACATCCGTCGTGCGGAAGTAAAACTGCGGACGGTAGCCCTGGAAGAACGGCGTGTGACGCCCCCCCTCTTCCTTGGACAGAATGTACACCTCGGCAGAAAAGTCCGTGTGCGGCTTGATCGAGCCAGGCTTGGCCAACACCTGACCGCGCTCGACCTCCTCGCGCTTGGTCCCGCGCAGCAAGATCCCAACGTTATCGCCCGCCTCGCCCTGATCGAGCAGCTTGCGGAACATCTCCACGCCCGTGCACGTGGTCTTGGCCGTCTCGCGGATTCCCACGATCTCGATTTCCTCGCCCACCTTGATCAGGCCCCGCTCGATACGCCCTGTCACCACCGTGCCACGGCCAGATATCGAGAACACATCCTCGACCGGCATCAGGAACGTGCCGTCCACCGCTCGCTCGGGCGTCGGAATGTACGTGTCCAGCGCCTCGGCCAGCTGCAGTATCGCCTGCTTGCCCAGCGGGCCCTCATCGCCCTCGAGCGCCAGCTTGGCCGAGCCCTTCACGATCGGCGTGTCATCGCCAGGAAAGTCGTACTTCGAGAGCAGCTCGCGCACTTCCATCTCCACCAGCTCGAGCAGCTCCTCATCGTCCACCATGTCCGCCTTGTTCAGGAACACAATGATGTAAGGCACGCCAACCTGACGCGAGAGCAGGATGTGCTCGCGCGTCTGAGGCATCGGGCCGTCGGCGGCCGACACCACCAGGATCGCCCCGTCCATCTGCGCTGCGCCCGTGATCATGTTCTTCACGTAGTCCGCGTGACCCGGGCAGTCCACGTGCGCGTAGTGGCGCGAGGTCGTCTCGTACTCCACGTGCGAGGTGTTGATCGTGATGCCGCGCGCCTTTTCCTCCGGCGCATTGTCGATCTGGTCGTAACCGCGGGCCGCTCCGCCAAACTCCTTGGACAGCACCGTCGTGATCGCCGCCGTCAGCGTCGTCTTGCCGTGGTCAACGTGACCAATCGTGCCAACGTTCACGTGAGGTTTGGTCCGTTCAAACTTCTCTTTTGCCATGATTTATCCCGTTTATGTTTCCTGGAAAACAAAAAGATTGCCTGCCCGTTCCATCACGGGCAGGCCTGGTTGATTACTTGCTGCGAGCGCTGATGACTTCGTCGGCAACGTTCTTGGGAGCTTCGGCGTAGTGCTTGAACTCCATGGTGTACGTTGCGCGGCCTTGCGTCTGGGAGCGCAGGTTGGTCGAATAGCCAAACATTTCGGCCAGGGGAACCTCGGCCTTGATGATCTTGCCGCCGCC
The DNA here is from genome assembly GCF_004153445.1 of Allopusillimonas soli. Lineage (GTDB taxonomy): Bacteria > Pseudomonadota > Gammaproteobacteria > Burkholderiales > Burkholderiaceae_B > Allopusillimonas > Allopusillimonas soli. The sequence goes on from NZ_SDQC01000003.1 coordinate 594,605, forward strand.
AGGAATGTCGTCCATACCCTGAACCATGCCGCGACGCGAGGACAGGTCGCCCATGACCGTGCCGGCATAGTCTTCCGGCGTTTCGACTTCCACCGCCATCATGGGTTCGAGCAGCACAGGGCTGGCCTTGCGCATGCCGTCCTTGAAGGCCATGGAGGCAGCCATGCGGAACGCGTTTTCGTTGGAGTCCACATCGTGGTAGGAACCAAAGAACAGCGTTACCTTGACATCCACAACCGGGTAACCGGCAACCACGCCCGCGGGCAGGGTTTCCTGGATGCCCTTGTCGACAGCCGGAATATACTCGCGCGGCACCACGCCGCCCTTGATGGCGTCCACGAATTCGTAGCCGCCGCCGGGGGGCAGGGGTTCGAGCTTGAGGACCACGTGGCCGTACTGGCCGCGGCCACCGGACTGCTTGACGAACTTGCCTTCGATTTCGTCGCAGGTCTTGCGTATGGTTTCGCGGTAGGCCACCTGGGGCTTGCCCACATTGGCTTCGACGCCGAACTCGCGGCGCATGCGGTCCACCAGCACTTCGAGGTGCAGTTCGCCCATGCCGGAGATGATGGTCTGGCCTGACTCTTCGTCGCTGCGCACGCGGAAGGAAGGATCTTCCTGTGCGAGACGCGAGAGGGCAACACCCATTTTCTCTTGGTCGGCCTTGGTCTTGGGCTCGACAGCCTGCGAAATGACGGGCTCGGGGAACTCCATGCGCTCAAGCAGGATGTGCTGGCCGACGTCGCACAGGGTTTCGCCCGTGGTGACGTCTTTCAGGCCCACGACGGCGGCGATGTCGCCAGCGAGCACTTCCTTGATCTCGGCACGGTTGTTCGCATGCATCTGCAGGATGCGGCCGATACGCTCTTTCTTGCCCTTGATGGGGTTGTAGACGGTTTCACCCGACTGCAGCACGCCCGAATACACGCGCACGAACGTGAGCTGGCCCACAAAGGGGTCGCTCATGAGCTTGAATGCAAGCGCAGAGAACTTGGCGTCGTCGGAAGCGGGCAGGCTGATTTCGTTGCCGTCGTCGTCCACGCCCTGGACCGGGGGGATATCCACCGGAGAGGGCAGGTAGTCGATGACCGCGTCGAGCATGCGTTGCACGCCCTTGTTCTTGAAGGCGGTGCCACACATCATCGGCTGGATTTCACCGGCAATGGTGCGCAGGCGCAGGCCTTCGTTGATCTCGGCTTCGGTAAGCTCACCGGACTCCAGGTATTTGTCCATGAGCTTTTCGTTGGCTTCGGCAGCCGACTCGACCAGCTTCTCGCGCCATTCGTTGGCATCGTCCGCCAGCTCGGCGGGAATGTCGACATAGTCGAACTTGGTGCCCTGGGTTGATTCGTCCCAGATGATGCCTTTCATTTTGACCAGATCGACGACACCCTTGAAGGAGTCTTCGGCGCCAATGGGAATGACGATCGGCACCGGGTTGGCTTTCAAGCGCGTCTTGAGCTGATCGTACACCTTGAAGAAGTTCGCGCCGGTGCGGTCCATCTTGTTGACGAACGCAAGGCGGGGCACCCCGTACTTGTTGGCCTGGCGCCAAACGGTTTCAGACTGGGGCTGCACGCCACCCACGGCGCAATACACCATGCAGGCGCCGTCCAGCACGCGCATGGAACGCTCGACTTCGATGGTGAAGTCCACGTGTCCCGGGGTGTCGATGATGTTGATGCGATGCTCGGGGCGATCGCCCGCCATGCCACGCCAGAAGGCCGTGGTTGCCGCCGACGTGATGGTGATGCCGCGCTCTTGCTCCTGCTCCATCCAGTCCATGGTGGCAGAGCCCTCATGGGTTTCGCCAATTTTGTGATTGACGCCCGTGTAGAACAGGATACGTTCGGTTGTAGTGGTCTTCCCTGCATCGATATGCGCAGAAATACCAATGTTGCGGTAGCGCTCGATTGGGGTTTTGCGGGCCATGATCTATGTCCTTAGTTTACCAACGGAAATGGCTGAAAGCCTTGTTGGCCTCTGCCATCTTGTGCGTGTCTTCGCGTTTCTTCATCGCGCCGCCACGACCTTCGGCAGCGTCCATGAGCTCGCCGGCCAGGCGCAGATCCATCGATTTCTCGCCGCGCTTCTTGGCTGCTTCGCGCACCCAGCGCATGGCGAGGGCCAGGCGGCGCACAGGGCGCACTTCGACCGGCACTTGATAGTTCGCGCCACCAACGCGGCGGCTTTTCACTTCGACGATAGGCTTGACGTTGTTGATCGCGGTGTTGAACACCTCGATCGGCTCCTTGCCGGTTTTTGCCTGGATCTGGTCAAACGCGCCGTAAACAATACGTTCGGCGACAGCTTTCTTGCCAGACAGCATGACAACGTTCATGAATTTGGCCAGCTCAACGCTGCCAAACTTGGGGTCGGGGAGAATCTCACGCTTGGGGACTTCGCGACGACGAGGCATTTTTTGACTTCCTTGTGACTGTTCAGTTGAACCGCCGTTCCGGCGGCCACGACCACCCATGGGGATGGCCACTTACATGCCATGGCCGGACCATGGCTGCACTGATACGACCGGCTTGAGGCCGGACTGAAAAACTACGCTTTCTTGGGGCGCTTGGCGCCGTACTTGGAACGCGCCTGCTTGCGATCCTTGACGCCTTGCAGGTCGAGCGAGCCGCGCACGATGTGATAGCGCACACCCGGCAGATCCTTGACCCGGCCGCCACGTACCAGGACCACGGAGTGTTCCTGGAGGTTGTGGCCTTCGCCGCCGATGTATGAAATGACTTCAAAACCGTTGGTAAGGCGAACCTTGGCGACCTTGCGCAGGGCGGAGTTCGGCTTCTTGGGGGTGGTGGTATACACGCGAGTGCAGACACCGCGGCGCTGCGGGCAGTTTTCGAGCGCCGGGCTCTTGCTGCTGACTGCGCTGACTTCGCGCGGCTTGCGCACGAGTTGGCTAATGGTAGGCATGACCTTTACGCATCCTGTGACTTGTGTTGCGGACGGCTTGCACAATACCGCCCCCACAGATGACTACGTAAAGAGCGGTGTTGCAGCAAAGCTGATTAAGACTTGGCACAAACCCGACTGGGGTTTGCACGCCTGCCTTGCGATACTACTTGTGTTACCTTAATGGCTGTTTGGCAAGGAGCCTATTAAAGCAAGCTCGCCATATTAGCATGTTGCCGCGACAAGAGCAAGACACCCCTGTCATTCCGACGCTGGCCCGCACGCGGAGGCGCATGCGCTCGACAGGCTAGGCGGGCTCACGTAACATAAGCTTTCATATCCTACTAATATCAAAAAGAATAAGTGTTTTTGCCCCATGCTTATCGCCTCCCTGGAAGATGACGTTGCTCAAGGCCAGCTTATCCAGTCGGTGCTAGAGCAGGCCGGACATCAGTGCACGCTGTTCACGACGGCGCAGGCCATGCTGGCGGCGCTGGCACGCACGCATTCGTTCGAACTGCTCATACTCGACTGGGAAATGCCCGACCTCTCCGGTCTGGATGTCCTGCGTTGGGTTCGCACCAACCTGGGGCAGGGCATGCCCGTCATGTTCGTAACCAGCCGCACGCGGGAGGAAGACCTCGTCACGGGCCTGCAGGCGGGCGCGGACGACTACATGGTCAAGCCCATACGCACCGGCGAACTGGTCGCGCGCGTATCGGCCCTTCAGCGGCGGCTCGCGCCCGCGTCGTCCATGGAGACCTCCTTTTCCTGCGCCGCCTATACCATCGAGCCCGCGCAGGCCGTCATTTCGCTCAACGGCCAGGCCATCGAGCTCGCCCCCAAGGAATACGAGCTGGCAGTGCTGTTTTTTCGCAACCCCGGCAGGCTGTTCTCGCGCGACGTACTCAGCAATAACGTATGGAACCGCGAAATACCGGCCACGTCCCGCACCCTGGATACCCATCTTTCCAACATACGCAGAAAGCTTCAACTCCGCCCCGAAAACGGCGTTCGTCTGGTTTCTTCCTACGCGCTGGGCTACCGCCTGGAACTTTTGGCCGATACCCAGGAAGCGATGCACTCATGAATACCACACAGCACACCGGGCGACGCGCGCTCGCCTGCCTTCTGGCGGCCTGCGCGCTGGCCATCCTGCCCTTCGCATCGCCAGCCAAGCCGGCGGGTGCCGAGGGCGATAATTTCATCTATCAGGTCGAGGCGGGCGACACGCTGCTGGCGCTGGCCGAACGCTATACAGGCAAGTCCGCCAACTGGCAGGCGCTTCAATCGCTGAACCATATCGGCGACCCCACCCGGCTGCCCATTGCGCTTGAACTCAAGATTCCGTTTTCCCTGATTCCGGAGGATCCCTCGCAGGCGCGGGTCAGTCACGTATCCGGAGAGGCAAGACTGGACGGCGAACCGCTGCGGCAGGGCGATCTTGCGTCCGAGGGCAATGTAATCCGTACCGGCGCCCGCGGCTACGTAACGCTGGCGCTGAGCGACGGCAGCAAGATATCGGTTCCGGCCAATTCCGCCCTCCATCTGAAGCGTCTGCGCGTATTCAGAGGCACCGGACTTACCGACTCCATCTTCAGCATGCAGGATGGCGGGCTGGAATCGGAGGTTTCACCCGAACATACCGGCGTGGGGCGTTTTGAAGTCCAGACACCCGTCAGCATCACCGGCGTGCGCGGCACGCGCCTGCGTGTTCGCGTCGCATCCGATGGATCCCAAAGCGAAGTGATTCAAGGCCGGGCCCGACTGAACACCAGCCAAGCAGGCAGGGCAATGCTGCGTGCGGGGCAGGGCGCCGCCACCAGCGCGTCGGGCGAGTTGCTGGGTGTGAGGCAACTGCTGCCCGCCCCCCAGGTCAGCGATCCGAAGCGTGGGGGCGGCGGATGGCAGGCCCATATAACGCCGATGCCGGACGCCGTCGCGTATCTGGTCCGGGTGGCCGGCGATTCGCAAGGCACCCAGCTTTATTCGAGCCAGCGCGTCCGCGGCCCTGACATCTCCTTCAGCGCGCCCGGAACGGGCCATTACTATGCACGGGTGCGCGCCATCGATGCCAACGGCATCATGGGCGAAGACGCGGTCCTGCCCTTCGAGGGGCTGGCCGCGCTTCGGACATCATTCGGCCTGACTGTGGCCACCGGCTTCCAGACGCCCGTCTTGCTGGGCTACTAAACCATGCGCCGCGCCGAGCGAGCCGACTTCTGGGGCAGCCTGGAGCGGCGCATTCATGCCGAATGGCTGCTCGTCACGGCCTCCATGCTGCTGTTTACGGCTTGCCTGAGCCTGCTCGGCGGCCCCGCCGGCCTGACGCGGGTTGATCACACCTTCTATGACCGCATTCTGGCGACTACGGCATCCTCGGCACCGCAGCCCGATATCGTCATTATCGCAATCGACGACGGCAGCATCGCGGAGCTCGGCTATTGGCCCTGGCGCCGCGCCGTGCACGCGCGGCTGCTTGGGCAGCTGGGCCAGGCCCGTGTCGTGGGTTTCGACATCCTGCTCAGCGACAAGAATCCCGCCTATCCCACCGACGACGCCACGCTGGCCCGCGCAATAAGGGCGAATGGCCGGACGGTTCTGCCATTCATGATCGCCCATGGCAACCAGCGCATCGTTCCGCCGCTTCCCAGGCTCGCCGACGCGGCCGCCGCCATGGGATATATCAATGTCTATGCGGATGGCGACGGCGTCGTGCGATCGCTGAAGCTGCGACAGCCGCTCGGCGACGACGGCGAGGCGCAGCATTTCCTGCTGGCCATGCTGCAGGTGGCGCATATTCCCGCGCGGCTTGGCGCGGCCAGGACTGACGACAGCGCGCTGCTCATACCCTACGGCCGGCAGCCCTCCCGATACACCGTCTATCCTTATGCCAGGGTGCTGGAAGGCGATGTTCCCGCTTCCGCCTTCAAGGACAAACTCGTTCTCGTCGGCTCCTGGGGGTCGGGCCTTGGAGACGCCTTCCCCACACCGGTCACGAGCGCGCACGGCGGCATGGCGGGCGTGGAGATCATGGCCAATGGCCTGCAGGCAGCCGTCGCGGGCAGCTGGATACGAACAACCGCGCCGTGGCTGGCCGCCGCGCTGGCCTGTCTTCCGGTGCTGCTGGTGTGCCTGCTGTTCCGGCGGCGGTCGCCACGGCGCTCCTTCATCGTCGTGCTAGCCACCCTCTTGCTGGTCGGCATGGCGGCCATACTCCTGCTGTGGCTTGCCAGGACGTGGATACCCGTCACGGCAAGCCTTATCGGCGTGGTGCTGTCCTTTCCTGTCTGGAGCTGGCGGAGCCAGGAAGCCTCGCTGCAACATATCGATCGCGAGCTGCGCACGCTCAGGCATGATCGCGCGGCGCTGGGCGAGAACGCCTCCCCAAAGCGCTCCGCCGTCAAGGACGCGTCGCTGCCAGCCCGCATCACCCAACTGCATGGCGCCATCGAACAACTGCGCCTGGCGCACGAGCGGCGCGAGGAAACACTGCGCTTTCTGTCACATGACATGCGGTCGCCGCAGAATTCCATCCTGGCCCTGATAGAGCTGCAGCAGCACGCCAATACCGCGCTGGAGCAGACTATTTTTCTGCACCGCGTGCAGTCGTATGCGCATCGAACGCTAGGGCTGGTCGATGGTTTCGTCAACCTGGCTCGGGCGCGCGCCAAACAGCTGCATTACGAGGCAGTGGATCTGGTGGATCTGATGGCACAGTGCATGGACGAATTCTGGGCCCAGGCGCGCCAACGCCGCATTGCACTGCGATACGACGCGCATCCCGAACAGGCCTGGACCTGGGGCGACGCATCACTGCTGCACCGATCGGTCATGAATCTGCTCGACAATGCCATCAAATACAGCCCCGACGATACCGAAGTGACATGCCGTATCGAAGCCCATGGCGGTATGTGGCAGGCAAGCGTGCGCGACCAGGGCAGGGGATTCAGCGCCGAGCAGGCAGCCACGCTGTTCGAGGCTTTCTCACGCGTCGATGAACAGGCCGACGGAAATCCCTCGGGGGTGGGCCTGGGGCTGGCCTTCGTGAAGACCGTCATCGAACGCCATGGCGGCAGGATAGAGGTTTCAGGAGCAGTGGGCGAGGGCGCGCAGTTCACCCTCTGCCTGCCCGCCGAACCCGGCGGCATACCGCGCGAGTGACTGTGTGACGGTTTCACCGCAGGGCGGCGTAGCGCACCGCCCTAGCCGCCCATCATCGTACGCGGCAGCCACAGCGCGATGCCCGGCACCAGCAGGATGAGCACCAGCACCGCACCCATCAGCAGCATATAGGGCAGGGACCCTCGAATGATGGGGCCAAGCTTCGAGCCGGTAATGGCCTTGATGGTGAACAGATTCATGCCCACAGGCGGCGTGATCAACGCAATTTCCAGGTTGATGACCAGCAGGACGCCGTACCAGATGGGATCGATGCCCAGATGAATCATGGCGGGCAGGATGACCGGCGTGGTGACCAGAATAATGGAGATGGACTCCAGGAACATGCCCAGCACCACGATCAGCAACATCATCACCACCACGAAGCCCATGGCGCCCATGTCCATGGCGGCCAACGATTCGACAATCTGCTGAGGCACCCGCATCTTGGTCAGCACATGACTGAACACCGCGGCGCCCGCCAGAATCATGAACAGCATCGCCGACAGCCGGCAGGCATCCTGCGCGCTGGCCCAGATTTCGCGCCAGCCGACCGTGCGATAAATCACGATGGTCACGAACAGCGCAAGCCAAACGCCAGCGGCGGCGGCTTCGGTGGCGGTGAACACGCCCAGATACATCCCGCCCAGCACGAATACCGGCAGGGCAATGGACCAGACCGATTTGCGCAAGGCCTGCAGCATCTCGCGCCCGCTTGCGCGCGCATCGCGCTTTACCGCCTCGCCTTCGGTTGCACAACGGAAAACGGCCCAGGCCATGAACACCAGCGCCATGACCAGCCCCGGCACGATACCGGCAATGAACAGGCCGCCTATGGAGGTATCGGTCGTGATGCCGTAGAGAATCATCGGCCCCGACGGTGGTATGAGTATGCCAAGCGTGCCGCCCGCCGCCACCACACCGTATGCGATGCGCGGTGAATAGCCGTAACGCAGCATCTGGGGAATGGCCACGGCGCCTATGGTCAGCGCGGTGGCCACACTGGAGCCCGAGATGGCGGCGAACACGGTACACGCCATGATGGTGGCCACGGCCAGGCCGCCAGGCAAATGGCGCGTGAACGTATAGGCCGCGTCATACAGATCGTCCACCACCTTGCCGCGTATCATGACATGGGCCATGAAAGCAAAGAGCGGAATGGCCACCAGCAGATACTGGTTCAGTTCGCCGAATATGATGCTGACGACCGAGCCCAGGTTGCCCTGCACCAGCAGCAAAAGACCGCCACCATACAACGTCAGGCCGGCGAAGATGGGAATACCGGTGAAAAGCAGCGCTAGCAGCGCCACGAGCATGAATGCCGCAATCATGGCTCACCCGCCTTCGCTTCCTGCGCCGCAGCAGGCCGTGCCAACGCGCGCCACAGCAGTTCGACGGCCACCAGCGCCAGCAACAGGCCGCCCAGGGGCAGGAAAAGCTGCAGCATCCATACAGGCATTTCAAGGTGGCCTTCCGTCAGCAGCCCTATCGTGCGCGAAAGCGTGACCGCCTTCCAGCCGTTGACGATCAATAGTGCGGCCACCATCAGAACCGATAGACAGGACCATACCGAAGCCCACGTCGCAAGTCTGGGCGGCAGCGCGCCGACCAGCACGTCGACGCCAATGTGGCCGTTTCTGCGCAGCACATCGGGCGCGGCCAGCATTACGAGGGCCGTCAGCGTGCTGGCCACAATCTCGTCGTTGCCGACTATGGGCGATGAAAACACGTAACGCAGCAGCACGGCGCATCCAATCAGCAGAAGGTCGGCCAGCACCAGAATGCTGGCCAGGCCCAGCGCGGCTCTGCATGCGAGCGCAACAAAGCGCGCGTATGCACGCAGGCGGGCGCCATCATGCCCGAGCTCGGGCAGGGCTTGGTCTTGCGACATGGGCAACCCCGTTACATGGCCTTGATGAGATCAATAAGCTTCTGCCCGTCATCGCCGGATGACTTCAGGAAAGCCTCCCGTACCGCCGGCTGCATCACCGCCTCGAAGGCCTGGGCCTGTTCCGATGTGAGCACGACAGCGTCCATGCCCGCATCCGTCAGTTTCTTCATGTCGTCGGGATTGACGCCCTCATGTGTGATAAGCGAGGACTGCACCGCCTTGTCGGCAGCGCGCGTGATGCCCGCCCGCACGTCCTCGGGCAGGCCGTCCCACCATGCCGGATTCACCACAAGGTTGTCGAACACAAGAAAAATCGGCGTGGCCGCGCCGTACTTCTGGACCTCATAGTATTTGCGCGAGCTGGCCGCCTGCACACCCGTGAGAGCCGCATCGACTACCCGGGTCTGCAGCGCCTGGTAGACTTCCGAGCCCGACATCGAAACCGGCACGGCGCCCATGGCAATCAGGCCGGCGTCAAACAGCTTGTTCAGTCCGCGTATCTTCACGTCCTTGAACTTGGACGGGTCGTCAAGAAGCTGTGTCGAGGATGTGAATATCAGATCATTCGTATCGACGATCCAGCCGATGTTGCGCACACCCTTGTCCAGCATCTTCTGATCCAGCAACTTGGCGGCTTCGGAGCCGATAAAGGCCTTCTGTTTTGCCGGCGAACTCATCAGGAAGGGTATCTGCGTAACAGCCATCTCCGGCAGGCTCCCGCCCCATTGAATGGACAGGATAATGGCCGCCTCCAGCTGTCCGCTGGCAACGGCGGCATGATGCTGCTTGGGCTTGAACAACTGCGCGGCGCCGAACAGCTGCACCTGCACCTTGCCATCGGTTTCCTTGGCCACGTCCTTGGCAAACTGCGCCAGCCGCTTGGCCGTGTGATGCGAAGGGGGAAACTGATGGCTGATACGCATGGTGTACTCCGCCGCCTGCGCCAGGCTTGCGGACAATGCCAGCGCGATAGCGCCGGCCAACAATCTTCCGATGATGCTCATGTCGTCCTCCTGATGATTTTCATTCGTTCAGTCTTTGTTGTTGACCGGCTCTGTCGTCAAGCCGGTACGCGCGATACCCGCCATGCGGCGGTTTTTGGCAGCCCCGAACGGGCGAGGGCGCCATAAAGCGTTTCATCGGGCATGGCCCGGGCCACGATGCGGCGCGCATCCGCCAAGGCTTCGATGTTGATACCTGTGTCGAAGCCCATTGTTTCGCACAGGAATACCAGATCCTCGAATACCACGTTGCCGGTGGCGCCAGGCGCGAATGGACAGCCGCCCAGACCGCCCAGGGATCCATCAAGAATGCGCACCCCCTCGTTCAGGGCGGCCGCGGCATTGGCAATGGCCAAGCCGCGCGTGTCGTGAAAATGCATGGCCAGCGGGATATCGCCCACGCTGCGCGGCAATGCCGACGCCAGCGCGGCCACCTCGCGCGGTCCTGCATACCCCACCGTATCGGCCAAGGCGATCACATCGGCGCCCGCGCGCGCGCAAGCTTCCGCCAGACGCAGCACCTCGCCGGCATCCACCTCGCCCTCAATCGAGCAGCCGAAAGCCATGGCAATGCCTGCGGTCAGCACGGGCGCATCAGGCCCGGCCGCATCGCGCATGGCGGCAATGCGTGCCAGCAGCGCCAGGGCCTCGCCGCGGCTGCGCCGCGTGTTGGCCTGGCTATGGCCTTCCGTGGCCGACAGCACGAATATCATCTCGTCCACGCCGGTACGCAGCGCATCCTCCGCACCGCGCTCATTCAATGTCAGCGCGGCGGCACGCGCGCCGGGCAAGGCCTTGACGGCAGCCACCATGTCGCCCACATCGGCAAACTGCGGAAAGCCGCGAGCGGGCAGAAAAGAGCCGATCTCGAATACCCGCACACCTGCCGCATGCTCGTGCATCAGCCATTGCCGCTTTGCATCGGTATCGGGGAACCGGCGCACCAACTGGAGGCCATCGCGCAGTCCCACCTCGCGCAGCGTAAGCCGTCCAGGGGGGAAGAGGGCGGCAACGCGCGATGTGTGCAGCGCAGTCATGGCGCAACCGCCCGCTCGCCGCACGCGCCGGCGATCGCCGCATCGTCCATGCCCAGCGCGGCAAGCACTTCTTCGGTATCCTGGCCGGGCGCCGGCACATCGCCGCCGCCCGTCAGCATGTCGCCGTCCACTTCGAAGGGCAAGGAGGGTGCGCGAAAGCGCGTTCCATCCGCACACTGCGATGTGGCCATGCCGCCAGGCCGCATGACATGCGGATCCTGGTACATATCGCAAGGCTTGGCAATGGGCGAGAAAGGAATGCCGTGCGCTTCGAACTGCCGCCCCAGCGCATCGGCGTCCAGCGCGGCAATTTTTTCAGCCACCAGGGGAATGGTCCAGCTGCGGGCTTCGATCTGATCCATACGCGTGGCAAGGCGCGAATCGGCCAGAAAGTCCGTCAGACCCAATAGCGTGCATACGGTTTTCCACTGTCCCTCGGTTACCGCGCCGACAAAAATCTGGCGCCCGTTCCGATCGGTGAAAATGTCGTAGATGGGCCAGGAGAACTCGCGCTCCGGCATGGGAGGCGGATTCTTGCCTTCAAGCTCGAACTGCACCATATGCTGCGCAACCAGCAGCAGGCAGTTTTCGAACAGGCCGACACGCATTTCCCGTCCTCGTCCTGTCTTTCCCCGCTCCAGCAACGCGGCCAGAACCGAAAACGCGGCAAACAGCCCACCCATGATGTCATTGGCCGAGGAGCCCACACGCAAGGGGGTGCCCGTGGGGCCTGTCATATAGGCCAGACCCGTCATCATCTGCACGACTTCATCCAGCGCCGTACGGTTCTGATAAGGGCCCGACAGAAAACCCTTGCATGACGCAACGATAAGCCCGGGAAACTGCTTGCGCAGATGTTCGGGATCCGCCCCCGCCTTGGCCAGCGCCGAGTCGCGGAAGTTTTCGACGAACACATCGGCGGTTTCGAGCAGACGGTTGAGCGCCGCACGGCCCGACTCTGTGGCCAGGTCGAGCTGCACGGATTTCTTGCCACGGTTGAACAGCGGAAACATGGGCCGGCCCATGCCGGTGAGCCAGCGGGTCTTGTCTCCACCCGGTGGCTCGACCTTGATGACCTCCGCGCCCAGAAACCCCAGAAACATGCCGCAGGACGGGCCCATGATCATATGGCTCATCTCGACGACGCGCAGGCCCGCAAGCGGTAAAAAAGCCTGATCCATTCGTTGACTCCCTTGATGCTGCAGGCAGATTAGCATTGATTCAAGGATCAGAAAATTATATTGTTTTAACTATTGCATTCTATAAAATAGAATGCATGGATATTCGACAGCTACAAACCTTCGTCGCCATCTATGAATCCGGCGGCATTTCCCGTGCGGCCGAGCGCGAGCGCACTGCCCCCTCGGTGCTCAGCCACCACCTGGCCAATCTCGAGGCGCAGTTTCCGCGCCCGCTGTTCCTGCGCAACCCGCGCGGTCTGTTGCCCACCGAATACGGGCAGCGCCTTTACGCCCATGCGGTGCAGATTCTGCGCGCATTGCAGCATGCGCGCGAAGATATGTACAACATGGCAGGCGAGATAAGCGGCCAGGTCGCCATCGGCATGGCCTATACCGCGCTGCAATCCATAGGGCGCCATCTGATGCGCATCGTGCTTGAGGCGCATCCAGGTATTTCGCTTGTTCTGTCCGAGACGCTGTCCGGCAGCACCATCTCGCAGCTCATGGACGCCCATGTCGACCTGGCGCTGGCCTACAACCCGACACAGGACGCACGCATCAAAACCACCCCGCTGGTCGAAGAGCGCATGATATGCATAGGCAAGAAACATGTCATTGGCGACACCACCGAACCCATCAGCGTCAAGACGCTTCTGACACTGCCCTTCGTGCTGCTGCGCCGCGGCACCATGGGCCGTTCCGTCATGGACGATCCGCGCCTGCGGAAACAGTTCGAGCAGCGCGCGCGGCTGCAGGCCGACAATGTGAACGCGGTCAGCCTGTTCGTGGAGGAGGGACACGGCTGCGTGATTGGCACGAAATCCTACCTGCGCCGCCAGATCCAGTCCGGCGACGTGTCATACCGCTATATCGTCAAGCCGACAATGCTGCGCACATTGCATCTGTGCGAGCACGTCGACAAGCCGCCTTCGCGCGCGGTGGAACTGATGCGCAATCTGATGCTGTATTTAATCGCAAGCGAAGTGCAGTCAGGCAACTGGGAGTGCGAGCGCGTGCTGTTCGACGCTGCTCGTTGGCAGCGCCAGGGGCGGCAGCAATAGAAATGCCGCCCGCCGGGCATCCTCTGCTGGCAGGCCCGATACCCGAGTCTGGCGTTTGTTTTGCGGTTTCACGCCGCCTCGGCGCGCAGCGCCGCCCGCGTCCGGCAACACGTTGAAGTGCGCACCAAAGGCGAGCCATGTGGCGCCGACGTCACGGTGAAATAAAAAGGGCCCTGCAGTACATCGCAGGACCCTTTTCGCGGACATGGCCTCGGAATTATTCTTCCGTGGATGTTCCTTCGCTGTCGGCGGCAGGCTCGCCTTCGTGGGTTTCCACGGTTTCGGCGGGCGCCTCCTCGAACGGATTGGCCATCGCACGCGCGGCCTGGCGCTCGGCCGCCTCGTGGGCTTCCTTCTCCTTGCGTGCCATGTGATACGACATGCCCGTACCGGCCGGAATCAGGCGGCCCACAATGACGTTCTCCTTCAGCCCGCGCAGATCGTCGCGCTTGCCCATGATGGCAGCCTCGGTGAGCACGCGCGTGGTTTCCTGGAAGGATGCGGCCGAAATGAACGAATCGGTCGACAGGGAAGCCTTGGTGATGCCCAGCAATACGTTGTCGTATGTGGCGGGAATCTTGCCCTCGGCTTCCATGCGGTCGTTTTCGTTCAACAGTTCGGAACGCTCGACCTGCTCGCCCGTGATGAAGTTGGTGTCGCCCGGATCAACGATGTTCACCCGACGCAGCATCTGGCGCACGATCACTTCAATGTGCTTGTCGTTGATCTTCACGCCCTGCAGGCGGTAAACGTCCTGCACTTCGTTCACGATGTAGCTGGCCAGCTTCTCGATGCCCTGCAGGCGCAGGATATCGTGAGGATCGGCCGGACCATCGACGATCATTTCGCCCTTGTTCACCACTTGGCCGTCGTGCACCAGCACCTGCTTTTCCTTGGGTATCAGGAACTCGTGGTTGACGCCATCCATGTCGGTGATAACCAGACGCTGCTTGCCCTTGGTGTCCTTGCCAAACGAGACCGTGCCCGTGACATCGGCCAGCATGCCGGCATCCTTGGGCGAACGGGCTTCGAACAGCTCGGCCACACGAGGCAGACCGCCGGTAATATCGCGGGTTTTTTGCGATTCCTGAGGAATACGCGCCAGCACCTCACCGATATTGACCTGCTGTCCGTCGCGAACGGTAATCAGCGCGCCCACCGGGAAGGAGATGGCCACCGCATGGTCGGTGCCCGCGATCTTGACCTCTTCGCCCGCGTCGTTAAGCAGACGGATCTGCGGACGCATCATGGTCTTGCCGCTGCGGGTCTTGGGTGTGATTACCACCAACGTGGACAGGCCCGTAACCTCGTCAAGCTGCTTGACAACGGTAACGCCTTCCTCGATGTTCTCGAAGCGGACAGTGCCCGAGTACTCGGACACGATGGGGCGCGTAAGCGGATCCCAGCTTGCCAGGCGCGTACCGGCCTTGATCGCATCGCCATCGCCCACGGCAATGGTTGCACCGTAGGGGATCTTGTGACGCTCGCGCTCGCGGCGGTTGTCGTCAAAGATGACGATCTCGCCCGAACGCGAGATGGCCACGCGTTCGCCCTTGGCATTGGTGACATAGCGCAGGCCGATGGCAAAGGCCACCGTGCCGGCCGACTTGGTTTCCACCGAGCTGGCCATTGCCGAGCGCGATGCCGCGCCACCGATGTGGAAGGTCCGCATCGTCAGCTGCGTACCAGGCTCGCCGATGGACTGGGCAGCAATGACGCCCACTGCCTCGCCACGGTTGACCATGGTGCCACGGCCCAGGTCACGCCCATAGCAGTGCGCGCACAAGCCATAGCGTGTTTCGCAGGTAAGCGGCGTGCGAATCTTGACTTCATCCACACCTATGCTGTCGATAAGGTCGACCACGTCTTCGTCCAGCAGCGTGCCGGCCGCAACCGCGGTTTCCTGGGTATCGGGATTGACGATGTCAACGGCAGCCACACGGCCCAGAATGCGGTCGCGCAACGGTTCGATGACTTCGCCGCCCTCGACCAAGGCCTTCATGGAATAGCCTCGCGTGGTACCGCAATCGGCTTCGGTGATCGCCAGATCCTGGGTGACATCGACCAGACGGCGTGTCAGGTAGCCCGAGTTGGCGGTCTTCAGCGCCGTATCGGCCAGACCCTTCCGCGCACCGTGCGTGGAAATGAAGTACTGCAGCACGTTCAGGCCTTCGCGGAAGTTCGCGGTAATGGGCGTCTCGATGATGGAGCCGTCGGGCTTGGCCATCAGGCCGCGCATACCTGCGAGCTGGCGTATCTGGGCGGCGGAACCCCGCGCGCCGGAGTCCGCCATCATGTAGATGGAGTTGAACGATTCCTGACGCACTTCCTCGCCATGACGATTCACCACCGGCTCGGTGGCCAGCTGCTCCATCATGGACTTGCCCACTTTGTCGCTGGCCTTGCCCCAGATGTCGACTACGTTGTTATAGCGCTCCTGGGAAGTCACCAGACCGGACGAGTACTGCTTGTCGATCTCCTTGACCTCTTTGCTGGCCTGGGCAAGGATGTCTTCCTTGGCCGTCGGGACCAACATGTCGCCCATGGCGATGGAAATGCCGGCGCGCGTAGCCAGGCGGAAGCCCGATTGCATGAGCTTGTCCGCGAAAATGACCGTGGCGCGCAGGCCGCAGCGGCGGAACGACTGATTGATCAGGCGCGAGATTTCCTTTTTCTTCAGCGGGCGGTTGAGCACCGAGAAGGGCAAGCCTTTGGGCAGGATCTCCGACAGCAGGGCGCGGCCTACCGTGGTTTCAAAACGCTTGAGCACAGGCTGCCATTCGCCCTGTTCGTCCTTCTCGTACTCATTCAGGCGAACGGTGATGCGCGTCTGCAGTTCCACCTCGCCGTTGTCGTATGCGCGCTGCACTTCCGACACATCGGTCATGAACAGGCCTTCGCCCTTGCCGTTGATGCGCTCGCGCGTGGTGTAGTACAGGCCCAGCACGATATCCTGCGAGGGCACGATGGACGGTTCGCCGTTGGCGGGGAACAGCACGTTGTTCGATGCCAGCATGAGCGTGCGGGCCTCGACCTGCGCCTCCAGCGAAAGGGGCACGTGAACAGCCATCTGGTCGCCATCGAAGTCGGCGTTGAAAGCCGCGCAGACCAACGGATGCAGCTGGATGGCCTTGCCTTCGATCAGCATGGGCTCGAAAGCCTGGATGCCAAGGCGGTGCAAGGTCGGCGCACGGTTCAGCATGACCGGATGCTCGCGGATGACCTCTTCGAGGATATCCCACACGACCGGCTCCTGGCTTTCCACCAGTTTCTTCGCGGCCTTGATGGTCGTGGCCAGACCCATCATCTCCAGGCGATTGAAGATGAAAGGCTTGAACAGCTCGAGCGCCATCAGCTTGGGCAGGCCGCACTGGTGCAGCTTGAGCTGCGGACCCACCGTAATAACGGAACGACCCGAGTAGTCGACCCGCTTGCCCAGCAGGTTTTGGCGGAAGCGACCACTCTTGCCCTTGATCATATCGGCCAATGACTTGAGCTGGCGCTTGTTGGCGCCGGTCATGGCCTTGCCTCGCCGGCCGTTGTCAAGCAGCGAATCCACCGACTCCTGCAACATGCGTTTTTCGTTGCGCAGGATGATGTCGGGCGCCTTCAGCTCAAGCAGACGCTTGAGACGGTTGTTGCGGTTGATGACGCGGCGATAGAGGTCGTTGAGGTCGGATGTGGCGAAGCGGCCGCCATCCAGCGGCACCAGCGGACGCAGATCCGGCGGCAGCACCGGAAGCACTTCCATAACCATCCACTCGGGCTTGATGCCGGATTTCTGGAAGCCTTCCAACACCTTGAGGCGCTTGGAAATCTTCTTGATCTTGGCATCAGAGGACGTGGCCTTGAGCTCGGCGCGCAGCGTTTCGACATCGCGATCGATGTCTATGGTGCGCAGCAGTTCCCGCACGGCTTCCGCGCCCATCAAGGCGTGGAAGTCGTCGCCGTACTCCTCGGTCTTGGCCAGGTAGTCGTCGTCCGACATGATCTGGCCGCGCTTGAGCGGCGTCATGCCGGGCTCGATGATGCACCATGCTTCAAAGTACAGCACACGCTCGATATCGCGCAGCGTCATGTCGAGCACCATGCCCAGGCGGGATGGCAGGCTCTTGAGGAACCAGATGTGCGCAACCGGGCTGGCCAGCTCGATATGACCCATGCGCTCGCGGCGCACCTTGGCCACGGTGACTTCCACGCCGCATTTTTCGCAGATCACGCCGCGGTGCTTCAGGCGCTTGTATTTGCCGCAAAGGCACTCGTAATCCTTGATGGGGCCAAAGATCTTGGCGCAGAACAGGCCATCGCGCTCGGGCTTGAAGGTGCGGTAGTTAATGGTTTCGGGCTTGCGCACTTCACCATAGGACCACGAGCGCACCTTTTCCGGCGATGCTATGCCGATCTTGATGGCATCGAATTGCTCGTCTTGCGAGACTTGCTTGAATAGATCGAGTAGCGCTTTCATTATTTACGCTCCAAATCCATGTCCAGGGACAAGGACCTAATTTCTTTCACCAGAACGTTGAACGACTCGGGCATGCCGGCATCGATGACATGGTCGCCCTTGACGATGTTCTCGTATACCTTGGTGCGGCCCGAGATGTCATCAGACTTGACCGTGAGCATCTCTTGCAGCGTGTACGAGGCGCCGTAGGCTTCCAGCGCCCACACTTCCATTTCGCCGAAGCGCTGGCCGCCGAACTGCGCCTTGCCGCCCAGCGGTTGCTGCGTAACCAACGAGTATGGGCCGGTGGACCGTGCGTGCATCTTTTCGTCGACCAGGTGATGCAACTTGAGGTAGTGCATATAGCCTATGGTAACGGGGCGCTCGAACTGTTCGCCGGTACGTCCATCGAACAGCCATGCCTGGGTGCGGTTGGGCGTAAGCTTGAGCTTGTCGGCGATGTCGTCCGGATAAGCCAGCTTCAGCATGGCTTCGATTTCCTCTTCGGTCGCCCCGTCGAAGACCGGGGTGGCCAGCGGAACGCCATTCTTGAGGTTGCGCGCCATTTCCAGTACTTCGTCGTCCGAGAGTTCGGCAACGCGTGCCCCCGCGCCGGTGCTGTTGTACACCTTTTCGAGATAGGCGCGCAGCTGCTTGACCTGCACGTTCTGTTCTTCGCGCAGCATATCGGCGATGCGATAACCCACGCCCTTGGCGGCCCAGCCCAAGTGAACCTCAAGCACCTGGCCCACGTTCATCCGGGAAGGCACGCCCAGCGGGTTCAGGACGATGTCGGCAGGTGTGCCGTCGGCCATGTGGGGCATATCTTCCACGGGTGTAATCCGCGATACCACGCCCTTGTTGCCGTGACGGCCGGCCATTTTGTCGCCAGGCTGCAGGCGGCGCTTGACGGCCAGGTACACCTTGATCATCTTGAGTACGCCCGGCGGCAGTTCGTCGCCCTGCGTAAGCTTCTTGCGCTTTTCCTCAAAAGCCAGGTCGAACTGATGGCGCTTCTGCTCAAGCGATTCCTTGGCCTGCTCAAGCACAATCGCGTGCTCTTCGTCGGCCAAGCGAATGTCGAACCATTGCCAGCGGTCCAGATCTGCCAGGTAGTCCTGGGCCAGCGCCGTGCCTTTGGCCAGTTTGCGCGGGCCGCCGTTGACGGTCTTGCCGACCAGGAACTTGCCGATACGGTCGAAGGTGTCGTCCTCGACGATACGCAATTGGTCGTTGAGGTCTTGGCGATAACGGCGCAGTTCATCGTCGATGATGGACTGCGCGCGTTTGTCGCGCTCGATGCCTTCGCGTGTGAACACCTGTACGTCGATGACGGTGCCCACCATGCCCGACGGCACCCGCAGCGACGTATCCTTCACGTCGGAGGCCTTCTCGCCGAAGATGGCGCGCAGCAGCTTTTCTTCGGGGGTCAGCTGCGTCTCACCCTTGGGCGTGACCTTGCCAACCAGTACGTCGTCGGCACGCACTTCGGCGCCGATGTAGACGATACCGGAGTCATCCAGGCGATTCAGCTGCGTTTCCGCAAGATTGCTGATATCGCGCGTGATTTCCTCGGGGCCAAGCTTGGTGTCGCGGGCCACCACCGTGAGTTCTTCGATGTGGATGGACGTATAGCGGTCGTCAGCCACGATCTTCTCGGAAATCAGGATGGAGTCCTCGAAGTTGTAGCCGTTCCAGGGCATGAACGCGATGAGCATGTTCTGCCCCAAGGCCAGTTCACCCAGGTCCGTCGATGCACCGTCGGCCAACACATCCCCGCGCGCCACATGATCGCCGCGCTTGACGATGGGCCGCTGATTGATATTGGTGTTCTGGTTGGAACGGGTGTACTTGATGAGGTTGTAGATATCGACGCCCACTTCGCCGGCAACGTTCTCGTCGTCATTGACGCGAATCACGATACGCTCGGCATCGATATGATCCACAATGCCGCCACGCACTGCCTGGACAGTGGTGCCCGAGTCGACCGCAACGGTGCGCTCGATGCCGGTGCCCACCAGCGGCTTTTCGGGACGCAGGCAAGGCACGGCCTGGCGCTGCATGTTGGCGCCCATGAGCGCGCGGTTGGCGTCGTCATGCTCAAGGAAGGGTATGAGCGATGCCGCCACAGACACGATCTGCGAAGGCGCCACGTCCATGTAATGCACGTTTGCCGGCGCGGTAAGCATGGTTTCGCCAGACTGACGGCATGCCACCAGGTCGTCCATGAAACGGCCATCCGCATCCAGGCGCGCATTGGCCTGTGCGATGACATAATTGCTTTCCTCGATGGCCGACAGATAATCGATCTGCTCACTGACCTTGCCGTCTATGATCTTGCGATAGGGCGTTTCAAGAAAGCCGTACTCGTTCAGCCGCGCATAAAGCGCCATGGAGTTGATGAGGCCGATGTTCGGACCTTCCGGGGTCTCGATCGGGCACACGCGGCCATAGTGCGTCGGATGCACGTCACGCACCTCGAAGCCGGCGCGCTCGCGGGTCAAGCCGCCAGGTCCCAGGGCGGAAACACGGCGTTTGTGCGTGATTTCCGACAGGGGGTTGGTCTGATCCATGAACTGCGAAAGCTGGCTCGAACCGAAGAACTCCTTGATGGCGGCCGAAATCGGCTTGGAGTTGATCAGATCGTGCGGCATGAGGTTCTCGGTTTCCGCCTGACCCAGACGCTCCTTGACGGCGCGCTCGACACGCACCAGGCCGGCACGGAACTGATTCTCGGCCAGCTCGCCCACGCAACGCACGCGGCGGTTGCCCAGGTGATCGATGTCGTCGATCTGGCCGCGACCGTTGCGCAGCTCCACCAACACCTTGATGGTTTCAAGAATGTCTTCGTTGGTGAGCGTCATGGGACCGCCGGCGTCTTCGCCACGGCCCAGACGGCTGTTTACCTTCATACGGCCTACACGCGAGAGGTCGTAGGCTTCCTCGCTGTAGAACAGGCGCTGGAACAAGGCCTCGACGGCATCCTCGGTGGGCGGCTCGCCGGGGCGCATCATGCGGTAGATGGCAACGCGCGCAGCCATCTGGTCGGCGGTTTCGTCCGTGCGCAGGGTTTGCGAGATATATGCGCCGCGGTCGAGTTCATTGACGTACAGGGTCTGAATCTCGCGAATGCCTGCGCCGCGGATCTCTGCCAGAATGGATTCCGTGATTTCGTCGTTCGCATTGGCGATGACTTCACCGGTGTCAGGATTGACCACGTTCTTGGCCAGTACCCGGCCAATCAGGAAGTCCTCGGGCACGGACAGATGCTCAACCTTGGCAGTGCCCAGGTCGCGCAGATGCTTGGCATTGATGCGCTTGTCTTTCTCGACAATGACGTTGCCCGCCTTGTCCTTGATGTCGAAGCGCGCGACTTCGCCCTTCCAGCGCTCAGGCACGAACTCGAGCATGCCGCCTTCCTTGAGGATTTCGATCTGGTCGAAGTCCGAGAAATAGGCCAGGATGGCCTCGGGCGTCATGCCAATGGCCTTGAGCAGAATGGTGACCGGCATTTTACGGCGGCGGTCCACACGGAAGAACAGTATGTCCTTGGGATCGAACTCAAAATCCAGCCAGGATCCGCGGTAGGGAATGACCCGGGCGGAAAACAGCAGCTTGCCCGAGCTGTGCGTCTTGCCGCGATCATGCTCGAAGAACACGCCGGGCGAACGATGCAGCTGGGAAACAATGACCCGCTCGGTGCCATTGATCACGAAGGAGCCGGTGTTCGTCATGAGCGGAATCTCGCCCATGTAGACTTCCTGTTCCTTGACCTCCTTGACCGTGGGCTTGCTGACCTCGCGATCCATGAGCACGAGGCGCACCTTGGCGCGCAGCGGCGAGGCATAGGTCAGCCCGCGCAGCTGGCACTCCTTGACGTCGAACACCGGCTCGCCGAGAACGTAGCTAACGAACTCAAGGCGCGCCATCTGATTGTGACTGACAATAGGGAAAATCGAGCTGAAGGCCGCTTGCAGGCCTTCATCTTTTCGCTTGGAAGGTGTAGTATCCGCCTGCAAAAAAGTTTTGTAAGATTGCAGCTGCGTCGCCAACAGGTAGGGAACGTCCTGGACGTCTTCCCGTTTAGCGAAACTCTTGCGTATGCGCTTTTTTTCGGTATACGAATAAGGCATGAGCACTCCGACTCGAGGGTTACATAGGCCGTCAACCACGGCCCTGGTTTACGACTCCGGAAAACCCGACTCGGGCAGGTAACCCATTGTGAATCAGGGGTTTTCTGGAAACGCAAAAGCCCGGGAAGGCTTCAGCGCTTCCCGGGCAGGCATGAAAAGTCTTACTTGAGCTCGACTTTCGCACCCGCTTCTTCAAGCTTCTTCTGGGCCGCTTCGGCATCAGCCTTGGCCAGGCCTTCCTTGACAGGCTTGGGAGCGCCATCGACCAGATCCTTGGCTTCCTTCAGGCCCAGGCCGGTGATTTCGCGAACAGCCTTGATCACGCTGACCTTGTTGGCGCCGATTTCGGCCAGAACAACGGTGAACTCGGTTTGCTCTTCAGCGGCGCCACCAGCGGCACCACCGGCGGCCGGGGCGGCCACAGCGACAGCGGCGGCGGCAGCCGACACGCCAAACTTTTCTTCCATTTCCTTGATCAGCTCGGACAGCTCGAGAACGGTCATGCCGGCGATGGCGTCAAGGATTTCAGCTTTTGTTGCCATTTTAAGAACTCCAGATATATGTAAATGCCAGGGTTGGGTGTCGCTCGGTAGAACGAAGCTTTCCGCTTAGGCGGCTTCCTTCTGGTCGCGCACAGCCGCGAGGCCGCGAACGAACTTGGTCGGAACTTCGTTGAGCGTACGCACAAATTGCGCGATGGGGGCTTGCATGGTACCCAGCAGTTTCGAGAGCAACTCCTCGCGGGAGGGCATGGTGGCCAAAGCCTTCACACCATCCGTGGTGAGCAGGCTGTTGGGCAATGCCCCGCCTTGAATCACCAGCTTGTCGTTGGTCTTGGCGAAACCGGCAAGTACTTTTGCTGCCGCAACCGGATCGTCGCTGATGCCATAGATCAGCGGACCGGTCAGTTGGGGGGTGAGCTCCTCGAAGGGAGTGCCCGCCACGGCGCGGCGAACCAGCGTGTTCTTGAGAACACGGAGGTACACGCCCGACTCGCGCGCAGTTTTGCGCAATACGGTTACAGAGGCGACGTCCAGACCACGGTACTCGGCGATAATGATCGATTGAGCCTTTGCGACTTGCGCGCCGACTTCCTCGATGACTACCGCTTTCTCTTGACGATTGAGACTCACGGTTTGAACACTCCATCAAACGACGCTCGGGAGGGTCCCTTGCGTCAACCGAATGCGGCGCACCTGGTCGAGTTCTTCGGTACTACAAGAATTCTTCCATGGCCGCCGTCTGCGCTGGAACCAGGTGTTGAGGCCTGGAATTAAGCGGCCGTGCATGGACTGCAAATCATGCCCGGCTGCTCCAGCGGTCTTTGACAGCTATGCCCGGAAAAACCGGGCACGGCCCAAAGTTCTGTGCTGAACGGCTATTTTCAGGCCGCCAGCGAAGCAATTTCCACGCGCGCACCGCCGCCCATGGTGGACGATACGGCGAGCTTGCGCAGATATACACCCTTTGCCGCAGCGGGACGCGCCTTATTCAGGGCATCGACCAGAGCGGCCAGGTTGGTTTGCAGTTGTTCGACCTCGAACGAAGCGCGGCCGATGGTGGCATGGATGATGCCGGCCTTGTCGGTGCGATACTGCACCTGGCCCGCCTTGGCGTTCTTGACCGCCGTGACGACATCGGGCGTGACCGTGCCCACCTTGGGGTTGGGCATGAGGCCACGTGGGCCGAGGATCTGGCCCAGCGCACCCACGACGCGCATGGCATCGGGTGAGGCAATGACCACGTCGAAGTCCAGTTGACCGCCCTTGATGGACTCGGCCAGGTCTTCCATGCCAACGATGTCGGCGCCGGCAGCCTTGGCGGCCTCGGCCTTTTCACCTTGGGTGAAGACGGCGACGCGGACCGACTTGCCCGTGCCGGCGGGCAGAACGACCGAGCCACGCACGATCTGGTCGGACTTCTTGGGATCCACACCCAACTGCACCGCTACGTCGATGGACTCATCGAACTTGGCGGTGGCGGTCTCCTTGACCAGCGTCAGGGCTTCGGAAACAGGATAGAACTTGCTGCGATCGATTTTGGCGGCAATGGCGGCCGCGCGCTTGCTCAACTTGGCCATGCTTACACCCCTTCAACCGTGATGCCCATGCTGCGGGCAGTACCAGCCACCGTGCGAACCGCGGCGTCCAGATCAGCCGCCGTGAGGTCGGGCTGCTTGGTCTTGGCGATTTCTTCGGCCTGGGCGCGCGTAAGCGTACCCACCTTGTCCAGGTGCGGACGAGCCGAGCCTTTCTGCACACCGCTGGCCTTCTTGATGAGGATGGTGGCCGGCGGCGTCTTCATGATGAAGGTGAAGCTCTTGTCCGCGTAGGCCGTGATGACCACAGGAATTGGCAGGCCGGGTTCGACGCCTTGTGTCTTGGCGTTGAAAGCCTTGCAGAATTCCATGATGTTCAGACCGCGCTGGCCCAGGGCCGGCCCGATCGGGGGGGAAGGATTTGCCTTACCAGCTGGAACTTGCAGCTTGATAAAGCCAACGATTTTCTTCGCCATGCTTTACTCCTTGCGGGTACGAACGCCGGCCTGCAAATGCGGACGGCTCCCCGGGGTTGGAAAATTCAGGTCTTTTCGACCTGACCAAAATCGAGTTCCACAGGGGTTGCGCGGCCGAAAATCGTGACCGATACGCGCACCTTGCTTTTCTCGTAGTTGACGTCTTCAACGTTGCCGTTGAAGTCGGCAAAAGGACCTTCCTTGACGCGAACCATTTCGCCCACTTCAAAGAGGATCTTGGGTTTGGGTTTCTCGACGCCTTCTTCCATCGCCGAGAGGATTTTTTCGACTTCCTTGTCGGAAATTGGCGCAGGCCGATTGCCTGAGCCGCCCAGGAAACCGGTGACCCGGTTCGTGTTCTTGACCAGATGCCAGGTTTCGTCGGTGAGGTCCATCTCGACCAGTACGTAGCCCGGGAAAATCCGTCGTTCGGTAATGGACTTCCTGCCGCCCTTGACTTCGACGACTTCCTCGGAAGGCACCAGGATGCGTCCGAATGAGGTCTGCAACCCGGCGCGCTCTATGCGCTCAAGGAGCGCCTTGTGCACGCTTTTTTCCATGCCGGAATAAACGTGGACGACATACCAACGCTTGCTCATGTGTGCCCTTTATTTCCAGCCCAGAAGCACGCCATAAATGACCCACTCGAGGAACTTATCGGCCAGCCAGAGAAACGCCCCCATGGCGACGACAAAGGCAAATACTATGCCCGTCATCTGGGTGGTTTCCTTGCGCGTGGGCCATATTACCCGCTTGACCTCATTGTAGGAGTCGCGCCCGAAACTGATGGTGCGGCGACCGGGCTCGCTGAACCACGCGATAATGGCCGCAATGACGAGACCCGCCAGGAAAATACCGACGCGTGCGACGGTAGGCTGGTTGTCCAGCATCGAATATGCGACGATGCCCGCTGCGATAACGAGCACCGCAAGACCGAGCTTGATCCGATCTGCGACACTGGTAACGGTTTCTACGTTGCTATTGGCCATATTCCGGCAGTTGACGCCGCCAAGGCGGCTGCGATGTGACTGAATGCCTGGCAGGGGCAGTAGGAATCGAACCTACAACCTTCGGTTTTGGAGACCGACGCTCTGCCAATTGAGCTATACCCCTAGACTCTGAAAGCGATGAGCCTTGCGGTGTCATCGCTCTTGCTGCTTTTTACTGCTTGCCGCTGTTGCGGCAGGCCGGCAGGAAACCGCCGGCCGTACTGCCAATTACTTGCTGATGCTGGCGACGACGCCGGCACCGACCGTGCGACCGCCCTCGCGTATCGCAAAGCGCAGCCCCTCTTCCATCGCGATCGGCGCGATCAGGCTCACCTTCATCGACACGTTATCGCCCGGCAGCACCATCTCCTTGTCCGCGGGCAACTCGATCGTGCCCGTCACATCCGTCGTGCGGAAGTAAAACTGCGGACGGTAGCCCTGGAAGAACGGCGTGTGACGCCCCCCCTCTTCCTTGGACAGAATGTACACCTCGGCAGAAAAGTCCGTGTGCGGCTTGATCGAGCCAGGCTTGGCCAACACCTGACCGCGCTCGACCTCCTCGCGCTTGGTCCCGCGCAGCAAGATCCCAACGTTATCGCCCGCCTCGCCCTGATCGAGCAGCTTGCGGAACATCTCCACGCCCGTGCACGTGGTCTTGGCCGTCTCGCGGATTCCCACGATCTCGATTTCCTCGCCCACCTTGATCAGGCCCCGCTCGATACGCCCTGTCACCACCGTGCCACGGCCAGATATCGAGAACACATCCTCGACCGGCATCAGGAACGTGCCGTCCACCGCTCGCTCGGGCGTCGGAATGTACGTGTCCAGCGCCTCGGCCAGCTGCAGTATCGCCTGCTTGCCCAGCGGGCCCTCATCGCCCTCGAGCGCCAGCTTGGCCGAGCCCTTCACGATCGGCGTGTCATCGCCAGGAAAGTCGTACTTCGAGAGCAGCTCGCGCACTTCCATCTCCACCAGCTCGAGCAGCTCCTCATCGTCCACCATGTCCGCCTTGTTCAGGAACACAATGATGTAAGGCACGCCAACCTGACGCGAGAGCAGGATGTGCTCGCGCGTCTGAGGCATCGGGCCGTCGGCGGCCGACACCACCAGGATCGCCCCGTCCATCTGCGCTGCGCCCGTGATCATGTTCTTCACGTAGTCCGCGTGACCCGGGCAGTCCACGTGCGCGTAGTGGCGCGAGGTCGTCTCGTACTCCACGTGCGAGGTGTTGATCGTGATGCCGCGCGCCTTTTCCTCCGGCGCATTGTCGATCTGGTCGTAACCGCGGGCCGCTCCGCCAAACTCCTTGGACAGCACCGTCGTGATCGCCGCCGTCAGCGTCGTCTTGCCGTGGTCAACGTGACCAATCGTGCCAACGTTCACGTGAGGTTTGGTCCGTTCAAACTTCTCTTTTGCCATGACTGACTCCTGACGATGGAATGGTGCTGCTACTAATATTAGATAGAAAAGAGTATGGTGCCCATGACGCGGATCGAACGCGTGACCTCTCCCTTACCAAGGGAGTGCTCTACCACTGAGCCACATGGGCATCTGCTTTGTTGCTTCCCGCCCATAGAGGCGAAACCCAAAAACCTTGTGGAGCGGGTGAAGGGAATCGAACCCTCGTCATCAGCTTGGAAGGCTGTTGCTCTACCATTGAGCTACACCCGCGTAGGATTCCTCACCCGCAAGCTGCCGGCAGCTGACCGGCATGCAATATTTCCGCGGTGGTGGTGGGAGTTGGATTCGAACCAACGTAGGCGCAAGGCCAACAGATTTACAGTCTGCCCCCTTTAACCACTCGGGCATCCCACCAAAACCGAACTCCGAATTATGCAATGATTTTTTTTCATTGTCAAACCAGGTCCGGAGCCGTGACAGCGGGGAGCGGCGCGGTCCAAGAGGGCTGAAGCCGGCGCCCAGCCGGCTAGAAAAAGCTCAGCCCAATGGACACGATGATTCCTGTCACCAATAGCTGGATGAGGCAGTATCCCATGATGTCCTTGGCCTTCAGGCCCGCAATGGCCAGTACGGGAAGCGCCCAGAACGGCTGCAGCAGGTTGGTCCATGCGTCGCCCCAGGCCACGGCCATGGCCACGCGAGGCATGTCCGCACCCAGCGCCTGTGCGCTGGCGATGACCACCGGGCTCTGGACCGCCCATTGGCCGCCGCCCGACGGAATGAAGATATTCACGATGCCAGCGCTCATGAAGGTCCAGAAGGGCAGGCTGGCCGCGCTTGCCAGGGATGTCATCCAGCCCGACAGACTTGCCGCCAACCCCGAGTGCATGATGATTGCCATGATGCCCGCATAGAACGGAAACTGTATGACGATGCCCGCCGCGCCCTTGATGGCATCGTTCAGACTGTCGAGCAGGTTGCGCGCATTGCCGTGCAGCACAATGGCGAGGAAGAGAAATGTGAAGTTAATGACATTCAGATTCAGGCCGCCCTGGCGGATGACATAGTAATTGAACAAATAGGCCAGACCACAGAAGCCGATCAACATGGCCAGCAGGCGGCTGTTTTCCAGACGCGCCGCCGGACGGTCGTCCTGTTCGTGCTCGACAGCGCCATCATCGAGGACTGCGCGGTCCACATAGACGCTATCTTTCTCATCCGGCATCATCAAGCGATTCACCAGCGGCACCACAACGAACATGGCCAGAACAATGACCAGGTTGAAGGTGGAGAAGATGGTATCGGACGTGGAAATGAGCCCGATCTTGTCCTGCTGGAAGTGGCCCTCCGTGGCGATCGTCAACGGAATGGATCCGGCCAATCCACCGTGCCAGACGACAAAGCCGGAATATGCGCTGGCAACCAGAAGGCGATAGTCCACTTTGATGCTGCGCGCCAGCTGCTTGGCGAACAAGGCGCTTACAACCAGGCCAAACCCCCAGTTCAGCCAATTTGCCGCCAGGGCAACCACCGTAACCAGGACAATGGCGGAGCCCGGACTGCCCGCCAGCCGCGACAACGTCTCCAGAATGCGGCGAACCGCCGGCGTGCTCGCCATCATATAGCCAGCAACCAGCACCAACACCATCTGCATCGTGAAAGACAGCAAGCCCCAGAACCCGTCCCCCCACATGGTGACGACCTCCATGGGTGTTCTGTGCTCAATAGATACGGCGGCGACGCCGGCGATCAAGGTCAACAGCACGACAAAGATATAGGGATCGGGCAGATAGCGCTCCACCAGCTTGACCGAATAGCGGGACAAGGCCTTGAACATCCAGAACTCCAAAAGATATGGCCGCGCGAAAGCAGCGCAGAGGCTGTCCGTGCGGAAGTGAAAGTGTGTGCGGGGTAGCGGAAAGGAACCGCAAGCAATGGGATGGACGCCCCCCACTCGTAACGGCATCAATGTGCCAAAGTAGAGGTGTTAGCCACCACTTCAACCGAGAGAGGCGTCCACTATGAAGATTACAACCGTTGGCATTGACCTGGCAAAAAATGTGTTCCAAGTTCACGGTGTGGACGAGCACGGCAAGGCCGTACTCAGGAAACAGATAAAG
>NZ_SDQC01000004.1 GCF_004153445.1 Allopusillimonas soli
CAAAACCCATCAGGGACAGCAAGCTCAGCTTGCAAGCAAAGTCCGAATGTACGGGTGCAATCTTCCTTCCTCGTCATTACGTCTGGAAGCTTGACAAACGGGGGCGTCCATGTACGTCCGGCGGCAAAACGCCGCCTGCGTGCCGGGCACTGAAGATTATTCAGTGCCGGATGCTAGCATGGCGCGCGGAAATATTGGGGCAATCCCTATTGGGGTTAACCCTGGTTTGACGTCAACTTTCCAGCAGGCCGGCCATGCCCTGTCGCTCGAGCAATGCATTGAGATGATCCCAGCCGTGAAAATCTATGAGCATCTGGCCTTTATTGCGTGCGCCCATCTTCAGCGTAACGCGTGTGCCAAGATGGTCGGACAGGGCGTCCTCGAGGCGCTTGGCGTCGCCCGACTTGGCTGCGTGCTTGCGCGCAGGGGAAGCCGCCTGACCGGCCTCTTGCTGGCTGCGCGCCACAAGCTTCTCGGCCTCGCGCACCGACAGTCTGCGCGCCACAATTTCATTGGCCAGCAGAATCTGGCTGGCGGCATCCGCCGCCAGCAGCGCGCGGGCATGGCCCATATCGATGTCGCCCGCCAGCAGCATGGTCTGCACCGGCTCGGCCAGATTGATCAGCCGCAGCAGATTGCTGGTGGCCGATCGGGAACGCCCTATGGCCTGGGCCGCCTGCTCATGGGTCAGGTTGAACTCGTCCAGAAGGCGGCGAACGCCATGCGCCTCTTCAAGCGGATTCAGGTCTTCACGCTGGATGTTTTCTATGAGCGCCATGATGGCGGCGTTTTCGTCGGCCACTTCTCGCACGAGCACGGGGACCTCGGCCAGCCCGGCGAGCTGGGCTGCGCGGAAACGCCGCTCGCCCGCTATGATCTCGTACTTGCCGGCCGCCCTGCCGCCAAGCGGCCGAACAAGAATAGGCTGCATGATTCCCTGGGCCCGGATCGAGTCAGCCAGTTCCGCAAGCGCGCCTTCGTCCATGCGCGTGCGGGGCTGGTATTTTCCCGCTTTCAGGGCGTCGATGCGCAGAGAGGAAGGCTGCTTTTCTTCCGGCGCATTCCCCAGGGTGCCGATCACACCCGCATCCTTGCCCAGCAATGCGTCCAATCCACGGCCAAGGCCTTTGGGTTTCTTCGTAGCCATATCGATTTCCTGTTCCAGTATCTATCAGATTCAGATGCGCGGACGTGCCTGCAGGCGCAACGCTTCCTTCTTGACCCGACGTATGAGTTCGTTGCCGAACTCCACATAAGCTTTGGCGCCTCGTGAGCTCTTGTCGTACACAATACCCGGAAGGCCATGACTGGGCGCCTCCGCCAGCCGCACATTGCGCGGCACTATGGTTTCAAAAACCCGATCGCCGAAATGCGATACGATTTGAGCGGAGACCTGCTGCTGCAACGTGACGCGCGCATCGAACATGACGCGCAGCAGGCCTATCAGACGCAAGTCCGGATTGAGATTGTTGTAGACTCGTTTGATCGTATTGACGAGATCCGAGAGGCCTTCCAAGGCAAAATATTCGCACTGCATGGGTATGATGACGCCATGGGCCGACGACAAGCCGTTCAATGTGAGCAGCGACAGGGTCGGAGGGCAGTCTATCAGCACAAAATCGTAGTCGTCGGCAATCTGGGCTATCGCGTTCTTCAGCTGGCGTTCGCGATCATCCATTTCGATCAGGTCGATTTCTGCGCCTGACAGCTCGCGGTTCGAGGGCAGCACATCGTAACCGCCAGCCTCGGACTTCACACGCGCTTGCGCTATGCCCGCCTCACCGAGCAATACCTGGTATAGATTGACATCGGCCGCGTTCTTGTCGACCCCGCTGCCCATCGTGGCATTTCCCTGAGGGTCCAGGTCGATCAGCAGCACCCGCTTGTCCAGCGCCGCCAGGGCTGCAGCCAGATTGATGGCCGTGGTCGTCTTGCCGACGCCACCCTTCTGGTTGGTAATGCAAAAGATGCTGGCGGTATTGTTGGCGTTCATGGTTATCCTTTGCGACTCATCCAGACCAGGCAACGCTGCGCGTCCAGTTCCGGTACATGCAATGCCTGTACATGATCTATGCGCCAATCGGTGAGCTGCTCGAGCGCAGTGGCTTCTTCCGAAGGCTGGTGCCCTTTCATGGCAACCAGCCACCCTTGTGGACGCACATGGCGCCCCGCAAGTCCGGCAAAGTCCGCCAACGCGGCAAACGCGCGCGAAATGACGAGATCTGCATTACCAGACTCCAGCGATTCTACCCGCCCATGTGTGGCATGGAGATTGGGCAGGGCTAAAACGCCCGCCATCTGACGTATGAAGGCTATTTTCTTTTCCACCGCATCGACACAGGTGACCTGCCACGACGGTCGCATGATGGCCAGGATGAGTCCGGGCAGGCCGGCTCCCGCACCAATATCCATGACAGATACTGTTTTTTTATACAGCATTTTATCCAATGATGGCAAAATCGACAGGCTGTCGAAGACATGCTGCACAAGCATCTGCCCCGGCTGGCGAATTGCCGTCAGGTTATAGGTGCGATTCCATTTGTGCAACTGCCCCACATACGTCTGCATGGCTTCGGCCTGGAGATTGTCAATAGACAGGCCCATGGCCTGGCCCGCATCCACAATGCGGGAGAGATAACTCTCATCCCCCATCAGGCGGCCCGATTTCGGTATTGCATCCGCTTTATATGGATGAGCAACAGTGAGATGGCCGCAGGCGTCACACCAGAAACCCGGCTGGCCTGGCCTATGGTCTCGGGCCTGCTTGCCTTGAGACGCTGCCGCACTTCGAATGACAGGCTTGTAATGGCATCGTAGTCGAGATCATTGGGAATCACCTGCGATGCCTGCGATGCCTGGCGTTGCACTTCTTCCATCTGCTTGGCCACATAGCCTGCGTACTTGACCTGAATTTCCACCTGCTCGGATGCCACTTTGTCTTCCAGGCCTGGCGCAGCGACTCGCTGGCCGTCGGACGACTCCAGGCTTATCAGCGTTTCGTAGTCAAGCTGAGGACGCTTCAACAAATCGAGCAAGGAATAGTCTCGTTCCAAAGGCTTGCCAAACAAACGTACAGACGTGCTGTCATCGAACGTGCGTGGGTGAACCCAGGTGGACTTCAGGCGTTCTATCTCCGCGGCCACCGCATCACGTTTCCGGTTGAACCTATCCCACTGCCTATCGCCGACCAGACCCAGCTTCCGTCCTATTTCAGTAAGACGCATGTCCGCATTGTCTTCTCTCAGACTCAGTCTGTATTCCGCCCGTGACGTAAACATTCGATATGGCTCTGTCACGCCGCGCGTGATTAAGTCATCCACCAGCACACCCATGTACGCATCGCCGCGCCCAGGCGTCCAGCCTTCTTCGCCCTGCACGCGCCGCGCGGCGTTCAGCCCCGCCAGCAAGCCTTGCGCCGCCGCCTCTTCGTAGCCCGTTGTACCGTTGATCTGCCCCGCAAAGAACAAGCCGCTTATTGCCCGGGTCTCAAGCGTGGCATGCAATTCACGTGGATCGAAATAGTCATACTCGATTGCATATCCCGGACGCATGATCACGGCATTTTCCAGTCCACGAATTGACCGCAGCATGGCAAGCTGCACATCGAATGGCAAGCTGGTGGAAACGCCGTTGGGGTAAATCTCCCGCGTCGTCAGGCCCTCGGGCTCCAGGAATATCTGGTGGCTGCTTTTGTCGGCGAAGCGGTGGATCTTATCCTCTATAGACGGGCAGTAACGCGGGCCTATGCCTTCGATCGTGCCTGCATCGCTGTACATGGGCGAACGATCAAGCCCCGCCTTAATGATCTCGTGCGTACGGGCATTCGTCTGGGTAATCCAGCAAGGCAGCTGTTCAGGATGCATGGATGCCGCCCCAAGCACTGAGAATACTGGAACGGGATTGCTGTCCCCTGGCTGCATTTCCGTTTTACTGAAATCGATGGTGCGTGCATCAATTCGAGGTGGCGTCCCCGTCTTCAGGCGCCCTTGCGGAAGCTTTAGCTCCTTGAGGCGCTGTCCAAGACTGATGGCAGGTGGATCTCCCGCTCGCCCTCCGGAATAATGATCCAGTCCAACGTGAATCAAGCCATTCAAAAAAGTACCGGCAGTCAGCACAACTGCGCGCGCGCGAAAGCTCAACCCAATCTGTGTACGTGCGCCTACAACACGGTCGCCCTCGAGCAGCAGATCATCCACCGCCTGCTGAAAGATAGTCAGATTCTGCTGATTCTGTAGAACGGTGCGGATGGCCTTCCTATATAGGGAACGATCCGCCTGTGCGCGCGTAGCTCGCACGGCAGGCCCTTTTGACCGGTTCAATATACGAAACTGTATGCCTGCATGATCTGTGGCTAGCGCCATGGCGCCGCCCAGGGCATCCACCTCTTTGACGAGATGGCCCTTTCCTATCCCGCCTATGGAGGGATTGCAGGACATCTGTCCCAGGGTTTCCATGTTGTGTGTCAGGAGCAGGGTGCGCACGCCAATACGTGCAGCAGCCAAGGCGGCTTCTGTGCCCGCGTGTCCGCCGCCGACCACAATGACGTCGAATTCGTCAGGGTAAATCATTGAATCGCTTCAGCGAGGAAATGTGCAATGTTCAATTATACGTCGTGCGATCTAATGTTTCACGTGAAACAAACAACTGACGTTCAATGCATTGCTTATTTATACCGCGAACCGCACTTACTCCAGCCGCATGAAATGGGAGGTGAAATCTGACGCGTGTACACCTCGAACTCATCTTCTCGTCGGCATCTATCTCATTTAGAAAGAAGGAGGGCATGCTACTTTTCCACTTGTAATGGAACCCACGCACTTCCATTATCGGATTTTCCTCTCAGCCATAAGGCGTTTTCAAGTCAATTGATGTCCAATGGGGAGCATATCGCTTTAACAGGTAAGTGAGATTTCCCACAATGCTTGCGTATGGCTACACTGTTTCACGTGAAACATTACTATTGACGTCACAAAGTGCCGTCCACACGGCGCATAGCCATGCTACCAAAGCCAACGGGCTTCCAAATGCATACCAAGCACATATAGCGGAACATTTGCTAAGAGAAATGCTGCCCCAATTTTCTGAGAAAAATAGCCTTGCTAGCGAGAACGGTGCCACACATTGTCGCTCCGGGGTAAATTACGCCAAATACCTTGTCAGTTTGCTCGACCTATTGACGTCAACAACACACTTCTTTAACCGGCCCGCCCCAAGTAAATAGCATTGTTTCACGTGGAACAATCTCCTATTGCTCACCCTGTAGGAACCTTGTGGGCTAATAGCCATACCCCCAGTAAACATTGCCGCGACACGCTATCGCTATCTGCCCCTTAATAAGAGCATTGCTCATCTGCAGTTTCAGCGACATCCATCTGCCAGCATACAAGGCCTTATTAGTAGCTCAGTTGGGTACCACTAATCCATGGTATTTATCAGTTGGAAACCAATAAGATGGAACAGATCAACAGAAAGCGGCTTGGAAGAAATGTACCGGCCGCACTCTCAAACCAAGACGCACTCTCACAGCCCATAGGCAGTGGGGTTGCTGTCGCAAGTCTGGACCGTGCCTACAACGTGGTCTGTACATACGTTTCCCGCCACCCGCGTAACTCGAAAAGCCACTACTTCTCGTAGCTATCCTGCTAGCATCGTTTACTTATAGCGCCAGTGTTTTTTCGATGGCACCTCATTTCTGTAAAAGCCACGACTCATTAAGCTAACCCAGCCCCTTTCCGGACACAGACATAGGTAACCTGCTTTGATTAGTTCGACATTATCCCAACTGCACTAAGCAGAGCCGCGCACAGTCAGTTCCCGATAGATGAATATGAACGATCAAATTGTTCCACGTGAAACCATCCTTAGCGTGCCAAGAAGCTGTTGCTTAAAGTATTCAATTAAACTCTTGTCAACGCAGCTTGCGGTATTTCTAACGCGGCCCTAACCAAGCTGTGGATAACTTCGTGCATAAGCCTGTAGATAGCGTAGGGATAATCTGTGGAAAGCCAGGGATAACTTTTCCGCAATACAGCACTATGAGCCCAGCATTATCTTGATCTCGCGCTAACAAAAAACGCCTGCAGTTACCTGCAGGCGTCTTCAGATCAAACTATAGGGTGTCTTATAAAGGACGAATCTCCGCCGCCTGAGGGCCCTTAGGGCCGTCTTTCACTTCATACTCCACTTCCTGACCTTCGTTCAGGCTGCGATACCCGCGGCCCTCGATTGCCGAAAAGTGTGCAAACACATCGCTACCACCTTCATCCGGAGTAATAAAGCCGAAGCCCTTATCCGCATTGAACCATTTAACTTTGCCCTTCTGAGCCATATGCCTAGCGTCCTAAAAATATAAAAATATGCGTATAACCAAGAACGCCGACACGAAACGAAACAGACCGCATTAAATTCCGCCGATATCCATCAGCCAAAATTCAATATACCGCCACCCGCGAAACCTGCGACTACTTGATTAAAACTGCACATATGAGCATAACCACGCCCAAGTGGATTATCAAATGAATATTTACCCCAGTGTGGTATTTTGCCGTCATATATATAGTCGCTTCAGGCCGCATTTACCAACGCGGATAATTGAAGGGATAAAGTTGAATTGCCTCATCATTATTCCGGGGGCAATAAATAATCAAATCAGCAATCAGATAATCGAGAAATGAAACTCAAGTCAAAACTGCCGGAAATAGGCACAACCATATTCACAATAATGAGCCAACTGGCCACCGAGCATGAAGCCATCAATCTTGGTCAAGGCTTTCCGGATTTCAATCCCCCGGGGCAGTTGTTGGAGTTGGTAAACAAAGCCATGCTTGACGGCCATAACCAATATCCTCCCATGGCTGGCATACCTGCGCTGCGCCAGCAAATCGCTTCAAAAATGGAAAGCAGTTATGGGCATCACTATGACTGGAATACAGAAGTCACAGTGACCGCTGGCGCCAGCGAAGCCTTGATGGCAAGCATTCTTGCCTTGGTGGGTGCCGGCGATGAGGTGATCGTCATCGAGCCTTTTTATGACCTGTATATACCCGTCATTCGCCTGGCTGGTGGTACGCCGGTAATTGTCGCCATGGATGCGCCATCTGCGTCCTGCCCGTCATATCGCGTGAATTGGCAGGCTGTCCAGGATGCCGTTACACCCAAAACGCGCATGCTGATTCTCAATTTTCCCCATAATCCGACTGGTATCCGTCTACAGGAAAGCGACCTGGCCGCGCTGGAAACCATTATCCAGAAAACAGGCATTCTTTTGCTTTCGGATGAAGTTTATGAGCATCTGGTGTTTGATGGAGAGGGGCATCTGAGTCTTTCCTGCAGTCCTATATTGGCCGATCATGCCATTACTGTATTTTCTTTCGGCAAAACATACAGCGCGACCGGATGGAAAATAGGCTATTGCTGTGCGCCTGCTCCGATTACCGCCGAGATCCGGAAAGTACATCAATTCAATGTATTCACTGTGACTTCTCCCATGCAATTCGCGCTTGCGCAATATATGCAAGACCGAACCCATTGGCAGGATTTGCCCGCCTTTTATCAACAAAAGCGCGACCGCCTTGTCAAGGGCCTTTTGACCACCCGATTCAAACCGCTTCCGGCAAATGGCACCTTCTTTCTGCTTGCCGACTACAGCCAGATTTCAGACATGCCGGAAGCCGAATTCGCACGATGGCTGACAATCGAACACGGTGTTGGCGCGATTCCGGTATCCGCCTTTTACCGGGATCCTGCCGCTACCGAGTCCAATCACCGCCTGGTTCGCTTCTGTTTTGCCAAACGTGACGACACCCTGAATACCGCCATTGAAAAGCTCGCCGGTGCTTGAAGGGCCTGCGGCATGGCATTTGCAAGTTCGTCGTCGACTTGTCCGGCATGTCTGTGCCGACGCGATGCAGTATAGCCCCAGACGTGGCAATCTGGCCAAAGGCCCTGGGGCTGGAAATCCAGAGGTTTTTAATAACTGTTCTTATATCAAAAGATTGGTAATGATGGGTGTCTGTGGATAAGTGGCATAACTGAAAAATTCTCTTGGATATCAATTGATTGTGCGCTGGAGTTGGATGGGCATAACCAAGGTTTAATTGACGGATGGTTTGGGGACAACTTTCGCTGCTACATTGAAATGTTTCCTTATCCATAGCTCATCAACAGGCTATTCACAGTCGCTGTCTACAGTAGTTATCCACAGTCGTTGTCACGGCACCAGTGAAAATTTATTTTGAAACTATATGTAACCTGCTCTGCAGCCGTACCGCATTTGCTGCAAAGATTGGCTTCGTGGCTGCGGTGTATGGAGGCGCCCCTGACGGGCTTGGAAGCGGCAGCGATTTGAAGGCGGGGAGTGTCGCGGGTATCGGAGGACGCGATGAATACACGATACGATGTGGCTGGCTCGCAAGGCATGTTTCAGCCGGGTTCCGACGACAAAGTGCTGGCGAACAAGGTTGGCATAATCTTGCCGTCGGAAATGGATGAAGCCGAGCTTGTGCTGCTGCAGAAACTCTACGAGGCCGTGTTGGGACGTCTGCCCGCAGGGCGCATAACGATGAGTCTGTTACGCACCTGGCATAGGCGCTGGCTGGGAAATGTATACAGTTGGGCTGGCCAGCCTCGCACAGTGAATATGAGCAAGGGCGGTTTTCCATTTGCGCCTTCGGCGCAGGTGCCGCGTCTTATGTCGGAGTTCGATGCCTGTCTGGCGCGTTACACACCGTGCATCAATATGGACGTCGAGCAGGTTCAGGAAGCCATTGCCGTCACCCACGTCGAGTTTATTCTGATACACCCGTTCAGAGAGGGAAACGGACGCATATCGCGCCTGCTGGCAGATGTGATGGCGGGGCAGTCAGGCCGGGGTCCGCTGGATTACAGTTGCTGGGAGTCCAACCGGGATGCCTACATAGCGGCCATACAGCATGGGCTGGGCCGCAATTACGAGCCCATGAAATCCTGGGTGGAGAAAGCCTTGCGAAGCTGACAACAAGGCTGTGCCGATAGAGAGCGGCACAACCAGCGGATGGTTCAGGCAGCGGCCAACGAGAGTTGCTGGAACTTGCTGGTTTGCGCTTTGAGAAAAGCTTCGAGTTCTTTGACAGGCTGGCCCGTTTCGATGGCAGTGGAACTGGCCACTGCACGAATGATGCGCATCTGGAGGGACATTTCTGTGCCAGCGGGTTGAATGTTCATTGAATGAATTGGATTTTCCACGTTTCGATTATAGTCTTTGCGCACTCGATTAAGAAGTTTCACAGTCTGCCCCGGCCTTGTTTGTTACCCTGAAACCACAGGAAAGCAGCCATTCCAGCTTCTTGTATGTATTACAGGGGAAAACAGCCATATGGATACGATTCAGCATTACACCGATCTAGAGGCAGCCTTGCAAAAGCTCTTCGAGCAGCGCGCAAGTTGCCGGCGCTACGCATCAATGCCCGTTCCCTTGCGGGCGGTTGACATGATAATGCGCAGTGCGCAGGGGCGAAGGCACGATGATGCGGGCCGTTACACGCCGTCCGCTCACGCGCTGTATCCACTTAGACTGTACTTGCTCTCGCGCCGCGTAGCAGGGCTGGAGCGTGGGTTGTATCGGGTCGATACGGAATCATCGGGTGGTCACGTCAAGCTGGCCGATGCGCCGCCTGTTGGTGCGCTGCTGTCCGCGTCATTGGCCGACGACGCATGTCTGGAGGAGGCGCCGGCGATTGCGGTGGTGGCGGCGCGAACGGATGAGGCCTTGGCCCATTTCAGCGGCCAGCAGGCGGATGGGTTGCGCGGAGCGCGCTACGTGGACGTGGAGGCCGGTGCGGCAGTACAGAATATGTCTCTGTGTGCCGCTGCGCAGGGCCTGGGCGGCGTCCTGGTTATGGGGCTTGATGAGGCCCGTACGGCACAGGTGCTGGCCTTGCCGAAAGGCGACGCGATAGTGTGTCTTTACTGTATGGGTCTGCCGGCAAACCAATCTTGATGCGATGTTGACCTGTTTGTCAGGCAAAGCGGCGCGCTGCGGCAACACAGATTACGACACCGGCGGTGGGCAGGATCATTGTCCAGTCGACGTGCTCGTGCAGTATGAGCGCGGCAAGCATCAAGCCGAGAAAGGGCTGCAGCAGCTGTAATTGACCAACCGAAGCGATACCGCCGCGTGCCAGCCCGTGATACCAGAAGAAAAAGCCGACCAGCATGCTGAACACCGATACATAGATCAGCCCGAGCCAAGCCGCTGACTGTATACCTTGCCATGTCGCGGGGCGCCAGGCGACGCTCAACCCCAGCATGACAGGCAGGGAAAGAGCCAATGCCCAGGAAATGACTTGCCAGCCGGCAAAATCGCGCGCCAGGCGGCCGCCTTCAGCATAGCCGTAGCCGCACGTAATGATAGCCGCCAGCATGAGCAGGTCTCCCCGAAGCGTGCCTTCGGCATGTTGAGTCAGCGCAAAAGCCACTACGCACAAGCTGCCCAGTATGGTGAAACACCAGAACAGCGGTTTGGGCCTTTCTCCCGCGCGCAGGACGCCGAAGAACGCCGTGGCCAGCGGCAGCAAGCCGACAAACACCAGGGAGCGGGCCGCCGTGATGGACTCCAGTGCGAATGCCGAGAAGAGGGGAAAGCCCACTACCACGCCAAGCGCAACCACAGTCAGCGAGGCAAGGTCTTTCATCTTTGGCCGGCGCGCCCGCAAAAATACCAACAGCGCAATACCGAGCAATCCGGCAATGGCCGCACGAGCAGCGGTCAGGAATACAGGATCAAAGCCGGTGATGGCGACCCGCGTGGCGGGAAGCGACCCGCTGAAAATAGTGACGCCGATCATGCCGTGTATCCACGCACTGGCGGATTTATTCATCAGATGCTCCGGTAACCGCGGGCCATGCGCAGTCAGTCATTGAAAATCCGGGGGCGGTGTGCTTCCCTGCGGACAAGTGTGGATGTACTTATTGTGCAAACCGGAGGATAGTGTGTACATACACAATATATGTACAATCTGATGAAACTGTACCGGTATAAATTCAAGTACACATATGGCCTTCAAATTGCCGATACGCGGTGAGCCCAGTCACACCCTCACTGCCCAGGTCGCCGGACATATCAAGCAGCACATTGCCACGCGGCAACTGGCTGTCGGCATGCGGTTGCCCTCTATTCGAGGCCTGGCCGAGGCCATGGCTGTTTCGCGGTCAACGGTCATAGAAGCTTACGACCGCTTGGCGGCTGAAGGATTGATCCGTGCACGGCAAGGTTCCGGATTCTATGTCTGTCCAATGCCACAGCCTTTATCCCTAGCGGATATCGGCCCCAGGCTTGATCGTGAAGTCGATCCGTTCTGGGTGGCGCACCAGGCCCTGGCCGGAGGAGGCGGGCTGCTCAAGCCGGGCTGCGGCTGGCTGCCGCCAGAGTGGCTGGCGCAGGACAGCCTGCGGCGCGCCTTGCGGTCTATTGCGCGATCCGACGCGACGGAGTTGGCCGACTATGCCTCCCCATTGGGCCTGGGAAATCTGCGGCAGTGGATAGCCCGCCGTCTTGCCGATTTTTCCCTTGAAGCGAGTCCCGATCAGATACTGCTCACCGACTCGGGCACGCAGGCGCTGGACCTCGTCTGCCGTTTTCTGATCGAAGCGGGCGATACGGTACTGGTGGATGATCCTTGTTATTACAATTTCCATGCCCTATTGCGCGCACATCGCGCCAAAGTGGTGAGCGTGCCTTACACGCCCAACGGGCCGGACATTGCATCTTTCGAGCGCGTTTTGCGCGAGCACGCGCCGCGTCTTTATCTGACTAATTCCGTGCTGCACAATCCCACAGGTTCAAGTCTTGCGCCGGCGGTTGCGCATCAGGTGCTGCGCCTGGCCGAGCAGCATGCGCTTACCATTGTTGAGGACGACGTATTCGCCGATTTCGAGAGAGATCACGCAACGCGGTTGGCGGCATTCGACGGGTTGAAACATGTCGTGCATATCAGCAGTTTTTCAAAAATGCTGTCCGCATCTGTACGCTGCGGCTATATTGCCGCACGGCCGGATTGGATTGCCGCGCTCTCCGATCTCAAGATCGCAACCACTTTTGGCGGCAGCCGCATGTCGGCATTGCTTGTGTATCGCATGCTGAACGACGGCAGCTACCGGCGCCATTGCGAAACCCTGCGCAACAGGTTGGCGCGCGCCATGGGCCCGGTTGCTGCAAACCTGCGACGCCTGGGCATGAAGCCATGGATCATGCCGCGCGCGGGCATGTTTCTATGGTGCGAGCTGCCGCGAGGCATGAACGCCACCGAGATTGCGCGCGCCGCGCTTGCCAGGGATATTGTGCTGGCGCCCGGCAATGTATTCAGCATGTCTGGCTCGGCGGCCAATTTTCTGCGCTTCAATGTGGCGCAATCGCAGGACAGGCGTTTATACAGTGTTCTTGCGGACCTGCTGGTCAAGCCAGGCCGCAGAAAGACGCAGCAGGAATCAATGGCGGAATGATTTGCCGCTGATGCCAGCGCACGGGTCTGTTCGGTCGGCGGTGGGCACAACAAAATTGCGATCGTACGCCATGGTTGTTGCAGGCGCTTCAGTAATGCCGACCGAAAGGCTGTCCATGCCGGTCAGCATGCGCGGCACGCCCAGGTCGCGGCGAACATGACCGTTTCCGGCAAGCAGGGCCACAGGCTGCAGGGGCTTGCCCGCACCCGTTCCATTGCGCGCTGCCTTGCGCACGATACCGCTCATGACGGCATCGCGCGCGATCTGCGCGGTCGCCATGCCCTCGTGCAGGCTCTTGGGAAGCATGCCGCAGTGCGACTGCACCACCTCGTCAATCTGGCCTTGAAGCAGCGCGGGATCGGGCCCATGCGACAGGCCAAGGGCGGCTATCGTTTGTTGATCGAATACTGCCGAAAGGCCGCCCCGCATGACGCGCCCGGCATCCTTGCGTGACAGATTGGCGGCCCAGAGCGGCAAGTGGTATTGGAGAGCCAGGGAAATGACGGGCTTGTAGTAATCCCAATGCCAATGGCTCTTCCCGGGTGCTGCGGTTCGAATGACGCAATCCGCGTCCTGGCAAGACTGCATGGCCGCACTGAGCTGCGCCTGATGCTCGCGGTCAAATTGTTCCATGACAATAGCGGGACGCCAACCGTTCTTAATGGCAATCTCCATGGCCTGCCAGCGCAGGCGGTGCCCGTCTGGATTATCATGCACTTCGCCGAGCAACACCACCTGATGTTGCGGCAGAAGCTGCGCCAATGAAGAGGCCTTGCCGCCAGCATCCGCGACGGCGTTGGAAGGCGAGGACATTGAGCACGCGGTCAATAGCGCGGCTGGCGTCATGCCGAGCTGCATACGGAACGGGGTGCGGCCAAGCGTATTCATTGAGAACTCCATTCGGGACCTGTCGCGCGGGTTTGCGGCAACGTGGCGCGGGCACGGCGACGTTGCGTGCTCGGCCAGCCTGTACAGGCTCCGTCAGCCAGCGAATCCACCATCGTCGAGAAAGGCTTGCTCTTGCGGCGTGGTGTCGCGCCCGAGTATCGCATTGCGGTGGGGAAAGCGGCCGAACAGTTCAATGATGCGTAGATGTTCTCGCGCATGGTGCAGCCAAGGGTCGCCGATGCGTTGATTCAGTGCCAGGGCCCTGTGCTGATCTTCCATATTCTCGGAATGCGACAAGGGAAGGTAGCAGAATACACGCAGCTCCAGCGGCAGCTGGCCGTCCAGGTCCGCATCAAGCAGGATGCGCGCGTAGCGGCGGGCAAGAGGATCCGTGGCATACATATGACCCGTGCCGCGAAAGGCATTGCGTGGGAACTGGTCGAGGAGAATCATGAGGGCCAGCGCCCCTTCCGGGCTTTCCAGCCAGTCTTCCAGTTCCCGGCGGGCGGCCGCCATATGCAGATCCAGAAAGTCGGCGCGAAACCGGGCATCGAACGCGGTGTCTTTCTCAAACCATTTTTCAGGGCCGGCATCGCGCCAGAAGGTTACGACGTTGTTTGCGTTCTGCATGATGAAAAAAGCTCCTTGGGCTTGCTTCGTGCGCTGTTAGCATACCTCATGGTTGTGAGCTGTCGCCATGACGTGCTGTATGCGCGATAATTCCTCCATGTCGCTTGCTCTCGCCTATACCTATCTGATCGTCGCCATCGTTGCCGAGGTCATCGGCACGACCGCCTTGAAGGCGTCCGCAGGCTTCACGCGGCTCTGGCCGAGCCTGCTTACAGCCGCGTCCTATGCCCTGGCGTTCTATCTGTTGGCGCTGACGCTCCGGGTACTGCCCACGGGCATTGCCTATGCGATCTGGTCCGGCGTTGGGATCGTGCTTGTGTCGCTGGCCAGCTGGTTCGTCTACAGGCAGGCGCTGGATTTCGCCGCCATGCTGGGCATGGGCCTGATCATTGCCGGCGTCGTCGTGTTGAACTTGTTCTCAAAAAGCGTTGGACATTGAGGCTGCCCAAGCGCTTCTCATCTGACTTGCAGGGAGACAGGCCCATGGTTTCACCTGAGACACCATCAGCGAGCATATCCGCACAGCGACCGGTCGCTGCCGTCATCGCAGTGGTCGAGCGCCAGGGCCATTTATTGCTGGTCAGGCGCGGCAACGCGCCCGATGTAGGCCGTTGGGGATTTCCGGGAGGAAAGATAGAGTTTGGTGAAACCGTCTTTGAAGCCGTCGTGCGGGAGCTGCGGGAAGAAACCGGTGTGCGGGGCCAGGCGCTTTACACGATGGATTCCGTGGATGTGTTGGTGCCGGGAAAGGGCCGGCTGGCGCGTCACCATTATGTACTGATCGCCGTTAAATGCCGCTGGCTGTCCGGAGAACCCGTGGCGGCCGATGATGCCCTGGAAGCGCGCTGGTTCACGCCAATGGAGCTGGGAAGCGGCCAGTGGGACCTCAGTGACCGGGTCATGGACATAACCCGGCAGGCCTTGCAGCCATAAAGATACACCCGAGCTTTCCGTCCGTGCTAGCGCTGCCCGATCTGCCACCAATCGGCCATGCCTGCCCGTTCCCATTGGCGGTGTA
Organism: Allopusillimonas soli; assembly: GCF_004153445.1. Classification (GTDB taxonomy): domain Bacteria; phylum Pseudomonadota; class Gammaproteobacteria; order Burkholderiales; family Burkholderiaceae_B; genus Allopusillimonas; species Allopusillimonas soli. The sequence goes on from NZ_SDQC01000004.1 coordinate 15,014, forward strand.
CATAGCGGCGAATCTTGTCCGGGACGCTGTCGCCATTGGCTACCAGACGATTCAGCATGACCGCCAGATCCGTATCGGCAATACACCATGCGCCAAACAAGGGATCGCCTTCGTTGTCGATAAGCCGGCCGGCTGCCGCCAGAAGCTTGTCAGCGTCTTGTTGGGCCTGCGGTGACAGGGGCGCGGGCCTGCGCTCGCCATGAAAAATCCACGTGGGGCGCTCGCTGCGCAGTGCCGCCATGTCGCTGCGTATCCATGCCTGGATTTGCCTGGCCATGGCGCGCTGCTGGATATCTTGCGGCAGCGCGCAAGGGAACTGTGGCGGCGGGAAAGCCTCTTCCAGGTATTCGACTATGGCCGACGATTCCGACAGAGAAAAGTCGCCATGAACCAGGGTTGGCACACGCGCCGTAATCGACAGGCGCGTGTAATCCTGAGTGTGATGCGCGCCGGCACCCAGGTCGGTTTCCACCATATCGAACAGCAGGCCTTTCTCCATGAGCGTTGCATAGGCGGACAGGGCATAGGGACTGGCATGGTTGCTATCGACGTACAGCACGATGTTGGCTTTCATCGGATGCTCCGTATTCGAACGTTGATGACGAGGCTAGGCGAGGCGCGGCCCGGGTCGCGCAAGACGCACCCCGAGCCCTGGCGTCATTTTAAATGATTCCTTTCCGGCCTAGCACCATCCACAAACCGCAGAGAATGCCGGCCATGCCGATGAGCCCATAGGTGGACAGGGCATTGCCGAACACGAGGAAATCCAGCAGCACGGTCACCAGTGGAACAAGGTAGAAGAGGCTGGTGACATTGACGAGGTTGCCGCCACGTATCATGCGGTACAGCAGCAATTGCGCCGCCACGGATATGCCTAGCCCCAGCCACAACAGCGGTATCACAAAGCCCGGTTGCCAGCTTGCCTCGAAAGGCATGAACGGCGCGCAGACGAGAGACAGCACAAGGCTGACCACATATTGCAGCGGTAAAACGTCTGTCGGCGCCTGCTGAATGCGTTTCTGCAACAAGGATCCGCTGGTAATGCAGGCGAGTGCACACAGCGCCAACAGTATCCCCGTGACCGAAAATCGCGCCAGCACGACGCTCTGCCACACGACCAGTGCCAGGCCGGCAAGCGCCAGCAGGAGGCCGGCCAGGCGCGACGGAGAGTAGCGGCGCTCTGTCAGCAGCAAGGTCAGTACGGGCTGCACACCCAGCAGCGTTGACATGACGCCGGGCGTTACGCCGTGATCCATGGCCAGCAGATAGCATAACGAATAAAGGCCTATGAGCAGCGCGCCGGCCAATACCACCTGCAGCCGCGTGCCCGGCGCTGGCAGCCAGCGACCGCGACGCAGGCGCAGGGCGGACAGCACGCATAGTGCGAGAGAGAAGCGCAGCACGAGGAAAGCCAGCGGCGAACCGTTGTCCAGACCCCAGCGCGTGAAGAGCGGGGCGCTGCCCCAAAGCAGGACGAACAGGGCGATGGTGGATGCCATGCGCCATGACGTGTGTTTGTAAGTCATGATGTTTACTCATCTGTCGATGCATTTGAACGGCAGCAGCCCTCCGCAGGCACAGTAAGCCCATGGAAAGAAACTGAAGCCAGGAAACCGGCTGGAGATCAGCCTGCCACGACGACTGCGGCAACGCCGACAGGCGGCGCGCAGACGATCGTCGGCGGAGCGACAGATGAAACTGGCGGGGGAATTTGCGCGCACGCGCGCCGGCCCGCCCGAAGCGGCAGCCAAGATTGCGAATGTGCGCGTGCGTTCATGATGAGGTGTCGTTGTTCGGGACAACCGGCGAGTGCCGGATGGAAAATACTATATCACGTTTGAGACCCGGCCAAGATCGCAAGAATGCGGGCGGTGTATGACATGCAGGGCTTGCTGTCGCGGCTCAGTCGGAAATGGTTTCATGCACGCCGCTGGCGCCTTGGCGCCAGTAGCTGGCGGCGCGAATGTGTTGTTTGTCGATGCCGCATTCCTCTACCAGGTACGCGCGAATGCTGCGCACGACGGCGGATTCGCCCGCCGCCCACACATAGCCTTCGCCCTCGGGCAACTGCAGGCGCCGCACCACGCGCTCCATGACGGACATGCCGCCTGTATATCCCGCGCCGCGATAGGCCCAGTGGATGGTGGGATCGCTGTGTGTGGCTAATGGTATGCGGGCGTCGGGATGGCGTGTTTCCAGCACGGCCAGAATCCGAGCCTCTTCGGGCAGCGCTTCGAGGCGACGCGCCACGGCTGGCAATGCTGTCTCGTCTCCGATCAACAGGTGCCAGTCGTAATCGTGGGGAATGATGAAAGAGCCGCGGGGGCCGCCTATGCCCACGGTCTGGCCGGGACGTGCCTGGGCCGCCCAGCTAGCGCCTGGCCCATGCCCGTGGAGCACGAAATCAATATCCAGTTCGAGTTTCTGTGCATCGAAACGGCGCGGCGTGTAATCGCGACTGACAGGACGGGGTTGTCCTTCGGGGAATACGAGGCCCTTGGGGCCCAGTTCGGGCAGCACCAGGCCGTCTTGAATGGATGGCGGCAGAAAGATCTTGACGTGATCATCAAACCCGGGGCTGATGAAATCGTGCAGATCGGGGCCGGTGAAGGTAATGCGCAGCAGGTAGGGGTTCAGTGACGCGACGCGTTTTACCTGTAGAACGCGTATCTTGAGTGGGTGCATGACCTTGCGCACGATGCGTTGATCTTGCTGGACGGATGTTGTCATTGCGGCTCCTGGGTGTTGGTGGTGTCGCCTTCTCCTTCCTGGATATCCTTGGTTGCCCGCCGAAGTATGGCCGCGATGCGATGTTGCTGCGCCGCGGTCGCGTCGCTGTGCCGCCCCAGCGCCTCTTTCAGCGCGCGCCGCGCCTCGACGAATTCGCGCAGCCAGCCCGTGGCCGCGAACATCTCTTCATCGGTTTCACCGCCATGCCGCCACGCATGCCGCACCCACGCCATCTTGCGGGCGACGTGGCGCAGGCTCGCGAACATGCGCTCGGCCCGCTCGCGCTGGGCGTCAAGATAAATGCGGCCGGCTTCTGTGAGGCTGTATTGCTTGCGTGTACCGTGTGTACGCACGCTGGTGTAGCCGATGTCCTCCAGATAGCTGAGAGCCGGGTACACCACGCCGGGGCTGGGACTGTAAAAGCCATTCGATAGCGCCTGCAGTGCCTTGATGAGCTCATAGCCGTGGCGGGGCTGCTGTTCAAGCAATGCCAGCAACATGACTTGCAGCTCGTCGGCCGAGAATTTGCGGCCGCGCATGGGGCCGCCGCCATCGTCATCCATGTCGTGGGGATTGCCCCAGCCGCGTGAATGCCCGTCCCGGTGCCCATGACCCCTGCCATGGGCGAGGGACGAGGGCGAAGCGTTAAGCATGCGTGCGCGAAGAAGGAAGGGAAGATTGGGCCAGAAGAGCATACAGTGCATCTCTATGTTGTAAGTTATATCGTAAGATATATAAGTCTGCGCGGGAAGTCAAGGAAAGTCTGCGCAGTCCTGCAACGCTCAGACTTGTTGATGTGTTCATTATTGAGTATATTGAAGACATTAAGACTGCAAGGAGCTGACATGCCCCGCAGGAACACCACCACCATGACAGTGCGCCTCAGTGGCCCTCTGAGCGAATTCGTTGCCGCAAATGTTGGTGAGCAAGGCGACTATGAGAACGTCAGCGAGTATGTACGGGACCTCATTCGTCGTGACAAAGAAACCAGAGAGGCGACTGCATTCGAGCGGCTCAAGGCCGAACTCACCCATGCTTGGGCGGCGCCAGAGCCGTCATACAAGCCCTTGACGGCAGCAGACATTATCGCGCGTAACCGAGTCTGATCTGATTTCCGTTATGGTCAAGGCACAGATACGCGTTCAGGAAGCCGCATCCTGGCGGCTGGACGATATTTACCGCTATACGCACGAGCGATGGGGAGCGCAACAGGCCGAGCGCTACATCACGGGTATATTTGAGGCATTTGAGGGTATTGCCACACACCAGACAGTATCCCGTACTATTCCGGCCACGTTCGGCATTGATGGTTATTTCTTCCGTTATGAGCGGCACTTTGTCTATTGGCGCCGTCTCTCGAATGGTGACATCGGTATCGTGACCATTCTGCATGAGAAGATGCACCACATTGGGCGCTTGCGAGAGGATTTCGGTCTTTGAGTGCCCAACGTGTATGCGGTATGCGTGTCTCTTGAGGAATATCCAAGCGCATTGTGGAGCCATCGTTCGCCGCTAGGCTGTCAGAATGGGTGTAAAAGGGTTGTTAAATAGGGTGGATGAGCTAATTGGGTGTTCGAGACCGCTGCGCCTTTCGATACGCCACGCCTGATGGCCGAATTCGTGGCCTGGTTCAACGAGGAACGAGAAACGGGTCGCCTTCACTCACTGCTGCTGATTGGCATCTGGGTTGTGGTGTTTCTGGAGATCCACCCGTTCCAGGATGGTAACGGTCGCTTGAGCCGGGTGCTGACCACCTTGCTGTTGCTGCAGGCCGGCTATGCCTACGTGCCCTACAGTTCGCTGGAAAGCATGATCGAGCAGAACAAGGAAGCCTATTACCTGGCACTGCGCCAGACACAAGGCAGTATCCGCACCGATGCACCGAACTGGCAGCCTTGGCTGGTGTTCTTCCTGCGTGCATTGTCACAGCAAGTACGCCGCCTGGAACGCAAGGTCGAGCGCGAGAAGCTGGTGCTGGCCAAGCTGCCGGATCTGGCGTTGCAGATTGTCGAGTTCACGCGCGAGCATGGCAGGATCACCATGGCCGAAGCCATCCGCCTGACCGGCGGTAACCGCAACACGCTCAAGCAACATTTCCGGGCGCTGGTGGAACAGGGGCATTTGGTTCAGCAGGGTGGTGGGCGTGGGACGTGGTATGAGCTGCGCTGACATACCTGTCGAACCGGACAAGACGCCAATACCATGAGCGAATACCAATACTATGAATTCGCGGCCATTGACCAGCCGCTGACTCGTGCCGAGCTGGCCGAGCTGCGTGCTGTCTCCACCCGAGCTGTGATTCCCCCCAGACAGTTTCGTCAATCACTATGAATGGGGCAATCTCAGGGCCGATCCTGCTGATTGGATGCATCGCTACTTCGACGCCTTCGTCTATTCCGCTAACTGGTGCTGTTGCCAGTGGACGTCCATGGACCCCAACCTATTTCCCAATACAGAAGCTGGAAAAAATCTCCCCCAGCAGGTCGTCGCTTGTGAACTGCCCCGTGATCGCGCACAGCGCCTCGTGCGCCAGGCGCAGTTCTTCGGCAAACAGGTCCAGCACCTGATCATTGTGGCTGGCGTGGCCGGCTGCCACCGCCAGGCGGTCACGGGCGGATTCCAGCGCGGCCAGGTGGCGTTCGCGGGCAAGCCAGGGAGATTCGGCGCCGGGGTTCCAGCCGGCAATGTCGAGCAGGCGGCGGCGCAGCTCGTCCAGACCGGCGCCGGTTCGGGCTGAGATGTATAGCGTACGGTGTGGGCCGGCGTCCGGGTTGTTGGCCGCGTCATCGGCGGTTTCCCATGGCGCCTGACCGTCGGAAAGCAGATCCACCTTGTTATTGACTTTGAGCACGGGGGTTCCCGCCGGCAGGCGAGCGGTGATGGCGCTGTCCAGCGCATCTTGCGGATTGCGTGCGTCCTGCAGATGGAGAATGACATTCGCCTTCTCAATCTCGGCCCAGGTCCGCGCTATGCCTATGCTCTCAACCGTGTCTTCGGTTTCGCGCAACCCGGCAGTGTCGATGATGTGCATGGGCACGCCGTCGATATGGATCTGCTGGATGACCTTGTCGCGCGTGGTGCCCGCGATGGGCGTGACAATGGCGATCTCGTCGCCGGCCAGGGCATTGAGCAGACTGGACTTGCCGACGTTGGGCTGGCCGGCAAGCACTACATGAAGGCCTTCGCGCAGAATCATGCCCTGGCGGGCCTGGGCAGTCAGCGCCGCGAGATCCTGCCGTATGCCGCCCAGCGTGGCGGCGGCCTGGTACTTCTCGAGAAAGTCGATTTCTTCCTCGGGAAAATCGAGTGTGGCTTCGACCAGCATGCGCAGGCGCACAATGCGGTCGCTGAGCGCATTGACCTTCTCGGAGAAAGCGCCGCTGAGCGAGGCCATCGCACTGCGGGCGGCGGCCTCGGACGAGGCGTTGACCAGGTCGGCTACGGCCTCGGCCTGCGCGAGATCCATGCGGTCGTTCAGAAAGGCGCGCTGGGTGAACTCGCCGGGCTCGGCCAGCCGCAAGCCGGCATCGCGGCCGGCCTCCAGGCAGTGCTGCAGCACGCGGCGCAAAACGGCCGGGCCGCCATGCCCCTGAAGCTCCAGTACATCTTCGCCGGTATAGGATTGAGGCCCCTTGAAGAAAAGGGCGATGCCCGCATCCATGGCTTGGCCCCGGCTATCGTTGAAGGGCAGATAGTGGGCATGGCGCGGCTGTAGCGCCTTGCCGGTCAGCCGCACGACAAGCGGCTCGAGGTTGCGACCCGAGATGCGGATGACACCGATGCCGCCGCGCCCGGGCGCGGTGGCGATGGCGGCGATGGGCTCGTGGGCGCGAAGAATCATGGCAAATGAAACGTAGTATAAAAATGGCTTCGGCGCAGTTGCCGCCGCAGCGGCCCATGCGTATCCAGAACAGGAGTCATCATGCCATATCTCATCGAAACCTTCGACAAGCCCGATTCCCGCGAATTGCGTCTTGCGGTCCGGGACAAGCATTTGCAATTCCTGGAGACCAACAAGAAGCTGCTGCTGGCTTGTGGCGCCAAGCTTGATGATGAAGGCGTCGATGCGTCAGGTGGTATCTACATTCTGGATGTGGACTCGCGTGCCGAGGCCGAGGATTTCATCAATGCCGATCCGTTCACCGAAGCGCAATTGTTCCAACGCATTGATATCACGCGCTGGCGCAAGGCCTATTTCGACGGCGAAAACTGCCTGTAAAAGGCGCCAGGCGCAGGCGGCAAGCGCCGCCTGCGGTCCGGCTGGGGGCGGTTCCCCGCGCCTGGGCGAGATTCAGGCGCCGGCCTCGTCGGGCGAGCCTGAGTCCGCAGGCGTGCTGGCGGTTTTCTCGACTTCAGCGATGGCCGCCGACACGCCAGCGCCATAGGCGGGGTCAGCCTGGTTACAGTGATCGATGTGCAGTTGCTGCACATCCTTGCTTACCCCGGCAATGGCGCGCGCCGTGTTGTAGAACAGCGCATTCTTCTGTGCGTCGCTCATGAGACGGAACAGCGCGCCGGGCTGGGAGAAGTAGTCTGGGTCCTCGCGATGGTTCCAGTGATCGGCGGCGCCTTCCAGGGACAAAGGCGGCTCGCGGAACTCAGGCTGCTCTTCCCATTCGCCGCTGCGATTGGGCTGGTTGCCGGTAGTGCCGCCATAGTTGCCATCCACGCGCATGGCGCCGTCGCGATGGAAGCTGTGATAGGGGCATTTGGGCGCATTCACCGGTATCTGATGATGATTCACACCCAGGCGGTAGCGGTGCGCGTCGCCGTAGGAAAACAGGCGAGCCTGTAGCATGCGGTCCGGCGAAAAGCCAATGCCTGGCACCACGTTGGCGGGCGAGAAGGCGGCCTGCTCCACCTCGGCAAACACATTGTCGGGATTGCGGTTCAACTCGAGCTGGCCCACTTCTATCAGCGGATAGTCGCCATGAGGCCAGACTTTTGTCAGATCGAAGGGATTGAGGTGATATGAACCGGCATCTTTCTCCGGCATGATCTGCACATACAGCGTCCAGCGTGGGAAATTGCCGTTTTCTATGGCCTCGAACAGATCGCGCTGCGAGCTTTCACGATCGCGGCCGACCAGCTCGCCGGCCTCGGCGTCGCTCAGGTTCTTGATGCCCTGTTGAGTGCGGAAATGGAACTTGACCCAGAAACGCTCGTTTTCGGCATTGATGAAGCTGAAAGTGTGGCTGCCAAACAGATGCATGTTGCGATACCCGACCGGAATGCCGCGGTCGCTCATTACGATGGTGATCTGGTGCAGCGCTTCGGGCAGGCCCGTCCAGAACTCCCAGTTGTTCTGCGCGCTTCGCATACCCGTGCGGGGGTCGCGCTTGACCGCGTGGTTCAGATCAGGGAATTTCAGCGGGTCGCGGAAAAAGAAAACGGGCGTATTGTTGCCGACCAGGTCCCAATTGCCTTCCTCGGTATAGAACTTCATCGCAACACCGCGGATATCGCGTTCGGCGTCGGCTGCGCCACGCTCGCCCGCCACAGTGGAGAAGCGAATGAACATGGGCGTCTGTTTGCCGATTTCGGAAAAAATGCGTGCCCGGGTATAACGCGTGATGTCGTGTGTCACGGTAAACGTGCCATAGGCGCCCGATCCCTTGGCATGCATGCGCCGTTCGGGAATGACTTCGCGATCGAAGTGGGCGAGTTTCTCCAGGAGCCATACATCCTGGAGCAGAGCCGGACCGCGCGGTCCGGCGGTCATGATGTTTTGGTTGTCGGCGACGGGCGCGCCGGCGGCGGTGGTCAGTTTCTTCATGGGCCTTGCCTCCTGGCTGGTTGACGGTAGGCTCAGTGTATCGGGACACATCAATTTGGTAAAATTGATTATTACTAGATAGACAATAGATTATTACTATAAATCGTCTCGTCGCCTGCCAAATACCATCGTCGCTGGACCAGGTTCGCTGCGGCATGCGCCGGTGTCCACGCTACACACCAAGAGAGGACTGCAGGGTTTCGCGCTGTGCGGTCAGTTCGCCCGACGTGCCGCTCCATACCGCGCGCCCTTTTTCGACGATGTAGTGGCGATCGGCCAGGGGCAACAGGGAAGCCAGGTTCTTGTCTATGCACAATATGGTCATGCCTATTCGCTTCAGCTCGGCCAGGCAATGCCAGATCTCCGCGCGTATCAGCGGCGCCAGGCCCTCCGTGGCTTCGTCGAGGATAAGCAGCCGAGGGTTGGTCATCAACGCGCGGCCTATGGCCAGCATCTGTTGTTCTCCCCCGGACAGTTTGTCGCCGCCGTTGCGGGCGCGTTCCTTCAGGCGGGGGAACAGGGCGTAGATACGTTCCAACGTCCATGGCTCGAGCGCCGCCTGGCGGTTGTGCGCCGTTGCCACCAGGTTTTCCTCCACCGAAAGATTGGGAAAAATCTGTCGGCCTTCCGGCACCAGGCCCACCCCGGCACGCGCGATCTTGTAGGGAGCCAGGCCGGCGATGTCCTTGCCGGCCAGGGAAATTGTGCCGGCAACCGGGGCAGCCAGCCCTACGATGGCCTTGACGCTTGTGGATTTACCCATGCCGTTGCGGCCCAGCAGCGTAACGAACTCTCCGGCGCGAACCTCGAAACCCATGCCGAAAAGCGCCTGACTGGCACCATAAAACACGTTGATCGCATCAACCTTGAGCAAGGGCGCCGTCATTATTCTTCGTCTCCCAGATAGGCTGCGCGTACATCGGGATGCGAGCGTATGTACTGCGGATCTCCGGTGGCAATATTGCGTCCGTAAACCAGGACGCTTACCGTATCGGCCAGCCGGAATACCGCGTCCATGTCATGTTCCACCAACAGCATGCCATAGTCGCCCTTGAGCGAGTGCAGCAGTTCAGTCATCTGCGCCGACTCGGCCTGGCTCATCCCGGCCATGGGCTCGTCCAGCAGGAGCAATCGCGGCTTGCCGGCCAGGACCATGGCCAGTTCCAATTGGCGCTGCTCGCCATGCGCCAGGTCGGCGGCGGCAACATCGCGCCGGTGCGCCAACCCCGCACGAGCCAGCGATGCCTCGGCGGGACCCACCAGCGCGGCCTGCGACGATACGCGGGTCCAGAAGCGAAAGCTATGCCCCTGTTGCGCCTGCACGGCCAGCATTACATTCTGCAGCGCGGAGAATTCCGGAAAGATGGATGTGATCTGATACGAACGGGCCAGGCCGCGCAGGGCGCGTTGCGCCACCGGCTCGCCACTGATATCGGCGCCATCGAACAGAATGCGCCCGGAATCGGGGCGTATTTCGCCGGCAAGCTGCGTAATCAGCGTGCTCTTGCCCGCGCCGTTGGGTCCGATGACGGCATGGATTTCACCGGCGGCCACATCCAGGTCCACATTGTCTGTGGCTACCAGCCCACCGTAGCGCTTGACGAGATTCCGTACGGAAAGCAGGCTCATCTCCCGTCTCCCTGCCGTTGCGTGGCCATGCGCCTGCGATCCAGGGCGGTGAGCAGGCCGGCCAGGCCCTGTCGGCTTACAAGCACGACCAGCACGATCAGCGGTCCAAAAATCACCATCCAGTGGTTGGTCAACTGCTTCAGCCCCTCCTCCGTCAGTATCATGGCAAGCGCGCCGAACAAGGGGCCGAACAGGGCGCCGATGCCGCCGAGCATCACCATGACGATCAGCTCGCCGGACGTCTGCCATGACATATAGGATGGCGAGGCGAAATTGGTGAGATTGGCATACAACAGGCCTGCCACGCCGCACAGGGCGGCAGACAATGTGTAAGCGGCAAGCCGGTAGCGGAAGGTGGGAAAGCCCAGGGCGCGCATGCGCCGCTCGTTGCTCTTGCTTGCGCGCAATACAGTGCCGAAACGCGAGTGCACCAGCCGATGACAGCCGTACAAAGCCAGGCACAGCAGCGCAAAGGCCGTGAAGTAAAGCGTATTGGCGCCGTCCAGCCGCAGTACCCCGAAATCGCTGTTCTGGCGCAGGCGCAGTCCGTCGTCGCCGCCGTACTGGCTCAGGCTTACGAACAGAAAATAGAACATCTGGGCAAAGGCAAGGGTAATCATGATGAAGGAAATCCCGCGTGTGCGCAGCACGATGGCGCCGGTTACCAGCCCCACCAGGCCGCAGCACGCCATCGAGATCAGCAGTTGCAGCCAGCCGTTGTCTATTCCGTGAAAGCCGGGAATGGCCGCGCTGTAGACCCCCAAACCGAGAAACAATGCGTGGCCGAAACTGACCAGCCCGCCATAGCCCAGGATCAGATTCAATGACAAGGCGGCGAAGGCCAGGATCAAGATACGGGTGAACAAGGTGATGACGAAGGGATATGCGCCGGCGTACAGCGGCAGCAGGCCCAGCAGCACCAGCAAGGCCACGCCGAGCAGCGTGCTGGCGGAATGCCGTGTCGAGACGATGGTGCGAATGCTCATGCGAAGGAGGCGGAAAAGTGGGCGGGCATGGAAATCAGCCGCGGTGAACGGGAAACAGCCCTTCCGGGCGGATGGCGAGCACGACAGCCATCAGAATGTAAATCATCATGGATGCCAGCGCAGGCCCGGCGATGTCGGCGCTGCTGCGTTCCAGGAAGGTGCGCAGCAGCGCGGGCAGCAGCGTGCGGCCCAGCGTGTCCACGACGCCGACGATGAGCGCTGCGTAGAAGGCGCCGCGTATCGAGCCGATGCCACCGATCACAATGACCACCATGGTCAGGATCAATATCGGCTCGCCCATGCCTGCCTGCACCGACATGATGGGGCCGGCCAGCAAACCGGCCAGGCCTGCCAGCGCGGCGCCCAGCGCGAACAGCATGGCATTGAGTAGATTGATGTTCACGCCCAGCACGCCGACCATGGTACGGTTGGTTGCACCGGCGCGAATCAGCATGCCTATCCGGGTCCGGTGTATGAGCAGATAGCAACCCAGCGCCGTGAGCAGGCCGGCGCTGATGATGACAAGGCGATAGGCGGGATAGCGGATGCCGAACAGGTTGATGGTGCCGATCAGGAACTCGGGCACTTCCATGTAGTAAGGGGATGATCCCCATATCATGCGCGCCAGTTCGTTGAAGAACAGGATCAGTCCAAAGGTGGCCAGAACCTGGTCGAGGTGGTCGCGGCGGTACAGTTTGCGCAGGGCGATCCAGTTCAGCGCCAGGCCGAGCGCCATCATGGCAGGTATCAGCAGCAGCGCGGCCAGCACAAAGGAGCCGGTGTAGTTGTACAGCGAGGCCGCAAAAAAAGCGCCCATCATGTACATGGAGCCGTGTGCAAGGTTCACGAAGCTCATGATGCCGAACACGAGCGTCAGGCCCGCGGCCATGAGGAACAACAGCACACCCAGCTGAAGACCATTGAGCGTCTGCAGGACAAATAAGGTAAGGCTCAAGCAGGCCTCCGGGTTGGGGCGGAAGAAATGAAGCGCGCCGATGCGGAATCACGCGTCCGCATGGCGGCAATGGGTCGGGGGCGGCCACGCAAAAGGGCGCCCCCGGACCGACTTGCGGCTACTTCATCGGACATTGCGCGGCAAAATTGGCGCGCGTCTTGATGACAATAGGCGTCTTGGCTTGGAGCTCGGCGCCGTTGCTGCCCTCCACCACATCCACGCGATAAAAAGGCGCATTGGGGAACTGATTGGATGCAAAGGAGAAGTCTCCCCGCACCGATTCGAAATCGGCTTCCTTCAGGGCCGCGCGGAAAGCCTCTTTATCGCCCAGGTCGCCGTTGACCTTGGCCAGCGCCGAGTCGAGGAGGTTGGCTGCGTCGTACGACTGGGCCGCGTACATGGACGGCTGACGTTCATAGGCCTTGACGAAGGCTTCGACGAACTGCTTGTTCTGCGCGTTGTCGAGATTGGGAGCATAGGGAGCGCTGGTAATTGCGCCCACGGCCAGCGACTTGAGGGCCGGCAACGTGGAGCCGTCGATGGTGGACACCGAGATGAGGGGCAGCGTGCCCAGCAGCCCGGCCTGGCGGTACTGTTTGACGAAGTTCACGCCCATGCCCCCGGGATAGAACACATATACGGCATCGGGCGAGGAGGCCTGCAGCTGTGCGAGCTCCGCCGAGTAATCGGGCTGATTGACGGTGGTGTACACCTCGTTGACGATGTTGCCGGTATAGTCGCGCTTGAAGCCCGACACGGCATCGCGGCCAGCTTGGTAGTTAGCCGCCATCACATACATGTTCTTGTACCCGAGGTCGGTTGCCAACTGGCCGCCGGCCTCATGCAGCTGGTCATTGTCCCAGGAGGTGGAGAAGAAAAAGGGCGAGCAGTCCTTTCCGGCAATGGGCGCCGGGCCGGCATTGGATCCGATCAGGAAGACTTTGGCATCGGTGATGGGCTTGTGTATGGCCATCATCACATTGGAAAAGGTTACCCCTGTAATGATGGGCACTTTTTCGCTCTCGAGCAGGCGCGTTGCCGCTTGCACGCCGACGTCGGGCTTGAGTTGATCGTCTTCGCGGATAACTTCCACCGGAACGCCGCCCAGCTTGCCGCCCTTCTGTTCGATGGCCAGCATGAAGGCGTCGAGCTGATCCTGACCAAGCGCGCCGCCGGGACCCGAAAGCGTGCCGATAAAGCCGATCTTGATGGGCTCCTGTGCATGGCTGGTACCCGCGATCCCAAGCGCCGCGCAGACCAGGGCGCTGGCCAGTCCCAGGCGCAGAAGCTGGCGCCGGGCGGGTAATGTGGCTGAATTCATGTATGTCCCCTTTTGATCAAAATAGCCGCAATGGCCATGCGAGTGAGTTTTATATTAATGATGCGGCAATTTACATTAAGCCTAAAGCTTTTTGTATCAGGATTTACCCAATGGCGGCGGCGCGCCGCTTAGCGCATGTAAAAGACGTGCAAAAGAAAACGCCCCCTCGCCGACTGGGCTCGCAGGTGCCGGATAAGCATCCGGCGTTCGCGAGAACAGCCTTGAGGGGGCGCCGGGGCTGGCTGCCGCGGGACGGGGATTAGCGGCTGGCCGCCGCCTTTTCCTGGTCCAGCTTGTGCATGATGTAACGCTGCTGTGCGATGGACACGGCGTTGTTGACACACCAGTACAGCACCAGGCCAGCGGGGAAGAAGAACATCATGCCGCCGAATACCAGAGGCATGATCATCATGACCTTGGCCTGGGTGGGGTCTGGCGGCGTGGGGTTGAGTTTGATCTGCAGGAACATGGTGGCCATCATGATGGCCGGCAGAATGAAATAGGGATCGCGTGCCGAGAGGTCGTGAACCCATAGTATCCAGGGCGCACCGCGCATTTCGACGCTGCCCAGCAGCACCCAGTACAGGGCGATGAAGACGGGAATCTGAACCACCATGGGCAGGCAGCCGCCCAGAGGATTGATTTTTTCAGTGCGGTACATCTCCATCATGGCCGCATTCAGCTTGGCCTTGTCGTCGCCGAACTTGTCCTTCAGGGCCTTCATGCGCGGGCCCACCTGCTTCATCTTGGCCATGGAGCGGTAGCTGGTGGCCGACAGCGGATAGAACACCGCCTTGATCAGCAGCGTGAGCACCACGATGGTCCAGCCCCAGTTGCCCAGCACGCTGTGGATCCAGGTCATGAGCTTGAAAACGGGCTTGGCGATGATGGTAAGCCAGCCGTAGTCGACCACCAGTTCCAGGCCAGGCGCCAGGGCGCTCATGGCTTTCTGGTCTTGCGGGCCAACCCATAGATGGGCATCGACCGCGTGGTGCTGCCCGGGCTGTATCGTGCCAACCGGCTCTATGCTACGGATGGCATACAGGTTGTCGGACAGGCGCAGGGCCTCGTTGTGGCGCTTGGTGCCTTCTGGCGGAACCCACGCCGTGGCAAAGTAGTGCTGCACCATGCCGATCCAGCCGTTATCGGCCTGCTTGGTGTAGGTGGCCTTGCCCTTGTCGATATCCGAGAACGCGATCTTCTGGAATTTGTCTTCCTCGGAATACAGCGCCGGGCCGGTGAAGGTGCGGTAGAAATGGGAGGAGTCGGCCGGCGCATCGCCGTCGCGGGTGAGCTGCAGGTACAGGGAGGGCGAAATCGCCTGTCCGCCGGTGTTGTAGATGTCGTGCCGAACGTCGATATCGTAGCGGCCGCGATGCAGGGTATAGGTTTTGACCACCTTCACGCCGTCCGATTCCGCCTCGAACACCACGTCCAGCTTGTCGCCCGTGAGCGAGGTCTGGGTTGACACGAGCTTGAAGGGGGTAAGGTGGGTGGGGAACTGCTCGCCCTTGGGCGCGCCCACCACACCGGTCTGGGCCACGTACAGGTCGTCCTTCGTGTCGTTCAGCAGCACCATAGGCTGGTCTTCGGTGCCGGGTGCGTTGTAGTTCAGAAGCTGGGCCCTGACAAGCTGCGCGCCCAGCGTGTCGAAAGTCAAGGTGTAGACGTCTGTATGAATGGTGACCTTCTCGGACGCCGGCTGCTGTGCCTGCGTCTCGGCCCTGCCGGGCACCGTGGCGTCCTGGGCCGCGTGCGCGGCAGACTGCTGCACGCCTGCGGGCACGCTGGTATCTTCGGCCTGGGCCGCGTCTTGCGAGCCGGACTGTGCGCCCTTCTTGTCGCCGGACTGGGTGACGGCGGGCGTTGTGCCGAACAGCGAAGCCTTGCCATTGTGGACCTGCCAGTTGTTCCAGAGCAGCAGGAGCGAGAAAGAGAAAATCATCCAGAGGATGGTGCGTCGGATGTCCATAGCGCCTGTTATTGAATATATAAGCGGGGCAAAAGCCCAACAGTTTAACCTAGCCCACCTGAATGGGAATTGAGCCCGGAGCGGGGCGGGACGGGATCATGTCCGCCTTTGCACCAGGGATGGCAGCGGCCTATGCGACAGGCCGCGAGATAGCTCCCTTTTACCGCGCCATGGGTTTCTATGGCTTCGATGGCGTAGGCGGAGCAGGTGGGCGTGAAGCGGCAGCCGTGACCGACCCAGGGGCTAAGGAAATACCGGTAGAACCGGATTGGGGCGACAAGCAGTGCGCGCATCATTGCGCAGCCCTGGCCAGCAGAGCATCCGCCTCGGCGCGCACTCGCCGTTTGAGCTCGCAAAGTGAGGATGGTTCCACGCGGACGTGCAGCCGAAAGACCAGATCGCGGCCGGGCAGCATATGC
This sequence comes from Allopusillimonas soli, assembly GCF_004153445.1. GTDB lineage: Bacteria > Pseudomonadota > Gammaproteobacteria > Burkholderiales > Burkholderiaceae_B > Allopusillimonas > Allopusillimonas soli. Next base: position 30,802 of record NZ_SDQC01000004.1, read on the forward strand.
CGCTTGTGCCGGAAGGCTTCCCGCAACACGCGTTTTATCGCATTACGCGTGACGGCATGCGGGGCAAATCGCTTGGCGATGATCATGCCCAGCCGCGGCGAGGAGGCGTTCATGCCCTCGGTGCCGGTGTCGCGGGGTGTCATGACAACGAACAATGCCCCTCGGGCCAGCCGTCGACCCTTCAGGGCCGAGGCATACTCGGAGGGGCAATGCAAGCGTGCCGTGGCGGGAAAGGAGGCGCGCATGATGCGAACGCCAGCCGCTGGCCGCCGGCAGGAGCGGGAAGAAGCCGACTCAGACGGCCAGCTGCTTGCGGCCTTTTGCACGGCGCGCATTGATGACGGCACGGCCGCCACGGGTTTTCATGCGTACGCGGAAACCGTGGGTGCGCTTGCGGCGGGTAACAGAAGGCTGAAAAGTGCGTTTCATGGATAGTCCGGATATAAAAAGAGCAGTTGGGTTGGCGCAGGGGCCGCCTTGGCAAGGCCCGCGCTCGGCGAAGCCTCGGTACAGTACCCGGCCCTGCCTGGCCGTGCGCATATGGCGCGCATCTGCCCATTGGGTGAAAATTCTGCGTCAAGCCCGCCATTTCAGCAAATTTCTGCCATTTAGTCAAATGCTTAGGGGCCTGGCGTCCGCGCGGAAGTTGTTACCCCTGTGGATAACTCCGGCCTCGACAGGGTAGAATCGAGGTTTACTGAAATGACCGACATGAACGAATTCTGGCAGACCTGCGTTCGGCAACTCGAGCAGGACCTACCTCCGCAGCAAATCAGCGCCTGGATACGCCCACTGGTGCCGCTCGCCTTCGACGAAGCGCGCGCGGTGCTGCGCGTGTCCGCTCCCAATCGCTTCAAGCTGGACTGGGTGCGCAAGAATTTCTCACACCAGATCGAACAGCTCGCCACAGCCTGGTACGAACGCCCTGTGCAGGTGGCTTTCGAGCTTGCCAGCCACGGAAACGGCGCGGCACGCGGCGTCCGCGCGGCGTCCGCGCCCGCAGCGGCCACCGCCTCCGCCGAGGCTTCGGCCGCGGTGCCGCCGCCCCCAGCCAGCCGGCCGCCTGCCGGTGCTTCAGCCGGCGCCGTGGCCAATGCCGTTGCCGAGGCCGCCAACGATCGTTCCCGCCTTAATACCGACCTCACCTTCAAGAACTTCGTCACGGGCAAGGCCAACCAGCTGGCGCGCGCGGCGGCGCTGCAGGTCGCCGAGAATCCGGGCGTCTCCTACAACCCGCTGTTTCTGTACGGCGGCGTGGGCCTGGGCAAGACCCACCTCATTCATGCCATCGGCAATGCGCTGGTGGCCAACGGCACCGGCACGCGCGTGCGGTACGTGCATGCCGACCAGTACGTGTCCGATGTGGTCAAGGCGTATCAGCGCAAGGCGTTCGACGAGTTCAAGCGCTATTACCATTCGCTGGATCTGCTGCTTATCGACGATATCCAATTCTTTGCCGGCAAGAACCGTACCCAGGAGGAATTTTTCTACGCATTTGAGGCCATGGTGGCCCAGCGCAAGCAGATCATCATTACCTCGGACACCTACCCCAAGGAGCTGGCCAACATCGACAGCCGCCTGATTTCCCGTTTCGACTCCGGCCTTACCGTCGCCATAGAGCCGCCCGAGCTCGAGATGAGGGTGGCTATTCTGCTGCACAAGGCCGAAACCGAAGGGGTGAGCATGCCCGAGGAGGTCGCCTTCTTCATCGCCAAGCACCTGCGCAGCAATGTGCGCGAGCTGGAGGGAGCGCTGCGCAAGGTGTCAGCCTACGCGCGGTTCCACGGCCGCGAGGTCCTGACCGTGGATGTCTGTAAAGATGCGCTGAAAGATCTGCTGTCTGTCTCCAACGGCCAGATTACCGTCGAGAATATCCAGAAGACGGTGGCCGATTTCTACAAGATCAAGGTCGCCGATATGTACTCCAAGCGACGGCCGGCCAACATCGCCATGCCGCGTCAGGTGGCCATGTACCTGGCCAAGGAGCTGACACAGAAAAGCCTGCCGGAGATAGGCGATTTGTTCGGCGGCAGAGACCACACTACCGTACTGCACGCGGTACGCAAAATCGCTGATGCGCGGTCCAAGCAGACCGAGCTTAATCATGCCCTTCATGTACTGGAACAAACCCTTAAAGGATAATCATGCAACTCGTACAAGCGACTCGCGATCAAGTGCTCAGGCCGCTCTCGACGGTGGCGGGGATCGTCGAACGCAGGAATACCCTGCCGATTCTCGCCAACATCCTGCTGCGCAAGGAAGGCAAGAGGCTGGCCTTTATCGCCACGGACCTTGAAGTCCAGATCACGACGCATGGGGAGTTCGGTGTTGGTGACGACAACGAATCCACAACGGTTGCCGCACGCAAGCTGCTTGATATCCTGCGCGCCCTGCCCGACTCGGGCGATGTGAAGCTGGCGCTGTCCAGCGGCAAGCTGGCAGTGCAGGCCGGCAAGAGCCGCTTCGCACTGCAGACGCTGGCTGCGGCCGAGTACCCCACCCTGGCTCAGCCCGAAAAATGGGATATTTCGTTTTCGCTCCCGCAGAAAACCCTGAAGCATCTCTTCAACTCGGTGCATTTCGCCATGGCGCAGCAGGACATCCGCTATTACCTCAATGGCCTGCTGTTCGTGTTCGAGCCCGGCTTCGTGCGCGCTGTCGCCACCGATGGCCATCGCCTGGCGCACAATGGCACAGCGGTGGAGGGTATTGAAAGCAAGCACGACGTCATCGTGCCGCGCAAGACCGTGCTCGAGATGCAGCGGCTGCTTGAAGACAGCGAAGATCCGGTCACCATAGACGTGGCACCCGGCCAGATCCGTTTTCGTTTCGGCGATGTCGAGCTTGTCTCCAAACTGGTGGAAGGCAAGTTTCCCGATTTCACGCGTGTCATCCCCAGCAACTACACGCGGCACTTTTCCATCGACCGTGAAGTGCTGCAAGGCGCACTGCACCGCGCAGCCATTCTTACAACGGACAAGCTCAAGGGCGTACGCCTCCAGCTTGCGGAAAACCAGCTCAAGATCTCATCTTCCAATGCCGAACAGGAAGAGGCCCAGGAAGAGCTGGATATCGACTACAGCCACGAGCCGCTGGACGTCGGATTCAATGTCAGCTACCTGCTTGACGTGCTGGGCAATCTCAAGACGGACTCGGTACAGTGGTCTGTTCAACCCGATGTGAACGCGTCCGCGCTGATCACCGCTCCGGATGACGACCAGTTCAAGTATGTCGTGATGCCGATGCGCATCTAGCGTCACATCACGTTCCCGCGCGGCCACGGACAGGTCTTGTGCCTGGCCGCAGCTGCCTGCAAGGCTCTCAAAAGGTTTTTCGCACATTATGTCAGATCAAGCCACCAACGCCGCAACCCCCGGATACGGCGCCGATTCCATCAAGATGCTCAAGGGCCTGGAGGCCGTGCGCAAGCGTCCCGGCATGTATATAGGCGATACATCCGATGGCACCGGCCTGCACCATATGGTGTTCGAGGTGGTGGACAACGCCATCGACGAAGCGCTGGCGGGTTATTGCGACGACATCGTGGTCACCATCCACGCCGACAACAGCATTTCGGTCAGCGACAATGGGCGAGGCATTCCCACGGACATTCACAAAGACGACGAATACGGCCGCAGTGCAGCCGAAATCGTCATGACCGAATTGCATGCTGGCGGCAAGTTCGATCACAACTCCTACAAGGTTTCCGGTGGCCTGCATGGCGTGGGTGTTTCATGTGTGAATGCACTGTCGGAGTGGTTGCGGCTCACCATTTGCCGCAACGGCGCCGTGTATGAAATGGAGTTCCGCCGCGGCGAGCGCGTTGAGCCGCTGCGTGTCACCGGCGACTCGTCATCCACCGGCACGCGGGTGCAGTTCCTGGCTGACGCGGAAATCTTCGAGAACATCGAATACCACTACGACATCCTGGCCAAGCGTCTGCGCGAGCTGTCCTTCCTGAACAATGGCGTGAAGATACGCTTGGTCGACGAGCGCACGAGCAAGGAAGAAGATTTCGCCTTTCTCGGCGGCGTCAAGGGCTTCGTCGAGTACATCAATCGCGCCAAGACCACCTTGCATGGCAATGTATTTTCGGTCAGCACGGAGTCCATGGTGCACGACACCACGATAGGCGTCGATGTCGCCATGCAATGGAATGACAGCTACACCGAAACGGTCTTGTGCTTCACCAACAACATCCCGCAGCGCGATGGCGGTACTCACCTGACCGGCCTGCGCGCGGCCATGACGCGCGTCATCAACAAATACATTGCCGACAACGAGCTGGCCAAGAAGGCCAAGGTCGACACCACGGGCGATGATATGCGCGAAGGCCTGGCCTGCGTGCTGTCGGTGAAAGTGCCGGAACCCAAGTTCAGCAGCCAGACCAAGGACAAGCTGGTTTCCAGCGAAGTGCGGCCTGCTGTCGAGGAAGCGGTTGCGCGTACGCTGGAAACCTGGCTGCTGGAACATCCCAACGATGCAAAGGCGCTGTGCAACAAGATCATCGAGGCGGCCCGCGCGCGCGATGCGGCGCGCAAGGCCCGTGAAATGACACGGCGCAAGAGCGTCCTCGAAGGCGCCGGCCTGCCCGGCAAGCTGGCTGATTGCCAGGAGAAGGATCCAGCCCTTTGCGAAATCTATATCGTCGAGGGGGATTCGGCGGGAGGCTCGGCCAAGCAGGGGCGCGACCGCAAGTTCCAGGCCATCCTGCCGCTGCGCGGCAAGGTGCTGAACGTGGAAAAGGCCCGCTTTGACCGGCTGATCTCCAGCGAACAGATCGCCACGCTCATCACCGCTCTCGGCACGGGCATTGGCCCCGATTTCAATATCGACAAGCTGCGCTATCACCGCATCATTATCATGACCGATGCCGATGTGGACGGCGCGCACATCCGGACGCTGCTGCTTACGCTCTTCTATCGCCAGATGCCTGATCTGGTCGAGCGCGGCTATGTGTATATCGCGCAGCCGCCGCTGTACAAGGTCAAGGTTGGCCGCGATGAGCGCTATCTGAAGGATGATGCCGAAGAGGCGCAATTCATGCTGCAGGTGGCGCTCAAGGACGCGTCCCTGCTGGTTCGTGAGGGCGCACAGCCCATAACGGGCGATGCGCTGGCCGATCTGGCGCGCCAGTATGTGTTGGCAGACGGTGTCATTACGCGCCTGTCGCGCTACATGGACCACGATGCCCTGTCGGCCATGGCCGAAGGGGTGCAGCTCGATCTTTCCGATGCCGACAAAGCGGCTGCATCGGCCCAGCGTCTTTACGATGCTGTATACGACCCCGCCGTCCCCAACGCCGTGACCGTCAATGTGCAGGCCAGCGACGAGGGCGATGCGTGGCGCATTGTGCTCAATCGCATCCATCACGGCAATGTGCGCGTCAGTGTTTTCGATCGCGGCTTTGTGCGCGGCGCCGACTATGCCGTGCTCGCGCGCGCCGCGCAGACGTTCACAGGCCTTATGGGAGAAGGCGCGGTCATGGCGCGTGGCGAAGGCGACAAGCGCAAGGAAAAGCCGGTCCAAGACTTCCGCGAAGCCATGCAATGGCTCAGGGCCGAGGCCGAACGCAGCATCAGCAAGCAGCGTTACAAGGGCCTGGGCGAAATGAATCCGCAGCAGCTTTGGGAAACCACAATGGACCCGGCAGTGCGCCGCCTGCTTCGCGTGCAGGTCGAGGACGCTATTGCCGCCGACCAAGTGTTCACCACGCTCATGGGCGACCATGTCGAGCCGCGCCGCGAATTCATAGAAACGCATGCGCTGCAGGCGGGGAATATTGATGTGTGATTGTGTCTGTAAGTGAACCCATAATATGAGAACTTGAAACCCATAAGTTGAGACACTTATGGGTTTCTTGCTTTTGATTGCCTTCTTCTATAGTCCTTCAGGTGATTGGCAACTCACAAAGGACACTATAAAATTATTGCTGCTCCGGGGTGCACGAATTTGGCGTGCTGAGATGGCGGACCTAATCTGCCGGAACCGCGAACTTGATCTGGTTAGTACCAGCGTAAGAAGAGCTGTAGCCACAAGGGTGTCGATGCCGTGGTAGATATCCGTCCGGTGCCCGCTCCGGGAATAACAACAGGATATCCACCTAGCATGCCCAGCACCTGGCTGATGCGGAGCAATCCCTTTATTTCAGGAGACGCCCGCATGAATGCACCTACTTCCCCTCGCCATATCAATATCGCAACTGCATCAACCAAGGGTTTGACGCCCGAAGACTTTGCCACATCATTGGCGCGCGCACGAGAACCTTTTCCAGCATCCAGCCGAAGTCACATACAGGGTTCACGCGTTGATCTGCGCATCCCCGTCCGCGAAGTTGCGCTTACCAACGGAGAGCAGGTATGTCTCTACGACACCTCGGGTCCCTACGGAGATGCAACCGTAGAGCTTGACGTAAGGAAGGGACTGCCCGCCATGCGTGCCCCTTGGATTGAAGAGCGCGCTGATACCAAGTCATATTCAGGCCGCATTGCAAAACTGCTAGATGATGGTGGCCGAAGCGAACGTGACAACCCACGCATCGCCGTGTTGCGTGAACAGGCCAGCGGCTTAATGCGCCAGCCACGCAAGGCCAAGATCGGAGGCAATGTCACGCAAATGCATTATGCACGGCGCGGCATCATCACCCCCGAAATGGAATATGTTGCCCTGCGCGAGAACGGCAAGCGGGAGTGGATGGCCGAGTATCTGGCCAATGAAGAGCGTGCCCGTCGTGTGGCCGGAAACCCCATGGGTGCCAATATCCCCAAGATCATCACACCGGAATTCGTACGCGATGAAATAGCACGAGGCCGCGCCATATTGCCGGCCAATATCAATCACCCTGAAGTGGAACCCATGGCCATTGGGCGAAATTTCCTGGTGAAAGTGAACGCAAATATTGGCAACAGTGCGGTCACATCTAGCATTGAGGAAGAGGTCGAAAAACTGGTCTGGTCAACCCGCTGGGGGGCCGATACCGTGATGGACCTTTCCACGGGCCGGAACATTCATACCACGCGCGACTGGATCATCCGCAACAGCCCTGTACCCATCGGCACGGTACCGATCTATCAGGCTCTGGAAAAAGTGAGTGGTATTGCTGAAGACCTGAGTTGGGAAATCTTCCGTGATACGTTGGTCGAACAAGCCGAGCAAGGTGTTGACTATTTCACCATCCACGCGGGAGTGCGGCTAGGCTTCATACATCTGACCGCAGATCGCATGACTGGGATTGTCAGCCGTGGCGGCTCTATCATGGCCAAGTGGTGCATGGCTCATCACCGCGAGAGTTTCATCTATGAGCACTTCGAGGATATCTGCGACATCATGAAGCAATATGACGTGAGTTTCTCGCTAGGTGATGGCTTGCGCCCAGGCTCTGGTGCTGATGCCAATGATGAGGCGCAGTTTGCTGAACTGCGTACGCTTGGCGAATTGACGCAAGTGGCCTGGAATCACGACGTACAGACCATCATAGAAGGTCCGGGTCATGTACCTATGCACATGATTCAGGCCAATATGGACGAACAGCTGAAAACCTGCCACGAAGCTCCTTTCTACACCCTTGGGCCTCTAACCATAGACATTGCACCGGGCTATGACCATATCGCCAGTGCTATCGGCGCAGCTATGATTGGCTGGATGGGGACTGCTATGCTGTGCTATGTGACTCCCAAGGAGCATCTGGGCCTGCCTGATAGGGAAGACGTCAAGCAAGGTTTGATCGCTTATAAGATCGCTGCTCATGCTGCCGATGTGGCTAAAGGTCATCCGGGCGCCCGCGCGCGTGACGATGCACTCAGCAAGGCTCGCTTCGAGTTCCGCTGGCAGGATCAGTTCAACCTGGGTCTAGATCCTGAAACGGCACGCGAATTCCATGACGAAACGCTGCCCAAGGACTCCAGCAAAGAGGCGCACTTCTGCAGTATGTGCGGACCCAAATTTTGCTCCATGAAAATTACGCAAGAAGTTCGTGATTTCGCAGCAGCCAAGGGTCTGTCCGAAAGTGAAGCCGTGCAGGCCGGCCTGCACGAGAAGTCACAGGCATTTCGTCAGTCAGGTGGAGAATTGTATGTACCCATTCAACCATCATGACTGTAGTTACTGGCGAATGCTGCTCCCCCTTTTTAAGGGGGGTAATCCCCCGCACTCATATGAAGGAACGCCTCCGGACACTTTGTCTTAGCGGGGCGATGTGGGGTTAATTTTGGGTGACCGGCGCGTTATTGTCAGGTGGAAACATCCACGCATGTCCTATGAGGACGAGATTCAGGATTGGACGTGGAGCGATGCGGGAGAGCCTCCTGCCCGAAGGTTCTTCGTTCGCCGGTAGATCAGCGTGGCCTTTGTTTGGCGCGTGGTGCGCGTTCCATACCCCGTAGGGTCTAACCCTAGGGAAAATGGGGTTTCTTCAGTCAGAGGTTGCTCGGTATTTTGGAATACCAGTTTTAGAAGCAGAAATGTCGGTGCATCAGCTGTCCAAGTTAACCGGCTGGAAAATGGAAAGCATTAAACATTGGATGGATTACCTATCGAATTTCATAATTAATGAAAAATCCGCAGCGACAGCCCAAGCGACTGTATATTACATTGACATATACATCCATGCGTGCCACTATATGTATATACCATGTGCATATACAAAGGTGGTGGCCATGTCCCGCACTACTGTTTTCATGAACAACCGCAGCCAGGCCGTCAGACTTCCCAAAGCGCTTGAGCTGCCGGAAAACGTCAAGCAAGTCGAAGTGACCGCCATCGGTCGCGCTCGTTTGATCAGCCCTATCGACGCCACATGGGATAGCTGGTTTGACGGCCCTGGCGTGACGGAGGACTTCATGAATGAGCGCAGCCAGCCGGAATCCCAAGCACGCGAGACGCTATGATGCTTCGCTACATGCTCGATACCAACATCTGCATCTTCACGATCAAAAATAAACCGCCCTACATCAGAGATACATTCAATTTGAATCAAGGGCGGCTTTGCATCAGCGCTGTAACCCTTAGCGAGTTGATCTTCGGGGCGGAGAACTCACAGGCTCCTGCACGGAACCTGGCAGAAATCGAAGGCATGGCCGCAAGGCTTGAGGTGTTGCACTTTGACAATGCCGCAGCCTCTCACAGTGGCCAAATCCGGGCCGAGTTGAAAACTAAAGGAGCACCAATTCGCCCTTATGATGTGTTGATCGCTGGTCACGCCCGGTCACTTGGCTTGGTACTGGTAACAAACAACACGCGTGAGTTTGAACGAGTCGATGGCCTACGCATAGAAGATTGGATCAAAGGCCATTGAACCCAAGCCATGCCCCTCTCTTCATATCTGGGGCATGTTCATTATTGCGCTGACATCTGGCTGCATTAGAAATTTTCAGCAGTGGTGAGAAAAATCGGGTTTCTCCATTAGTTGTGTGAATGTGCTCACCAACGTATTGTGAGAACCGACAGGACAGGTGTGTAGGCTTGTTGACCCGTCCGTATCGCAGAGAGAAGATTTTCATGTTATGGGTTCTCCTACAGCACCGTCCCCAGGTAAAGGCACATCCCACAGCCAAACGACTGGAAGGCCGATGAAAAAGCTACCAGACCTGGAGGCATGGGCGATTTTTGCAAAGGTTGCGGAGATGGGTTCTTTTGCCCGTGCTGCCGCCGAGCTGTCTTTGTCCCAAGCCACGGTGTCCAAGGCGATTGGCAGGTTGGAGGCTCGCACGGGCACGGTGCTTTTTCACCGCACGCCGCGCAGAATGTCCTTGACCGAAAGCGGTCAGGCGGCTCTGGAGCGCGCATCCCGCATTCTTGAAGAAGGAGAGGCGGTCGAGGCTGAAATCGCCGAGCAGGCCGTCAGCCCGCGCGGATTGATTCGGGTGTCAGCGCCCATGTCCTTTGGGCTGAGCCGCCTCGCGCCGATCACGCCAGGCTTTCTCGCTGCCTATCCTGAGGTGGAGCTCGATATCCAGTTCGACGACAAGCAAGTGGACCTGGTGGCGGAGCGGTTTGACCTTGCATTGCGGATCGCCAGCCTTGCAGACTCAAGCCTGCTGGCGCGCCGCCTATGCGAAGTGCGTATCCTGCTGGTGGGCTCGCCGGCCTATTTTGCGCAGCACGGAAAGCCGCGGCATCCTCGAGATCTCCAGCGGTACAAGGCCTTGTGGTATTCCTATTCCCGTGGCGGAACCAGCTGGCGGTTTCGGCATAAGAAGCACGGCGATTTCGCTCAGGCCGTGCCCTCGCAGATGCGCGCCAACAATGCCGAGGCCTTGACGCCAGCGCTTCTGGCGGGGCTTGGCCTGGCGCTCCAGCCAGAGTTTCTTGTCTGGGATGAGCTTCAGTCGGGGCGGCTGGAGACGGCTCTGGACGAGTGGGAAGTCGCGCCCATCGCGCTCTACATCGTGACGCCGCCCGGGCGCAGACGGACCGCGCGCGTACAGGCTTTCATCGACTATCTGCTGCAAAGCCTGGTCCGCGAGCCATGGGCGCGGCTGCCCGCCACCACCTCCGAATAGATTACCTACCCGTAAAAGTACACCATGACGGAAATTGCCAATCCCGACTTCGCCGTTGATGTCCGCGCCAGCTTTGACCGGCAGGGGGCGATGCATTTGATACGCGCCGCATTGCCTGTCGTTGAACACGGGTATACGGAGATCCATGTACCGCATTGGGACGGCATCCTGCAGCAGCACGGCTTTGTGCATGGGGGTGTCGTTGGCATGATTGCCGACTCGGCGGGCGGCTATGCGGCCATGACTGTGGCGCCACCCGCGGCATCCGTTTTGACGGTGGAGTACAAGATGAACCTCATGGCGCCTGCGAACGGCGAAAAGCTGGTTGCGCGGGGGCAGGTCGTTCGGCCGGGCCGGACGCTGATTGTGGTCAAGGCGGAAGTCTTTGCCGTCAACAGTGGCAAGGAAACGCTGTGCGCGCTCATGCAGCAGACCATCATGGTGATGCAGGGAAAGACGGAAAAAACATGACAGCCGGTGTTTGCGAATGGAAACAGACAGGACGGCCTTGGCGGTATAGAGTTGACGTGCGGTGCGCGGCCTGATGGCCTATGGCGGGCGGCCTGCTCAACTCTGGGGGAATTGATCATGACGACCGGAACAGTCCAGCTGCACCGTGTGCTGCGTGCGCCGCCCGAGCGCGTCTATCGCGCGTTTCTTGAACCCGATGCCATGGCGAAGTGGCTGCCGCCTTATGGCTACACCTGCCAGGTCGAACACATGGATGCGAAAGAGGGTGGCACGTTCAGAATGTCCTTTCGCAGCTTCGGCAGCGGCAACAGCCATTCGTTTGGCGGCGAATACCTTGATCTGGTGCCGGGCGAAAAAATCCGCTACACGGATCGCTTCGATGATCCAGACCTGCCGGGGGAAATGATCACCACGGTGCTGCTGAGACAAGTGACATGCGGCACTGACCTCGACATTACGCAGGAAGGCGTACCTTCGGCCATTCCAGTCGAGATGTGCCATTTGGGCTGGCAGGAGTCGCTGGCGCAGTTGGCAAAGCTGGTGGAAGCGGAGACCTCCGAGTAGGCCGCAGCCGTAAAAAGGTCATTCGGCCGGGATGTGATCAATAGACATCCCGCCGATACCGCCCATCCCGCATCAGTGCTTGTACGGTCTGCGTACCCAGTACATCAACCAGCGCCTTGTGCACGCCCGGGGCCATGCTGTCCCGGCTGCCGCACACATAGATTGCCGCGCCCTGTTCCACCCAGTTTCTTATATCGGTCGCGGCGCCGCGCAGCCTATGTTGCACATAGATCCGCTCGGCCTGATCCCGGGAAAAAGCCAGGTCAAGCCGCGCCAGCGCGCCATTGGCGTGCCAGCTTTCGATATTCTCGCGGTAGTGATAATCGTGGGCGCGAAAACGTTCTCCGAACAGCAACCAGGTCTGATGCTGCCCGGCCCCGATGCGCGCCTTGAGGTGTGCGCGCAGCCCGGCCAGCCCGGTTCCGTTGCCGATCAGAATCAATCGGCGCGCTGAATCGGGTGCATGAAAGTTGCGATTGCCACGGATGCGTAGAGGAATAGCAGTGCCGTGCGCGGCAGTCTCGGTAAGCCACCCGCTTACGCGGCCCAATTGCCCATCGGGCTTGCGTACCTGTCGAACAAGCAGGTGTATGGCGCCATCTTCGGGCAGCGACGCAATGGAGTATTGCCTATGCTGTGGCAGGGCATCAACGGTGCCGGCGGACAATTCGATTTCCGCAATATCACCGGCCTGCCAGGCGGGCTGAAGGCCGGCAGGCGGACGCAGCTCGATATGAAAGCAAGGCGCCTCGGCGTTGCCGGGATTGAGCCGCTGGCGCCGCGCCAGCGTCCAGCCATCATAAGATATGGGCGCGAGACTGATGGGGTTGGAAAGAGCCAGCGCTCGCGACAGTTCAAGACTCCACTGGTCGAGGGACTCCGGACGCGCGTTGTCGACATCGATACGGTCGAAAAGCGGTCGCGCTCCGTGCCTGCGCAACCAGTCGTCCAGGCTTGCGCCGAAAGCGCAGAAACGCGCGTACTCCCTATCTCCCAATGCAAGCAGGGCGAAGCGCATATGCGCCAGGGTGCTCATGGCAGCCGGTGCGGCGCCGTCGGCGGGCTGCGGCGCCATCAGCGCCGACACAAAGGAAGAAGCGGCATCGGGCGGATCGCCCTCGCCCGTCGTGCTTACCACGAACAGCATGCGCTGCGCGCGTTTCATCAGGTTGGCATCGATATGGCCAAGCGGCAGGCAGAGCGCGGCCTTGCCTGCGCCGCGAAGGCTGGCCGCGGTGCGGTTGGCGAGATCTTCGGCAACGCCGGTCTGGCTTGCGTAGGCCACGATGATGTCACCGTCGGCGGCATGCGCCAGGGTGGACGCCTCCTGCGTGGCCTTGCGGCGATGGGTGCGCCAGGCGCGCAGGCACAGTACGCACCACGCTGCGGCAATACAGACCGCGATGAGGTATCGCTCGAGCATGGTGCCTATCCCGCCGACGCCAAGGCGGAGAAGGCGGGCGTTTCGTGTTGTATGAATCCGGTGTCGGTGGCGACGATGAACAGGGCGGCCAGATCGTGATTGCGCGCATATTCAAATCCCGCCCTGGGGCCGAGCACAAACAGGGCAGTGGCCAGGGCATCGGCCTGCATGCATTGCGCGTGCACCACGGTTACGGATGCGCTGCCGTTGTCCGCCGGCAGGCCCGTGCGCGGATCGATAATGTGCGCGTAGCGAGTATGCCCTTCCTGGAAATAGCGGCGATAGTTGCCCGATGTCGCTACCGACAGGCCATTCAGGGGAATGACCGCGGCGGCCTCGGCGCGCTGCGTCGTGGCCGGGCGTTCTATGGCCACATGCCAGGGGCCTCCGCTTGGGCGATGGCCATGCCCGCGCAGTTCACCACCCACTTCCAGCAAGTAGTCCGTCACGCCCAGTGCCTCCAGCGCGAGCGCGGCCCGATCCACACCGTATCCCTTGGCGATCGAGGACAGGTCCAGGTTCGCGTTGCCAGGTTGATACGCCCGCGAGGTGGCGGCGTCGAGCTGGACCCTGCGCCAGCCGACGCGCGCGCGGGCCTGGGCCAGCGCGGATGGGTCGGGCCGGCGCCGTTCGTGATGTGCGGCACCGAAGCCCCATGCGTCGACCAGCGGGCCTACGGTGGGATCGTAGGCGCCGTCGGTGCCTGCCGCGATAGCCATGGCCTGATGCAGAACCTCGAAGAATGATTTGGGAATGCTGTGCCAACCGGCGGGTGCGCGGTTCCAGTGGGAGATGTCCGAGCCGGGCTCCCAGGTGCTCATCTGGGCAACAACCTGGTCCAGTGCTGCCTGGATATCGCGGCGCGCCCGATTGGCCGCAACGCCGACAGGCAGCACAGCCTGGGCCGACCATGTGGTGCCCATGGTGGCACCGCGAAGAACAACGGCATCGGGCTCGGCCGCTGTGGCGCAGGCCGACAGGGCCAGCATCAATGCCCACAGCGCGTGCAGGAAACGCTTATGGGCTGTTGCCGCGCGCATCACTGAGGAAGGACCTCGAATGTCGCCACATAGGCCAGTCGCCGTTCGCTTGCACGGCTGGAGGCGGTCTTGTTGTCCTGTGCGTCGGCATCCAGCCAGTACATGCCGGCATGGGGCCATTGCACCGAGAACTTGCCCTGTTCGTCCGAAGTCAGCTTGATGGCCTCAAGCTGATCGCGATAGCGGCTTGCGCCCGGCACGACCTGAATTTCGACGCCGGATGCGGGTTTGCCGTCGAGCAGCATCTGGAAGGTTGCGGTTTCTCCCGCATAAAGGTCGTTGGGATGCGTGATTGGCAGTAATTCCAGGCCCTTGCCGACAGGCTTGATCTCGGTGGGCTTGCCGGCGGTCACGAAGGCTTCGATGCGGCGCACCGATTGCCACACCCTGAGCTTGTCGGCCTGGGCGGGCACTTGGTCAGCAACCTCGTCGGGCGTGCCGAACCAGCGCTTGCGTTCGCCGTTTTCTTCCCAGGCGGCGGCGATGGCGTCGCTGGCAATGGCAAGGCGGTAGGTGCCGGGCTTGGTCAGCTTCAGATCGAATGTGCTGCGTAGCTCGCCGGTGTTCTGGTTTTGAGGCTCAATCGCGGAACCGTCGGCGGCTGTCACGGTAAGGCCGTTAAGGCGCAGGGGGCGATGGTTGAAATAGAACTTGTCATTGCCCGCGGCGGCGTCCACGGTAATCCAGGCGTTTTCCGCGGACAGCACGGTGGCGGACGGCAGCAGCCAGACGTCGTGCGCGCGGGCCGCAAGGGATGTGCAGAGCAGCAGTGCCGCCAGAGCGCATTGGTGTATCGGTTTCAAGACAGACTCCTTGGAAAAACAGCGGTTTCTAGGGTTCAAGATCGAGGTCGACGCGGCCAAGCTCATGCTTGCCCTGCGCGCTTTTCTGTTCGGCCTGGGCCGGCGGCCAGGAGAACGGCAGCCGCAGTTGCTCGCGCCCGCCCAGTTCGCGCGCGGCCTCGACAACCAGCCCGTACTCGCCCGGGGCAAGGCCCGCAAGCGGTGCGGTCTTGCCGTCGAACGTCAGCGTGTGCGTGCCTACCGGTTTCGTGGCGCCGCTGACCCCATCTATGGGATAGCTGTGATCGCGGCCGCTGCGGCGCCACCACTGGCGCAGGTCTTTGAGCCATTTGGTGCCTTCGCCTTCCTCGGTGTCGTACCAGACAGCCAGGTCGGCGGCGACACTGCGGTCGGGTCGTTCCAGCCAGATTGCGACGTAGGGCCGGTGATAGGCGGCGACATTCAGCTCGGGTATCTCCACGCTGACGGTGAAATTGGCGGCTTGAGCCGTGCCTGCGAGCAGCGCCGCCAGCCAAAGGGAGCGAAACAATATGCGCATGAATACCCCAGTCAATGAATGAAAAGAAGCGCCAGCAATGCCGGTATCAAGACGCCGAGGCCGACCACGGGCCAGGTTGCGAAGCGACCTCCCGCGTGCATCTTGAGCAGAAACAGCCCCGTAAGCGAAAACACCAGACAGGCGGCGGCGAAAATATCGATGAACCAGCGCCAAACCACGCCGGTGTTGCGGCCTTTGTGCAGGTCATTCAGGTAGGAAACCCATCCGCGGGTGGTCAGCTCGTATTCGACTTCGCCGCTGGCCAGATCCACGGCCAACCAGGCGTCGCCGCCAGGGCGCGGCAGGGACAGGTAGATTTCATCCTCAGACCACTCAGCGTCGCGCGACCCGGCCTCCACGGATAACTCGTGTTTCAGCCACGCTCGCAGCGTGGCGGGCAGCGGCGCCTTGCGGGGGGCAGCGCCGCCGTCGGACTGGATCTGGTCCAGCATGGCGTCGGGCAATTGCGCGACGAGGGATTGGACCTGGGGCGCGGATTCGATGGAGGCCGCATGATTGAGTGTAATGCCGGTGGCCGCGAAGATGATCATGCCGATCAAACACAAGGCGGAACTGATCCAGTGCCATCGGTGCAGTGTTTTCAGCCAATAGGCGCGGCGCGTGGAATCGGACATGGCCTGGTTCGACAGGGAGAAAAGAAGCGCAAAAAATATTTCGGGATATTATCACGAATGAGAATTAATATCAGGTATATTCGCGTAATTTTCAGTATTTTCGAATAATTCCTATTTAATCCCGTTTGACCGCCATTCTGTGGGCGTTGGCGGCATGGTGCGCACCCAAACGATTAAATTATAATCATTATCATTCAATATGGTCCGCCACAAACCTGGAGCATCTCATCATGCTGGGTTTCCTTGCTTTTCTGCTTACTTCGACGGGCGCAGCCTGCTTTTATCTCGGCTCGCCCAACCAGACATGGCGCCGCAAGCCCCTGGATAGCGGCCTGATAGCCCCTGCTGCGGCGGTGCTGCTGGTGCTCGGCATGGGGATGTGGGGTCTGGCCATGCGGCCGGTCACCGGCTTCTTTGTGTTTCTGACGCTTCTGATGCTGTTATGGGTTATTTTTCCGTTTATAGGCGCATTGCGGCGGAGCCGGCAATGAGGCGGGCGCGGCGCCATCATGGCGGCTGGATGGGCAAGACGCTGGCCGGCACCCTATGCGGTCTGGCGCTTGCGCTGATCGCCAGCGGGCTTTTCATGCATGCCGGCAGCCAGGGCAGCATGGTGTTCGACAAATACCAGATCGCGCTGTGGATAGTCCCGCCGGTCTGGCTTGCCGTATTGTCCTGTTGTTTTCTCTTCCGTGACGCCGTGCGGGCCTGGCTTTGGCTGGGAGGGGCAAGCATCGCTAGCTACCTTCTGCTTCTGGCGGTTGCGCCATGAAGATTCAAGCGGACGTCCTCCGCATATACAAGGCGGTTCATACCTGGACAGGCATCATCGCGGGCCTGGCGCTGTTCATTGCTTTCTATGCCGGTGCGCTCACCGTGTTCAAGTACGACCTGGCGGCCTGGGTGTCCCCGCCCATGCACGATACGCGTCCCGTCGCCATACAGGATGCGGGCCGCCTCATCGACCAGACGCTTGCCGCGCATCCGGAGGCCTCGCGCGACTTCCGGCTGACGCTGCGCGCAACCGACGCCGAGCCGGCGCAGCTCTCATGGAAAAGCCAGGACGGCACGCGCCAGTACCACGCGGTTCTTGATGGCGAGGGCGCATTGAAAATCAGCGAGCGCGCACCCACGGATGTGGCGGAACTGGTCGACTATCTGCACCGCACGGCGGGCTTTGTGCCGGGCAATCTGGACGCCGGCGTGCTGGCGATAGGCGTGATTGCCATGATGTACGGCCTGGCGCTAGTGTCGGGCATCGTTATCCTGCTTCCCACCCTGGCCAAGGATCTCTTTGCACTGCGCCTGGGCAAGAACCTGAAGGTGCTATGGAAGGATGCCCACAATGCCATTGGCTTCTTCAGCTTGCCTTTTCACGTGATCATCGCGTTGACGACAGTTGTCTTCGCTTTTCACGAACCGATATACGACATTCAGAATCATCTGATCTACGACGGCAAGCTGCGAACCTTGTGGACCCTGCCCGCCCCGCCGATTGACGTGCCGGACGCTGCGGCAACGGGCGCGGCGCAAACCGCCACGCGGCAAGGGGCGGCTGTGCCTCCGGCGCAAGCGGTGCCATCAGCCCCGAGCAGATCGGCCATTGCCCCGGTGGCGCCGCCCGCGCAGCTTCTGCACACACTGCGGGTGCTGTCTCCCGGGTTCGAGCCTGAATATATGCATTATCGTGGCCTGGCCGGCGATCGCCCGACCGTGCGTGTGCATGGTGTCGATCCCGACTACATGATGCGCTACGATGCCTTTGCGATCATGGATCCGTTTACCGGCAGCATCATCAACGGCGCCTATCTGCCAGGCCACACCACAGGTTGGACGCGTTGGCTGGCGGTATTTTTTGCGCTGCACTTCGCCACGTTTGGCGGCGCCGTCGTGCAATGGCTGTATTTCCTGCTTGCTCTTGCCGGCGCCTTTCTGTTCTATTCAGGCAACCTGCTATGGATGGAATCGCGCCGTCGCCGTGCGCGCGAATCTGGGCTGCCGGAGCAAAAAACCTCGGTGCGCATATTGTCGGCGCTTACGGTCGGCGTGTGCCTGGGCTGTGTGGCGGGCGTCTCCGCCAGTCTTGTGACGGGAAAATGGCTGCATGGCCTGGTGCCGAACCTGAACAGCTGGCATATTGTTGTTTATTACGCTGTGTTCTTCCTGAGCATCGTCTGGGCTTTCCTGCGCGGCGCCGCGCGTGGCGCGGTGGAATTGTTGTGGTTGTGCGCCGCCGCCACAATCGCCATACCGCTGACCAGCCTGGCGGGATGGCTGCAGCCAGCCACGGGATTATGGGCCAATACCTCGCAGGCCAGCGTGGGCGTCGATCTGACGGCTGCGGTCGGCGCGCTGTGCATGATATGGATGGCCAGGGCCGCACGGCGGCGTCAGGCGCGCGGCCAGCGGGACAGCATATGGGCCGGTGCGGCCTGAGGCATGCAAGCGTCGCGCCGCAACCGCTTGCGCATTCAAACCAGGCGTCGGCGCAGATAGTCCCGCACCTCCCGGCGATTGCCGCTGAAGATAATGCGATCCTGGCGCTGCCGCCGCTGGTAGGCGTACATAGGATCATAATAATGGCGCAGCAACTGGTCTATCCATACGCGATGGCTCGCGGTTCCGTTGCCCGCCGCCTGCGACTTCAGCGCCTGTCGCATATGGGCGGCCAACTGGCGGTAGCGCTCCTCGCCCAGCCGCCTGGCGATTCGGGCGAGGCCAGCCAGCAGATGATCCGAAAAGGCCGCCATGCCGGCCTCAGGGCCGTGCAAGGCCACAAACTCGCCTGATAGGTCCAGCACGTAGTCCCGCAGGATGCGGTCTGTGCGTGCGGACAGATCTTCGTCCAGCCATACCAGGGGATAGCGCTGCATGCCATCCCGCAAAGGCAGCGGCAGGTTGCAGCTGCCTATCATGCGGCCTTCTTCCTCCAGTGCCAGCTCGCGCAGGCCCAGCGCCTGCTTTTTGAGCAAGGCTATGGCCAGCGCGTTCTCGAAGTCGATTTGCGTGGGCTGCGGTGTTGCGTGGCGGCCGAAGCTTGAGCCCCGATGATGCGCCAGGCCTTCCAGGTCGATTGCATGTTCCAGCTCGTGCAGCAGCGCCGTCTTGCCGCTACCGGTCAGCCCGCCAACCAGTACGAAACGGCCGGTTTGAAAGGCCTGCGCCATCACACCGGCGAGATAGGCGCGCAGCGCCTTGTAGCCGCCCGCGACACGAGGATAGTCTATGCCGGCTTGCGCCAGCCATTGCTGGGCGATCTGGGAGCGCAGCCCGCCGCGGAAGCAGTACAGATACCCGTCCGGATGCCGGCGCGCGAAACGGACCCATGCGGCGATGCGTTCGTCGCGCACGGCGCCCGAAACGAGTTTGTGGCCCAGCGCAATGGCTGCCTGCTGGCCTTGCCTGGCATAGCAGGTGCCCACGGCCTCGCGCTCGCTGTCGGTCATCAGCGGCAGGTTTACGGCATGTGGAAACGCACCCCTGGCGAACTCCACGGGTGCGCGCATGTCCATCATGGGCGTATCGGCCAGGAACAGCGCGCGATAGTCCTGCGTGTCGCCGCGCATCAGTTCACCACGACGCCATGAGGCTGCCGCGGCCCCAGGTGCCCAATGGGCGAGAGCCGCAGGCCCAGCGCGGCGGCCTGTGCCAGAAAGTCGTTCACCTCTGCCGGTTCGACCGCCACGAGCAGGCCGCCGCTGGTCTGGGGATCGCAAAGCAGCAGGCGCTGTTCTTCCCGCATGGGGGCGACGCCCTGCCCATAGCTGTCGAAGTTGCGCTGTGTCCCGCCCGGGACGCAACCTTGAGAAAGATAATGATCGATGCCTGGAATGCGGGGTACCGCGTCGTAGTCGAGATATGCCGTCAGCCCGCTGCCATCGGCCATTTCCAGCAGATGGCCCAGCAGGCCGAAACCGGTGACATCCGTCATGGCCTTGACGGCGGGCAGGGTGCCGAAGCGGCTGCCTGCCGTGTTGGGCGTGCACATCCAGTCGCGTGCCACATGCCTGTCTTGCGGCCGCAGCCTCCCCTGCTTCTCGGCGGTGGTCAGAATGCCCACGCCCAAGGGCTTGGTCAGGAACAGCACGCATCCCTGGGTGGCGGTGTCATTGCGCTTGAGATGCTCACGGCGCACCGCGCCGGTCACGGCCAGACCGAAAATAGGCTCGGGCGCATCGATGGAGTGTCCGCCCGCCAGGGCAATGCCCGCCGCATCGCAGGCTGTGCGCCCACCCCGCACGACTTCGCGGGCGATTTCCGGCGGCAGCACATTCACGGGCCAGCCCAGGATGGCGATCGCCATGAGAGGGGTGCCGCCCATGGCATAGATATCGCTGATGGCATTGGTGGCGGCAATGCGCCCGAAGTCGAATGGATCGTCCACGATAGGCATGAAAAAGTCGGTGGTGGATACGATCCCTTGCTGTTCGTCGATGCCGAACACGGCGGCGTCGTCGCGCGAAGCGTTGCCCACCCACAGGTTGACATCATGGTTCTGCGCGCCGCTGCCTGCCAGGATGACGTCCAGCACACGCGGAGAAATCTTGCAGCCGCAACCCGCGCCGTGGCTGTATTGGGTGAGGCGTATGGGTTCTGACATGCTGGATGCTCCGGAAAGAAATCGCCAAAAATTGTACCCCCGCCGCCGCGGGGAAAGCCGGTTGCGCGGCGAAAGCGGCCGCTGCGTCATAGGTTGGCGGCCACCTGCGCCGTGGCACAGGAATCTATGAAATGGCATATTTGACGCGGGTTTCAGCCATTTTCCCGCGTTCGCTCCAGCATAAGCATATGACAAAAATCCTAATAAATAGGATCTATGTACTAAAAGTTGAGCAATGGAAATTTTTCCATTAGCATTGCCCACACGATGTTCCTCACGAGGCGAGGCATGAAGCAGGAATCTACGCTGGAAGGCGTCCGGGTTATCGAGATCTGCAACGTGGCGGCAGGCCCCTTCTGCGGGTTGCTGCTGGCGGACATGGGAGCCGATCTCATCAAGATCGAGCACCCAGGCGGCGGCGACACGCTGCGTAGCTGGGCGCCCATCACGCAGGGTTACAGCGAGAATTTTGCGTCGCTCAACCGGAACAAGCGGTCGGCGGCACTTGATTTGAAGAATGAGCAGGATCGCGACGCGGCCCGCCGGTTGATCGCTTCGGCCGATGTGCTGATCGAGAACAATCGACCTGGGGTCATGGATCGCCTGGGGCTGGGTTATGAGCACATGCGCGCGCTGAACCCTCGCCTGCTTTACTGCTCTATTTCGGCCTATGGGCAGTCGGGGCCGCGCAGCCAGGAAGGCGGATTCGACCTGACGCTGCAGGCCATGAGCGGCCTCATGAGTGTTACCGGAGAGCAGGGCGGCGCGCCCGTCAAATGCGGTGTGCCCGTGTGTGATTTTGCCGCCGGTCTGTACGCCGCTTTTGCCATTGCCTCGGCGCTGCGCGCAGTGGAGCGCGACGGGCGGGGTGCGCATATCGATATTTCCATGCTGGGTGCGACGCTGGGCATCGCGGCATTGCAGACATCGCAGTATTTCGGCACGGGCATCAATCCTGAGAAACTGGGCTCGGCGCATCCACGCAACGCGCCGTATCAGGTATTTCGCTGCCGCGGCGGCTATTTCGGCATGGCTGCGGGCAACGATGCGTTGTGGAAAGCGGTGTGCGCCACCGTGGAACGCATGGACCTGCTTGCGGATCCGCGCTTTGCGAGCACGACGCTCAGGGCGGAACACCAGGAGGCGTTGCGCGACATCCTGGAAGAAATTTTCGCCGAACACGATGCCACGGCCTGGCTGGCGCGGTTTCGCCAGGCGGGTGTGCCCTGCGCGCCCATCAACACTTATTCGGATGTGCTGGACGACGAGCAGGTGCGGCACATGAATTGGGTGCAGGCCCTGGATCTGCCCAATGGCGTGCAAACGCGGACGTTTGCATCGCCCATACGCATGGACGGCAGGACGGCGGATATCCAGCGTCGACCGCCGGCGCTGGGCGAACACACAGACGAAGTGATTGCCGGCATATCGGTGCAGTCATGAGCGCGCAGCCTTTGAACGCCGCCCTGCGCATTATGCGCCAGCCCGACCACTGGGTTTTTCTTCTCAACAGGCCGGCCAAGCGCAATGCGTTAAGCGCCGATCTGGTGGAGGCATTGCTGCAGGGCGTGATGTCGGCATTGCAGGAGGATGTGCCATTGCTTGTGTTCCAAGGCGAGGGCAGGAATTTCTCCGCAGGCTTCGATTTCACGGATTACGAAGAGCAAAGCGAAGGCGATCTGCTGCTGCGTTTCGTTCGCATCGAGATGTTGCTGGAGACGCTGGCCACTGCGCCCTGCATGACGCTGGCGCTGGCGCAGGGACGCAACTATGGCGCCGGCGCGGATCTGTTTGCCGCCTGCAGGCGGCGCATCTGCACGTCCGATGCCAGCTTTCGCATGCCGGGCTTGAACTTCGGGCTGGTATTGGGTTCGCGGCGCCTGCGCGCAATCGTGGGCGAGGCTGAGGCGCTGCGCATATTGGGCGAGAGCCTCAGCTTCGACGCCGGCCAGGCGCGTGCCAGCGGCTTCGTCCACGATTTGGCGGACGAGGCAAGTTGGGGTGGAATCATCGAGCAAGCGCGCGAAGCGGCAGCGGCGCTGGACAGCGATACCAGACACCGCCTGTACGCGGCACTCGACGGACCCGGCGCGAGCGTCCAGCGTCAGCACGACATGGCGGCACTCGTGCGGTCGGCTGCCAGGCCGGGGCTGAAGGCCCGCATCGGGCAGTATCTGGAAACGCAGAAACCGGCGCTGGCGGGCCGGACGAGTTTGGCGACCGGCGCGTCCGACAGGACATGATGCGGCGCGCGCAGGCGTGAATGACGGTGCCGCTCTGGCACCGCCGCGCAGTATCCACGTAAGGAGAAGGCGGTGAAGATTACGCGGGTGGAGACGCTGAGTTGCGATGCGGGATGGCGCAACTATCATTTTCTGAAGATGGAGACCGACGAAGGCCTGACTGGCTGGAGCGAGTATGACGAAGGCTTTGGCTCGCCCGGCGTGACGGCGGTCATCTCGCAGCTGTCAGGCCTGTTGGTGGGTCAACCTGTGCCGGGTCTTGAGTATTTTCATGCCCAGGCATATAGCCGCACGCGTCCCGCCGCCGGCGGCGTGGTGGCCGAGGGCATGGGTGCGCTGGAGAATGCCCTGCTGGACTTGCATGCCAAGGCGCTGAATGTGCCTTGCCATGCCTTGCTGGGTGGCAAGGTGCGCGATCGGCTGCGTGTATATTGGTCGCACTGTCCTGCCTGGCGCATCAACCATCCCAAGTACTTCGGTCCGGCTGTCACGGATCTGGACGGTGTCAGGGCCATGGGCGCGGAAGCTCGGGAGCGGGGCTTCACCGGCCTGAAGACCAATACATTTATTTTTGACGACGGGCCCGCCTATGCATGGCGCCCGGGCTTTGCGGCACCGTTCTATCCGGAGCTTAACGTGGAGCGCGGGCTTGTACGCAACCTGCAGGCATGCATCGAGGCTTTGCGCGATGGCGCGGGGCCGGACATGGATATTCTGCTGGACCTGAATTTCAACGCCAAGACCGAAGGCTATCTGAAGCTGCTGCGCGCGATTGCCGATCAAGACATTTTCTGGGTGGAGATCGACAGTTACAGTCCCGATGCGCTGGCCTACATCCGGAACCACAGCCCGCATCCCATCAGTTCCTGCGAAACACTGTTCGGCGGGCGGGAGTTCCTGCCTTACTTCCAGAAGAACGCGGTGGATGTGGCCATTGTGGATGTGGTCTGGAACGGTGCGTGGCAGTCACGAAAAATTGCCGACCTTGCGGACATCCATGAAGTGAATGTGGCGCCTCACAACTTCTACGGCCATTTGTGCACCATGATGAATGCGCAGTTTGCCTGCACGGTGCCGAACTTCCGGATCATGGAAACCGATGTGGACCGGCTTGCGTGGGATGACGAGCTGTTCACGCACGTGCCCGAATACCAGGACGGCCACCTCGTCGTGCCCGACCGCCCGGGCTGGGGCACTGACCCCATCGAAGAAGCAATACGGGCGCATCCGCCGAAGGCCGGCGGAGGCCTGATCAAGCCGCGGCCCCGTTCCTGACGCGGGCACTTGTTCAATTGGATGGAGAGGAAAGACAGCATGTGGATAGATTGGAAAAGCACCCTGAGCAACCTGCGCAAGGCTGGAAGCGCGCTGGCCGAAAAGAACCCGCCCCTTGTCAAGGCCTATCAGGGGCTGAACAAATCACTGGGCGAGGGCACGGCGCTTGACGCCAAGACCCGCGAGTTGATCGCGCTGGCCGTGGCCGTCACCACGCGCTGCGATGGCTGCATTTCTTCGCATTCGGCGGCGGCGCGCCAGGCGGGCGCAACAGCCGAGGAGGTAGCCGAGGCGCTTGGCACAGCCATTGCCTTGAACGCCGGGGCCGCGTATGTGTATTCCGCGCGCGCCATGGAAGCGTTCAATCAGTTTTCGGAGTAAGGCCGCATGCCGCCGGCGCATCGGCGCAGCACCTGCTCGCCGGCAACCACAAGGATTGATTCAGTGTCGCACAAACCATAAAAGGCCCGACGGCGGCAGTTCAGCCCACGGCGCAAAGGAGCGTGGAATGAAGAACGAGGCAAGAAAAACGATAGGCATGGGATTGACGGCGGCATTTGCCGCGCTGGCATGGCTGGCGCCACCGTCGGCACAGGCCGCCTGGCCCGACGACCAGCCCATACGGATGATCATTCCCTATGCGCCAGGCGGCGCAACAGATATTCTCGGACGAGCCATTTCCGATAAGCTCGGGCCGCAACTGGGGCAGACCATCGTGGTGGAGAACAAACCCGGTGCGGGCAGCATGATCGGTTCGGAGTATGTGGTGCGCGCCGAGCCCGATGGCTACACCTTGGTGCTGGGTAGTATTTCCAACGTGCTCAATGCTTATTTCTACAAGAAGCCTTTGTACAACCTGCTTACCGACCTGAAGCCGGTCACGCAGATCGTGACGGTGCCCAACTATCTTGCCGTGAACAAGTCGCTGCCGGCGAAGAACGTGAAAGAGTTGATCGAGCTGGCAAAAAAAGAACCCGGCAAGTTGAGCTGCGCCGTTTCGGGTGTGGGTTCGTCGCCCTATCTGTCCTGCGAACTGTTCAAGACACTGGCCGACGTCAATATCATCACCGCGCCTTTCAAAGGTGGTGCGCCGGCGATCCAATCCACCTTGGGCGGGCAGACCAGCATGGTGTTCGCCAATGAAGTGTTTCCCTACATCAGCTCGGGGCAGCTGCGCGGGCTGGGGGTGACCACCAAGGATCGCTCGTCGTATTCGCCGGATCTGCCCGCAATCTCGGAAACCCTGCCTTCCTATGACGTTACGGCTTGGTACGGTATCTGGGCGCCAATCAAGACGCCCGATGCGATTGCCGAACGGCTCAGCAAGGAGGTCAATGAAGTGCTGAAGGATCCGGCCGTGCTGCAAGTGCTCCAGAAGTTGGGTGCAACGCCGGTGCAGAGCAGTCCGCAGGCATTCGACCGCTATGTGCGGGCCGAAATGGATCGTTGGGGCAAGCTCACCAGAAAGATGAACGTCGAGCCGCAATAGGAGGCATCATGAAACGTCTGGCGGACTGCCTGTCGCAATGGGCGCAAGCCACGCCCGATGCGCCGGCAGTGTCTGACGCGCATCACGATTGGTCGTATCGCATGCTTGCAATGCGAGTCGATGAGGCGGCATGTTTTCTGCGTGAACGAGGCGTGGGTGCCGGCGATCGCGTGATGCTGATAGGCGAGAATGGCGCAGCGCTTGCCGCGCTCATTCTTGCGGCGGGCAGGCTGGATGCCTGGGCTGTGCTTGAGAATGCACGCCGCGCCGCAATGGAGGTTGATGCCGTCCATGCGCACGCGCAGCCGCGTACGGTGGTCTTTGTGGTGGACAACTCCCCTTCCGCACAGGCGCATGCCGAGCGGCATCAGGCGGCAGCAGTGGCCGCGCCGTTCGGCAATGTTGCGGTGGGAGACCTGGACGGCGCAAGCGAAGCCGAGCCCGTGGATTCGGATCCGGCCAGCCAGGTGGCCGCGATGATCTATACCACCGGTAGTACAGGCAAGCCCAAGGGCGTCATGCTTACGCATGCGAATCTGCTCCACATCGGCGCCCTCATGGTTCGGCAGCGCCATCTGACGCACGCCGACCGGGTCTATGGCATATTGCCGATTACGCATGTCATGGGCCTGTCTTCAGGGCTGATTGGCACCTTGTCGGCCGGCGCGCATATCCGTCTGGTGCCGCGCTTCTCCAAGGACGATTGCCTGCGGGCGCTGCGCGAGGACGGCATCACCATCCTGCAGGGAGCGCCCGCCATGTTCGCGCGACTGGTCCAGGCCATGCCGCGAGGAGAGCGGCTGCAAAGCGCCCTGCGCTTCATCGCCGTGGGCGGCGCGCCCCTGGATCCGGCGCTCAAGGCGCAGACCGAGTCGGCGTTTGGTCTGACGCTGCACAATGGCTACGGCCTGACGGAAGCGTCGGCAAGCGCCTGGACGAGGCTCGAGGAGGAGAGTGCCGATTGCTCGGTGGGCCCGCCCAACCCGGGCATGGAGGCGCGCGTGCTTGATGCGCGCGGCAAGCCGGTCGGGATGGGCGGCACGGGCGAACTATGGGTGCGGGGCCCTTGCGTGATGAAAGGCTATTTCCGCATGCCGGAGCGTACACGCGAAGTGCTCAAGCCCGACGGCTGGTTCAATACCCAGGATCTCGCACGCCTGACACCCGACGGGCGCATCCATATCGAAGGACGCAGCAAGGACTTGATCATCAGATCGGGCTTCAATGTGTCGCCGCTGGAAGTGGAAACCGCCCTTAACGCCTACGAGGGAGTGCAATATTCGGCCGTGCTGGGCGTTGCGCAGGACGGCAACGAGGAGATCGTCGCCATCGTCGAACCGGCACCGCTCCGACAGTTGACCGAAGCCGCGCTGCGCGATTTTCTCACGCAGCGGCTGTCGCCATACAAGCGACCCAGCCGCATTCTCTTCGTGCAGTCCTTGCCTGTCGCACCCAACGGCAAGGTGCTGAAACATCGACTCAGGGAGCAACTTGGAGACATGCTGTGAATGATGCCGTAACCTACGAATCGAAAGACGGAATCGCCGTCATATCCATCAACCGGCCGGACAGGCTCAACGCCATCGGGCCGGAAGTGGAGGCCGGCTTGGCCAAGGCGTGGGAGCGCTTGCGCGACACCGAGGAAGATCGCGTCGGTATTCTCACCAGCGTGGGGAACAAGGCCTTCTCGGCGGGCAAGGACATGAAGTCCTCCGCGCCACCCGACTACCGCAGCTTCACACCGGGTGTGGGCGTGCTCATAGAAAAGCCGCTTATTGCCGCGATCAGCGGCTGGTGCATAGGCGGGGCCATTGTGCTCACGCAGATGTGCGACCTGTGTGTGGCGACCGAAGACGCCAAGTTCACGTATCCGGAAGCCAAGATGGGTTTCGCCGGCGGCATGATCGCATCGCTGGCGGCACGCATACCGCTCAAGGTCGCGATGGAGCTCATGCTTCTGGGCGAGGTCATTGACGCGCGCAGGGCCTACGAGGTAGGCATGGTCAATCGCCTGGTGCCGCCGGGGCAGCATCTGGAGGAGGCGATGAAGCTTGCGCGCCGTCTGGCTGACAACGCGCCGCTGGTCATGACCATGCTCAAGCGGTTCGCCGCCGCGACTGTGCCGCAAAGCCCTGTCGAAGTGGCCGGACATGCCTGGCGCGAGAACGAGCGTGTGTTTCGCAGCCATGACTTTCAGGAAGGCCTCGACAGCTTTGCGCAGAAGCGCAATCCCATGTTCAAAGGAAACTAGCGACCGCGTTGCCCAGCCTGCTGCGCGGGGGCGAAGGAGCAGGAAATGGAACCAGGAATTGATCGACTACGCCAGTTTGTCGTGCAGGCCACGCGGCTGGCGGATCAGGGACTTCTGGCGGAGATGCCGCCGGCGTCGCTTCTCACGGCATTCCAGCGTCTGGTGAGTCATGACGACTGGCTGCCGGCCGATTGTGCGCGTCCGGATCCGGCTCACTATCAACAGTACCTGCTGCATTGCGATCCATGTGAGCGTTTCTGCATCGTGAGCTTTGTATGGGGCCCCGGCCAGTCCACGCCGGTGCACGACCATACGGTCTGGGGCTATGTGGGTATGCTGCGCGGCGGCGAGATGAGCCAGCGCTATGCCCGTACCGCCGAGGGGGGCTACGAAGCGCTTGGCGAGCCGGTTCGGCTCGCTCCCGGCGAGGTTGAGGTACTGTCGCCGCGCGACGGCGACATACATAAAGTCTGGAATGCGCAGCGCAGGCGCGCCTCGATCAGCGTGCATATGTACGGCGGCAATATCGGGGCCATCGTGCGGCATGTGTACGACACGCGCACGGGCCAGGCGCGGCCGTTCGTGTCCGGCTACTCATCCAGGCAGGTGCCCAATCTGTGGGACCGCTCCGCCAGCGTCCGCGCGGCCTAGTCCGCCGGCGCGGAAGATTGCCTGTCCTGCGGCCCATGCTATCTTCTCAGCATTGCAAACTGGGTTCTGGGCAATGGACAAGACACTATTGAAGGGGCTCATGGTCCTTGAGGCCGTGACCGACATGGACCAGCCGCCCCGCACCGTGGACGAGCTGGCTGCGCTGGTTGGCCTGACGCGCAGCAATGCGCATCGTACGCTGCAGACGCTGATACATGCGGGCTATGTGGCCCGGGACGAGCGCGGCGGCGGCTATCGCGGCACGATACGCCTGTTCGAACTGGGTGCGCGGCAGCTGGCGCAGCTCGATATCCGCAAGGTGGCCTCGCCCCTGATGCAGGCGCTTGCCGACAAGACGGGAGAAACCGTGCATCTGTCTGTGCTTGACGGCTTCGATGTGGTGTACATCGACAAGATCGATTCGCCGCAGCCTATACGCGCCTATTCCATGGTTGGCGGACGTGCGCCCGCCTATGCCGTGGCCACGGGCAAGGCCTTGCTGGCCTATCAGCCAGCCAGCTATGTCGAAGCGCGCGCCGATGCCTTGATATCGCATACGCGCGCAACGCTCACCAGCCTTTCCGCGCTGCGCGATGACCTCGCGCGCACACTGAAGCAGGGTTATGCCGTCAACAGAGGGGAGTGGCGCGAAGGCGTGGGTGGCGTGGCGCGGGTAGTTTTCGACAGCCTGGGCCAGCCCATGGCGGCGGTGGGCATATCGGGGCCGCTCGACCGGCTTACACCGGCTCAGGTCAGGCGTTTCGCACCCGAGGTGGTCAGCTGCGCTGTGGCCATATCGCGCGACATGGGCTACAGAGACGCGGCGCCGCGGCGCCGCGGCGCCAAGGCCGGGCTATCATAAGTTCGACGCACGTTCCCGCGTCGCGATATAAAACCCATGCGTATTGTCGGCAAGACCGGCACCGGAGGAAGAGAGAAATGAATGCTGCACAGACTGTAGCGCCGCGCTCGACGGCGAGCCGCGACAAGGCAATGGGGGGCCAGCCATGATGCGATCGCTGCTGTTCGTACCCGCCGATAGCGA
The DNA here is from genome assembly GCF_004153445.1 of Allopusillimonas soli. GTDB lineage: Bacteria > Pseudomonadota > Gammaproteobacteria > Burkholderiales > Burkholderiaceae_B > Allopusillimonas > Allopusillimonas soli. Next base: position 60,329 of record NZ_SDQC01000004.1, read on the forward strand.
GCGCAAGCTCGAGAAATCGTTGCAAAGCGGCGCCGATGCGCTCATTTTCGATCTTGAGGACGCCGTGTCGCTCGCGCGCAAGGAGGATGGGCGCCGCTGCCTGGCGGGTTTCCTGGATGCGCAGCGCGACGCAGATGATTTGCCCGCACTGTATGTTCGCGTCAATGCGCTGTCCACCGGCATGACGCTGGCTGACCTTGCCGCAGTCATGCCTCATCGGCCAGCCGGGGTGGTTTTACCCAAATGCGCCGGGGCAGCCGATCTGCTCAGGCTCGCGCATTACCTGGAAGCCTTCGAGCACCTGCACCCGGGCGGGCGTACCGGCCGCGAGACATCCATCATCGCCATCGTCACAGAGACCGCCGAATCGCTGGCGCACCTCAATGAATATACGCAGGCCGGGCCTCGTCTCGCGGGAATGATGTGGGGTGCCGAAGACCTCTCGGGTGATGTGGGCGCCCTGGCCAGCAAGTGCGAGGAGGATGCGCAGGCATGGACGGCGCCTTTCACGCTGGTGCGCTCGCTTTGTCTGTTTGCCGCTGCCGCGGCGGGTGTGCCCGCCATCGATACCGTACCCACCGAGATCAATAATCCGGATGGCCTCCGACGCGAAGCTCGCCAGGCTTATCGGGATGGATTCACGGCCAAGGCGGCCATCCATCCGGGCCAGGTGCCTGTCATCAACGAGGCGATGACCCCGGATGCAGCATCGCATGAATGGGCGACGCGCGTTATCGCCGCGTTTGAGGCCAGCGCGGATGTCGGTGTGGCCACCCTGGACGGCAAGATGCTGGATACGCCGCATCTGAAGCTCGCGCGCAAGATACTCGGCGTGGCCTAGCGCGCAGCGCGCCGTGGCGCCACCGCCGCCGGCAACGCCTTGCCGAGCAAACCATCAAAGGAGGATCTCTCATGTCGGGGCCGCTTGCGGGAGTACGCATCATTGATCTGACCGCTGTGGGCATGGGTCCGCATGCAACGCAGATACTGGGCGACATGGGCGCCGATGTCATCAAGGTGGAGTCGCCCGAAGGCGATCTGTTTCGGCATGTGGCGCCCGCTGTGCATCCTGGCATGAGCGCCGCTTTCATGCAGCTGAACCGCAACAAGCGCAGCGTGGTGTTGAACCTGAAGCAGGAAGCTGACGTTGCTGTGCTCAAATCCCTGCTTGCGGATGCCGACGTGCTGGTTTCGAGCATACGCCCGCAGGCCATGCGAAGGCTGGGTCTTGCCTATGAGGCGTTGCAAAAGGAGAATCCCAGGCTGATCTACTGCGGCGTCTACGGCTTTTCTGAAAAGGGCCGCTACGCGGGGCGCCCGGCCTTTGACGACATCATCCAGGCGCGTAGCGGGCTGGCCGGTCTCCAGGGGCGTGGCGAGGGCCGCGAGCCGGCCTATGTCAACACGGTAGCCGCCGACAAGATTGCAGGCATGGCAGCCGCGAGCGCCATAGGCATGGCGCTGTACGAGCGCGAAAAGTCCGGCCTGGGCCAGGCCATCGAGGTGCCCATGTTTGAAACCATGGTGTCGTTCAATCTGGTCGAGCACATGGCCGGTGCGACCTTCGAGCAATGCGATGCGCCCATGGGCTATGGCCGTGTTCTGTCGCCTCATCGCAAGCCTTACCGCACGTTGGACGGCTACATCAGCATGCTGCCCTACACCACGGAGCAGTGGCGCCGGTTCTTCGAACTGGCGGGCCATCCCGAGCATGCACGCAATCCCCGCTTCATGGATCCGGCGCAGCGTGCGGCAGAGATCGGACACATGTACGCCCTGGTGGCGGATATCGTGGCCGGGCGCAGCACCCAGGCCTGGATCACGCTGCTTGAAGATGCCGACATTCCGGTGGCGCCGGTGTCGGCATTGGAAGACCTGCTGGATGACCCGCATCTGCGCGATATCGGTTTTTTTCATACGGCAGTGCATCCGACCGAGGGGCGAATCACGCTTACCGGTATTCCGGTGACGTTCTCTCGCACGCCCGGCGACATCCGCCGCCTGCCGCCCAGCCTGGATCAGGACGGCGATGTGATACGCCGGGACATCGCCGGCACCGACTGATACATAGCGCCGACTGACACATAGCGCCGACTGACACATAGCAAATAATGCCGTGCATTAGTGTAAGCCCCCAGAAAGAGGGGCTTGTCGCGCGCTGTGCGCCTTGTTATTCTTTTGCTGGATACAGAAAAACAATTCGCATCTGTGAAAAGCAGGATGGCGCATCAAGGCGCCCGCAGGCTCGAAAAACAGGAGAGCGGCAGCAATGGGTGGTCCACTGGAGGGAGTGCGGATACTGGACATGACAACGGTCCTCATGGGGCCGTACGCGTCCCAGGTTCTGGGCGACATGGGCGCGGAAGTCATCAAGGTGGAGTCTCCGCAGGGCGACCTGGTGCGCGGTCTGGGGCCCCTGCGGCATCCCGGCATGGGCGCCTTGTTTCTGCACATCAATCGCAGCAAGCGCTCGGTGGTGATAGATGCCAAACAGCCGCGCGGGCGGGAAGCGCTGCTTCGCCTCGCCGCCAGATCCGACGTGCTGCTGTACAACGTGCGGCCGCGGGCCATGGCGCGTCTGGGCCTGGACTACGAGACTGTTTCGGGTGTTAATCCGCGCATCATATACCTGGGCACCTTCGGCTTCGGCCAGGGCGGCCCTTATGCCGCCAAGCCTGCATTCGACGACCTCATCCAGGGCGCCATAGGGCTGCCTTCCCTGATCAAGGCATCGGGATCCGATGTGCCCAGATATGTGCCGTCCAATATCGTGGATCGCACCGTCGGGCTGTACGCCGTGGCGGCGCTGTGCGGGGCGCTTTATCATCGCGAGCGAACAGGCCGGGGCCAGCGCATCGATGTGCCCATGTTCGAGACCATGGTCAGCCATCTGCTCAGCGACCACATTGCGGGGGAGACATTCGATCCGCCCGAGGGCCCCACCGGCTATGCGCGACTGCTGGCCGCCAACCGCCGCCCCTATCGCACGCGCGATGGCTACGTGTGCGCAGTCATCTACAACGACAAGCAGTGGGCGTCATTCTTCCGCATCATCGGGCGGCCGGAGGCCATGTCCGATCCGCGCCTGGCCGATCTGGATACACGCACGCGCAACATCGACGACCTGCAGGCCATGGTGGGCAAGATCTTTCTTGAGCGCGGGACAGAGGAATGGCTGGCTTTGCTGGAGGAAGCCGATATCCCCTGCATGCCGCTGCACGACATGGATTCCATTCTGGAAGATCCCCATCTGCGCGAAGTTGGTTTTTTCCAGTGGGAAGACCATCCGAGCGAGGGCCGCGTGCGGTCGGTTGGCGTGCCTGCGAGCTGGTCGGATTCTCAGCCCAGGCCGGGACGCCCCGCGCCGCGTTTTGGCGAGCATAGCGCAGAGGTTCTGGCCGAGGCCGGCTATGACGCCGACGAGATTGCCGCCATGGCGCGTGATGGAATCACCCATCTGGCCGAAGCCCCGCAGGAGGCCGAATGACGCTGGCGCACGTGACACCGGCATGCGCGGACCAGCTGCGGACGTTGTCCGCGGATCAGCTCGATCTGCGTCGCTTTATCCGTCCGGGCGACACTATTCTGTGGGGTCAGGGGCCAGCCGAGCCGCTTGCCCTCTCCCGGGCCGTGGTACGTCAGCGACACGCCTTGGGCGGCTGCCGGGTTTTCGTGGGGCCTTCATATTGCGGCACATTGCGGCCGGGCGGTGTCGATGGGCTTGCGCTGCAGAGCTATTGCGGCATTGGCGACAATAGCGCCCTGATCTCAGACGGTCTCATGGACGTCATTCCCGTTCATTGTTCGACCATCCCTCGGCTTATCGACGAGGGCCTGCTGGCATGCGACGTGGTGTTTCTGCACCTGAGCGAACCGGGGCCCGATGGGAAATGCAGCCCCGGCATTGCCAACGACTACCTGCTGGAGGCGGCGCGCAGGGCGCGCGTGGTCATTGCGCAGGTCAACGCGCGCATGCCCTGGACGTACTGCGGCGAGGATGCGCTCGATGGCATACGCATTGACGCCGTCGTGCCGGTAGACGATGCCTTGCCCGAATTGCCCTCGGCGCCGGCGGGCGAAACGGAAAAACGAATTGCCCGGCACGCCTGCGCGTTTATTCCGGATGGTGCCGTATTGGAAACCGGCATAGGCGCGATTCCAGATGCCATTCTGGGCGGGCTGCGCGGGCATCGCGACCTGGGCATCCATTCGGGCATGATTTCCGACGGCGTGGTCGATCTGATCGAATGCGGCACGGTGACCAACGCACGCAAGACGCGTGATCGCGGCCTGACAGTGACGGCCGTGATGTTTGGCACGGAACGCCTGTACCGCCATGCGCAGGGCAATCCCGGCTATCGCCTGCACCCATACCGCTATACGCACGATATCGGCACGCTGGCGGACCTGGATCGATTCGTGGCCATCAATTCCGCCGTCGAAGTCGATCTTACGGGGCAGGTCAACGGCGAAGTCGCCAACGGGCGCTATGTCGGCGCGGTGGGCGGCCAGCTCGACTTCATTCGCGGCGCGTTGCGGTCGCGGGGCGGGCGCTCCATCATTGCCCTGCCATCCACCGCCCGTCGGGCAAGCGTCAGCCGCATCGTTTGCCAACTGACGCAGGATGTGGTGACCAGCCCGCGCGCCGACGCCGACATCATCGTCACCGAATGGGGGGCCGCGCAATTGCGCGGCCAGCCGCTGGCTGAACGCGCGCGGCGCATGATTGCCATTGCCCATCCCGACCACCGGGCGGGGCTCGAGGCAGCGCTGCGGGCAGCGCGGCCTACTTTTTTTCAGGACGGAAATCGCGCATGACAGTCAAGACCGCCGCCCGTACTCTGGATCTTTTCGAGGCCTTTGCGCGCACGCAAGAGCCATTGACGCTGTCCGAGCTCGCCAGCGCCCTGAACATGCCGGTATCGAGCTGCTTCGCACTGGTGCGCACGCTCGAGTCGCGTGGCTATGTGTACATGGTGGCAGCCCGCAAGAGTCTCTATCCCACCAAGCGTCTGCTGGATGTGGCGCATCGCATCGCCGAGAACGACCCCATTCTGGAGCGCGTGGCGCCCTTTCTCGAGCGCTTGCGCGATGCCACCGGCGAAACCATCGCTTTCAGCAACCGTCGCGGCGACCATATTGTCTATCTCGATGTCTTCGAGTCCTCCAACAGTGTGCGTTATCACGCACAGGTGGGTGACGCGAAGTTTCTGCATTCCAGCTCCGTGGGCAAGGCCTTTCTTGGCGCCATGGCCGATGACGACCTGCGCAAGCTCGTATCGCGCATGAAACTCACGCGCCTGACGTCCGCCACGCTCACCAGCCGCAAGGCGCTGCTTGACGACATCGCGCGGTCGCGCAAGCGGGGCTGGTATTGCAATGTCAAGGAAAGTGTGGAGGACCTGGGCGGCGTTGCCGTTACGGTCTCCATGGGCGGGGAACGTTATGGCATTTCCATCGCCGGCCCCGTATACCGCATGCAGGCCAATCTGGAGGCGCATGCAAAAAAGCTCCTGAAGACTCAGCAGGCCATCGAAGCGGGCCATTAGTGCCTGCACCGTTTTCAGATCAACAACAATATTCCAGGAGGAGATTCTGTGGCACATATAGAACGGGTCAATCGCATCCTGACGGCATGCGAACGCGCGTTGAACTATGTCGCATGCCTCATGATGTTTCTGATCATGATCATCGTGGTCATCGACGTGGTGCTGCGCTATTTCTTCAATTCACCGCTGGGCTGGTCCTATGAACTGATCTCGCTGTATCTCATGGTGGGTCTCTTTTTCTTCTCGCTGTCGGATACGCTCAATGCCAACGGCCACATAGCCGTCGATCTGCTGTTGCATCGAATGTCGGACCGCCTGCGCCACGCCGCCGATGCCGTGGGCTATGGCTGCGCAAGCCTGGTTTTCGCAGGCATCGTATACATGGCCATTGTGCGTACCATCGTAAGCTATACGGGCGACGAGGTGATAGCGGGCAATATCGCGTGGCCAACGTGGCTTGCGAACCTGCTCGTGGCAATCGGTTCTGGCGTCATGCTGCTGCGCATGGTGTTCCGCTTTGCTGGGCATCTGCTGTCCTGGGCCGCGGGGCGTTCCATCATTGCGCTGCCTCCCGTGTCCGGATCCGGGGAGGCGCACTGATGCTGACGACCTGGATATTGCTTTTTCTGGTTGTGCTGCTGGCCATGGGTACGCCTGTGGGCCTGGCCATGGCTGTTGCGGGAGCCGCGGGCCTGTATGGCATGGGTGGCCTGTCAATGGTGCTGGGCATTCTGGACACCAGCCCGATGTCATCGGCAAGCTCCTACGAGTTGATCTCCATCCCCATGTTCCTGCTCATGGCCGAGTTCGTCATACTGAGTGGCGTGGCCGATAACTTGTTCAAGGCCGCGGCCACTTGCGTGGGGCGCGTGCCCGGCGGCCTGGGCATGGCCACGGCGCTCGCGGGGGCGGGCTTTGGCGCCATCTCGGGCTCAAGCACGGCATCGGCGGCCACCCTGTCGGCGACAACGATTCCGGCCATGCTCAAGCAAGGCTACGAGCCCAAGGTCGCGTGCGGCGTGGTGGCCATCTCGGGCACCCTTGCCATGCTCATACCGCCGAGTATTGCGCTGGTCCTGTACGGCATCATTGCCGATGTCAGCATAGGACGCCTGTTGGTGGGCGGCGTCATCCCCGGCATCCTCGTCACGCTCACCATCATGGCCACGGTGTACCTGCTGGTCATGACGGACCGTTCGCGCGCGCCAACGGGGCGGGCCTACTCCTTCGTGGAAAAGCTGCGCTCGCTCAAAGTGGTATGGGCCATGCTGTTTCTGTTCATGGCGGTGACCGGCCTCATCTACACGGGCGTGGCGACACCCACGGAAGCGTCGGGCATTGGGGCCTTCGGCGCCTTCCTGCTGGCATGGCGCGCAGGAAAAATAACCCTGCGCACGGCCACGGGCGCGCTGAGCCGCGCGGCGCATACAAGCTGCATGATCGTTCTCATCATTTTGGGGGCGCATATATTCGGATATTTCTTCACCCTGACCCAGAGCACCCAGAACATGGTGCAGTGGGTGAGCGAGCTGGGCGCTTCGCGCTGGGTCGTCATCGCCATGATTCTGTTCGGCTATGTGCTGCTGGGCTGCGTCATGGATCAGGTTGCCATTCTGATCCTGACCGTCCCCATTGTTCTGCCGCTCGTGACATCGCTGGGGTTTGACCCGGTCTGGTTCGGCGTGATCGTGATCGTCACCGCGGAGGTGGGCATGGTGACACCTCCGGTGGGGCTCAATGCCTTTGTCGTGGCGCGCTATACAGGCAGGCCGCTGGCGGAGATCTTCTGGGGTGTGACACCGCATGTGATTGCCCATGTGTTCATCATTGCCCTGTTTGTCATTTTCCCGCAGATCATTCTGTGGCTGCCATCGACCATGCGGGGTGAATAATCCGATTTTGCTGCACACGCACTGCCCGCGACCCCGCACCGGGGAAACGGCATTCATAAGGAGACAACAAAATGAAAACCGCAACGATAAGACGCCTATTGCCCTATTCATGCGCCGCGCTGCTTGCCGCGCTTTGCCAGCCGGGGCACGCTGCCGACACGGTGTCGCTGCGAGTGGCCGACTCGTTCCCGCCGGGACACTATATCCCCAAGGCGGCCACCCACCCCTTCATGGAAGAAGTCAAGAAGCTGACCGACGGCGCGGTGGACTTCAAGTACTTCCCCGGGCAGCAACTTGGCAAGGCTAAGGACATGCTGTCGCTGACGCAGTCCGGTGTTGCCGACATCGCCTATGTGGCGCCATCGTTCGTGAGCGACAAGATGCCGCTGGCCGCGGTGGCGGAACTGCCGGGCGAGTTTTCATCTTCATGCGAAGGAACACAGGCCTATTGGAAGCTGGCTAAACCCGGCGGCCTGCTGGATCAAAAGGAATTCGCCCCCCAGGGCGTCCGCGTGCTGTTCACGCTGGTGCTTCCGCCATACCAGGTGTTTCTTGGCGAGAAGACCATAGACGGCCTGGACAGCCTGCAGGGCCTGAAGATACGCACCAGTGGCGGCGCCAAGGAAATCGCGGTGCGCAAGCTGGGTGCGGTGCCCATTCAGATGGCAACGCCCGAAGTGCACGAGGCGTTGTCGCGCGGCACCATAGACGGCATGCTGTTTCCTTATTCAAGCATCCTGTCCTACGACTTGCAAGGCATGGTCAAGAACTCGACCGTGGGCGAAAACTTCGGCAGCTTCATCGTGAATTACGTCATCAGTGAGAAACGCTGGAAGGCGCTTCCCGAGAACGTGCAGCAGGCCATGATCAAGGCTGGCGAGGACATCACGGCCAGTGCGTGCAAGATATCCCAGGAACACGAAAGCGCCGACGCCAAGACCATAGAAAAGGCCGGCGACAAGCTGGTAACCCTGTCCGACGCGGACAAGAAGAAGGCGCACGCGCTGATGAGCAGTGTGGGCCAGGAATGGGCCAAGGAATTGGATGGCCGCGGCAAGGCCGGTACGGAGGTTCTCAAGGCTTTTCAGGAGGCATTGAAATGAAAATCAGGACATTGATGGCGGTTGCCTTCACGGCGGGCCTGGCGTACGCCGGCCAGGCGGCGGCTGACGTGACGCTGCGGGTGGCGGACTCGCTGCCCGTCGGCCATTTTTTCTCGAACTATGCCACGAAGTACTGGATGGAGGAGATCACGAAACGCACCAAGGGCGAAGTCAAGTTCCAGTATTACCCGGCGGAGCAGCTCGGCAAGGCCAAGGACCTGCTGGCGCTGACGCAATCCGGCGTGGCGGACGTGGGGTATGTCGTGCCGTCCTATGCGTCGGACAAGATGCCGCTCACGGCCGTGGCCGAGTTGCCGGGCAGCTTCTCGGACTCATGTTCGGCCACCATGGCTTATGAAAAACTGGCGCGCGACGACGGAATTCTTGCGCAGAAAGAATTCAAGCCCAATGGGGTGAGGCTCATGTTTACCCTGGTTCTGCCACCGTACCAGGTATTTTCGGGCAAGAAGCCGATAGAAAACATCAAGAGCCTGGAGGGGTTGAAGCTTCGCACATCCGGCGGCGCCATGGAGGCCACGGTGCGCAGCTTCGGCGCGGTGTCGGTACGCATGGCCGCGCCCGAGCTGTACGAGTCGCTGTCGCGCGGAACAGTGGACGGCATGCTGTTCCCCTATGCGAGCCTCCTGTCCTACGATCTTGCCGGCATCACGGGCTACGGAACAGTCGGCGAGAATTTCGGCAGCGCGGTCCTGACCTACGTCATGAGCGAATCGCGCTGGAACAAGCTTTCTCCCGAGGCGCGCAAGATCATGGATGAGGTTGGCCGGGAGACCAGCAAACGCGCCTGCAGCATGACGGATAAAGACACCAAAACGGACATCGAGAAAATCAAGGCCAAGGGGGTGCAGTTCGTGCACTTCGAAGGCGGTGATCGCGATGTGATCAAGAAGAAGACGACGGACGTCAGCAAGGCCTGGGCGGAAGCGCTGGATGCGCGGGGCAAGCCGGGCAGTGAATTGCTGGCCGCATTCCACAAGGCGCTGGAGCAGTAGGGGACTTTCATGGATTTTTCATTTACGCAAGAGCAGGAAACCATACGCGATGCCATCGCGAAGATCTGCGAGCGTTTCGACGATCAGTACTGGCTGGAGAAAGACAAGAAGGGCGGATTTCCGCAGGAGCTGCACCAGGCCCTCGCGCGTGACGGCTGGCTGGGCATCTGCATTCCCGAGGCCTATGGCGGCACTGGCCTTGGCATCACCGAAGCAGCGGTCATGATGCAGGCCATCAGCCAGTCCGGCGCGGGCCTGAGCGGCGCATCGGCGGTGCACATGAATATCTTCGGACTCAATCCTGTGGTGGAGTTTGCCACCGAGGAGCAGAAGCAGCGCATGCTGCCGCCGCTCGTGCAGGGCAAAGAGAGGGCTTGTTTTGCCGTGACCGAACCCAATACCGGGCTCAATACGACGCAGCTCAAACTGCGCGCAGACCGGCACGGCGACAAGTATGTGATGAACGGCGCGAAAGTGTGGATCTCGACGGCCCAGGTGGCGGAGAAAATGTTGATACTTGCGCGCACGACGCCGCTGGAGGAAGTGAGGAACCATACCGATGGGCTCAGCCTGTTCTACACCGATCTTGATCGCACCCGCGTTCAGGTGCGCGAGATAGAGAAAATGGGGCGCAAGGCGGTGGATTCGAACGAGCTGTTCATCGATGGCCTCGAAGTGCCCGTCGAGGACCGTATTGGCGAGGAAGGGAAAGGCTTTCGGTACATTATGCATGGCATGAACGCCGAACGCATCCTGATTGCATCCGAGGCGGTGGGTCTGGGCCGCGCCGCGCTGCGCCGGGCCACGGACTATGCGCGCGAGCGCGTGGTGTTCAATCGGCCCATAGGGCAAAACCAGAGCATCCAGCACCCACTGGCGAAGTGCTGGATGGAGCTGGAGGCGGCGAACCTCATGGTGTTCAACGCCGCCACGCTTTATGACCGGGGCGAGTCTTGCGGCGCGCAGGCCAATGCCGCCAAGTACCTGGCGGGCGAAGCGGGTTTCAACGCCTGCCAGACGGCGGTGATGACGCATGGCGGCTTTGGCTACGCCAAGGAATATCATGTGGAGCGCTACATGCGGGAAATATTCATCCCACGCATTGCGCCGGTCAGCCCGCAGCTTGTACTGTGCTTCATTGCGGAAAAGGTGCTGGGCCTGCCCAAATCCTATTGACCATCAATCATCAACGAGGAGATCCCATGTCTGGGCTGTATTTTGAGGAATTCGAGCCGGGCCGCGTATTCAAGCATGCGTTTACCCGCACGGTTACGGAAATGGACAACACCCTGTTCTCCGCGCTGACCATGAACCCCCAGCCGCTGCATGTGGATGCGGAGTTTTCGGCGGGCACGCAGTTCGGGCAGCGCCTGGTGAACAGTCTGTTCACCCTGGGACTGGTCATAGGCATCACGGTAACGGAGACAACGCTGGGTACGACGATTGCGAACCTGGGCATGAGCGATGTCCGCTTCGACAACCCCGTTTTCCATGGCGATACCCTGCGCGTGGAGACCACGGTCGTGTCGGTGCGGGAAAGCAAATCGCGCCCCGACGCGGGCATTGTGGAATTCGAGCATCGGGGCATCAATCAGCGCGGGGAAACGGTCTGCCTGTGCCGGCGCGCCGCTTTCATGAAACGTCGTCCGGCCTGACGGGAGCGAGACATGACGCAGGCAATACGCACCATAGGACAAGGCTGCTACTGGGACGATCTGGCACTGGGCGAGCGACTTCGCACCGTGGGCAGGACCATCACGGAAACCGATCTCGTCAATTTCGTGAATCTGAGCTGGCTGACGGAGGAGCTGTTCGCCAATGCCCACTCGCGGGAAGGCATGGCCATCAAGGGCCGGCCGGTACCCGCCGCGCTGGTGTACGCCTGCGCCGAAGGCCTGCTGACGCCATTCATGCAGGGCACGGGCCTTGCGTTTCTCAACGCGCAGCTCGATGTAAAGGCGCCTACGCAGGTCAATGACACGATACACGTGGAGTGCGAGGTGATCGAGCTGCGTGAAGCCAGCAAGGGGCACAGAGGCCATATACGCACCCGCAACCAGGTTGTTAATCAGGATGGGGTCACGGTGCTTGAATACACACCGCTGCGCATCATGAAGCGCAGGCCTGCCTAGCGCCCCGCGCTGTGTTCAGGCGACCTGCACCTCGATGCGCCGTGCCCGCTCCTGTGAAACCTTGGGAATGCGCAGGCGCAGGACGCCATTGAGATACGAGGCATCCACCTTGTCGGCGTCCAGATCGCGCGACAAGGTGAAGACGCGCCGGTACCGAGCGTGCATGATCTCGGCGTGAATGGCCTGCATGTCGGGCGGCACGTCCAGCGTGATGGCGCCCTCGATGGTCAGGGCGTTGTCATTGATATGAATGGACAGCTTGTCCTTGGGGACGCCGGGCATGTCGGCCCAGAGCGTGATGCCCTGGACGTCCTCGCAGACGTCGACCGCGGGCACGACGGATGCGGGCGTCTCGCCGCTTTCTTCGGGCAGCGTGGTGTCGGAGTCATTATTGACCATGATAGTCCCTCGCTTATTGAATGGTGATTTTCCGCGGCTGGGCGACCTGCTTGCGTGGAATCCGGATCTGCAGGACGCCGTCGCGAAAGCGCGCGTCCACGGTACTTTCGTCCGCATCCTCGGGCAGGGTGACCACACGGCGAAAGCGTCCCGAGAAGCGCTCATCGATATGGACGGCCTGATAGTCCGTATCTTGCTGCCGTTCTATGCCGCGCTGACCGGCGATGACCAGCACGCCTTTCTCGATGTGGGCGTCGATTTCATCGGCGTTGACACCCGGCACAAATACATAGACCAGGACTGCGTCGGGTGTGTGGCCCATGTTCATGGCGGGAAAGCCGCCCCAGGTGGAGCCGCGTATGGTCGGAGCCAGGCCGAGGGCCTGCTGCATGTCGCGCTGCATGCGGTCCAGCTCCGCGAACAGATTGCGCGAAAAGGGAGATCGGTAGATCATGCTGCCTCCTTCAGAGTGTGCGCCGGCATCCCCTGTCGGGGCTCCGGAAGGACGCGGATTGCGCCGCGCCCCCGCACACCCAGCCGGCAAACGCCGTGCCGGGAGAGGCTGGAGCGCTATGCCACGGCGGCGTCCGCGCCGTGGAAGGTCACGAACTCGTCCAGGCCGATACGGTCGGGCCGGTAGCGGTTAGCTACGCAGTCGGGGTCTTCGTAACCCATGGAAATGCCGCATACGATGGTCTGGTCTTGTGCGATGCCAAGTATTTCCTTGACGATATCGGGATAGTTGGCCAGCGCGGCCTGTGGGCAGGTGTGCAGGCCATGGCCGCGTGCGGCCACCATGATGCTTTGCAGAAACATGCCGTAATCCAGCCAGCTGCCTTTTTCAAGATCGTCGTCTATGGTAAACAGCAGCACGACGGGCGCGTCGAAGAATACATAGTTGCGCCCATGCTGCACGGCGCTGGCCTCGCGGTCGCCCTTCTTGATGCCGAGCATGCTGTACAGCCCCCAGCCGGTTTCCCGGCGGCGCGCCAGATAGGGTTCGCGCCAGCTCACCGGGTAGTACTGGTACTCGCGCTGCGCGGGACGGCCTTCTTCATGGGCCTGCAGCAGGGCGCGCGACAGGCGGTCGCGTACCTCGCCCTGCACGACATGGACCTTCCACGGCTGGATATTGCTGCCGCTGGGCGCATGGGCGGCGGCTCGCAGTATTTCGCACAGCACGGCATGCTCCACAGGCCGCGGCAGGAAGCCCCGCACGCTGCGGCGCGAGGTAATGGCCCGGGTGACGGAATCGGACAGGGGGGAAGAGGCACTGTGTAGCGTCATGGCCGGGCGAGTTCGGTGTAGCGGAAACAGTCTGTAGTGTGATCCATGATGCAGCCTATGGCCTGCAGGTAGGACTGGCAGATGGTGGGGCCGACGAACGTGAAGCCCGCTTTCTTGAGCACACGGCTCATGGACTCGGCCTGGGGCGTCACCAGGGGGATATCTTCGTGGCGCGCATAATGGTTGACCAGCGGATGCCCCTGCGTGAATGACCACATTGTTTCCACAGGGTCGTCGAGGGTCAGCCATGCGCGCGCGTTGCGCCGTGCAGCATTGAGCTTGAGGCGATTGCGGATGATGCCGGCATCCCGCATGAGCGTGTTCTCGATATAGTCGTCGCTCATGGCAGCGACTTTGCCGGGGTCGAAGCCGAACAGAACCTGGCGGTAGCGGGGTCGCTTCTTGAGGACGGTGATCCAGGATAAGCCCGCCTGGAATCCCTCCAGCAACAGCATTTCGAACAGATGCCGCGGGTCGCGCGAAGGCGTGCCCCACTCGGCATCATGGTATGCAATATAGTCAGGGTCGTTCGTGCACCAGTGACAGCGTTTCATGAAATGAGGCTCCGGGGGCGCCGGCGCACGGGCCGGGCATGCTGTATTCGATCAGGGTGATAGCGTCTATTCTATCCTCGACCGCACAGCGGTGGGCCACGGCCTCGCCCAGAATGATGACGGCGGGGCTGCGCAAGCCGCGCAGGGCAATGTCGCGAGGCAGATCGCGCAGGCGGGTCACCAGCGCGCGCTGATCGCTGCACGATACCCGCTCTGCCACGGCCACCGGCAGATCGGGTGCGAAGCCGGCCTGCAGCAATGCCTGCACCAGCGGCGCTGCCTTGCCCATGCCCATGTAGCAGACAACAGTCAGGCCGCTGCGTGCGAGCGCTTCCCATGCGGGATGGCTATCGTCGGCTGTGCGCGCCGTGACGAATATCACGCCGCGCGACACTTCGCGGTGGGTCAGCGGGATGCCCAACGCGCTGCCGGCGGCCAGCCCGGCGGTAACACCGCTGACGCTGTCCACGCGTATGCCGCGTTCGGCCAGCCATGCGCTCTCCTCGCCGCCCCGTCCGAAGATGAAAGGGTCGCCGCCCTTTACGCGCGCCACCATGCGGCCTTGGCGCGCATGGCGTGCCATCAGGCGCAGGATGAAAGCCTGGGGTGTGGATGTGCACCCGCCGCGTTTGCCCACGCGCAGGATGCGGGTGCCGGGTGCGGCCAGCTCCAGGATACCGGGGCCGACCAGATCGTCGACCAGCCAGACGTCGCACTGACGCAGCACGCGTAGGGCTTTCAGGGTCAACAGCTCGGGATCGCCCGGTCCCGCACCTACCAGCCACACGCGGCCCTGCGCGGGTGGCGGCGCGGCAGCGGTTTCGTGCGCCGTCCCGGAACGGCCGGATGCGGGCTTGCGCCGCGGCAATGGCAAAGGATGGGAAGAAGGAGGCGTCATGTCATTCATGCCGTCAAGGGCCGTGCCCTGGGTTCTGCTGCCATACGCTGTATCTGCGGCACGCAGGCGCCGCAGAAAACACCGCACTGAAGTGTGGTCTTGACCTGTTCCACATCCATGCCTTCGTCCAGCGCCTGGCGGATTGCCGCGTCGCTGACGTTGCCGCAGGTGCAGACGATGGCGGGTCGGGGCGCGGCTGACGCGCGGCCCATGAGTATCTGGCCGGGGCTGGCTGGCGCCTCGCCGCTGTCCGCCCATTGCAGCAGGGCGGGGGCGGCGCGCACGTCGCCGGCCAGCAGCCAGGCATGCAGTGCCGAACCCTGTCGCCTGATGCGCCGGACGATGCCGCGTGCGGGATCGTCAAAGGACAGATCGGCCTCCCGCAGTTCCAGCGCGCATGCAAGTTCATGCAGCGTATCCGCGGCGGGAGGGGTGTCGCCGGCCATCCTCAGGCGCACGCTTTCGCCGCCCATTGCGCTGGGCAGCAGCATGGCAAATGGAAAACGTCGCAGCCAGGGCATGAGGCGCAGGCGCAGTGCGGGGGCGGGCCCATGCAACCAGGCCTGGGCCGACCAGGCGAACGGCGCGGCCTGCACGCTGGCCGCGCTGTGTTTGAGTTCGGGTTGATGCGACAGCGGGTCTCGGGCGCTGCTGGTCAGTGCATTGATGCCGTCGCCCGCCATAAAGGCGCTGCCCCAGTGCATGGGCAGGAACGTATGGCCGGGCCGCAGGGCGTCATCCTGCCTGGCGGGCAGCACCAGTACCCCCCGGCGTGTCCGCACGCGCACGAGGTCGTCGTCGGACACGCGGCCGCGCCGCATGTCCGACGGGTGGAGATAAATGCGCGGCTCCTCGGCATGGCGGGTCAGCGCGGTTTCAAGACTGCTGCGCGTCATGCTGTGCCATTGATCGCGCATGCGGCCCGAAGTCAGCCGCAATGGATACTGCGCCGACACCGGTTCAGCTACCGGCGCATAGCCGCCGTCATGAAAACGGGCCCTTCCGTCCCCGGTGGGGAACACGCCGTCTTGGTATAGGCGGGCCGACGCGGCGGGGTCGGGGGCCTTGCCTGGCTTGTAGGGCCACTGCAGCGGCCCGTCCCGATCCAGGATTTCATGTGTCAATGCGCTGTAGTCCAGGTCCTGTCCGGCCGTCATGCGCGCATGTTCGGCGAAGATGGCCGCTTCGCCGTCATAGTCGAACAGCGCGGCCTTCCAGGGCGCAATGCGCCGCGCCAGCCTGCGCGCCACGGCGCACGCCAGTTGCCAGTCGGGACGCGCATCCCCGGGTGGGGTAATGGCCGCTCGAACCCGGCTGATGCGGCGTTCGGAGTTGGTGACCGTACCGCTTTTTTCCGGCCAGGTGGCGGCGGGCAGTACCAAGTCCGCGTAAGCCAGTGTTTCCGCATGACTGAAGGCCTCCTGTACGATCACCAACTCCGCTCGCGACAACGCGGCCCGTACGCGGGCCTGGTCAGGCAGCGATTGCGCGGGATTGGTGGCGGCGATCCATACGGCCTTGACCCGCCCCTGGCGCAGGCCTTCGAATATATCCAGGGCTGTCCTGCCGGGCAGTTCGGGAAGGCTGTCCACGCCCCAGAGCCTGGCGACTTCATGACGGTGAGCAGCGTTGCCGGGGTCGCGATGCCCCGGCAGCAGCGTGGCCATGGCGCCGGCCTCGCGTCCTCCCATGGCATTGGGCTGTCCGGTCAAGGAGAACGGGCCTGTGCCAGGCCGGCCAATCTGCCCGGTTGCCAAATGCAGGTGAATGAGCGCCGTATTCTTGGCTGTACCGCTGCTGGACTGATTCAGGCCCATGGCGTAGAGCGACAGCGCCGAGCCGGCGCGGCCAAACCAGTGCGCGGCTTTGACGATGTCCTGGGCCGGCACGCCACAGATATTCTCGGCGGCGCCAGGCGTGAATTCATGGATGCGTTGTTTGAGCGGCGCGAAGCCGGCGGTGTGCCGGGCGATGTAGTCGTCGTCCACCAGGCCGTCCCACACCATGATGTTGAGCATGGCATGAAAGAGCGCAACGTCGCTGCCTGCCAGAATGGGAAGGTGCAGATCGGCCAGCGCGCAGGTGTCGGTACGGCGTGGATCGACGACGATGACTTTCATGTCCGGCCGCGCGGCCTTGGCGGCCGCCAGCCGCTGATACAGCACGGGATGCGCAAAGGCTGGATTGGCGCCCGCGATCAGGACAGTGTCGGCCAGTGCCAGATCGTCGTAGCAGGCGGGCGGCGCGTCGGCGCCCAGCGTGAGCTTATAGCCCGTCACGGCACTGGACATGCACAGCCTGGAGTTCGTATCGATGTTATTGGTGCCCACCAGTGCGCGCGCCATCTTGTTGAAGACCGCATAATCCTCGGTAAGCAACTGGCCCGATACATAGAACGCAACGGCATTCGGTCCGTGCGTTTCGATAATACGCGCCAGTTCGCGTGCCGCGATATCGTAGGCCTCGTCAAGGGCGATGTCGCGTCGGCGCTCGCTGCGTGAGCCTCTCCACTGCGCGGACAGGACGCGGCTGCCATCATGATGCACTGTGCCGGCCAGCGCCCGGCCCTTGCTGCACAGAAGGCCCTGGTTTGAAGGATGCAGTGGGTCTGCGTCGACAGTCAGTACGCGCCCAGCCGAGCTGTGTATGCGCACGCCGCAGCCCGTGCCGCAGTAGCAGCATATGGACCGCGTTACGCGCGCGTCGTCTCCGGCCGCCGATATGTATTCCGGGGGCAATGCGTTCCGGGCTGCCCTTGATGGGGCGCGAGGTCCGGGATTTGCGCGGGACATGGTCATCGTTCCGCAGGCAGTGCAAGGTAGATGCGCCCGTCCTCGACGCGCACGTTGATGATGCGGGCGCATCCTTCATCGGGCTCGCGAGCCCTGCCGCTGGTCAGATCGATGTTCCAGCCGTGCAGTGGGCAGCTTACCGCATGACCATGCACCAAGCCGTCTGAGAGCGGTCCGCCCCGATGGGGACATCGGTCCACGACGGCGAAGATATGATCGTCTGAGGCGCGGAAAACGGCAATGGGCTCCTGGCCCGCCTTGCGCACCGCGCGCGCGCCCGAACGGGGAATGTCCTGGATGCCGCAGATCGCGGTCCATTCAAGTGCGTCGGTCATGGTCGGAAATTCCTGTAAGAAATGTTGTGGTCTATGTGGATCCGGACGCTATGCGCTCAGCGTCTCGAACTCACGGCGCGCGGGCGTTGCCTGGATGCGCTCGGCCCATGGATCGGTGTGGAAGGACAGCGCAAACTTCAGCCGTGCATACAGCGCGGCACGCAGCGCAGCATCCTCCACCACGCGTGACTTGGCATGCGCCAGGCCGACCCGGGCGAGATAATGGCAGGTGCGCTCCAGATAGAAACCTTCCTCCCGATACAGCTGCAGAAATGCACCGCAGTATTCCAGCACTTCGTCGGGCGTCTGTACTTTCGCGAAGAACTGCGCAACCTCTGTCTTGATGCCGCCGTTGCCGCCCACGTACAGTTCCCAACCCGAGTCCACGGCAATGATGCCGATATCCTTGATGCCGGATTCGGCGCAGTTGCGCGGGCATCCGGATACGGCCAGCTTTACCTTGTGCGGGCTGCCCATGCCCACCAGATCTTTTTCAAGGGCAATGCCCATTGCGGTTGAGTCCTGCGTGCCGAAACGGCAGAATTCCTTGCCCACGCAGGTCTTCACGGTGCGCAGACCCTTGGCGTAGGCATGGCCCGATGGCATGTCCAGATCCTTCCAGACAGCGGGCAGGTCCTGCTTGCGCACACCCAGCAGATCGATGCGCTGGCCTCCAGTGACTTTCACCATGGGCACTTTGTAGCGGTCGGCCACATCGGCGATGCGGCGCAGTTCGGCGGGCGTTGTTACGCCGCCCCACATGCGCGGCACTACGGAATACGTGCCATCCTTCTGGATGTTGGCGTGGGCGCGCTCGTTGATCAGGCGCGACTGGCCATCGTCGCGCGCTTCGCCAGGCCACGTGGACAGCACGTAATAGTTCAGTGCCGGGCGGCAGCTGGCGCAGCCGTCCGGGGAGCGCCATTCGAGAAAATGCATGGCGGCTGCTACGCTGGTCAGATGCTGTTCGCGGATGGCCTTGCGCACCTCTGCATGGGTATAGTCAGCGCAGCCGCAAATGGCTTTTTCTGTGGAGGGCTTGATGTCGGCGGCACCTCCCACGCAGTTCACCAGTATCTGCTCGACCAGGCCCGTGCACGAGCCACAAGAGCTGGCGGCCTTGGTGTGCTTCTTGATTTCATCCACTGTGAACAGGCCCTGTTCGCGGATGGCCTTGACGATGGTGCCTTTGCATACGCCGTTGCAGCCGCAGATCTCGGCGCTGTCCGGCAGGCCTGCCACGCTGTTCTCTCCGGCATGCCCGGTGTCTCCGACCGCGCTCTCGCCAAACATCAGATGGTCACGCAGACCGGTTATGGCTTTGCCTTCTCGGATCAAGCGAAAGTACCAGGCGCCGTCGACCGTGTCGCCGTAGAGGCACGCGCCCACCAGTTTGTCGTCCTGGATCACCAGCTTTTTGTAGACGCCACCCACCGGGTCGGCCAGCGTAATGGCTTCCGTCTGCGGGCCGCCCATGAAGTCGCCGGCTGAGAAGACGTCAATGCCGGTGACTTTGAGCTTGGTGGAGGTAATGCTGCCGGCATAGCGGCCTATGCCCAGCATGGCAAGGTGATTGGCGGCAACGCGCGCCTGTTCAAACAGCGGCGCCACCAGCCCGTAGGCGGTGCCGCGATGGCTGACGCATTCGCCCACGGCATAGATGCGCGGATCGAAAGTCTGCAAGGTGTCGTTGACCACCACACCGCGATCTGTGTGCAGGCCGGCGCTTTCGGCCAGCGCGGTATCGGGCCGTATGCCCGCGGCCATTACCACCAGGTCCGTGTCGATCTGGCTGCCGTCCGCGAAGCGAATGCCGCACACGGCGCCATGCGCATTGCCGAGAATGGCTTCAGTCTGGCATCCCATGAGGAACTTGAGGCCGCGCTCCTGGAGATGGGTGCGAAGTAGCGCGGCGGCATCGCCATCCAACTGCCTGTCCAGCAGCGCATCGCCCAGATGCACCACGGTCACATCCATGCCGCGCACAGCGAGCCCATTCGCGGCTTCGAGTCCCAGCAGCCCGCCGCCGATGACGGTGGCGCGCTGCAGGCGGCCGGCGGCCTCGATCATGCGGTTGACGTCGCCGATATCGCGAAAGGCGACCACACCATCCAGGTCCTTGCCAGGCACCGGCAGGATGAACGGGCGCGATCCGGTCGCCAGCAGCAGGCGGTCGTACTGCGCCGTCAGGCCTGTGTCGGTTGAGACTGTCCGCCGGCCCCGGTCTATGCGCGTGATGGTGCTGCCGGTATGCAAGGCGATATCGTTGTCCCGGTACCAGTCCAGGTCGTTGAGCACGATATCAGTTAGCGTCTGTTCTCCAGTCAGGACCGGCGAGAGCAGGATGCGGTTGTAGTTCGGGTGTGGTTCGGCGCCGAATACTGTGATGTCGTAAAGATCCGGGTCGATCTTGAGCAGTTCTTCGAGGGTACGTATGCCGGCCATGCCATTGCCGACGACGACGAGTCTATGTTTCTTCATGAAGTTGCAAACCGATAGCGGGGTTGGCGGACGCGCGGTCGATGGGCGCCCTTGCTTCACGTTCACGCAAGTTCCATGCCAATCGCTTCCGCCGTCGCGCAGGGCGCGCGAGGCGGGCCAGCGCCGCGCGCCATTGTTGCCCTGCACCAACACCGTGCGCAATCCGGTGCATGGCACCGCCCGTGTGCCTTGACCTATAATGCCTGTCTATTCATACAGCCGCGCCGCCGCCATGGAGCCTCCTTCCGCAGCCGCCCCCGCCTGTGCCGCGCCATCCCGACGCGTTGCCCATCTCGACATGGACGCCTTCTATGCGTCGGTGGAATTGCTGCGCTATCCGGAGCTGCGCGGCCTCCCCGTCGTCATAGGCGCCGGCACCCGGTACCAGCCGCACGTCAATGCGGATGGCAGCCGCAGCTTTCACCGCCTGCGCACCTATGCGGGACGGGGCGTGGTCACCACGTCCACATACGAGGCGCGTGCGCTGGGCGTGTTTTCCGCCATGGGCATGATGAAAGCCGCCCAGTTGGCGCCGGATGCGGTTCTGCTGCCGGTCGATTTTGCGGCCTATCGCGACTGTTCGCGCCGCTTCAAGCAGGCCGTGGCGGCCATTGCGCCGCACATCGAAGACCGCGGCATCGATGAAATCTATATCGACCTGACTGCGCTGCCCGAAGACAGCCTGACGCTTGCGCGGCGCCTGAAAGAAGCGGTCAAGCAGGCCACCGGGCTCAGCTGCTCCATCGGTATTTCGCCCAACAAGCTGCTTTCCAAGCTGGCTTCCGAGCTGGACAAGCCCGATGGCATCACCATCATCGGACCGGGCGATCTGCAGCGCCGCATCTGGCCACTGGATGTCAGCAAGGTCAATGGCATCGGCCCCAAGGCCACAGAGCGCCTGCGCGCGCTTGGCATAGACACGATTGCACGTTTGGCGCAGACGCCTCCCGCTCTGCTGCAGGCGCAGTTCGGGCTGAGCTATGCGCGCTGGCTGCTCGATGTAACCCAAGGTGTGGACGACAGGCCGGTGCGCACATGGTCCGTGCCCAAGTCCATAAGCCGCGAGACAACCTTCGAGCGTGACCTGGATGTGCGGCGCGACCGGGCCGAGCTTTCAACCATACTTGTGCGCCTCTGCACCCAGTTGGAGGGCGACCTGGAGCGCAAAGGCTATCTGGGGCGCACGGTCGGGGTGAAACTGCGCTTCGATGATTTCCGCACCGTGACGCGCGACCTGACGCTGCCGGATGCCGTTGCCGATGCGGCCGCCTTGCTGCGCGGGGCTCGCGCCTGTCTCAAGCGCATTGCATTCGACCATAGGCTTCGCTTGCTCGGCGTGCGCATCAGCGCGCTCGAAAAGCGGAACGATTCCACGCGTGCCGGGACCCAGCTCAGCCTGTACTGAAGAAGGTGGGGAAGGCAGCGTCTGCGGCCGCCGGCACGCCCTGTGTGCAGGCGCAACACTAATAACAAAACAAACAGAGTCTGCGCTACACTTATTTCAACGAGAAATATATAAGTAAGTATCCATTCGTTATGTATTGGGTGCGGGGCTTGCTAGCATGTGGATTCCGGCAGGTCGGAGGGCGGCGATGGTGCACTGCCCCGACCTGCTTCAACGCTTTTTCCGCAGGACAGAATCAATGAAGCTTTCCGCATTGCTGCGCGGCCTCGCAGCCGCCGTTATCGTCGTTACCCCGTTGTTGGCCGCGCCGCTGGCGCAGGCTGCCGGCTTGCTTGATACGGTCAAGGAGCGCGGCGCCTTGATCGTTGGTCTGGAAGGCACCTACCCTCCCTTCAATTATGTCGATGCCAAGACGGGCGAGCTGGACGGTTTCGACGTCGATGTCGCAAAACTCATTGCCGAGCGCCTGGGCGTCAAGGCGGAGTTTGTGAAGACGGAATGGAGCGCCATCCTGGCGGGGCTGGGCTCGGGCAAGTTTGATGTCATTGTCAATCAGGTCGGCATTACCGATGCGCGCAAAAAGGCCTTCGATTTCTCGGTGCCCTACGTGGCCTCCAGCCCGCAGCTCATCCTGCGCAAGGATGACGACAGCCAGTACAAGACTTTCGCCGACCTGAAGGGCAAGAAGCTGGGGGTGGGCCAAGGCAGCAACTACGAGGCGCTCGCCAAGGCGCAGGAAGGCGTCATCGTCAAGAGCTACCCGGGCGCGCCCGAGTATCTTTCCGATCTGGTCAACCGGCGCATCGATGCGGCGCTCAACGACCAGCTCATGACAGCCTACCTGGTCAAGACCGCCAATCTGCCCATTCGGGGTGGCGCCATCGTGGGAGAGCCACGCTTCAACGGAATTCCGTTCCGCAAGGGCAATCCCAAATTCGAAGCGGCCATCAACAAGGCATTGCAGGACGCCTTTGCGGACGGCTCGTTCGCCCGCATTTCCACCAAGTGGTTCGGCATTGATGTCAGCAAGGTGCGCAAGCCCGGGCAGTAAGCGGCCATGAATCTCGTCGACCTGCTGGCCCTGGCCGCGCCCATCCTGCTCAAGGGCACGCTCTATACGCTCATCTTCGCATTCTCGGCGATGTTCGGCGGGCTGGTGGTGGGTTTTATCCTTGCCGTGGCCCGCATCATTCCCAGCCGGGCGGTGCAGGTGCCAGCGATCGTGTACGTCAGCATGATGCGCGGCACGCCGCTGCTGGTGCAGGTGTTCATCATCTACTACGGCCTGCCCAGTATAGGGATTTCATTCGAGCCGCTGACGGCGGGCATCATTGCCCTGAGCCTGAACGCCGGCGCCTATATTTCCGAGAGCCTGCGCGGCGCGATTCAGGGGATTTCCGCAGGACAGTGGTCGGCAGGGTACAGCCTGGGACTGAATTATTGGCAGAACCTGCGTTATGTCGTTTTGCCGCAGGCGCTTCGGCTTGCGGTTCCCGCCATGAGCAACTCCCTGATCAGCCTGATCAAGGATACGTCGCTGGTGTCTGTCATCACGGTCACGGAACTGCTGCTGGCCACCAAGGATGTCATCGCCACCACATTCCAGCCACTGCCGCTATATCTGGCGGCTGCGGCCATCTACTGGGTGCTCTGTTTGATACTGGAGCAGGTGCAGGCGCGTCTGGAAAGGCATTTCGGGCGTGCCACCCGCAGCGCCTGAGGCCGCACTACAAATCGTATTCCGGCTCCACCGCATCGCCCACGCATAAGATGGCGCCCGGCCCCGCCCCGCCGACCACCGCGTTCACGCCAAACAGTACACCTTCGGGAAACTGACGATGCCTCGCCAGGGTGATGCCAGGCTCAGGAGCCGATATAGCCGTGGCTTGATCTATGTTGGGGATGGGGCAGCGGGCGCACCGCTTGACGAATGCGAAGGTGAGCGAGCCGATTTGCATGCCGCCCAGATAGTCTTCTTCGTAGCCGTCCAGCCCTTCCACCACGATACTGGGCCGGAAGCGGTTCATGGGCACGGGCGCCACGCTTCTTTCGGCGAGCTGCTGGTTCAATTCGTCCAGCGAGCCCTGATTGCAGATCAGAAAAGGAAAGCCATCGGCAAATCCGAACTGATGGCGGGCTGGAAATCCGGGTGCCCAGGCCTGATGACGCTCGCGCCAGAAGTCGACATGATCCGGGCTGGCAATGCGCTGCGCTTCGGGGTGCACCCGCAGCAGGCGGCAGGGTACGCCAAGGAAGGTCTCCAGCCATTGGGCCGCGGCGTCGCCTTCATCGAAGCCCAGTGTGTCGGCCGCCCAGATGCGCACATGAACACGCGGTGGGTGCGCCGTGTCGACCAGCCAGGGAATGACGATTGCCGGCATGCCTGGGGCGTTCAGTGTGAGGTCGCCATGAGTGCCGTGCTGGAGGCTGGGCTGTATCAGCGCCATGCGCGCGCAGGTGCGCTGCGTCATGAAAATACCCTGGTGGTCAACGATGACCCATTGGCGATCCAGCGGCATGCCGCCCTGGCTGACGGCGGCTTCTTCGTGGCTGATGCCGGCGCAGGATTTGACCGGATAACTGTGCAGACTGAGAATGCGAACGCTCATGGAAACGGAAGGGGAGTGGGGAGCCGGCAACCGCGGCGGCAATATGGAAAGGTCTTCTGGCGCATAATACAGCTTTTGCCCAGACAGGCAGGTTAAAATTCCCGCATGGGCTGGCTTTCATCACTTTTGCACAGGAAGGCATCATGAACTTCGATCGGTCGGGCGCAGACGCTCTCATGGAAATCACCTCGCGGCCTGAGCTGGTTTTCGTGCGAGGCCAAGGCTCCTGGCTCGAGGACCACGAGGGCAAACGATATCTCGACTTCATCCAGGGCTGGGCGGTCAACTGCCTGGGCCATTGCCCGGAGCCCGTGGTCAAGGCGTTGCAGCAGCAGGCCGCGACGCTGCTGAATCCCTCGCCAGCCTTCTACAACGAACCGTCCATGAACCTGGCGCGGCGCATCACGTCGGCATCGTGCTTCGATCGCGTTTTCTTTGCCAACAGTGGCGCCGAAGCCAACGAAGGCGCCATCAAGCTCGCCCGCAAGTGGGGCCAGCTCAAGCGCAACGGCGCCTATAAAATCATCACCATGGACCACAGCTTCCATGGCCGTACGCTGGCCACGATGTCGGCCTCAGGCAAGCCGGGCTGGGACCGCATCTTCGCGCCCCAGGTCGATGGCTTTCCCAAGGCCGACCTCAACGACCTGGATTCGGTACGCGCCCTCGTCGACGACCAGACGGTGGCCATCATGCTCGAGCCGGTCCAGGGCGAAGGTGGCGTCATTCCCGCCACACGCGACTTCATGCAAGGCCTGCGCGCGCTGGCCGACGAGCACGGCCTGCTGCTCATCGTGGACGAAGTGCAGACCGGCTACGGCCGCACAGGCAAGTTGTTTGCCTACGAGCTGTCGGGCGTGGAGCCCGACATCATGACGCTGGGCAAGGGCATTGGCGCGGGCGTGCCGCTGGCTGCACTATGCGCGCGCGAGGCGGTCTCGGTATTCGCGCATGGCGACCAAGGCGGCACCTACAACGGTAATCCGCTCATGACGGCGGCCGGCATCGCCGTATTCGATACGCTGACAGCACCCGGTTTCCTGGACTCGGTGCAGGCGCGGGCACAGCAGTTGTCCGAAGGACTCTGGGATCTTTCCGCCAAGTGGGGCATGGGTGGCGAGCGTGGCGAAGGCCTGCTGCGCGCCCTGCTGCTTGGCCGCGATGAAGGCCCGGCCATTGTCGACGCCGCACGCAACTGGGCACCCGAGGGCATGTTATTGAATGCGCCTCGCCCTAATCTGCTGCGCTTCATGCCGGCCTTGAATGTCACTGAGCAAGACATGGACACCATGCTGGCGCGCCTGGACGAAGTCATCGCCAAGGTGCGCAGCTAGGGTGCACCGGCTCGGCGCTGCGTCTGTCGTATTCTTCTAGAAGATATCGGGCTCGCCAGCCGGCTGGCCAAAACCGGTTTGTAGAAAGTCGAAGTCGCAGCCGCTGTCCGCCTGCTGGATATGCCGGGTGAACATCCAGCCATAGCCGCGTTCATAGCGGGGTGGAAGTGGCGCATGGGCGGCCTTGCGTCGTGCCAGCTCCTCGGGCGATACCTCGAGATGAATGCGGCGGGCCGGCACGTCAATGGAAATCTCATCGCCCGTCTGGACCAGGGCCAGCGGGCCGCCAATGAAGGATTCGGGTGCCACATGAAGAATACAGGCGCCATAGCTGGTGCCGCTCATGCGCGCGTCCGAGATGCGAACCATGTCACGCACGCCCTGCTCCACCAGCTTCTGCGGAATGGGGATCATGCCCCATTCAGGCATGCCTGGCCCGCCTTGCGGGCCCACATTGCGCAGTACGAGCACATGATCTGCCGACACGTCCAGATCGGCGCGGTTGATCCTCGCCTTCATGTCTGGATAACTGTCGAACACCAACGCCTTGCCCGTGTGCTGCAACAGGCGCTGATCAGCTGCCGCGGGCTTGATGACGCAGCCGTCGGGAGCGATATTGCCGCGCAATACCGCCAGCGACCCTTCCGTGTAGATGGCATTGTCAAGGCTGCGGATAACGTCGTCGTTGTAGACTCTGGCACCTTCCAGGTTCTCTCCTACCGTCTTGCCGCTCACGGTCATCAAGCCCAAGTCGAGATGCGGCTTGAGCCGCGCCATCAGGGCGCGCAGGCCGCCGGCATAATAGAAGTCCTCCATCAGATAGGTATCGCCGCTGGGCCGAATATTCGCAATGACAGGGATATTGCGGCTGGCCGCGTCGAAGTCTTCCAGGCCGATGTTGCAGCCGGCGCGCCGCGCCATCGCAACCAGGTGGATGATCGCATTGGTCGAGCAGCCCATGGCCATGGCCACGTGTATCGCGTTGATGTAGGCGGCGCGCACCTGGATCTTGTCCGGCGTCAGGTCTTCCAGCACCATCTGGACGATGCGCCGGCCCGACTCGGCGCACATGCGGATATGGTTCGCATCGGCCGCCGGAATGGAGGATGCGCCGGGCAGCGACATGCCGATGGCTTCGGCAATGGCCGTCATGGTGCTGGCCGTTCCCATGGTCATGCAGTGCCCATGAGAGCGCGCTATGCCGCCTTCAATGCCCAGCCACTGCACGGGCGTGATGTTGCCGGCGCGGCGTTCGTCCCAGTACTTCCAGGCATCCGAGCCCGATCCCAGAGTTTTGCCTTCCCAGTTGCCGCGCAGCATGGGGCCGGCGGGCACATAGATGGCGGGCACGCCTGCGCTGGTGGCACCCATGAGCAAGGCCGGCGTGGTCTTGTCGCATCCGCCCATCAACACCGCGCCGTCGATGGGATGGCAGCGGATGAGCTCTTCCGTTTCCATGGCAAGCAGATTGCGGTACAACATGGTGGAAGGCTTGACGTATTGTTCGGCCAGCGACTGCGCGGGCAGCTCGACGGGAAAGCCACCCGCTTGCAGAACGCCGCGCTTGACATCCTCGACCCGCTGCTTGAAGTGCGCGTGACAGGGGTTGATGTCCGACCAGGTGTTAATGATGCCGATCACGGGCTTGCCAGCCCAGTCTTCGGGGCTGTAGCCCATCTGCATGATGCGGGAGCGGTGCCCAAACCCGCGCAGGTCGTCCGGCGCGAACCAGCGCGCACTGCGCAGTGTTTCAGGTTTCTTCATGACATATTCCTGAGATTATGATGTGTGCCACTGCGGATGGCGCCGTTGCTTTTCGCCGACGCAGCCGGCGCAATGCCGGCCGCGGTCGCGGGACTGTGTTGTCAGGCGCCGGCCTTGACCTTCTGGCGCCAGGCATGCAGGAGCGGCTCGGTGTAGCCGTTCGGCTGTTCAAGCCCCTTGAATACCAGGTCGCAGGCGGCCTGGAAGGCCGCTGATTTCTCGAAATTGCCTGCCATCGGACGATAGTTCGGGTCGCCAGCGTTCTGTTTGTCGACCACTGCGGCCATGCGCTGCATGGTTTCCTGCACCTGTTCGCGGCTGACGATGCCATGGCGCAGCCAATTGGCCATGTGCTGGCTGGAGATGCGCAGGGTGGCGCGATCTTCCATCAGGCCGACGTCATGGATGTCAGGCACCTTGGAGCAGCCAATACCTTGGTCGACCCAGCGCACGACGTAGCCCAGTATGCCCTGAGCGTTGTTGTCCAACTCCTGCTGCTTTTCCTCGTCGGACCAGTTGGTGTCGGCTGCGACAGGCACCGTCAAGATGCCGTCCAGAAGGTCTTCGTGCCTGCCTTCCATGCTGCGCTGGACTTCCTGGACATCGACTTGATGATAATGCAGGGCGTGCAGCGTGGCGGCGGTGGGCGACGGCACCCATGCCGTATTGCCGCCAGCCTTGAGGTGCCCGATCTTCTGGGCCAGCATGTCGGCCATCAGATCGGGCATGGCCCACATTCCCTTGCCGATCTGGGCTTGGCCGCGCAGGCCGCATTCCAGGCCGGTCTGTACGTTGTTCCGCTCATAGGCGTCTATCCACACGCTGCGCTTCATATCGCCCTTGCGCACCATGGCGCCGGCCTCCATGGAGGTGTGGATTTCATCGCCGGTGCGGTCGAGAAAGCCCGTATTGATGAATGCCACCCGCTCGCGGGCCGCGTCGATGCAACCTTTCAGGTTCACGCTGGTGCGGCGCTCTTCGTCCATAATGCCCATCTTGATGGTATTGGGCGCGAGGCCAAGCAACTGTTCGGTGCGAGCAAAGAGTTCGTTGGCGAAAGCGACCTCGTCGGGTCCGTGCATCTTGGGTTTGACGATATAGATGGAGCCCGCCCGCGAATTGCCCTTGTGTTTCAGATCGTGCATGGCAATAAGGGACGTGAAGACAGCATCCAGGATGCCTTCGGGCACTTCGTTGCCCTGCTCGTCAAGCACGGCGGGATTGGTCATGAGGTGTCCGACGTTGCGGATGAACATCAGCGAACGGCCATGCAGGGTATGCGTCTGGCCATCGACCCCTGTATAGCTGCGGTCTGGGTTGAGCTTGCGTGTGAAGGTTTTGCCGCCCTTGGACACGTCCTCGGACAGATTGCCCTGCATCAGGCCCAGCCAGTTTCGGTAGGCCAGCACCTTGTCCTGGGCATCGACCGCGGCGATGGAATCCTCGCAGTCCATGATGGTGGTGATGGCCGACTCCAGGACAACATCCTTGACGCCAGCCTTATCCTGAGCGCCAATCGCGTGCGATTTGTCGATCTGGACTTCGAAGTGAAGCCCGTGATGGCGGAACACTAGCGCCTCGGGCGCGCTCGCATCGCCGCGCCAGCCCAGGAACAGGCCTGGATCAGCGAGCGCGGTGGCGCTGCCGTCGCCCAAGGTAACGCGCAAGGCATTCTCGTGGACCGAGTAGGCACTGGCGTCGGCGTGGGAACCCTTGGCCAGCGGAATGCTGTCGTCAAGGAACTTGCGCGCGAAGGCTATGACCTTTTCGCCGCGCACCGGGTTGTAGCCGCCGCCGCGGGTGGCGCCGCCGTCTTCGGAAATCGCATCGGTGCCGTAGAGCGCGTCGTACAAACTGCCCCAGCGGGCATTGGCGGCGTTCAGCGCGTAACGGGCGTTGGTGATGGGGACGACCAGTTGGGGGCCTGCCTGTGCGGTGACTTCAGTGTCCACGCGCTCGGTCTTGACCGCCACATGGGCGGGAGCGGGCTTGAGGTAGCCTATGCTTTCCAGGAAGGCGCGGTATGCGCCCGCATCTTTGATCGGACCGGGATTATTCCGATACCAGGCATCGAGTTCGCCCTGGAGACGGTCGCGCTCGGCCAGCAGGGCTTGGTTGCGCGGCGCCAGATCATGGACCAGGGCGTCGAATCCCGCCCAGA
Organism: Allopusillimonas soli; assembly: GCF_004153445.1. Taxonomy (GTDB): domain Bacteria; phylum Pseudomonadota; class Gammaproteobacteria; order Burkholderiales; family Burkholderiaceae_B; genus Allopusillimonas; species Allopusillimonas soli. The sequence continues at coordinate 90,037 of NZ_SDQC01000004.1, forward strand.
AGGCCTGCGCATCGACGTTTGTGCCGGGAAGAGCCTGTTTCTCGATAAATTCGTACAGTTCGGTCGCAACCTGCAGCCGATTGCAAGGCGTTCGCTCGCTCATGTGGTTTCCTCGTTATATCTGACTGTTTACTGCCTGCATTGTGGCCCGTATCGCGCATGGCGCAGCCGTTGCATGGGCTGCGCCATGCGCGTGGATGGCTTGGCGGATGCGGATATGCCAGCCTGGTGGGCTGGCTGCACTCGGGCTTTTGTTGTTTTGGCGGACGCCGATCAGGGCGCCGTGGCTACAGTCTACTATAAGACCTGGATATTGAGCGGGACCAGGCGGGCCGGTTAACCAACGCAAACGGGGAGCGCATTGCCCTCCCCGTCCGGCTTGATTTTCGCAGTGTTCAAACGATGACCGTTTCGTGCGCGCTGGCGGCCTGCCGGGGGGCGGGCGCCGGCAGGCTTGCCAGGCTGCCCGCATTCACTGCGGCAATGTGCAGAAGATTGGTGCTGCCGCTGCAGCCGAAGGGCAGTCCGGCAACGATGGCGATGTGGTCGCGATCGGCAGCCAGGCCTTGCCGCAGTGCGGCCGCCGAAGCCTGTTCCATCATTTCGGACGGGCTGTCCAGTTGCGCATCGAAAGCAAGAGGATGCACGCCCCAGGCAAGGGCCAACTGGCGCGCGACCAGGGGGCTGGGCGTGAGTGCGAGTATGGGCGCCGTGGGGCGTTCCCGGCTGGCGCGCAAGGCGCTGAAACCCGAGGCGGTGTAAGCCACTGTCGCGGCCAACTGAAGCAGCGCCGTCACGCGGCGCAACGCGCAGCAGATGGCATCGGGTGTCGTGGCCTGCGCGGCGCTGTGCGTGGCATCCAGGCCGGCGCGCCAGGCGGGATCCCGTTCCACTTCGCTAATGATGCCAGCCATGATGCGCACCGCCTCGACGGGATATTGTCCCGACGCGGATTCCGCCGACAGCATGACGGCATCGGCGCCGCTGTAGACGGCGTTGGCTACGTCGGAGGCCTCGGCGCGCGTGGGTACCGGCGCCGCAATCATGGATTCCAGCATTTGAGTCGCCACGATGACGGGGCGGCCGGCATTGCGGGCGGCACGCACGATGCGCTGCTGCAGCACGGGCACGCTTTGCGGCGGCATTTCGACGCCCAGGTCACCGCGCGCCACCATGATGCCGTCGGCGCGGTCCACGATGGCATCCAGGTGTTCGATGGCCGCCGGCTTCTCAAGCTTGGCCATGATGCGAACGCCGTGTCCCTTCACAAGGTCGCGGGCCTCATCGATATCTTCAGGCCGCTGGACGAACGACAGGGCGATCCAGTCCACGCCCAGGGACAGGCCGAATGCCAGGTCGGCCCTGTCCTTGGCGGTCAGTGGCGAGATGGGCAATACGACGCCCGGCACGTTGACGCCTTTGCGATCAGAAAGCGGTCCGCCCACGACGACTGTCGTTTGGGCGAAATCGGCGCCGCAGGCATCGATGCGCAGGCGCAGCTTGCCGTCGTCAAGCAGCAGTTCGGTGCCGGCGTGCAGGGCGGAAAAAATTTCTGGATGAGGCAAGTTGACTCTATGCGAGTCGCCGGCGGCAGGGTCCAGGTCCAGGCGAAATGGCTGACCCGCCTGCAGCAGGATTTTTCCACCCTGTATGCTTCCCACGCGCAACTTGGGGCCCTGGAGATCCTGGATAACACCGATAGGCTGCCCGCGCTGTTCTTCCAGGACGCGAATGGTGCGCAGGCGTTCGGCGTGATCATCATGGCTGCCGTGACTGAAGTTCAGGCGAAAGACATTCACGCCTGCATCCAGGAGCGCGGCAATACGTTCGATGGAGGATGTCGCGGGGCCCAGTGTGGCAACGATGCGGGCGCGGCGCTGCGCGTTTGGTTGTGTCATGTCGGTCTCAGAGCACCAGGATGGCGCGGAAATCATTCACGTTGGTCAAGGTGGGGCCGGTGATGAGTGCATCGTCCAGCGCTTCGAAGAAGCCATGGCCGTCATTGTTCTCGAGGCTGTGTCGAGGACGCAGGCCGTACTCCAGGGCGCGAGCGAGGGTGTCGGGGCCGATGAATGCGCCTGCGCGCTCCTCCTGGCCGTCCACGCCGTCAGTGTCGCCGGCAACCGCGTGAATACCGCTCGCGCCATTCAGCGCCACAGCCAGCGACAGCAGAAACTCGACATTGCGGCCGCCGCGTCCCTGGCCGCGCACGGTGACTGTGGTCTCGCCGCCCGAGAGCAGCACACAGGGCGGCTTGACGGGTTGGTGGTGTGCATGGGTTTGCAGCGCGATGCCGGCCATGACCTTGCCCACCTCACGCGCTTCCCCTTCGATACGGTCGCCCAGGACAAGGCTGCGTACACCCGCCTTCTGGGCGACCGCAGCGGCGGCGGCGAGCGCATGCTGGGCCGTGGCAATGAGATGTGTTTCAACCCCGGACACGCGTCCATCATTGGATTTAATGGTCTCCCCAGCGCCGCTTTCCAGTAGCTGGCGGGCCGCATCAGGCAGGTCGATGCCATAGCGGCGCACAATATCCAGAGCATCGGCGCAACTGGTATGGTCGGTCGTGGTCGGGCCCGAAGCGATATCGGCGGCTTGGTCGCCAGGCACGTCGGAGATAAGCAGGTTTAGCACGCGTGCCGGGTGGCATGCAGCCGCCAGCCGGCCGCCCTTGATGGCGGACAGGTGGCGGCGCACGCAGTTCATTTCCGAGATGTTTGCGCCCGACTTGAGCAGCGCACGATTGATGGCTTGCTTGTCGTGCAATGCAATGCCTTCCGCAGGCAAGGAAAGCAGTGATGATCCGCCGCCCGAGAAAAGGCCTATGACCAGATCATCGGGGGTAAGATCATGCAGCATCGCCAGCATGCGCCGGGCCGCCTCCGTGCCCGCGCTGTCGGGCACGGGATGTGCGGCCTCGACAATTTCTATATGGCGGCAGGGCACCGCGTGGCCATAGCGGGTGACGACCAGCCCTTCCAGCGGCCCCGCCCAGTGGTCCTCGACGACGCGGGCCATGGCGGCCGAAGCCTTCCCCGCGCCGATGACGAGAGTCCGGCCTCTGGGCTGCGCGGGCAGGAAGGGCGGCAGGCAGCGCGCCGGCTGGGCGGCCTCCACGGCTGCGGCAAACATGCGGGCGAGCAGTTCGCGCGGGATGAAGGGTGGTGCGGATTTCATGGCGGTCGCTATGTCGGGTGCTACGCTCGCCCGCCAATCTCATAGTTGGCGGCCTTTTCCAGGGCGCGCACCATGGCGGAGTGGTCCCATCCCGCACCATCGTGCGCGGCGCAGGCATTGAACAGCTCCTGCGACACGGCCGTGCTGGGCAGCGAGACGCCGATCTGGCGCGCCGTGTTCAGCGCCAGATTGAGGTCCTTCTGGTGCAGGGCAATCCGGAAACCCGGTTCGAATGTGCGCTTGATCATGCGTTCTCCGTGCACTTCAAGCACGCGCGAATTGGCGAAACCGCCCAGCAGCGCTTGCCGTACCTTGCCGGCATCTGCGCCGGCCTTCGAGGCCAGCAGCAGCGCTTCGCTCACGGCTGCGATATTCAGTGCGACGATAATCTGGTTGGCAACCTTGGTGATCTGGCCATCGCCGTTTGCGCCGACCAGCGTCACGTTCTTTCCCATCAGGTCAAACAGAGGCTTGACCTTGTCGAAGGCTTCCTGGGGGCCGCCGACCATGATGGTCAACGTCGCAGCCTTGGCGCCGACTTCGCCGCCGGAAACCGGCGCATCCAGGTAGTCGCAGCCCAGTTCGTTGATGCGCTTGGCGAAATCTTTGGTTGAAACCGGCGAAATAGAACTCATGTCCACCACGATGCTGCCCTTGCGCAAACCGCTGGCCACGCCCTTTTCCCCAAACAGTGCTTTCTCGACATCGGGGGTGTCGGGCACCATGGTAATGATGATGTCTCCCTTGGCTGCCGCGTCGGCGGCGTTGGCGCATCGGCTGGCGCCCGCCTCCATCAGGGCCGCGGGCGTGTCGCCAAGCGTGTAGGTATGGAGCGTGTGGCCGCCCCTGATGAGATTCAGTGCCATGGGGGCGCCCATGATGCCCAGTCCGATGAATGCGATGTCAGCCATGTGATGCTCCTTGATTCAGAGTGCGGGTTCAGTTGTGTGCAATGCCTGGATCCAGCCCAGGCCTTCGGTGGTTCCGGACAGCGGCTTGTATTCGCAGCCTATCCATCCTTCGTAGCCCAACATGTCGATATGGTCGAACAGCCAGCGATAATTGATCTCGCCCGTCCCCGGCTCGTTGCGTCCAGGGTTGTCGGCGAGTTGGATGTGCGCGATCCGGCTCAGATTGTTCCGTATAGTGGCGGCCAGTTCTCCTTCCATGCGCTGGGCATGGTAGATGTCATACTGAATGAACAGGTTGTCCGAGCCCACTTCGTCGATCAAGGCACGCGCCTGGTCTGTGCGGCTGAGATGGAAGCCAGGGATATCGAAGGTATTGATGGGCTCTATCAGCAGCCGGATCCCGGTCGCCTTCAATTTTTCCGCTGCGAAACGCAGGTTCTCGACGACGGTGGCACGGACGGCGTCCGCATCGATACCTGTCGGTGTCTTGCCGATCAGGCAATTGACCTGGGGGCAGCCCAGCGCGGTGGCGTACTCGATTGCGCGCCCTACACCGTCCTGGAATTCGCCCTTGCGTTCGGCAAGGCAGGCGATGCCGCGCTCGCCTGCATCCCAATCACCGGCAGGCAGGTTGTGCAGTACCTGCTGCAGGCCGTTTTCATGCAGCTGCGTGGCCAGCTCGTTTTTATCGTAGGCATAGGGAAACAGATACTCCACGCCAGCAAAGCCGTTGTCGGCGGCAGCCTTGAAGCGATCCATAAAATTCAGCTCGCCGAAGAGCATGGAAAGATTGGCAGCAAACCTGGGCATAGATAAACTCCTTGTTGCAGTCGATGCTGTGAGCCGGCTCATGCTGCGAGCGCCATGCTCGCGGCGTGGCCGGCGCTGTATTCAGTCAAGCAGCGCGAGCGCGGTGGGTGCATCCTCTCTTTGCTCGGCCAGTGGCTCGAATTCGTTGATGTTGTCGATTTCGGCGCCCATGGCGATGTTGGTCACGCGCTCCAGAATCAACTCCACGACGACAGGAACCTGATGCTCCCGCATCAGCTTGCGAGCCTGTTCGAGCGCGGGCTGAATGTCTTCGGGGCGCTCCACGCGAACGGCCTTGCAGCCCAGGCCTTCGGCCACGGCGACATGGTCCACGCCATACCCCTTGGTGGCGGGGTTGTTGATGTTGTCGAAAGACAGCTGCACGCAGTAGTCCATATCGAAGCCGCGCTGCGCCTGCCGGATCAGGCCCAGGTAGGCGTTGTTGACGAGAATGTGCAGGTAGGGCAGCTTGAACTGCGCGCCCACGGCAAGCTCTTCCAGCATGAACTGGAAGTCATAGTCGCCCGATATGGCGACGATTTCATCTTCGGGGCAGGCGGCGCGCACACCGAGCGCGGCGGGGATAGTCCAGCCCAGCGGGCCCGCCTGGCCGCAGTTGATCCAGTTGCGCGGTCCGTATACGTGCAGAAACTGGGCCGCGGCGATCTGCGACAGGCCGATGGTCGCCACGTATCGGGTGTTGCGGCCAAGTATGGCGTTCATTTCCTGATAGACGCGCTGCGGCTTGAGCGGGGTGTCGTCGAAGCGCGTCTTGCGCAGCATGGCGGGGTCGCGCTTGCGCGCCTGGCACTCGAGAACCCAGGCGCTTCGGTCCCGTAGCACGCCCGCTTTTTTCAAGTCCTGTGCCGCTTGTATCATCAGGCCGAGGGCGGCGCCCGCGTCGGAGACGATGCCGAAATCCGGGCCGAACACCTTGCCGATCTGTGTCGGCTCGATATCGATATGAACGAATTTGCGTCCCTTGGTATAGATTTCGGTGGACCCTGTATGACGGTTCGCCCAGCGATTGCCGATTCCCATCACGAAGTCGGATGCCAGCAGCGTGGCGTTGCCGTAGCGATGCGCGGTCTGCAGGCCAGCCATGCCTGCCATCAGCGGATGGTCATCGGGGATGACGCCCCAGCCCATGAGAGTAGGAATGACCGGCACGCCGAGCAATTCCGCAAAGGCCTGCAACTGATCGGACGCATTCGCGTTGAATACGCCGCCGCCGGACACAATGACCGGCCGGTCGGATTCGTTTAGCATCTGCACGGCGCGCATGGCCTGGGCGGCGGTGGCGGCAGGCTTGTACACCGGCAGCGGCGTGTAGGTGTCGGGATCGAATTCAATCTCGGCCATCTGCACGTCGATGGGCAAGTCGATCAGCACCGGGCCGGGTCGGCCCGACCGCATGATGTGAAATGCCTGCTGGAAGGTGCCAGGCACCTGCGCGGGCTCACGCACGGTCACGGCCCATTTGGTCACAGGCTTGGCGATGGATTCGATATCCACCGCCTGAAAGCTTTCCTTGTGGAGCTGGCTGCGGGGCGCTTGCCCGGTAATGCACAGAATGGGAATCGAGTCCCCGGACGCGGAGTACAGGCCTGTGAGCATGTCGGTGCCTGCGGGGCCCGAAGTGCCTATGCACACGCCGATATTACCGGCGCGCGCGCGGGTGTAGCCTTCCGCCATATGCGACGCGCCTTCCACATGACGCGCCAGAATATGCTCAAAGCCGCCGTGCTTGCGCAGTGCGGAGTAGAGGGGGTTGATGGCGGCACCGGGCACGCCGAACAATGTACTGGCGCCTTCTTTCTGCAGTATGGTCGCTGCGGCGTCGACGGCTCTCATTCTGGCCATGATTGCTCCTTGGGTTCGGGGGATGCTTCTTGCGGCATGCGAGTTCGCGGATCGCGAGCGGCGCGGGCGGCCAATTGCGCATGACGGGCTTGAGAGTCAGGATAGGGAATGCGCGTACAGAATTGAATTGCACTGCGTATCGTTTTTGTCGATACTTTTAGTATGTAATTGGATAATTAAAGACGTATTGGAAGACAAAGCCTCAGAGGGGTGGCGCCGATTTTCCAAGAGGGCTGGCCGCTCACTCTTTGGGAGCACTATTTAAAATCCATATAAAAGGTATGCAATGGATCGATATACGGCGATACGCAGTTTTGTGCTGGTAGCCGAGCACGGCAGCTTTGCAGCCGCGTCGATGGTGGAGGGCGTGACGCCGGTCATCATGGGCCGGCGGCTTACGGCGCTGGAACGCCGTCTGGGCGTACAGTTGCTGCACCGGTCCACGCGCGGGCTGACGCTGACGGAGCTGGGAGAACGTTTCCTGGAAAATTGCCAGCAACTGCTGCAGGATTTCGACATGGCGGAAGACAGTATCCGCTCTGGCCGCGGCGCGGTGCGGGGGCATCTGGTGGTGTCTGGCCCGGCCGCGTTCGGGCGCCGTCATATTGCGCCGCACGCGGCGGCGTTCCGCAGCCGCTATCCGGATCTTCGTCTGTCGTTCAACTTTACCGACAGCGTCGTGGATCTGGTGCGGGAGGGTTACGATCTGGCGATACGGGTCGGCGAAGTGCGCGATCCCAATTACGTAGCGATCAGACTTTACCCGAATCAACGCGTGGTGTGCGGGACGCCTGATTATTTCCGCAGGCACGGCTTGCCAGCGCGGCCGGAGGAACTGGCCCGCCATAATTGCCTGGCCTTCAATCTGCAGGGCGGGCAACAGCGTGGCTGGACGTTTGTGCGCGACGGCAAGCCTTTTGCGGTGCGGGTTGATGGGGATCTGGCGTGCAACGATGGCGAACTGCTCTACGACTGGGTGAAGCAGGGCTTGGGCATAGGGTGGCGCTCAACGTGGGAGATTCAGGCGGCGCTGAAGCAAGGAGCGCTGATGACGGTACTGGATGAATACGCGCTGCCGGCCTACGATATTCAGGCGGTTTATCCTCAGCAGCGGTACTTGCCGGCGAAGGTGCGGCATTTTATTGAGTACCTGCGGAGGGTATACAACAGGGCGGGGTATTGGGAGAAAACATGACGGACTTCTTCCAGCACACCCCCGGGCACGAGGCTGTTGTTGGTAGCGGGCATGTGCGGCGAAGTGGTGACGGGCGGCTGCGGGCGCCAAAGCTTAAAGGTCCAGCGCTGGAATCTCCCTGGTCTCTGGCAGTGGCACCACGTCGCAGTTGTCCCCAGGTCCGCTGCGATCGATGATCAGAAAATCGGATGTCGCCTCGAGCGCCAGCAGTGGGTGGTGCCATACGCCTGCCGCATAGTTCACGCCCTGGTTGCCCTGGCACAGAAACACGCTCAGGTCATCCGGCGCAGGCGGCGCGCCGGCCGGCGCCACAACCACCAGGTATGGCCTGCCTTGTAGGGGAACGAATGCCTGGCTGCCTCGGGGGTGGCGCTCCATGAGCGTTACCGGTAAGGGTAATGTGCGGGCAAGTCCGCGGAAAATCGATACGATGGCCCTGCCATCCGGGCCAGGGTCGATATGCGCCAGATCGTGATAGCGTTCAGTGTTGCCGTCATTGATGGTGAAATGCCGCGCCGCGTCGGAGACCTCGATGACTTCGCCATAGGGCGCAAACGCCTCCCGCGTGAGCGGTTCTATGTGCAGTTGCCGCAGGGCCGTCGTCATGGCGCCTCCATAAAAAGTGTTGCCAGCCGGAATCGCGCTATTTTGCCTATCTGCTGCAGGCATGCTTCAAATTCCGCCTGCTCGCTGTTGTGCATGCGGGCTTCGATGGCATCCATGATCTGATGGCGGCTCAGGCCCTTTACCGCGATAACAAACGGAAAACCGAAACGCGCGCGATAGCCCGCATTGAGCGCTTGCAGGCGGGCCAACTCCTGGGCACTGCACTGATCCAGACCCGCGCCGCGCTGTTCGTGGGTGGAGGCTGCGGTCAATGTGCCGCGGGTTGCCTCCTTGCCCGCCAGTTCGGGGTGGGCGGTGATCAAGGTCATTTTGGCATCGTCGCTTGCGGCGCGCAGCACGGCCATCATGGCGCTGTGCAGAGCATCGATGTCGGTAAATGGGCGTGCATGCCAGGCCTCGCGCGCGATCCAGGGCGAGTGTTCGAAGATGTCGCCAAGACGCTCGGTGAACGCCTCCTGGGTCAGCGAGGAAATGTCTGTCAGAGTAAGGTCTGGAGCCTGGGTTTGCGTCATGATGAGAATCCGGACTATGCAAAGTTGGCGGCGCGGCGCGCGGCTGGCGTTGGCCGACGCTGGCGCGCCGTTTCGCCGCTGAAGCTAGTGTAAGGGTTTCAGGGCCGCCGGGGGTGGCGCGGCGCGAATAAGGACTATGTGCGCACGCATATGATGGCGCCGCATCATATGGCCCAGCCTCCCAGATAGAATGCCGCCAGCGCCAGGGCGATTGCCACGGTTCCAACATTCAACCTGCGCCATTCTCCTGCGAATACCCGGCCTATCACCAGGGTGCAGAACCCGATCATGATGCCCGTCACGATATTGCACGTGAGCACTATGAACACCGCGCATGCCAGCCCCGCCAGCGCGTCCACCGTGTCATCCATGTGTAGTTTGCTGATGCTGCCCAGCATCAGTAGCCCGACATACATCAGGGCTGGCGCCGTCGCATACGCCGGCACCAGGCCGGCCAATGGCGAGAGGAAAATCAATGCGAGAAACAGCAGGCCTGTCAGTGTGGGTGCCAGCCCCGTCCGAGCGCCCGCCGCGACGCCCGCTGCCGATTCAATATACGCGGCGGCCGGCGCGCCGCCCGCCAGAGCGGAAAAAATCGAACTGAGCGAGTCGCTCGCAAGGGCTTTTCCGCCGTTGATAATGTGGCCTTTTTCATTCAACTGCCCAGCCTGCCCCGCCACGGCGCGTATGGTGCCCGTGGCGTCGAATACCGCGGTCATTACCAGCGCCAGTACGCTGGGGATGACCGCGGCGTTCAGGGCGCCCTTCAGATCCATGGCGCCAAAGGCCGACCCACCGCCGGCAAGGCCAAAGGATGGCAAGGCAAAGAAGCCATTGAAATGTACAGCGGGATCCACCGCCAGACCGATGACTGACAATGCCAGGATCACAAGCAGAATGCCACCCGGCACACGGCGCCGCTCCAGGCCGAAGATGGCGGCGAGGCCCGCTACCGACAGCAGAGCGGGCAGGCTGCCCAGTTGACCCAAGGCTACCGGCAGGCCGGGTCCTGGATTGCGCACCACCAGGCCGACGCTGTTTGATGCAATGAGCAGCAGAAAGAGCCCGATTCCCACGCCTGTGCCATGCGCCACCCCCGCGGGCAATGTGCGCAGTATCCAGGACCGCACGCCGGTGACGGAAATCGCGGTGAATACGACGCCCATCAGGAAAATCGCGCCCAGCGCCACCGTTGGCGGCAGCCCCTTGCCCAGTACCAGGTCGAAGGCGGTGAATGCCGTCAGCGAAATAGCGCAGCCGACAGCGATGGGCAGATTGGCCCAAAGGCCCATCAGTAGGGATCCGAAGGCACTGGTCAGACAGACGGCGATGAATACCGCACCTGGATCAAAGCCCGCCTTGCCCAGCATGCCGGGCACGACGAATACGGCATACACCATGGCCAGGAAGGTCGTTATGCCACCGATTGCCTCCTGTCGCACGGAACTTGATCGTGCGCTAATTTCGAAGCGCCGATCCAGCTTGTCCGCCAGCGAGCCGGCGCCAGCAGCCTTTCCTCCCGCTGATACGCCTGTCGGGGCATGATCGTCCCTGGCATGAGGCGAGGCGGGGCCTGTTGCGGCCGCCTCCGCAGGGGTCAACAGATATTCCTGGTCTGCCATGGTTGAAGCTCCTTTATCAACAGCGTGAAACGGGCTTGTGGCGCCCGCCATCAGGTATGCCCGGGGCGCGGCTGCGACAGGAGAGCAAGGGCTCGCGGTCGTCCTATGCGGACGGCCGGGGGAATTCCGGGTCGGTCCTGGAACCGCCGATGGATTTTGTCTCCTCGCTTTCTCAGCATGGCTGCTGGTTGGCAGCCAGGGCTTCCTGGGCGAAGCCGCGTTGTTGTGAGACCATTTTAGGGAGGTGTTTTTGACGCCAGGATTATCCCCGCGTGATGAGGTTTATATGTTCGCGCTGATAATGGGGATGCGTCGCGAGGTATGCAGTCAGGGCCGCGCGGGGCGTCGGCACGCTCGTTTCATAGCGGAGGTCGCCGCGCGGCTTGCCGGCGCACACTGCCTTGGCAGCCTGCCGGCCGGGCCATTATATGGAAAATGCAATACTGCTTATTGCGGCGGCTTGCCTGCCAGCCGTGCCGCGACATCTGCGATGCGCCGGCGCAGCCAGACGATTTCGGGCGCATTGTGCGAACGCTTGTGCCAGAGCTGATAGAAGCACATGGGCGGAAAGGGAAAAGGCGAGGGCAGTATGGTCACAGGCAGATAGCGCGCGTAGTGCTGCGCAAACTGGCGTCCGGTAGTGAACACCAGGTCGGTGCTCATCAGCACATAGGGTACTTGCCCGAAATACGGAATCGTCATGTGGATGTTGCGGCGCAGGCCCTGCTCCGCCAGGCAGCCGTCGATGAAGCTCGTGCGCTCAGATACATAGGGTGTTGGCGCCAGGTGCTTCATTTGCAGATAATGATCCAGGGAAATACCCTTGCCCGCCAGCGGATGATGGTTGCCCAGCATGCAGACCACCTCGTCCTCGAACACGCGTGACGTGTGCAACTGGGGCGGGGGGGCCAGCCAATTTCCCACCACGATATCCAACTGGCCGTTTTCCAGCGCGTCTTGATAGTCGAAGTCGGCATTGATGGGATGCACCATAAGCCTTGCCAGCGGCGCCTGTCGGGACAGCATTTCCGCGATATGGGGCAAAAATAGGGTATCCAGATAGTCGGGGGCGCCCAGCCTGAACTGGCGTGTGGAGGCCTGGGGCGAGAATTCCGCCGCCGGTTGGGTGATGTGCTCTATGGCGGCCAGCGCGTCGCTGGCGTAGGCCAGCAGTTCGCGCCCGCGCTCGGTGGCCACCATGCCGGTTTTGCAGCGCACCAGAAGCGGATCATTCGTGATGCCGCGCAGGCGCCGCAGCGAATTGCTGACGGCCGGCTGCGAAAGGCCGAGCCGCACAGCCGCGCGCGACACGCTTTGCTCTGTGAGCAGCACATGCAGCACACGCAGCAAAGAGGTCTCCAGCTGTTCACGGTTTCGTTCCATCAGGATATTATGCTTGATATATACCGGATATAAGCGCCCGCCATGGCTGCCAATGATGCCGGGCGTCATATTTCCCGCACATGATGGCGAACATCATGCACGGGAAATGCCCTGGGCGCCAGTGGATGGTACCTTGATTGCAAACTTCGAATCTACAGGTTTGGTCATGGAGACACAGAATATCCGTATTTATTATCGCGGCAAGGTGCATGAGATCGCTGGACAGGCCACCACGCGCACGCTGCTGCAGTTCCTGCGCGAAGACTTGCGCGCCACGGGCACCAAGGAGGGCTGCGCGGAGGGCGATTGCGGCGCCTGTACGGTGGTGGTGGGCGAACTCGATGCCGAAGGCAGCGTGTCCATGCGAGCCGTCAATGCCTGCATACAGTTCCTGCCCGCGCTCGACGGAAAGGCCGTCTACACCATTGAGGATCTGCGCGCGCCGGACGGCAGCCTGCATCCGGTTCAGCGGGCCCTGGTCGAGCTGCACGGCTCGCAGTGCGGCTTCTGTACTCCAGGCTTTGCCATGTCGATGTGGGGCCTGTATCTGAATCACGACCATGGCGGTCCCAGGCCGAGCCGTGAAGAAATCGACACTGCGTTGTCAGGCAACCTGTGCCGCTGCACCGGCTACCGGCCTATCATCGACGCCGCCGTGGCCATGTTCGATATGCCGGCTGTGCCGTTTGATCGTGCCGCGCTGGCTCGGGTGCTGCAGACGCTGCGGCGGGAGCAGGCGCTGTGCTACCAGCATGGCGGGCATGTGTTTCACGCGCCGCGCACGATGGACGAGCTTGCCGCCATGCGTCTGGCGTGGCCGCAGGCTCGCATCGTGGCGGGCAGCACCGATGTGGGCCTGTGGGTCACGAAGCAGCTTCGCGATCTGCCCGAGCTTATCTATATCGGGCAGGTTGCCGGCTTGCGCGAGATTTCGCATGAAGTCTCCCGGGACGGCGAGGGCCATATGTACATTGGCGCCGGTGCACTACTTAACGATGCCTTCGCAGCGCTGCTCACGCATTACCCCGACCTCGACGAGCTGCACCGGCGCTTTGCATCCCTGCCGATACGGAATGCGGGCACGCTAGGCGGCAATGTGGCCAATGGCTCGCCCATAGGTGACTCGATGCCTGCCTTGATCGCGCTGGGTACAAGAATCGTGCTGCGCCAGGGCAACCGTGTGCGCGACATGGCGCTGGAGGATTTCTATCTCGACTACCAGAAAAATGCCCTGGAGACCGGAGAATTTGTCCAGGGTATCAAGGTACCCCTGCCCGCGATGGGACGGCGGTTTCGCACCTACAAACTCTCGAAGCGGTTCGATCAAGACATTTCGGCGGTATGCGCGGCCTTTGCCGTTTCACTGGATGGCGAAGGCGTCATTCGGGAGGCACGTATCGCTTATGGCGGCGTTGCGGCAATTCCCAAGCGCGCCTTGCATGCCGAACAGGCAATGCGGGATATGCCCTGGACCGAAGCGACAGCGCGGGCCGCCATGCAGGCCATGCAGGAAGACTACAAGCCGCTCTCCGATATGCGGGCAAGCAGTGAATACCGTGAACTCGCAGCTCGCAATCTGTTGATGCGCTTTTTCCTGGAAACCCGTCCCGATGCGCCGCTTCAGGCCGACCAGCTCAATGTCTTTGCTTGCGCTGCAGGCAAGGAGGCAGCATGAACACGCAAGTTGAAGCGTTTATGCAGCAGGCGCGCGAGGCCGCCGATGGCCGTGCGACAGGCAAAAGCCTGCCGCATGAATCAGCCATCCTGCATGTGAGTGGAGAAGCCACCTATACCGATGATATTCCCGAGCTTGTCGGCACGCTGCATGCGGCCATAGGCATGTCCGCCAAGGCCCATGCGCGCATCGTATCCATGGACCTGGATGCTGTTCGCCGGGCGCCGGGCGTGGTAGATGTGCTGACGGCCCGTGACATTCCTGGCGAGAACAATTGCGGTCCCGTCGTTCACGATGATCCGTTGCTGGCGGAGGATGTGGTGCAGTATATCGGCCAGCCTGTTTTTGTTGTTGTGGCCGGAAGCCATGATGCAGCGCGCCGCGCCGCGCGTCTGGCAACGATAGGGTACGAAGACCTGCCCGCCGTGCTGTCGCCGCAGCAGGCAAAGGCGGAGCAGTCGATGGTGTTGCCCCCGATGAAGCTCACGCGTGGCGATGCCGTCAAGGCGATCGAATCCGCGCCGAACCGGCTGACGGGTACGTTCGAATGTAACGGCCAGGAACAGTTTTACCTTGAGGGGCAAGTTTCCTACGCGGTGCCCAAGGAGGGTATGGGCGTGCACGTCTGGTGCTCCACGCAGCATCCCAGCGAGATGCAGGCGCTCGTTGCGCACGCGCTGGGCTGGCATTCTCACCAGGTGCTGGTGGAGTGCCGCCGCATGGGAGGCGGCTTTGGCGGCAAGGAGTCGCAGTCGGCGCTGTTTGCCTGCCTGTCGGCAGTGTGCGCCACGCGCTTGCGCAAGCCGGTCAAGCTGCGCGCGGACCGCGATGACGATATGATGATCACCGGCAAGCGTCATGGCTTCTACTACGAATATGACCTGGGCTATGACGCAGACGGCCGTATTCTGGGTGTGACGCTCGACATGACGCTACGGGCGGGTTTCTCAGCAGATCTGTCCGAGGCGGTGGCCACCCGTGCCGTGTGCCACTTCGACAATGCCTATTATGTGCCGGAGGTCGAGATTTCGGCCTTGTGCGGCAAGACGCATACCCAGTCGAACACGGCGTTCCGCGGATTCGGCGGCCCGCAGGGCGCCCTGATGATGGAGGTGCTGATCGACATGATCGCGCGCAAGCTGGGGCGCGACGCGCTCGACGTGCGCCGCCTGAACTTCTATGGCACAAGTGATCGCAACATTACACCGTACGGACAGATCGTCGTCGATAACATTCTCGATCCGCTGGTGGATCAGTTGGAGGCGGAAAGCGACTATCGCGCGCGGCGCCAGGCGATCATTGCATTCAATCGCGGCAGCCGTGTGCTCAAGCGCGGGCTCTCCCTGACGCCGGTGAAGTTCGGCATCTCCTTCAACGTGCCCGCCTTCAACCAGGCGGGTGCGCTGGTTCATGTCTATCGGGATGGTTCCGTGCTGGTGAATCACGGCGGCACGGAGATGGGCCAGGGCCTGAATACCAAGGTGGCCCAGGTGGCGGCCGCGGAGCTCGGGCTGGATTTCTCCCATGTGCGGGTAACGGCTACCGACACCAGCAAGATCGCCAATACCTCCGCAACGGCGGCCTCCACGGGCTCGGATCTGAACGGCAAGGCGGCCCAGGATGCCGCTGTGAAAATACGCCGCAGGCTGGCCCGCTTTGCGGCCGGGAAGTGGGGCGGTGCGCCGGATGCCGTGGTTTTCGCCGACAGCCATGTGTTCGTGAATGGGCGCCGCCTGCCTTTCGCCGAGGTGGTGGATGCCGCTTACTGGGGCCAGGTGCAACTGTGGTCGGAGGGTTTCTACGCCACGCCGGGCATCCGCTGGGACAAGGCAACGATGTCTGGAAAACCGTTTTACTACTACGCCTATGGCGCCGCGGTATCGGAAGTCGTGATCGATACGCTGACTGGCGAATGGAAACTGCTGCGCGCCGACGCGTTGCACGATGTGGGGCGATCCATCAATCCGGCGCTCGATATCGGCCAGGTCGAGGGCGCCTTCATCCAGGGCATGGGCTGGCTGACCATGGAAGAATTGGTCTGGAACAAGGAGGGCCGCCTGATGACGCACGCACCGTCCACCTACAAGATTCCCGGCGTCAGCGACTGCCCGGCGGTATTCAATGTGAAGCTGTTTGAGAACCGCAACGTCAAGGATACGATCCATCGCTCGAAGGCTGTCGGGGAACCGCCGCTGTTATTGCCGTTCAGTGTTTTCAATGCCATTCGCGACGCGGTCGCCAGCGTCGCCGGTTATCGCCGTGAACCCCAACTGAATGCCCCCGCCACGCCCGAGGCCATTCTGAATGCGGTCATGGATCTGCGTGGCGCGGGAGCCGCACCATGAACGCCTGGCTTGAACCTGCGCTACATCTGATCAGGGTGGGGCGTCCCGTTGTGCTGGTGACGTTGGTGCGTACCGAAGGATCGACGCCCCGCGAAGCGGGGGCCCACATGCTGGTGGCTGACGATGCGCAGTGGGACACCATAGGCGGTGGCCATCTCGAATGGCGCGCGTTGGCGTTGGCGAGAACGCTGTTGAAGGTCGGCGCGGATACGGGGCCTTGCAGGCTCGATCGGCTTGCATTGGGCCCGAGCCTGGGCCAGTGCTGCGGCGGCGTGGCCACCCTGCTGCTTGAACTGCTGAGCGTGTCCGATCTGCCGTGGATTGAGGAACTGGATGCCGCGCTGCAGAATCGCAGCGCGCGCATACGGCAGCGAACGCTGAGCGGGGCGCTGAAAGGATCCGTCGCGGGCGCCGTATCTCTTTTTGCGCCCGATGATACGGGCCGAGGGCCGGCGGCGGCGCGTATGATCCAGACTGCGGGCGTCGATGTGCGCTGCAATCTGAGCGAGCATGATGGCCATCTGGTGCTGACTGAAAAATTCGAACCGCCTGCACTGCATGTGGTGCTATTCGGTGCGGGCCATGTTGGCCAAGCTGTCGTGCGCGTGCTGGCAACGCTGCCCTGCACCGTGACATGGGTCGATGAACGCGATGCGCAGTTCCCCGGATATTTGCCTGGCAATGTTGCGGTTGACGCCACAGACGCGCCCGAAGCCGTCGTGGCGCAGGCCCCGCCGCACAGCAGCTTTCTCGTCATGACGCACTGCCATGCATTGGACCAGCGTCTGTGCCAGGCCATTTTCGAGCGCGACGACTTTGCTTATTTCGGCCTGATTGGCTCGCGCACCAAGCGCAGAAAATTCGAGCGCCGCCTCGCTGCGCGCGGTGTGGCCGAGCATAGCTTGGAGCGGATGACGTGCCCCATCGGCGTGCCGGGTATTCGGGGCAAGGCGCCTGAAATCATTGCGGTGGCGGTTGCGGCCCAACTGTTGCAGGCGCACGAGCAACGTCTGTCGGCGCAAGGTCGTGCGCGGAACATCAAGCCCGAGATATTGCGCCTGTCCGGCTACGAGGACGAGTTGGTCTACGCGGACTGAAGAGAGTACACATGGAACTGAACATGGACAACGCTGCAGGCGGCCAGGCGCGGCTTACGGCCTATCGATCCGGGCTACTGTACTTCATTGGGGCGCCCAGTGAGGGTGAGCACGCAGCCGTGCATTGTGAAGACGGTCTGCTGGTGATCGAGGACGGCCGCATCGTGGCGGCGGGCGACTACGCCCGCGTGGCGCCCGGACTGGAGGCCGATGTGCCGATTGTGGACTGGCGCGGAAAGCTGATTGTGCCGGGCTTCATCGACACGCACGTGCACTATCCGCAGACCGACATGATTGCGTCGCCCGCGGCGGGCCTGCTGCCTTGGCTGGAGACATGGACGTTTCCGACGGAAGCGCGTTTTAACGATCCCGGCCATGCTGCCGAGGTGGCTCGATACTTCCTTGATGAGCTGCAGCGCTGCGGCACGACCACGGCACTGGTGTACTGTACCGTGCATCCTGTATCCGCCGATGCTTTTTTCACTGTCAGCCACGCGCGCAACATGCGCATGGTGGCGGGCAAGGTGCTGATGGACAGGAACTGCCCCGAGGCCTTGCGCGACACCGCTGAATCCGGCGCCAGGGACAGCGAGGCGCTGATACAGCGCTGGCATGGCACAGGACGCCAGATGTACGCGCTGACACCGCGTTTCGCCCCTACGTCCACGGCAGCGCAATTGGGCGTATGCGGGGAGCTGGCGCAGCGCTATCCGGATGTATTCATTCAGAGCCATGTGGCCGAGAATAGCGAGGAAGTGAAATGGGCCGGTGAACTGTTTCCGGGCCACCGCAGCTATCTGGACATCTACGATCGTTTTGGCCTTCTGCGTCCCCGTGCGGTATACGGGCACTGTATCTGGCTGGACGATGACGACAGGCGCCGCATGCGTGATGCGGGGGCGCTGGCGGCACACTGTCCCACATCCAATCTGTTTCTGGGCAGCGGACTGTTCGATGTGGCGCGCGCCCGCCAGTGTGGTATGCATCTGGCGCTGGCCACGGACGTCGGCGGCGGGTCGTCCTTCTCCATGCTTCAGACCATGAATGAAGCGCACAAGATCGCGCGCCTGTGCGGGTACAATCTGGATGCGCAAAGCATGTTCTACCTGGCGACACAGGGTGCGGCACAGTCGCTCGGCCTGGCAGGGCAGATAGGCACGCTGGCGCCGGGCGCCGAGGCGGATTTCATCGTGCTCGACCCGCAGGCCACGCCCCTGCTGGCACGCCGTACATCCCAGGCGGGTTCGCTGGAAGAGCTGCTGTTCGCCTTTGCCATGCTGGGAGACGACCGCGCCGTGGCCGCCACGTATGTAGCGGGGCGCAGGCTGCATGTGCGGTCCAATGAGATCATGCAGGCGCAAACGGAACGCGTTGTCGCCTGGGTCTGAACCGCAAGGGCGTGCGCGGCCTGCAACACAAGGAGTGCACATGACGGCGCAGCGCCACACCGAACTGCTTGATACCTATCTGCTCAATGTCTTCTGCCTGCTGCTGGCCGAACGTAATGTCTCGCGCGTCGCCCTCAAGCTGAACCAGTCCCAGCCCACCGTCAGTGTGGCACTGCGCCGACTGCGCGGCATTCTGGGCGATCCGCTGCTGGTCCGCGAAAAAAGCGGCATGGTGCCCACCGAGCGGGCCCTGAAGCTGCTCCCGCATGCGCGCGCGGCGCTGGCCCAGATCGACAGCATGCTTTCCCAGCCGGATACTTTCGATCCGGCAACCACACGGCAGCCCTTTCGCATCGGATCTCCGGATTATCTGGCGCCCGTATACATGAGCAGCGTCTGTGCGCGTGTTCGGCGCGAGGCGCCCGACGCGCAGGTGACGGTGCATGCTTTGGGCCCCGACTTCGATTTCGAACGCTCCCTGGCCGAAGGCGATCTGGATGTTGTCATAGGAAACTGGCCTGCGCCGCCGGATCGTATGCACATGTCCATTCTGCTTGAGGATGAAATCGTGTGCCTGGTTGCTGCCGATCATCCCCTGGCTGCCGGCGGGATGACGCTTGCGGATTACCGCCAGGCCGTTCATGTGGTGCCGCTGCCCTATTCCATGACCCAGCGCGGTGTCATTGATGGCGTGTTGGCCTCGGAGCGGCTGGAACGCGACGAGCGCCTGGTTGTCCAGTCCTTCAATCTGGCGCCCTATGTTTTGCCGGGCACGGATCTGGTGTTCACGACATCCAGGCATTTTGCGGCGTTCTACGCCAAGCTGCTGCCGCTGGCGATCGTGCCCGCGCCCCTGCCCTTTCCATCCATGCGCTTCTACCAACTATGGCACGAGCGCAATCACCAATCGCAGGCGCATCGCTGGTTGCGCCGGCTGCTCGGTGACTGCGGGCGCGAGTTATCGCAGATCAGGCCGCCCGCCTGAAAGCCGTCTCCAGGCGTGGCGCCGAAAACTGGTACATGCCGCGGGGGGCGTATCCGCATCACTCAAGCCTCGCCCTGATAGGGGTGATATTGCAGCCAATGGCGGGCGATGGCGGCACGGGTGGGAATCCATACGCGATCGTGTCGCTGGATGTAGTCCAGGAAGCGCTGCAAGCCCGCAAAGCGGCCTGGACGGCCGATCAACCGGCAATGCAGCCCCACCGACATCATCCGGGGCCGCTCCTCGCCTTCGGCGTACAGAACATCGAAGGTATCCTTGAGGTAGCTGAAAAAATGATCGCCCGTATTGAAGCCCTGCGGCGATGCAAATCGCATGTCGTTGGCATCCAGGGTGTAGGGCACCATGAGTTGCTGCACGCGCGAACCATTGGCCAGCGGAACGGTAGCCCAGAAAGGCAGGTCGTCGCCGTAGTGATCGGCATCATAGAGAAAACCCCCTTCTTCCGCGACCAGCCGCAGCGTATTGGGGCTGTCGCGGCCGGTGTACCAGCCGTCGGGGTGGCGTCCGAGCAACTTCGAAACCACCTCGATACAGCGCTGCATATGTGCTCGTTCGATATCTTCGGCCACGTCCTGGTAATGAATCCATCGATAGCCATGACAGGCGATTTCATGGCCGAGTTCGACAAAGGCCTTGGCGACGTCGGGATTGCGCTCCAGCGCCATGCCGATGGCAAAAACGGTAAGCGGCAGACTCCGCCGCTCGAATTCGCGCAGAATGCGCCACACGCCGGCACGCGACCCGTATTCGTAGATTGACTCCATGGAGAGGTGGCGCGCAGGGTAGGCCGCAGCGCCAATGATCTCGGACAGGAATTGTTCCGAGCCGGGATCGCCGTGCAGCACGCAGCTTTCGCCACCCTCTTCGTAATTCAGCACGAACTGGACCGCGATGCGCGCCCCGCCGGGCCAGTTGGCTTCGGGTATATCGCGGCCATAGCCGATGAGGTCGCGCGGGTAGTCGCACTGCTGCATTTCTTGAACTCCGTGTTCTATCGCTTTACGGGAAAAGCACGCCAGGGGTCGGGTGGCTGCGTACTTGGGGTGGACATGCGCTCCTCGCAGTCAGCCAAATGATGATGCATGGCCTGGCGCGCGCCATTCCCGTCGCCTTGGGCGAGATGGTCAAGTATGGTTTCGTGTTCGATATAAGAGCATGCGGTTTCGCCCGGCGTATCGTGCAGCGCGATGATGAGCGTGGTGCGCGCGCACAGGCTGTGCATGATTTCGGTGAGCACATGGTTGTCCAGCAACTGCGCCATGACGACATGGAAGGCGTTGGAGAGTCGGATCCAGCTGATGCGATCACCGCGCTCAAAGGCCTGCCTCTCGCGGCGCACCATGTCGTATAGCGGCTGTAGGCGGGTGGCCAGATCGGGCAGAGCCAGCAGCATATCGACGATCATGCATTCCATGCGGCGGCGCATCTCGAAGATGTCGCGTGTTTCCTTTGCGTCGGGCTGCCACACGAAGGCGCCGCGATTGGGTTCGATATCCACGATCTTATCGTGAGCCAGCGCGGACAGGGCCGCGCGCACAGTGCTGCGCGAGCAGTCGAACACCTTGCACAGCGTGGTTTCAGTGAGCTTGGCGCCAGGCAGCAGGCGCCTGTCCATGACGGCGTCGAAGATGTCGTCATAGACGCGCTCGGCATCGCCCCGGCTCCCCGCTGAGCAAGCCGCGCGCCAGGAAGAGGCTTTTGGGGCTTCCTGTTCCTGTGTTGCATCGCGATACGAAGAAATCTGCAGCATGACCGTATTGAGGAGAAGAATCTATTGACAATTATTGGGCAGCAATTCAGAATCGTCAACATAAATTGTTGACAATTATTGGAGACAAGCATGGGTAAGCTTTCCACCCACGTTCTGGACACCATGCATGGCACGCCCGCCCAGGGCGTACGCATCAATTTGTTCCGCCTGGAAGACGGCCGGCGCGAGCATCTGGCCGAAGCGGTCACCAACAGCGACGGGCGTTGTGATCAACCGCTTTTGCAGGGCAGCGCACTGCGGCAGGGGGTCTATGAGCTTGTGTTTCGCATTGGCGATTACTTTGCGGACAAAGGCGTACACGCACCTGAACCGCGCTTCGTGGATGAAGTGGTGCTGCGCTTCGGTGTGGCAAACCCAGCTGAAAACTATCATGTGCCTCTTGTTGCCACGCCTTGGACGTGGTCGACTTATCGGGGTAGCTGAGCATCGTCCGGGTCGCGCCGGCGGGCCGCGTTCCGGATCAGGCAGCACGCACGCGGCAGGGCTGGCAAGAAGGCCGTGCTCCGCATCCCCGCCAAAGCGTTACCGGACTCTTTTTCATGGAAGCTTTTCTATATGAATATGGCAACCTGTTGTTGCGTTGGTTGCACGTCATCGCCGCTATTTCCTGGATAGGCGAATCCATATACTTCGTGATGCTGGACAACAGCCTGCATGCGCCGCGCGACGAACGCGGCAAGAAGCTGGGCGTGTTCGGCGAAATGTGGGCCGTGCATGGCGGCGGCTTTTACCATAACCAAAAATACCTCACCAACCCGCCGGAGCTGCCGGCCGATTTGCACTGGTCGTTCTGGAAATCCTATACCACATGGCTGTCGGGCTTTGCGCTGTTTTCGATCATGTACCTGATGAAGCCCGCGTTCTACCTGGTCAATCCTAACAGTCCATGGACATGGGCCGCCTCCATGAATGGCTTGCAGGCCGGCATACTGGCCGTGGCATTTCTCGTGGTGGGCTACATTATCTATTCGCAGCTATGCCGGCGCATTAGTCCCAACATGGAGCGTGATGGCCTGCTGAGCCTCGCGGTGGGCATCATGATGGTGGCAGTCGCCTGGCTGACAGTGCAGATTTTTCCGGGCCGAGCCGCTTTTCTGATTACCGGCGCGCTCATGGCGACCTGCATGTCCGCCAATGTGTTTTTCTGGATTATTCCCGGCCAACGCAGGATGGTTGCCGCGCTGAAGGCGGGCCAGGCACCTGATCCGCTGGATGGAAAGCGGGGCAAGCAGCGTTCGGTGCACAACACCTACTTCACGCTCCCTGTCGTGTTTCTGATGCTCAGCAACCATTATTCGTTCACATATACCAGTCCATATGCGTGGATCATTATGGTGCTGTTCATTTTCGCGGGCGCCGTTATCCGCCAGTACTTCGTGCTGCGCCATATGGGCAAGAATCAGCTTGGCTATCCGGTTGCCGGCGTTGTGCTGCTGGCGCTGGTGGGCTGGCTTGCGGCGCCCTCTACGGCGGACAAGCCAGCGGCCAATGTACCCGCCAAAGCTGCGCAGCAAGTGCCAGGCAGCGCCGGGATGGCAGAGACCGGGATGGCCGCGGGCACCGCCGAAGAGGCGGGCGGCCAGGATACGGCGCCTGCTTCTGATCGCGGTGCGACCCTAGAGCGGGTGCATGCCATTGTGGTCGCGCGTTGCACAGAGTGCCACTCGGCCAAACCGACGTTTGCGGGCATCGCTTCCGCACCGGCCGGCATCGTGCTGGACACCAATGAACAGACCATCATGCATGCCGCACAAATCAAGCAGGTGGTAGGCAGCAAATACATGCCGCTAGGCAATATAACCAAGATGACGGACGACGAACGCGCCGTTATCGCGGCATGGGCGGGGCAGTAGCGCTCTTGAGGCTGGCATTTTGCCCGCTGTGCTTGTGCGCATGCTGAATGCGCGCTGCCTGCCCCCGAGGCGCAGGTTGCGCAGTGGTCGTTCTGGCGCTGGACTGTCATCATGCGGTCAGGTTATTGTTGCAGTATTGCGGCGATACCGTTCCGGGTGCTGAAAGGACTGGCCATGAAAAACCAGCTCAAACTCGTGGGCGCGCCTTCCGCCTTGCTCCTGCTCGAGGGCTGGTCTGCTGTGGAAGGGCGCGATGCGATCCACAAGGTCTTCACGTTCAAGACGTTCAATGACGCTTTCGGCTTCATGACGCAGGTAGCAATGCAGGCTGAGAAGCTCGATCATCATCCCGAGTGGTTCAATGTCTACAACCGGGTGGAGGTCACGTTGTCTACACATGATGCCAAGGGCGTTACCGAGCGGGACGTGTCTTTGGCGCTGTTCATGGATCAGATTGCGTAGTGGGCGTGAGAAATGCATGGCTTTTGCTCCGATTTGCCGGAATATGTGTGTGCCGACCGGGATGTAAAGCCAGGCGAGATGGTTCGGGTGCGCGTGACGGACTCGGATGAGTATGACCTGCCAGGCGCCCAAGTGTACGACACGGTAACGAAACTTTACAAGACAGTCCAGGCACTGCCAGCGGTACTGCAGGGTGCGCGGGCCAGACGTCGTTTCCGCAAATGTCGCGGCGCCTTGGCCAGCCTGCGGGTCCGGACAAATGGTCGCGGGCCGGCAGGCATGGCATCTCAGGCAGGCGCGGGGGCCAACCAGGCCACGAGAATAGAGACGCTGAGCAATGACAGCACGGTGGAGATCAGGATGGCCTGCGAGGCCACGGCAGGTTCGCGGTCATAGAGTTGCGCAAGCATGAAGGGGCCGGTGCCGACCGGCAGGGCGGCAAGCAGCACGGCGGACGCAGCCCATAGGGGCGGCATGCTGAATATCCAGTAGGCCAATATGTAGGCGGCCAGGGGATGCAGCAGCAGCTTCAGGCCGACTATGGACCATACTGTGGCGCGACGTTCGGTGGCGCGGCGCTGGGAAAGAAATAGCCCTATGGTGACAAGTGCGCAGGGGCTGGCGGCGGCGCCAAGCAGGCCGGTGAGCTGTTCGATGGCATAAGGCAGCGGCCACCGCATCGCGGACACGGCCAGCCCCAGCAGAGGGGCTGCCACAAGCGGGTTTCGCAAGAGGGAGACAACCACTTTGCTCACAGTGCGGCACAGTGCTGGACGGCTTGCGCTGCCGTCGTGCTCGGCGGCTTTGGCCTGCAGATCGAATTCAATCAGGACGATGGAAAAGGCGAACAGCCCGCAGGCTGTCAGCAATGTATTCAGTATGACCGGCGGCAGGCCGGCCTCGCCGAATACCATGAGACACAGAGGTATGCCCATGAAACCGGCATTGGAATAGGAGGCGGCAAGGGCTTCGATGCTGGCATCGCCAAGCCGGCGGGGCCTGCGGCGGCCCAACAGCCAGGCGGCCAGAAAGCATAGGGCAATCGCAAGCATCGTGGCGGCAATGTAGCCCCACTGGCTGACGGCCTCCCAGCCGACCTTGGCCATGGATTCGAACAGGAGGGCGGGCAGCGCCATCCAGACCACAAATTTGTTGAGGCTGTCGACGGCGCCGGGGCCCAACAGGCGCTTGCGGCCAGCGGCATAGCCAAGAAGAATCAGCGCGAACAGAGGAAGAACGGCATTGACGATTATGGTCAAAAGACATCCAGCGAAGAGAAACAAGGATGTATTAGAACAAATACAGGCAGCATCCGGTTACCGTGCCCCGTGCCGGCCCGTGCGCGTCGCGCCATAACATGTCATAGTTGCTTTCTACACTCGGATATTTCCAGGTTGCTGTCATGTACGATTCCGACGACTCTCTTTCCTCCACGCTGTTGCCGGCGGTCATTCCTTTCGCAAGCTACACCGATGCGCGACAAGCGGTGCGGCGCCTGGTCGAAATCTATGATCGCAATACAGCCTTTATTCGCGACGGATTTGCCAACTACCTGTCGCAGGGCCCTTCCGGGCGCCGCGTGCGCGCGTACTACCCGGCGCTGCGCATACGCGTGAGCACCTACCAGGAAGTGGACAGCCGACTGTCTTACGGCCATGTTGTCGAGCCCGGCATGTACGTCACCACGGTGACTCAACCTTCGCTGTATTACGACTATCTGCTTGAACAGATCAGCTTGCTGCTGCGCAACCATGGCGTGCCTGTTGAGGTAGGCGAATCAGACATGCCGATTCCTGTTCACTTTTCCTTTGTGGACGGCAAGTATGTCGAAGGGGTGTACTCGGATTCGCTGCTGGGCGAAGCCATGCGCGATCATTTCGATGTGCCGGACCTGGCCGTCACAGATGATGCCATCGTCAACGGAACCTGGATCGGTAAACACGGCGAGGCGCAGCCTTTGGCGCCCTTCACCGCGCCACGCATCGACTACTCCCTGCACAGGCTGCAGCACTATACCGCCACGGCGCCCGAGCATTTCCAGAATTTTGTGCTTTTTACCAATTATCAGTTCTATGTCGATGAGTTCTGCAACTGGGCGCGCGATACGCTCGCGCGCGGCGAAGGCGGCTATACCGCATTGGTCGAACCCGGCAACCGCATCACCGTGCCGGGGCCGAGCCAGCAGCCTTCGGGCATGCCGCTGAGCCGCATTCCCCAGATGCCGTCCTATCATCTTGTGCGTGAGGGGCATGGCGGCATTACCCTTATCAACATTGGCATAGGCCCAGCCAATGCCAAGACCATCACCGACCATGTTGCCGTGCTCCGACCCTCCGCTTGGCTGATGCTGGGCCATTGTGCCGGCCTGCGCACTACGCAGCGACTGGGTGACTATGTGCTTGCCCATGGCTACGTCAGGCAGGACCATGTGCTGGACGATGATCTGCCCATTTGGGTTCCGGTGCCCCCGCTGGCGGAGATCCAGGTGGCGCTGGAACAGGCTGTGGCCGATGTCTCGGGCTTGTCGGGCTGGGAGCTCAAGCGCATCATGCGCACCGGCACGGTGGCATCGACCGACAATCGAAACTGGGAACTGCGCGATAACGCCGAGCCCGTTCGCCAGCTGTCGCAGTCGCGCGCAATTGCCATGGACATGGAGTCGGCGGCCATTGCTGCCAATGGTTTTCGCTTTCGTGTGCCTTATGGAACGCTGCTGTGCGTATCCGACAAGCCGCTGCATGGCGAACTGAAGCTTCCAGGCATGGCCAGCGACTTCTATCGCAAGCAAGTGGGTCAACATCTGCAGATCGGCATCCGGGCACTGGAGTTGTTGCGCGACATGCCGCGTGAGCGGCTGCACTCGCGCAAGCTGCGCAGTTTCATCGAGACGGCATTCAAGTAGCACACGCAAAAATAGCGCACCGCATATGCTGGAAAATCGATTTCATTCATGGCTGCCCCGGGCAGCCATTTGGAGCGCAATGCCATGAAGAAAATCTATCTGGCCGGTTACGACGTATTTCGGCCCGACGCCATCCAATGGGGTGAAACGCTGAAGGATCTGTGTGAGAAATATGGATTCGAGGGCTTGTATCCGCTGGACAACCATGCGCCCAGGCATCTGGCGGGCCAGGAACTGGCGCGTTGGATATGCCGGGAAAACCTAGGCATGCTGCGTAGCGCCGACATCATCATGGCCAATCTGAATCCGTTTCGTGGCGCCGAACCGGACTCGGGCACCGTATTCGAGGTGGGATATGCCGTGGCGCTGGGAAAGTCTGCCTGGGTGTATACGGAACAAGGCGACCCGCTGGTGAAGCAGGTGGCTGTGACGCGCGTGCCCGGGGGCGGGCCGCATGCCGATGAGCAAGGCTACAACGTGGAGGATTTCGGGCTCAATCTGAACCTGATGATCGCCTGCTCGGCAACCGTGGTGGTGGGCTCGGTGGAGGACTGTCTGGCCAGGATGGCGGGGCATGCGGCCTAGCCATATACCAGTTGCTTGAAGAACAGCGTTATTTCGGGCACGTAGGTAATCAGCATCAGGCAAGCCACCACAACGCCCACAAAGGGCAGCAGGGGCCGGATCAGCCGTTCAATAGGCAGGTCGGCCACGGCACATGCGGCGAAGAGATTGACGCCGAAAGGCGGGGTGACCATGCCCAGCGCCAGATTCACAACCATGATCACGCCGAAATGGGCAGGGTCCACGCCGAACTGCATGGCTACCGGCAGCAGCAGCGGCGCCAGCACGACGATGGACGCCGATGTTTCGATGAACATGCCAATGATGAAAAGTGCAGCATTGATACCCAGCAGGAAAGCGTACTTGTCATGGAAGACGGTGCCCAGCCATTCGCCCAGTGCTGTCGGCACGCCTGCGCGGTTCAGCAGAAAGCCGAAAACCCCCGCATTGGCAATGACGAACATGATGACCGCTGTTGAAATAATCGAGCGGTGCAGTACGGCCGACAGCGACTTGATAGTGAGCCTGCGGTAAATGGCGAAACCCACCACAAGCGCGTAGACCACGGCCACGGCCGAGGCTTCCGTGGGCGTGAAGACGCCGCCGTAGATGCCACCGAGAATGATGAGCGGCATGAGCAGCGCCAACCATGCGCGCTTGAAGGCTGGCCAGAGGGCAAGGCGCCCTTCGCCGTCACGCTTGCCATATCCGTGACGGCGCGCATACAGCCATACATACAGCATGAGCGCGCCGCTGATGACGATACCTGGACCGATGCCCGCGATGAAAAGCTCGCCGACGGATGTGTCGGTTGACACGGCGAACAGAATCATGGGAATGGAGGGCGGAATGATGACCCCCAGTTCGGCGGCGGAAGCCTGCAGCGAGGCAGCGAATGGCTTGGGATATCCGTGCTTGACCATTGCAGGGATCAGGATGGCGCCCACCGCGAACGTGGTGGCGACGCTGGAACCCGCGACGGCCGCGAAAATCATGCACGTGAGCACACAGCTGCAGGCCAGGCCGCCCTGCATGCCGCCGACCACGCTTTTCGCAAAGTCGACCATGCGCTCCGAAATGCCGCCTGCTTCCATCAGATTGCCTGCGAGGATAAAGAAGGGCACCGCGACAAGCGGGTACTTGTCGAGCGAAGCGAATATTTGTTGCGCAATGACTAGCAGCGTCAGGTGGCCGTCGTAGAGCACGCCGGTGATGCTGGCCAATCCAATGGACACGGCGACGGGAATGGACAGCCCGAAAAACACCAACATCGAGATGACCATCAGTTGCGACATGCAATCACCGTATTGAGAATGTAAGACGCCGCCCGGGTGCGGCTGTTGCGGCGGATGTGGATGGGCCGGTGCATGATGCTCAGATCACGGTGTCGTCGACGACGGTATCGCGCGGCCCTTCCGCCCAATGTGCGAGCACAGCCAAGATGGCCAGCCCCATGCCGATGGGGATGGCGAGATAGATCCATGAAATGGAAATTCCGAGGCTGGGCGTGGTCTGGAAGCGCACCCGCCAAGTCATCATGATGCTGATCCAGGTCATGAAACCAAGAAATCCGACGCAAACCGCCATGATGAAATGTTCCAGCCAGCGCTTGTTGCGCCCTTTCATCAGGCCGTGGAGTACTTCGACGCTAAGCATGGCGCCATGACGAAAGGCGATGATGACACCCAGCATGACGGTCCAGATCAGCGAGGCCCGCGTCCAGGCCTCGCTCCAGTCTGCGGGAGACTCCAGGACAAAGCGCGTGATGACCTGATAGAAGCCCGCCGCCACCGAAGAAAGCAGCAGCAGCTGGGCCAGGACCGAGACGAAGCGGAACAGGGTACGGTCCAGACAGCGGAACAAGGTCACGGCGATGTCCTGAAGTGGGGGCGCGCGGCCCTTATTGCGTATTGCGGATGGATTCGACCAGTTCCTTGCCGAACTGCTTGTAGTACTGCGGGTATACGGGTTCCACCGCCTTGACGAAAGCAGCATGATCCACCTTGTTGACCTGCATGCCTTCCTTCTTGACTTCCTCGATGCCGCTTTGCTCTATGTCATCCACGTACTTGCGCATGGCGACAGCAGCCTCGTGCCCCGCCTTCTTGAACAGGGCCTTGTCGCCGTCCGACATGCCGCCGTAGGCGCTGGGCGACATCAACACAAGCGCGGGGCCGTACACATGCGCCGTGAGCGACAGATATTTCTGCAACTGGGGTAGTTTGGCCGAGACGATAACAGACAGGGGATTCTCCTGGCCGTCTATGGTGCCCTGCTGCAAGGCTGTAGCCACCTCGGGCCAGGCCATGGGTGTGGCCAGCACGCCCAACTGGCGGAAGGCGGCAATATGAATGGGGTTTTCGGTCGTGCGGATCTTCAGCCCCTTGGCGTCTTCGGGCGTAACCACCGGCCGCACATTGTTGGTGAGATGGCGGAAGCCTTGCTCGCCCCAGGCCAGTGCAATCAGGCCACGCTTAGGAAATGCCTCAAGCATCTTCTGGCCTATGGGGCCGTCCAGTACTTTGCGTGCATGGGCCAGGTCGCGGAACAGGAAGGGAATGTCGAACACGCCGGTTTCGGGTACGAAGTTCAGCGTGGCGCCGGTGGATACGATGGCGACGTCTATGGTGCCGAGTTGCAATCCCTCAATGACTTCGCGTTCGCCACCCAGGGCGCTGTTGGGGAATTGCTCGATGGTGTATTCGCCCTTGCTGCCGTTCTGCACGGTCTCGGCAAAAGCCTTGGCGCCTGCGCCGTAATGTGAGCTGGTGGACAGCGCATACGCCATCTTGAGTTTGGTGGCGCCCAGCGCGGGACCCGCAGCGAGCATGCCGGCGGCGGATAGTGCCAGCAACCATTTGGTTAATTTGTTATTACGCATTCTTCCCCAATTCCTGTGCATGAAAAATCAACGTTGTGTTTTACCCGAATCCGCATATGGCGCAAATTGGGGTTTTCCTAACGGCTAGTCTTCGACATACCATGTGTCTTCCGACAGCATGACCTGCTGATGCCCGTAGCCCGCGGGCATCATGGGAAAACAGTTCTCCAGCGCCTGGACGGCCACATCCAGGAAGTAAGGGCCATCATGCGCGAGACATTGCCCCAGCGCCTCGTCGAGGTCGGCGGGATTCTCGATGCGCGCCGCGCCCCAGCCGAAGGCCCGCGCCAGCGCGACGAAATCGGGAATGGAGGCATTGTAGCTGTGGCTGTACCGGCCATCGTGAATCAGTTCCTGCCACTGGCGCACCATGCCCATGTGCCCGTTGTTGCAGAGGATCACCTTGATGGGCGTGCGATGTTGCATGGCTGTTGCCAGCTCCTGGATGTTCATGAGTATGGAGGCGTCGCCGCTGATGCACACCACTGTCTTGTCTGGATGCGCAATCTGCGCGCCGATGGCGGCCGGCATGCCGTAGCCCATGGTTCCCGCTCCACCGGAAGTCAGCCAGCGGTTGGGGCGGTTGAACTTGATGTATTGCGCCGCCCACATCTGGTGCTGGCCAACGTCGGTGGCGACGATGGCGTCGGTGCCCTGCAGCGCGTTGTCGATTCGCTGCATGAGTATCTGCGGCAGGATATGCTCTGCCGAGGGCGCCACGCGCAGGCACTGCCTGGCGCGCCACACGCCAATCCGGGCCCACCATTCATCCAGCGATTCAGCCGCGCGGCCCGGCAGGCCCAGTTCCTTGCCCAGCGCGCGCAGCAGCGGATAGCAGTCACCGACCATGGCCACGTCTGCACGCACGACTTTGTTGATGGACGCCGGATCGATGTCGAGATGGATCTTGCTGGCGTGTGGGCAGAAGTCCGACAACCGGCCTGTGATGCGATCGTCGAAGCGCGCTCCCACGCAGACGATGAGATCGGCGTGGTGCATGGCAAGGTTGGCCTCCAGCGTGCCGTGCATGCCGAGCATGCCCAGAAACAGAGGATCGTCGGCCGGAAAGGCGCCCAGCCCCATGAGCGTCAGCGTGCAGGGTGCGCCCAGGTCCTGCACCATTGACGTGAACGCATGGCAGGCGTCGATGCCCGAGTTGACCAGCCCGCCGCCGCCGTAGAAGACCGGCCTGCGCGCGTTGGCAATCAGGCTCGCCGCCCTTTTTATGGCGGCCTCGGTCGTCGGATTCTGGGTTTCCACGCCTATGGGCGCGTCATCCGCTATGGCCGCGCCCGGCGCGAAGTCCGGCACAAGACCTATCTGGATGTCCTTGGGAAAGTCCAGCAGCACGGGTCCGGGGCGCCCTGCGGTGGTGAGGTGATATGCCTTGGCAGCCAGTCCCGCCACATCCTCGGTGCGGCGTATCTGCGCGTTCCATTTGGTGACGGGACGCGAGATGCCAATGGCGTCGCACTCCTGGAATGCGTCGGTGCCGATAGCGCCAGTCGCAACCTGACCGCTGATGCACAGCACGGGAATGGAATCGCAAAGCGCGTCCAGCAGGCCCGATGTGGTGTTGGCCATGCCTGGGCCTGACGTCACAATGACCACGCCGGGCTTGCCGGTGGACCGCGCATAGCCTTCTGCCGCGTGGACGGCGCCCTGTTCGTGACGCACCAGAACATGCCGGATGCGCGGCTCGCTGTACAGCGCATCGTACAGCGGCAGAACGGCGCCCCCCGGATAGCCGAAAATGGTGTCCACTCCCTGGGCGATCAGGGTTTCGAGCAGGGCTTGTGCCCCGTTGCGGGTGAGCGTGTCGGTTACGGTATTCACTGGTCGTGCTTCAATTTATATAAGATAGCAGTTTACTGAAAGTGTATTCCTTATTTTTATTGGCGGCCTTCGGCACAACTCATGACGCGCAACTCCCTTCCCTGGCATATAGTCAAGAAATCCACGCTTCACGGTACCGGCGTATTCGCGGCGCGGAATATTCCCGCAGGCACACGCATTATCGAATACGGCGGCAAGCGCATCACCAGCGAGCAGGCCGATGCCATGCACCCGGTTAATCCGGATGATCCCTTCCATACGTTTTTTTTCTCGCTCAGCAGCGGGGAAATCATTGATGGTGGAGACCATGGCACCGATGCGCGCTGGATCAACCATTCCTGCAGCCCCAACTGCGAGGCCCAGGAAAACCGTAGCGGTAAGAAGGTCTATATCCACGCCCTGGAGGATATCCCCGCCGGCACTGAGCTCTTCTACGATTACGGGCTGGTCATGGAGGGCCGCATTACGCGCAAGCTGAAGGAACAGTACCGCTGCCTGTGCGGCACGGCCGCCTGTCGCGGCACAATGCTTGCCTTGCCCGAGAAGGCGGCAGCCGGCAAGCGTGTAAAACGCGCCAAGGACAAGGAACAGAAAGGCGCCAAGCGTGGCGAGGACAAAGTGGGCCGCAAGGGCAAGGCGAGTGGCAAGACCGAGGCGGGCGCTGGAACCAAGGCAGACGGCAAAAAAACCAAGGCGAACGGTGACAAGAAGGGCAAGCGCGGCGATCCGAAGCGGGGTTCCGGCGGCCAGCCGCCAGCCGAGCGGCGAGCCGAGGGAAAGCGCGAGAGAAACGGTGCCCGGAAGCGCCTGGGCACGCCGGACGTTTCGTGAGTGGCCTGAGCTCGCCCCGCTTACCGCGGGCATCATGCCGTCCCTGCCTGCTGCTGCCACGGGCCGGGCAGCCCCATTGCCGTGAAACCGCCGTCCACGGCAATGATCTGGCCGGTGACATAGCTTGATCGCGATTCGTCCATCAGCCAGCCGACGGTGCCGCGCAACTCGTCGGGCCGGCCATAGCGCCGCAGCGCCACGCGGGATTCCCAGGTGCTGCGCACCTCGGGCGTATGTACGACTTGCGTCAGCGGCGTTTCGATCGGACCGGGCGCGATGGCGTTTACGCGTATGCCGTGCTGGGCCAGTTCCACCGCCATGACCTGGGTCATGGTGACGACGCCTCCCTTGGAGGCGCCATACGCCACGCGGCCCTGGTTGCCACGCATGCCGGATACCGATGCAATGAAGATGATGGAGCCCGCCTGACGCGCCCGCATATGACGCGCGGCGGCACGCGCCACGACGAAGGAGCCGATGACGTTCACTTCCAGTATCTGGCGGAAGATATCGACCTCCGTATCCAGGCACGGAATATCCCGGGCAATGCCTGCGGAATTCACGACGCCCACAATGGGTCCGAATGCAGCTTCGCAGTCCTGCACGATCTCGCTTATGGCCGTTTCGTCGGTCACATCCGCCTGGGCGAACCGCAGCATGGATGTGTCCGCCGCGAGCATCTCACGGCGCGCGGCATCAATGCGGTCGGGCTGTACATCTATTCCCAGTACGCGCCAACCCTCGTCCAGCAAGCCTTGGGCGAGCGCCTGGCCTATGCCCGACGCGCCGCCTGTCACGATGACTACGCCTTTGTCCTGTGCTGTCATGTCCGTTCTCCTCCGATCCTGGCGGCCTTGCCGCCCTGCTCCGCCGTGCGCATGCGGGTTACGGCAAGGCGACTTCGCTATCGACCACCCATTCCTCGATGACCGCCTCGACCGTCATGCAAGCGGGATTGCGCCCACTGGCGAAGCGGCCCGCGTGAAAGCGGCCTTCCATGTCCATGACGATACCGGTCAGGTGCGCAGCGGGGTTGCCTTGGTCGTCACAACTGATTTCGCCGTTCATGTTCATGATCTCGATGGCCGGTCCCTCTATCTCCATGGTGCCGCTTTCGCCGAACTCCAGACAACAATGTGCGAGGCTGCCCACGCTGCTGCGCACGATGGCCCGCTTCAGGCGGTGCTCGATGGCTGTTTTTTCCAGACTTTGCACCAGATCCTCGTTGGGGTGGATGCGAATATAGAATATGCGGCTGGTGTGGCCTTGTTCCATAGTATTCATCTTTATGCCTCGCAGTAACTGGGTTGGAATACGGGCGTCCTGATTTCCGGGTCCACACCTATGACCAGATCCATGTGCCCCAACGCACTGATATAAGCGACGCCGTCCTCGGCCAATATGCAGGCCTCGGTGAGGAGATGGCCGCCGGTCAGCCGACCGGACTGCGTGACTGCCAGGCCGTGGCAGTGGATGGCAAGCGCTCCCTGGCCGTTGGTTCCCACAGTGGCGCCGGCGCCCACCAGCAGGGTGGGCTCGTCGACATCCACGGGTGTCGTATAGTTGGCAACTTGCTCGGCTCCTTGGGTGTGGGTGATAAGGAAATAGCGCAGATGGCTGAATGTGGCGCGCTCGATATTCAGGGACGCGGCGCGCAGTTGCATCGTTTGCATGGCAACGGTCACACCCTCGTACAACGAGGCATGGCGCGGCAGCACAATGCGCCAGGTTTTTTGGTTCCGGCCCGCCAGCACGTCGCGCCGGTTCGGGGCGACGGGGCCTGGATGCTTGAGCAGCGGCACTGCGGATGATGATGTCATCGACATTGACTCCGTGATCGGCCATCGGGGTGGCGATGGCTGGTGCGGAAGGCACGCGCGACACCGTGTATGGCCTTGCGCGGTTTTCCGCCCGTGTCATTGGAAACTTGGGCGCGGGTATGCCCTTTACGCTTGTGTGGTCAGCGATCCCCTTTTCAGTAGTTCCTGGTAGATGATTTTCTTGGTGATCTTTCCGTAGCCGGACTTGGGCAGTTCCGGCCAGATGAAAATCTGGCGCGGATGCTTGTAGCGTGCCACATTTCCGTCCAGCCATGCCTGGAATGCGTCCGGGTTCCATTCGGCGTCATCCCTGAGCACACCGACCATCACCCCGATTTCTCCCCATTTCGGATCCGGCACCCCCAGCACGCAGACTTCCTTGATCAGTCCGCAGGTAAGGATTTTTTCCTCGATCTCGCGCGGATAGATATTGGATCCCCCCGAGATATACATATCGGACTCGCGCCCGGTAATGGTCAGGTAGCCTTGCGCGTCCAGCCTGCCCAGATCGCCCGTCCGGAACCACCCGTTGCGAAAGGCCTTGCGGTTCGCTTCAGGGTTGTTGTAGTAGCCGGCGAACACGGCGGGGCCGCATACGCAGATTTCCCCTTGTTCGCCTGGCGGGAGCGGCTTGCCGTCGGCGTCCTGGATGGATATCTCAATGCCGGTGCGCGCGTGGCCGCAGGTACCCAGGTGCGGCATGGCGCCGTCGTCCTCATGATGCTCGTCGGGCGGCAGCACGGTGATGTT
This sequence comes from Allopusillimonas soli, assembly GCF_004153445.1. GTDB lineage: Bacteria > Pseudomonadota > Gammaproteobacteria > Burkholderiales > Burkholderiaceae_B > Allopusillimonas > Allopusillimonas soli. Next base: position 125,321 of record NZ_SDQC01000004.1, read on the forward strand.
GCCCGTGACTTCGCCCAGGCCGAAGTACTGGACCAGAACGGGCCCCAGTTTGCGCAGGGCCGTCTGCTGGTCGGCCCGGTACATGGGGGCACCGGCGTAGATGATGTATCGCAGCGAGCTGTGGTCGTGTCGATCCACGCTCTCATGCTCCACCATCAGCTTCAATATGGTGGGTACGGTGAAGAAATTGCTGATGCGGTGGCGGGCGATCGCTTCCCAGGCTGCCTCGGGGCTGAATCGTGGCTGGGTGGAGAATATCGTGGCCGCGCCGCGCGCCACCTGCGTCAGGTAGTGAATGCCTGCGCCGTGCGAAAGCGGCGCCACGACCAGGCTGGCATCGCGCCAGGTCGTGCCGGGCATGAGGTCGCACAGGTGGTTGTTGATGACGAAGGCCATTTGCCCGTGCGTGAGGACAGCGGCCTTGGGCTTTCCGGTCGTGCCCGAGGTAAAGAAAAACCAGCAGGGATCGTCATAGTCGACGCGCTGTGCCGAGTGCGATACGCCGCCGCGGGCGATGCGCGCATCGATCAGGACATCGATACCGGGCGCTTGCGGCGTGCCCGGGCCGCCCAGGCTGGCCACCAGTTTCAGGCCGGGCAGCGTCGTGGCCAGGCGGGCGTGGTCGGGAAAATCCACATGGCAGGTGAAGGCGCAGACACCGGCGCTTTGCGCAAGATACTCGGCCTCTTCCGGCGTGATCCGGAAATTGGTGGGCACCCACACGGCGCCAATGCGAAAGCAGGCCAGCATGATCTCGATCTGCTCCCTGCAGTTCGAGGCATGGGTCAGAATGCGATCACCCTTGCCCAGCCCCGCGTCCTGAAGCACCAGGGCCAGGGCCTGGATGCGATGGTCCAGTTGCGCCCAGGTGGTAACTGTATCGTCGACGATAAGTGCGGGGCGGTCAGGCAGGCGAGCGGCAGCCTGGCTGACAAAAGTGGCCAGATTCATCACCCGCCGCGAGACGGGCGTGATGAGATGTGTGGCCGCTGCGGCGTGCGTCATTTCATGCGCTCCAGCACGCTGACATAATTTGCGACGGCAGCGCCACCCATGTTGAAGACGCCGGCCATCGTTGCGCCTGGGATCTGCATGTCGCCAGCCGTATCCGTAAGCTGCATGCAGGCCATGACGTGCATGGATACGCCAGTGGCGCCCACGGGATGGCCCTTGGCCTTCAGCCCTCCGGAGGGATTCACTGGCAGGCGGCCATCTTTCTGCGTGATTCCTTCGCGTACCACTCTATGGCCCTGGCCGGGCTCGGCCAGTCCCATGGCTTCGTATTCGATAAGCTCCGCGATGGTGAAGCAGTCGTGTGTTTCCACCAGGCTGAGATCATCCAGCGTGATGCCTGCCTGGGACAGTGCCTGGCGCCAGGCGCGTGCTGCGCCTTCGAATGCGATGGGATCGCGTCGGCTGAGCGGCAGAATGTCATTGACGTGCTGGCGCGCCTTGAACGCGATGGCGCGGCGCATGTTGGCGGCCGTTTCCTCGTCTGCCAGAACGATGGCTGCCGCGCCGTCCGACACCAGGGAGCAGTCTGTGCGGCGCAGTGGTTCGGCTACATAGGGGTTTTTCTCTGAGACTTCGTCGCAGAATGCCACGCCCAGGTCCTTGCGCAACTGCGCATAGGGGTTGGCGACGCCGTTGCGATGATTCTTGGCGGCAATGACGGCCAGCTCATGGCTGCGATCGCCATAACGAGAGAAATACGCGCTGGCAATCTGGCCGAATACCCCTGCGAAGCCGCCCTTGATGTCCGCCTCCTCCTTTCGGTAGCTGGCGTTGAGGAGAATATCGCCGATCTCCGCATTCGGCCGCGTCGTCATTTTCTCGGCGCCGACCACCAGGGCAATGCGGCCGCGCCCCGATTCAATGAAGTCCATGGCTGTGTAGAGCGCAGCGGACCCCGTGGCGCATGCATTCTCAAGCCGCGTGGCCGGTACATGGGCCAAGTCGGGATCGGCCAGTGCGACCAGTGCGCCTTGAAAATCCTGTTTCTGAAAGCCATTGTTCATGACGCCCACATAGATGCCGTCGACATCCTTGCCTGTGATGCCCGCGTGCGCAAGTGCGGCGCCGGACACCTGCGCCATGAGCGTTTCGGTGTCTGGCTCCATGAGTTTGCCGAAGGGAATGTGGGACCATCCCACGATCATTGCCTTGTTCATTGTCTCGTCCTGTTTGCTGTAAAGGGTGGTTGCGGGTTGGCATTCAGGCGGCGAAGTCCTGGGGTAATCCGCCTCGCCGCAACGTTTTCTCCAGTTCGTCGGTTTCCTTGCGCAGCAGGTGGAAAAGCGCTTGCTCTCGTTCGGCCGACATGCGGCTTTCCACCGTGGCCACGCTGAAGGCGCCGATGACACGCCCATCGGGACCGCGGGCGGCGACGCCTATTCCCCACGAGCCCTTGAGTACCATGCCCGGATTGACGCTATATCCTTTTTCGCGTCCGGCGCGAATCAGGTCGTGGAAGATTGCGCGGCTGTAGTGGGGGTAGTTTCGGGTGATGTCATCCATGTTCTGGTCCAGGCAGGCCTGCGCTTCGTCGTCGTCCAGTGCGGCCAGCATTGCCTGGCTGCCCCCGCCCACCCCCAGGGGATGACGGTCGCCAGCCTGCAGAACATGGGACTTGAGCGGATAGCTGCCTTCCTCGCGCATGAGACACAGCGCATGCCACCCTTGCCGAATAGAAAAAAACGCGGCGTCGCCGGTTTCGGCGGCAAGGCGCCGCACGGGCTCGGCGACCATGTTGTGCAGACCATAGCGATCCGAGGCCACCAGGCCGAGCGCATAGCATTCCGCGCCAAGGAAATAGCGGCGCGTCTGTGTATCCTGCTGGGCCAGGCCTTCGTTGATGAGAGCGGCGATAAGGCGATGCACGGTAGATTTGGTCAGGCCTGTTTGTGCGCAGATGGCGGATAGAGAGCGACCCTCACGACGGCCGCCGGCTATGCATCGCAGAACCTTGAATGCACGGTGTATGGCCTGGGTGCCCGAGATGCGGCCCACTGGCGAGGCCGCGCCGCTTTGTTCCATGTTGTGGACCTTTTTATAGCTGGATTTTGTCTTCCTCATGTGGATTCTACGTATCCACCGCGTATTGTCAACGGATTCGTGCTTACCCTTAATTTTTCTTGTTCCACAAGATAGAATTTGCATATACAATCAAAACCGCTATCCTACGGCGGCCTGCGCTTCCAGGCCCCGCACCGCACAGTGGCAGCATGTCCAACCGCAATCAATAAATAGGCCCGGACAGGGTCAAGGAGACAAACATGAAGCTTTCCCGTCGCTCATTCATGCTCTCGACGGCTGGCGTCGCGGGCGCGGCCCTTATCGGCGCCCCCATGCAGTCGGCATTTGCTGCCAAGAAGTTTCGCTACAAATACGCCAACAACCTGCCGCCGTCACATCCCATGAACAAGCGTGCGGAGGAAATGGCCAAGAACATCGAAGAAGAGACCGGCGGCGCATTCAAGCTGCAGGTGTTCCCGAGCAGCCAATTGGGTTCAGATACCGAGACCCTCAATCAACTGCGTTCGGGCGCGGTGGAGTTCTTTACCTTGTCTGGACTGATACTCTCGACCCTCGTCCCGCCCGCCGCCATCAGCGGCATAGGCTTCGCCTTTCCCGACTACGACACGGTCTGGAAGGCCATGGATGGCGACCTGGGCGCCTATATCCGCCGCGAAATCGAAAAGCATGATCTGGTCGTCATGGAAAAGATCTGGGACAACGGTTTTCGCGAAGTCACGACCAGCACCAAGCCCATCGAATCGCCCGACGATTTCAAGGATTTGAAAATCCGCGTGCCCGTCAGCCCGCTCTGGACCTCAATGTTCGAGGCGCTTAAGTCGGCGCCCACCAGTATCAACTTCAACGAGGTGTATTCCGCGCTCCAAACCAAGGTCGTGGATGCACAGGAAAATCCGCTCGCGATCATCCAAACGGCCAAGCTGTACGAAGTGCAGCAATACTGCTCCCTCACCAATCATATGTGGGATGGCTTCTGGTTCCTGGGCAACAAGGCTGCGTGGGACCGTCTGCCCAAGGAAATCCAGGCGGTGGTCACCAAGCACATCAATGCGGCAGGCATGCACGAACGCGACGATGTGCATGCGCTGAACGACGAGCTGCAGAAAAAGCTGACCAGCGAAGGCATGAAGTTCAATAGCCCCGACACGAAACCCATCCGCACCGTCCTCAAGGACGCAGGCTTCTATGCGGAATGGAAGAAGAAGTTCGGTGATGAGGGCTGGGGCATACTCGAAGGCGCTGTCGGCTCCCTCACCTGAGGAGGGGGCATGGCATCCCACGCAAGCGTACAAACGCCGGGCGCCGCGGGGGCGGCCGGCATGCGGCACGCATGGATAAGGCGCCTGGATTCCTTTCTCGGGCATCTGATTGAAGTGCCTGTGGCCATCCTGGTGATTGCCGAGGTGGCCATTCTGTTCTCCGGCATTTTCGCCCGCTACGTCCTGAATACGCCGTTGGTGTGGTCCGATGAACTGGCTTCGCTGCTGTTTCTGTGGCTGGCCATGCTGGGCGCCGCGGTGGCGTTCCGGCGTGGCGAACATATGCGCATGACGGCCTTCGTCAACCGCGCCAGTCCGGGCGCGCAGGCTTTTCTGCAGGTCTTTGCGATTTCCGTATCGCTGGTCTTCGTGCTGCTCATCCTTGTGCCGAGCTTCGACGCCACCATACAGCAGAAAGTCATCAGCACCCCCGCCATGGGAATCAGCCTGGCCTGGCGCACCGCCGCGCTGCCCACAGGCCTGTGCTTCATGACGGTGTTTGCCTTCCTGCGGCTGATCGAAGTGTCGAACTGGCGTCTGGTGGCCAAGACGCTGCTGCTGATTGTCGCCATCGGCCTGGCGCTATACGCCATGTCGCCGTGGTTCGAGGATCTGGGCAATTACAACCTGCTTATCTTTTTCGTGGGGCTGGTGGCGCTGGGCGTGTTTGCCGGCGTCCCGATTGCCTTCTCCTTCGGCATCGCCACATTCGCCTATCTTTCGTTGGCCACGTATGTGCCGGTCACTGTGTTGGTAGGGCGCATGAACGAGGGCATGTCCCATCTCATCCTGCTGGCGGTGCCGCTGTTCGTGTTCCTCGGGCTGTTGATTGACATGACCAGCATGGCGCACAAGATGGTGTCATTTCTGGCCAGCCTGCTTGGGCACGTGCGGGGCGGCCTGTCCTATGTGCTGGTGGGCGCCATGTATCTGGTGTCAGGCATATCGGGTGCCAAGGCGGCCGACATGGCCGCCATTGCACCTGTGCTGTTTCCCGAGATGAAGCGGCGCGGCACGGACGAAGGCGAGCTGATCGCCCTGCTCTCCGCCACCGGCGCCCAGACCGAGACGGTGCCACCCAGTCTTGTCCTCATCACCATCGGCTCCGTGACCAGCGTTTCCATTACCTCGTTGTTCATAGGCGGCCTGGTACCCAGCGCCGTACTGGGCATCATGCTCTGCATCGTGGTGTGGTACCGCAATCGCAAGGTGGATCTCGGCCATGTCGAGAAGCAGCGGGGCAGTCAGATATTCAAAAGCTTTGTCATCGCCTTTCCCGCCCTGACGCTGCCCTTCGTGATACGCGCCGCTGTGGTCGAAGGCGTAGCCACGGCAACCGAAGTGTCCACCATCGGCATTGTGTACTCCTGCATCATCGGTATTTTCGTCTACCGCTGCTTCGATGTGCGCAAGCTATATCCCATTCTGATCGATACCGCCATACTTTCAGGCGCCATACTGCTGATTATCGGCACGGCCACGGGCATGGCCTGGGCGCTGACGCAGTCGGGGTTCTCCGGCGATCTGGCCGACTACATGGCAACGCTGCCGGGCGGCGCATTTACCTTCTTCTGCGTGTCCATCGTTACCTTTATCGTGCTGGGCAGCGTACTGGAGGGCATCCCGGCCATCGTGCTGCTGGGTCCGCTGCTGTTCCCCATTGCCGAAGAGTTGGGCATCAATGATGTGCATTACGCCATGGTGTCCATACTGGCCATGGGCATAGGCCTGTTTGCGCCGCCGTTCGGCGTCGGTTATTACGCCGCCTGCGCCATCGGGCGTGTGGCGCCCGACAAGGGCATAAAACCCATCATCGGCTACCTGTGCTCCATTTTTGTCGGGCTGCTGCTGGTGGCCGCCATTCCATGGCTGTCCACGGGTTTTCTTGACACCAAGTAAGCCATGGAAAAGGGAAAACTCACCGATCGCGTCGCCCTGGTTCTGGGCGCGGGCTCGGTGGGCGAGGGATGGGGCAACGGTAAGGCCGCCGCCGTGTGTTATGCGCGGCAGGGCGCCTTTGTTGTCGCGGTTGACTTGAATGACGGCGCCGCGGCGGAAACCCGCGACATCATTCTTGCCGAGGGCGGGCGGGCCGAGTCATGTCAGGCTGATGTCACGTGCTCCGACCACATTCGAGACCTGGTGGCGGATCTGGTCGAACGCCATGGCCGGCTGGATATCCTGCATAACAACGTAGGCATGGCGCGCATGGGCAGTGTCACGGAGCTCAGCGAGACGCAATGGGACCAGGCCATGGATGTGAACCTGAAAAGCGCATTCCTGGCCTGCAAGCATGTGTTGCCGGTGATGCAGCAGCAGCGGCGCGGCGTCGTCACGAACATATCGAGCCTGGCTGCCATCCGCTACACGGGCTATCCCTACCCCGTCTACTATGCCGCCAAGGGCGGCCTGAACCAGCTGACGGTTGGCCTGGCGCTGGAATATGCCGCCAGCGGCATCCGCGTCAATGCCATCATGCCCGGGTACATCGATACGCCGCTTATCTACAAGGATATTTCGGGGCAATATGCCAGCAAGGAAGAGATGGTGGCTGCGCGCAATGCCCGTTGTCCCATGGGACGCATGGGCACTGCGTGGGACATAGCCCATGCCGCCGCCTTCTTGGCCTCGGACGATGCGCAGTACATCACGGGCGTCTGTTTGCCGGTGGATGGCGGTGTTCACATGAGCACTGCCTGATCCGCGGCGCCCAGAGCCTCGCTCGCGTTGCGGCGAGGCTGCGGTCGCGGGGCTCAGAATGCGGGCTCGTCGTCTTCCGGCGGCATGGAAGCGGTTTTGGCAGCTTTTTTCACCGCTGTTTTCCGGGCCGTTTTGCTTCCAGAGGTTTTCTTTGCAGCCGCCTTGCTGGCCGACTTCTTCGCCGCCGTCTTGCCGGCGGCTTTCGTTGCGGTTTTGCCGGCGGCCTTGGAGGCCGTTTTCGATGTCGCCTTCGATGTGGTCTTCTTGGCTGCCGTCTTGCCCGCCTTGGCCGGCCTGGGCTCGAACTCGAAGCCAATCTTGCCGTTCTCCTGCTTGACGAGATAGGCTTTGAACTTTCGGTTCGTGCGGCTGGATACAAACCCTTCCAGCAGGTCCGTTCGGCCTTCGGAAAGCAGCTTGGACACCTGCTCAGCGGAAATTTCCTGCTGCAGGATCATCTTGCCGGTGCGGAAGTCGCATGTCTTGTCCGGCCCCACTGATTTCTCGCACACGTAGTTCATGCCGTACTCGAACACCTTGTGCCCGCATTTGGGGCAGGTGCCCACCGGCGTTTGGCCCGAAAAGTCGACGGGTTCGGTGTCCTCGTCGTCCTTCTGGCCAAAGTCGAACTCCAGCTTGTAATCGTCGGTGATGCGAAGCAGAGCCGCGAAAGGCCGCCCCATCTTGCTGATAAATCCAGGCAATGGTCCGAGTTCACGCCGTGACAGCAGCTCTTCCACCTCCTGGATCTCGAAGGTGCGTCCGCCCGGATGCTTGCCGATGGAGAAATCGCATTGTGTGCAGGCATAGCGGCGGTAGTTCTCCTTCACCACGCCGCCGCATTTCGGGCAGGGCGTGCGCAGGGTGGCGTAATCGCCGGGCACGGTGTCGCGCTCGTATTCCTTTGCACGCTTGACGATCACCTGGGTCATCTGGGCGATTTCGCGCATGAAGGCATCACGGTCCAGCTGTCGCTGCTCGATCTGCTTCAGCCGATGTTCCCACTCTCCGGTCAGCTCGGGCGAAGTCAGTTCGCTGACATCCAGGCCTGAAAGCAAGGTCATGAGCTGGCGTGCTTTGGCGCTGGGCACCAGCTCACGCCCTTCGCGCCGCAGGTAGCCTTCGTTAAGCAGGCCTTCGATGATGGCGGCGCGGGTGGCGGGGGTGCCTAGCCCGCGCTCGGACATAGCCTCGCGTAGCGCCTCGTCGTCCACCAGCTTGCCGGCGCCTTCCATGGCCGATAGCAGCGTGGCTTCGGTGAAGCGGGCCGGCGGCTTTGTGACCAGGCCGCGCGCCTCGATATCTTCGGTGCGCACGGCTTCTCCATCAGACACCGGCACAAGGCTCCCGTCTTCCTGCTGGGCTTCGCGGCCGTAGATGGCCATCCAGCCCGGCGACACCAGCACCTTGCCTTCCGTTTTGAAATGGTGACCAGACACCTCGGTGATGCGCGTCGTGACGCGAAACTCGGCTGCCGGGAAGAACACGGCCAGGAATCGTCGCGTCACCAGCTCGTAGATCTTGCCTTCGGCATCGCTCAATTCGCGCGGGATCTGCAGCGTGGGAATGATGGCGAAGTGATCCGAGATCTTCTTGTTGTCGAAGATGCGCCGGTTGGGGCGCACCCATTTCTGCGCGCAGACAGTCTTGGCATGCGGCTGCACGCTGGCCGCCGCGCTGGAGCCTCCCGCGGCCAGGGCTTCCATGGTCTGCTGCACGGTGCCGAGATAGTCTTCGGGCAGGTAGCGGGAGTCGGTACGAGGATAGGTGAGCGCCTTGTGGCGTTCATACAGGGTCTGGGCCAGCGCCAGCGTGGTCTTGGCCGAAAAGCCGAAGCGGGAGTTGGCTTCGCGCTGCAGCGAGGTCAGGTCGAACAGTGCGGGGGAGGACTGCGTCGTAGGCTTGGATTCCTCGGTAACGATGCCTGGCCGTTCGCGGCAGGCCGCCACGATGGTTTGCGCCGCCGCTTCGGACCAGAGGCGGGACTCGCGCTTCTCGGAATCGCGTTCGTCGCGGGCAAACTGGGGATCGAACCAGCGCCCTTCGTAAAGGCCAGCGGCGGCTACGAACGTGGCATGCACTTCCCAGTAATCGCGCGGCACGAACTGGCGGATGCGCTCCTCGCGCTCGTTCACAATGGCCAGCGTGGGGGTCTGGACCCGGCCCACAGGTGTCTTGAAGAAGCCGCCGTCCTTGCTGTTGAAGGCTGTAAAAGCGCGCGTGCCGTTGATGCCCACCAGCCAGTCGGCCTCGGCCCGCGAGCGGGCGGCGGCTTCCAGCGGCTTCATCACTTCGTCGTCGCGCAGATTGGCAAAGGCCTCGCGAATGGCCGCCTGCGTCATGGACCGCAGCCACAGGCGTTTGATGGGTTTTTTAATGCCGGCATATTGCACGATATAGCGGAAAATCAGCTCGCCCTCGCGTCCCGCGTCGCAGGCATTGATGACGGCGCCCACGTCCTTGCGCTTGAGCAGCTTGACCAGCAGTTTCAGCCGTTCGGCCGAGCGCTTGTCCGCCGGCCCGAGCTCGAACTGGGGCGGGATGACCGGCAAATGGGTGAAAGTCCATTTTCCGCGCACCGGATCGTTGGGGGCAACCAGCGTCAGGAGGTGCCCGATGCTGGAAGCAAGTACGAATTCTTCGCTTTCGAAGTAATCGCCCTGGCGGGTAAAACCGCCCAACGCGCGGGAAATATCCAGCGCGACAGACGGTTTCTCGGCAATAATCAGCGTTTTAGTCATGTAATTCCAGTAACTGCATTCCAGCAGCGGATAGCGCAGGAATAATACGGGGGGAGAATCGCACTATGCAAGTCGGAGGCCTTGGAGGCAATTCTCAAAAGCAGCGGGAATGGCCGATATTTCTGCGCAAATCCGCTCTATCCCTGGCCTGCCTGCTCCTGTCCTCCGCCGGAGCATGTTGGGTTGCAGCCAATTGGGAGCGCGCGTCCGCCCTGCAGAAGCTGGCGGGAGCCCAGATCCTGCTGGCCATCGTCATTATGGCCGCCGCCTGGGCAGCATGGCGCCGCAAGACACCACAAGACCACAATTTTTCCCTGGCCGCCAATCTGGCAGGACTGGCAGCCGTGGCTACGGGCGCCCTGTTGGCGCTCGTGGGGCAAATATATCAGACGGGCGCCGACAACTGGCAATTGTTCCTGCTTTGGGCTGCGCTCCTGCTGCCATGGATACTGGTCATGAAAACAGTGTTCATGGCGCTTTTGCTGGCCCTGCTGCTCAACATCAGCCTCGCTCTCTATTTATATTTGGTGGTGGACGGCCTCGGCATGCTATTCAGCCTTTTGGCCGGCGGCGGCAATGCATACGTCATGGCGATGCTTGATGCGTTGCTGCTGCTGGCCTGGGAGCGCTCCGTCCGCCCGCTGGGCGACCGCTGGCGGATAGGCCCACGCATTCTGCTGGCGGCGGCAGCAGGTTGGGCGTTTGCGGCCGTGCTTTCCGTGGGCTTTGATGGCGGGAGTGTGGCGGCCATGGCGCTGCCGGGCTTGTTGCTCATGGGGCTGTGCTACTTCGCTTATACACGGCTGCGGCCGGATCTGGTCGCCGTGGCCCTGACATTGGCCGGTGCTTTTCTGTTGGTGGCCGCACCGCTGGTGCTGGCACTGGACAGCACCAGCGGCCTGCTCGGCATCGTGCTGGTGCTGGCCGTGCTTGCCCTGCTGGGCGTTCGCCATCTCTCCACGCTGGTGCGCGCAGCGCGGCAGCAATCGGCGGTTGGCGAAGCGGGTACGGCCGAGGCTTCGGCCATCCCCATCCCCTCGGCCACTGGCCCGAGGGCAGGTGCGACTCCCTCCGACGCGGCGGCGAACGCACCAGCTCAGCCAGCGCCGATGGATGCCAAGTCCGGGCCCGCGGCTGAGCTTGCAATCGAGTCCGAACCCGAGGCAGCGGCGGAGCCGTGGTTCGTTTCCCTGTTCCGTCTCGTGGCGGTTGGCCTGGTTGCTCTGCTGCTGCTGGCATTTCTTGCCGTGACGCTGGATATCGACGAAGCAACGGTATGGGTGCTTGGCGTGGTGCTGGCCGCCATAGGTACGGGGCTGCATCGTGCGACAAAAATCGGCATCGTCTCTGATTTTGGCACTATTTTTCTTATGGCCGGCATTGTGCTTTTCCCTTTTGGCCTGTTCGAGATGGAACTGGAAGTGCTTGCCGCCGTCGCCGCATTGCTGGCGTTCGGTGCCGCCATCTATCTTTCCGTACCGCTCAAGACGGTGCGGTTTGTGGCGGCATTGGTGCTGTTGGGCACCTGCGTCATCGTGACATGGCCCGGCCTCTCGCGCTGGGATTTCATCGAGGGTGCCTTTAGCGGTTTTGGCGGGGGGCTGTCATCCCGAATCTATCTTTATGTCTGGTGGCTGGCCGCCGCGACCGCGCTGGCTTTGGCGGGTACGCGCACAAAGGCTGGACGCGCTTTCTGGAGTCCGCTTGCCTGGGCATTGCTGCTGCTTGCCCAGTACGCTGCCTGGATGGCGCCGATTCCGCAGATCGCGGGCCTGCGGGAGGCGCCGTGGGCTTTCTGGGTAATGTGGCTGGCTTGCGCGCTGTTGCCGCCATTGGCCTTGTGGGCCTTTCTGACGGAGGGCCCGGGCGGTGGGGGCAGCCTGCCGCGGCGTCTGCGGGTGGGTGCGCCCCTGGCGCTTGCCGTGGCCAGTCTGGGTTGGCTTGGCGCGCCGGGCATATCTTTGTCCGTGCTATGGATTCTGTTCGGATACTTCCTTGGCCGCCGTCTGCTCGTGGCATTCGGGGTCGCGGCGCTACTGGCCTATCTGTATCGTTTTTATTATCTGCTTGATGCCTCGTTGCTTCAGAAATCGGCGATCCTGGCGATGACGGGCGGCTGGCTCCTGCTGTCCTGGGCTGTGCTGCGCCGGCTGGTCGGGCCTAGGGCCCCCGGCCACGGGGCGGGCACGGCGAATCGCAGCCTTGGCGTGCCCGCAGGCCTGCTGGCCGGCCTGCTTGTCGTCCTGGCCGTGGCCAACACCATGATCTACCAGCGCGAGCGCATCCAGATGGAAGGGCAGCGTATCGTTCTGGCCTTGGCGCCCGTGGACCCACGGTCGCTCATGCAGGGTGACTACATGGCGCTGGGCTTCGAGGTGGCCAACGAGGCCAGCGCCCGGATTGCCGCACTGCCCGATGACGATCCGGTGCGCAAGCAGCGGGGAGGCTATCTGCTGCTGCGCCCTGGCGCAGATGGCGTGAGCATGCTTGTGGCGGTGGCGCCCGAGCCGCCCGACAGTAATGGCGGCGATGTGGCGCTGTGCTTCACATTGCGTGACGGCAGGGTGCGGCTGTCGTCCAGTGCCTGGTTTTTCCCGGAGGGCCAGGCTGCGCGCTACGCACAGGCGCGCTACGGTGTATTCCGTGTGGATGACAACGGCGACAGTCTGATTGTGGGCCTGCTGGATGCGCAGCAAAAGCCCCTGGGCCCGCAGTCCGGTCCTTGAGCCGCCGTGCGGTCCCGCCGTCAGCCCTGGCTGGCGGACGGACGCACCTCGTGGGCCAGGGGCCGGCCCTCGCAGTAGGCATCCACATTCGCGGCCATGGCTTGGCCGCGCCGGCGTATGGTGCCATCGGTCCATGCCGACATATGCGGTGTCATCAGGACGTTGTCCAGTTTTTCGAAGGGCAAGCTGGCGGGCCGGCCCGTGTCGCTTGCGTGGGCCGGATACCGGTACCAGGTGTCGATGACCGCGCCGCCTATGGCTTTTCGCAACAGGGCATCATAAAGTGCCTGTTCCTCGATGACGGGGCCGCGCCCCACGTTGATGATCACGGCCTGCGGGCGCATCAGCGAGAACGCGCGGGCGTCCACCATGCCTTGGGTGCGATCTGTGAGCGGCAGGGAAACCACGATGAAATCGCACTTGCGGTAAAAATCGTCCAGATCATCCAGGCCATGCCAGGCATCAACGCAGGCCGAGACGGCGACCTCGCTGCGATTGGCGGCCAGCACTCGCATGCTGAATGGCTTGGCGCGCTCCGCGATGGCCTGGGCTATGTGCCCATAACCCAGCAGTCCGAGCGTGGTCTGGCAGACTTCCCCGTGCAGCGCATCCAGGTCTCCAGACCGGTAGCGCCACACCCCCTGGCGCAACTTTGCGTCCGCATCAGCCAGCGGCACGCGCTTGCTCAGCATGGCTGCCATCACGAACTCGGCCATCGCTTCGCCGTGTCCGTAGCAATTGCAGACGGCAACCGAGCGCGGCAAGGCGGCCAGGTCGATGCGGTCGATGCCTGTGGCGCAGGATTGAAACAGGCCGAGACGGGCTGGCCGAGGCAGGTGCTTGTTGAAGTGATTGCCGACAATGACCTCGGCGTTGGCGAAGGCCGCGATGTCGGCGGGATTCTCCAGCGTGTCGGGTAGCCGGGTGATGGTGGCCGGGTGCTGAAGAGCCTCCCGGAATGTGTCCAGATAATTGGACGCGTTCTGACCGTGAAATACGATGTTGATCATGATTTCCTGCAGTGGGCGCGGCGTCGTGGCGCATGGCGGGAAGGTTTGCCGGAAGTGGCCGTGGAGTCAGGCGCGCTCGGCGCCCAGCCACTTGGGCCGTGGCGCCGCTGACTGCAACTTGCGAGTGTACGCATGCTGCGCCCTGAGGAAAAGGTCTTCCGTGCGGCGCGCCTCGAGAAAGTTCACGTCATGCTTCGTGTACTTGTTCGGTGTTCAGGCGCCGGCCTGTGCAATCAGTGCCGCCAGGCTGTCCTTTTCGGCCGCGGTCAGGTCGGTCAATGGTGGCCGCACAGGTCCGGGCGTTCTGCCTATCAGTTCAACGCCGGCCTTGATGATGGATACCGGATAGCCCTTTTCACGGTCTCGTATCCGGGCAAACGGGAAAAAGAAGTCTTGCAGGATACTGTCCATGACGGCGTTGTCGCCCTCATGCAATGCCCGATAGAAGCGCAGCGCCAGTTCGGGCACGAAATTGAACACGGCCGACGAGTAGGTCGTGAGCCCTATGCCATGGAAGCCTTGCGCAAAAAGCTCGTGCGTGGGCATGCCGCCGATATAGCAGAGCCGGTCGCCGAGCGTGGCGGTCACCTGTCTTACCAGGTCGGTCTTGCCAGTGCCATCCTTGAATCCGATCAGATTCGGACAGGCCTGCGCCAGCCGGGCGACCGTGTCGACGCTTGCCACGGAATTGGCCCGGTTGTACAGGATCACACCCAGGCCCGTGGCATCGCACACGCGCTTCACATGCTGGTAGATGCCTTCCTGCGGCACATCCATCAGATAGTGGGGCAGCAGCAGCAGGCCGTCGGCGCCCGCCGCCTCCGCGCGCCGCGCGATGTCGGTGGCGAGCGCGGTGCCATATCCGCAGCCGGCAATGATGGGAACCTGCCCGGCAACGGCCTTGGCGGCGCGCGTCAGGGCGGCGATCTCTTCAGGCAGCAGCGAGAAGAATTCGCCTGTGCCGCCCGCCGCGAACAAGGCCGCCGCCTCGAAGCCGGACAGCCACCCGACGTGCGCGCTGTAGCTCTCCAGGTTCAGACTGTAATCGTCCTTGAAATGCGTGACCGGAAAAGAAAGCAGTCCGGACGAAATACGCGCCTTGATTTCCTGCGGAGACATCCCAACCTCTCAAAGTAATAATATGATTCGTCAAAAAATCATATTATTACTTTGAGAAGCTGTCAATCAACCCTCATTGCGCGGGGCCGCGGAATGGCGCGGGACGGGCTAGCTCGGCGGGTTTCGCGTTGTGATCGCCCTGTAGCGCTGCATGCCGGTGAGCAGGTGGGCCCGCATGGCGTCGCGAGCGCGATCCGGATCACTGGCAAAAATGGCTTCGGCGATCTGGGTGTGCTCGGCCAGGATGATGTGATCCCGATTAGGCAGCGGATCCACGCCACCCATGACAGTGCGGAACTTCACGCGCGGGATCATCCGCCGTCCGATATGCTCGAGAAAAGTCCTGAACCGGCCATTGTTGGTAGCCGCCGCAATGGCCATATGGAAACGGAAGTCCGCGTCATCGGTGGGCTTGCCCGCGGCGGCCAGTTCGGCGAAGTGATCGAGTTCCGTCTGGATCTCCGCCTCCTGGGCCGGAGAGCTGCGCGCCGCCGCCAGGCCCGCCGCCTCGACCTCAATGCCGATGCGCAATTCCAACTCCTCGATGATGTCGGAGATCTTGTCGGTTGCATGCGTGAACAGCGTGAGGGTCTCGGGAGATGGCCGGGGCGCGAGTACAAACACGCCCGCCCCCTGGCGGGATTCCACCAGCCCGTCGGCGCGCAGCGTGGCGATGGCCTCGCGTATCACGGTGCGGCTGAAGCCGAACTTTTCCACGAGCGCCGGCTCGGCCGGCAGCTTGTCACCAGGGGCGTACATGCCGGCGTCTATGCGGGCGCGCAGCGCGTCGGCAACCTGGGACGACAATGTTTTTTTTCTTGGCAAGGGTTTGGTGGCGGTACTCATGCAATCTCCTGGGGATCCCGGCGCACCAACACATCATATCACTTGCGACGGACCATTCAGACATCGGAGCGTCGCAAGCGGGCTTTCATGGCCGCCGGAGATGAAACCGGTCGGCCCAGCGGGGAAGCGCTGCCATCCAGAAGGCGGGAATATCCGCGACGCGCAAGGCGTCGAAGCCCAGCGCCTGCCAGGCCTTGTTCAGCGTATCGACGGGGCGGGCAAGATCCATGGCGGCGGCATGATTCTGCTTGGACAGCTTGCGCCCATGCTCGTCGTACATCAACGGTATGTGCATAACCCGGGGACAGGGGTAGCCCAGCTGCCGCTGCAGAATGCGCTGCCGCGCCGTGGAGGTCAGAAGGTCGGCGCCACGCACGACGTCGGTAATGCCTTGGTGACCGTCGTCCACGACCACGGCGAGCTGATAGGCCCAATAGCCGTCTGCCCGACGGATAATGAAATCCCCGGTTTCCTCTTGCACATCCTGCTGTTGCGCACCGTGCCAGCGGTCGGTGAACCGCTCTGTGCCTGCGGGCACGCGAAACCGCCATGCCCTGGCCCTGCGCCCGGGAGGCAGGCCGCGGCTGCAGGTACCCGGATAGCGCCCCTCCGACGGCAGCTCCTGGCGCGTGCAGGCGCAGCCATAGGCCAGTCCCTGCGCGCGCAGCCGATCGAATGCCGCCTGGTACAGCGGCAGGCGCTCGGACTGCCAGGTGGGCTCTGCATCCCAGTGCATACCCAGGGTGCGCAATTGCTGCAGAATGATGCGGTCAACACCGGGAATGGAACGGGGCTCGTCGATGTCTTCTATACGCAGCAGCCATTCGCCGCCATGGGCGCGCGCATCAAGGTAGCTGGCCATGGCGGCCAGCAGGGAGCCATTGTGCAGCGGACCGCTGGGGCTTGGGGCAAAGCGGCCGCGATAGCGCGTGCCGACGGGATTCAGTGCTACGGCTGCCATGGCGGCCAGCTTGCTCGCCTAGTGGGACAGGCGGGTGCGGTCGTCAGCCAGCAATTCCTCGAAAACGAGATGGTCGACCTCTACCTCCTGGCTCCATAGCACCATGAGCGCAATGATTTTGATCTTGGCCAGCGAGATGGGCGATTCGCCGGTAGCCTGGGCGCGCTCAATGACAATTTCACGCAATACGGCCGGCAGGACACCAGAGTTTTCCAGAAAGGTGATGAAGCCGATGGCCTGGGTACCCAGCGCCTGGTATTCCTGGTCGGTGAACACGCGCCGGCTGTCGCCCTGTGGCAGTTGGGCCAGCTGCCCGCACTGTTCGGTTGTTTCCGCGAGACCGTGCAGCCAGCCTAGCGCTTCATTGATGTCTTCATGCTCGAAGCCGACCGCTGCAAGCTTGTGGGCCAGTACGTCGGCCTCCGGACATGCCTGCGGTGTATAGTAAGTCTCGAACAGATAAACCAGGATATCGAACATAAATAAGCAGTTCCGGTTGCCGTTTTGAAAAAAGCCTGCTGACAAGAAGGAAAACCGGGTAGTTACGGGAAACTGTACGCTGATTTCCCACGCGCGGCAACTTGGTATTGTTGCTATGAATACACGTTTCACGGCAGTGGCCGGCAACGGTATTGCACAGTTTAATCCACAAGAGGGAATGCATGCAGGAGACAATGAAAGTGGCGCAGGCGACCGATGCCGCCATGCCCGACATGGGCTTGCCTCCCCGGGCGCGCATCGGCGAGCGCTGGGACCAGGTCGATACGCCCAGCCTGATGCTGGATTTGGATGCCTTCGAGGACAATCTGCGCACAATGCAGGCGCTGGCCGAGCGCCATGGCGTTGCCCTGCGCCCCCACGCCAAGGCGCACCGGTGCCCCGAAGTGTCGCTGCGTCAAGTGGCGCTGGGCGCCCAGGGTATCTGCTGCCAGAAGGTGTCCGAGGCTTTTCCTTTTCTCCAGGCGGGCTTGCGGGATATCCATATCAGCAACGAAGTGATCGGGGAGGACAAGCTTGCTTTGCTCGCTACCCTCGCGCGCTCGGCGCAGGTGTCTGTGTGCGTCGATCACCCCGAAGCGGCGCGTGCGCTGTCGGCCGCCCTGCAGCGGCACAATGCGAGCCTGCGAGTGCTGGTCGAAATCGATGTCGGGCAGAAGCGCTGCGGCGTGACTACGCCGCAGGCTGCTGTGGGTTTGGCCAGCCTGGTGCAATCGCTGCCGGGGCTTACGTTTGCTGGCCTGCAGGCCTATCATGGCGGCGCCCAGCACAAGCGCGGCATGGCTCAGCGTCGCGGCGCCTGCGAAAAAGCCTGGAAGCTGACACGGCAATACATTGATGCGCTGGCGGCTGCCGGCATCTCCTGCCCTGTTGTGAGCGGCGGCGGGACGGGTTCGGCGGCCTTCGATATTGCCAGCGGCGTTTTCACTGAAGTCCAGGCGGGAAGCTATGCATTCATGGACGCCGATTACGGCAGCCTGGACTGGGGCGACGATCTTGCCTTCCGCCACAGCCTGTTCATGCTGGCCACGGTCATGAGCCGCGCCGTGCCCGAACGCGCCATCCTGGACATGGGCCTGAAATCCACCACGGCTGAAAGCGGCATGCCGATTCCGCACGGTATTGAGGGCGTGCACTGCGTGGCCGTCAATGACGAGCACAGCATTCTCGCCGTCGAGCCGGGCGCCCGCATCGAATTGGGCGACAAGCTGCGTCTGGTGCCCGGCCATTGCGATCCAACGTTCAATCTGCATGATGAACTGGTCGTCGTGCAGGCCGGACGGGTGCATGCAATCTGGCCCATCAGCGCGCGCGGCCTGAGCCGCTAGCGCTGGCCTGTCGTCAGGGCGTCAGCGCGACCAGTTCGGCGCCATCGACTACCTGGTCGCCTACGGCAAAAAAGATCTCTTCGACCGTGCCGTCGCTGGGCGCGCAGATGGTGTGCTCCATTTTCATGGCTTCCATCACCAGCAATGCATCGCCCGCCTTCACGGTGTCGCCCGCCTTCACCTGGATCGCAATGATCTTGCCGGGCATGGGAGCGGCAAGACTGCCGCCATGATCGTCACCCTCGTCGCTGGCATGGGCGACGGCGTCATGCAGGCGGAGCACGCGCGCGCCATCCGGCGTGAAGACATGCACACTATCTTCTCGGACCAGCACCGGCGCCCGGGCATCCATGCCGTCCAGCCTCGCCCGCACAAGGTATCGGCCCGGGCCGTCGGGCTGGGCGCGCCACGCCAGCGGCAATGGCTGGTCCGCGCCCGTGGACAGAGTCCAGCTTCCGTTCTCGCGGTGCAGCGTCAGCGCATGAGCGGCATCACCATCCAGCAGCGTGAACGTGCACGCCCACGACTTGGTCACCCGCCAGCCATCCACGACGTCCCAGGGGTCGGCGGGGGCGGCGAGGCCAGCAGGATCTGAATCCGGCCGTCCGAGGCGCGCCATCAGGGCAGCGAGCGCCAGCGTGAGCTCGCCGGCGCTCGCATTGCGCCTTGGCGGAAACAAGGCGTCGTGCCTGCGCTCGATGAGGCCGGTGTCCAGATCTGCTTGCGCAAAGGCCTGATCCAGCACCAGACGGCGCAGAAAGGCGACATTGGTCTGCACGCCTGCGGTGCGTAGCTGGCCCAGGGCCTGGGCCAAGCGCGCGCAGGCTTGGTCCCGGTCGCTGCCATGCACAATAAGCTTGGCAATCATGGGGTCGTAATAGGGCGTGATGGTATCTCCGGCGCGCACCCCGCCGTCCACCCGCACATCGCCGTTGACAAACTGTACATGGGGAGGAAAATCGAGCGCAGCCAGTGTGCCTATCGAGGGCAGGAAGCCATTGTCCGGGTTCTCCGCATAAATGCGGGCTTCCATTGCGTGGCCGTCGATACGCAGCGCGTCCTGTGCGGCGGGAAGCGGCTCACCCGCCGCAACGCGCAACTGCCATTCTACGAGGTCCTGGCCGGTAATCATTTCCGTTACCGGATGCTCCACCTGTAGGCGTGTATTCATTTCCATGAAGTAAAAACGGCCGTCGGGCTCCGCAATGAACTCCACGGTGCCCGCACCCACATAGTCCACAGCGCGCGCGGCGGCCACGGCCGCCTCGCCCATGGATCGCCGGCGTTCCACGGTCATGCCGGGAGCCGGCGCTTCCTCGATGACTTTCTGATGCCGGCGCTGTACCGAGCAATCGCGTTCAAACAGGTAGACGCATTGACCTTTGCCATCGGCGAATACCTGGATCTCGATATGGCGTGGACGCGTCAGATAGCGTTCGATCAGCACCTTGTCGTCGCCAAAGCTGCTGGCGGCTTCGCGCTTGCAGGATGCCAGCGCATCGTTGAAACCATCGGCCGATTCAACGATGCGCATGCCCTTGCCGCCACCTCCCGCGCTGGCCTTGATCAGCACCGGATAGCCTATGGCGTCGGCTTGCTTCTTGAGAAAGCCGGCCTCCTGGTTGTCGCCGTGATAGCCGGGCACCAGGGGCACATCGGCCTTCTCCATGATGCGCTTGGCGGCGGACTTGCTGCCCATGGCGGCTATGGCGTCGGCGGGTGGGCCCACAAAGACAATGCCGGCCTGGGCGCAGGCCCGGGCAAAGTCCTCGTTCTCCGAGAGAAAACCGTAGCCCGGATGGATGGCCTGGGCGCCGGTCTGGCGCGCGGCTTCCAGAATGGCGTCAGCGCGCAGATAGCTGCTGCGCGGCTCGGGGCCGCCGATATGCACGGCGCTGTCGCATGCCGCGACATGCCGCGCATCGGCGTCGGCGTCAGAATATACGGCGACCGTGCGGATGCCCATGCGCCGGGCGGTCGCGGCAATGCGGCAGGCGATCTCGCCGCGGTTGGCAATCAATAATGTTGTGAACATGTTGGTTCCCCGCGGGTTACATGCGGAACACGCCAAAGCGCGTGTCTTCGATGGGTGCGTTCAGGGCGGCTGAAAGGCCCAGGGCCAGCACGCGCCGCGTGTCGTCGGGCATGATGATGCCATCGTCCCAGAGCCGCGCCGTGGCATAGTAGGGGTGCCCCTCGCGCTCGTACTGTTCGCGTATGGGCGCCTTGAAGGCCTCCTCCTCCTGCGCGCTCCATTGGCCGCCGCGGCTTTCTATTCCGTCGCGCTTGACCGTGGCCAGCACGCTGGCCGCCTGCTCGCCGCCCATGACCGAAATGCGGGCATTGGGCCACAGGAAAAGCATGCGCGGCCCGAAGGCGCGGCCGCACATGCCGTAGTTGCCGGCCCCGAACGAGCCGCCGATGATGACTGTGAACTTGGGCACCGCGGCTGTGGACACGGCCGTGACCATCTTGGCGCCATGGCGCGCAATGCCCTCGTTCTCGTATTTGCGGCCCACCATGAAGCCGGTGATGTTCTGAAGAAAAATCAAGGGTATCTTGCGCTGACAGCACAGCTCGATGAAATGCGTGCCCTTCTGGGCCGCTTCGGAAAACAGGATGCCGTTGTTCGCGACGACGCCGACCGGCATACCGTGTATGTGCGCGAAGCCCGTTACCAGCGTGGTGCCGAAGCGCGACTTGAACTCATCGAACACCGATCCGTCCACGATGCGGGCGATGACTTCGCGCACATCATAGGGCTTGCGTGTGTCGGCCGGAATAACGCCGTTCAGTTCGGCGGGATCGTAACGCGGCGCAGTCACCGGTGCGAGACGCAGGCCTATTTGCTTGCGTAGATTGAGCTGCGCGACGGCCTGGCGCGCAAGCAGCAGCGCATGCAGGTCGTTGTTCGCCAGGTGGTCGGCCACGCCCGACAGCCTTGTGTGGACATCACCGCCGCCCAGGTCCTCGGCGCTGACGACTTCGCCGGTGGCCGCCTTGACCAGTGGCGGGCCACCCAGGAAGATTGTTCCCTGGTTGCGGACAATGATGGATACGTCGCTCATGGCGGGCACATAGGCGCCTCCCGCTGTGCACGAGCCCATGACGACGGCGATCTGCGCTATGCCCATGGCCGACATGGTGGCCTGGTTGTAGAAAATGCGTCCGAAGTGTTCGCGGTCGGGAAAGACTTCGTCCTGATTGGGCAGATTGGCCCCGCCCGAGTCAACCAGATAAATGCACGGCAACCGGTTCTCGCGTGCAATCTCCTGTGCGCGAAGATGCTTCTTGACGGTCAGCGGGTAATACGTGCCGCCCTTTACCGTGGCATCGTTGCACACAATCATGCATTCCACGCCTTCGACGCGACCGATACCGGTGATCAGCCCCGCGCCGGGCGCGGCATTGTCATAGACATCATGCGCGGCCAACGGGGACAGTTCCAGAAATGCGGTGCCTGGGTCGAGTAGGCGTTCAACGCGTTCGCGCGGCAGCAGCTTGCCACGGGCCACGTGCTTGGCTCGGGCTGCTTCACTGCCGCCAAGCGCGGTTCGGCGCAGGTTTTCGCGCAGGTCATCCGCCTGGGCCTGCATGGCGCGCGCATTGTCGAGATAGGACTGCGAACGCGGATTGATACGGGATTCGATAACCGGCATTGCCGCTCCTGGAAAATGAAAACGGACGGGGCACCGCGCCGCACGGGCGCCCCGGGTTGCCTACAGCATTTCGATAGCGAGTGCCACGGCCTCTCCGCCGCCGATGCATAGTGAGGCAATGCCCCGCTTGCCGCCGGTCTTGCGCAGGCCGCCCACCAGCGTGGCGAGCAGGCGTGCGCCCGATGCGCCTATGGGATGGCCGAGCGCTGTGGCGCCGCCATGGATGTTGACCTTCTCATGGGGCAGATCCAGCTCCTTCATGGCGGCCATGGTGACTACGGCAAAGGCTTCGTTGATTTCATACAGATCGACGTCATTGGCCGACCAGCCGATGCGGTCGAACAGCTTCTGCATGGCGGCGACCGGCGCGGTGGTGAACCAGCCGGGCTCCTGCGCGTGCTGGCTGTGCCCCACGATGCGGGCAAGCGGCGTGGCGCCCAGCTTTTGCGCCGTGGAGGCGCGCATCAGCACCATGGCCGCCGCGCCGTCGGAAATCGACGACGAGTTTGCGGCCGTGACGGTGCCGTCCTTCTTGAAGGCGGGCTTGAGCGTGGGCACCTTGTCAGGCATGGCCCGCATCGGCGCCTCGTCCTGATCGACGATCGTGTCGCCTTTGCGGCCCCGCACCGTTACGGGAGCGATTTCCCACTTGAAGCTGCCATCCTCGGTGGCTGCGCGTGCGCGGCGCAGCGATTCGAGCGAGAAGGCATCCTGATCCTCGCGAGTGAAGCTGTACTTTGCCGCGCAATCCTCGGCGAATACGCCCATGGCCGTGCCGCGTTGATAGGCGTCCTCGAGACCATCCAGCGCCATGTGATCGTAGATCTTGTCGTGGCCGTAGCGATAGCCCTGACGTCCGCGCAACAGCAGGTAGGGCGCGTTGCTCATGCTTTCCTGTCCCCCGGCCACCACGACATCGACGCTCCCGGCCGTAATAATGTCGTGGCCGAACATGGCGGCTTTCAGCCCGGAGCCGCAGACCTTGTGAATGGTGGAGCACGCCACCTTCAGGGGTAGGCCCGCGCCAAGTGCAGCCTGGCGAGCTGGCGCCTGTCCCTGGCCTGCCTGCAGCACATTGCCCATGATGACTTCGTCGACAATGTCGCCCGGAATGCCGGCCCTTTCCATGGCGGCCTTGATCGCCACAGAACCGAGCTCGTGAGCGGCCAGGCTGGACAGACTGCCCATCATGCCGCCCATGGGCGTGCGGGCAATGGAAACGAGAACAATGGGATCGGACATGTTGATCTCCTGATAGTGTCAGATAAGGCCCGCGGACGAGGTTCGCGGGTGTGGAGGCACGGCCGGCAGGCGCCGGCTGTCCTCATACGGAAAGATATCCTCGATGCGGCCCTGTGCGGCGCGTTCGCGACAGGCCTGCCACCACCCTGCATCCAGAAGCGCTGCGTGATGCCTCATGAAGGCGTGGCGGACCCGAGGGTCGCTCAGCAGGAAATGCTCGAACTCCTCCGGAAATACGTCGTTGGGACCCACGGCGTACCAGGGCTCGGCGGCCATTTCCGCTTCGGGGTTGGGCGCTGGCGGTATGCGGCGAAACCTCATCTCTGTCATGCGCTGGATTTCATCATAATCGTAGAACACGACGCGGCCCAGCCGCGTCAGCCCGAAATTCTTGAAAAGCATGTCGCCGGGGAAAATATTGGCCGCCGCCAGATCCCGGATGGCATCGCCGTAGCGCTTGACCGCTTGCTCCAGCATGGCGTCGGAGGCGCGCGCCAGGTACAAATTGAGCGGCGTCATGCGCCGCTCGATGTATACATGGCGCAGCACCACGCTGTCTTCATCTTCCTCGAGCAGCGACGGCACCTGCTCGCGCAGCGCATCGAGCAGCGCCGGTGAGAATCGGCGGCGCGGCAGCGCCACTTGCGAGTATTCCCAGGTGTCGGCCATGCGTCCGACGCGGTCATGCATTTTCACCAGCAGGTATTTGCGGCGTACCGTCTCGTGATCCATGCCGTCCTTGGCGATGCGGTCCCGGATCAGCTTGAAGACATAAGGGTAGGATGGCAGCGTGAACACGGTCATCACCAGGCCTGCGATGCCGGGCGCCAAGTCAAAGGCGTCGCGCGAATGCGCGAGATGGTGCAGAAAGTCGCGGTAGAACAGCGTCTTGCCCTGCTTCTGCAGGCCGATGGTCGTATACAGCTCGGCCTTGGGTTTGCGCGGCAGCAGCGTATTCAGGAAGTGCACATAGGCGGCTGGCGTTTCCATATCGACCAGGAAATAGGCCCGTGTGAAGCTGAACAGCGTGCTCAGATCGTCGGATGAGTGCAGCAGCGCGTCTACGCGCACGTGGCCCGAGGGCGTTTGCAGCAGGGCGATGGCAAATGGATGGACAGTGCCTTGATTGACCAGGCGTCCGACCGCATAGGCACCTTTGTTGCGGAAGAACAATGAATTGAGCACATGTATCTGGCAGTCGGGCGCAATGCGGGGCCCCGCACCGCGCGGAAGGTCGGCGCGCAGCTGACGCAACGCCATGCGCGCCAGCGCGCGGGTGTCGGCCGGTAGATCCGCAAATGGCGCGGCCAGGCCGAAGTCCGCAAGCAGCTTCAGCAGCGATTCTTCCAGGCCTTCTTGCGCAGGATAGTACACGCGGTATGAGGGCAGTTTGCTGTCCAGATATTCGGTCGCCACTGCGGGCCGCACAAACAGAAAGTCGTTGTGGAAATAATCGCGATGCAGTATCCGGCAGGAGACGGAATTGAAGAAGGTTTCCGCGCATTCCGGTTGCCGGTGATCGGCCAACAGGGCGATGAAGCATGCCTTGACCTGCTGCCAATACGTCACCTGCTGAGGCGTCAAACGCTCGCCCGCATCCGACGGCCTTGCGTCGCTGTCTTTGAGCGCGGCGGCCAGCAGCGACGTACATTCGCGCACGCGCGTGTCGTAGTATGCGATGCGTTCGCGGGCCAGCTGTTGTATGCCGCGCCAGTCGGCGGATTCAAACAGGGATTTGGCGCGCTGCGCGCCATAGCGGAACAGCGCGTAGTGGCGATTGAAGCCGTCCAGCATGGCGCGCGCAACCGCTTCGGGCGCCATGGCTGGCCGTTCGGCCGGCTCGATATGCTGATGATCGGTGAGCTGTC
Organism: Allopusillimonas soli; assembly: GCF_004153445.1. Lineage (GTDB taxonomy): Bacteria > Pseudomonadota > Gammaproteobacteria > Burkholderiales > Burkholderiaceae_B > Allopusillimonas > Allopusillimonas soli. The sequence continues at coordinate 150,314 of NZ_SDQC01000004.1, forward strand.
GGCTCATGGCGGCAAAGGCGTGGTCAGGCCGTTTCGTTGAACAGCTCGCGGCCGATCAGCATGCGGCGGATCTCGCTGGTGCCCGCTCCGATCTCGTAGAGCTTGGCATCGCGCCACAGCCGGCCTGTGGGAAACTCATTGATATAGCCATTGCCTCCCAGAATCTGTACGCCTTCGCCCGCCATCCATGTGGCCTTCTCGGCGCAATATAGAATGACGGCGGCGCAGTCCTTGCGCACCTGGCGTACGTGGTCCACGCCCAGCCTGTCCAGATTCTTGCCTACTGTGTAGCAGAAGGCGCGGCTGGCCTGCAGCGTGGTGTACAGATCGGCCACCTTGCCCTGGATCAGCTGGAATTCGCCTATGGATTGGCCGAATTGCTTGCGGTCGTGAATATAGGGAATGACCGCGTCCATAACAGCCTGCATAATGCCCAGCGGCCCCGCCGCCAACACGGCCCGTTCATAGTCCAGCCCGCTCATCAGCACCCGAACGCCGCCATTGAGTTCCCCCAGGATATTTTCCTCGGGCACCTCGCAATCCTGGAACACCAACTCACCGGTATGACTGCCTCGCATGCCCAGCTTGTCGAGTTTTTGCGCAACCGAAAAGCCCTTGAAGCCCTTTTCCACGAGAAAGGCCGTGATGCCCCGCTGTTTCGCGGCAGGGTCGGTCTTGGCGTAAACCACCAGCGTGTCGGCATCGGGGCCGTTTGTGATCCACATCTTGCTGCCGTTCAGTACGTAGCGGTCGCCTTTTTTGTCCGCGCGCAGCTTCATGCTTACCACGTCTGAACCCGCCCCGGGCTCGCTCATTGCCAGCGCGCCCACGTGCTCGCCTGATATGAGCTTGGGCAGGTACTTTTGCTTCTGCGCCTCGGTGCCATTGCGGTTAATCTGGTTGACGCAAAGATTGGAATGGGCGCCATAGGACAGGCCTATGGATGCACTGGCGCGGGAAATCTCTTCCATGGCCACCATATGGGCCAGATAGCCGAGTCCGGCGCCACCGTAGGCCTCTGCGGCCGTCATCCCCAGTACGCCCAGGTCGCCCAGCTTGCGCCAGAGTTCCATGGGAAATTGATCGCTGCGATCGACTTCTGCCGCGAGCGGGGCGATCTCGGCCTGGGCGAATTCGCGCACGGCATCGCGCAGCATGTCCAGGTCGGACCCCAGGTCGAAATCAAGGCCCGGAAGATTCATATGTCTCTCCATTGCATAATTGTTGCGATCTGTCTGCACGCCCGATAAAACCATCCGGGAAGTGCCGCCAGCTTCGAATGCCCGCGCTGTCCAGGCATAGACTGGATGTTGGCGGATATTTTATATTACGTTTACGTAAACGTAAATTACGCATGATTGTTTTTTTTCGCCAGCAGATCCTGGCAAATGCGTCGCTGTTCGGCGATTTCAGTCAGGGTCAGGTCGATATCCTCGCGTTGGCGCAAAAGTGTGGCGTGATGCTGGTCAAGCAGGGACAGATAGTGCTGCAGCTGCGCGGCAGTGTCCCGCGGGCCTTCGTACATATTGATCAGGTCCACAATCTCGCTCAGTTGCAGACCCAGCCGCTTGCCTCGCAGCGCAAGCTTGAGCCGCGTGCGGTCGCGGGCGCCGTAGACCCGGTTTCGGCCGCAGCGCGCAGGGCTCACGATACCCTGGTCTTCGTAGAACCGGATCGTACGTGGCGTAATGGAGAACTCCTGCGCCAGATCGGAAATGCTCCATGTGGGCTCGGACATGACATGAACTTGCAGTTAACGTTAACGTCACATAATGCCATAATACGCTTGTCGGGTATCCCCTGTCGTGCATGCGGTCGGGTTTTGCCCTTGCCCGGGGCGCGCATTGCGCATCAGCCCCGAAGCCGGCCGCCGGCCACAGTACTTGGAGTATCACGGGATGAACCCTAACGAAAGCAAGCTCAGTTACCCCTGGGGCGATCAACAGCCCTTGCCGGGCGCAGTACTCAATGTGGCCGATGGCGTGCGTTGGGTGCGTATGCCGCTTCCCTTTGCGCTTGACCATATCAATGTGTGGCTGCTGCGCGACCAGATCGATGGCCGCGAGGGCTGGACGCTTGTTGATTGCGGTGTTGCCCGCGATGAAGTCAAGGACCTCTGGAAACAGATCTTCGACACTGCGCTCGATGGCCTGCCGGTGCTGCGAGTCGTGGTCACGCATATGCATCCCGACCACATCGGGCTGGCCGACTGGATATGCAAGCGCTGGGACGCGCCCATGTGGATTACCATGACCGACTATGCAATAGCCTGTCTGTGGTCGCGGACCCAGAGCACAAGCAAGGGCGGGCCGCAGGGCGCCGGCGCGCTGGCTCATTTCATGCGCCATGGGCTTGCCGATCCGGATGCGCAGGCCAGCATCAGCAAGCGCGACAACTATTATGCAAGCCTGGTGCCCTCCGTCCCGGAGACATTCCGGCGCATCATGCATGGCGACCGCATCACCATTGGCGGCCGCATCTGGCAGGTCATCGTGGGCTATGGCCACGCGCCCGAGCATGCCTCGTTGTACTGCGATACGCTTGGCGTGCTTATTTCCGGCGACATGGTGCTGCCGCGCATTTCCACTAACGTCAGTGTCTTCAACTTTGAGCCCGAAGCCAACCCGCTTCCGCTCTATCTGAACTCATTGCGCGCCTATGACGGGCTGCCCGAAGACACGCTGGTACTCCCCTCGCACGGCCGGCCCTTTCGCGGCATGCACGAGCGCATCGCCCAGCAGCATGCCCACCACGCAGAGCGCCTGGACGAGGTCATGCGGGCTTGCGGCCAGCCGCAAAGCGCCGCCGATATCGTGCCCATCATGTTCCACCGCAAGCTCGACCACCATCAGCTGACGTTCGCGATGGGCGAGGCATTGGCCCATCTGCACGCCTTATGGCACGAGGGCAAGCTCACGCGCGCCATGGGCGATGATGGCGTCTATCGGTTTCAGTGTGCATAAGATTGCCCCGGGCAATGGATGGCACCAGTGATGCATGATGCAACGCTTCCGCGAGGCTGCGACACTGTGGCGGGCGACCGGAGGCCAGTCACAATGCGCAGCGTAAAGACATCTCGGCGGCGAAGACAGCGGCCATCGCTGCGACCGACGCGGGCCTGAGCAAAAATCAGCGGCTGCTGACTGTCCAGAGGTCGCGCCAATATTGCAGCTTCTTAAAGTCGTCTGGTGTCGTGTCGGAGTTGTTTACAAACATGTGATCCATCAGCTTTGCGACACCGGAGGCTTCGCTGTCCGGCATTTTTGCGTTGCGGTTCGTCGAGATTTTGCCGTCTTCCATTTGCGGCACCATCCCCTCGGCGGACATCATGTAGTGAACGAAAAGCTTCGCGGCATTGGGGCTTTTAGTTGCCGCCGCGATGACTGCGACGCGCGGCGTCAATTGGCCGATCCAGGGCGACATTTGCTTGCAGACGGCCAGTGGAAAGTGATCGTTCTTGGCATGCGTGAATATTGCTGCGCTCACAAAACCAATAACCGGATGCTCGGATGTGCTGGCGCCCACGATGGGGCCGACATCAGTGTCGCTCTTCTGTACTTTTACGTTGTTTGCTGCGAATCGCTTGACCCACTCGGCCGTCGCGGTCTCCTCTTTTGTTTCCAGCGGCTTGCCGAAATACGCCTGATAGGCGTCCTTCATCTCATCGTCTTTATTGTCCGCGATCTGATTGAACCAGAACATGGTTTCATTGCGCAGCAGCGGATCAGGGATGCTGATCTTTCCTTTCCATTTTTTATCTGTGAGCGCCCACATATTGTCCACCGGGCATGTGTCGCCATACACATCGGGGTTATAGACCCATACCCAGGCGTTAAGGCTTGTAATGGCGGGACGCTGGTATGCTGGCCTCGTTTCAGTCTTCAGGTCGGGTGGCATCCAGCTAACCGCTATGCCTTGCGGCAGAAATTGCGCTGTCACGTCAGGCAGATTGCTCATATTGAAAACGTCGTGGCGCACGTTTCTCGCCTGGGCCTCCCGAACAAGAACCTCCTCTTGGTTGGAGGCCGACATCTTTTCCCCTGTGGCCTTGATCCCATATTTCTCCGAGAACTTCTTGGCCATTACCTTGATTTTGCCGGTTGCATCCACGACGGTGATGGGCGCTTCTTGCTTGGCCGCTTCGATCAGCTTGTCCAGGCTATAGTCCGAGTCCGGAATGCCAAGACCTGTACTGCCGCTGGATGCGGCGGATCCGGCCGTGTCCGATGCGGCGTGTGCAGATTGCCCGTATCCGGCGATCATTAGTGTTGCAGCAAGAACCGGCGCCATGAAAATGGTGTTCCTGCTGAAAGTTCGTTGCAAATGTCTCACAGCCATCTCCTTTGCAGATGCGGTGCAGCCATCGTTGCCGATGACGGCAGGTCAATATTACTTTCGTCGGGATTATTTAGGAAACAGCATCATTGTCCAGCAATCTGTTTCCCTCCTCATTGAAAAGATGCAGATCTCCCGGATCAGTCCGAAAAATCACATTTTCGCCCAACTGGACAGGTGGCGGCATATTGGTCGTCGCAAATAGTTTTTGCGTTGCGACGGTCAATTCGATGATCCAATTGCCGCCGGTCGGCATGATCCCCGTCACGTCTGCGCGCCCCCAATAGGCCGTATCAGTGCCGCCGCCGGTGGATGGTCCGATCTGAATGCTCTCGGGTCGAATACCGGCCGACCCAACGCTTGCACCAGGACGACGGTTTTCAATGTATTTTCGCAACGACGTTGAAAGTTCCGAGCGCTCGGCCGAGCTCAATTCAACGAAGTTCATGGGCGGGCTGCCCACAAATCCAGCCACAAATCTGTTGCGTGGGCGATTGTAGATATTATCTGGACTGTCCAGTTGCTGGAGGGTCCCTTGATTCATGACGGCTATCACGCTCGCCAGTGTCATGGCTTCCCATTGATCATGCGTTACGAACATGATGGTAGCCCTGGACTCAAGATGGATTCTCTTGAGTTCGGCGCGCATTTCAAGACGCAGCTTGGCGTCGAGGTTGGACAAGGGCTCGTCCATGAGAATGACATCCGGCCGCACCACCAGCATTCGCGCCAAGGCGACGCGTTGCTGCTGCCCACCCGACAGATCGGATGGATATCGATTGCGATACGCTGCAATACCCAGTTTCTCCATAATTTCATCACATGCGGCGGCTCGCGTCCTACGATCGACGTTACGAAGCGCGAGGCCGAATTCGACATTGTCTTGCACGGTCAGATGCGGCCACAGGGCATAGCTTTGAAACACAAACCCCATATTGCGATTTTCAGGTGGAACAAAGATGCCTTTCTCGACAGAGTCGTATACCTGGCCTCCAACGAGAATCTCTCCGGATGTTGGGTGTTCCAGGCCCGCGACCATGCGCAAAGTCGTGGTCTTCCCGCAACCCGAAGGACCAAGTATGCACAGGAACTCCCCCTCGCCGATTTCGAGGTCAAGACCCATGACTGCCGGCGCGACCCCTCTGCTGTAGCGCTTCTCGATTGCGTGAAGCGAGATTCTTGGCACGATTAACCCCCTAGTCCTGACGCAAGACTTGTCTTGGTCGCTTTCTGTAAAAAGAGTGTTCCAAAGAATGCAATGGCCGACAGCATGAGTACGACTGCGTTGGCGGCCTGGCTATAGCCAAAATCCACGAGCCGTATGGCATACGTTGTCAGCAGATCGGTTCCAGGCGTTGCCAGCATGATGACCAGGCTCAAGCCCTTCAGGCCAGATATGAATGGCAGGAGAATGCCTGCGGCAAGCGGGCCTTTTTGAATGGGAAGGATCACCTTGATCAGGCGTTTCCACCACCCTGCTCCTGCAACCTGCGCAGCCTCTTCCGGGTCCTTTCCCAATTGCATCATCGCCGATATGCCTGCGCGGGATGCGAATGGCATCTGGTCCGCCATAATGGCCAGAATCAGAATTGCGGCAGTGCCATAAAGAGCGGGAATAGGCCCGTGCGGTACAGCGAAGATTGACAGGCATGCGGCCGCAAATGCGATTCCTGGCACTAGATACGGAAGGAAAGTGATATATCGCAGATAAGACCCCAAAGACTTAAAGGGCGTGCGAACGACAACGTAGCCGACCAAAACGCCAAGTACTCCAGCGCATATCGCCGCAATACCGACCATCCACAGCGAGTTCCAGGCTGCGTGCCAGAAGTCGGGGGTGACGAGGATGCCGGTGCGCAGCGCCGTCGTGGACAAATTGTGGCCCGTCCAGTAATCCCAGGTGAAGTTGCCGAAGGCAAACTTGCCAGGTATTCGCATGACAGTGGTCAGAAAGAGCACCATGAGCGGGATGGCGACGCTGACCGCAAACATGATTCCGGCAAGCGCCGTCATGGGCAGCCGCCACGGTCCAAGCCTTTGCGTCCGGCTCATGGCGCCTTTGGCGCCTATCGTTATGAAACGGCGCGCCTCGCGAACCAATCGCGCATCGATAAGGACGGAGATGGTGCCGATGATGATGATTACACCCGCAAGCACTGCCGCTTCGCCTCCCTGCCGTGCCGTTACGCTGCGAAACAAAGAAGTTGCGAGAACGTCATACTTGACCGGCGCGCCCAGTATATAGGCCACGCCAAAATCGCCCAGGCATTTGGCGAATATCAATGTGATCGCCGACAGCAGGGACGGTCGCATCAGCGGAATGATGATGCGGCGTGCGATGGTGTAAGCGCGGGCGCCCAGCATGCGTGCTGAGTCCTCCAGTTGGGAATCAAAAGAGCGAAGCGCATTGCCAAAAAGCAGGATGACGAATGGCGTGTAATGCAGAGCCAGCACTATGGTAATGGGAAGCTGTCCGTAGGCGAGCCAGTCGGGCGGCTCAAAGCCAAGGGATTCGAGCCAACCAGGCTGGCCGCCGACAGTGCGGTTGAGAAAAATCGAACTCCATGCCAGTGCAATGGTCCACGAAGGCAGCATATATGGCACGATGAGCGCGGTAGCGAACCATTTGCGGCCCAGCAGGTCTGTTCTGCTGATCAGCCAGGCCATGACGCCGCCGGCGACCAAGGCAATGGCCATTGCGCCAAGTGCGACATACATCGTGTGTACGAGCGGCAGCCACAGGATATCTGGCGCCACAATAGATTTGAAAACCCGGTCGATATTATGGAATGTGAATGAGCCCGCGCTGTGGCCTAGCCGCAATGAATCGGCGTATTGAACCTGAAACGCATCTCCAAGGAGGGAGACGACGGGCGCGACGATAAGGTAGGAGAATAGGATCGCGGCCAAAATGCCAATGAAGGCCGTTGGCTCACGAAGCGCTATGTTTAAGCGATACTTTGAAAGTTTCAAGAACCTGTGCTCCATGGTTGGCAGCACCGTGTGGTGCGCTTTCACTCCTGCTTGCTAGCGGTGCGATAAAACCAGTTTGAGCGCAAGCCCCAGAAACACCACGCCGGCCACGCGATGCAGTGTCTTTCGCAGTGTGTGCGAGCGCTGCAGACGGTCGCCTAGTGTGCCGGAGAACCAGGCCAGCAGCCCGAATACCAGCAGCGTGGCGAGAATCATCAGGCCGCCCAACGCCAGGGTCTGCATGGCCACGGACCCGCGCCCTGGCGAGGTGAACTGGGGCAGGAAGGCCAGGAAGAACAGCGATACCTTGGGGTTGGTCAAGTTCATGATGATGCCGCGCCGATACAGCCTGCCCGAATTCTGTTGGGCGGGCGCCGCGCCGTCCGCCGCGTCGCCCTGAGAGCGCAATGCACCCCAGGCTAGCCAGGTGAGGTAGGCAGCCCCGGCAATCTTCAACGCGGTGAAGGCCGTTTCGGATGCGGCGAACAGGGCGGCCAGGCCGACTGCCACGGCCACGGTGTGGCCTATAAGGCCGGTGCATAGGCCCAGAACCACCAGCAGGCCGGATCGGCGCCCCCACATGGCCGACTGCATGAGGACGAACAGGTTGTCGGGGCCGGGCGCCAGCGCCAGCAGGATGGCGACGCCGAAGAAGGAGAGAGCGACTTCAGGTGTAAGCATGATGGCGTCGTGTGCGCTACAGTATCAGGGTTCCACGGTCGGGTGCGGCGCCAAGATGGCGCGACGCCGGGCCGCCCGCCGCCCAGTGCGGCAGGGATTCATTCTAAACCTTCTTTTTCACCAGTCTTCCAGCCACGTCCACCATGTCCGACTCGCGCGCTCACCTCGATACCCTGCTTCAACACACCGGCACTGCCGCATTCGATCCGGAGACCGGCGCGGCGCCGGTTTCCCTGCCGTCCATGCGTACAAGCACAGTGCGCTTCCAGAACCTGGAGGCGCTTGAGCGGGCTGCGGCGGCCAAGGCGCGGGGCGAACGCAGTGTGACCTATGGGCGAGTCGGCATGGACACCCATGCCGCGCTTGAACACGTGTTTTGCGCACTGGAAGGCGGTGAACGGGCATTTCTGGCGTCATCGGGCCTGGGTGCGGTCACCCTGGCCATGCTGGGCGTGCTCAGCGCGGGCGATCATGTTCTGGCTGCGGATTGCGTTTACGGACCTGTGCGCAATTTTGCCGATACGGTGCTTACACGCATGAATATCGAGGTCAGCAGCGTGCCTGCCACCGTGGAGGCGCTGGAGCGGGCGTTGCGGCCCACGACCCGCATGCTTTACCTGGAATCGCCAGGCTCGCTGCTGTTCCAGATGCTGGACCTGCCGGCGTTGAGCGAGTTCGCGAGACATCACGGGCTGATCGTCGTAGCAGACAACACCTGGGGTTCGGGCTATATCTATCGCCCGCTTGATCTGGGCGCCGACATCTCGGTGGTGGCGGGCACCAAGTACGTGGGCGGCCATTCGGACCTCATGCTGGGTGCTGTCGTTGCCAAGAATGAGGCACTCATTGCAAAACTGAACAGGACCCACTACGCCATGGGCTTCTCCATCAGTGCCGACGACGCATGGCTGGCGCTGCGCGGCGTGCGGACGCTGCCGCTGCGCATGCGGCAAAGCGCGGAAAATGCCCTGCGGGTATGTCAGTTTCTCGACGCGCGTCCTGAGGTGGCGCGTATCTATCATCCCGCATGGCCGCAGGACCCCGGCCATGCCCTGTGGCAGCGCGACTGCACGGGCTCGAACGGGATGCTGGCAGTGGCGCTGAAGCTGGAAGACGCGCGCGCACGGCGCTTCGTCAATGCGCTGACCCTCTTTGGCATCGGCTTTTCATGGGGAGGGTTCGAGAGCCTGGTACAGCTGGTGGACCAGGCTGCCATCGCGAGCCACTCGTATTGGAGCGGCCCCGAAACCGTGGTGCGCCTGCATATAGGCCTGGAATCGCCGGACGACCTGATCGCCGACCTCGGGCGGGCGCTGGACGCAGCCTAGCCAGGCTGCCGACCGGGAGCGGTGCCGGATCCGGCCGCAGGGTCGCGGCGCGCGCCGCCGGACGCAAGAAGGCCCGGAAAAACGGCTTACTGGCCAGTGGCCTTGGCCACCAGCTTTTCCACTTCCTCAATCGTGCCCTCGTAGGAGCCGGTCATGCTGGGCGAGGTGACATACTTGCCCGCCACGGCGAAGCTGGGTGTGCCTTCGATTTTGTAGGCTTCAGCTAGTTCGTTGGCGCGCTGCAGTTTGGTATTGATGCCAAAGGAATTGAAGACGTCCTCGAAGGCCTTGCGATCCACGCCCTGCTTGACAATCCAGTCGGTGATGGCGTCGGCTGTATAGATGCGGTCGTGATCCTTGTGTATGGCATCGAAGACCTTGCTGTGCAGGTCCATGCGGTCCAGTGCCTGCAGCGAATAGTAAAGCCTTTGGAGATCGGCCATGCTGGCATTGAAGGCTACCGGCACGCCGCGAAACACGACGTTGTCGGGCAGCGAGGGCAGCATCTTCTCCACCATGGGCTCCATGTGTGCACAGTGGGGGCAGGAATACGCGAAAAACTCCAGGACTTCTATCTTGCCCGCTGTATCAGAAGGCTGGGCAACGTCAAGTGTGACATAGGGATCAGCCGCTTGGGCGGCGGATGTGAGCAGTGTGCCCGACGCGAATACGACGGCAGCCAGGCTGCGCAGGAGGAAGCGTTTCATGGACATGGCTATTCTGGAAACCCTTGTTATATAAAAAATAATGACGTTAAGACTGCACAATGGCCCGCAAGTTCAGGGCCGCACCACCGTAGTCTCGATTTTCTGCTCACCCAGCGTGGCGCGGGAGTGATTCATCTCGTCTATGCCCTTGAAGGGACCGACCCGGACACGGTTGATCGTGCCGCCATTGATCTCGGCCTTCTGTATTTTTGCAGGCAGGCCCAGCATGACAATACGCGCCATGAGCGCTTCGGCGTCCTTGCTGGAGCGAAAGGCGCCCGCTTGAAGATAATAAGTGGTCTGCGTGCCGGGGGGCGGCTCGGTGCCGGGCGGCGGCTTGGGTGCGGACGGTGGGGCTTTATCTGCCTTGGTGTCGGATTTCGTCAGGCTGGCGATGAGTTCGCCAATATTGTCGGGCCCCGATGGCACGGGCCGCTGCGTCGGCGCCGCGGGCGCTTCGCCCGCGGCGGGAGGTGCGATGGTCGTGTCGACAGGGCCCTGCGCGATGGTGCCGGCCGGGCTGTCATTGCCATAAAGTCCGAGATTTGGATCGGGCGCATCGCGCACGTCGGGAAGCAGCGTTTTGGCGGGATCGCGGCTGGCTTTGTCGGAGAACGGCATGGGCACCTGGGTGACAAACAGGGCGACCGCCACGGCGGCCACCAGCCCGAGAATAAGACCAATGAGGACGCCGAACAGCGTGCCATTCCCCGTACGTGATCCTGTTGATTTGCGACGTTTCTGTGCCATAAGCAGGTGTTACATCCTTTCGGGCGCCGAGACCCCCAGCAGGGCGAGGCCATTTGCGATGACCTGGGCGGTTGCTTGCGCCAGTCGCAGCCGCGCCAACTTGAGCGCCATGTCGTCCACCAGCACGCGCTCGGCGTTGTACCAGGCGTGGAAATCGGCGGCGCAATCACGCAGCCAGAAAGCCAGATGATGCGGCGCGAGCTCCCGCGCAGCCTGAGCTATGGTCTGCGGATACTCTGCCAGGCGCTGCATCAGGGCGAGCTCAGTGGGAGCCAGCAGAGGCGCTGCCGATGCCGTCGGAATGCGATCCACAAGCTCGGGCGACTGCGCGAGCATGGAGCAGATGCGCGCATGGGCATACTGAATATAGTACACCGGGTTTTCGTCGCTTCGTGACAGCGCCAGATCGATATCGAACACGAATTCGGAATCGGCGCGCCGTTGCGCAAGAAAGTAGCGAACCGCATCGCGGCCCACCCAGTCGATGAGGTCGCGTAGTGTGACATAGCTGCCTGCGCGTTTGGATATCTTGACCTCCGCGCCGTCGCGTACAACCTTGACCATCTTGTGCAGCAGATAGGCCGGAAAATCCTTGGGTATGCCCAGCCCCAGCCCTTGCAGGCCTGCGCGCACCCGAGCGACGGTGCCGTGGTGGTCGCTGCCCTGAATATTGATGGCGCGGTGAAAGCTGCGCTCCCATTTGTCCACGTGGTAGGCAACATCGGGCACGAAATAGGTGTAGCCGCCTTCGGACTTGCGCATGACGCGGTCCTTGTCGTCGCCAGTGCCCAGTTCGGTGGTGCGTAGCCATAGGGCGCCACCGCTTTCATAGGTGTGCCCCGCCTCGATCAGTGCCTGTACGGTCTTTTCAACGCGGCCGCTGGTGTATAGCGAGCTTTCCAGGAAATAGTTGTCGAACTTCAGTCCGAAGGCCTGGAGATCGAGATCCTGTTCGCGGCGCAGATACGCCACGGCAAATCGGCGTATGTCTTCGAGGCTGTCAATGTCGCCCGTGGCGGTGATGGGGGCGACATCGGCAGCTTGGACCGTCTTGCCCGCCCGGAAATCATTGGCAATGTCGACGATGTAGTCGCCCTTGTAGCCATCGGGAGGGAAATCGGGCGAGTCGGGTGCGATGCCTCGGGCACGGGCTTGCACGCTGACGGCCAGGTTGTTGATCTGGTTGCCTGCGTCGTTGTAGTAGAACTCGCGCGTGACCGCGTACCCTTGCGCGGCAAACAGGCGGCACAAGGCGTCGCCCAGCGCGGCTTGCCGCGCGTGGCCCACATGCAGGGGACCCGTGGGATTGGCCGAGACAAACTCGACCAGCACTTTTTCATTGCCTGGCGGCAGGATGCCGTAACGCCCGCCTTGTTCGGCGATGGCCGTGAGAACGTGCTGGCGCGCGCCGGCGGTGAGGCGGAAATTGATGAAGCCGGGGCCCGCGACTTCACAGCTTGCAAGCAGGTCGCGTGCGTCGGGGTTGGCCAGCAGAGTATCGACGATCTGCTGCGCAAGTTCGCGAGGGTTGCGCCGGGCTGGCTTGGCCAGTTGCATGGCCACGTTGGTGGCGATATCGCCGTGGGCGGCGACCTTGGGCCGCTCGAGCAGCACGGACGTGTTGTTGTCGGGCAGGATGGCGGCTACAGCGGCCTGAATGAGCGTGATGAGTTGGTGTTGTTGCTCTGGGAGCATAGGGAAAGATCGGTATTCGTCAGAAGGAGCGGCCGGCGCGGGCGCGGCCTAGGACCGGCGCGCCCTGTAAAGGCAGGCACCAAAGGGGTCAATGATAGCGTGAATTGCCGTATTTTGCGTGCGTCAGGGCTCGCCCGTGCCGTGCAGGCCGGGGGGCGGGTTCCAGCCGAGCGTCTGCCTGAGCCAGACGGCATAGGCTGCCATGTCCACATGGGCCGCCTCCGTGCCGTTGCGGTTCGAAGGGCCTGGCCCGCCCGTGTGCCAGGTGATGAAAGGCTCGACCTGTGCGCGTGCGCGTGCGCCAAAGATGGGATGCAGATCCTGGGCGCGGTAGGCGGTGCGGCCCGGCGCTGCCTCGACCGCGCGGTCACCGCTGCGCTGGCCGTGAATGGCGGCGTGGCGCACCCGCCTGTCGGCGGCTTCCAGCTCGAAGATGGCCGCCACCTGCGCCGCCTGATCAGCCATCCAGTTCAAGGGTACTTTGGACAGATCATCCCGGCGCGGCGGCGCGCCGTCCGCGCCGATGCCGGCCATGCCTCCGATATCGCTGTGCGCGCCGACGAAAGGCTGCTCATTCACGTTGGCTCCCGTGGCGGGCAACACGGGAAAGAGCCGCCGCCGCTCGTGGAGAGCCACCGCGTGGGCCACTCGCCGCCAATGCGGAGCGATAGTGAAATCGAAGAGATTGTTCGCGGACCCCGTCAGTCCGAATTGCGTCACCGTGTCGAACAACCCCATGAAGCGCAGGTCCATGCAGGCTTCGAATTGTGTGCGGCGGTGGGCATCATAATAGGTGAAGATGCCGTCCCGCATATGGCGGCTGATTAGATTGCCGAAATGGCGTGCCAGCGCCGCGCCGCGGGAGTAGCCGATGATGTCGATGGCTACGTGTTCGACGCTGCCGCCGGCCACGCGCAGGGCATCCAGCAGCCGTTGCCATTGCCTGCCAATTGCACGGTCAGACAGCGCGCCAGTGATGGCCGGCTCCGAGATGATGCCGGGCGGGCCGCTGCCCGCCTCGTAGTGGGCGGGTCCGCCGCGATAGGCTTGCAGCATCTTGGCCACATTGCTTTGCTGGGCAAGGTCGTGGCGCGTACCGTCGAAGGCAAATAGCAGCAGCCCCAGCGGGTCGGCATAGCGGCGCGGCTGCTGCGCCGCATAGCCCAGCGCCTGGGCGCCTGGCACGGGGCCCAACGGATCGGGCTCCAGATAGTGACCCGCTGCGGGGTCATAGGTACGCAGCAGGTTGTCATGCCAGCCGGTGACCGGATCGTGGACCTGGCCTGGCAGGCGCAGATCCAGCGACAGGTCGCCCGCAATTACTGTGGCCTTGCCGAGTGGATCGTAGCGCGCCAGCCAGCGCACGGATCCATGCTCATCGGTCATCAGTCGCGGTGCGCCGATCAGGTCGGCGTGTATCCAGTACAGCCGGCCATGGCCCGATGCGCTGTAGTCGATCATGCCGACAGGCACCACGCCGGCGCGGATATAGCGCCGGCTTATGCGGGGGTACGTGGCGGCTCCGCCGTCGCGTTCGGCGACCAGCTGGTTGTCCAGATAAAAATAGCGCCTGTCCAGGCCGTGCCCAGCGGCGTTTGCCATTGAGGCAGGGCCGCCGCCGGCGGGCTGCCGGGCCCCATCCGGATCGGCGTCGGTGAATGAGGCAGTGACGGTAGCCTGCAGGCCGATGCGGTGACCGAAGGCATTGTGCGTATACCGTGCTATCAAGCCCGCCTGTTCGGCCTGCTCCAGCCTCTGTGCGGGCCCGTAGCGCAGTTTCCAGCCGTCCGCGCGCAAGGGCAGCCCAGCGTCGTCGCGCTGCAGTGCGGGGTGGTACGTGCCGCCCGCCGTACGGCGGGCGGCAAGCGCGCCATCAAGATGCCAGGCAAACCATTGCACCTGCGCTGCGTGTGCTGGTTCGGACATGCGCCAGGCGGCCACCATTCTGTGGAGGCCGTCGTAGGCATACTGCCACGCGTCGCTATGGCGGGTGCCCGGCAGCGCATGATGTTCATGCCTGATGCGCCCGAGGCTGTCGTAGGACAATCGCTGTATCCATATTGCCGGCGCCACCGGCCTGGTGGCGTGCCCGTACTGGACAGCGCCGCGCGTGCCAATGGACGGAGCTTCCCCGTGGCTGGGCCGGCGCAGTGTCAAGAGGGCAGCCCGACCCAGCCCGTCCTGGCGGGTCTCGAGCACCAGCCCGTTCCCGTAGCGATAGCCCCGGCGGCTGGCGTGGCTGTCGATCACGGTATGCAGGGCGCCTGCGGCGGTGCGCCAGAAAATGGCAGCCAGCCGTCCGCTGGTGTGCCATCGGTAAATAAGCACGCCGCCTTCGGGCAAATGGTGCGCGCTCAGTCTGCCTAGGGCGTCGTATTTGAAAGACTCGGCATAAACGGCCTCATCCGGGCGTTGTATGGTGCGCGTGGCGAGGCGGCCGGCCGCATCATGCGTACGTGTTTCGATTTCCCTGGGGTGAGCCACGCGTGTCCAGCGCGCGCCGCGCCACTCGATATCCACGGATACGGTCTGGCCTTTCGCGGGGCCTGTTGCCGTGACTTGTACCGGGCGCCCCTGGGCGTCGAATGTGATGCGGGATGCGGTGCCATTGGCCAGTATGCGCGCCCGCAAGACGCCGGCCTGGTCGAACTGCAGTTGTTCGACACCGGTCAGGCTTGATTCCCAGGCCCGTGCGCGTCCCGCGTGGTCCATGTGCCAGGCCAGGCCCGGCCATCCCGGCCAGCCGGGCGCCACGCGCAGCATGCCCTGTTCTGCTTCGCTAACCCGTGGGGCCTGCGCCGCATGCGGGCTGGTCGATGCGGGCGTTGCGGCCGTGGCGTGGCCATACTGCGGACTGGTGGCGAAGGCGGCTTCCGACAGTGCAAGGGCGACCGAAAGCAGGACCGGAAAGTGAAAAAATCGGGACATCGAAGAGGCGAAGCGGGTTGGGAAAAGTCCCATAGTCTCCTGCTTGGCAGCTTTCCGAAGATGGGTTAGTGTAGAGATGTGTCCATTGAAGGAAACCACATATGCTAGTTGTCTTTCATTCCAAGGCGGCAGCCGAAGTGCTCATGTTCGCGCAGCATGCATTGCCCATCCTCAAGGCGGCGGGCAAGCCCTATACCGATACGCTGCCGGAGCGCGGCGTCATTACCCGCGACCATCTGGCCGAAGCCATTGCAGGCATCGAGCACGCCATCGCCCTGGATACTGATGCGGACGACGACTACACGGGGCCCAACTCCGAAGACGACGATGCGGGCACGCATCCGATAGCCGAGCCGGTCAGTTTTCGTCGGCGCGCCTTTCCCCTGCTCGCCATGCTGCGCCTGTCGCTGGAGCATGATGCCGATGTCATGTGGGAACCGGCCCCCAACTGGTAGAGGCCGGCGCGCATGCACAGCACGGTCACGATTGTGTTCGGCCGCCAGCGGACGCTTGAGCTGCAGGTCGATGCGCAGCCCGATCCCGCAGCCGCAGAGGCTGCGCGCGATTGGTTCGACAATACATGGGCAGCCCTGGGGTGCGAGCCGTTGCGGCCCAGCGGCAAGGTCCTCCTGCTGGACAAGGTAATGGGCGTGGCCGATACCCTTGGCTACGGCACGCTCTCGCAGGACGGCGCCAAGGCGGCTGAGTTCGCTCGCCAGGCCGTGCAGGCGCTGGGCAAGTCCCGCATCACGGTCGATCTGCCGGGCCTTACCGTAGGCTTCTGAATGCCCTCAACGTATTCCGGCACGCATGAAAGACTGCACGAACTGACGCTGGAAAAGCAGGAAGGCGATCAGTAGCGGCGCCGCGCTCAACAGGGTGGCTGCGGTGATGATGGACCAATCTATCCCCTGGTCGGTCGAGGCAAACACCTGCAGTCCCACTGTCAATGGCCGCGACTCCACCGAGTTCGTAATGATCAAAGGCCACAGGAAGTTGTTCCAGTGATAACTGACGGACACCAGGCCGTAGGCGACATATATGGGCCGCGCTAGCGGCACATATACTTTGGTCAGCACTTGCCAGCGGCTCGCTCCCTCCACACGCGCCGCTTCCTCCAGCTCGCGAGGCACCGTTTTGAATGTCTGGCGCAGCAGGAAGATGCCGAAGGCCGACGCAAAGTAGGGCAGGCCCACCGCGAAGATGGTGTCGCGCACGCCCAGCCAGCTCATCAGGCGGTAGTTCTCCACAATCAGGACGTCGGGCATGATCATCAATTGCAGCAGTACCAGCATAAAGACCAGGTCGCGGCCCCGGAACGTGAAGCGGGCAAACGCATATGCAGCCAGCGTGCACAGGATGAACTGCGCGGCCAGTACCATGGTGACCAGTAGGAAGGTATTCAGAAAATAGCGTCCGAACGGGGCGGCCTGCCATGCCGCCACGAAGTTGTGCAGGGTAAGCGGCGCTGTCAGATCGAAGCGAGTGGCATAGGCGCCCGGATGGAAGGCGGCCCATACTGCGTAGGCCAAGGGCAGAAACCACAGCAGGCCCAGCAGCCATGCGCCGAGGGTGTCCAGTTTATGCGTCATTGGTAGTGTGTCCGCCGGTCGAGCCAGCGAAACTTGATGAAAGCGGTGACGGACAGGATCACCAACAGCACCACGGATAGCGTGGCGGCATACGAGGTATCCCAGTAGCTGAAGCCCACCTGATAGATGTAGTACAGCAGCAGCGTGCTGGCATTGTCAGGGCCGCCTTCCGTCATGACAACGACGTGGTCCACGACCCGGAAGGCATTGATCAGCGCGTTGATCAGCACGAACAGCGTGGTGGGCATCAGCAGCGGCAGCAGTACGCGCCAGAAATACTGCCACCGCGTTGCGCCTTCGAGCGTCGCGGCCTCCTTGAGCGAGGGCGGTATCTGCTGCAGGGCTGCCAGATAAAAAATCATGAAAAATCCGGCTTCCTTCCAGATGGCCACCAGCATCAGGGCGGGCAGCACGGTGGAACGGGTGCCGAGCCAGTTGGTGTTGGCAAAGCCGAACAGATGGGCGATTTGATCCAGCAGCCCATACTGGGGCGTATAGAAGAACAGCCAGATATTGGCTACCGCGACCATGGGCAGCACCGTGGGCGTGAAGTAGGCCAGCCGCAGAAACGCGCGGCCGGCCAGCTTGCGGTCCACCCAGAGCGCCATGGCCAGCGCTATGCCCACCGACACCGGGATGGTGATCAGCGCATAGAGCAGATTGTTCCAGAGCGCCTGCCAGAATACGGGGTCGTAGTACATGGCGGCGTAGTTTTCGCCGCCCACGAACACGGCCGGGCGATTGGCCTTGGGCGTGCTGAAAAAGCTGTGCCAGAGCGTGGTCAGAGCCGGATAATGCGTGAAGGCGGCCAGGAGCACGAGAGCTGGCAGCAGAAGCAGCCAGCCATACACGGCGTTCAGGGAGGATTGCTTCATATGCCTATTTGTAGCCGCGCAGCAGCCGGTCGGCACCGCTTTGCGCGGCTTTCATGGCTTCCGCTGGTGTTTTGGCATTGGTCAGCACCGCCTGAATGTTGTCATCCAGCAGCTTGGTCACACGCTGATTGTCGTGCGTGGAGAATTCGGCCACGCTCACGGCCAGCTGGTCGCGCGCCACGACGGCCTGCGGCACCTCCTTCACATACGCCTTCATTTTGTCGGTTTCCCAGGCGGCGGGAGACGTGGCCACATAGCCGGTGGCAATGCTCCATGCCGCGGCGTTCTCGGGACTGGTCATCCATTTCACGAAGGTGTAGGCCGCCTCCTGCTGAGCCGGGGTGGCGGACTTGAACAAATAGAAGTTGCCGCCGCCAGTCGGGCTGCCGCCGCGCTTGGCCTTGGGCATGGGCGCTACGCCGAAGTCGAACTTGGCATTCTTGCGCACATTGGTGAGGTTCCCCGTGGTCGTCCACATGATGGCTGTCTTGCCCACCAGGAAGTCCTTTGGCGTCGTGCCCCATCCTATGGTACCGGTCGGCATGATCTTATGCTTGTAGGCCAGATCGTGCCAGAACTGCAGGGCCTCGATTACCGCCGGCTTGTCCAGATAGACCTCGTTGCCGTCCTGGTTCATGAGCATCGCATCATTGGGCGTTGTCAGCGCCTGGAACAGCCAGTAGGCAAAGCTGCTGGAGGGTATCTCCAGGCCCCATTGGGTGACATTGCCGGAAGCATCCCGCTTGGTCAGCTTGCCTGCCATCTGAACCAACTCGTCCCAGGTTCCGGGCGCCTTGTCGGGATCAAGGCCAGCTTCCTTGAACAGGTCCTTGTTGTAGTACATGACGATGGTGGAGCGCTGGAAGGGAATGCCCCAGGTCTTGCCGCCCGTCTGGCTATTGGCCATGAAGGCCTTGTAGAAACCGTCGAGCCACTTGCGATCGTCATCCGTCTTCGTCAATGGGTCGAATGGCATGATCGCGCCTTCGTCGATCAGGGTGAACATGTCGGTGGATAGCAGCACGGCCAACTGTGGCGCATGGCCTCCCTTATAGGCTGTAAGCGCCTTGGCCACGGAATCCTGATACGTGCCGGCATAGATGGACTTGATCTTGATATCGGGATGGCTTTGCTCGAATTCATCGACCATGCCGTCGACAATCTTGGTGATGGGGCCGCCCACGGCGACCGGATAGTAGAACTCCAGCTCGACAGGCGCTGCTTGTGACCACCCGGGGAGGGTGCAGAGTGCGCTGGCGATACCGAAGGCGATGGCTTTCAGAAAAGTGCGTCGCATGATGGTCATCCTATGAAGTGGTGGCGGGCGAAGGATTGAAAACCTTGCCCGAGGCGTCGAAAAAGTGTTGCTGCGAAGGGCTCCAGCGCAGCCGTAGCGGGTCGCCCGGGCGGGCATGCACATGGCCGGCGCTGCGTACCGCAACCCCGCTGCTGCTGCCCACACGGCATATGACAATGGAATCCGCGCCAAAGTACTCGATCGTCTCGACGACGGCAGGCACGCCCTCCTGCGCGATGGCGATATGTTCTGGCCGTATGCCCAACTTGCGCGCTTCCGGATGCGGCGCATCTTGGAACGCTTGCGCGTTCGCGCCGGCGCGCATGGCCGTGACTGTGGTTTCGTCCAGGCTGAGCAGATTCATGGGTGGCGTGCCGATGAACCGGGCGGCAAAGACAGTTCTGGGACTGCCGTATAACCGGTCGGGCGTGTCATGCTGCTCGATGGCGCCGCCATTGAGTAGCACCACCTGATCCGCCATGCTCATGGCTTCGGTCTGATCATGGGTGACATACACCATCGTGATGCCCAGTTGGCGTTGCAGGGCGCGAATTTCGCGGCGCATCTCATGGCGCAACTGCGCGTCGAGATTGGACAGCGGCTCGTCCATCAGGCACACGGGCGCTTGGGAAATCACCGCGCGTCCGAGCGCGACGCGTTGCTGCTGCCCGCCGGATAGCTGGGCCGGCCTGCGGTCCAGCAGGGGCGCCAGTCCCAGCAGTTGCGCCACCTTATCCAGCCTTGGTTTGTGCTGGCTGGCAGGCTCCTTGCGCACCTTCAGACCGAAGAGAATATTTTCCCTTACCGATAGATGCGGAAACAGCGCATACGACTGGAACACCATGGAAATATGCCGCTTCGCCGGTGGCAGGTCGGTGACATCGCGCCCGCCGATGAGGATACGGCCCGAGGTCGGGGTATCCAGGCCGGCGATCATGCGCAGCGTGGTCGATTTTCCGCAGCCAGACGGGCCCAGCAGCACCGTAAACGTGCCGGCCCGCACGTTGAAGCTGATGTGATTTACGGCGGGCGGTGCGCTGCCGTACTGCTTGACGATGTTTTCCAGAATAATGTCAGACATGGCTAGAACGGGAAAGGGCCCGGAAAATCTCCCACGACACAATGATGGGTGACCAGGCCTTGCGGGCCGGCCCAATGCAGCTGGTAGCCGGGCGGCTCGAAATTGAAGGAAAGCGTATGGTCGGGCCGCAGGTCCAGCGCGATCTGATGCGCCGTCCCCGGACAGGTGGAGGCCACGGTTCCGCCGACGCGGCAGAACATCGTGCGATGCAGATGACCGCAAAGTATCCGTTCGATATTGCGGTATTGCGCAACAATTTCCGTGAAGGCTTCGCGTCCTTCGAGCAGGCCCAATTCGTCCATGCGCCGTATGCCGGTGGAGAACGGCGGATGGTGCATCATGATGAGTGTCGGGCGTTCCGGAGAATGCGCCAGCGTGTCGGCGAGCCAGGCCAGGCGCGCCGCGCACAGGCGGCCTTCGCCGCGCCCACGTATTGTCGTGTCCAGCGCCACGATGCGCAAAGGCCATTCATCGACCACATATTGAAGAAACGGCATGTCGGATTGCAGGTATGCGTGATCCTGAAAGACCGCGCGCATCGCCGCGGGGTCGTCATGGTTGCCCGCCAGCAGCAGCACAGGCAGATCGAGCGCCGCCAGCAGGGACCTGAGCCGCACATACTCGTCAGCCTGGCCATGGTCCGTCAGGTCTCCCGTGACCAGTACCAGATCGGGGCGAGGATCCAACGCGTTCAGGTCCTGTATGCAGCGCGCGAGATGGCTGGCCGCCTGGATCTCTCGGGTGTGCCGGCCGGTGTCGTGTACATGCAGATCGGTAATCTGGGCGATGAGCATGGCGTATCAGCTCCTTTTGGCGGCTGCACTGCCGCCGTCGATCAATCGATAGGGCACTTGGCCGCTGCGCGACACACCGTTGTCTATTTGTACAAGTAGCAGGGAGCAGGCTGTACGGCCTATTTCGTAGCCTTGCGCCTCGACGCTGGCCAGGCTAGGCGACATGTACGCGCCGTAGCGTATGCCGTCGAATCCCGCCACCGACATGTCGGCCGGCACGCAAAGGCCTAGCGCCTTGAGCTCGCCGATCACTGCCGTGGCCAGCATGTCGTTTGAGCAGAACAGTGCGCTGGGCCGGTTGGATGCGGCCATAAGGCGTCGCAGGGCGGCCCGGTCCGGCTGAGTGTGGCTGGGGGTGACAAGATGAGAGACCGGCGGCAATCCCAGTGCCCTGCCTTGCTGGCGGGCGCCAGCAAGGCGCGAGCGGGCGCGGTCCGATAATGCCAGGGGACCACTGAGAAAGGCTATCTGGCGATGCCCGAGCCGCGCCAGATGCGTCACCATATCGGCGGCGGCACGCCGGTTGTCCACGGCCGCACAGGGGTGGCTGGAGGATTCGTTGTAGGCCAGCACGTAAGGCATGCCGCGTTTCTTGAGCGTCTTGAGTATGGGACTGTTGTTCGGATTGGCTACCGTGAGAATCAACCCTTCCAGTCTATGGTCGATGAGCCTGTGAACGGCGGCGGCTTCCAGGCCAGGGTCATAATGGGTGACGGTGGTCATGATGCTGTAGCCGGATTCGGCTGCGCGGGCCTCCGCGCCTTCAAAGCAATCGGCAAACACGGGGTTAGACAGCGTAGGCAACACCAGGCCCAGCGTGCGTGTATTGCCCGACCGCAGGCTGCTGCCCAGGCGGTTGGGCCGGAATCCATGTTCCGCGACGATGGCCAGGACACGCTCGCGCGTTTCTTCGCGCACCAGCGCTGGCCGGTTGAACACGCGCGAGACGGTGGCTGGCGACACGCCGGCGGCCTGGGCAATCTCCAGTATGGATACCTGCGATTTCTGGCTGCGCGCACGGTTCAAATTTGCTCCGTTGGTCATCGGGTAATGAAATCGTTTTCATATTAAACAACATCCATGACAGCTTGATGACAGTGTTAACCCCAATGCAGGCAGCAAAAAGGGGAGCCGCAGCTCCCCTTTTCCTGCTGGCGCGAACCCGCAGTTAACGATGCGATCAGGCCGCAAGCGCCTCGGCACCCAGCAGGGCGGCATGGCGGTTGACGGCACTCAGGATTGCCAGGAAAGACGCGGTGACGATGTCGCCGTGTACCCCGACGCCATAGCCCGAGGGCGAATCGCCCACGCGCAGTTCCACATAGCTGGCCGCTCGGGTGTCGGCGCCCGTGCCTATGGCATGCTCGGTGTAGTCCATGATGCGCACATCGGCGTCCAGCGCATTGACGAAGGCTGAAATGGCGCCATCGCCGCGACCCTCGAGATGGCGCACCTCGCCATTTTCTTCGAGTTCCACTTCAATGACGAATTGCTGGCCTGCGCCGGCTTTGGGGTCGCCGGTGATGCGATGGCGCACCAGTTTCCAGGGTTTTTCGATATCCAGGTATTCCTTCGCAAAGATATCGTAGACTTGGGACGAGGTGACTTCGCTGCCTGTTTCGTCGGTGACGCGCTGGATGGCGCGGCTGAATTCTATCTGCAGGCGACGCGGCAGAACGAGTCCGTGTTCCTGTTCGAGAAGATAGGATACGCCCCCCTTGCCGGACTGGCTATTGACGCGGATGACCGCATCGTAGCTGCGGCCAAGATCGGCCGGATCGATGGGCAGGTAGGGCACTTCCCAGATTGCGTCAGGCTGCTGCTGTGCAAAGCCCTTCTTGATCGCGTCCTGATGGGAGCCCGAGAATGCGGTGAAGACCAGATCACCCGCATAAGGATGGCGCGGATGCACAGGCAATTGATTGCAGTACTCGACGCAGCGGCGCACTTCGTCGATATCCGAGAAATCCAGGCCCGGATGTATGCCCTGGGTGTACAGATTGAGCGCCAGCGTCACAATATCCACATTGCCGGTGCGCTCGCCATTGCCGAACAGGCATCCTTCGATGCGGTCCGCGCCGGCCATGACGCCCAGTTCGGCGGCGGCCACGGCCGTGCCCCGGTCGTTATGGGGGTGAAGACTCAGGACAATGCTGTGGCGTTCGTTCAGGTTGCGGTGCATGAACTCGATCTGGTCCGCGTACATATTGGGCGTGGTGGCCTCGATTGTTGCGGGCAGGTTGTAGATGATCTTCCTGTCGGGCGTGGGCTTCCAGATTTCGGTGACGGCATTGCATACATCCAGTGCGAACTCGGGCTCGGTGGTGCTGAACACCTCGGGCGAATACTCGTAACGCCATTCGGTCTCGGGGTGCTTGGCCATCTCGGCCATGACCGTGCGCGTGCCTGACAGGGCGATCTCCTTGATCTCCTCCTTGCTCATGCCAAACACGATCTTGCGAAACGCGGGCGCGCAGGCGTTATACAGGTGGATAATGGCCCGCTTTGCGCCGGCTGCCGATTCCACCGTGCGTTGGATAAGATCCTCGCGCGACTGGGTGAGGGCAATAATGGTGACATCGTCCGGTATGCGTTTCTCGTCCACAAGCTTGCGCACAAAATCGAAGTCTGTTTGGGAGGCGGAGGGAAACCCGACCTCGATTTCCTTGAAGCCGATCTTGATCAATTGCTCGAAGAAGCGCAGCTTGCGCTCGACGCTCATCGGTTCGATCAACGATTGATTGCCATCGCGCAGATCGGTGCTCATCCAGATTGGGGGATGCGTAATGCGCTTGCTGGGCCAGGTACGCTCCGAGAAATCACGATTGAACGGGGCGAACGGAACGTACTTGTCTGAAGGATTGGAGATCATGAATACACCTGTGCTGAAAATTCGGGTCGTGCCGCATCGTCAGTGGCGCGGTACATGGCGCATACCAAAAAATGGGTGGAATATGACGATGAGGAGAAATGTGGCGGGAAACGGCTGCCGAACTGCCACGCGACGCTAGGCCCGGCAACCGGTCGGTAGCAGCAGGGATAGTGCGAGGAGGGAAAGCGAGGAGGAGGACATGACGCGGACACGCACGACCATCGCGGCGAGGCCGCGGGTACAGGTGCTGGAAACGGGGTGTCCGGTGTTCATAGCCGTTAGTCCACCATATTTTTGGGCTGTTGGCAAGCCCAGCGGCCGGTGGAACGCGGCAGCCGGTACGGAATCAGGGTGCCTGCCGCTGGGCCGGCGGCTCGGGCTCGGCCGTTTTCAGAAGCGCGGCATGATGGCGGGCCAGCTCGATCTTGCCTGCGCGTCCGCTGCGCATTTCATTGGCGGCGCGTTGCAGATCGCCCACAGTGACCGGGTCACGGTGGTCGTGCCAGGCCCACCGCAGCACTTCGAGCGCCGGCTCGGACAGGCGGCTGACCAGCATGGCGATGGTCGGCTCGTCCACGAGCTTGGCCCGTACGCTCTGGCGGGTGCCCTGTACGAAACTATACAGAAAATAGGCAATAATAAGCGTGCACAAGGCGACTATGGCCCACCAGAAAAAGGGATTGTATTCCTGGATGAGCGCGACAGCCTGTACGCCCAGGGCGTGCAGTCCGCTGTAATCTATGCCCTGCCCGAACGCTATGACGCGATTGAGCAGGTCGTACCAGATCAGGGCGACGACCGCGATCACGACCACGCAGACGATTTTCTGGGTGGCGGTCAGCTTCAGGAGCGTGTTTCGCAGCAGGGCGTGATCTTCGCTGCTGGGCTGTTGTTGCAGTGTGGTTTGTTTCATACCCGGTATTTTATCTATGCAATCGCGTCAGTCTCTAGAGCTTCGTCAGCATCAGCAACTTGCGCTGACGCCCCAGCTGCAGCAATCGATAAGATTTCTGCAGCTGCCCATGCATGAGCTCGAACTGGAAGTGGCGCAGGCCTTGCTTGACAATCCGTTGCTCGAACGTGAGGAAGAGTATGACACCGTTGCCGCCGAGACGGTAGACGCACAGGGTCCAGGGCCGGAAGACCACTGGACC
The DNA here is from genome assembly GCF_004153445.1 of Allopusillimonas soli. Lineage (GTDB taxonomy): Bacteria > Pseudomonadota > Gammaproteobacteria > Burkholderiales > Burkholderiaceae_B > Allopusillimonas > Allopusillimonas soli. The sequence goes on from NZ_SDQC01000004.1 coordinate 175,376, forward strand.
GTGTTGGGTTTATCCAACCGTGCGAGCGGCGCCGACGACGAGTCTGTGCGGCCCGAAGCGGCGCTCGCCGAGACGCTGCAGGACCATCTTCGGCGCCAACTGCGTCTGACCCGGGCCGGGCCGCGCGATAGTGCGCTTGTGTCCGTGCTGATCGACGAACTGGACGGCAACGGCTATCTGCCCACGCCGCTGGAGGAAATCGAGGCCTGCCTGCCGCCCGAGCTGCAGGTGGACCGCGACGAGCTGCAGGCCGCTTTGCGCCTGTTGCAGTCTTTTGACCCGCCCGGAGTGGGGGCCACTTCGCTGGGCGATTGCCTGGGCTTGCAACTGGCACAGCGCGCGCAATCGCCGGAGCATGGGCTGGCGCCGCATGTACGGGCCTGTGCCCAGGAAATCATCGCCCATCATCTGGCGCTGCTCGCAACCGGCAACCTGACCCGTCTCAGGACCGCCATAGGCTGCGATGCCGACACCCTGCACGCTGCTCATGCCCTGCTGCTCAGCCTGGAGCCCAGGCCCGCCCGCAATTGGTCCATGGACACCGCCGATTACGTCAATCCCGAAGTAGTGGTGCGCAAGGTCGGGCGACACTGGCGCGCCAGCATCAACCCGCTGGTCCTGCCTCGGGTGCGCGTCAATCCCGTGTATGAGAATCTGCTGGATAAAGCGCCAGGCTCCGAGGCCATGCAAGCGCAGCTGCAGCAGGCGCATGGCCTGATAAAAAGCGTGCATCAGCGCTTTGTCACCATCGCACGGGTCGCACAGGCCATTGTGGACAGGCAGGCGGCTTTTTTCGAGCAAGGCGTCGGCGCACTGAAGCCGCTTGTCCTGCGCGATATAGCCCTGGAGCTGGCGCTGCATGAATCCACGATTTCCCGGGCGACCCGCCAGAAGTATGCCCAGACGCCGTGGGGCGTGTTCGAACTCAAGTATTTTTTTGGCAGCGCCGTGGCAACAGAAGATGGGGAAAGCACGTCCGCCGCCGCCGTAAAGGCGCTTATCCTCAAGCTTGTCCAGGATGAGCCGGCGCGTAAGCCGCTCTCGGATAATCAGATTGCCAAGCACCTTTCCCAACAGGGCGTGGTCATTGCACGCCGCACCGTTGCCAAGTATCGCGAGGCCGCGGGCATTGAACCCGCCATTCTGCGCAAGGCACGCGCCGCCGTGCAGGGACATGACGTTACAAAAGCCTGATTGCCTTTTTTTGCAATCGGCTTGATAATTATTCTCATGTTCATTTGTATCTGTAACGCCATTACCGAGCGCCAGGTCCAGGCGGCGGTGGCAGAGGGCGCGTCATCGTTGGCCGATCTTCAGGGGCAACTCGGGGTTGCTTCTTGCTGCGGCTGTTGTGCAGAAACCGCGTCAGAGTACCTGCCCGGCGGACGCTACGATCCGAATGCGGTCGTGCTGGCTGAGTCCACCCCCACCCGTGTCGGCGATGCGGCAAACGATCCCCTCCAGGTGGAAGTCATGGTCGAGGTCGCCATTCGGCGCGCCTGAGCCCACTTCCCGCAGTTCCTGCCGTGACCGTCATATTTTGTTTCATATGACGGCGGTCGCGCCAGCTTCGATTTCCCGCCACTTTTTTTCCTCGTTTTTCCTTCTTTTTCATCACATGCCGTGCGCGATTCATCCCGGGAGGCGCATGTTAGCGGGCCTGTGTGTCTCAAAATCATAAAAACCGAGTCATTCTCATTCTCATATTATTCCGCAGTTTTCTTTCTAAGTGCTTGATTTTAAATAATGATTAAGGATGTAAAAGGCCTTCTTACGTGGTAGTCTTATGGCATGGCGCAGCGCGGCAATCGAGCCGTCTGCCGGATACGAAACGAACATGCACAGGAGCCACGGTCATGAAGGGCGATACCAAAGTCATCCAATATCTGAATGCGCAACTCAAGAACGAGTTGACGGCCATCAATCAATACTTCCTGCACGCCCGCATGCTCAATCATTGGGGGCTGAATAAGCTGGGCAAGCATGAATACGATGAGTCCATCGGCGAAATGAAACACGCCGACCGGCTTATCGAACGTATTTTCATGCTGGATGGGCTCCCCAATCTGCAGGACCTGCACAAGCTCATGATAGGCGAGAATGTGCCCGAGATCCTCTCCTGTGACCTGAAGCTGGAATCGGGCGCCCAAACCACGGTGAAAGAGGCCATGGCCTACTGTGAATCGGTGCGGGATTTCGTCTCTCGCGATCTGTTCCAAGACATCCTGAACGACACCGAAGAGCATATCGATTGGCTGGAAACGCAGATCGAGCTGGTCGACAAGGTGGGCTTGCAGAATTATCTGCAATCGCAGATGGACGAATAAAATCTGCAGCCGTGCGGCTGCATTGACGAGCAGGAGTGCGGGTGCCATCCCGCATTCCTGCGGATACGGGCGCCACATGTTGGCGCCCGGCATACTAGAAAGACTTGGCCGGACAGTCGGCCACGCGGCCCCAAGCATTGTTGGGCTCGCAGTACTTCTTGCGCGCGGCCCAGGCGCAACTGGGTCGATCGAAGAACCCCTTGGCACTGCATGCCTGCAGATCCTGCCGCAGGCTTGCCTGCCAGGCCTGGTTGTTTGTGGCGACGGGAGGCGGCGGTGGGGGCGGCGGTGCCATTTCGACCGGCTGTAGCGGTGCATTGGGCGGCACGGTCGTGGCCGCGCCCATAAGGCCGCCGGCATCTCCGATGCCGCGAAGGCCCAGTTCGCCTTGCCCCGCCAGCGCCTCGGCCTCGTCCATACTGATGGTCGTCGTGGCCAAATGAATGGAAGGGTTGGAAATGATTTCGTCTTCAGTCAGGTCGGGAATATGCCAGGCGACCTGTGTCGGCTCCGAGGGCACACCAAGCTGGCCGTTAACCAGGGGTTGGGGGGGCCGGGCCGTGTAGGGCAGGCCATTGGCATCCAGCAGCGGGGTTTCGGCCAGCTCGGGGTGGGATGGCGGTGTGGGCGCCACCGGCCCGTGCGCCACCAGCCACTCGCCAAGCTGCAGGCCACCCCAGGCTGATGCGCCCAGACCAATCAGCAAAACCGCGAAAATCAAACGCCAGGACATCGTTATCCTCTTAACCGGGAATATGCAGTGTATACGACCAGGCGCCTTCAGGATGGGCGCCTGGTGTGCCGCTATGCATTGCCTGCGAACACCTGGCCGCCATGCTCGCGCATCGTATGAAAGACGATGTCGGGGAACAACTCCTGGGCGACACGCAGTTGAGCCGGCGAGCTGGCCAGGAAGGCGGGTGCGTCGACGACATCGTAGGCGATGTTTGCGACATTCGAATCCATGAATTTTCGCAGCACCTTGGGGTCGTCCGCTGTAAACCAACGTGCCATGTTGTAACGCGAGGGCATCAGGCGGGCGTCGACGCCGTATTCCGTCTTGAGCCGATGGGCGACAACCTCAAACTGCAATTGGCCAACCGCGCCGAGCAGCAATGCGCCGCCGGCGACCTCGGGGCGGAACACCTGAATGGCGCCTTCCTCGCCAAGCTGGGTCAGGCCTATGCGCAGTTGTTTGGTACGCAAAGGATCTTTGACTTCGACGGCCTGGAACAGTTCAGGCGCAAAGAAAGGCAGCCCGGTGAACTGCAGCTGCTCCCCTTCGGTGAGCACATCGCCGAGCTGGAGAACGCCGTGGTTGGGAATGCCGATGACGTCGCCGGCATAGGCCTCGTCCAGCAGCTCGCGGCGCTGCGATAGAAAGGAGACGACATTGTTCGGTCGAATTTCCTTGCCGGTGCGCGATACCCTGAGCTTCATGCCGCGCTGGAAGCGGCCGGAGCTGACACGCACGAAAGCCACGCGATCGCGATGGGCTGGGTCCATATTGGCTTGCACCTTGAAGACCACGCCGCTGAACTTCGGCTCGTCGGGCTGCACCGGGCGCTGCAAGGCCTCGCGCGGCCCCGGCTGCGGCGCCAGGTCCACCAGCGCATCCAGAACCTCCTGCACACCGAAATTGTTGATGGCCGAACCAAAGAACACGGGCGTCTGCTTGCCGGCCAGAAAGGCTTTATGATCGAAGGCGGGTGCGGCAGCCTGGATGAGTTCGATTTCGTCGCGGGCCTTCTCGAACATATCGCCGAAGCGCGCGGAGATGGCCGGATTGTCCAGGCCTTCGATCAGTTCGTCATGGTTGTCGCGCCGTTCCTGGCCTGCGCGGAACACCCGCATGCGATTGCGGCGGATGTCGAATACGCCGCCGAACGATCTGCCCATGCCCACCGGCCAGGAGAAAGGCACGGCATCCATGCCCAGATGCCCTTCGATCTCCGAAAGCAGGTCCAGCGGCTCACGGACCTCCCGGTCCAGTTTGTTGATGAAGGTGATGATGGGCGTATTGCGTGCCCGGCAGACTTGCAGCAGGCGTATGGTCTGGGGTTCGACACCATTTCCGGCGTCTATGACCATCAGGGCGGCATCGACGGCGGTGAGCACGCGATAGGTATCTTCGGAAAAATCCTGGTGCCCGGGGGTGTCAAGCAGGTTGATCACACAGTCCCGGTATTCCATCTGCATGACGGACGATGCCACGGAGATGCCGCGCTGTTTTTCGATTTCCATCCAGTCGGAAGAAGCATGTCGGCTGGCCTTGCGCGCCTTGACACTGCCGGCGATCTGGATGGCGCCTGCGAACAGCAGCAACTTTTCCGTGAGCGTGGTCTTGCCGGCGTCGGGATGGGAGATGATGGCAAAGGTGCGGCGTCGTTCGACTTCTTGTTTGATACTCATGAAGGGATTTTAACGTGTGGAGCGGCAGGAAAGCGGCATGCCGCGGTCCTGTGCCGCCTATGACGGATCGTCGACATGGTGGCTGAGTGTGGCCAGCGCGGTGCCGGCCAGGATGAATAGCGCGCCAAAGCCGCGATTGAGCCAACGTATGTGGCGAGGACTGCGCAGCAGTTTCAGCAGACGGGATGCCAGCGAGGTATAGAAGCCCATGGCGACCAGGTCGGTGAACACCAGTGTCGCGGCTATGGTGACGTACTGCAGCGCGAGGGGGCGTCCAGGATCCAGGAACTGCGGCACGACGGCCAGCAGAAAGACCGTGCCCTTGGGATTGGTGATGTTGACGAGGCATCCGCGCACAATGAGTTCGCGGACATGGAAATGGCCGCCTTTTGCCGCCGCGACGGGAACGGGTGCGGCGTCGGTGCGGAACTGGCGCCATCCCAGGTACACGAGATAGCCCACGCCCAGCCATTTGACAACGCCGAAGGCCACTTCGGAGGCCGCGAGCAGCGCGCCCAGGCCAACCGCCACGACAAGAAACTGGATCAGCAGGCCGATCTCGAGCCCACAGGTGGTCCAGTAACCGCGGCGAAAGCCATGCTTCAGGCCCGAGGCCATAGCGGATATGGCGCCCGGGCCCGGTGAGAACGAGATGGCCCAGGAGGCCGCGAAAAAAGCGAGCCAGGTGGCAAACGACATGGCTTACTTGCCCAGCAATGCAGCCCGCTGGACATTTGCCGGCCGCGCGGAGCGGGGCGCGGCGCCGTGTGGCGCTCCGGCGGGCTTGGCCTGGCGGCCATGCGCGTCGCCCTGGCCTGCGCCGCGGCGGTCACGTTGCCCCTGTGGCGCCGAGCGTCCGCCTGCATTGCGCTGGCCCGCATTGGCGGGGGCGCCGGAGCGCGCGGCATTGCGGCCGGCGCCCTCTCCCTGCCGACCGGATGCGGCGCGCCGGCCCGAATGTGCGCCGTCATCGCGCCGTGGGCGTTCCTGGCGGCCGCGTGGCTGGGCATCGCGCGGATGTGCCGGTTCGGCACGGACCATGTCTGGCGACCAGCCTTCGATGGTGGTGCGGTCGATGGGGCGCTTGATGAGTTTCTCGATGGCCGTCAGCAGCTTGATCTCGGAGCGATCGACCAGCGACATGGCCGAGCCCGGCGTACCCGCGCGACCCGTGCGCCCGATACGGTGCACATAGTCTTCGGGCACATTGGGAAGCTCGAAATTGACAACATTGGGCAACTGGTCGATGTCGATGCCGCGCGCGGCAATATCGGTAGCCACCAGGACGGCGACCTTGCCTTCCTTGAAACCAGCCAGCGCGCGAGTGCGGGCAGCCTGGCTCTTGTTGCCATGGATGGCGGCTGCGGACAGACCGTCCTTGACCAGCTTCTCGGCCAGGCGGTTGGCGCCATGCTTGGTGCGGGTGAACACCAGCACCTGATGCCATCCGCTCTCGCGGATGATGTGGCTGAGCAGATCGCGCTTGTGGGACTGTTCGGTCATGACCACGCTTTGCGACACAAGCTCGGATGCCGTATTGCGCCGCGCCACCGATATCTCGGCCGGGTCGTTCAGCACACTGCGCGACAGCGTGCGGATCTCGTCGGAGAATGTGGCCGAGAAGAGCAGGTTTTGCCGCGTCTTGGGCAGCAGCGCCAGCACGCGCCGAATGTCGCGGATAAAGCCCATGTCCAGCATACGGTCGGCTTCGTCCAGCACAAGAATTTCGACCGCGGACAGATCTACGGTTTTTTGCTGGGCATGGTCAAGCAGGCGGCCGGGCGTGGCCACGAGGATATCCAGCGGCTTGCGCAGCGCGTTGATCTGGGGGTTGATATTGACGCCGCCGAACATGACCATGGAGCGGATGCTGGTGTGCGTTCCGTATGTGCGGACGGATTCCTCGACCTGGGCTGCCAGTTCGCGGGTGGGCGTGAGTATCAGTACCCGCGGCTGGCCCGGCTTGCGGGATTTGGCGGGGCTGTTTAGCAGGCGATGCAGAATGGGCAGCGTAAAGCCGGCCGTCTTGCCTGTTCCGGTCTGCGCCGCGGCGAGCAGATCGCCGCCCTGCATGACTTGGGGAATGGCCTGAGCCTGTATGGGTGTGGGGTGCGTATAGCCGGTGTCGGCGACAGCACGCAAAAGGGGTTCTGCCAGGCCGAGCGAGGCAAAGTGGGTTTGGGTATTCAAGAATGACTCCAGCGACAGCCTATCGCTCGAGTCGAGAGATACCAATCCAGGCAGACGATGCAAGTGGTTGATGGCGAAAAAGCCAAGAGCGTGGCCGGACGGCCTGCTGCGGTGCATCGATTGGCAGGATGCACAGTCACCCATTGTAGCCGACGCGCCGGGATAGGGAAACCTTGGCCATTGATTTTGCGCTGCGTCACTGTTGTAATTCGGGGATCATCACTCCGGGATTGCTTTCATGAAACGACTGTTCCTTCTGCTCATGGCGCCAGTACTGTCCGTGCTGCTTGCGGGCTGCGGCTACAACGAAATCCAGCGTCTTGACGAGCAAGTGAAGGCATCCTGGTCGCAGGTGCTTAATCAGTATGAGCGCCGCGCCGATCTTGTGCCCAAGCTAGTCAATTCCGTCAATGCCTACATGGTGAACGAGCGCGCCGTGCTCACGCAGGTGACCGAGGCCCGGGCCAAGGTGGGCAGCGTCCAGGTCAAAGTCGAGGACCTCGACAATCCCGAACTCATGCAACGTTTCACCCAGGCCCAGGGCGAATTGTCATCGGCGCTGTCGCGGTTGATCGCTGTGTCGGAGAACTACCCCCAGCTTAAAAGCGATGGCTTGTTCCGCGATCTCATGACGCAGCTCGAAGGCACGGAGAACCGCATCGCCACCGAGCGCGGCCGATATGTGCAGGCCGTGCGCGACTACAACCTGGTGGTGAGGCAATTCCCCACGCTGATCACAGCCAAGATCTTTGGCTATCACACCATGGAAAACTATGGCATGGATCGGCAGGCCGACATCACGCGTGATCCCGAAGTCAAATTCACGCTGCCCGAACCGGAGAAGCAATGACAGCGTGCTGCGCGCCATTCGCCACGATGCTTGGCCGTACCTGCCGTGGCCTGGCCGTCCTGCTGCGGGTATGCCTGCTCGGCGCCCTGCTGTCCGCCACTTCCGCGGTTTGGGCGCAGCAGGTACCCGTGCCCGAGCTGAAAAGCTGGGTCACCGACCAGACCGGCACGCTCGATGCCGCGACGCGATCCCGGCTTGAACAGCAGCTTGGCGCGCTCGAGCAGGACAAAGGCGCCCAGATTGCGGTGCTCATGGTGTCCACCACGGGCGAAGACACCATAGAAAGCTATGCGCGCCGGGTATTCGATCAGTGGCGCATCGGGCGCGAGAAGGTGGATGACGGCATTCTGTTCGTTGTTGCCAAGAACGACCATCATATGCGTATCGAAGTCGGCTACGGCCTGGAAGGCGCCGTGCCGGACCTGCTGGCCGGTCGCATTATCCGCGAACAGGTCGCTCCCCGCTTCAAAGAGGGCGACTTCAGCGGCGGCGTGACGGCCGGCGTGGACAGCCTGGTCAAGCTGGTCAAGGGCGAGACGCTGCCCGAACCCGCGAGCCGGCCAGCCGCGTCGTCCGATGGCGGCCCGCTGGGGATGCTGCTGCCCCTGGCTTTCATCAGCATGGTCATGCCGCCCATGTTTGCGGCCATTGCCATCGGCCTTTTCGTCTATGGCCTGTTTACCAGCGTGCCTTTGTCCTTTGGCGCGGCTGTCGTCGCCTTCATGTTGGGCCATATTGGCCGCGGCATGGGCGCGCGCACGCGTCGGCGTGGCTCCCGGGCGGCGCGTCGCGGCGCCGTCATAGGGGGTATCGGGGGAGGCTTTGGCGGCGGTTTCGGTGGTGGTTTTGGCGGCGGGGGCGGTGGTTTCGGCGGTGGCTTCGGCGGCGGAGGTGGCGGCAGCAGCGGGGGCGGCGGCGCCTCAGGGAGCTGGTAAATGCGTGCCATCACGAAATTCAAGATAGTCACGGGCTGGGCCAGCCTGGAAGGGCAATGGCTGCGGCGTCGGCATTTCAATGAAGCCATGCTGGCGCGCGTGGCGAAACGCATTCGCGAGGCGGAAACCGGTCATGCGGGCGAACTCATGCTCGCCATAGAGGCCAGCAGCCCGGTTCACGAGCCCGACAGCGCCTTGCGCGCGCTGGAGGTGTTCGGTCGGCTGCGTGTCTGGGATACGCCGGGCAATACGGGTGTACTGCTTTATCTGGCTTTAGACAGGCGGGTCATTCATATTATTGCGGATCGCGGCGTTCAGGGTGCGGACGCGCAGTGGGCCCCGATCTGCGGCCGCCTTCAAGACCGCCTGCGCATCCGCGATTACGAAGCTGGCATTCTGTCCGCCATCGATGAAATCGAAGCCGTTCTGGGTCAGGCATGCCCTCTGGATGGCGAGACGGCCAATCCCAACGATCTTCCCGACCGTCCCGTCCTGCTCTGATTTCACTGCGTAGGGGGCTTTGCCTTTACGCGTCTTGTGCGGCTGCGCCACTTGCGGGATGGCTGAGACGGGCGGTCAAGGCCTGCACGACCTGCTTGCGGCGTGATGAGTTTTCATAGTTTCCCGACAGCGTGGACCATTGCGGCTGGCTTCGCGCTTCCTGCAATTCGTCGGGCAGGCGGCCGGACTGCCAGCCCGGCGAGAGATCCCGCGTACTGGGGGCGGGCTGGCCAGCCTGCGGGGCAGGCGCGGTGGGCGTGTTTTCATCGGCCGCGGCCTCGAGTTCAATGGGTGCCTGGGCGGCATGGCCGCGCCGTTCCAGCGCGCGCAGCAGGGCCAGTTGCCGCAATGCCAGCAGGCGCAGCACGGCGTCGTCTACAGTGATCTCCCGATAACCCTGCAGTCTGCCCATGACCCGCTTGCCGATTTTATCGGCGCCCTGCCACAGTCCACCGACGGCTGCGCCGAGGAGTGTTGCCGCGCCGAGACTGAGCCCCGCTGTGAAGACATCCAGCGTGGCGCCGGCCATGGCGCCGGCCGCAAGCCCCTTGCCCACATGGACACCGAAATCCTTCAGCGCCTGCGGATGAAAAAGGTCCATGCCCCATCGCTCGCCTTCCAGCGGCAGGGCATGGGCCGGGAAATCGCGTTGCGAAAAGTTGTAGCGCTTGAGCAGCGAGCGCACGCAGGCTGTCTCCCGGTCCCGTACCTGCCTGCGCAGGTTCTGGGCGGCGGCTTCCACGCTTTCCTGGTCGGGCTCGCAGGCAATGCGCCATGCGGCGGCGTCCACCAGCAGTTCGGCAATCAGCCGCAGCCCGTCTTTGTGACGCTGACTTTTCTGTTGCGCCACCTCGTCCCTGATTTCCCGGAGCAGCGCCGCATGGCCATCCAGAAGCAGCGCGAGCTTGTCATAAAGCTGCGCTTCGCCGTCCAGCGCGGGCGCGACTGTATCGAATTCAGCTATGGCATGCAGGCCCAGGCGTGCCAAGGCCTCGCGCCACTGCGACAGCCTTTGCTGCGGACTGTGCGTGAAATTGAGTACAGGCAGCAAAGGATGGCCGCAACTGGCCAGGATGGTGAGTTCATCCTTGTGCTTGCCAAGTATGGGGTCGCGGGCGTCGACCACATACAGGCCCGCGTCGCTGTCGAGCAATTTGCGCAGCACCCGAGCCTCCTGTTCGAAACGGCGGTGCGCCTCGGGGCTGTCCAGAAAGCGGCGTATGCGTTCGGGGCCATCCAGGCGCGATGCGGCGGGTGCGATCTGCTCCAGATAATCGAGCAGGGCGATGCTGTCTTCGATGCCCGGCGTGTCATACAGCGTTACGGCCGGGCGGCCATCGACCAGCAGGCTGGCGCCTTCAACATGGCGGGTGGTGCCTGGGCTGTCCTGCACTTGCCCAAAGCCAGGATCCCGCGCAAGTGTGCGCAGCAAAGAGGTCTTGCCGGTATTCGTATGTCCGACCACTGCGAGCTTCAATGCCTGGTTGTCGACGGCCGGCGCAGCGGCGCTCTGTGCATCGCTCATGACGATGCTCCCGTTCCCGGCGTTGTGCGGGCCCGTGTCGCGGTGCGCTCCGGCGCGGAAATGTCTGGGAAGGCGGGCGTGGCGTTTTCCGCTGCCGTGCCCGATGTGTCGTCCGGCGGGCTCACCGTACCCGCCAGCCATGCCACTGCGGCATCCGCATGGGCGTGGATGCGCTCAGGCTCGAAGCCGGCGGCGACCAGGCGCTCGCGCCATGCACCAGCGCGCGATGCCTCGCCGGCATGAGACGCCATGGGCGTTGGTGCCGGTTCGCCCCGGCTTGCACTTGCGCCGCCGGACGCACGCTCGCAAAGCAGGATGCCGCTTGTCCCGGAAAGCCCTGCGATCTCCGCGATCAATGCAATGGTCCCGCGATCGGGTGTCTGCCCCGCATCGCAACCCAGCAGCACCCTCGCCGGTGCGGCATCCTGCAGGCTATCGAGCAGGCGTTTGCGTTGGGCGCCGCTGTCTATCATGCCCATATCGATGACGCTTGCCGGCAGCGCGGACGGCGGCCAGGGCGTGTCGGGCGGCAGCTCCAGCCCGATCAGCAGGGCCTGGCCGGGCGGGATGCCCGACACCTGGGGGGCGGTAATGCGGGTCTGGTAGCCATCCGTGGGGGCACTGTCCACACCGGTGGGCAGGCTGGCCGGCATCAGGCGGTCGCGCAGTTCGGCATGGCCCGGCAAGGTGGGGTCGAGTGTGATCGCCCCCATTCGCATGCGCACCATCCACAGGCTTATGGTCAGGGCTGCCAGGCGCGGCAGCAGGCCGTAGACCACCAGACAGCCTATCAGCCATCCAGACCACAGCGCCTGAGCGGAGGCTGGAAGCGTCTGCAGGCCGTCGCTGGCGCGAATGATGGCCTCAGTGGGTGTTGGGAAACCCAGGCGCGCCGGCAGCCATCCCAGCATGCGGGTGAGGTCTACAAAGGTGTCGGGCGTAAGCAGCGTTGTTTCCCAGTTGAAGCCGTAGCGCCGCGCAGACAGCAGCGCGAGCATGACCAGCACCGCGGCTCCCAGCGCCAGTATCCACAGTGCATGGCTGATGCCGCCCATCGCCCAGCGCAGGCTGCGTTCTCTGTCCAGGAGTTCGATCAGCGCTCGCGGTGCTAAGGCGGCATCGGGTCCGCGCGCCAGGCGCCGCGTCAGCCACAGCCAGCATTCCCCCAGCCATGCCCCCGCGCCGCTGCCGGCAGACACGCCGAAGCTAAGCAGCCAGAACAGAAACGTAAGCAGATTGAGGCCGAGCAGCGTGGCCAATGCCATCACGATATTCACCGACCGGTTGCCATCGCCCAGTGCGCCCAGTGCGGCAGCGCCTCCCGCAATCACCGCCGCAACGGCCATGATGAACAGGGACAGGCGCGCCATGGCCGTCCAGCGGTCGAGCACGGTGTCCAATTTTTCGCGCCCGCCCAGCAACTGCGCCCGATATAGCAGCCGGTCGGCAAATGTTCCGCCGGCGGCGCGTGCGCGGCGCGTTTCGCTGCCGTCCTCCAATGGCCCCCACAGTGATTCGCGCAGGCGTATCGTCTCGGCAAGCCAGTGGCTGCGCATTCGGGAAACCGCGACAGTCGGGGAATTCCGCTCAGGCATCCGCAGGCTCGCCCGCCTTGCGCGGCCCAAACCATTTATCCAGCTTCTCGTGCGCCTGGGCCTTGACCTCGGGCGTGATGTAGAACGCCACGGTGACCAGTGCGGCGGCCATGACGCTCAGGTCATCGGTGTACCCGACAATGGGTGCCAGATCGGGCAAGGCATCCAGGGGCAGGATGAAGTAGCCCAAGGCGCCGTACATGACGCGCCGGGCCCACTTGGGGGTTCTCGGGCTCTGCGCGGCGTAGTAGAGGTAAAGTGCCTTTTCCAATGTGGCACGGCCTATGCCGGCCGCGCGCGGACCCAGTTTTCGCCAAAATCGGCTGGGGGTGAAAGTTTGTGCGTTGGCGTGTTGCCTCATGGCGTCCTCCGGGAGGGCTGCGTGCATGCGCCTATTGTATCGGCAGCAGCCTGCGCCTTGGTTGAGGGTCAAAAGAAAACGGCCGGCAAGCCGGCCGTCTTATCCAGGCGGATCGACCGCCCGTGTTCAGGCCCTTTTCTTGACAATAAGCCCGTAGATAAACAGGACAATGATGGCTCCGATGATGGATCCTATCCATCCCGCGCCTTCGCCCGGCTGGTAAAGATTCAGCGCCTGTCCGAGATAGCCCGCGACGACGGAGCCGATGATACCCAGAATGATGGTCATGATGATGCCCATTTTCTGGTCGCCCGGCATGATGGCTCGCGCGATCAGACCCACGATGAAACCCACGATGATCATGCTGATGATACCCATAGCCTTGTTTCCTTTTGAATATCAGATGAAAGCATGCATATTGACGACCTGCATGGACGATCCCTGCCTTTCTACAATATGCGTGCCGACCATGGCGGCTCCATCCATCAGATCCGCCTCCCTGCAGGGCCATCATAGGATCGCTACCGTTTCGATAGCGTGACCCAGTGATGGAATTCGTGTCAAGACGTTGCGAAAATGCCGCGCGCGCAGGCTTGTGCGCGCACTTTCCGATGCGATCAGGCTGGCTCGGCCTGCGCCGGCTCCAATTCCAGGCCTTCCCGGGACAGATAATCCAGCGTGGGCATCAATGACAGCAGATGTCGCGTGTAGTCGTGCTCTGGTGTCGAGAACAGTGTCTCGGTGGGCGCCACTTCCAGCAGTTGCCCGTGTCGCATTACGCCGACACGATCACACATCTGGCGTATGACGGGCAGGTCATGGCTGATAAACAGCATGGTCAGCCCGAGACTCTCCTGCAACTCCTTGAGTAGATTCAGAATCTGTGCCTGAATGGACACATCCAGCGCCGAGGTGGGTTCGTCGCAGATAAGAAACCGCGGCCGGGTGGCCAGCGCGCGCGCGATACAGATGCGTTGGCGCTGGCCACCCGAGAATTCGTGGGGAAAACGCAACAAAGCGCGCTCACCCAGTCCGACATAATCCAGCAGCCCGCCGACGATACGCCGCACATCGGCCTCGCGTCGTGCGAGCCGATGAAAGCGGATGGGCTCGGCGACAATGTCCAGAATGCGCATGCGCGGGTTCAGGGATGAAAAGGGATCCTGGAAAACCATCTGAATCTGCCGGCGGAAGACATTCATCGCCTTGTGATCCTTCAGGTCCGTGACATTCACATTGTCGAAGACGACCGAACCGTGCGTGGCCTGATACAGACCGGCGATCAACCGGGCAATGGTGGACTTGCCCGACCCCGATTCGCCCACCAGGCCGAAGACCTCGCCTTCCTGGATGTCGAAGCTGACGTCCTTGACGGCGTCCAGCGTGATGCGACGGCGCTTGAACATGGAGTTGCGCAGTATGAAACGCATTCCGAGCTGATCCACGCTGATTAGCGGACGCCCGGTGGGTTGGCCGAAATCGCGCCGCTCTTTCAGCCAGCCGGAGGCGATGTCGATATTGTCGTTGGCGGCCGGCGCCTGCACATCCTCTATGTAGGTCACCATGGGAAAGCGGCGCAGCTTGATATCCGAGCGCGGTACGGCGGAGATCAGACTCTTGGTATACAGGTGCTGCGGCTCGCTGAGTATCTGCCGTGTCGGCCCCTGCTCCACGAGACGGCCGCGGTAAAGCACGGCAACACGGTCGGTAATCTCCGCAATTACGCCCATATCGTGCGTGATGAGTATCATGCCAACCTGCTTTTCCTTGCACAGCACGCGCAGCAGGTCCAGTATCTGTGCCTGGATGGACACGTCCAGCGCTGTTGTGGGCTCGTCGGCAATGATGACCTCGGGTTCGCAGCATAGGGCCAGGGCGATGACCACGCGCTGGCGCATGCCGCCCGAGAACTGATGCGGGTATTGTTGCAGGCGGTGTTCGGGCTGTTCTATGCCTACGCTTTCGAGCAGACTCAAGGCGCGCTGATGGGCCTGCTGGGTCGTCAACTGCAGATGCACCTGCATGGTTTCGACCAGTTGCTGCTCGATGGTCTGCAGCGGGTCGAGCGAGGTGAGCGGATCCTGGAAAATCATGCCGATGCGGCGTCCGCGCACCTTGCGGAAAGCGGGAGGCGGCAATTGGTCTATCCGTTCGCCATCCAGCAGCACCTGGCCCCCGGTCATTTTGCCTGGCGGCTCGAGCAGGCCGATGACGGCATTGCCTATGGTGGATTTGCCGGCGCCCGATTCGCCCACCACCCCAAGGATTTCGCCTTTCTGCAGCGCCAGCGACACGTCGTTGATGGCGACGAGACGGCCGCGTCGGCTGGCAAATTCAATTTTTAGGTTTTCGATGTCGAGCAAGGCCATGGCACCGTTTCCTTTAGCGCAGCTTGGGATTGAGCGCGTCGCGCAACCAGTCGCCCAGAAGGTTGACCGACAGCGCCAGCAAAACCAGCGCAATGCCCGGGAAGATGGAAATCCACCATTCGCCCGAGAACAAGTAGCTGTTGCCGATGCGTATCAGCGTGCCCAGCGACGGTGATGTGGGGGGTATGCCGACCCCCAGAAAGGACAGCGTGGCCTCGGTAATAATGGCGATGGCAAGGTGTATGGTGGCAATGACAAGCACAGGTCCCATGACATTGGGCAGGATGTGCCTGCGCAATATGGTGAAGGGGCGCATGCCGATGAGGCGCGCCGCCTGAACATATTCCTTGTTGCGTTCGACCATGGTGGCGCCGCGCACAGTGCGGGCGTATTGCACCCAACCCGAAATGCCGATGGCAAAGACAAGCACGTACAGTGCAAGACTGTCGTGCAGATCGCGCGGCAGCAGCCCGCGCGCGATGCCGTCGATCAGCAGCGCGATGAGAATCGCGGGAAATGAGAGCTGCACATCGGCGATGCGCATGATGATGCTGTCGGTGCGCCCGCCCGCATAGCCGCTGATCAATCCGAGCGATACGCCGATGACCAGGGAGAACAGAACCGATGCAAAACCGACCAGCAGCGAGATGCGCGAACCGTACATGATGGTGGACAGCAGATCGCGGCCCTGGTCGTCGGTACCCAGCAGAAAACGGGGGTCGCCGTCGGGACTCCAGGCGGGGGGCATGTTTGCATCGAGCAGGTCGATGGTGGCCAGGTTGAACGGGTCGTGCGGTGCGATCCAGGGGGCCAGCACGGCGCCCAGGATGATGATCAGCGCGACAATCGCCGAAATAATGGCCGTAGGTGAATGACTGAAGCTATAAAAAATGTCACTTCGGTATGCGCGGGTCAGAACGTTCTGGGACATATCGGAATGCTAGTTTCGTTGCACGCGCAGGCGCGGGTCGACGGCGAAGTAGAGCAGATCGACGATCAGGTTGATGATGACAAAGAAGAATGCGATCAGCAGCAGGTAAGCCGCCATGACTGGAATATCGACGACGCCGATGGACTGTATGAATAGCAGCCCCATGCCGGGCCATTGGAAGACTGTCTCGGTGATGATGGAAAACGCGATGATGGCGCCCAGTTGCAGACCGGTAATGGTAATGACCGGCACCAGCGTGTTCTTGAGCGCATGTCGGAAATTGATCATGCGTTCGGGCAGGCCACGCGCGCGGGCGAACTTGATGAAATCGGTTTGCATGACCTCGAGCATTTCGGCGCGCACCAGCCGCATGATCAGCGTCATCTGAAAGAGCGCGAGCGTGAAGGCGGGCATGATGATGGAGGCCCATCCGCTGCGGGTCAGCAGCCCGGTCGTCCACCAGCCCAGGTCAACGACCTCTCCTCTTCCGAAACTGGGCAGCCATCGTAATATGACCCCGAAAAACAGGATCATGAGAATGCCGATGAGGAAAGTGGGCAGCGAAATCCCAATGAGCGAGAGCGTCATGAAGCCGCGAGAGAGCAGGCCCTTGCGCTTGAGCGCCGTATAGATGCCCATGGGGATGCCCAGAAACAGCGCAATGACGGCTGATACGAAAGACAGCTCCAGTGTAGCGGGGAGCCGGCTTTCGATGAGCTCGCTCACAGGGCGCCGCTGCCGGTATGAAACACCGAAATCACCCTGCGCAGCCTTGCCGATGAAACGCGCATACTGGACCAGGAAGGGGTCGTTCAGGCCCAGCCGCTCACGCAGCG
Source organism: Allopusillimonas soli (assembly GCF_004153445.1). GTDB lineage: Bacteria > Pseudomonadota > Gammaproteobacteria > Burkholderiales > Burkholderiaceae_B > Allopusillimonas > Allopusillimonas soli. Next base: position 192,208 of record NZ_SDQC01000004.1, read on the forward strand.
CAGCGCGCTGCTCGAGCGAGGTTTCCTGGCCGACCATGTTGCTGATCGGATCCCCGACATAGCGGAACATGCCGAAGGCGATCAGCCCCACGGCCAGCATGACGAACACCGACTGGACGATGCGCTGGGCGATGAACGCGAACATAGGCTTACTTCATGACGACGTTGCGGATGTCCAGAACGTCATCGGCGCGCTGCGCGACTTCCACGCCCTTGCGCACGCCCCATGACATGGGTTGCTGGTGCAGCGGCAGATAGCCATAGTCGTTGCGTAGCATGGTGTAGGCCTTCTTGATCATCTCGTTGCGCTTGGCCTGATCGGTTTCCACCTCGATCTTGGCGGCCAGGGCATCGATTTCCTTGTTGCAGTAGCCGCCAAGGTTGAACTGGCCGGCGCCTTTCTTGTCGCGGCATGCCACAAGGTTTTCCAGCGGGTTGGCCGCATCGGTGGAGCTGGGCGTCCAGCCCAGCAAATACATGCTGGTCTTGTTGCCGGCCTGCAGTAGCACCTTGCCGAAATACTTGGACTTGGTCTGGGCAAGCAGGTCGATCTTGATTCCGATGCGAGCCAGCATGCTCGCTACGGCCTGGCATACCTTTTCGTCATTGACATAGCGGTCGTTGGGGCAGTCGAGCTGGACGCTGAAACCATCGGGATAGCCTGCGTCAGCCAGCAGCTTTTTGGCTTTTTCAACATCAGGCTTGTACGGCTGACCAAAGGATTCGTCGTAGCCGTTGATCTTGTCGGCGATGAGCGTACCCAGCGGCTTGGCCGCGCCGCGCATGATCTTTTTGTTGATGACATTGGTGTCGACGGCCAGCACGACGGCTTCGCGCACGCGCTTGTCTTTGAACGGATTCTTGCCCTTCACGCTGGAGAACAGCAGTTCGTCGCGTTCCTGGTCCATGCCGATGAATATGGCGCGTGCTTCAGGTTCGTTCAGCACACGCACACCGTCCTCCTTGTCCAGCCGGTCCCAGTCCTGCACCGGTACCGGCTGCACCAAATCCATTTCGCCGGATATCAGCGCCGCAACGCGGGTGGATTCCTGCGTGATGGGCTGGAAGATCACCTTGTCCACATTGGTGGGGATGTTCTTGTTCCAGTAGCCGTCGTAGCGCTCGAAGACGGTCTTGACGTCGGGTTGGCGATCGGCGACCGTGAACGGGCCGGTGCCGTTCTCGTGCATGTTGGCGTAGTTGTTCTCGCCGCCTTTCACGTTGCTGGCCTCGGTCGTGTGATGCTTGTCGGCCCAGTCCTTGCTCATGATGTACAGGAAAGTCCAGTCGCGGGGCAGGATGGGGTTGGGCTGGGGCGTGATGACCTCGACGGTGTGGTCGTCAACGGCCTTTACCTCGGACGCCTTGGCGCCATAGCCCTTCATATCTGACCCTTCCGTGAGGCTGCGCTTCCATGAGAACACGACGTCCTTGGCTGTGAAGGGCGTACCATCATGGAAGGTGACGCCTTTGCGCAGGTGGAATATCCACTTGGTGGGCTCGGGGTTTTCCCAGCTTTCGGCAAGCATGGGGACGAGCTTCAGATTCTTGTCGTAGCCGGCCAGGGTTTCATACACCCAGCCCTGCATGCCAAGCGTGAAGGTTTCGTTCAGAGACATGGGATCCAGGGAGTTCATGTCGCCCTGGTAGGCATAATGGAATACTTTTTCCTGGGCATGGGCCTGGGAAAACGGCGCGGCGCCCATGGCAAGCGCAAGCGTCGCGGCAAGCGCCGTTGTTCTGATCAGATGCTTCAGTTTCATCAAGAGTCTCCTGCCTTTTGGTGGGGGTAGTGCGCAGGGCCACTGGCCCGGCCCGAGGTCGGGGCGGCGGCGCGCGCCATTCAGCTTGCCAGTTGGTCGGCGAGTTGTTCGAAGAAACGCTCACAGGCGCTGACCTGCGAGACGTCGATATATTCGTTGGGCTGATGCGCCTGATCGATGGAGCCTGGGCCGCAGAGTACGACCTCGAAGCCGCGCTCTTGGAATTGGCCCGCTTCCGCCGCATAGGGAACGACATCGGTATGCGCATGGCCGCAAAGCCCGAACACAAGCTGTTGCGCCGCACCGCCCTGATCCTGCAGCGGCGGCGCGTCGGCGAGAATCTCTGTATGTATGCTGGCGGCTGGTGATACCGACTGCATTGCCGGCAGCAGACTGTCGGCATAGGCCTGGAACCGCTCGAGGTAGCGGCGCCAGTCGTCGCCCGGCAGGGTGCGGATATCCCAGACGAAGCTGCATGTGCGCGAAATGATATTGAGAGCCGTGCCGCCGTTGACGACACCTGTATGAAGGGTGGTGTATGGCGGTACAAAGCGGCATTCGGGATCGGCCTGCTCGCGATTCTCCGCCATCATGTCGTCGATGAAGGTGATGAGGCGCGCCGCGGTGGTGACTGCGCTCACGCCGCGCTGCACCTGGCTGGAGTGTGCTTCGTGTCCGGTGACGGTGGTGCGCAGCGCCGCGATGCCCTTGTGGGCCACGATGGGGCGCATGCTGGTGGGCTCGCCCACGATGACCGCATGCGGACGGGGAATATCGGTAACCAGGCGATCGATCATGGACGGCGCGCCAAAGCAGCCTATCTCTTCGTCGTAGCTTAGTGCCAGATGGATGGGGCGCTTGATACCTCGCTGCAGGAAATGGGGCACCATGGCCAGGGCGACGGCCGAGAAGGATTTCATGTCGCAGGTGCCTCGTCCATAGAGGCGGCCGTCTTTCTGGGTGATGGTGAACGGATCGGTATCCCAGGGCTGCCCATCGACGGGCACGACGTCGGTATGCCCGGACAGCACCACGCCGCCTTCCTCGCTGGGGCCTATGGTGGCGAAAAGATTGGCCTTGCCGCCGTCGTCGCTGGATACCAGATGACTGTGTATGCCGTGGCTGGCAAGATAATCGCTCACGTAATGGATGAGCTCAAGATTGGAGTTGCGTGAAACCGTGTCGAACCCGACGAGCCTGGTGATCATTTCGAGGGATTGGGGCGTCACAGCAAAGTGTCTCCTATGTGAATGCAAGGTATGCCGATGCGCGTGTGGGCGCCATCGGCGTGCCGCACTGCCTGGTGGGCGGCGGCCCGTGACCTCCGAGAGCCGTCACCGGCTCTCGGAAGCGTCACAGTTTAGTGGGCTTGCCTGCGCTTGGGTAGGGTGGGTAATCCCCATGATGGATTCGGTATAAGCTTACAGATATGCACGCGCGACGTCTATTTTTTGCCCTCTGGCCCGCACAGGACGATGCCGCCCGGATAATGGCTTGGGCGCGCGATGCGCACGCCCTGTTGGGGGGGCGCATCATGCGCCAAGATACTTTGCACCTGACCCTGGCTTTCCTGGGCGGTACAGGGGAGCGGGACGTCCAGCGGCTGATCCAGGCTGTGCCCGGCTGGACGGCGCGGATCGAACCCATCACACTGCGGCGCTTCGGGCGTTTTCATGGGCCGCGCGTTGTTTGGGCGGGGCCGGACGAAAATAGTCGTATTGTCTGGCTGGATGCATTGCATCAGGCAGTGTGGTCGCGACTCGAGTCCATGGGCTGGCAACCACCCTCCGAGGCATTCCGGCCTCATGTGTCGCTGCTGCGCCGCGCCGGATCCGGCGACATGGCTATGCTGGGGTGCCGCCCGCCCATTACCTGGACGCCCGAGGCGTGTGTGCTGGCCGCATCCCAGCCCGACCTGGGCGGATCCCGCTACCAGGTGCTGGCCCGCATGCGGCTGGCATAGCCCGTCGGGTTTTTGTGCGGGCCGCGACGCGTCGTGTGCTCGGCGGGCATTGCGTTTGCTGCGCATTGCGATATCTGCCGGCTGGCGGCGTGCCTTCTCACAACAAGGAGGTCTTCATCATGCAATTGGAAGGTTCATGTCATTGCGGGGCGGTGCAGTTTTCCCTTGAAAGCGCCAATCCCTATCCCTATCAACGCTGTTATTGCTCGATTTGCCGCAAGACGCAGGGTGGTGGCGGCTACGCCATCAATCTTTCCGGCGATGCGCGCACCCTTAAGCTCAAGGGCGGGGATCATGTGGCGGTATACCACGCCGTCGTCCGCGATGGGCAGGGCGCGCGGGAGGGCGTCAGCTCGGCGGAGCGCCATTTCTGCAGCCATTGCGGCAGTGCGCTGTGGCTGTTCAGCCCCGAATGGCCAGATTTGATACATCCCTTTGCCAGCGCCATTGATACCAACCTGCCGGTTCCTCCGGAGCGTACGCATCTGTTTCTGGACAGCAAGGCTTCATGGGTTGAAATCGAGGCCAAACAGGGCGACAAACTGTTCAAAGGCTATCCGGAGGAATCCATCGCCCGATGGCATGAGCGTCTGGGCCTGGAGACGCCAGGCGCCAGCGTTTCCCCGGATAAGGCTTGAACATGCGGACTCAGGAGAACACACATGATTACGGACAAAGACATTGAACGGGCTCGGCAGAATCAGGAGCCAGGTCAGGAAGCCAATTTGCGCAAGGATGGGCTCAAAGAACCCGCGCTGGGTCCTGGCGACTCCTCCGACTCCGGCAGCGACATGCCCGCTTTCAGGCCGGACACCGATAGCGACCGCAACAACACCGGCGAACGCGCGGAAGTTGAAAACCGGGGTGACGATCCCTTGAATGAGGACGTTGAAGCGGATCGCATCGTATCAGGCGATAAGGCCGGCCTTGCTCATACGCCGCCGGATCCGGCGCGCAATGGCGGCTGACCGCTGGCGGTACCCAATAATGAGGCGGGGGCCAGCGGATGGGGCGGGGCTATTCGATGCGGATGCCGGCCTTTTCGACTACCGCCTTCCATTTTGTGCCTTCCTTCGCAAGATACGCCCGCGTTTCGTCCGGGCTGGTGTGCGTGGGAAGCAAGTCCAGGGACTTCAGGCGCTCGCGCAATTCGGGCGAGGCAAAGGCATCGGCCACCAGCTTGCTCCATAGTGCCTGGATGTCGCTCGGCGTGCCTTTCGGCGCCATCAGAACAAAGCCGAATCCCACATTGAAGTGATCCAGTCCGGGCAGGCCGGAGCCGGCAATCGTGGGTATGCCCGGCAGCAGCGGATCCGGTTCGCTGCCCGACACGGCTAGTGGAATCAGGCGGCCTGCATCCACATACTGCGCCACGCCGCCGATGACCAGGAAGCCGGCATCCACTCTTGCGCCGAGCAGGTCGCTCGTGGCCGGTGCGTTACCCTTGTAGGGTACGTGCGTCAGGGGAAGGTCGAGCGCCTGCGCGAACTCGGTCATGGTGAGGTGGCCGGGCGAGCCGATCCCAGCCGAAGCGTAGGTGAGGTCCTTCTTGCGTGCCAGTTCAATGAAGTCGGCCAGCGTCGTGACCCCCAGATCCTTGCGCGTGACCAGGGCCTGATTGAACGTGCCAGCCATAGTGATCGGCGCCATGACCTTGTTTACATCGAAGTCCGACTGCGCGTAGACATAAGGGTTGACAGTCGCGATGGTGTCCACGCTCAGGAGCAGCGTATAGCCGTCAGCTTGCGCGCGGGCCACATTGCGGGCCCCGATGGTGCCGGCGGCGCCCGACTTGTTCTCGACCACGACGGGCTGCTTCAGCGTCTTGCCCGCATACTCCGCAATGGAGCGCGCCAGCAGGTCCAACGGACCACCCGCGGGATAGTTCACCACCATGGTGATAGCATGTTCCGGGTAGGCGGCCCGGGCGCTCATGCCCAGCAATAGCAGCGACACGCCTATGCAGGCGGATAGATATGTTGAAATACGCATGGACTTATCTCCTCGTTATGATTTGCTTGATGTTCGGCTGCCTGGTGCCGGTGGATACTCAGGCCAGCGCAGTTGGGTTGGGGCTGGTATCGGTATGTGCGAGCATCGTCCGCGCGAGATCCTGGAGCATCCGCGCCTTCTGGCTTTCATGAGCCGTGCTGTGCCACAGATTGTGCAGCTCCATCGGATCGGACTCCAGGTCGTAGAGTTCTCCCCATTCGATGCCGTCGTAAAGGCTGAGGCGGTGGCGACCATCGAATAGCGTGCGCATGCGCACGCGGCTGTCAAAACCAAACATGACACGCTGCCCTTCTTCCTCGATCAGCACATGTTGCCGCACGCCACGCTGCCTGCCCGCCATGACGTCCAGCAGGTTGTGTCCCTGAATGCCGTTATAGGGAACAAGGCCGGCGCGCGCCAGTATGGTGGGTGCCACGTCCACCGTGCTGGCCAATGCATCTTCGTTATGGCGGGATTGCGGGCAGCCTGGATCCATCCAGATGAAAGGCGTGCGTACAAGGCTCTGATAGTGAATCGGCCCCTTCCACAGCAGCTGATGATCACCCAGGTAGTCACCGTGATCGCTCATGAATATGATGACGGTGTTGTCGTCCAGCCCATGGCGTTTCAATGTGGCCATGACGTCGCCGACGACGGCATCGATATGGGAGATAGACCCATAGTTGAGCGCTATGGCTTCGCGCGCCTCACGCTCGGTGCAGGCAAACAGCGCGGGCGTGTGCTTCACAGCCTGGTTGCGGTCGCGCTGGGCATGCAGCCAGGCTACATGCGGCGGTGAAGCGTGCATCCCGCTCTCATGAAACGACGCGGGCAAGTCCACCTCGTCCGGATCGTACATGTCCCAATATCGCCCATGTGGCGTAAAAGGATGGTGGGGATCCGGAAACGAGCACTGGATAAAGAACGGGCGTTCCTCCCGCGCATACTCCGCCAGCAAGGCACAGGTCTGGCTGCCGATATAACCGTTGGTGGATAGCGCTTCGGGAACGCGCGTTCGCCATGCCTGGTGCACCTTGCTCAAGGCAAAGTCGGGTGTCGGAATGGCATGCGCCTCCCCCGCCTGCTCCGCCACGTCGGGGTGTTCTCGCTCCAGCCAGCGCCAGTAGTGGCCCCACACCCGGTCGCCATGGTCCACAGCCAGATCCACGCGGGAAAAGCCGTAGAAGGGCGTTTCCAAGTCATGTGTGGGATCGTTGCGCCAAAGCGGCCCCCACTCCTGATCATAATTGCCGGGCTGATAGCGCCACGCCTCTCCTTCGGTTATTGCCTCCTCGGGACGCGGCCATTGAGGCGGTTTTCCCGTCATGTTCTGAAGATGCGACTTGCCCACGAGCGCAGTCCGATAACCCGCCTCGCGCATGACATCGACAAAGGTGCGGCTTTCGATGGCCAGCGGTATGCCATTGAGCCGCGCCCCATGCACCGAGGGCATGCGCCCCGTCATCAGCGATGCGCGGTTTGGCATGCAGATTGGCGTGGCGACATAAAAACAGTCGGCCTTCCAGCCTCTTGCCGCGATGGCGTCGATATGCGGTGTGCGCAATATGCGGTTTCCGTAGGCGCCCAGGTGGCTGGCCTTTTGCTGGTCTGTAATGAACAGGATGAAATTCGGTTTTTTCATGACTGACCGTCGTTATGTGGGTGGTGCTTGCTGTGATTATGCGGTGAATCGGTATAAGCTAAAATTGAAATAGTTTCAGATATCCATAACTATCTTTCATGGCAGGCTGATCATCATGGACTGGAGCAGCCGAATACGTCTGCGTAGCCTGCAAATGCTGGTTCGCTTGTGCGACGTCCGCAATATGAGCCAGGTGGCCCAGGAGTATCACCTTACCCAGCCCGCGTTGTCCAAGTGGCTGAAAGAGCTCGAGGACAGCATGGGCGCTGAGCTGTTCGCGCGGCATGCCAGAGGCGTCACGCCCACTCCCGTGGCCGAGGAACTGGCACGTCAGGCGCGCGCCATCGTCGGACGCATAGACAGGGCCAGACTGACCGTCCAGCAAATGAAGCAGGCCCAGGCAGGGCAGGTCGCCGTCGGTGTGTCGCCCATGGTTGCCATTGTGTTGTTGCCCGAGATCGTGCGCGCATTTCATGCCGATCATCCCGGTGTGTTTATCCGTATCGACGAGGAAACCCTGGATCTCCTGACGTCCAAGCTGCACACCGGCGGACTGGATGTCATCATTGGACGGGTCGAAGAAGGTGGCGTGCCGCCGGGCGTGTGCTACAGAAAGCTGGATGATGTGCCGCTATGCCTGGCCGTGGCACCCAGTCATCCTCTTGCCGGCCGGCGCGAAGTCAGTTGGGACGAGGCGTTGGAATATCCCTGGATTGCCCCGGCCGCGGCCAGCCCGATTCGTCGCCGACTGCGCCTGGCTTTCGAGGCGCTCGGCCTGAAGGTGCCGCCGGTCATGGTGGAGTCCGCTTCAGTGTTCACCAGCGCGCGTATTGTCCAGGGTACCGATTTTGTCGTGCCGATGTCGGCCCGCCTGGCGGCCAGCCTGGGGCTGTCCCATACGCTCAATGTGCCCTGGTTTCAATTGGGCATGCATGGCTCCATCGGCGTCATGTGGCGCCCCGAAGACCAGGATGTTCCCTTGATCCAGTCCTTCGTGGCGTGTGTTTGCAGGCAGTCTGCCAGTTTGCGCTGAAGGGCTGCCGTGCGGCCAGCGCCGGCAGCGTGTTTTCAGATCCGCGTCATTTCTGTGGCAATGCAAAGGCAATGACATAGTCTCCCCGGTCGGGAGACTGTCTTGCGCCGCCGGCTGTCACGACCACGAACTGGCGCCCGCTTTCGGGCGATACGTATGTCATGGGTGTGGATTGCGCACCCACGGGCAGGCGTCCCTTCCAGAGTACCTCGCCTGTTTCCGCATCCAGCGCGCGCAAGTAATAATCTTGCGTGCCTGCGAAGAAGACCAGGCCCGATGCCGTGCTGATGGGGCCGCCCATGGTGGGCATGCCGATGGGCACAGGTACGCCAACCTTGACGCCGCCCGCCGCCACCGTGTCCTGCAGGGTGCTGATGGGACGCTCCCAGACGACTTGGCGTTTTTGCAGGTCAATGGCCGCCATTGTGCCCCATGGCGGAGCGTGGCATGGCACGCCCAGCGGCGACATGAAGGTGTTCTTGGTGACGCCATAGGGCGTGCCGGCCTGTACATGCAGGCCATCGTGGCTTGCCGCGGCATTCGGCGCATCGGCTTCTTCACGCGATATATAGCGTAGCCATTGGGGCATGCGGATGTCGTTGACAAACAGATAGCCTCTTTGCTCGTCGATTGAAGCGCTGCCCCAATTGAAACCGCCATAGTTGCCCGGGTACTGCAGTGTTTTCCGGGTGCTGGGCGGTGTGAACTCGCCTTCATAATGCATCTTGCGGAACTCGATGCGACACCACAACTGATCGAACCATGTTGCACCCCACATACTTGCCTCGGTCAGCGGTTCCCGTCCTATGGCAGGCATGCCCGTCGAATAAGGCTGGGTGGGCGATATCCGGTCTCCTTCCTGGACATCCTGCGGCACGGGCTTTTCCTCGACGGTCGCCAGCGGTTTGCCATTGCGCCGGTCAAGCAGGAAAATCTGGCCGCGCTTGGTAAGCTGGATCAATGCCGGGATGGTGCCGCCGTTGCCGTCCGGCAGATCATACAGCGCGGGCTGCGAGGTCACGTCATAATCCCACAAGTCATGGTGCGTGGTCTGGAAAGACCAGCGAACGCGGCCGGTAGCTATATCCAGGGCAACAACAGACGAAGAATACTTGTCGTCCAGCGCAGTGCGATGGCCGCCCCAATAGTCGGGCGTGCTGTTGCCGGTAGGCAGATAGACCAGGCCCAGCTTGTCATCGAAGGCGGGGGTGGACCACACATTGGGCGTCCCGCGCGTATACGTTTCGCCGGGCGGCGGCAGCTTGGTGATGGCCGGGTTGCCCAGGTCCCACGCCCATACCAGCTCGCCCGTGTCCGCGTTGAAGGCGCGCACAACGCCCGAGGGCTCGCCTACCGACTTGCCGTCGTAGACCCATCCGCCCACCAGTACCATGTTGCGCATCACGGTGGGGGCCGAGGTCGGCATATAGAAATTTCGCGGTATCTCGCCCATGCCCGCTGTCAGATCGACGGTGCCGCGATTGCCGAAACCCGCGCAGGGTTCGCCCGTCTTGGCGTCCAGCGCAATCAGCCGCGCGTCGAGTGTGGTCAGGAAAATGCGTTGTGCGCAACTGCCGCCCGCTGCATCCACGGCGTGTGCGACATCCGCATCAGTGGCGGCCTTTGCGCCGTTGACCACTGGGCGGGTGGCCGCGGCGCCGGTTTCCCTGGGCGGCGCATCGCTGTCGGCGGCCACGTCAGCTGTTCGCGCGGCCAGGGCGGCCGCTCCGGGGCCGGTTGCGTAGGCCGCCGCGTCGTAGTAGCCCACGCCTCGGCAACGGTTCCATATGCCGGTGTCCGGTGTGTCGGGGTCGTACTTCCAGCGTTGCTTGCCCGTGTCGGCGTCGAGCGCGATAACCTTGTTGTAGGGTGTGCAGACATATACGCTGTCGCCCACCTGTATGGGCGTGCCCTGATCCTCCGCGCCCTTTCCCGCGATATCGCCCGTGCGGAATGTCCAGGCAACTTCCAGTTCATCGACATTGTCCTTGTTGATTTGCGCAAAGGGTGCAAAACGCGTGCCGGCGGGTGTACGGCCATAATACTGCCACGTCGATGCCTTGGCCTCCCCAGGCGTTGGCGCGCTGACAGCCTGTGTGGTGTTTTGCGCCTTGCCGGCCTTGATCGCCCTATGAGGCTGCAGCATGCCGTACCCGCCCAGGCCCAATGCGGCCAGCGTCAGGACCGCCAGCGACCAGCAGGCCGCCCGCCCCCGTCCGCCGCGCAGGCGCGGCATCAGCAGGAAGCAGAAGAAAGCCAGCACCAGCACCGGCGCGAGCCGCGGTACCAGCGGCCAGAATGCGAATCCGACCTCCCAGATCGCCCAGGCGATGGTGCAGATGAAAATGAGCAGGTACAGCCACGCGCCCAGCGCCATGCTTGCCGCCAACAGCACACCGGACAGCACCAGCGCGACACCGGTGATCAGGTAGTACCAGGAGCCGTCCAGCGACACCAATTGCATGCCGCCCACGGCGAGCACCAGGCCGATGATGGTCAGGACAATGCCAAATACCACGGCTGTCCTGCTTCGAGACGCGGGAGGGGTATGATTTTCACGCATGGCGCTTCTGCCTGAAGTGAGTGAGAAAGTCAGAACGCATGGGCCAGGCTGATGCCCGCTGTCCAGTTGCGGCCCGGCGCAGGCTCGTAATAGCGGCCCCAGGATGCATTGACGACAGTGGCCCCTGCGTAGTGGCGATCAAATACATTGTCGAGGCGCGCGAATGCATCCAGCGTCCAGTCCTGAAGCTTCCAACGGTAGCCTGCGTGAACGGATGCTGTAAAGTAGGCCGGTGCATATTCGTCGTTACTGTCGTTAACATAAAGCCGGCTCAGATAGCGCCCCTCCACGCCGGCGCGCCAGCCTTTCTCCTGGGCCCAGTCCAGGGCCGCATATACGGCATGTTCTGCAATGCCCGGGATGCGGTTGCCATCGGGGACAAGCACCGCGCTGCCGCGCGTGTCCACTGTGCGAAAGCTGTCTTTGTAGCGCGCATCCAGCCACGTATAGGCCAGATAGGTGCTCAGGTTGTCGGCCACCTCGCCCGACCAGGCAAGTTCGAAACCATTGCGGCGCGTATGGCCTGCATTCTGGAAAGTCGTGCGTCCGCCGTCGGAACGAGCGGTTACGATTTCGTTGCGCGTGCGGGTCTGGAACAGAGCCGCAGTGAGCATTCCCCCGGCCACCCTGGCCTTGGCACCCACCTCCAGGCTGGTGTTTTCCGACGGCATCAGGGCCAGGTTCAGGCCAGGCCTTCCGTCGGGACGGTAGGACAGCTCACTGAAGGTGGGTGTCTCAAAGCCGCGCCCCGCCGTCGCATAGAGCATGAGATCGGTCGACGCCTGATAGCGCAGCGCGGCGGAGGGCAGCAGCTTGCGGTAGCGTACGGTGCCGCTGTCGTCGGGATTGCCTGCCGCGATGTAGTCGTCGTCCGAGTCGAAGTGCACGGTGCTGTACCGCAGGCCCGCGTCCACGCTCCATCTGTCGGTAAATTGCCATGAGGCTTGCGCATAGGGATCCACGTTCCAGATATCGTTTGTCTCCTTGCGGCGCAAATTGCCCTGCACGCCTGTGGCAAGGCCTGCCGTGCCCGCCACGAAGTTCTCGTAGCCGCGCCGGTCTTCCGTCATGGTGTCGTATGCGACTCCGCCAACAATCGTCAGGGGCCGGCCAGCCAGGCGCAGGCGGGAAGTCCAGCGGGCATCCAGGCCGCCGTAGCGACGCTGCAGGTCCACCACTCCGCCGGCGCTGCCAGGCGCCAACTGTGCGCTCACCGGTACGCCCAAAAATTGCACGGTCCGCCGTTGCCCATAGTAGGCCATGAGACGCAGTGTGTTGTGCGCGTCAACCTCGCGTTCATAGTGCAAGCCGCCCTGTGTCTGGCGTACCGTCTTGCGCGTGTTATAGGCAAGCGCGCCCGGAGAGGCCTGCCGGGGGTCGTTCATGAATTCATCGTAGGTCAGCCCTTGCGGATCGTCCGCCTTGACGTCCACACTGTTCAGCACCAGCGTCAGGCTGCTGTCTTCGTCGGGCGTCCAGCCCAGCTTTGCGTTGGCAAGGTTCTTGCGGGCGCTGCTGTGATCGCGATAGCCCTGCGTCACGTAGCGGTTGGCACTGACCAGATAGTCAAGCCCTGTGCCGGCACGTGCACCGCTGGCCTTGGCGCCGTAGCGGAACTGGCTGTCGCTGCCGGCGGCGAAGCTGCTCTCCAGCGTGGGCGGGTCCTTGCCGTGCTCGGTGAACACTTGCACAACCCCGCCCGAGGCATTGCCGTACAAGGCGGAGAACGGCCCGCGCAATATCTCCATGCTGTCAATGGAAGCGATATCGATATTCGATGTCTGGCCTTGCCCATCCGGCATGGTGGCCGGAATACCGTCCACATATAGCCGGACACCCCGCACGCCATAGGTGGAGCGCGCGCCGAACCCTCGTATGGACAGTTGGAGGTCTTGCGCATAGTTTTGCCTGTTCTGTATCAGCAGGCCGGGCACGCGCACCAGACTTTCAGAGAGATTCACCTGCATCTGATCGCGGCGCATGAGGGTGCCATCCACCAGATCGATGGACGCTGGCGTTGAGAAGGCGGGCCGCTCCAGCTGCGCGCCTTGGATGGTGATCGCCGGCAGCGCTTGTATGGCGTCCTTCGAGGCTTGGGCTTGCGCGCACAGAGGCCAGATGGCGGCAAGCACCGCCAGACGGGCAAGCAGCATAAGCTGCCTGATGTCCTTGATGCGGCGTATGGCCTGCGGTGGAGTCGTCATGTGAAATGGAAAGCGAAACGGACAGACAGTCCAGGGATGATACCGCGTGAGCGGCGGCTCGCCCTGCCCTGGCAATCCGCATGCCCGCGCCGCGGCCGCTGTCCGGCATCCAGTAGAATAGAAAGGCTCACTCCTCTTTCACCACCCCGCACTCCCTCATGGGCGAAGCCAGCTTCAGTCTCAAGAAAATAGCCATTCCAGCCTACGGCCCATCTGTGCTTTTCGGTTTGGGCAATGGCGCCATCCTGCCTGTCATTGCGCTGAGCGCCCGTGATCTCGGCGCTTCGCCGGCGCTGGCCGGCCTTATCGTTGCCCTGATCGGCCTGGGGTCGCTGGCCACGAATATTCCCGCCGCGCTGGTCACGGCCCGCTTTGGCGAGCGCAAGGCACTGACGGGGGCTTCGACGGTCATGGTGGCGGCATTGCTGCTATGCATCTTTGCGCGCAGTGAAGCCTTGCTGGCGGTCAGCACACTGCTCATCGGCACAGCGACTTCGGTGTTTTACCTGGCCCGCCAAACCTATCTGATCGAGGCGGTTCCGTTTGCCATGCGTGCGCGAGCCCTGTCCACACTGGGCGGCACACATCGCATCGGCATGTTCTTCGGCCCTTTCGCGGGGGCGGCGCTCATGCATTTTCTGGGCCTTGCCGGCGCCTATTGGGTGGGCATCGCCGCCCTGACGGGAGCGGGCCTGCTGTCCTGGTCCATACCTGACCTGCACGCAGGCCCCAAGGATGAAACACAGGTCAATGCGGCCAAGCCGCGCATGGCTGCCATAGCGCGCACGCATGCTTCGGTTTTTCTGACGTTGGGCGTGGGTATTCTGCTCATCAGCGCCATGCGTGCCGGCCGCCAGGTTGTCATTCCCCTATGGGCGGATCACATTGGTCTGAGCCCCGCCGCGACATCCATCATTTTCGGCCTGACATCCGCCGTCGACATGCTGGTGTTCTATCCAGCGGGGAAAATCATGGACCAGTATGGCCGCCTGTGGGTCGCGCTGCCCTGCGCACTGATCATGGGTCTGGCGCTGCTCAGCATACCATTGACGGGCGTATTGATTACGTTTTTGACCGTTTCCATGCTCATGGGGCTTGGCAATGGTTTTGGGTCCGGCATCAATATGACATTGGGCGCGGATGCGTCGCCGTCCCATGGGCGCACCGAGTTCCTGGGGCTCTGGCGGCTCATCAGCGATGTGGGCACCAGTGCTGGCCCTGTCATTCTGTCTGGCATCACCGCGCTTGTTTCACTCGGCGCGGGCATTGCGCTTATCGGCTCTTTCGGTTTTGTGGCCGCGGCCATATTCTGGCGCAGCCTGCCGCATGGACGGTAGCCTTTTCATTGGGCCCAGGTGGTATGGCTGAACCATGTCCTGAGGTGGTCTACGAACAGGCGCACTTTATACGGCAGATGTCTTCGTGTCTGGACGATGGCATAGATGTCCAGGCCCTCTGGCCTGTAATCCGGCAGCACGGGCACGAGCCGGCCGGCGTCCAGATCCTGATCCACCATGTAGCGCGGATGCATGGCGATGCCGTGGCCCAGTCTGGCCAGATGCTGGATGGATTCGCCCAAGTTTGAGTTGAACGTGCCCGATACGCTTACCGCGTGGGTCTGGTTGCTCGCGTCGGTGAAGGTCCAGGTGCCGGTTGGCGCCTTCAGGCTATGAACCAGGCAATTGTGATGTTCCAGGTCGCGGGGCGCGTCTGGGCTGCCATGCTCCGCGAGATAGGTGCGGCTGGCCACCAGCATCTGCGGCACAACGGTAATTTTATACGCAATCTGGTTGGTATCCCGCAGCCTGGGTGCGATCCGCACCGAGAGATCCAGATTTTCGGCGATGAGATCGCTGCGGCCATCATCGATGAGCAGCGACACCCGTATTCTCGGATAGTGCTGTAGAAATGCCTGGATGGCCGGCGCAAGATGCACCGCGCCAAATGAAGGCGGTGTGCCCACACGTATGCGTCCGCTCGGATACTCGACAGGGCTGCGCACCTGTTCCTTCAACTGGCGCAGCGTTGCGGACAGCGTGTCGGCATTCTCCAGCAGCGCGCGTCCGCTTTCTGTCAGGCTCACCCGCTTGGTATTGCGGTTGAGCAGCTGCGCTTCGAAGTGATCCTCCAGCCAGGCGATCTTCTTGGTGATGGAAGACTTGCTGCTGCCCAGGCTTTCCGCCGCCTTCGAGAAGCTGAGGCTGCGCGCAACCTCGACGAACACCTCCACGCAATCAACAAGATTCATAAGTGTTTCCAAAAAGGAAAAAATAAATTCCTGGTTATGTGGTGTTTTTCACAGGGAAAAATTCCTACACTGGAAATACCAACTTTAAACGTAAAGGGCAGCCGTGATCAAGGATTTCGACTATCACCTGTTCGGCACGCATGTTCGCTTCGGAGACGGTGTCGCGGCGCGCATAGACGACGAGCTTTCGGCGCTGGAACTGGCGCGGCCCGTTGTGCTTTCACAGTCACGCATGGCGGCGACAACATCCTTTCAGATGGTGATGGCCGCGTTGGGCAAGCGGGCGGTGCTGCAGGAAACAGGCATTCCCGCCCATTCAAGCGTGATGCTGGTCGAGGATATTGCAAGGCGGGCACGGGATTTTCGCCCAGATTGCATTGTGGCCGTTGGCGGAGGCAGCGTTGCTGATTCGGCCAAGGCACTGGCCATGCTGCTATCCGAGGGTGGTTCGCTGAGCCAGCACACCACGGCTTTCACCCCGCCGGCGCACGTGGAGATTCCGCGTCGGAATCATCCCAAGCTGCCCATTATCGCCATACCGACAACCGCATCAGGGGCGGAAACCACGTCTTCGTTTGGCGTGCGTGATGAGCATGGCGAGAAGCTGATGTTCTGGAACCGGCATGTATCGGCCACCAGCCTGCTGATCGATCCGCTGCTCAGTCGGGACATTCCCATGGGACTGATGCGCGAGACCGCCATGAACGGCATCGCCCATTGTCTTGAAGGCTTGTACTCGACGGGACGCTCCATCGTGTCGGACGGCCTGGCGCTGCAGGCGCTTGCGCTGTTTGCGCAGGCACTGGACGGCGACGGCCAGGATGAAGCAACCCAGCGGCGCGCGCTGCTGGCCGCTGGCCATCTGGCGGGCATGGTGCTGGCAATGGCGAGAAGCTGCCTGCACCATGCCATCTGCCATGTCATCGGCGCCCACACCGGTGCCGGGCATGGCGCGGTCAATACCGTGATGCTGCCTCACACCATCCGCTTCAACGCGGAAACATCGTCGGCGCAGCTGGCTCCGGCACTGGAAACGGTGAACAGGCATGTATCTGGGCCGCACGACACCTTGTGGCACTGGGTGAGTGCCGTGCGTACGCGCCATGATCTGCCGGCCAGCCTGCGGGCGTTTGGCTTGGACGAGCAGGACCTTCCGCATGTCGCTCGGGCGGTCATGAAGGAGCGCGGCCTTGCCTTTAACCCGAGGCGCGTCGACAACCCTGAAGCCATAGAGCGCATTTTGCAGGCTGCGTTATAGCTTCATGCGGCGGCAGACGAACAGAGTAGAGAATCAAGGAGTATTCTGATGAAAATCATTCCCGGCGATGGCGCGTTGGGTGCGCGGATAGAAGGCAAGAACCTTTCCGAGCCGCTGACACAAGACGAGTACAGGGAGATCGAGCAGGCGCTTGGCGAGCATGGGGTGCTGTGCTTTCCGGGCCAGGATTTGACCGCTTCGGCGCTCAAACGCTACAGCGAAAACTTTGGCACGCTGGAGGTGAATGTCGCCAATATGTACTATGAACCCGGCATGCCTGAGGTCATGATTCTGTCGAACCTTAAGGAGAATGGCAAGCCCATCGGCTTGAGCGATGCGGGGCAGGACTGGCATACCGACATGTCCTACAGCAAGATGATTGCGTTCAGCAATGTACTGTATGGCATCCGGATTCCACGCCGCAACGGCGAGCCGCTGGGCAACACCGAATTCTGCAATACGCATGCCGCATACGAGGGGCTACCGGAAGACCTGAAGCAGGAACTGGACGGCATGACCATCACGCATGATTTCAACAAATTCTGGGAGACCATGCGCAAGGAGAAAGGCAACAGGCCGCCGCTGACCGAGGAGCAGCGGCGCAAGAAGCCGCCGGTTTCCCACCCTGTGTTTCTCACGCATCCCATCACCGGGCGCAAGGTGCTGTACGCCAATCCCGGTTATTCGATGCGTATCAACGAGCTGCCCGAAGTGCGCAGCGATGAAGTCCTGGCGTTCCTGTTCAGACATCAGACCCAGGAGAAGTACCGCTACCGGCACAAATGGACCGAAGGCGATGTGCTCATGTGGGACAACATCGGCACCATCCACAATGCCGTGGCGGATTATCGCCCCGATGAGCCGCGCCTGATCAAGCGCTGCCAGGTGATGGCGGACAAGTACTTTCCCGATCTCGCCCGAGGCGTTTGAATCGATCCATCGAGCTATATCCACAAAGGAGGAATCACCATGAGAAGAAAAATGATCGCGGCGCTGAGCGCTGCTGCAACGCTGTTCTGTGCCGCGCCGGCCGTGTTTGCGGCCGACTATCCCACGCATGCCATCAAGATGCTGGTTGGCTATTCGGCGGGAGGCCCGACGGACACGATCGCACGCGTGGTGGCCGAACGCATGTCCCGGGAACTGGGCCAGTCGGTGGTCGTGGAGAACAAGCCTGGCGCAGCCGCCGCCATTGCGACCAACGACGTCATGAAAGCCGCACCTGACGGCTATACCGTCCTGGTGACTTCATTGAGCCTCAATGTAAACCCGCTGCTCTATCCGGACCGCTACGACTATGATCCGGTCAAGGCGTTCGAGCCGATTTGCAACTTTACCAACAATCCACTCGTGGTCGTCACCGCCTACGACTCACCCTACAAGGATATGAAGAGCCTGCTGGCCGATGCCAAGGCGCATCCGGGCAAGCTGACTTTCGGTTCGTCCGGCTTTGGCGGTTCAGCGCATCTGGCCGCCGAGATGCTTTCAGCCATGGCGGGACTGGATATGGTGCATGTCCCGTTCAAGGGCAACGCACCAGCCTTGAAGGAAACCATCGCCGGTCGCATTTCCTTCATGTTCTATCCCAGCACCGGTATTGCCCAGTACGTGAAGAGCAAGCAGTTGCGTGTTCTCGCGGTTGGCACCAACGAGCCGCGCCCGGATTTTCCCGGTGTCCCGACCCTGGCGAGTCTGGGCTATGACGGCTTCGAGGAAGGTGCGCCATGGATAGGCATGCTGGCGCCTGCGGGAACGCCCAAGGCCATCGTCGATAAGCTGAACAAGGCTGCGGTGACTGCCCTGCATACGCCTGAGGTAAGCCAAAGAATCACGGATCTGGGCTCCGTCGTGATCGCCGATTCTCCGGAGGAGTTCAAGGCATTCCTGATCAAGGACAAGCAGCGCTGGAGCGATGTGATCAAGAAAGGGAATGTCGCAGCGAAGAAACCCAAGTAATCAGGCTGGCCCATGTTTGATTCTTTGGATGAGAGCTACGCCGTGGACCGCCTGCGTGTTATGGCGCGCAGGCGGCTGCCGCGTGCGGTCTATGATTTTTACGAAGGGGGCGCTGAGGATGAACTGACGCTGCGTGCCAATACCAGCGCTTTTCAGGAAACACGCCTTCTGCCGCGTGTGTTGCGCAATGTCGCGCAGGTGTCGTGCGCCACCGCGTTGTTTGGCGGCGACATGCGCCTACCCATCGGCATCGCGCCCATGGGTGCGGTGGGATTCGGGCGGCGCGGCGCCGATGTCGATCTTGCGAGGGCGGCGGCACATCATGGCATCCCCTACGTCTTGTCCACCTCGGCGACCGCCTCGATCGAGGAAATCGCCGATAGGGCGCCAGGCCGGCTCTGGTTCCAAGCCTACATCCTGCAGGACAAGGCTCGTCTGCACGACCTCATACGGCGCGCGGAGGCCGCCGGCTACGAAGGCCTGGTAATCACCGTGGATCTGCCGGTGGGCGGCAAGCGCGAGCGGGACCTGCGCAACGGCTTGGGTTTCCCGATGCGGATCACGCCACGCAACTTCCTGCAGTTCGCGCTGCGGCCGCGCTGGTCTCTGGATATGCTCGTGAATGGACCGCCGGCTTTGCCGAATCTGAAAGGCCTGAACCGCATGGTGGCTGACCGAAGGTCCATGCAGTCGACGGCGGGCCGCAACTATGATCCCGCCTTTGATCTGCAGGCCCTGGCCAAGTTGCGCGACACTTGGCGCGGCAAACTGATAGTGAAAGGCGTGGTCAATCCTCGCGACGTGGATGGTATTTTGTCGCTGGGCGCCGATGCGCTGGTTGTATCCAACCATGGCGGCCGCCAGCTCGATACCTGCACGGCAACACTGGATGCGTTGCCTGGCATCGTCCAGGCCGTTGCCGGCCGGGTGCCAGTGATGCTCGATGGCGGCATACGCCGTGGCAGCGACATATTCAAGGCGCTGGCGCTGGGGGCCGCAGGCGTTTTGATCGGCAGGGCCGCGCTGTTCGGCGCCCTGGCCGGCGGTTACGCCGGCGCGGACAAGGTGTTGGACATTCTTCATAATGAACTGCAGCGCACCATGCAATTGTGCGGTGCGCGCTCGATCGCAGAGATCGGGGATGACATGTTGGCATCGCCGCCATTGTGTGCGGCGGCGCCGCGAACCGGGAGCGAATAGTGAAGTGGATACGATATTCGGTGGATGGCGATGGCGATGCATGCTACGGCATTCTGGAGGACGATCGCATCGTGCCGGTGCGAGGCGACCCTTTTGGTGGCTATGAGCGAACAGCGCAGCGCCTGGCCCTGGCCGATGTGCGCATCGAGATTCCGGTGATTCCACCAACCTTTTATTGCGTGGGTCTGAATTACGTCAAGCATATTGCCACCGAAGGGCTGAAGATCCCCGACAAACCGGATGTGGGCTATCGCGCCAATAACGCACTGCTGGCACACGGACGCGATGTCATCATGCCGGCGGATGCCACGCGCGTGCACTACGAGGGCGAGCTGGTGGTGGTCATAGGCAGACAGGCGCGCAATATACGCGAGGAAGATGCGGCACAGTGCATTCTTGGCTACACCATAGGCAACGACGTCAGCGAACGAAATTGGCAGGCTTCAGACCGCACCTTCTGGCGCGCCAAGAATGCCGATACGTTCAAACCCATGGGCCCATGGATAGAAACCGAGGCCGATATCTCTTCCATGGAGACCATCGTGCGCTTGAATGGTGAGATCACCACGCAGTTTGCCACGCACGACATGTTGTTTGGCGTGGCGCGTTTTATCAGCACAATGAGTCGCTATCTCACGTTGTATCCCGGCGATGTGCTCTGGATGGGAACGGACGGACACTCACCCGACCTGCGCGATGGAGATCTCGTCGAGATATCATTGACGGGTTTGGGCACCCTGAGCAACAGGTTTGTACGGGCGCGGTGATCCGTTGCATTCAAGGCAACGCAGCGATATTTTCCATACAGCGAGGAGGCATACATTATGCGGGCGGCCTGGTATTCCAAGAATGGTCCTGCAAGCGAAGTACTGCAAGTCGGCGAACTGCCCGATATTGCACCCGCTGAGGGAGAGGTGCGCGTGCGGCTGGCCGTTTCGGGCGTCAATCCGTCCGACGTCAAGTCCCGAGGGGGCAGCCGGCCAGTCACGGTGCCGCATCTGGTGCCGCACAGCGACGGCGCCGGCGTGGTGGAAAGCGTAGGCCCGGGCGTGGATCCGGCGCGGGTGGGTGAGCGCGTATGGATATGGAATGGCCAGTGGCGGCGCGCCCTGGGCACGGCGGCGGAGTACATCACGCTCCCAGCCGGCCAAGCCATGCCGTTGCCGCAGGGCATTTCCTTCGAAGCGGGCGCCTGCCTGGGCATACCCGCGCTCACTGGCTTGCATGCCGTGCAGATGCTTGGTGCGCTCCAGGGCAAGACCGTGCTGGTAATAGGCGCGTCCTCATCCGTGGGTTTCTATGCCGCGCAGATTGCGCATCTGCGCGGCGCGCGCGTCATCGGCACGGTTGGTTCGGCTGAAAAGGCCGGGCAGGTAAAAAAAGCGGGAATCGCCGACCTCATCGACTACAAGCGCGAGCCCGTCGCCGAACGTATCGCGGAGCTGACGGGCGGTCGTGGCGTCGATGCCATTATCGACATGGATCTCTCCACTACGACGGCGCTGGTCACGGACGGCGCGCTGGCGCCGCATGGCAGTGTCATATGCTATGGATCCAACCAGCGCACTGGCGTGGCGATAGACTACTGGGTCTGGCTGCTGCGTTCGCTGAGCCTGCGTTTTTTTCTTGTCTACGACCTGCTTCCGGATGAACGGCAGGCTGATCTGAATGCGCTGCAGGCCTTGCTGCGCGAAGATCGCCTGCTGCACCACATCGGGCCCGCCTTTGCGCTGAAGGATATTGCGCAGGCGCACGAGGCCGTCGAGTCGGGCAAGACCATGGGTAAAGTGCTTGTCACGCTGTAATGTGCCAAGGCGTCAGCGCGCGTACTGAGCCCCGATTTCGCTCAGGGCATAGTCGATGGCCTTGCGCACCACATGCGCCGCCTGTGTTGCCTGCTCGGTTCGATAGGCATAGGGGCGCGACTCGCTCATATAGGTCAGCTGGGCCATCTCGAGCTGGATGGCATGGATGCCGTGCCCCGGGTCGCCATACCGCCGCGTGATGTAGCCGCCCTTGAACCGGCCGTTGGCCACGGCGCTGAACTGGCCGCGGGCATTGATGTCGGCGCTGATCTTCTCGATGACGCCGGGCAGGGCGCTGGCTCCGTCGGCCGTGCCGAAATTGAAATCCGGCAGCCTGCCTTCGAACAGGCGCGGCACCTGTGATCGGATGGAGTGGGCTTCCCATAGCAGCACATATCCGTGCTGTGCGCGTATGCGCTCGATTTCCTGGGCGAGTGCCTGGTGGTATGGCTCCCAGTACAGGCTGCGGCGGCGCGCTTTTTCCTGTTCGTCGGGCATGCAGCCTTCCCGGTACAGCGGCGCTTCGTCAAACGTGTCTGTGGGCAGCAGGCCCGTGGTATTGCGGCCCGGATAGAGGTTGATATCATCAGGCGGGCGGTTCAGATCTATGACATAGCGCGAATGAATGGGCGTCAGGATGGAGGCGCCCATGCCCGCGGCAAAGCTGTACAGCCTGTCAAGATGCCAGTCCGTATCGTCGGCATGGCGGGCCACCTCCGTCATGGTGGCGGCAATGTCGTCGGGAATGCGTGTGCCCAGGTGCGGAATGGATATCAGCAGCGGGGCGCTGCCACAGGCAAGAGAGAATATGGATGCGTCTTGTGATTCAGTCATGAGGTGTTCTGTTGCGAAAATATCAAGGCACGCATCGGATCTTCACGAGGCCGCTGCCTCATCCTCGGTGCCCACGCTTCAGGATAACGCATCCGGCCGCTTACTGCCCGCGGCTACGGCACACCTTCCGCATAGCCGTCCCGCTGCGGGTCCGCGCCGCCGCGCAGTTCGCCGTCGAACATCGTGATGCCATGCACAGCGGCAAAGGCATAGCTGAGGTAGCTGCGGCGAACTTCATACTGCATTGACGCCAGTGAGCGCTGTACGTGCGGGGGTATGCGGTTGGAGATATCGATGGCATCGCTGGTTGCAACCGCTCTTGGCGCACTGATTGCCGTTTGTATATCCATACCCCAGTCGAGCACATTCAGCAGTACCTGGGCAACTGCCGGGCCTATCCAGGAGGCGCCGGGCGCGCCCAGCGTCATGACCGGCGCGTTGTGGTCAAACACAATCGTAGGCGCCATGGACGAATAGCGGCGCTTGCCGGGCTCGATGGAGTTCGGGTTGCCCGGAATGGGATCGAATGTACTCATGGCGCCGTTCAGCATGAAGCCCGCGTCCTTGACGATAAACCCCGAAGGGTTGCCCAGCGTATGTGTCAGGGATACCACCATGCCCTTGGCATCGACAGCCGACACATGCGTCGTGTGCTTGGACTCATGCGCCGCATGGCGCGCAATATGGGTTTTGACGCCGGCCCGTATCTGATCCGCGCACGAGGCAATGTAGGCATCTGAAAGCAGCCTGTCCACCGGGTTGTCGCTGAAGCGCGGGTCGCCGATGAATGCCTCTTTGTCACGCAGGGCGATCTTCATCGCCTCGGTCAGGACACGCAGGTACTCCGGTGAATTGTGACCCATGCCAGCCAGGTCAAACTGCGCGGCGATGCGCAATACCTGGCCTACGAACAGGCCGCCCCCGGGAGGTCCGGGCAGGTTGACCTGCCAGTTGCCATGCGAAACCGACAGTGGCTGCACCTGGGGGGCTGAAATCGATGCCAGGTCTTCCTTCGTCAGCATGCCGCCTTGGTTGCGCAAGTCGTCAACAATATGATCAGCCAGCGCGCCGCCATAGAATGATGCGATGCCTTCACGTGCCACGCTTTCGAGCGTGGCCGCCAGATCCGGGTTGTGTATGACTGCGCCAGGCTTCTTGTACCCGCCGTCGGGTTCAAGATAGATGCGCCGCCCGTCGGCGGTCAGGCTCAGCTTTTCCCCGTAGTTCATGCGGCCATACTTTCGCTCGTCCTGGGTCAGTACCGTATAGACATGCGGGCGCATCAGCCAGCCATCGCGGGCATACGAGATCGCTGCGGAAAATAGATCCGGCCACGCCATGGATCCATGCCGATCATGGGCCGATGACAATGCCTTCAGAATGGCGGGCGCCGTCACGGAAAGTGCGCCGGCTTCGTTGACATGGCCCTCGACGCGAAAACCGAAGCCGTCCGTCGTGTCTCCCTGGGCAATGTCCCGCCACATGTCGGGGCGGCTTTCCAGGGGACAGCCGCCAAAACCTTCGTAGACCGTGCTGTCGCCGGTGGCTGGATCGTAGAGATGCAGAATGCCGAATCCCCCGATGCCGCACATCAGCGGGTCGACGACGCCTTGTGTGATGGCGCACGCGATCACTGCGTCCAGTGCATTCCCGCCCGCGCGCAGCACATCTGCGCCGGCGGAAACAGCTTCGGGCTGCGGCGCGGTGATCATGGCGCGCGCGGGAGGGAGGCGGTATGCGGGTTTCTGAGCCACGTGTTCTCCGTGCATGAATGAATACGGATCAGGCGGCGGACTGCGTATCCGCCGCATCGGCGAGAAAGGCGTCAAGACTGGCGGCGCCAGCCGCACGCCCGTACTCGCAAGGAAAGTCAGACAATATGCCCATTCTCCGTCAAAGCGCGGCCTTGAACTCCTTGTTCCAGAAGTTGAGGCTGTCGGCGCGATGGCTGGCCAACGCTTTCAGGTCGTAGGGATGGATGCGGGCCAATTCATCCTCGGTAAAGCCCACGCGCTCCTGCAGGTCGGGAGGCAGACTGGCATTCTTGACCGTGGGCGCATAACCCATCGCACGCGCGAATTGCACCTGGCCCTCCGGCTCCAGCAGCGCATCCATGTACTTCCAGGCATTGTCCTTGTGGCGGCTGTTCTTGGGTACCGCGCCCTCGAACGTGACGGGTATGGCGCCTTCCTTGGGAATGACGAACCCCAGGGGCAGGCCGGCATCGCGCCACTGCAGCGCACGCGCCTTCCACATGCATGCCACCCAGATCTCCCCCGACTTGAAGGCGGCGGCCACCGCCTCGTTGGATGGGAACACCTTGGGCTGATTCTTCACAAGCTTCTTCAGAAAGGCCATGCCAGGCTTGAAACTATCGCCCTTTCCGCCTTCGGCCAGACCGAGGAACAATGTGGTCGAATTGAAAAGAATATCGGAAAAGCCCACCCGGCCCTTGTACTTGGGGTCGAGCAGATCTTCGCACGATTGCGGTGGCGCGGGCAATTTCTCCTTGTTGTATACCAATACCATCGCACTGAAGATATGCGGAATGGAATAAGGCGTCTTGAACGATTCGATGACATTGGCCAGATTCGGCACATCCTTTTCGGACACAGGCGCAAGCGCGCCGGTCGTGCTGGCATCGTACATGTCCAGATCGCTCAGGAAAGCGATATCCATGGAGCCCCGGCGGCTGTTGCGCTCCGCCTTCAGTTTGGTATTGCGCGCGGTGGCATTGCCGGTATCGTAAATGACCTTGACGCCGTCCTTGGTCATGGCGGGTTCTATGAATTTCTGCAGAAGGTTCTGATAATCGCCACCCCAGGTGCCTACGATGAGTTCGCCGTCGGCGGCATGGGCAAAACCCGGTATGAGCGGCAGGGCGGGGGCAAGCGCCAGGCCGCCGGCTTTTTTGAGAAAGCTGCGTCGATTCGATTTATGCATTTCCATGGTTTCCTCGTCCTTGTAGTGGTGCTGCGATGAATGGCCGCGGGCGGTGCGCCGTCACTGCATGAGTGCCGGTCCGCGGCCGGTTGCCGAAAGATGCATGGGCGGATCGGCCAGCATGCCGTTGAGCGCCTCCGCATCGAGGTCGCGGGTAATCAATACGCAACCTGATGGCGCGTCGGCATGCATCCGCATCCGTCGTGGCGCGCTGAAGGTCGTGCCGACGCTTTGCAGGAGGATGGGATCGGGGCAGTCCGCGATGCGGATCAACGCTTTCAGCCGCAACAGCCGTTCTCCGCAAAAGGCGGCCACATCGTCCAGCCATTCTGCTATTTCGGGCCAGGTCAGGTCGCTGCGCGCGGGACTGCCCATCATGACTTCGATGCGGGGGTGCCTGTCATGGCGGCTGGGATGCTCGATGAGTGCGCGCAGAGCCTGGTCCACGAGATTCTGTGCAGGCAAAGGGGAAAAGGCCTGCGCCACGGCTGTGTTGCGGTCGGGCTCTGCAACGATCTGCGCCAAAGGATTTACGCTTGCCGCAATGCTGCGATGCCGCCGCACCTCGTCGGCGCAGGCCTTGTCCATCTTGGTGAAGACGATGCGCTGCGCCGCGGCCAGTTGTGCCGCCGCTTCTTCGAATGTCTCGACATTCAGCGCGCCAATTTCGCAGTCATAGGTGCCGACCGTACTGACGCGCAGTCCGCGGTTGCGCAACGCTGGATCTGCCAACGACGCAATGATGGGGCCTGGCCGCGATACACCGCTGGTTTCCAGGATGATGCGCCGCAGGGGCGCGCGCACGCCATCTCCTCCGCGCCCGTCGAGCAAGGCCACGACAGTATCCACCAGGGTGCTGCGCAGACTGCAGCACACGCAACCATTGGCCAGCATCATGGTGGGCAGGCCGTTGCTGCCTTCTTCGATGATGGCGCCATCAAGCCCTATTTCTCCCACTTCGTTAACGATGACCCCGGTGCCGGCGGCCTCCGCGCGAGACAGGTAGTCAACGAGCAGCGTGGTCTTTCCACTGCCCAGAAAGCCGCCAAGAAGGATGAGGTCAACGGACATTAGGCGGCCTCTCGGGATCACCTTCCCAGCTCTGGTCCACCAACGTGCGTACGTCGGCCAGCAGCTCATCCACATCTAATACCATGCCAGCCTTGATGGTCCAGCGCAGGGCGCGGTGCCACTCCACCTTGCCTGTGTCGTCATTCAGCCGCATCGCACCCGTTCCGTAGAGCAGCTTGAAGTCATCCAGCGGGTTCTCGTCCAGCACGAGCAGGTCGGCGCGCTTTCCCGCCTCGACCGAACCGGTCTCGTCACCCACGCCCAGCAGTTCGGCGCCCTGTGACGTGGCTGCCCGCATGACCTCCAGAGGGTGGAATCCCGCTTCCTGCAGCAGTTCAAGCTCGCGTATCAGGCCGAAGCCGAAGATCTGGAAGATGAAGCCGGAGTCGCTGCCCGTACAGACGCGGCCTCCCCGGTTCTTGTAGTCGTTGACGAACTGCATCCAGAGCCTGTAGTTCTGCTTCCATTCCACTTCGTTCCGGGTGCTCCACCGATACCAGTAGGCGCCATGTCCGCCTCGCTGCGGCTGGAAGTACTTCCAGATGGCGCGCCAAGTGTATGCATCGTGCCAGTCGGCGCGGCGCGCGCGCATCAGGTCGCGGTTCGCATCGTAGATATTGAAGGTAGGAACGAACGTGTGGCCCAGCTCCAGGAATTGATCCAGCACATCGTTCCATTTCGAGGTTCCGGGTTGGGCGGCCTGCAGGAACATCTGTCCTGCGAGTGAGAAGCGGAAATATTCGTCGAAGTAGTTGTAGTCGGTGGGATAGTCCTGAACAATCTGATCCTCGAACAGCGCTTCGGGCAGGCCATAGTAATGCTCGGTGCTCGTCAACCCCCAGCTGGCGGATTTCAGGGCATTGACCCGTGTTACCGCCATTTGCGCGTGGTGGCACCCCGATCTCAGCCCCAGTTTTGCCGCTTCATCCAAGGCCGCCTTCATGATGGACGGTGGCGCGCCAAAGAACTTGATGCCGTCCGCGCCGCGCTCCTTCAGCTTGCGAACCCACTCGCGCGCCTGATCGGGCGTATAGATGGTCTTCACCCGTTCGTTGACAGCGGGAAAATAGGCATGCGCAACGATATGCGGCGCGGCGATTTCCTGTCTGGCCGAGGCATCGCGCTGTTGAAGCGTGAACTGCAGGCCATTGAGTCCGCCCATTTCCCGCACCGTCGTCACGCCGTGAGCCAGCCAAAGCTTATAGATATAGTCGGCTGGTGGCGGATCGCCGCACATGGAATGGTAGGGCGTGCCGATATGGGCATGCGAATCCACCAATCCCGGCAGTACAAACTTGCCATGACAGTCGATTTCATGGTCGCCGGGCGCAGGGCGGTGCTTTGGGTTGATGGTGGCCAGCGAGGCGCCCACGCCTATGGTGGCCACGATGCGATCCTGCTCCACCACAATGTCCGCCGGCCCCCAAGGCGGCGCGCCTGTGCCGTCGATTATGGTGGCGCCGCGCAGCACAAGCCGCTTGTATGGACCTGTGCCACGGTCGCGACTGGTTGCCGGTGCGGGCGGAGACCAGCCCTTGGATGCATTCAGATCGCCGATTTCCTCGCCAGGCAGAGAATTGATGTAAGGATTGTCGGATAAGGCCATGACATGCTCCAGACGGTTGAGTTAAGGGCGGCTTTTCCTGTGCTTCTTCTCGCGACGGCGGCGCTCAGGCCTGCAGGCCGTCGTGGTGCAGTTCCCCGTCCTTCATGACCAACTGAATGTGGTCACCCTGGCCGAGCAGGCAGTTGATGTTCTTGTAGGGATTGCCATCAACCACGAGCAGGTCGGCCAGCGCGCCTTGCCGCAGACATCCCAGTTGGCCTTGCATGCCGAGAATCTCCGCACCAATCACCGTTGCGCTCTGAATGACCTCGAACGGCGAAAGCACTTCGGCGCGGATACGGAACTCATTGCTTTGCAAGCGGTGAGACGGGCCCAGCAGATCGGTGCCGAAACCCATCTTCACACCCGCCCGTTTGAAGATATCAAGCGATGCAAGCCCGGCGGTGCGTACGGTTTCTATCTTGGCCACGCTGTCGGCGGGCAGGCCGTACTGCGCACCTTCAGAGGCCAGGGCGTCGTAAGTGACCAGCGTTGGCACGGCATAGGCGCCCTGCCGCGCCATGATGCCGGCTACACGTTCATCGATGAGATTGCCATGCTCGATGGTGCGCACGCCTGCCAGCACAGCGCGTTCTATGGATTCAGGCGTATAGGAATGGGCCATCACATAGCTGTGGCGCGCTTGCGCCTCCGCGACAATGGCGCGCAACTCGTCTTCGGAGTAGCCGAGTGCCGCAATCGGATCGGTGGGTGAGGCCACCCCGCCCGACGCCATGATCTTGATCTGGTCCGCGCCCATCTGGAACTCTTCCCGTACGGCGCGGCGCAGGTCATCGACGCCATCCACGACACGGCCTATATCGCCGGCGCGAAAACAGCAACCGCAGAAGCTCATGGGGCGAAGGTGATCGGAGCGCGGCCGCGGGTCGCCATGGCCGCCGGTCTGGCTGAGGGCCCGTCCCGCGATGAACAGGCGCGGACCCTTGATGGTGCCTTCCTGGACCGCGCATTTGAGCCCCCAGCCCGCGCCGCCGGCATCGCGCAGGGTGGTGAACCCGCGGCGCAGCATACCGGCCATGATGGGCACGGCGCGCATCATGACCAGCGCGTCCGGCAGCACGCCCTGGGTGCTCA
Organism: Allopusillimonas soli; assembly: GCF_004153445.1. Taxonomy (GTDB): domain Bacteria; phylum Pseudomonadota; class Gammaproteobacteria; order Burkholderiales; family Burkholderiaceae_B; genus Allopusillimonas; species Allopusillimonas soli. Next base: position 221,384 of record NZ_SDQC01000004.1, read on the forward strand.
GATTGAGCTGGGTGGCCATCACGTGTCCATGCAGGTCGATGAGCCCGGGCATGATGGTCTTGCCGGCAACATCGATCATGCGCGCCGATGAGGCCTTGATGGGGTGATCCGACACTTCCTTGATGCGGCCATCCTCAACAAGAATGTCGTACCCCTCGAGCAGCTCGGGTTGTTCGGGGTCCAGCAACGCACCGTTCTTCAACAATACAGCATCCATCACGTCTCCTTGGGGCCAGCGCCGTTTTTCACGCAACCATCGTTTTCACATAGCGACGATGAATAATCCAATTGGAAAGCAAGGCCATGGCGAGCGTGGCCACGACCAGTATCAAGGCCAGGGTGGCACCAAATGGCCAGTTGTACGCTTTCGCTATCTGGTCGTAAAGCGCGGGCGCCATCATGGTGATGCCGGTGCCGCCGAGCAGCACCGGCGTGGCGTAGGCATTCATGCACAGGATGAACACCAGCAGCGTTCCGGCCGCAACGCCTGGCGTGGCGATTGGCAGCACGATGCGCCAGAAAGTGGTGAAAAAGCCCGCCCCCAGGTTCTGGGCGGCTTCCTCGACCGAGAAGTCTATGCCCTCAAGCACACTTTGCAGCGTCAGTATCATGTAGGGCATGACCACGCCCGTTGTCCCGACAATGACGGCCATCGGCGTGTACATGAGCTGCAGCGGCTGGTCGATGATCCCCAGCCATTTCAGTGTGTAGTTGATGAACCCCGCATTGCCAAGCACCACCATCCAGCCTGCGGCGCGAACCACACTGCCCACCATGAGCGGAAACACAAGCAGAATGATGAACAGGCTCTTGTAGCGGCTTTGCGACTTCGCCAGAAAATAAGCTACGGGAAAGCCCAGCACCAAAGAAAGAACGGTGCACACGACGGCCACATACACTGTGCTCAGGAATACTTCCCGATAGTACGGATCGTGGATGAAGCTTCGGTAATTTTCGAGCGTGAATCCCTCCACCATCACCGATGCTTCGAAGTGATTGAAGCTGTAGCGAAACAGCATCAATATGGGCACCATCATGACGCACAGCACGATCAGCGAAGCGGGAAACGCGAGGCTGGCGCCGAGACGGCTATTGCGGTCCGAGGCCTGCGAGTTCACGCTGCTTCCCCCTGGAAGGCCATGCAGTCGTCAGGCCTGAAGCATGCATGCACACGCCGCCCTGTGGCCAGCGACGGCTGCGCGGACGCTGCACTGTTGGGCATCTGGCAGGATACGGTTTCTCCTGTATCCAGGCGAATCCGGATGTCGATGACGGCGCCGAGGTAGACGATATTGCTGATCTCGCCGGGCAAGGCATTGGCCGTTGCCGGATCGCTGGACAGCGCGATGCGCTCGGGCCGCACGCCCACCTGCGTGGTGGAGGGACGTGCGGTGTCGACGGTCAAGGCGTGTCCTTTATCGGTCACGAAGCGGCCGTCGTCAACCGTCTTGCCCTGGAAGAAATTCATCTTCCCGAGAAAGTCGGCAACGAAGAGGTTGGCGGGATTTTCATAGAGCGCTTCCGGCGTGCCAACTTGTTGCACCTTGCCGTCATACATGATGGCCATGCGGTCGGATATGGCCAGTGCCTCCTCCTGGTCGTGGGTCACAAAAATGGTTGTCAGGCCCAACTCGCGCTGCAGGGTGCGTATTTCCTCGCGCACCTCGGTGCGCAGCTTGGCATCGAGATTGGACAGCGGCTCGTCAAGAAGAAAGACCTTGGGTTGTATGGCCAGGGCGCGCGCAATGGCGACCCGTTGCTGCTGCCCGCCCGACAGTTGACGCGGGTAGCGGTCCTTGAAGGATTCCATGCGCACCATGGCAAGCGCATCGCCAATTCGCTTGTCCCGCTCGCTTGCGGGCACCTTGTGCATTTCCAGGCCAAACGAGACATTCTGGCCGACCGTCATATGCGGAAAGAGCGCGTAGCGCTGGAAGACCATGCCGGTATTGCGCTTGTGCACCGGGAGGTCGGTGACATCATCGTCGCCGATGACAATCGAGCCTGCCGAGGGGGATATAAAGCCCGCAATCATGCGCAGTGTGGTCGTCTTGCCGCAACCGCTCGGGCCGAGGAATGCGACCAGCTCGCCATCCTCGATATCGAGGGAAAAATCCGACACGGCGACGGATGAGCCGAATTGTTTCTTGAGCCTGTCGAGAGACACTTTCGCCATTCTTAGACCACCTGACTGAGTTTTACGAAACGGTCTGTTATCAGCATGAGCACGCCAAGCAGAAAAATCTGTATGGAGGACACGGCCGCAATCGTTGGATCCAGCGTGAATTCCAGATACTGCAGGATGGCGATCGGAAGCGTGGTTCGCCCCGGCCCAACGAGAGACAGCGACAGTTCGAGGTTTTCGAATGAAACAATGAAACTGAACAGCGACGCGGCGACAATGGCCGGCCGCAGCATGGGAAGCGTGATGCGAAGAAAGGCGCGCGTACCGCTGGCCCCCAGATTGCGGGCCGCCTCTTCTATGGAAGGGTCCAGTCCCTCCATGCTTGCCGACACCAAACGCACCGTCCAGGGAATGGTGAGGCAGACATGGGCAATCGCCAGGCCGCCGAATGTGCCCACCACATCCATATCAAGGAAGTTTTCAACCTGCAGGTAGGCAAGATAAATGGCAACACCCGCCACAATGCCCGGAATGAGCAGTGGAGAGAGAAGCAGGGTATTGACTGATTTATGTCCGCGAAAGGCGTAGCGCCGTATGCCCAGCGCCGCCAGCACGCCCAGCACAACCCCGATGAGCGCGGCCACGATGGCCACCTGCATGCTTGTAATGAAGCCGCTGAGAAAGGCGGAATCGGTGGCGGCCTTGTGATACCAGCCCAGGGTGTAGCCGGAGGGAGGAAAATAGAGAATGGCGCCTTTGAAGAAACTGAGCCACACCACAAAAATAAGCGGGCACAGCATGAAGAGATACATCAGCACGACGAATGCGCGATGGCACCACCGCAGCCATGGCAAACGAAAGCGACGCCGGGCCTGCGCGCCGCCACCGTGTTTTGATAACGGTAAGGCGGGACTATTCAAAGGCATTCCTTTTTCGTCTGCGACAGTTTGCCGGCCCCATTTATCTTGGAGCGTAGCAACCGGGATAGTCGATAAGGTGATACCTAATACTAAATAGGTTGTACTTTTGGTCGCAATAGGGGTTTGTGCTATTGATCGGCGGGGCGGCCGCTCATTATCCCGACATGAGCGCGCTGGTAAAAATCATGGTCCATGCTGCGCCATGGGAATGATTGCCGCACCCGGCAGCCGTGCTGCATTTTGATCGAACGTGGCCAGGGTGCGTGCATGTTGTACTGCATTGGCAATATGCACGCAATCAGCAAAATCGGCCCCGGGTTGATTGCGCCATAGCCTGAGGGCCTCTTCCAGTACGGCAGGCTCTTGTGCAAGGAATTCGTGTGTCTCCAGGATCGCGTTGAAGGCCCGCTGGATCTCCGCCGGCAAAAGCTTGTAGCGGCTGCGCAGCACCCATTCCGTCTCGAGTAGCACACCTGTCGAAATCAGAACCGGTGCGCCGTCTTCCACAGCAGCTTGTACGATCTTCACCGCTGCGGCACACTGGGTCTCGTCGTCGCGAGTCAGCAATCGGATGAGTACGTTTGTATCTATGGCGATGCTCATGGAGCGGCGTCATCGGTTGGCAGGTCGACCGTCATGTCCTTGAGCGGCACAGGTGCTCTGCCAGGCTTATGCAGCAGCCCGGCCAAGTCTGTCACATGCCGCAGTTTGGGCCGCACAACCAGGGTCCCATCGCTGAGCAGGGAGAAGGTGATCTTGTCGCCGGGCTTCAGGCCCATGCGCTGCCGTATTTCCTTCGGCACGGTCACTTGTCCCTTTGATGTCAGGGTAGTGGCATCGGTCATCATGGCCCTCCAACGCGTAGGTATTACGATATTAAATATCGTAATACATTGGCGCCTTAGGATCAATCTGGCAAAGTCCTGAACTTTCCCTCATGAGGCGCTTTGCCTTCAACTTTTTCCTGGCTGGGTCGTGGGAGAAAATGCCCCAAAAAGCAAAACGCCACCCAGATAGGGTGGCGTAATTGCTTGATTCTGTTGGTGCCGGTTAACGGATTCGAACTGTTGACCTTCGCATTACAAGTGCGCTGCTCTACCAACTGAGCTAAACCGGCGAAAACGATAATTCTACAAGAAATTCCGGCTTCGGGTGGGATCGCAAGGCAATGACACTCGACTGCTGCGTCAGCTCGCTCAGGATTGGTTTCCGTGGGATGGCACCCCGCCCGATACAGGCAGCGCATTGTGAGGCGTCATAGTGATGATCTTGCCCAATGCGGCGTAATTCGGGCCGCCAAGGCGGCAAACCGGATCAAGTTCGGCGGCATCTATCTTGTTATCGCTGCCAAGGCCTTTGCGAACATGCAGCATGACGATCTCTCCGACAAAGAACTCTGCGCCGAGATCTCCGAATGGAATGACTTGGCGGAGCCGGCACTCCATGCTGATGGGCGCGGCGTTCAGGCGCGGGGCCGCGACCTCAAGGCCAGGCTGCGTATCCAGGCCAAGCAGATCGATCTCGCTGACATCGGCAGGGTGCTCTGCTGCACTGAAATGCATGGGCTTTAGCAGAGAGGTGTCGGCTACATTGACCACGAACTCCTGCTGCGACAGGATGTTGACGGCCGTATCTTTTCGTTCATGGTGCCTATTGCGGCCGATGTTCACGCCGAGAAGAGGCGGTTTTGTTGAGACGACGGTGTAGCAGCTAAAGGGCGCGAGGTTGGGTACGCCGGAAGCCGAGATGGTGCTGATCCAGGCAACTGGCCGAGGCACGACCGTGCCCATAAGCAGCTTGTAGGTGTCCGCTGCGGACAGCGTGTGAGGCGATATCTGCATGAGGCAATCCTGGGAATCCGGACATACCGGCAATAGTTGTACACACGAACACTATACTGAAATCAGGCATTGGCGCGATACGCGGACGCCAACGGTGCTACCATCGTTGATAAATACTTTACACGTCTGAAAGAGTGCCGCGATGCATGGATTATCAATGGACTGACGAGGAGAGTCCGACAGCATGAGCAACGTACCCACCAACAAATTCAAGCGCGCACTGGCGCAAGGCAAGCAGCAGCTAGGCTTGTGGACATCTCTGGCCAATCCATACACCACCGAGATCGTGGCCCGAGCGGGCTTCGACTGGCTGCTCCTGGATACGGAACATGCCCCCAACGACCTGCGTTCCGTGCTGGCACAACTGCAGGCCGTTGCCGCCTTTCCCGTTACCGCGGTGGTGCGCCCCACCTGGAATGATCCCTTGCAGCAGAAGCGTTATCTCGATATTGGGGCGCAGTCGCTGCTCATCCCCTATGTACAGAACGCCGAGGAGGCCGCGCGGGCGGTGGCGGGTACTCGCTATCCGCCGCTGGGTATCCGGGGCGTGGGCGGTACGACGCGCGCCAGCGCTTTCGGCGCCAATCGTGAATACATGCGTCAATGCGAAGACGAGCTCTGTCTGCTGGTTCAGGTCGAGACGCAGACGGGCCTCGACAATCTCGACGAAATTCTGAAGGTTGACGGCCTGGACGGCGTATTCATCGGGCCGGCGGACCTCTCCACCAGCATGGGGCATCCCGGAGAATTGGGGCATCCCGAGGTGCAGTCGGCCATTCAAGATGCCATCAAGCGCATACGCGCGGCCGGCAAGGCGCCGGGCATTCTTACTGTCGACGAGGCCCAGGCGCGCCGCTACATGGAATGGGGTACGCTGTTCACAGCGATAGGCATGGATATCGCGTTGCTGGCGCGTGGCGCGGAGCAGCTGGCTGCCCGCTACCGCGGCTGACCGGAGCAGCTTTCCCTGCATCACGAACGGCCCGTGCGCTCGTTCCGGGATGGCGGGCCGTATTCTCTTTCAGGCGCTTGCGGCGCGGCCTTTCTGTTCGACCACGCGGGCACTCCACGATAGCACCATGGCGATCAGCAAGTAGACGGCAAACATGAAGACGTACACCTCGTAGAGTTGGTCCGAGTGCTGCGGGTTGGACAGCACGACTTGGCCAGCCCGCACGAATTCGGTCAGCCCGATGATGAACAGCAACGGCACGTTGTTGAATATGTCCAGAACGTTACCGACGAGGCCGGGTAACACCGTGCGTATTGCCTGCGGCAGGATCACATGGCGCAGGGTCTGAGCAGTCGTCATGCCCAGCGACCACGACGCGCCCCATTGCCCCGCCGGTATCCCTTGCAGCCCGCCGCGCACGTATTCGGCCACATAGGCTGCGTAGAACAGCACGAAGCCCGCTGTGCCGCGTACCACATCGTTGATGCGGATATCGGCGGGCAGCACGAGCGGCACCACCATCCAGGCCCAGAATAGAATGGAGATCAGCGGCAGCGATCGCACCAGCTCGATGTAGCCGCTGCAGACCATGCGCACGCCCGGCAACCGGCTGGTACGGCCCAATGCCAGCAATACTCCCAGCGGAAAGCTGCCCAGGGCGGCCACCACCGTAACGAGAGTGCCCAGGAGCAGGCCGCCCACGGCCCGGCCGGTGCCTGGAATCAATATCTGCCACATCACGATCGTGCCCGCCACCCAGGCGAGCACCAACCATCGCGCTGTCACCAGCCGGGCTCCTGCCCAGCCCAGCAGCAGCGCGGCAAACAACAGGAGGGGCAGCGCAAGCGGCGTATCCAGGGCCAGCCGAAGCATGGACTCCGCGGAGAGCAGGACAAGCGCCGCGCCGAGCGCCCAGTGCCATCCTCGGCCATCAAAGAGCCGGGCAAGGCTGAGTCCCACCAGTGCAAGAAACAGGTAGCTGGCGGCCCATGCCCGCCAGATCTGCGCGCGATCCAGACCGCCGGCCATCAGGAAGCGCAGGCTTTCACCGATGACGCGCCAATCGGCCTGCGTAAACGCCCAGCGCCCGAAGGACCATGCCAGCCAGATGACGATGGCCAGCGTGCACAGCGATAGTGCGCCATCCAGCCAAGTTGGGAACAGGCGCTGTGCAAGCCGTGCGCTCAGGCCGTCCCGCGGCGCGGCATGGACATTCATCGCTGCCCCCGCGCCAGCAGCCGCCGGTTATACATATTCATGAAGAGACTGATGAGCCAATTGATGAGCAGGTAGGCCACCATGACGAACAGAATGCCTTCCATGCTGCGACCGGTCTGGTTCGCAACAGTGCCGTAGATATTGAAAAGGTCTGGAAAGCCGATGGCGATGGCCAGCGAGGTATTCTTCGCCAGATTCAGGTACTGGTTGACCAGCGGCGGGATCAGCATTCGAAAGGCCTGGGGAAGGATGACATAGCGCATGGCCTGGCCGCGCTTCAGGCCCAGGGCATGGGCCGCCATCCATTGCCTGCCCGACACGGCCTCGATGCTGCCGCGCACGACTTCGGCGATGAAGGCGGCGGTGTATACGACGAGCGCCAGCAGGATGGCGGCGAACTCAGGCGTGAAGGCCAGTCCGCCGCTGGCCCGGAAACGCGATGCCACTGGCATGTCCAACTGCAGCGGCGAGCCCTTCCAGGCCATGGTGGCGATCCAGGCCGCGATAAGTGCGCCGAGCAGGATGCCGCGCCGGGCGGGACGGCCTCTTGTGACCAGAACAATAGCGCCGGCCAGGATCAAGCTGGCAAGCACCAGCCATTCGCCGCCGGGCCAGGCGGACTGCGGCGACGGAAAATAAATACCCTGCTGGCTGGCAATGACGCCATACAGATGCGCGGCTTCCCGCATGGGCGGCAGACGCAGCACCACGGCAAAATACCAGAAAAACAACTGTATGAGCAGCGGCGTGTTGCGTATGAGCTCGACGAAAGCCAGCGAGAACCGGCTTACCGCCCAATTGCGCGATACGCGGCCGGCACCCACCACGAGGCCCAGCATCGTGCTGAGGATGATGCCGACGAGGGCGACTTTGAGAGTGTTGTACAGGCCCAGCAATAACGCCTGTAGATTGCTGTCTCCCGACTCGTACGGAACCAGGGCCACACCGTCCGTCCAGTCCAGCGTTAGGCCCTCGGTCAGGTGCAGCCCGGATTTCTGCCACAGGAAATCGAAGCTGACGCCGATGTTGTGCGCCGCCAGGCCGCTGTAGATGCCATAGGCCAGGCCGGCCACGAGCGCGACAGCCCCCAGCACGACCAGCGCCTGCAACAGATGGTCGGCCAGGGAAAGGCGCGAAGTGCCGCCGCGCTGCATCTTAGCGGAACGGTGGCGAATACATCAGGCCGCCGCGCGTCCACAGGTCGTTCTGACTACCGTCGCGGGCAATGCCGTACGGCGTATCGGGCCCGATGTTGCGGTCATAGATTTCACCGTAGTTGCCAACGGCCTTGATGACTGTCTTGGCAAAGTCCGGCGCGAGACCCAGGCTTTTGCCCACGTCGCCGTTCACACCCAGGAATCGTTGGATATCCGGATTCTGGCTTTTCGTCATTTCGTCCGCATTCTTGGCGGTAATCCCGAACTCCTCCGCCTGGACCAGTGCATATGCGATCCAGGTGAGCGCGGTGCGCCATTGATTGTCATCCTGACGCACGAAACCGGCAAGCGGCTCCTTGGAGATGGTTTCGGCCAGGACATCGAAATCGTCGGGATTGGGCGCGTTGCCTTTCCATCCCACCAGCGCGGACTTGTCTGTGGTCATAGCATTACAGCGGCCCGTATTGAGGGCGGCAAACAGCTTGTCCAGATCCTGGTAGGTCAGCACCTGTGTTGCGGGGTCCCATTTGTGACCCTTGATATAGTCGGCCCACACAGCTTCCGTGGTGGAGCCCTGCGTGGTGCAGATGGTGCCGCCATTCAGGTCGTCGATCTTGCCGATTTTGTCCGCCTTCTTCACCAGTACGCCGGTACCGTCATAGAAATTCACCGGCAGGAACGCCGCGCCGACCACGGTAGCACGTGTCGCGGTGATGGTCGTATGGAAAAAAACGACATCTACTTCGCCATTTTGCAAGGCATTGAAGCGGTTCTTGTCGGTGAGCGCCACCATCTTGACCTTGGATGGGTCGCCCAGCACGCCGGCTGCCACGGCATGGCAATAATCCACGTCGAAGCCTTCGAGTTTGCCTGTCTTGGGATTCAGATAGCCGAAGCCGGGTTTAGTGTTGTCGGTGCCGCAGATCAGTTGCCCGCGCTTGACGACCGTGTCCAGTTTCGAGGACTGCGCGTGCGCCGGCATGACGGCCAACCCTCCGACCAGGATGCCTGCAGCGCCCGCCTTGATGATATGGGTATGCATGATGTCTCCTCCTTGGCGGGGCGAGCCCGCGGTTCTGTTTCAACTTCGTATAAAGTGCAGCTCCGTAAAGTTATGGCGCCAGGCGCTGACATCGCGGGCTATGGCGGCCAGCGCACCGTCCCCGTCGGCATTCAGCCCGGCCGCGATATAGCCTGCGAGTCTGGGCATGTCCTCGGGACGCATGCCGAAGCGCACGATCTCGGGCGTGCCCAGCCTCAGCCCGTTGACGTCACCGTCGACGGGGGCAACAGGCAGGCCGATGCCGCAGCTCAGGATATTGGCCTGGCGCAGCTTGCGCGCTGCAGCCTGTCCACCGCCGTATCGGGCCGCTTCGACGGCGAATTGATGGGAGCGGGTAAAACCCTGCTCCGCGGCGAAGACCGGCACGCCACATTCATACAGCGACTCTGCCAGCGCCTTGGCCGTGGCTGCCATCATGGCCGCATACGAGCGTCCATAGACTCTCCAGTCCAGCAGGCCTATTGCCAGCGCCGCAGTCTTGCCCGCATCGAAATTCGCGGTCAGGCCGGGATACGCGACGCTGTCCAGTTGCCGCGCCAGTTCCGGATCGCTGGTGACGATGAGCCCGCCCGCCGGGCCGCCCAGGCTTTTGTAGGTGCTCATGGTCATCAGATGTGCGCCTTCTTCCAGAGGCTGCTGCCAGGCATGTCCGGCAATCATGCCCGACATATGGGCTGCGTCGAACAGGACCCGCGCGCCCACTTCGTCCGCGATCTGACGTATTTCACGTATGGGATGCGGAAAAAGGTTGAGACTGCCGCCTATGGTGATCAGCGCGGGACGCAGGCGCCGCGCATCCTCCCTCAGGCGGTCGATGTCGACGGTATAGTCCTTCGCATTGATGGGTGCCGGCTCGGTGCGTACGCCATACAGCCCTGCGGCCCCCTGCTTGTGGTGAGTAATGTGGCCGCCTATGGCGGCGGGAGGGGCGATGATGATGTCGCCCGGCTTGCAGATCGCCATGAAGGCGTACAGGTTGGCCAGCGCGCCCGAGCCCACCCGTACCTCTGCATAGCGGGCGCCGAAGACCTCACAGGCCAGTTCGGTTGCAATGACCTCAATTTCTTCAATCGCCTCCAGCCCCATTTCGTACTTATCGCCGGGATAGCCCAGGGATGGGCGCGAACCAAGGCCCTGGCTCAGTGCGGCCTCTGCGCGGGGGTTGACGACATTGGTGGCTGGATTCAGGTTAAAGCAGTCGGTTTCGTGTATCTGCCGGTTGCGTGCGATCAGCTCGCCGATGCGGGTATCAATGTCATCAATGGACGACGCGGCTGCCTTGCTGGCCAAGCCCTCGATATAACGCTCGACGGGTTCTGGTACCCAGGATCGTTGCTGTAGTGCGCTCATTGCCGCGGTTCCCATGTGCGTGGCCGTTGCGGCCATGTTGCGACCATGGTAGGCAGGCAGCTGCCCGTGCTGCAAACGATTTATTCTTCGGGCCAGCCGTAGAAAAACTAGGCCTGGGTGGCCGGCTGCCCGGCCAATGCCTGGAGTCGGGACACCAGGGGCCGGAATTGCGCGGAAGACGGCGCACTGTCGGGCAGCAGGATGCTCAGCTCGTCCGGCGCCGGTACGCGCAGTTCGGACACCGGCACCAGCAGGCCATGCTGTAGCGCATCGTCAATCAGGCTCGATCGCCCCATGAGCACCCCCGCACCGTCTATGGCGGCCTGGCGCGCCATGCTGTAGAGGGAAAATTCGGCGCCGGTGGCCGGCTGCACGCCGGGCACGCGCGCCTCGTCGAGCCAAAGCTGCCAGTAGTTGCGCCAGATGGTGTCGTGCAACAGCCGCAAGCTGCTCCAGTGTTGGCCGTTGGACTGGGCCTGGGCCAGCAGGCGCGGCGCGCATACAGGGAAAAGCTCGTCGCGCCCCAAGCCTATACGAACCATGCCCTCGGGCGCGTCCCTTACATAGAATACCGCCAGATCGTAGGGCTCGCGCCGGAAGTTGGGTGGCTGCTCCATGGCCGTGACGGAGAAATAATGTTCGGGAAATGCTGAGGACAGCGCAGGCAGTCGGGGCGAGAGCCAGAGCAGCGCCACCGAGGGCAGCGCGGCAATGGAAATTTCGGTTGGTGTATTGACCTGCCGCAGGTGGCTGACCGCAGCGCTCAGTTGATCAAAGGCTGCGCTGAGCGGCGGTAATGCCTGTTGGGCCTCGGGCGTCAGCTTGATGCCCTGGGCGCTGCGCTGGAACAGTGGGCAGCCCAGCCAGTCTTCCAGCAGCTTGATCTGCTGCGCAATGGCGCCCGCGGTGACATGGAGCTCCTGCGCTGCCTTGGTAAAGCTCTGGTGGCGCGCCGCCGCTTCGAATGCTTTGAGCGCATTGAGCGAAGGAAATTTCGGGCGGGATGTATAGGCCGGCATGTCGTGATTACATGTGCGAGCCGCGGCCCGCCCCTATTTCACGATCGTCAGCCGCGGTGGCTTGGGATCGTCGGGCCCATCGCTCTCGTGCGCCGGCGAGCGGGTGCCATTGTCGGCGACGACTTTGGGTCCGCCGGCATCCTGCTGCGCGGGCTGGGTCTCGCCAAGTCCCGGATGCGGTTGCGACTCCACGACGTCAAAACCCATGCCTGCGCCCGTTTCGCGCGCGTAAATGGCCGACACGGCGGCTACCGGGACGTAGATCTGCTCGGTGACGCCACCGAAACGTGTCTGGAATTCGATGTACTCGTTACCCAGTGTCAGGCGGTTGGTGGCCAGTGTGCCGATGTTCAGCGTGATCTGGCCGTCCCGGATATGCGCCGGCGGCACAACGGTATTGGCGTCCACCGTGACAACGATGTGGGGCGTATAGCCGTTGTCGGTGCACCATTCGTGCAGCGCGCGTATCAGATAGGGTTTGGTCGAGGACTCTTGCATAATGATCTAGCGACGCATGACCTTTTCCGAAGGTGTCAGCGCCTCGATGTAGGCAGGCCGCGAAAAGATGCGTTCGGCATATTTCTGCAGCGGCGCGGCATTCTTGGGCAGCTCGATGCCGTAGTGATCCAGGCGCCACAGCAACGGCGCAATGGCTACGTCCAGCATGGAGAATTCTTCACCGAGCATGTACTTGTTCTTCAGCAGCAGCGGAGCCAGCTGGGCCAGGCGGTCGCGGACGGCATGGCGTGCCTGATCCTGCGCCTTGGCGTCGGTGCAGCTGCGGTCTTCGAGCACGGACACATGCACGAAGAGCTCCTTCTCGAAGTTATACAGGAAAAGCCGTGTGCGCGCACGCATGACCGGATCGGCCGGCATGAGCTGCGGATGGGGGAAGCGCTCGTCGATGTACTCGTTGATGATGTTGGATTCGTACAAGACCAGATCCCGCTCTACCAGAATGGGCACCTGGCCGTACGGGTTCATGACCGAGATATCTTCCGGTTTGTTGTACAGGTCGATGTCACGGATCTCGAAATCCATGCCTTTTTCAAACAACACGAACCGGCAGCGTTGGGAGAAAGGGCAGGTCGTTCCAGAATAGAGCACCATCATGTCGCGAATTCCAATCGTAGAAGTGGGGGGCGGGCATCAAAAACGCCACGCCGAAAAGGGAAATAGGCGTAATCGACTACGCCTATTTCCAGATCAATAGTTTAAACGTTAAGTGAACTATTGATATTAATTACTATTTATACAGTATTTACTTGACGTGCTTCCAGTAGGAAGCGTTCAGGCGCCAGGCAACGACCAGGAACAAAGCCAGGAAGAGCAGAATCCATACGCCCATTTGCTTGCGCTGCTGCTGCATGGGCTCGGACATCCAATCGAGGAAGTTTGCCAGATCGGCCACGTTGTTGTCGAATACTGCCGCCTGCCGGGCATCGGCTGGCGTCAGCACGGACTTGTTTACGGCCTTGCCTTCGTAATCCTTGAGGGCTTCGGTCTTGATGACGGAGAACCCGTCGGCATCGTACTTGGATACAGTACGTTCCCATGCTTCGCTGCCGTCCTGCTGCTCGACCTTATGGATGACCGTCCGGTCCAGTGTAACTGGTCCCTGCAGCTGCCAGAGAATATTGGGCATGGCGATGTTCGGGAACACCAGGTTGTTCCAGCCGCTGGCCTTGGACGTGTCGCGGTAGAACGAGCGCATGAGGGTGTAGACATAATCGGTGCCCGAGGCGCCCAGATTGTGCGATTTGGCGCGTGCAATGACCGACAGGTCGGGCGGCGTGGTGCCGAACCACTTCTTGGCGTCTTCAGGCCGCATGGCGATATGCATGAGCTCGCCCACTTTGTCAGCCGTGAACAATAGGTTTTTTTCTATCATTTCCTCTGTCAGGCCAATATCGGTGAGCTTGTTGTATCTCATCGAATTGGCGCTGTGACAGCCCATGCAATAGTTCACGAACAGCTTGGCGCCGTTCTGCAGTGACGCCATGTCATTCAGGCGGTCGGGCGCGTGATCCAGGGGGTGGCCGCCTTCGGCCGCCATGGCAACCGTGCAGCTCAATGATAAGGCGATGACGCCGAGCAACTTTTTGATCATGATCTTTCCGTAACGTATGGGTTGCCTTAGTGAGCGTGGAACGTGATGCGTTCAGGAACCGGTTTGAATCTGCCCAGGCGGCTCCATACCGGCATCAGCAGGAAGAAACCCAGATAGATCACGGTGCCGATCTGGCTCAGCATATTGAAAGTCGGATTGGGCGGTTGGGTGCCCAGGAAGCCCAACATCAGGAAGTTGACGATGAAGATGGCGTACAGGTATTTGTGCCAGGTTGGACGGTAGCGTATGGACTTGACCGGAGAGTGGTCGAGCCAGGGCAGGAAGAACAGGATGACCACGGCGCCGCCCATGGCCACGACGCCCCAGAACTTGGCGTCGATGACTTGCAGCAGGAATGCAATGACCAGCAGGATGACCGGCACGGCGAGACGCCATATGCCTCTGAGGTTGCCCTTGATGAATAGCGCGATGGCACCGATCACGGCAAACACGGTGAGCACCACAGTGAAATCCGATGTGGTGGCGCGCAGCATCGAGTAGAAGGGTGTGAAATACCAGACGGGCGCGATATGGGGCGGCGTCTTCAGGGGATCGGCCGGTATGAAGTTGTTGTACTCCAGAAAGTAGCCGCCCATTTCAGGCGCAAAGAAGATGATGGCCGCGAAAACAATGAGGAAGCCGGCAACACCCATGATGTCGTGCACGGTGTAGTACGGATGGAAAGGAATGCCGTCTACAGGGCGGCCGTATCTGTCCTTGGGTCCTTGCTTGATTTCGACGCCGTCCGGGTTGTTCGAACCCACTTCGTGCAGCGCAATGATGTGCGCCACGACCAGGCCGATGAGCACCAGTGGGATGGCGATGACATGGAAGGCAAAGAAGCGGTTCAGCGTGGCATCGGACACGACGTAGTCGCCGCGGATCCAGATGGCCAGATCGGGGCCGATGAAGGGAATGGCCGAGAACAGGTTGACGATGACTTGGGCACCCCAGTAAGACATCTGGCCCCAGGGCAGCAGATAGCCGAAGAATGCCTCGGCCATCAGGCAGAGGAAAATGGCAACGCCAAAAATCCATACCAGCTCGCGCGGCTTGCGGTAGGAGCCGTAGAACAGCCCGCGCAGCATGTGCAGGTAGACCACGACAAAGAACATGGAGGCGCCGGTCGAGTGCATATAGCGGATCAGCCACCCCCAGGGCACTTCGCGCATGATGTACTCGACCGATTCGAAGGCCAGCTTCGCGTCGGGCTTGTAGTTCATGACCAGGAATATGCCGGTGACGATCTGGATGGCCAGCACCAGCATCGCCAGGGATCCGAAGAAATACCAGAAGTTGAAATTCTTGGGCGCGTAGTACTCCGACATGTGCTCCTTGACCATGACGGACAGCGGGAAGCGCCTGTCTATCCACCCCAAAAGTCCTGTCGTATCGACGGTTTTCTCGCCAGCCATGAAACGGCTCCTTTATGTTCTATCTAGGCGTAATACGGTTTTGGCTCGTGTGGCGCGCGGCGAATGCCGCATGCCCATCAGGCCTTTTTCTTGTCCTCGACACCGATGGTGACCTTGGTGCCGTCCTCGGAAAACACATAGGGCGGAACTTCCAGGTTGTCGGGTGCGGGCTTGTTCTTGTAGACGCGTCCGGCCAGATCGAACATGGAGCCGTGGCAGGGGCACAGAAAGCCGCCTTTCCAGTCGGCCGGCAGGCCGGGGCCGCCTGTAAACTCGGGCGTGGGAGAACAGCCCAAGTGTGTACAGATGCCTACACAGATGAACAGATCGGGCTTGCGTGACCGGTATTCGTTTTCAGCGAAATCGGGCGTGAAGCCCGGACGCTCTGAGTGAGGGTCTGCGAGTTCGGGATCCAGCGTCTTGAGGTCGCTGATCTGCTGCTTGGTGCGGTGTAGTATCCAGACCGGCTTGCCACGCCACTCGACGGTCATCATCTGACCGGGAGCAAGGCCGGATACATCGACTTCGACAGGTGCGCCAGCGGCCTTGGCCTTTTCGGAGGGCGCAAAGGAGCTGACGAACGGCACGGCCGTGGCAACCCCGGCAACACCACTCACCGCACAGGCGGTGGTCACCCAGAAACGGCGCGACGGATCCGGTGGGAGGTTGGGATCGACCGCTCCGGAATCGTCGAGCTGTGTCGTAGTCTCACTCATTCTAGTATCCTTTCTGAGCCCGGGCCGGGCAAATGGAGTTCACTATTTTTTGCTGTATGCCATCTATTCAACCGCGTATTATAGCGTTAGCCCGGGTATGGGGCATGTGAAGCACATCATAAGGAAGAAACGACCATGAGCAAAGCCAGCGGTTTCCTGAGCGAGTTTCGCGAGTTCGCCGTCAAGGGCAACATGATAGATCTGGCCGTCGGCGTCATCATCGGCGCTGCCTTTGGGAAAATCATCACCTCACTGGTGAACGACATCATCATGCCTCTCATCAATTTCGTGCTTGGTGGCGAGGTCGATTTCTCCAACAAGTTTCTGCTGCTGCGCATGCCGGAAGGGTACGCCGGGCCGCAAACCTATGATGCACTCAACAAGGCGGGCGCTGTCGTCCTGTCATGGGGCAACTTTCTCACCGTGCTCATCAACTTCATTCTCATGGCCTTTGTGGTGTTCTGCCTCGTCAAGGCAGTGAACGCCTCGCGCAAGCGTTTCGAGCGCGAACAGGCTGCCGAGGAGGCGGCGCCCGCAGCGCCTGCCGAGGATGTCGTCGTGCTGCGCGAAATCCGCGATTTGCTTCAGCGCAAATAACCCTTGTCCGAGGCCGAGGCTGCGGCACGGCGGGGCCGATCAAACCGGATTGTCGATATCCACAAATTCCACCTTGATGCCGAACTGCGCGGCGACGGCGTCGCCCAGGGCCTGTATGCCGTAGCGCTCGGTGGCATGATGGCCGGCGCCGATGAAGCCCGTGCCGGTTTCCCGCGCCAGATGCGTGGTGGGTTCGGAGGCTTCGCCGGTGATATAGACATGTGCCCCGGCGTCGACGGCGGCTTCCATCATGCCTTGCGCCGCCCCGGTGCACCATGCCACCCGGCCTGTTTTTTGTTGTGGATCGCCCACAATCAACGGAACACGTTGTAAGGCCTTGTAAATTTTTTCGCGCAGATCCCCCAGCGTGTTCGCCCCGGGACAGCTGCCCAACCATATCAGTCCCTCGGGACCGCAGGTGACGGGATTGCCGTCGGCATCCCGGTCGGGCTCCAGTCCCAGCACTCGGGCCAGTTGGGCATTGTTCCCTAGTGTGGGATGCGCATCCAGGGGGAGGTGATAACCGAATACATTCAAGTCGCTGCCCAGCGCCGTGGCCAGGCGCTGGCGCCTCGGGCCTCGAACCACGGGGCTTTCGCCTTTCCAGAACCAGCCGTGATGCACCAGCACAGCGTCGGCGCCCCGGCTTATGGCGGTCTCGAGCAGCGCCTGCGAGGCCGTGACGCCCGTGATAATGTGGCCTATCGTTGCCTTGCCTTCCACCTGCAAACCGTTGGGGCAATAATCCCGAAAGCGCTCCGCCTGCAGCGTATTGTCCAGCCAGGTGGCCAGTTGTCGTGTAGAAACCTGATCCATGGGATACTCTCGCCTTATGCGTCGATTGTGGTTGCTGTTTGCACAGACCGTTACGGTCTGTCTTGGTATTTTATTCATCGTGGCCACATTGAGGCCCGAATGGCTGCCGGGCCGCCAACCCGGGCCAGTTGCCACGCCGGCCGCTGCCCAGCCTCCGGCGGCTGCCGCGCCCGGGACGGCGCTGGCGCGGCTGTCATTTGCGGATGCGGTGGCGCAGGCCACGCCCTCGGTGGTCAATGTCTACACACGCAAGCATGTCAACGTGCCATTGCTGCCGCTGCCGCCCAACCCCGAACTTGAGCGGCTGTTCAAGGAAATTCCCGGCTTTAGCCGCCGCCGCGAGTTTACCAACCTGGGTTCGGGCGTCATTGTGCGCGATGATGGCTACATTCTGACCAACTTCCATGTCATCGAGGCTGCGGATTCCATAGAAGTGGCACTGAGCGACGGGCGCGAGGCCAAGGCAACGCTGGTTGGCGCGGATCCTGAAAGCGATCTGGCTGTCCTCAAGATCGATCTGCCCGGGCTGAAGGCCATTGCCTTCAATCAAGGCGCCGTGGCGCGCACAGGCGACATCGTGCTGGCCATCGGCAATCCGTTCGGCGTGGGCCAGACCACCACCATGGGCATCGTGTCGGCCGTGGGCCGCAACCGCCTTGGCATCAATATTTACGAAAACTTCATTCAGACGGATGCGGCCATCAATCCAGGCAATTCTGGCGGCGCGCTCATCGACACCTCCGGCAATCTGGTCGGTATCAATACCGCGATCTATTCCGAAACCGGCGGGTCGCTGGGCATAGGGTTCGCCATTCCCGCACGCACTGCCCACACCATTATGGCGCAGATCATCAAGACGGGAACGGTGACGCGCGGGTGGCTGGGTATCGAGCCGCAGGACATGACGCCAGATCTGGCACGCGCCTTTGGTCTCAAGCAGGATCACGGCGTCATCATTGCCAGCATTCTGCGCGATGGGCCGGCCGCGCGCGCAGGCTTGAGAGTGGGCGATATCGTGTTGGCCATCGAAGGAGAACCGGTGCAGGACTCCATCGGCCTGCTCAATCAGATTGCGCCCCTGGGCCCCGGCAAGACGGCGGCGCTTCTCATATTGCGCGACGGCAAGCAGCGCAAGGTTCAGGTAGAGGTGGGAACGCGTCCGCCCATTCGGCGCCGGTAATACGCAAAGGGGTCTTTCGGCGGCTCCGATGAGCCTGCCGCGCAGTGCTGGCGGGCTCATCCATCTGCCGTGCCTGCATGGCCACCCGGCCACGGCTGATGGGCGGGGCCGCCCTTAAGCCGTCTGCTTATTCCGTTTCTTGCGTGCCGGCGTCATCGGCCGTCTGGCTATCATCGGCCGATTTGCGCTCCAGCAATGAAGCCACGAATATGCCCAGTTCAAACAGCAGACACAGGGGAAGCGCCAGCATGAACTGACTGACGACGTCGGGGGGCGTGATGACCGCGGCAATGATGAATGCACTGACAACCACGTATCCGCGCACAGCACGTAGCTTCTTAACCGACACAATACCGGTCTTGACCAGCAGAATGACGGCCACCGGCACCTCGAATGTGATGCCGAAGGCAACGAACATGGTCATGACGAACCCCAGGTAGGCCTCGATGTCCGGTGCGGGCGTGATGGACTCTGGCGCAAAATGCGCGATGAACTGGAATACGGTGCGGAATACGACGAAATAGCAAAAGGCCATGCCAAGCAGGAACAACAGCGTGCTGGAGGCGATCAGCGGCAAGGCCAGGCGCTGCTCGTGCTTGTATAGCCCCGGCGCGATGAATGCCCAGGCTTGATACAGGACAATGGGCAGCGAAACGATGAAAGACGCCAGGAGCGTGACCTTGATGGGCACCATGAACGGCGTTATCACGCCCGTGGCGATCATCCGCGTGCCCTGGGGCAGCGACGCGAGCATGGGCTGAGCCAGAATGTCGTAGATAGCGGATGGACCGGGGTAGAGAAATAGGATTACGAAGACAGCCAGCACCGCCATGGCGGCGCGCAGCAGGCGCGTGCGTAACTCGACCAGGTGGGAGATGAAGGTGTCCTGGGTGTCGTCCGGCTGTGTCACGATTGCTTCTCTGGTGATGGCTTTGCGGCTGTGCCGGTTTCGAATCCGGGCAGGGGCAGCGAGTCCGGATCGGAGTCGGTGGACGGCGCCGGTTCGGAGCCCGAGTCCGGCGCGCCGGCGTCTGCCTGGGGCGCGAATTCGTCCGGCGTCTCGTAAGAATGGGCCGGCGCCAGCGTGCCCAGCGGGTCGGGTGTAACGTCCGCCGGCGCTGTCTTGGCGGCTGCGTGCTCGTCGTGGGCATCAGACGCGGTTTCCGCATCGCTTTCCGCGGCCTTGGTCAGGCTGTCAATGGAGTCCGATGCGTCCGCCAGTGCCTTGCGCGCCTCATCCATGGGTTCGCGCAAGGATTCGGAGGCATCCTGCATGGACGACTTCACCGACTTGGCAGCCTCCTCCATCTGGCCCTTGAGGCTGTTCAGTTCCTCCAGGTCCATCTCCCGCTGGATATCGCTTTTGACATCGCTGACGTAGCGCTGGGCGCGGCCAACCAGATGGCCGATGGTGCGTGCCACTTTGGGCAGGCGTTCGGGCCCGATGACGATCAGCGCAATTACGCCGATCAGCATTAGCTCGCTGAAACTGACATCAAACATGGTGGGACCGTGCGCCTGATCGGTTAAGGGGAAGACTGGATTTGCGCACGTCAGGCGTCGGTTTTTTCCTTGGCCTGGACGTCGATGGTGTCGTCTGTCTGGGTACGCTGCTGCGTGACGGCTTCGGGGGTTTTCTGGTCCGCTTCCTCGTTGGCATCGCGCATGCCTTTCTTGAAGCCCTTGACGGCGCCGCCAAGGTCCTCGCCCATATTGCGCAACTTCTTGGTGCCGAACACCAGTGCGACAATGACCAGGACAATCAGCCAGTGCCAGATACTGAAACTACCCATGATAAGTCTCCGAATTAAGCGGCGGGTGCCGCACGTTTGTCCCAGGGGCGCGGGCCCCCGATAATATGCATGTGCAGGTGGGCGACTTCCTGCCCGCCCTCGACGCCGGTGTTGACCACCAGCCGGAAACCGCCTTCAGGCCCCGGCGTGCAGCCGTTTTCAGCGGCCAGCTTGGGGGCGAGCGTCATCATGCGGCCCAGCCATTGCGCATCCTGCGGTCCGATTTCCTGCATCGACGGTACATGATGCTTGGGAATGACAAGCAAATGCACCGGCGCGGCCGGATTTATATCATGAAAGACGTAGAAGTTTTCGTCTTCGTACACTTTCTTCGACGGGATTTCGCCCGCGGCAATTTTGCAGAATAGACAGTTGTTGTTCATTACGCGATCCTATTGCTTGGTCCTGGCGGCCTTTTCCGCCAGGCCCGAAACCCCTTCACGGCGGGCCAGTTCGGCCATGACCTGCTCTGGCCTCAGGCCGTAGTGAGCCAGGGCAACCATGCAATGAAACCACAAGTCCGCTGTTTCGGCCACGATGCGGTCGGGCTTCCCGTCCTTGGCGGCCATGACCAGTTCGGTGGCCTCCTCGCCGATTTTCTTCAGAAAGGCATCGGGGCCGCGCGCCAACAGCTTGGCCGTATAAGATGCGTCCGGGTTGCCGCCGTTGGCCGGAAGGCGTGTTTCCAGTGTGTCGGCCAGCCGTGCCAGCACGGTGGCGGTGTCCTGCGTCGTCATTTGTATATGAGCTCTGGGTCTTTCAAGACGGGGTCCACAGCCGACCAGGATGCCTGGTTGGCCGTGCCATCCAGACGCCGGAAAAAGCAGCTTTCCCGGCCCGTGTGGCAGGCGATGCCGCCCTCCTGCTTGACCTTGAGCAGGATGACGTCGCCGTCGCAGTCCAGCCGGATTTCATGCACGATCTGCACATGGCCGGATTCCTCGCCCTTGCGCCATAAACGCTGGCGCGAACGCGACCAGTACACCGCGCGGCCCGTGGACACGGTTTCGTCCAGTGCCTCGGCATTCATCCAGGCGACCATGAGCACCAGACCAGTATCCACGTCCTGCGCGATGGCGGGGAGCAGTCCCTGGTCGTCGAATTGAATGGCATCCAGCCAGTTGCTTTCGTCTGTCATACAGGTAATCGTACCCTAATACCTTGCCGGGCCATGAATTGCTTTGCCTCCTGCACGGTGTGCTCGCCGTAGTGGAAGATGCTTGCTGCCAGCACGGCGCTCGCCCGGCCCTCGGTGACGCCGTCGGCCAGATGCTGCAGAGAGCCCACGCCGCCGGACGCGATAACCGGTACAGGCACTGCATCGGATACCTGCCGCGTCAGGGCCAGATCAAAGCCCGACTTGGTGCCGTCGCGGTCCATGCTGGTGAGCAGCAGCTCCCCGGCGCCATTGGCCGCCATTTTTCTTGCCCATTCGACGGCATCCAGGCCGGTAGCCTTGCGCCCGCCGTGGGTGAACACCTCCCACTTGGGCGGCTCGTCGTCGGCCGAGGTGCGCCGGGCATCGATGGCCACCACAATGCACTGGGAGCCATGATAGCCGGCCGCATCGCTCACCAGCTGGGGGTTGGCCACGGCCGCACTGTTGATCGAGACCTTGTCGGCGCCGGCATTGAGCAGGCGTTGTATGTCCGATACCTTGCGCACGCCTCCGCCGACCGTCAGAGGGATGAACACCTGCCTGGCCACGGATTCTATGATGGGCAGTATGAGATCGCGGTCGTCGCTGGTTGCCGTAATATCAAGGAAGGTGAGCTCGTCGGCGCCTTGCTCATCGTAGCGCCGCGCGATCTCGACGGGATCTCCCGCGTCGATCAGGTTGACGAAATTAACGCCCTTGACCACCCGGCCCGCCGTGACGTCGAGGCAGGGGATGATGCGCCGGGTAAGGCCTGTGTCGATGGTGTCGGGCGAGGTATGTGTCATGCTGCGCCGAGCTCGTCGGCTCGATCCTGTGCTGCGGCAAAGTCCAGCGTGCCTTCGTAAAGGCTGCGGCCCAGAATCGCACCCTCCACGCCTTCGTCCTCGACCGCGCACAGCGCCTCGATGTCGCGCAGATCGGTGACGCCGCCCGATGCGAAAATGGGAATGTTGACGCGGCGGGCCAGCTTGACCGTCGCGTCGATATTGACCCCCGACAGCATGCCGTCACGGCCGATGTCGGTATAGATAATGGCCTCGCAGCCGTAGTCTTCGAACTTGGCCGCCATGTCGAGCACGTCGTGGCGCGTCAGCTTGCTCCAGCCGTCGGTGGCCACCTTGCCGTCACGTGCATCCAGGCCGACGATGATATTGCCAGGGAAGGCGCTGCAGGCATCGCGCAGGAAGCCGGGATCCTTCACGGCGGCGGTGCCGATAATGACGTACGACAGGCCCGCATCCAGATACTGTTCGATGGTGTCGAGGTCGCGTATGCCTCCGCCGATCTGGACCGGCATGTCATCGGCCACCGCATCAAGAATGGCGCGAATGGCGCCGCTGTTGCGCGGTTTGCCGGCCACCGCGCCGTTCAGGTCGACCAGGTGCAGGCGGCGCGCGCCGGCATCCAGCCATTGGGTTGCCATGGCGGCCGGGTCGTCGGAAAACACGGTGGCGTCGTCCAGGTCGCCCTGGCGGAGGCGCACACAACGCCCGTCTTTAAGGTCGATGGCAGGGATGAGTAGCATGATCTAAGGATTCCAGTCTACGAAATTCCGGTACAGCCGCAGGCCATGCCCTGCGCTCTTCTCGGGGTGGAACTGTACCGCGAAAATGTTAGCGTCTGCGATGGCACAGGTAAAGCGCAGGCCGTAATGGCTTTCCCCAACGGTAAGGGATGGCTGTTCCGGTTGAGCATAATAGCTGTGCACGAAATAAAAATGGGTTTCATCGGGTATGCCGTCCCATAGCGGATGCGCACGGATCTGCGTCACGCGGTTCCAGCCCATGTGAGGCACTTTCAGCCGCTCCGGCCTGTCGCCGGCCTGTCCGGCATTGCAAGGCGCATCATCCCGGCTTGCAAACTGCGTGCCCGAGAAGCGCCTAACCACGCCCGGAAAGAGATCCAGGCAGGGCACATCGCCCTCCTCGCTGCGTGTGAACAGCATCTGTTCGCCCACGCACACGCCCAGCAGCGGTCTGCTGCGGGCTGCCCGCATTACGGCGTCCCGCAGGCCCGATTGTTCAAGCGTGCGCATGCAATCAGGCATGGCGCCTTGTCCGGGAAACACCACGCGGCTGGCGCGGTCGATTCCGGCGGCCTCGCGGCAGACGCGTATGTCGGCATCGGGCGCGGCGGCATGCAGGGCGCGCGCCACCGAGTGGAAGTTGCCCATGCCATAGTCAACGATGGCGATCGTATTCACGATAGATGGAAAAGTAAGAGTGATTCGGTATGGCTTCCCGAGGGAGTGTCAGAGCACGCCTTTGGTGGACGGTACCACGCCCGCGCTGCGCGGGTCGATCTCCGTTGCCATGCGCAAGGCACGGCCAAAGGCCTTGAAGACTGTCTCGCACTGATGGTGCGAATTCTCGCCGCGCAGATTGTCGATGTGCAGCGTGACCAGTGCATGGTTGACGAAGCCTTGGAAAAACTCGCGCGTCAGGTCGACGTCGAAGCGGCCGATATGCGAGCGCGTAAATGGAATGTGATAGTACAGGCCCGGCCGCCCGGAAAAGTCGACGACCACGCGCGAAAGCGCTTCGTCCAGCGGCACATAGGCGTGGCCATAGCGGCGCAGTCCAGCCTTGTCGCCGACAGCCGCTGCAAACGCTTGTCCGAGCGTGATGCCTACATCCTCCACCGTGTGGTGGTCGTCGATGTGCGTGTCGCCGTCGCATTGGATGTCCAGATCGACCAGCCCATGGCGGGCGATCTGATCCAGCATATGGTCCAGAAAGGGGACGCCTGTGTTGATGGATTGTTTGCCCGTGCCATCGAGGTTGATGGCCACGCGCACTCGGGTTTCGTTGGTGTTCCGGGTAATGTCGGCTGTACGCATGGTCATTCAGGTTTTTTCGGTGGATGGAAGCCGGTATTCGGCGCTGGCGGCATGGGCCTGCAGGCCCTCGCCGTAGGCCAGGCAGGCGGCGATGCGGCCCAATGTCTGGGCGCCATCCCGCGATACCTGGATGAGACTGCTTCGTTTCTGGAAATCGTAGACGCCCAGCGGCGAGGAAAAGCGGGCGGTGCGCGATGTGGGCAATACGTGGTTGGGCCCCGCGCAGTAGTCGCCCAACGCCTCGGAGCTGTAGCGGCCCAGGAATAGGGCGCCGGCATGGCGGATGAGATCCGCCCAGCGTTGAGGCTCGTCGGCGGAGATTTCAAGATGCTCGGGGGCGATATCGTTGGCAATTTCACAGGCTTCTTCCATGTCGCGCACCTGGATCAGCCCGCCGCGGTTGGCCAGGCTTGTGCGGATAATGTCCGCGCGCGGCATGCCTGGCAGCAGGCGGTCCATGGCCTGGGCGACCTGATCCAGGTAGCCCGCGTCGGGGCATAGCAGAATGGCCTGTGCCAGTTCGTCGTGTTCGGCCTGGGAGAACAGATCCATGGCCACCCAGTCTGCCGGCGTGGTGCCGTCCGCAACGATGAGGATTTCGCTGGGGCCCGCGATCATGTCTATGCCGACCACGCCGAATACGCGGCGTTTGGCCGCCGCGACATATGCATTGCCGGGTCCTACGATCTTGTCCACGGGGGCGATGGTGTCGGTGCCGAATGCGAGCGCAGCTACGGCTTGTGCACCGCCGATGGCCCAGGCGCGGTCGACACCCCCGAGCGCGGCGGCCGCGAGTACGATGGGGTTGCGCAAGCCGTCGGGCGTGGGCGTAACCATGACCACCTCGCCAACGCCCGCAACCTTGGCCGGTATGGCGTTCATGAGAACTGACGAAGGGTATGCGGCCTTGCCGCCCGGCACATACAGGCCGACGCGATCCAGCGGCGTGATCTTCTGGCCCAGCATTGTGCCGTCGTCTTCTGTGTAGGTCCAGGTTTCGGCGCGCTGTCTTTCGTGGTAGCGTCGTACGCGGTCTGCGGCGGCTTCCAGTGCCTGACGCTGCGCTGCATCCAGGCTGTCCAGCGCTGCGGCCAGCGCCGCGGGCGTGATTTCCAGCTCGGCCACGGATGCAGCAGTTACGCGGTCGAAACGGCGCGTGTAGTCAAGCAGCGCGGCATCGCCATGCTGCCTTACCCCTTTCAGGATATCGGTTACGGCGTTTTCTATGGAGTCGTCCTGCGTGGCATCGAAAGCCAGCAGGGCACGAAGACTGGCCTTGAACCCGTCGTCCCGGGTGTTGAGGCGTTTGATCGAGAGCATGGTACAAGCCAATGAGTGCGTTCTGTTTGTCCCAGTTTATACCGGAAGTGGTCGCCTTGCCCGCGAAAGGCCGGCTGCGAGTGGCCTCTCAGCGGGCCGTGCCGCCCGCCGAGGCGCGCGCAAAAGCGTCGATCAATGGTTGCAGGCCGCTGCCGCGCATTTTGAGCGAGGCCTTGTTGACGATGAGGCGCGAGGAGATCGCCGTGATTTCCTCGACCTCCATCAGATTGTTGGCCTTAAGCGTGCCGCCCGTAGACACCAGGTCGACGATGGCGTCGGCCAGCCCGACCAGCGGCGCCAGTTCCATGGAACCGTAAAGCTTGATCAGATCGACGTAGACCCCCTTGCGGGCAAAATGCTCTCGCGCGGCGCGTACGTACTTCGTGGCGACGCGAAGCCGTGAGCCTTGACGCACAGCGGCTTCGTAGTCGAAACCCGTGCGTACGGCCACACACAGGCGGCACCGCGCAATGTTCAGGTCTATGGGCTGGTAGAGGGCGCCAGGATGGGCGGCGGCATGCTCGTACAGGACGTCGGCGCCTGCGATGCCGAAATCAGCCGCACCGTACTGCACATAAGTGGGCACGTCCGAGGCGCGCACGATGATCAACTGCAGGCCGGCACTGCTGGTGCGCAGAATCAGCTTGCGCGAGGTTTCGGGATTCTCGGTCACGCTGATGCCCGCGGCGGCCAGCAGCGGCATGGTTTCCTCGAAAATCCGGCCCTTGGATAGAGCAAGGGTCAGGGGCTTGTCCAGGCTTGCGGGGCTCATTGGGGCGTTCCGGTTATGCGCTGGATATCCGCGCCGAGCGCACGCAGTTTTTCTTCCATGCGCTCATAGCCGCGGTCCAGGTGATAGATACGTTCGACGGTGGTCTGGCCGCATGCGGCCAGACCGGCGATGACCAGGCTGGCCGATGCGCGCAGATCGGTGGCCATGACGGTGGCTCCCGACAGCCTTTCGACGCCGGACACGATGGCCGTGTGGCCGTCGATGTCGATGACGGCGCCCATGCGCACCAGTTCCTGCACGTGCATGAAGCGGTTTTCGAAGATGTTCTCAACGATGACTGAGGTGCCGTCGGCAATCGTGTTCAGGGCCATCAACTGTGCCTGCATGTCGGTTGGGAATCCTGGATGCTCGCTGGTTCGAAAGCCCGTGGCTCGGGGGCGCTGTTTCATCGTGGCGCGGATCCAGTCCTCCCCGCACTCGATCTGCATGCCGGCTTCAGTCAGCTTGTCGAGTGTGGCACCCATGGTCCCGGGTGCGGCGTTGCGCAGCGTGATGTCGCCGCCCGTGGCGCCCACCGCGCAAAGAAAGGTGCCCGCCTCGATGCGGTCGGCGATGACGCGATGCTCGGCGCCATGCAGCTTCTCCACGCCGTCGATCACTATGCGGTCTGTGCCGTGGCCTTGAATACGCGCGCCCATTCGGTTGAGCAACTCCGCCAGGTCACCGATTTCCGGTTCGCGGGCCGCATTTTCCAGGGTGGTGCGGCCCTCTGCAAGCGTGGCCGCCATCATCAGGTTCTCGGTGCCCGTTACCGTGACCATGTCCGTGCGGATCGAGGCGCCCTTGAGCCGGCGTGCGCGCGCAACGACATAGCCATGCTCGATGCTGATTTCCGCGCCCATGGCTTCCAGCCCCTTGATGTGCTGATCGACGGGACGTTGGCCAATGGCGCATCCACCCGGGAGACTGACGCGCGCCTCACCGAAGCGAGCCAACAGCGGCCCAAGCACGAGAATGGACGCCCGCATGGTCTTGACGAGATCATAGGGCGCTTCAAGCCGGTCCACGCCAGTCGCATTCAACATCACCGTGCCGGCCTGCCGGTCGCGGTCCGCCTGCACGCCCATTTGCCCCAGCAGGCGCAGTGTGGTGCCGATATCGTTGAGGCCGGGCACATTGCTGAGCGAGAGCGTATCGCCTGTCAGCAGCGAGGCGCATAGAATGGGGAGCGCGGCATTCTTGGCGCCTGACACCGCAACGTCCCCCTGAAGCTGCCGGCCGCCCGTGATGCGAAGCTTATCCATTCGGGTTCGCCTCGTATTCGGCCGGCGTTAATGTGCGCATGGACAGGGCGTGGATCTCGGCTTTCATGCGGTCGCCAAGCGCTGCATAGACCAGTTGGTGGCGCGCGATGAGACGCTTGCCCTCGAAGGCGGGGCTGACGATGACGGCGTCGAAATGCGAGCCGTCGCCTTGCACCTCGATATGCCGGCAGTCCAGGTTGGCGGCAATGTAATCGCGTACTTGTTCGGGAGTCGGCAACATGGTTTTCAATTCCTGAGTTTATAGCCGCTGGCGACCAGGCGCAGGGCGAGAAGACCGAGCATGGCAGCCACCACGGCAACGACGACCAGGCTGTGCCACGGGGAGACGTCAGAAACCCCAAAGAAGCCGTAGCGCATGCCATCTATGGTGTAGAACAGCGGATTCCACCGCGAAACGGCCTGCCAGAAGGGGGGCAGGCTGTGAATGGAGTAGAACACGCCGGACAGAAACGTGGCCGGCATGATGAGAAAATTCTGGAATGCCGCCAATTGGTCGAATTTCTCGGACCACAGGCCCGCGATCAGGCCAAGCGTGCCCATGATGCCACAGGACAGGATCGCAAACACGAGCACCCACAGCAGGTTCGCGGGCGGTAAAGGTACGAAGAACAGCGCGACAAGCCATATACAGGCCCCCACGCACAGGCCCCGGGCAATGGCCGATAGCAGGTATGCGGCAAATATTTCCACATGGGAAAGCGGCGGCAGCAGAATGAATACAAGATTGCCCGTGATACGGCTTTGAATCAGCGATGACGAGGGGTTGGCAAACGCGTTCTGCAGCATGCTCATCATCATGAGGCCGGGGATCAGAAACGCGGTGTAGGGTACCGTGCCATAAACGTGAACCCGGCCTTCCAGCACATGGGCGAAGATCAGCAGGTAGAGCAGGGCTGTGACGACCGGCGCCGCAATGGTCTGGAAAGCCACTTTCCAGAAGCGCATGAGCTCCTTCTTGAGCAGGGTCGGAAAGCCGGATCCCAGCCCGTCACGCGGCTGCAACAAGGGGCGGGTGCTCATGCCGTCACTCCCAGGAATTCGTCGTCGTGCATGATGCGCACGAATGCATCCTCCAGATCGGCGCCGCCCACCCTGGCCATCAGCGCTTGCGTGGTGTCGAGTGCGGCAATGCGCCCCTGCTTGAGCATGGCCACGCGGCGGCAGAGCGCCTCGGCTTCTTCCAGGTAGTGAGTAGTGAGCAGAATGGTATGCCCTTCCTTGTTCAGGCGGGAAATGAAAGCCCAGAGCGTGCGGCGCAGGTCGACGTCCACGCCGGCGGTGGGTTCGTCCAGAATGATAACCGGCGGTCGGTGTACCAGCGCCTGTGCAACCAGAACCCGGCGCTTCATCCCGCCGGAGAGTGCCCGCATATTGGACTCGGCCTTGTCGGACAGGCCGAGATTGAACAGAATTTCGTCTATCCAGTCGTCGTTGTTGCGCAGGCCGAAGTAGCCAGACTGTATGCGCAGGGTTTCCCTGACGGTGAAGAATGGATCATAGACCAGCTCCTGGGGTACGACACCCAGCGCCCTTCGTGACTGCCGGAAATCAGTTTGCACGTCGTAGCCGCATACGCGCGCGCGGCCGGAGGAGGCGCTTGCGAGCCCGGCCAGTATGGATATGAGCGTGGTCTTACCTGCGCCGTTGGGGCCCAGCAGCCCGAAGAACTCGCCATGTTCGACCGTGAAACTGACATTGGACAGCGCCTGATGGCCTGGCTGCGGAGGCTGGCGCCGCAGCCGTGCCCCCAGACTGATGGGCGCAGGCGCGTATATCTTGGAAATATTCTCTAGATTGATGGCGGACATGGACAAAAATAAAAAGCCCGGCTCCGAAGGAGCCAAGCCAAGCATTATAGTCGGTGGTGGCGCGTTGGCGGGTCCGCTCGCCTGCGCCGCCCAGCGGAGCGCTGGAGGGAGGCTTCCTGCGCAGTCCGCCGCGCCGGCCGTGGCCCGCCTGTGCATGCTGCTGCAAAGCGGGCTGTTCGGGCCAGGCGTCCTGCCGGCGTCTATTTTGTGGCGTCGCGTTTCAGTGCGGCGATGAGTCCATCGATCCCGTTCTGCGAGATCTGCTGTGCAAACTGATTGCGGTAGTTCTGGATAAGCCAGATGTTTTCGACATTCAGATCGTAGATTTTCCAGCCCTCGGGGGTTTTCTCGAGGCGGTAGCCTATGGCTACGGCGGGGCCGTTGGTCTGCGTCAGCGTGGAGCGGACCGCCACGTCTTTAGCGTTGGGGTCGCCGCGGAAAGGCTCCATCTTGATGCCGGACACTTTGTCCACATTGGCCAGGGCGCCGCTGTAGGTGCGCACCAGCGTGCCGCGAAAGGCATCGACCAGGTCGTGCTGCTGCTGCGGTGTGGCCTGGCGCCAGTAGCGGCCCGCGGCCAAGCGGGTCGTCTTCTCGAAATCGACATAGGGCAGTATGTACTGGTCGACCAGTTCGTTGATACGGGCGAGATTGCCCGCCTTGGCCTGTTCGTCGCTCTTCACCGCCTCAAGCGCATTGGTGGCGGCCGCAAGCACGAAGTCGTTGGGCGACGCATTGGGATCGACCTTTTCGCCAGCCTTGGCCGCCGTGGCGGACAGCGCAAGCGCGATGCCCAGGCATGCCGCGGCAAAGAGCCGCTGCAGCAGGGATGTGGAACGCAGAAATGCAAGAATCATTGATGCAAGCCTCCTTTATTGGCTAGTCGTCGGCGACGGCGCCGCTGGCTGCACGGTGCTGGCTGCGCCGGAAGACTGCGGCGCCCCAGGGTCGGGTCCGTAGTCGGGCAGATTCTGGTCGGCACCGGGATCTTCGCCGTAGTCGGGCAAGTCCGGATCCTCGTAGGACGGCAGGCGGCTGTCCTGGGTCTGGTCAGGTGCCGCACGGCCCTGGCGGCGGCTTTCCACCAGCGCCTTGCGGCGTTGCAGATAGGCGTCGCGGATGAAGCTGTACCGATCCAGGGCGATGTCATCGACCAGCTTGTCAGCCTCCAGCAGATTGGCCCGAGTATCGACAATATATAGACCCAGGATGCTGTTGCGGACCGGCACATCGTCGATCTGCATGACCGGGGTCATAGGCGAGAAGCCGGTGGCAAGCGTGCCGGCAAGCGCGCTGCTGTCGCGCAGCGTACTGGACCCCAGGAACGGCAGCACCACATAGGGGCCGGCGTCCAGGCCCCACACGCCCAGCGTGACGCCGAAGTCGTTGACGATGCGCTTGGAGCCATTCATGGACGCCACGTCGATACAGCCGCCCAGCCCCATGGTGGAGTTGAACAGTACTCTGCCCAATGTATTGATGAAATCCACGCCCCGGCCCTGCAGAAAGCTATTCACGGCGGACCAGACATCGCCCACGTTGTTGAAGATGTTGTGGATGCACGTTTGCGCCGGATCGGGCATCAGCTTGTCGTAGCCGGTGGCGATGGGCTTGAGCACAGCCTTGTCGACGGTGTCATTGAACGCATACATGCTGCGGTTGTAGCTCTCCCAGGGGTCTTGGGGAGTCGGGTGCGTCACGGTGGCGCATCCTGCGACCAGCGCGGTGGTGCCCAGAAGCGAGGCCAGCGTGAGGGAGCGCAGTGCGCGCTGGGGCGCGGATGTGTCAGGATCTGTCATTATTCAGCTATTGTCAGTTATACCGCAGTTCACGGATTGTAAACTCACATGGGAGGCCAGTGCAGCCCGGCACGGATTCCTATTTGGCACTCCCTCCGTCGTTAGCTGAGTTGTATAGGAACTTGCTGATCAGCTCCTCGAGCACCACGGCGCTCTGCGTGTATTTGATTTCGCCGTCCTGCGCCAGCATTTTATCGCTGCCGCCCGGCGTGATGCCGACATACTGTTCGCCGAGCAGGCCCGAAGTCAGTATGGAGGCCGAGGAATCGTCGGGAAATTGGTATTTTTCCTCGATGTCCAGCGTGGCAACCGCCTGGTAACGCGTGTTATCGAAGCCGATGCTGGCCACGCGGCCCACGACCACGCCGCTGCTTTTGACGGGTGCCCGCGTTTTCAGGCCGCCCAGATTATCGAAACGGGCTGTGACCTGGTACGTGGGGGCAAAGGAAAACGAGCTCATGTTGCCTGCCCTGAGGGCAAGGAATGCCAGCGCGATAATGCCCAGCAGTACGAACAGCCCTACCCAGAAATCGGTTCTTTCGTGCTTCATAGAAAATCCGTTGTCCAAATTGCGTTTGTCTCGCTGGCGCGCCGTGTCGGCCGCGCCCCTCAGGTGCTGAACATCAGTGCGGTCAGGAGGAAATCCAGCCCCAGTACCACGAGGGAGCCTGTTACCACCGTGCGCGTGGTGGCGCGCGACACGCCCTCCGGCGTGGCCTTGGCCGTCCAGCCGGCATGCAGTGCGATCAAGGTGACAGCCGTGCCGAAGACCAGGCTCTTGATGACGCCGTTGAGCACATCGTTGACCACATCCACGCCGCCCTGCATTTGCGACCAAAACGCGCCGGCGTCGATGCCTATGAGCAGCACGCCTACAATCCAGCCGCCTATGATGCCGACCATGGAAAACACGGCGGCCAGGATCGGCATGGCAATGAACCCGCCCCAGAATCGAGGCGTGAGCACGCGCCGGATGGGATCCACCGCCATAACCTCCATAGCGGAAATCTGCTCTCCCGCTTTCATGAGGCCGATTTCCGCTGTCAGCGACGTGCCCGCCCGGCCGGCGAAAAGCAGCGCGGTAACCACCGGGCCCAGCTCGCGCGTAAGAGAGAGCGCCACCAGCAGTCCCAGTGCTTCTTCGGAGCCGTAGCGGTTCAGGGTGTAGTAGCCCTGCAGCCCGAGCACGAAGCCCACGAACAATCCCGAAACGGCAATGATGAGCAGGGAATAATTGCCGATGAAATGTATTTGCTGAATGATCAAGCCGGGGCGGCGCAGGGCCACGGCGCTGCGCGCCAGGATGCCTGCGGAAAGCCGCACAAAGGCGCCCAGGCCGGAGATGTTCCGTCTGACCCGGGCGCCGAGGTGCGCAATACGTTGAACGGGAGAGATCATGGGCGTCCGGATTGCTGTTCGAGCCAGGCCGTGAAGGCGGGCGTTATGGGGTAATGGAAGGCGATCGGGCCATCGGGCTCGCCATTGAGAAACTGCTTTACGTAGGGGTCTTGCGAGCCGCTCAGCGCCTGTGGCGTGCCCGAAGCCAGGAGCTTGCCCTGGCCCACGACGTATACCTGGTCGGCGATTGCGAAAGACTCCGGCACGTCGTGGGTGATGAGTACGGATGCGCAATGCAGACGGTCGGTGAGGTCGCGGATGAGTTGCGCCGTGATGCCCAGCGAGATGGGGTCCAGTCCGGCAAAGGGCTCGTCGTACAGGATGAGTTCAGGCTCCATCACGATGGCGCGGGCCAGCGCCACCCGGCGGGCCATGCCGCCGGATATCTCCGAGATGCCCAGATGCGCTGCAGCGCGCAGACCCACGGCGTCGAGCTTGTCGAGCACACGTTCTGTCAGGGCCTGTTCAGTCATGGTGGTGTGTTCGCGCAAGGGGAAGGCCACGTTCTCGAACACATTGAGGTCGGTGAAAAGCGCGCCTTGCTGAAAAAGCACGCCCATGCGTTGGCGTACCTGGCGTAGCCTCTCGCCTGAAAGCGATGCCAGGTCCTGGCCGAACACCGCGATGGTGCCTCGTTGAGGCCGTATTTGTGCAGTGGTTGCCCGCAGCAATGTCGTCTTGCCGGAGCCCGAGCCGCCCATCATGGCCACCACTTGGCCACGGGCCACCCTCAGGTCGACTTCTTTCAGCACAGTGAAGTCGCCGTATCCCAGGTCGACGGCCGAGAACAGTACAACGGGATCGGTCGCGTCGGAGGTAATCATGGACATAAAGAAAGCCACGCCACGCTGACAATAAGCTTTGCATTGTAGCGTCTCATGGCGCTGGGAACGGCAACGCGGCCAGTCTGCCGACGCCGGTAGCCATTCGTGCACGGATGCGCAGTGTGGGTTGCGGCATACATTTTGCGCGTGATTTTTCAGGAAAATCAGCGGATGAAAACAGGAAACCCAGCCTGAATGCATGCTTTTCCGAAAATTTAAATTAATAAATTTCCTTTATTATCAAATTTGTAGTTTTGTCCCCAATAATAATGTATCCATTTTGGTGCGATATATTATAGGGACGCACCCTATTATTTTATAGTTGTGCGGGGCAGCAAACGGCGGTAAGGTTGCCATTCCCGCAGCTGCGTGTGCATTGCCGCAGCCCCTCCCCCGGAGTTTTCAGTTATGTCACAGTCCGTCTCCTCCGCACCCGCGGCGCAGACCGGCGGCTTGTCCGCCGGGCATTCTGCGCCCGAAGCCGCTACCCGG
The DNA here is from genome assembly GCF_004153445.1 of Allopusillimonas soli. Classification (GTDB taxonomy): domain Bacteria; phylum Pseudomonadota; class Gammaproteobacteria; order Burkholderiales; family Burkholderiaceae_B; genus Allopusillimonas; species Allopusillimonas soli. Next base: position 255,353 of record NZ_SDQC01000004.1, read on the forward strand.
CGTGTGCCCCGTGTGCGCCCGCGCCATGCCGCGCCCCGTGCGCAGGGCCTGTATAGGCCTGAAAATGAACACGACGCCTGTGGCGTGGGCTTCGTGGCCCACATAAAAGGCCGCAAGAGTCACGCCATCATCCAGCAAGGGCTGAAGATCCTCGAAAACCTGGATCATCGTGGCGCCGTGGGGGCCGACGAGCTCATGGGCGATGGCGCGGGCATTCTTATCCAGATTCCCGATGCCCTATATCGCGCCGAGATGGCCGAGCAGGGTGTCTCGCTGCCGCCCCCCGATGAATATGGCGTGGCCATGGTATTCCTGCCCAAGGAAACCGCTTCCCGGCTGGCCTGTCAGCAAGAGCTCGAGCGAGCGGTGCGGGACGAAGGTCAGGTGGTGCTTGGCTGGCGCGACGTGCCGGTCGACCGCGACATGCCCATGTCGCCCACCGTTCAGGCCTGTGAGCCCGTCATTCGGCAGCTCTTTATCGGTCGCGGCCCCGATATCATGGTGCCCGATGCGCTGGAGCGCAAACTTTACGTCATCCGCAAGACGGCCAGCCACGCCATCCAGAAAATGGAACTGGCGCATGGCCAGGAGTATTTCGTGCCGTCGATTTCAGTGCGCACGGTGGTGTACAAGGGCCTGCTCCTGGCCAACCAAGTGGGCCGCTATTACCGCGATCTTGCCGACAGCCGCACCACGTCCGCCCTGGCACTGGTTCACCAGCGTTTTTCCACCAACACATTCCCCGCATGGCCGCTGGCGCATCCTTATCGCATGATTGCGCACAATGGTGAAATCAATACGGTGCAGGGCAATTTCAATTGGCTGCGCGCCCGTGAGGGGGTCATGGAGTCGGCCGTCTTGGGCGAGGACCTGCCCAAGCTGTATCCGATTGTCTACGAGGGCCAATCAGATACCGCCACGTTCGACAACTGCCTGGAACTGCTGGTGATGTCCGGCTATTCTCTGGCCCATGCGATGATGATGATGATTCCCGAGGCCTGGGAGCAGCACGCAGACATGGACGCGAACCGTCGCGCCTTCTACGAGTATCACGCTGCGATGATGGAGCCGTGGGACGGGCCCGCTGCCGTGGCCTTCACCGACGGCCGCCAGATCGGCGCCACGCTCGATCGCAACGGCCTACGCCCGGCGCGCTATCTCGTTACCGATGACGACATGGTCATCATGGCGTCCGAGGCCGGTACCTTGCAGGTTCCCGAGCACCGCATCGTCAAGAAATGGCGCCTGCAGCCAGGCAAGATGTTCCTGATCGACCTGCAGCAGGGCCGCATCATCGACGATGTCGAGATCAAGTCTCAACTGGCCAACATGCATCCCTATCGCCAGTGGATCGAACGGCTGCGCCTGAAGCTCGAATCCTTGCCTGCGCAGACCCAAGACGACGCGTCGCCGGGCATTTCCCTGCTTCACCGTCAGCAGGCATTTGGCTGGACGCAGGAAGACTTCAAGTTCATTCTTGAGCCCATGGCCAGCGAAGGCCAGGAGGTCACCGGATCGATGGGCAACGACGCGCCCCTGGCGGTATTGTCCAGCCGGGCCAAGCCCTTCTACAACTATTTCCGCCAGAAGTTTGCGCAGGTGACCAATCCGCCCATCGATCCCATTCGCGAGCAACTGGTCATGTCGCTTGTGTCTTTCATCGGACCCAAGCCCAATCTGCTGGACATCAACAACGTCAATCCGCCGCTGCGTCTGGAGGTTGCGCAACCGGTGCTCGACGTGGCCGCCATGGCGCAGATCCGCAATATTGCGCAGATCACAGCCGACAAGTTCCGTAGTCTTGAGCTGGACATTACCTATCCCGTTGCATGGGGCCGCGAAGGAATAGAAGCCTGTCTCGCGGGCCTTTGCGCCAATGCCGCGGATGCTGTGCGCAGCGGCTATAACGTCCTGATCATCACCGATCGCAAGGTGGACAGCGAGCGCGTGGCCATCCCTGCGCTGCTTGCCACGTCGGCCATTCATCAGCACCTGATACGAAAGGGTCTGCGCACGCGCACAGGCCTTGTCGTGGAAACCGGGTCGGTTCGCGAAGTACACCATTTCGCCCTGCTGGGCGGCTATGGCGCGGAAGCCATTCATCCCTATCTTGCGCTGGAATCCCTGGCTGCGATGCCCAAGCCCGAGGATGCGGTACGGAATTACATAAAAGCCGTCGGCAAGGGGCTGAACAAGGTGATGTCCAAGATGGGGATATCCACCTACATGTCGTATACCGGCGCCCAGATATTCGAGGCGGTTGGCCTGAGCGGCAGCCTGGTCGATAAGTATTTCTCGGGCACCCCAAGCCATATCGGCGGCCTTGGCATTTTCGAGGTGGCCGAGGAAGCCCTTCGCGTACACCGCGCCGCCTTCAGCGACGATCCTGTACTTGCGGACCAACTGGATGCGGGCGGCGACTACGCATGGCGCATACGCGGCGAAGACCACATGTGGACACCCGACTCCATCGCCAAGCTGCAGCATTCGACGCGCGCCAACAGCTATGGCACGTACAAGGAATACGCCCAGCTCATCAACGACCAGTCACGTCGCCACATGACGCTGCGCGGCCTGTTCGAGTTCCGGCTCGATCCGGCAAAGGCGATACCGCTGAATGAAGTGGAGCCGGCCAAGGAAATCGTCAAGCGGTTTGCCACGGGCGCCATGTCGCTGGGCTCGATTTCCACCGAGGCGCACACAGTGCTGGCTGTGGCTATGAACCGCATCGGCGGCAAATCAAACACCGGCGAAGGCGGTGAAGACGAACTGCGATATCGCAGCGAGCTGCGCACCGGCAAGCCGCCCGTCAAAAAGGGTGACACGCTGGCCTCCGTCCTGGGTTCGGAGCGCATCGAAGCCGACGTTCCACTGGCAGCCGGCGACTCGCTGCGCTCGCGCATCAAGCAGGTGGCTTCGGGGCGCTTTGGCGTCTCGGCCGAATATCTGAGCAGCGCCGACCAGATCCAGATCAAGATGGCGCAGGGCGCCAAGCCAGGCGAAGGCGGACAGCTGCCCGGCCACAAGGTGTCCGAGTACATCGCCAAGCTGCGCTATTCGGTGCCAGGCGTGGGGCTTATTTCGCCACCGCCCCATCATGATATCTATTCCATCGAGGACCTTGCCCAGCTCATTCATGACCTGAAGAACGTCAATCCGCGCGCATCCATATCCGTAAAGCTGGTGTCTGAAGTGGGCGTGGGTACGGTGGCCACGGGCGTTGCCAAGGCCAAGGCCGATCATGTCGTCATTGCTGGACATGATGGCGGCACAGGTGCTTCTCCCGTCTCCTCCATCAAACATGCCGGCACGCCGTGGGAGCTGGGGCTTGCCGAGACGCAGCAGACGCTGTTGCTGAACAACCTGCGCAGCCGCATCCGTGTGCAGGCCGACGGCCAGATGAAGACAGGCCGCGACGTGGTGATCGGCGCGCTGCTGGGCGCCGATGAGTTCGGGTTTGCCACCGCGCCGCTGGTGGTCGAAGGCTGCATCATGATGCGCAAATGCCATCTGAACACATGCCCGGTCGGCGTGGCCACGCAGGATCCCGTGCTGAGGAAGAAGTTTCAGGGCAAGCCCGAGCATGTCGTCAACTTCTTCTTCTTCGTGGCCGAGGAAATGCGGGAGATCATGGCGCAGTTGGGCATACGCACAGTCGACGAGCTGATTGGCCGCGTCGACCTGCTGGACATGCGCAAGGGCATAGAGCACTGGAAGGCGCAGGGACTGGATTTCAGCCGCATCTTCCATGCCGTTTCCACCGAGGGGACGCTGCACCAGACCGAGGAGCAGGATCATGCGCTCGACCATGCGCTCGATCTGCAATTGATCGAGCGCAGCAAGCCGGCGATAGAGCGCGGCGACAAAGTGTCCTTCATTACGCCGGTGCGCAATCGAAACCGCACCATAGGCGCCATGCTCTCGGGCGTGGTCGCCGCAGCACATGGGCACGAGGGGCTGCCCGACGACACCATTCATATCCAGTGCAACGGCACGGCGGGCCAGAGCTTCGGCGCCTTCCTGGCCCACGGCATTACGCTGGATCTCGTGGGCGAAGCCAACGATTATGTCGGCAAGGGCCTTTCGGGCGGCCGCATCATTGTGCGCTCGCCCAACGATTTCCGAGGGTTTGGCCCCGACCACATCATTGCCGGCAATACTGTTCTGTATGGTGCGCTTTCAGGCGAGGCCTATTTCAATGGCGTGGCCGGCGAGCGGTTTGCGGTGCGCAATTCGGGCGCCGCCACCGTCGTTGAAGGCACCGGCGACCACGGATGCGAATACATGACGGGCGGTACGGTCGTTGTGCTGGGGCCGACGGGTCGCAACTTTGCCGCGGGCATGTCCGGCGGCGTGGCCTATGTATGGGATCCGCACGGCACATTCCGCCAGAATTGCAATCTGTCCATGGTGGAACTGGAGCACGTCGCGTCTCACGACGAGCAGTTGGAACTGGGCCGGCAGGAAACCTGGCACAGTGTTGCGCGCGGCTGCGAGCGCGAGACGGACGAAACCATACTGCGCAGGCTGATCGAAGATCACTACCGCTACACCGGCAGTTTCCGCGCCCGGGACGTCCTGGACGACTGGAGCCGCAACCGCCTTACCTTCGTCAAGGTCATGCCCGTCGAGTACCGGCGCGCGCTTGGAGATCTGTGGCGAGAGGCCAACCCCCAACAAATTGCCGCCTGAGGACTAGAACATGGGCAAGATTACCGGTTTCCTGGAATACGAACGGGTCAAAGAGGCCTATGAGGCGCCCCAGGCCCGCTTGGGCCATTGGCGCGAATTCGTCGCCACGCTGACCGATGCCGAAGCAAAAAAACAGGGGGCGCGCTGCATGGATTGCGGCATTCCGTTCTGCAGCAACGGATGCCCGGTCAACAATGTCATTCCCGACTTCAATGACCTGGTCTATAAGCAGGACTGGCGGCGTGCGCTCGACGTCCTGCAGTCGACCAACAACTTTCCCGAGTTCACCGGCCGGGTGTGCCCGGCGCCATGTGAGGCCGCCTGTACACTGAATATCAACGATGATGCGGTCGGCATCAAGTCCATTGAGCATGCCATCATCGACAAGGGCTGGTCCGAGGGTTGGGTGACGCCCCAGCCGCCGCAGCGCAAGACGGGCAAACGCGTGGCCGTCGTGGGCTCCGGCCCCGCTGGCCTGGCCTGCGCCCAGCAGCTTGCGCGCGCCGGACATTTCGTATCCGTATTCGAGAAGAGCAATCGAATCGGCGGCCTGCTTCGCTACGGCATTCCCGATTTCAAGCTGGAGAAGTCGCATATAGATCGCCGCCTGGCGCAGATGGAAGCCGAAGGCGTGGAGTTCTATCCTTCCACTTATGTGGGCAATCCGGAAGACGCCCAGGAGGGCTTGACCGTGCGTACGCCGGAATCGCTGCGCGCGGAGTTCGACGCGGTCGTGCTTAGCGGTGGCGCCGAGACGCCGCGCGATCTGCCGGTGGCGGGGCGCGAACTGCAGGGCATACACTTTGCCATGGACTTCCTGCGTCAGCAGAACAAGCTCAACAATGGCGATCGGCTGCGCGGCCAGATCAGTGCCAAGGGCAAGCATGTCATCGTCATTGGCGGCGGGGATACGGGATCGGACTGTGTGGGAACCAGCAATCGTCAAGGTGCGGTGTCCGTCACGCAATTCGAGCTGATGTCTCGCCTCCCGGAAGTGGAAAACAAACCGCTGACCTGGCCGTATTGGCCGGCCAAGCTGCGCTCCTCGTCTTCCCATGAGGAAGGCTGCGAGCGCGACTGGGCGGTGTCCACCAAGTGCTTTGAAGGCAAGGACGGCAAGGTCCAGAAGCTGGTTGCGGTGCGTGTTGAGTGGGTCAAGGACAAGGCCACCGGGCAGCTCAAGATGCGTGAGGTCGAAGGATCGCAGTTTGATCTGCCGGCGGATCTCGTCCTCCTGGCCATGGGTTTCGTGCATCCGGTGCGCAAGGTGCTGGATGCGTTTGGCGTGGATGTCGATGGACGCGGCAACGCCGCAGCCGACACCGACAGCTACAGAACCAGCGTTGACAATGTGTTTGCCGCAGGCGACATGCGGCGCGGCCAGTCGCTGGTGGTGTGGGCAATACGCGAGGGCCGCCAGTGCGCGCGCTCGGTGGACGAATACCTCATGGGTACGACGACGCTGCCGCGCTGACACGCACCGCCGGCCTACGCCAGTGTGCGTGCAGGCGTGTCGGGCTCGGCAGCCGCTTTGCGCGGCCGGCCGCGTGGTGCGGGCGCCACACGCCGGCTGGCCCGAGTCTTGATCCATTCCAGGAAGTCGGCATCGCCCAGAACCCACTGCCCGAAAAGGGCATCCTGAATGCGGCGGCCTTGCGGCTGGGTCAGCCCGCGCCCGATGAGCGCTTGATAGCTTGCCTGCCTTGCGAAGGGCGTATTGCCGATGTGCCAGTAATCGGCATGATCGGTGGCGAGGTCTGCATGGCTGGATGCAATGCCTGCGTGCCCGGCGGCGGACGACCACGGCCAGTGCGCCGGCTCGTCCACGTATCTGCCCTGCACGGGTAGCGATTCCAGCCATATCTGCGCCGGCAGCACCCACATACCGGGTTGGACCAGCGCACCCCGGTAGCGTCCTTTGTAGACACGTCCATGTCGCATACCGGCCGCCATGCGCCGTCCCAGGGCCTGCATGAGACGCGATATGCCGCGCTCGTCAGGTGGCGTGGCCAGCAGGGTAATTCTGTCGTTCAATATGAGCCATGCATGCAGTGCGACACGATACTCGCGTGCGTCCGTACGCAGCCATGCCATCAGTTGATCGAGCTGCTGCACAGGTGTGGGGTCGGATGCGGCGGCCAGAGGCTGTGCGAACTCCGCCTGCACCAGCTGCGGGATATCGGGAGCATAAAGGCGGGGAAGGCGGGCCATGGCGGCAGCATGAAAACAGGGACGGAATGGTTCATTCTAACTCGCCCCGACTAAGCTAAGATGTATGCATAGAACAATTTCAGTGGAGATTCGTCTATGCAGTCCAGCAACTCCCAGGCAGCGGCACCCGATTCCTTCCGCGTACGCAAGGTGGCCGTCTGCGGTGCCGGCGTCATGGGCGCGCAGATCGCCGCGCATTGCATCAATGCAGGCGTGCCCGTCATACTGTTCGATCTGCCCGACACAAAAGAAGGACAGACAGACAAGAACGCCATCGTCAATCGCGCTATTGTCCAGCTCAGGAAACTGAACCCTGCGCCGCTGGGTGTGCCAGAATTGGCTTCCCTGATCACGCCAGCAAATTACGACGACGACCTCGGATTGCTGGCCGACTGCGATCTAGTCATTGAGGCCATTGCCGAACGCCTGGACTGGAAGCGTGATCTCTACCACAAGCTGGCCCCAGCGCTGCCCGCGCATGCCGCCATTGCCAGCAACACGTCCGGCCTGTCCATCACCAGCCTGGCGGAGGCGTTGCCGGAAACGCTGCGAGCGCGGTTTTGCGGTGTTCATTTCTTCAATCCGCCGCGCTATATGCATCTGGTCGAGCTCATCCCTACGGCGCAAACCGGGCCCGAATTGCTGGACGCACTGGAAACCTTCCTGGTCACGGGGCTGGGCAAGGGCGTGGTGCGCGCCAAGGATACGCCCAACTTCATTGGCAACCGCATCGGGGTGTTCGGCATACTGTCCGTGTTTGTCCAGGCGGCCGCGCAAGGACTCACCTACGAACTGGTTGATGAGCTCACCGGCACGCGCCTGGGCCGTGCCAAGTCGGGCACATTCCGCACGGCGGACGTGGTCGGCCTGGATACGTTGGCCCATGTCATAGATACCATGCGCGACCAGTTGCCCGACGATCCCTTTCACACCCATTTCGTCAAGCCCGCCGCACTCGCCAGCCTGGTTGAGCAAGGCGCGCTGGGTCAAAAGAGCGGTGCGGGTTTTTACCGCAAGGAAGGCAAGCAGATACTGCGGCTGGATCCGGATACAGGCAAGTATGTACCCGCCGATGCGCATATCGATGATGCCGTTGCCGCCATGCTGGCCGAGCGCGATCCGGTCACGCGACTTCAGGCGCTGCACGATTCCGATCACCCACAGGCACGCTTTCTCTGGGCTATCTTGCGGGACAGCTTCCATTACAGCGCCGTGCATCTCGCCGACATTGCCGACACCGCGGCGCAGGTAGACCTGGCTATGAAGTGGGGCTTCGGCCACGCCCAGGGGCCTTTTGAAATCTGGCAGGCCGCGGGTTGGCGCCGCGTTGCCGGATGGATACAGGAGGACATCAAGGCCGGCCTGGCCTTGTCCGGTGCGCCGTTACCGGACTGGGTCACGCAGGGGCCGGTGTGGGACAACGAAGGTGTTCACACGCCGCAGGGGTCGTGGAATGCGCGCGCGCAACGCTACGAGGGACGCAATACCTTGGCGGGCTATCGACGCCAGATCGGTGCGCCGCGCCTTGTGGGCGAAGCCGATACGCTGGTCAGGAACATCGTGTTCGAGAACGACGACGCATGCTGCTGGACGCTGCCCGCGCCTCATCCGCAGGACGTGCTGCTGCTGTCCTTCAAGACCAAAATGCACACGCTCAGCCCCGGCGTCGTGGCCAGCATCGTCCAAGCCGTTGATATGGCGGAGGCCGATTACCGGGCTCTGGTCATAGGACACCCGGACGATCCCTTCTCGGCGGGCGCGGACCTGAAGTCGCTGCTGCCCATTTTCGAGCAGGGCGGTGCTGCTGCCATAGAGCCCGTGGAAAAGGCCATGCAGGACATGGTCATGCGCCTGCGTTATGCGCAAGTTCCTGTCGTGGCGGCACTGGCCGGCATGGCACTGGGCGGCGGCTGCGAGCTTTCGGTGCATTGCGCTGCTCGCGTAGCCCATTTTGAAACCTACATTGGTCTTGTTGAGGCCGGCATAGGCCTGGTGCCAGGCGCGGGCGGTCTCACCTACGCAGCGCGGCATGCCGCCGCGCTGCAGGCGCAGGGCGCCCCCGATGCGCCGCTGCTGGCCTACCTGAAGCGCTTCGCGTTCAACATTGCCACCGCCAAGGTGTCCCGTTCCGCGCTTGATGCGCGTGATCTGGGCTATCTGCTGCCCTCCGATCCCATCGTTATGAACCGCTACGAGGTGCTCTATGTTGCCACCCGCTTGGCGCACGCCATGGCTGAAAGCGGATGGCGGCCACCGTTGCCGCGACAGTTTCCTGTCGCTGGTCGCGACGGCACTGCTACGCTCAAGGTGCAATTGGTCAACATGCTGGTGGGCGGGTATATCTCCGACCATGATTTCCAAGTTGCAAGCCATGTGGCACAGGTATTGTGCGGCGGCGACGTCGATCCTGGTTCCATGGTGGACGAAACCTGGATGCTCAAGTTGGAGCGTGAGGCATTCCTGACGTTGTTGGCGCATCCCAAGACGCTGGAGCGTGTCACTTCGCTGCTGAAAACCGGCAAACCCGTACGCAACTGACGCACGCATCAAGAAAGGAAAGCCACATGACTACACTGCAGCAAGCATATATCGTCGCCGCCAAGCGCAGCCCCATCGGCAAGGCGCCGCGCGGCATGCTGTCGCATACGCGTCCCGACGACCTGCTGGCGACGGTCATACGCGGCGCGCTGGCCCAGACGCCCACGCTGGATCCCGCCGCGATCGAGGATGCCATCGTGGGGTGCGCCATTCCCGAAGGGCCGCAGGGCCTGAATGTGGCGCGAAAAGGCGTATTGCTGGCCGGCCTGCCCGACTCCGTGGCGGGCGTTACCGTGAATCGCTTTTGCGCCTCCAGTCTCACCACCATCGCCATGGCTGCGGACCGCATCCGCGTCGGCGAGGCCGATGTGCTCTTGGCAGCGGGCACCGAATCCATGAGTCTCGTTCCCACCATGGGGGTGAGCACCAGTTTCAGCCCAGCGATATTCGATGGCGACGAAAATCTGGGCATCGCCTACGGCATGGGCCTGACGGCCGAACAAGTGGCGACCCGCTGGAAAGTTTCGCGCGAAGACCAAGACGCCTTTGCCCTGCGTTCCCACCAGCGCGCTGTTGCTGCGCAAGATGCCGGCGAGTTCTCCGACGAGATACTGCCTGTGGAAGTCACGCGCCGTTTGCCCGACCTAGCCGCCGCTGCCCAGAGCGGGGCCGCCGACGTTCTTGTAGCGCAGCGCCGTTTCACGCTGGATGAGGGGCCGCGACGCGATACCAATGCCGAGGCGCTCGCAAAGCTGAAGCCTGTGTTTGCGATGCGCGGTAGCGTTACGGCGGGAAACAGTTCTCAAACCTCGGATGGCGCCGGCGCCTTGCTGGTTGTGTCGGAAAGAGCGCTCAAGACGCACAACCTGACGCCATTGGCTCGCTTTGTGTCGTTTGCGGTCAAGGGCGTGCCGCCTGAAATCATGGGCATAGGCCCCAAGGAAGCCATTCCCCATGCGCTCAAGTTGGCCGGCCTGACGCTCGACCAGATGGGGTGGATCGAACTGAATGAAGCCTTTGCCGCGCAGTCGCTGGCTGTCATTCGCGAGCTGGGATTGAACGAGGATATTGTCAACCCCTTGGGAGGTGCCATTGCGCTGGGCCATCCGCTGGGAGCCACAGGCGCCATTCGCGCAGCCACGGTGATTCATGGCATCCGGCGCCGCAATCTGCAGTACGGCATGCTTACCATGTGTGTAGGGACGGGCATGGGCGCCGCCGGTATTTTCGAGCGCATGTAGCGCGCCGAGGATGGAGCCGGCGCGTTCGCCGGCTCCGAATCAATCCGCAAGAACAATGGCGTCGCGCAGCCCATTGCCCGAGGCCAGATGATCAAAGCCTTCATTCACTTGGTCCAGCATGAATGTCTGGCCCATCAGCCGGTTCACGGGCAGGCGGCCGGCCTTGTAGAGATCGATGTAGCGTGTGATATCCACCGTCGGCTGTCCCGAGCCGAGATAGCTGCCTTTGATTTCGCGCTCCTCCCCTACCATTTGGGAAAGCGGAAGCTTGAATGCATGGCTTGGGTTGGGCAGGCCTGATGTAATAGTGGTACCCCCCCTGTCGGTCAATGCATAAGCGGCCTCGAAGGCGGGGACTGCGCCCGCCATGTCGAACGCATGATCCACGCGCCCGCCTGCGGCATCCAGCAGATCGCTGGTGTTGGCCGTGTCGCGGGGGTTTATCAGATGCGTAGCGCCGAGTTCGCGCGCCAGCGCCAGCTTTTCATCGCTCAGGTCCACGGCCACGACACGCCGGGCGCCGTTGGCGACGCAGGCCATCAGGGCACTCAGCCCTACGCCGCCCAGGCCCACTACGGCTGTCGTATCGCCTGCACGTACCCTGGCGCGATTGATGACGGCGCCGGCGCCGGTCAGGACGGCGCAGCCGAACAAGGCCGCTTCGCGGTGCGTGAGATCCGTCATGATCTTGACGCAGGAGCGTCGGGAGATAACAGCGTATTCGGCAAAACACGATACGCCGATATGATGGTTCAGGGCCTCGCCGTCCAGGTGCAGCCGGTGTTCACCCGATAGCAGCGTACCCTGCGCATTGGCTGCGGCGCCTGGTTCGCAGAGCGCCGGCCGGCCCCGCATGCAGGGTGCGCAGCAGCCGCAACTGGGTACAAAGACCGTCACCACGTGATCGCCGGGCCTGAGATCGTTAACGCCGGGGCCAGCCTCCACGACTTCCGCCGAGGACTCATGTCCCAGCACCATGGGAAGGCCGCGGGGGCGGTCTCCGGTAATGACAGACAGATCCGAGTGGCAAAGACCCGCCACCTTGATCCTCACCAGCACCTCCCCGGGTCCGGGCGGATCGAGCTCCACCTCCGTGATTTCCAGAGGACGGCTTTGCGCGTAAGGCGCTGGATGCGCCATGCTGCGCAGTACGGCGGCTTTTATCTTCATGCTTGCCTCACTCCTTGTTGTTCTTTTGATATTGCGCGGCTCATCCGAGAGCTTGCAGAAACGGCCCTTCAGACGTTGTCCTCGCCCGATCCCAGCAGGGATACCCAGTGTGCCGTGGATGCATCATGATTGGGATCCTGCGCTCGTGTGCCATCCAGTTCACCGACGATGCCCTTGGCCAGTACCTTGCCGTATTCCACGCCCCATTGATCGAAGGCATTGATGCCCCAGACCAGACCCTGCACGAAAACTTTATGCTCATACAGCGCCAGCAGCGCGCCGAGCGAGTAGGGCGAAAGGCGGGGCAGCACAATTAGATTGGAGGGCCTTCCTCCCACATGGGTTTTGTGATGAGCCAGCCACTCGGCACGGTCGCGTTCCATACCCGCGTCCAGAAGGTCCTGCAAAGCCTGGTCATAGGATTTCCCTTTCAGCAGGGCCTCGCGTTGCGCCAGGCAATTGGCGATCAGGCTGCGATGATGCTCGGGCCATCCATGGTCGGCCTGCCGGCACACAATGAAATCGACCGGAGAGCCGTCGCTGCCCTGGTGCAACCACTGGAAGAACGTATGTTGGGCATCTGTGCCCGGCATGCCCCACACGGTGGGGCCCGTGGGTACCCCCACCGGATTGCCGGCCAGATCCACCGATTTGCCTAGCGACTCCATTTCCAGTTGCTGTATGTAGGGTACCAGTTCGGCCAGCCTGAAGTCATAGGGTGCGATGTTCAACGAGCCATAGCCCAGTACGCTGCGGTTGACGAGGCCCGACATGGCTATCTGGACCGGCGCATTCTCCTGGATGGGTGCCTGGGAAAAGTGCAGATCCATGGCCGCAGCCCCGGCCTGCATGCCCGCCACGACGTCGAGATTCACCGCCAACGCCGTCGTCAGGCTGACGGCCGACCAGACGGAAAACCGTCCGCCTACCCAGTCCCACAGCTTGAAGATGTGTTTGCCAGATACCCCCCATTTTTTGGCCGCCTCAGGCCGCGCCGTGACCGCGACAACGTGGCTGTATGGGTCCTGGATGCCGGCGGCCCGCAGCCATTCGACGGCACGCTGGCCATTCTGCAGTGTTTCGGCGGTGCTGAACGACTTGGAGGCCATCACGACAAGGGTGTCGTGCGGGTCGATGCCCGCGAGCCCTCCTTGTATGGCATGCCCATCAATATTGGCAACAAAATGAACATTGCGCCAGGAGCCCGCGTAGCCGAATGCATTGACAGCCAGCCTGACGCCCCAATCGCTCCCGCCTATGCCGATATGAACGATGTTGCGCCATTTGCGCTCGGAGTCGGCCTGCCGCACGAACTCCGTCATGCGCGCGCGCTCCAGGGCGACCTCTTCGATGGGATCGGGGGCACGCAAGGCCGTGTGCCATGCCGCGCGGTCTTCTGTGACGTTGATGTGGCCGCCCTCGAGCAGCTGGCTGCGCATGGCCTCGAAATGGCGCGCCTCGAGCAGGGCCTGGGTTGCCTGCGTCAGTGCGGGAGAGGTGCCTTGACTGCTGACATCCACATCCAGACCGGCCGCCGTGATGATGTGCAGGGAATGAGTCTGTATGGAGGATTGCGCCGCCGCGGTTTCAAACGCCTTCCACTCGGATAGCTCGCGCAGCGGGACAAAGGGAGGATTACCAGGAATAGGCAACAAACTGGTCACAGGTGCTCCTTGTTGGCATGACTGAGTGGAAAGTCATTGTAATGCCGTCGAACACTGTGCCCAGAATGCCTGGGTGTTCCAGCGCCGCTATCAGCGGCGGCGCGTACTGGCGCCGGAGGGGCGGCCTGCAATATGACGATAGGTGATGCGGCCCTTGCTCAGGTCGTAGGGCGACATTTCCAGCGACACCTTGTCGCCGGCGAGGATGCGGATATGGTGCTTGCGCATTTTGCCGCCGGTATAGGCGACGATGGGGTGCCCATTGTCCAGCGTGACGCGGAACCGGGAGTCGGGCAGCACTTCGGTGACGAGTCCGCCCATTTCGATCAATTCTTCTTTGGCCATAGAGTACTCCTGTAAAAAACCATGAACTTGCGCCTCTCGCCAGGATCTGGAAGATCGACCGGCTTGCGGCGCTGCAATTCTGCAACCGCGGCAGCGGGAGGATTGCTTCGTAAGCGCCAAAGGCGGCGCTGGATGCTGCGCTTTCCAGGGAAAGCGTGTACTGGAAATACCCAAGCAGTGTGCAGGACCAGTGGATTTGCCTTGCCACAGGGGAGAAGAAGTGTGTGCTTAAGACAGCGCACGTTAGGCGGGAGGGGTGGCACACCCGGGGGGCGCAACCCGAAGTGAAAAGGGTCTTGACGTACTGCTTTTGGCTAAGCGACTGAACCACTTAGCATAAAGATTGTAACATGATAAGGAGGCCTTGAAAAGCCTTGCCTGATGTCCGAGGCGATAATACGGGAAATGAGCTCGCCTTCGGGAGTAAATAAGCATGAGCAAACCGCAGCCCGCCCATCGCAGCGCCTTCGGTGTATTCCGTTCCATAACGACCCGGTGGATGGACAACGACGTATATGGTCATGTCAATAATGTGACCTATTACTCATATTTCGACACGGCAGTGAACGGTTTTCTGATTGACCAGGGGCTGCTGGATATCGGATGCGGCAAGGCTATCGGTCTGGTTGTGGATACAGGCTGCAGCTACTTTGCGTCGATCGCCTTTCCTGACGAAATCGAGATTGGATTCAAGGTTGCCAGATTGGGCAACAGCAGTGTGCGCTATGAACTGGGCGTGTTCAGAAAGGGAGAGGATATTGCGGTTGCACAAGGGCACTTTGTCCATGTCTACGTGGACAGGGAAACGCGACAGCCCATTGGCTTGGAGAAGCGCGCGCGAGCGATATTGGAAGCCGTCAGCCCGGCGGCCGGTTAATGCCTGCCTGCTGCTGGGCAATGCCGACCAGACGGGCTTATGGATGCGCGCATTGCCGATGCACGCTGCTCCGAACCTGCGTCGTAGCCGTACAGTGTCTGAATAATTATGTTACATAGTACATGTTTTGATGAAATTGTATTTGATGCGATCCTTCGTAACACGTTTATCAGCAATGATGGATAACAGGGCACTGTCCTTGGTTGTCTCACTCGCCTGTTTTCAATTTTTCGCCGCGATTATCTCGATACCACGAGCCTATGCCGTGGGAACGGCGGTCCTGCTTCTCTGTAGTCTGCTGCACCTTGCGAAAGGGCGGCATGCACCCTTATGCAAGTGGGACAAGGCGCTGATAGGCGTCCTCATGTTCATATTTTTCACGGGACTCTTCACCTGGGCGTATCACGGGAACTCCTGGGCCAGCTTCGACCTAACAACTCGCTACTTGCTGGCGATCCCGATCTTTCTCATGCTAATGGCTGTTCCCCCCAAGCAGGCGTGGATTTGGGGCGGATTTGTTGCCGGCAGTGTTTCTGGCTTGGCTGTTGCCTTATGGGAAACGCAAATACTCGATATCCGGCGTGCTGATGGCTTCACCGGTGGCATTCAGTTCGGCGACTTGGGCCTTATGATGGCGGTCTTTTGCGCAGCGGGCCTTTCCTGGGCTCGCTCATTGCCCAGGCACTCCACGGGCTGGGTCGTAGCTTTGGCGATCGGCATCGCCTCCGGCGCGGGGAGTTCCATCATGTCGGGCACCAGGGGGGGGTGGGTAGCCTTGCCCGCGATAGTCCTGGTTTTTCTGGCCGCTTATATCAGGCGCGATAACCTGCTGAAGCTCGTGGCGGTGCTGGCGGTGCTTGTCGCAGGTATGGCCATACTGGCGGTTTCGGTGCCCATGGTGCAGACCAGGTACGAACATGCCTTGGTGGATATTCGAAAGTTTGAGCATGGCAATCCGAATTCGTCTTTGGGCGCGCGTTTTGCCATGTGGGAATCGCTCATGATAATAATTCCGCAAAAACCACTGCTTGGCTGGAGCGACGAAGCCTACAAGGACGAACAGCAGCGCCTGATTGCCGAAGGCACAGTTCCTCCCATTGTGGGTAAGCTGGCCAACACCCATAATACTTTTCTGGAACTGTGGGTTCATTATGGATTGCTGGGACTGCTTTCAGTTATCGCCTTGTTTGTCGTGAGTTTCTTCATGTTTGCAGGAAAACTAAGAGACGATAGCGCGGCTGTGCGGGCAAGCGCTATTGCAGGAATGCAACTGACATTATGCTATGCGATTTTTTCCCAGACCCAAATAATGCTGGGGCGAAATAATACCTTGCTATTTTTTATTTTGGCCTTGCTTATATTCTGGGTAATGCTGCGTTCTGGCTCCGCTGCGGATGGCAGGCATCCGCTGGGCATTAATAGTTGATGTCGAGGTAATAATTGCAAAATAATAAAACGGTTCTTGTTACCGGAGGCACGGGCTATATAGGAAGCCATGCTGTTGTCGAATTAATTGAATCCGGCTACAGGGTAATAGTGCTTGATAACCTGTCCAACAGCCGTGATACGGTTATTGATTCTATTTTCACGATTACCGGAGTTGTTCCCGAATTCATTCTTGGAGATATTAGAAACGGCGCTCTGCTGGATTCTGTGTTCAAGTCCCATTCGATTGATGCGGTTATGCATTTTGCCGGGTTAAAGGCTGTTGGCGAATCAACTGAAATCCCTCTGGCCTATTACGATAACAATGTAAATGGAACGATTCAGATTTTGAACGCGATGAAGGCGGCGGGTGTTCGCAGTTTCATCTTTTCATCCTCGGCCACGGTGTATGGGCATCCGGAGTGGCTACCTCTGACCGAGAGCCATCCTCGCCGGGCAACCAACCCATATGGGAACACCAAACTGATGGTGGAAGGAATTCTGGAAGACCTGGCAGCATGTGATAATGAATGGCGTATCGCCTGCCTACGTTACTTCAACCCCGTGGGAGCCCATGGTACCGGCCTGATTGGCGAGTCGCCTGCAGGGTTGCCGAATAATCTGATGCCTTATGTGGCGCAGGTTGCGTCGGGGCGGCGACCGACGCTGTATGTTTTTGGCAACGACTATGATACGGCCGATGGTACCGGCGTACGAGATTACGTGCATGTTGTGGATTTGGCGAAAGGCCATGTCAATGCATTGGCGTATTGTGAACGCAACGCGGGACGGATGCTGGCTGTCAACCTTGGCACCGGCGTCGGCTATTCCGTCCTTGAAATGATACAGGCCTTCGAGCAAGTCAGCGGGAAACCAGTTCCATATAAAGTGGTCTCCCGCCGAGAGGGCGATGTGGCGGCTTGCTGGGCCGACGTGGCCTTGGCTGAAAGCCTGTTGAAGTGGAAAGCAGAGAGAGGGGTTCGACAGATGTGCGAAGATGCCTGGCGATGGGAAAGGAATTTTGAAAACTAGGACATTCTATCTACGCCTTGCATGCCGCCCGATTTATTGCCGGAGATTCTCGTTGATTAATTGATGGGCCTGGCCGTTATGTCCGGCTTTTAATCCGACTTCTGGCGTAATTATTTTATCGGCTAGGCGGCAGGCATATTCGTATATTTATCCGCCATGTGTTTGTAAGAGAGTGAAAGCATTATGGTGCGGATGGCCCGATTTTGGCCTGGATGAATCATAAGGTAACAATGGCGTCGCTTTGCAGTCGAAGGGTCATGTGCAGGGGTTCTATCGTTAAAATGTAGGGTTTGGATCGCTCCTCTTGGTGGCAAGCGGAGCTTGGAATATCGGTGCCGAGATGGATGCGGCATTCTGGAAAGATGAAGAATTGAAGGAAGCTTTTAATGCTCACAGGTAAAACACTGCTGATAACCGGCGGAACAGGATCATTTGGAAACACATTCGTTCCCATGACCTTGGCCAAATACAACCCGAAGAAGATCATCATTCTTTCCAGGGATGAAATGAAGCAGTGGGAAATGGCTAAAAAATACAGCAACGATGCACGCGTTCGTTTTTTCATCGGCGATGTGCGCGACAGGGATCGGCTGTATCGTGCGCTGGATGGAGTCGATTATGTGGTGCATGCCGCGGCAACAAAAATTGTGCCGACTGCGGAATACAATCCCTTCGAATGCGTAAAAACCAATATAAATGGCGCAATGAATCTGATCGACGCCTGCATCGACAAAAAAGTAAAGCGGGTCGTGGCACTATCCACCGACAAGGCCAGCAGCCCGATCAATCTGTATGGCGCCACCAAGCTGGCATCCGACAAGCTGTTTGTTGCCGGGAACGCCTATTCCGGGGAACATGGCACGCGGTTCTCGGTGGTGCGCTACGGAAATGTGATGGGATCGCGGGGTTCCGTGATTCCCTTTTTCATGTCGGTCAAGAATACTGGGGTGCTTCCCATTACCGACCCGCGCATGACCCGGTTCATGATTTCTCTGGAACAAGGCGTGGAACTGGTGTGGCATGCGTTCGAGGACATGGTTGGCGGCGAAATTTACGTGAAAAAGATCCCCTCCATGAAAGTAACGGATCTGGCGCGGGTCGTGGCCCCAGAAGCCCGGCAAGACGTCGTTGGCATCCGACCAGGCGAGAAGCTGCACGAGCAGATGATAGGGGCTGAGGATGCTTACTATACATACGAATATGACGAGCATTACAAGATACTGCCGGCCATCAATGGATGGTGCGATTCTGCTGAACGAATCAAGGAGGGCCGCAAGGTGCCTGAGTCTTTTGTCTATTCGAGCGACAACAACCCGGAATGGATGACGGATACGCAATTACAGGACTGGATTGACGCCAACATCGAGAAGATAGGAAACATCTAAAATGATTCCGTATGGACGCCAGGACATCACGCAAGATGACATTGACGCCGTGGTTAAGGTCCTGCAATCGGATTTCCTCACCCAAGGGCCGGAAGTCCCTCGTTTTGAGCAAAGCCTTGCCGGTCTGGTCGGTGCCCGCCATGCCGTTGCGGTAAACAGTGCTACTTCCGCGTTGCACATTGCCTGCCTCGCCTTGGGCCTGGGCGAGGGAGACTGGCTCTGGACCACGCCGATCACATTTGTCGCTTCTGCAAATTGCGGGTTGTATTGTGGCGCCAAGGTCGACTTTGTTGATATCGATCCTCGCTCATATAACATTTGTCCCGTTGCGCTGGAACGCAAGCTTAAAGCCGCTGAGGAATCCGGCAACTTGCCGAAAGTTGTTGTCGCCGTGCACCTGTGCGGGCAGCCTTGCGACCTTGAGGCAATTCATGCGCTCTCCCGGCGCTATGGATTCAAGCTCATTGAAGACGCGTCGCATGCGGTAGGTGGGAAATATCGGGACGAATATATTGGAAACTGCCGTTACAGCGATGTCACAATTTTCAGCTTTCATCCGGTAAAGATAATAACGACCGCGGAAGGGGGCATGGCTCTGACCAACGATGATCAGTTGGCCGCAAGCATGGACAGGCTGAGAAGCCATGGTATCACCCGGGATGCGGGTGCAATGACGCATGCGCCGGACGGCCCATGGTACTACCAGCAAATTGGGCTCGGTTTTAACTATCGGATGACGGAGTTGCAGGCCGCGTTGGGCAGTGCCCAGTTGGCTCGTCTTGATAAGTATGTCGCGGCAAGGCATGCGCTGGCGGACCGTTATAACAGTCTTCTTGCGTCATTGCCGTTGACGCTTCCGTGGCAGCATCCCGATTCATATTCGGGCATGCATTTGTATGTCATTCGCCTGAAGCTTGAGAAAATAAAGTCATCTCATCTTCAGGTTTTCGAATCCTTGCGCCGCCAAGGAATCGGGGTCAATCTCCATTACATTCCGGTGCATACCCAGCCCTATTACCAGCGCCATAGTCCGGCGAGCGGCGCCCTACCCGAAGCCGAAGCATATTATGCGGAAGCAATCAGCCTGCCCTTGTTCGCTACGATGACCCACGCGCAGCAGGACGAGGTGGTCGCTGCCTTGACATCGGCCTTGCACCAATGAACCTGGCTGTTATTCCGGCACGCGGTGGAAGCAAGAGAATTTCCCGGAAGAACATCAGGGAATTCTGTGGCAAGCCTATGATTGCGTGGTCCATAGAGGCCGCGCAATCCAGCGGCTGCTTCGACAGGGTCGTCATATCGACCGATGATGAGGAAATCGCTGAAGTGGCGTCCAGCTTGGGTGCGGAAGTGCCTTTTATGCGCCCGGATGCACTGTCGGACGATCAAACAGGCACGCTTCCCGTGATTGCGCATGCCATAGAACAGAGCTGCCTGGGAGGAAGCCTGCCCGAGTTTGTTTGCTGCATCTACGCAACTGCGCCATTCATTCAGGGCGAGGATGTCTTGCGGGGCTTGAACATGTTGCGGGAGCAGGATGCCGAGTATGTTTTCTCCGCCACAAGCTATGAGTTTCCGATATGGCGTGCGATCAAGCTATCCAAAAAAGGGAATGTTGAGATGTTCTATCCGGAACACTTCAACACCAGGTCACAGGATCTGGAGGAAGCCTATCATGATGCCGGACAGTTTTATTGGGGGCGAACCAGTGCATGGCTGGCGCAGCGCCAGTTGTTCACCCCGCGCTCGTTGGCCATTACGCTGCCGAGGAGCAGGGTTCAGGATATTGATACTTCCGAGGACTGGGAGCGCGCGGAAGCGATGTTCAGGGCGCTCGCCAGCGTGCGTCGCGCTGACGGCTAGCGCTGATCACCTATGAGGATTGCGTTTAGAGTAGATGCGTCGGTCGAGATCGGCACCGGCCATGTTATGAGATGCCTGACCCTGGCAGATGCGTTGAGAAGCCATGGCGTCGAGTCTGAGTTCATCTGCCGTCCTCATCGCGGACACTTGGGTGCCCTCGTGCAAAGCAGAGGGCATTGCTTGCGCTGGTTGCCACAGGCGAGCACCGCCAGTTCGGAGGGCGAGGAGGGCGAAGTTCTTGCGCATTCCTCATGGCTTGGCTGTTCATGGCGCCAGGATGCGGAGGATACGCTGGCGGTCTTGAAACAGAGGCGTCCGGACTGGCTAATCATCGATCATTATGCGATTGATATCCGCTGGGAGCGTATGGCGCGGCCATTATGTGGCAGCCTCATGGTGATCGACGATCTGGCAGATCGCCATCACGATGCGGATGTCTTGCTTGATCAGAACTGGCATGGGGATGCGCAGGCGTGCAGGTATAGGGCTTTGGTGCCTGGCCGGTGCCGGACTTTGCTGGGGCCCCGCTACGCTCTGCTGTCCTCAGAGTATCAGTTGCTGAGAAACTTGATGCCTCCGCGCGATGGCGTGGTCAAGCGGGTGTTATTGTTCTTTGGAGGCGGCGATCCCAGCAATGTCACCGGGAAAGTTCTGGACGCCCTTTGCCGCCCCGAGTTCGGGCATCTGGCGCTGGATATCGTTTTGGGCGTCAACCATCCGTGTCCTGATACGATACGCGTACAGGCGGCGCATAGGGGCGAGGCTGTTGTCCACCAGGGTTTGCCGTCACTTGCCGGACTGATGTGCAGGGCGGATCTCATGATCAGCGCGGGAGGCTCGACATCATGGGAACGCATGTGTCTGGGGCTGCCGGGCGTGGTAATTGCTGTTGCTGATAATCAGGTGGGGGCTAACGAAGCCTTGTCGTGGGCCGGATACATCAGTTTTCTTGGGCATCTGGATGATCTGCAGATGCAGGTCTTGATGCAGTCCGTGATGGAGGCCATCAAGTCCGGCGAGCGGTTGAGGGAGCAGTCCAGGCGCTGCCAGGCGCTCGTTCCTGGCGACGGGGCGGAGCGCGTGTTTTGCGCTTTGCTGAATGCCGACTCCTAGATCAAGGTGGTACGGGCGGGCGCGGCAGCGGACAGGTCCGTGATACCGATGAAATAGTACGTAAAGGAATAATGGGTGACTTTTAAAATCGAAGGCAGCAGTATCGGGGTGGGGCATCCTCCATACATCATTGCCGAGCTTTCCGCCAATCACAACGGCTCGCTTGATCGCGCTCTGGCGACCATAGACGCCGCGAAGGCAGCGGGCGCCAATGCCATAAAGCTTCAAACCTACTCCGCCGACACAATGACCATAGATTGTGACCGGGAGGATTTCAAAATCAAGGGCGGCCTCTGGGATGGCTATACCCTGTACGATCTATATAAATGGGCGGAAACGCCGTTCGAGTGGCATCTTGAAATGTTCGCCCATGCTCGCCGGGCCGGAATCACGGTGTTTTCCACGCCATTCGATGAAACTGCGGTGGATTTGCTGGAAGATCTGAATAGTCCCGCATATAAGATCGCCTCCTTTGAGATCGTCGATATTCCGTTAATTCGGTATGTGGCAAGCACCGGCAAACCGATGATCATGTCCACAGGAATGGCGACGGAGGAAGAGATTGCGGAGGCCGTTGATGCGGCGCGCGGGGCAGGTTGCAAGGACTTGGTGCTGCTGCATTGCATTAGCAGTTACCCTGCGCCAATCGATCAGGCCAACCTGGCGCAGATGCCGGCATTGGCAGCCAGGTTCAAGACCATCCCGGGACTTTCGGATCACACCATGGGAACCACCGCCTCAGTGGCCGCGGTTGCGTTGGGGGCGTGTGTCATTGAAAAGCATTTCACGCTGAGCAGAAAGGATAAAGGGCCTGACAGCGAATTTTCATTGGAGCCGTCCGAGCTGAAGACGCTGTGCGAGGATGCCTACGCTGCCTGGCAATCGGTGGGGAATGCGGGTTTCAGCCGGCCGTCTGCAGAGCAGAGCAACAAGTCGTTCCGGCGTTCCATTGTCTTTGTCCGGGATGTGCCCGCCGGCAGCACGGTCGGCGAGGCGGACATAAAGCGCATTCGGCCTGGCATAGGACTCGCGCCCAAATTCTATGACGCGCTGATCGGTCGGCGGCTGAAAAGAGCTGTCGCTCGCGGCGAGCCAGCCAGTTGGGATTTGTTCGAGGATTAGGACAGCTAACAATGAACCCAGGAAAAGAGAGTGACGCGCGGCGGCAGATAGTGCTTAAAAGGCTCGTATTATGTGATGCAACGCAGCAAAGTCATGTCAGGCATATTCGGAATCAGCATGCGGTGCGCAAGGCAATGTACACGGATCACATCATTTCGGAAAAAGAGCATCGTAATTGGCTTGACGGTCTAAATACTGATGCGAGGCAGATTGTATTTGCGGTATTGGGTGGCGACCCCATGCCGATTGGTATTGTGAGTATTACCGCCCTTGACACCTTGCATCGAAAATCCGATTGGGCATTTTATCTGGATGAAAAGGAGCGGGGAGGTTTGGGGGCGGCTCTTGAATATGCGCTGATTGAATACGCATTTAATGATTTGAGTCTTGAGAAACTGAATTGTGAAGTGCTTGAGATAAATGACGTAGTAGTCAAGATGCACAAGAAGTTTGCTTTTGAGGAAGAGGGCCTGAGGCGCTCAAATATCGAGAAGGATGGGCGGCGTGTTGGTGTGGTGCTTCTGGGATTGACGCGGGAAGACTGGCTCGCCAATAGGCAGAAAGTACGGAGCAAATATGACGCAATATTGAATAGATTTTCCGTAAGTATTGTGACGTCATAAATAATTCAACCGTGCCAGCCTGCCGTGGGCATCGCCGAGCCTCGGCCAAGCGCTTTGGGGCCGGTTCACAATCCGCGCTATGCCATTCCATCCCCTCTCTTCCCTTTGTAATGCCGTAGTCAACCTGCGTGCCGCCTCGGGATTAAGGTATCCATAGGCTGTTGTGAGGTGCCGGGTTGTGTGCCGGCTTTGCTCATGCCTGATGAGTCTGGCGCTCGCTCGGCCCTCTCATCATGCCTTCCCTGGTGGTTTGAAAACAACACCGTACAGCGCAGATCTTGAATTTTCGTAAGTATGAGCGGCGCACGAAGCACTTCTTAACATCAGTTGCGCGCCTGCGGCGATTTTGTAACCCGCTTTTCGTATAATGTTGGGTAACCGCTGAAGGCGCATAGATGCTGTCTTCGGGCATCACTGACACTTCACTGGAGCATATGTGGATGGCGTGCGGCAGGACGACTTCGGCGTAGACGAAACAAGCCTGCTGGACCTTATGTTGGCTGTTTGGGGGGTTACGCAGTGGCCGTAACGGACGCATTATTGGACTGATCCCCGATACTATTTTCCGTCCTGGCCGCCGTCTTACAGCGCAGCGCAACGAGGCAACACCGCGTTGAGGTTGCCAGCCGCAAATTCATCCGCCTTCCCTTCCATCAATGAGCGCTTTACCTAATAGACGTTTTCACCGCTTGTACGAACAGATACTGCTGTCGCCGTGGTTCTCACTGACGCTCGGGTGGTTGGTTTCGGTGGCGCTTCCAATCAGCATCTATTCGGGATGGGTCGGTGGCGAGACATTCTTCAATAGCGGCCAGAAAAGCGCCACTGTGGTCACGACAATTGCATTCCTGATCTCTCACTCGGCTGTACGCAGATTGCGTGCAACCTATCCCGGCGGGCGCTCAGGCTACTTCATTGCGCCGCAGGTTATTGCGATTTTTGTGTTCCTATCGCTGATCGCCTTGCTGCTTCGCATCGACATTTCCCGCCTCATCCTTGTTTCCTGTGGCTTCATGGCCCTGCTATGGTTCCATTGCGAATATCTGGCCACATTCAAATACCGACGCTTGAAAATCGCTCTGATTCCAGGAGGTGAGGCTGATCAGTTGAGGAGCCTGCCCGACATCGATGCGCGGGAGATAGAGAACGAAGAATTGGGAGGCAAGCGCTTTGATGCAGTTGTAGCGGATTTTGAGGCGTTGGATGACGATACCGAGCGTTTTCTGACGCAGTGTGCGCTGAATCGCATAGCCGTTTACGATGCCAGAGCGGTGTATGAGTCGGTGACCGGCCGTGTTCGAATAAATCGCATGTCGGAGAACAGCATAGGCTCGCTGTTGCCTGGTCCAATGTATGAACGGGTAAAGCTGATCATGGATTTGCTGATTGTTTTCCTGTCACTGCCCATTGTTCTACCCATATGCCTCGCCACGGCAATGCTGATAAAAATGGAAAGCCCTGGCCCCGTCATATTCAAGCAGGCGCGCATCGGGCGTGGAAACCGTGAATTCGTGATCTATAAGTTCCGCAGCATGAGGGTGGATGATAAATGCCACCCCCAATTTGCCGGGGAGAATGACCCAAGAATTACGAAGGTAGGCAGGTTGATTCGAAAGCTGAGAATAGATGAGTTGCCGCAGTTCATGAACATCTTAAAAGGTGACATGAGTCTGGTCGGGCCTCGGCCGGAACAGCCATTGTTTGTCGAAGAGTTCAACCGGAAAATTCCATTCTATAGCTACCGGCATGTCGTCAAGCCCGGAATAACAGGTTGGGCTCAAGTGCGGCACGGCTACGCGGCAAATGCGGATGAAACGCAGATAAAAATAGAGCACGATTTCTACTATATAAAGCATTGCTCACTATATCTTGACATGCTTGTTTTACTTCTGACTATCAAAACTATGTTGACAGGGTTTGGCGCACGTTAAAGGCGCTGCAGACCGGGAGAGTTCATTGAATATAACCTTAATCGGCTCAGGCTACGTGGGACTAGTTACCGGCACATGCTTTGCTGAGCTGGGAAATCAAGTGGTGTGCCTTGACGTCGATAAGCGGAAAATTGACCTGCTTAATTCGGGTGGTGTGCCTATCTATGAGCCGGGCCTCCAGGAACTAATTGCTCGCAACGCCGCGGCTGGGAGGTTGCGCTTTACTACTGATGTGCAGGATGCAGTGGCGCATGGCGACGTGTTGTTTATTGCCGTCGGCACGCCTCCCGATGAAGATGGATCGGCCGACCTGAAGCATGTGTTGGCAGTGGCTCGCGATATCGGCCGCTGGATGCAAGGCTTCAAGATCGTTGTGAATAAATCGACGGTTCCCGTGGGCACTGCGGATAAGGTGGCGCAGGCCATTTCAGCCGAGCTTGAAGCGCGCGGCCATTCTCCAAATCAGGCTGGACCGCAGGACGGGAATATTCCAAGCTTTGCCGTGGTTTCCAACCCCGAATTCTTGAAGGAAGGGGCAGCGGTGGAGGATTTCATGCGTCCGGACCGCATTGTGATTGGGGTGCCCGGCTCCGAAGCGGGAAACAGGGCCCGCGAGGCCATGCGGGTGCTCTATGCGCCGTTCAATCGCAATCATGATCGGACCTATTTCATGGATGTCCGGTCAGCGGAATTTACCAAATACGCAGCCAACTCCATGCTTGCCAGCCGTATCAGTTTTATGAATGAACTGGCGAATCTAGCGGAGCAGGTTGGCGCGGATATCGAGATGGTCAGGCACGGAATAGGCTCGGATCCCAGAATCGGGTTTAACTTTCTGTATGCCGGCGTAGGTTTTGGAGGTTCATGCTTTCCCAAGGATATACAGGCCTTGATCAAGATTGGCCAGGAGCACAACAGCCGCCTGCGGATTCTTGAGGCGGTAAATGAGGTCAACGACAGGCAAAAGCTCGTCCTCACAGACAAGATTATCAGGCGCTTCGGTGATTCGCTTAAAGGGCGGCATTTTGCGCTCTGGGGCTTGGCATTCAAGCCAAATACCGACGATATGCGTGAAGCGCCAAGCCGCGCCATTATCAAGGCCTTGGTCGAGCGCGGCGCAACGATATGCGCCTATGACCCGATAGCCACTGAGGTGGCCAAACAATGCCTGGCGCAGGACTTCGCTGCAGCCCCCGAGCTCCTCAAGGCCATCACATACAGCGATTCGCACTTCGAGGCGCTGAACAGCGCGGATGCGCTCGTGATAGTTACAGACTGGAAATCATTCAAAAGCCCGGATTTCTCAGAGGTTAAAGCCAGACTTTCCGAGCCATTGCTTTTCGATGGTCGGAACTTATATGAGCCTGAAGCGATGGCAGAGCTTGGTATTGAATATTATGGCATTGGACGGTCGAATGGCCATCAGGAGTCTTTGACATGAAAAAAATTCTAGTCACGGGGGGCGCGGGTTTTCTCGGCTCGCATCTATGCGAGCGCTTGCTGGCGCAGGGGCACGATGTGCTTTGCGTGGACAATTACTATACAGGCAGCAAGCAGAATATCCAGCATTTACTACCGAATCCTCGTTTTGAGATCATGCGGCACGATGTCACGTTTCCTCTGTATGTAGAGGTCGACGAAATATACAATCTCGCATGCCCCGCGTCGCCGGTACATTATCAGCACGATCCAGTTCAGACCACCAAGACCAGTGTTCACGGAGCAATCAACATGCTGGGCTTGGCAAAGAGAGTGGGTGCGAGGATTTTGCAGGCATCAACCAGTGAAGTGTATGGCGACCCAGAAATTCATCCGCAACAGGAAACCTATTGGGGCAAGGTAAATCCTATTGGCATCCGAAGCTGCTACGATGAAGGAAAGCGCTGCGCGGAGACGTTGTTCTTCGATTATCAGCGGCAACATGACCTGGCTATCAAGGTTGTTCGCATTTTTAATACCTATGGTCCTCGCATGCATCCCAATGATGGGCGGGTGGTCTCAAATTTCATTGTTCAGGCCTTGGAGGGCCGCGATATCACCATCTACGGAGATGGATCGCAGACAAGAAGCTTTTGCTATGTGGACGATCTGGTTGAGGCTATTATCAGAATGATGGATACCCCCAGAGATTTCCATGGCCCGGTGAATATCGGGAACCCTCACGAGTTCACGATCCGGGAACTGGCTGAGGCTGTGCTTAGAAAGGTTGGCTCTTCAAGCAAGATGATCTTCCTCGATCTTCCCCAAGACGATCCAAAACAACGTCGGCCTGACATATCCTTGGCCAAGCAAAAACTGGATAACTGGGGCCCCACCATCGAGCTGGATGAAGGGCTGGATCGCACGATCGAGTACTTTCGGCAGCTACGTACGTAGTCCATCCCAAACAGGCTACTGTTTTCGATGCATACGGATACTACCTGTCAATCGCCGGACGCCGATCGGGTCGGAGTATTGCCGCGGCTTGGAATCTTTCTTTCATCCCTGTTGGTGCTAGGGAATTACTATTATCTTTACTTCGTTCCGTTTGATCAGGGTTCCACAAACGAGCCCTGGACATACAGCCTCCTCAAGCCGGTAGGCATTATGCTTCTGTATTGCTTTCTGCTTTCCTCAAAGCTAAAGCATAACTATCGCTTTCATCAGGTTCTATTTCTTCTTTTCTTCTTCTATTCATTTTGCGCCATATTATTGAAACGATTTGCCTGGGATAGTGGTGGGCTGATGTTTTTTAATATGGTGATCTGCGCATTGCCTCTGTTTGTTCTTGTTCCCAGAAAACAAGCGATAATTTCATTCTTTGAGACCTGCTTGTTGATAATTTCGGCTCAGGTAATTATAGATTATGCGATATATATCAATGGATATTCTCTGTGGAATAACAAGGCATTCATAGGCGGCCTAGGAAATCCTTCCAGCTTTGGTTTTGTATGCGATGTTTTAATTGCATATATTCTGCATTATAGAAAATATAAAACAAGTTCATTGATTTTTTTTCTGATTCTGTCATATGGCGTCATAAAATCAAATGCAATGCTCGCCGTCCTGGTTTATGCTGCGCTTATGATCAGTTGGGGCACAAAGCGCCTCGGATTGGGTTTTCTGTTTTTATGCGCGATTATTGGCACCAGTTTGGCGATATTCAGCCACGATATCCTCAGCCGGCATCTTATTTACAAGCTGGACTCTGTCCTCGCTTTGTTTGACGACAATATTTCCGCATCATCGATATCTGTTTCCTTGCGCGTGCAGATGCATATGTATCTATTGGAGCAGCTGCGCGATAATTTTTTCAGTGTTCTTTTTTTTGGCTACCCAGAAAGATATTACTACGCGGCAGACAGCCAATATTTGACTTATATAGGAAGCTTTGGATTAATGGCATCCATGATTTTTTTTCTGGCCACTGCGCTTGCGCTTGCCCACAGTTATGTTCATCGCCGCGAGTTGAGCAGTTTCTCCTGGGTGGCCATAATTATGTTCATGCTGGTTTTCTTCACAAACAGGCTGCTCGATTATTATCCGGTGGCACTCTTTCTTTTCCTGGCGATGGCTGTGGGTACCACTTCCACGAAGTCCCGGCGGCCGGTTCCCGTGCTTAGCACCCAGCCGAGGCCTGCATGAAAATCGGACTTACGAATATCTATTCGTTCCGCCCGCATGTGGAGCACCTGTATTATCTGTCACTGCTTCTGCGCCAAGCGGGGCACGAGGTGGCCTACCTGACATGCGACTCAAGCGTGGCAACTTGCTATCCAAGAATTCTGAAGAATACGGGCAGAGCGAGGGAATGCAGCAAATGTATGCTTGGCGGGGTTCGCAGCTATCCTGCGCGGGATATTACCTCTCTGTCTTCATCGCCACGAGGAAGCAGCCTGCCTCATGATGTTTTGCAGCAGCTGGCGCATTCCAGCGCCGCAACACTCACCCGTACCGAGTCTGCGCAGGACTATCATTTGCCCGAAGTCGCGAAAATCCGCGCGGAGCTTGAGGAACCCATCAATCAGGCATATCAGGCTGCCATGGCCTGGATAGAGCGCAAACAGCTTGATGCCGTGATTTGCTTTAACGGAAGAATGGATCTCACGCGTGGCATTACCTTTGCGTGCGAAAAGGCGGGTATTCCCTTCTTGACGCACGAGCGCACATGGTTTGGGGACGGATTGAGACTGATCCCGAATGAGAATTGCCTGTCGGTTCGTGCATTGAGCGAACTGGCGCGGGAATTTGATAATCGGCCACTGACCAGCCGGCAAGCCCGCATCGCCGGAAAGCTGATTGGCGACCGGTTTTTACAACGCAACTCCTTGGAATGGCGCCTGTACAACCGAAACCCCTTGCCCGCCGAGTGGCCGCTTCCCGACGCTGGTGCGCGGGTGCTTGTACTGCCAAGCAGCAAGAATGAGTTTGCGGGGCACCCCGAATGGGTATCGGATTGGGCAGACAATACACATGCTCTGGATGACTTTTTTGACGCCTTTGGCATCGGCCCACGGCAAGTCGTGCTGCGCTGTCATCCCAATTGGGGAGAGGCCATAGGAAAGGTAACAGGCGAGCGATCCAAGGCGCATTATTACAAATGGGCGTCGGACCGCGGCATACATTGCATCCGCAGTGAAGACAAAGCCAGTACTTACGATCTCATTCAGCAGGCCGATATCGTTGTCATGAATGGCGGCAGTTCCGCTGTGGAGGCGGGGGCCTGTGGAAAGCAGGTATTCTGTTTGGGGCCGGCAAGCTACCAGGCGGCCGGATTTCTGAAAACCATCATGACGCGGGAAGATCTTGCGCTGCCCGAGTTTCATGAGCCTTTGGATCGGGAAGACGTCCTGCGGAAAACCCTGCGCTATGTATATCTCAGGTACGGCAGATTTGCCCAGTATGTTGAGTATGTCAGGGCCGAGAGTACAACGAAGTATGCTTATTATCGTGGCGCTGATCCGGATAGGCTGCTGTCGATGATGCAATCCAATAGAATTTATGCGGACGACCCGGTATTTGCTGATTCTCTGGACGATGAGACCGAGGTTGTGTCTATGCTCAACGACAAGAACTGGGCTGCTCTTGCCGCGTATGTAAATCAGCGCCCTGATCTGGAGCCGCTGTATGTCGGCCGGCGCAAGGGATTGCGCTGGATCGACGATTTTCGCGCAAAGCTGCCGCGAGGAGACCGGTCATGAATCAAGATGACAGGCCACTCGTTTCCATCGTCATGCCGGCGTATAACGCCGAGGACTTGATAGAACGCACGATCGATTCTGTGGTGAGTCAGTCCTACGGCAATTGGGAGTTGCTCGTTGTCGATGACTGTTCGAAGGATGGCACCAGAAGCGTGGTCGAACGCCTTGCCCAAAGCGATGGCCGCATACGGCTGGTTCCCCTGGAGCATAATAATGGCGCTCCCGCCGCACCGAGAAACATTGGAGTGAGTCTGGCGCGAGGGGAGTTTGTTGCGTTGTTGGACGCCGATGATCTGTGGCATCCGCGCAAGCTCGAGCTTCAGGTTCCAATACTGCGGGGCAGTTCGGCTCCCCTGTGCTGCACACAGATGACCGATTTTGTCGACGACAGCGATGTTGTTTATGCAGAGCCAGGCAGCGTCAGTACGGAACGCATCACCTTTGAAAAGCAACGGCTCAAGAGCCGTATTCCAAATTCCAGTGTCCTGGCGCGACGAGATGTACTTGTCGCGGTTCCATTCAACGAGTCGCCGGCGTACAAGGCAGTAGAGGACTACGACTGTTCCCTCAGGATACTCAAGAGCTTTGGTGATGCGATAAAGATCAAATATCCGCTGCTTCGATACCGGAAGGTGGAAGGGCAGATTTCCGGTTCAAAATTAAAAATGCTCAGGCGGGTGTTCATGGTGCACAGAAACCTGCCTGAGAGCAATATTATTCTATCTTGCTTTTTTCTATTCACTTATGTCGTGGGAAGCCTGTACTTCCGTCTCTGGAAGAAAAGCCTTTAACAGGGAATTGATCGCTGTCATCAGCCCGTTGTCTGGAATCAATTATGGCCATTTCGCACATCATTCGTAATTTCCGCAAGCACCCTCGCTATACATTGATGCGCGCCGTAGCGCGCTTCGAGAACGTGCGCCAGCTCGTTACAGGTGCCCGCAGCCGCTTTCATGCAGGCGGCACTCGCCGGCTTTTGGCGGATTGTGAACAACGTATGGAGAAATCCATTTTCAAGGATGCCGATCTGCATCGGATAGTCGCCGATCTTCAGCAGAACGGTGTGGCATTTGGTCTTCGATTGCCGGATGCCATGGTGGAGGATTTATGCGATTTCGCGCGCAATGAACCATGCTATGCGTTCAGAAATCCCGATGCGGGCTTTTATCTGGCCGATCGAGAGAATGCGGAGGAAAGGCTGAACAAGCCTATCCTGCTGGCGCAGTACTTCAATACCTCGGCTCGGAGCAGCGCCGTTGCCAGTTTGCGAGACGATCCTGCGCTTTTGTGGATAGCGGCGTCTTTTCTTGGCTCGATTCCCCGGTTTGTTGGGGCGAACATGTGGTGGACTTTCCCCGTAAATGCGTCTGATGAGGATCGCCACAAGCATGCACATTTTTTTCACCGCGACGTGGATGATTTTCGATTCTTCAAGTTTTTTTTCTATCTCACAGACGTGCCCGCGGGAGATGGCGGACATGTATGTGTCGCGACATCTCATAATGCACAGGAACTCGATATGAAACGCCTGCGGCGTTTCAGTGATGCAGAAGTGCTGGAGAGTTACGGTACGCAGAACGTCATCGAAATATCGGGCAAGGCTGGTACGGGGTTTGCCGAGAACACCTTGTGCATACACAAGGGTAGAACACCCACCGATAGACCTCGCCTGCTGCTACAGCTTCAGTACGCGCTGTTCGATTACGGTGTCATGAACGACGAAAAGAACCAGCGCTCATTGAGAATGATCACGTGACCGTCCCGCCTTCCAGATGCGACTAGGATCAACCAAGTTGAACCTGGAGCGCGCAAAGCGCCTGGGTTATGCCCCATTGCTGGCAATGGCGATGGGGTTCATGATGCTGCGCACACTCATTGTGGCGCACTTTCTCCCGCTAAATGAGTTTGCGAACTACAGCACAGGGCTTCTGATATCCGGCTCCTTTTGCATGTTGGCCTGCCTGGGCCTTCAGCCTCTTTTGCAGCGGGAAATGCCTGTCATGATGGTCCGTGGCCGCTTCAAAAGCTCCGCTGCGCTGTTGGCTCAGTGCATAGTCGTTGCCTCGGGTTGCGCCGCGCTTGCACTTGTACTTGCTTTCGCTGGAGTCAGGGCACCAAGTTTTCCGGTCCACGTTACCCTGCTTGGGCTGATGCATGGCCTGTCGCAGCAGTGCTTCATAATCGCGACCATCGAAAGCCGGAGCCGATGGGAAACCATGCGCTACGCCTACCAGAATCTTGCCCGAGGCTTGGCTGTCGTCATGATCAGTACGCTGCTGGCGGATTTCACCAGAGCGGCATATCCCATACTGGTGGCTGAGATTATTATCACGCTGTCGCTTGCCCAACTGATTCTGTGGAAGGCCTTCCGGAGAATCGGCTTTCGCTATATTTCAGCAATCCGGCTGGCTCTGAATCGCTTCAGGCGTGTGCAATGGAAGGCGGCAGCCACGCTTTTGCTGATCAGTGTCATTACATTTGCGTTGCTGAACGTGGACCGGTGGGCAGCCAACCAGTTCCTGAGCTCAACCCGGTTTGCCTTATATTCATTCGCCGCTATCATACTTGTGATCAGTGGCGCTACTCAGGTACTTATCAATGCGTCGGCATATCCAATGCTGGCCAGAAGGTTTGCGGCCAATGGAGCCATGGCGGCGTTCAGAGTCAGCTGGAAGCTATCCGTAGGTTTGGGCGTTGCCGGTATCGTGGCATATGGGCCCGCCTACCTGGCATTGACGGCTGGCACTCGCCTGCTGTATCCCCAATACGCTGAATCCGCTGGGCTGATGGCAATTTTTCTTGTGGTCGGGATACTGCGTATATCCGATTTCTGGTCCAGCTTTCTGGTCATCACGGGTCAGGAGTCCCGCTTGTTGTTGTTGAATGTACTTTCGGTGATCCTGGGCTTGACGACGTGGGTGGTATGGGCACAGCCATGGCGTGATTCACCAAGCCCGATTGACGTGGCCATGCTCGCCCTGGTGCTGAATGTGTTCAGCTATCTGCTGGTTTCGACCACCGCATTCCGGTTTTGTCGTGGCAAAAACAAGGGCTGACGATGCAAATTTTGAGACGTTTCTTTTTATGGCGCTGGCTTGTGACGCTGGCTGGCATTGTTCGCTTTGGTGCGCGCATACACCCGACGGCTGTGCTGCTGGGGAAATTCGGCCTGTACAAGATAGACCGCGGAGTCAAACTTGGGGCGAGGCTGGCCGCTTCCGTCAGCGGCAATGGATGTATTCATTTTGGCGAGAGAGTCTGGATTGCCGCAGATGTGGAAATCAATACATCGACCGCTGTTTCCATCGGCCCGCAAACAACTGTACAACGCCACTGCACCCTTAATGGAACCGTGGACATCGGCGAGCAGTGCCTGCTTGCCCCGAATGTCTTTATTTCGTCTGGAACCCATATCTTCCAAGCCTGGCCCGAGCTTACCATTCGGGAACAGGAGGCCAGGTATCGTTCCATGTCGCCTGGAGAACGGCCTCCGGGCTATGACGACAAGCCAGTTCGCATAGGCAGAGATTGCTGGCTGGGAGCCAATGCTGTAATACTGCCCGGCGTCTCGCTGGGTGAGGCCTGTGTGGTGGGCGCGAATAGTGTTGTCACAAAGTCCTTTCCGAGGGGTTCTGTGATCGCTGGAATACCCGCGAAGGTGATATCCAATCGCTTTCCCGATCTGAACGGCAACCTCTAGGCTGTATGGTCGGTGATTCATCCACCATTCGTCCTACTTCTCCGGCGCATTAATACTCCAGACCTTCTCCTAATGGGTCGCCGTTTTAGGCGGGCCATTGCTGATCATAGTTGATTGATATCCATGAGAAAAGAGGGTAGCCATTCCGGCAGTCACCGGCACGTGTGCCGGCCATAATTGCGCTGGAGCGGCAGGATTCAGGCTTTTGTCCGATGACAAAATGCCTGATAGGCGGTCCGTCATGGCCCATGCTAGAGTCCCCTCACTTAATAAACAGTGATTACCGAGCGGTTGATGCACATAGTCTGAAATTGCTGCGTTTTTCAAGGCAAGATGCTTGGAAGCGCAGGCTGGTTTGGCGTACCCAATTGGCATTGGCTTAGGCAGAATTAATTATCGTTTCAGAATGCCTGAGCCGAAGCTAACCGAGGCATGCCTTGGACCAGCCGTAAAAAGCACGCCTATGCCTGTCAACTGGATTCCTTGTCACGGCGAATTCGGTGGGTGTTTCAAAATGAAGAACTTTGCTCTCATTGGCGCTGCTGGGTATATTGCGCCCCGTCATATGCAAGCCATCAAGGCGACTGGCAACGCGTTGGTTGCCGCGCTGGACCCCAATGATTCAGTCGGGATCATAGACAGCCATTTTCCGGGCGCAGAATTTTTTACTGAATTCGAGCGATTCGACAGGCATCTGGACAAGATGCGCCGAAAGGCGGGTGGAAGGCGTGTGGACTATGTTTCCATCTGCTCTCCCAACTATCTGCACGATTCCCATATGCGCTTTGCCTTGCGATCGGATGCAGACGCGGTGTGCGAGAAGCCGCTGGTTCTGAATCCCTGGAATATTGACGGCCTGCTCGACATAGAACGGGACACCGGCCACAGGGTCAATACCATTCTTCAATTGCGTGTGCATCCGTCCATCGTGGCCATGCGCAAAAGTCTGCAATGCAAGAAGCGTGACACCAAACATGACGTTGACCTCGCCTACATTACATCTCGCGGCCGCTGGTATCTGCAATCCTGGAAGGGGGACGCCAGGAAATCCGGTGGCATCGCGACCAATATTGGCGTGCACTTCTTTGACATGCTGCATTACATATTTGGCGATCTCCAGCAGAATATTGTGCATCATGCGTCGGAAACCAAGGCGGCCGGCTATCTTGAGTATGAGCATGCGCGAGTGCGCTGGTTTCTGTCGGTGGATATCGAAGACGTGCCGGCGCCAGTGCGCGCCAAAGGACAATGTACTTTTCGCTCCATTACTGTTGACGACGAGGAGATTGAGTTTTCAGGTGGCTTCGCCGACCTGCATACGCGTAGCTACGAGGAAATTCTGGCTGGGCGCGGGTTTGGCCTCGAAGACAGCCGTGAGGCCATTACAACAGTAGCGGCAATTCGCAACGCCAGCATTGCGCCATTATTGGGTGACTATCACCCATTCTTGAAAAAATGACCTATTACCAGCATGAAAGCGCCATCGTTGACGATGGCGCCCGGATCGGCAGTGGTTCGCGCATATGGCATTTTGCTCATGTTTGTGCAGGCGCCCGGATAGGGAACGGCGTTTCGCTGGGGCAGAACGTATTCATAGGAAATCGTGTGGTGATCGGCGATGACTGCAAGATCCAGAACAACGTGTCGGTGTATGACAACGTCACGCTGGAGCGCGGTGTCTTTTGCGGCCCCAGCATGGTGTTCACCAATGTGTACAACCCGCGAGCCCTCATAGAACGCAAAGAGGAATACAAGGACACGCTGATCCGGGAAGGTGCCACGCTGGGGGCCAACTGCACCATTGTGTGCGGCGTGACCATAGGCCGTTACGCCTTTGTGGGTGCCGGGGCGGTTGTGACCAGGGAGGTGCCCGACTATGCGCTTGTGGTTGGTGTGCCCGCACGGCAGGTTGGCTGGGTGAGTGAATTTGGCGAGCAGCTCGCATTACCCCTGTCCGGTGACGCTCGGATTCGTTGCCAGCACACGCATTCCCTGTATGTATTGCAAGGCAGTCGGCTCCAAAAACAGGATGGTGACAATGATGGACTTCATTGACTTGAAAGCGCAACAGGCCAGGATCAAAGACAAAATAGATGCCGGCATCCGACAGGTACTGACCCATGGCAAATACATTCTCGGCCCCGAGGTTTACGAGCTGGAGGAAAGGCTCGCGGCATACACCGGCGCGAGGTTCTGCATAAGCTGCGCCAATGGCACGGATGCGCTGCAGATTGCACAGATGGCGCTTGGCGTGGGCCCAGGTGACGAAGTGATCACACCCGGGTTCACCTATATCGCTACGGCGGAAAGCGCCGCCTTACTGGGAGCAAGGCCGGTTTATGTGGATATCGATCCCCTTAGCTACAACCTGGATCCAGGCTTGTTGGAAGCGGCGATTACGCCACGCACCAAGGCCATTATTTCGGTTTCTCTGTTTGGCCAGTGCGCCGATTTTGATGCGATCAATGAGGTTGCCATGCGCCATCATATCGCTGTCATCGAGGACGGTGCACAGAGTTTTGGCGCTTCATACAAAGGGCGTAAGTCGTGCAACCTAAGCACCATCGCCACCACCAGCTTTTTTCCCAGCAAACCGCTTGGCTGCTACGGCGACGGCGGTGCGATTTTCACCAATGACGAAGAGTTGGCCAGAGTGCTGCGGCAGATAGCACGGCACGGGCAGAGCAGGCGCTATCACCATGTCCGGGTTGGTGTAAACAGCCGCCTGGATACCTTGCAGGCGGCCATACTTCTACCCAAGCTGGAAATCCTTGACGACGAAATTGAGCGGCGACAAAGTGTGGCGCAGGCTTATGCACGACTGTTGCGCGATCAGGACGCGATTGTGACACCGCACATAAACGCGAACAATATCAGCGTCTTCGCCCAATACTCCCTTCAGATGGATGACAGAGACCACGTGCAGCAACGGCTTCACGAGGCTGGCATACCAACGGCGGTTCATTATCCTGTTCCATTGAATCAGCAGCCCGCGGTCGCGTCGGCCATCCATTTGCCGGTTGGTGATGCTGTGGCGCAAAGAATAATAAGCTTGCCCATGCATCCGTACTTGCAAGAGGCGGATCAGGCACTGATTGCAGAACATGTCCTGTCAGGCCTATTTCTTGAAACCGCCAGTCGAGGGGATTGAAAAACAAGTCCGCCGGCGACATGCAGAACTTGCTTGCAGGTATGGGCGAGGCAAAGGTCAAGGTTCGTCATGATGATAAAACGCCTTTTTGATGTGCTCATGGCATCAGTGCTTCTGGTGATATTGAGTCCCGTCATGGCCATCGTGGCGGTTTGCATCCGCTGCAGCATCGGTTCGCCAATACTGTTCATGCAGGTTCGGCCTGGAAAGGATAGTCGTCCATTCAAGATGGTTAAGTTTCGCACCATGCGTATCTGCCACGACAGGAATGGCCAGCTTTTGCCGGACGATGAAAGGATGACTTCCGTCGGCGAGATGCTTCGCGCTGCCAGCCTCGATGAATTGCCTGAGTTGTGGAATGTGCTGAAGGGAGAGATGAGCCTTGTCGGGCCGCGGCCGTTGCTCATGGAATATCTTCCACTGTACGACGCAGCACAGGCCCGGCGTCACGAAGTAAGGCCTGGCATAACGGGCTGGGCTCAGGTCAATGGGCGTAATGCGTTGGGGTGGGAAGATAAGTTTCGCCTGGATGTATGGTACGTCGACAACAGAAGTATGTGGCTGGATCTGAAAATCTGTGTCATGACAGTGATCAAGGTGATCAGCCGGTGCGAAGTCAATCAGCCAGGCCAAGCGACGATGTCGAGGTTCACAGGGAAAAGCTCATGAAGCAACTTGCCATCCTGGGAGCGAGCGGGCACGGAAAGGTGGTCGCTGACACAGCGGAGCTTGCTGGATGGGAGCGTTGCGTGTTCTTTGATGATCAATGGCCAGGCAAAGTGCTCAATGGCGCTTGGCCGGTCATGGGCAACACGGAAAGCCTGGTTCGGGCATTGGACCGGTACGACGGCATTGTCGTGGCTGTTGGCGACAATGCGATCCGCAAGAGACTTATTGACCGGCTGATGCAATGCGGCGCCAGGATGGCTACCGTCATCCATCCGCATGCAATGGTCAGCCGCCATGCGAGCGTTGGATCTGGAACTGTAATTTTCGCGCTCGCCGTCGTGAACTGCGGCGCTGATCTGGGAATCGGTGTCATTTTGAATACGGCATGCTCGGTAGACCATGATTGCATCCTGGCTGACTGCGTGCACGTCAGTCCCGGTGCGCGCCTTGCGGGGAGTGTCACTATCGGAGAGGGAAGCTGGGTCGGTATTGGCGCCAGTCTCAAGCAGGGTGTTGCCGTGGGACGCAGATCCGTCATAGCCGCGGGGGCGGTGGTAATTGGTGATGTCGGTGACGATTCGTGTGTTGCGGGTGTACCTGCGCGAAATTTAGGAATCGAGAATGCTTAATACAGGATTTTCCCCGTGGCCTTCCTTTACGGCTGAAGAGGCCGATGCGGTGCGGGAAGTGCTTCTGTCAAATAGAGTCAGTTACTGGACGGGACAGGTAAGCAGGGCGTTCGAACGAGAGTATGCATCCTGGGCTGGAGCCGATTATGCCGTTGCATTGAGCAATGGCACCGTGGCTATTGATGCTGCATTGTGTGCCCTGCGCATCGGTCAGGGTGACGAGGTCATCGTCACCTCCCGAACTTTTCTCGCCTCGGCATCCTGCATCGTCAACAGCGGTGCAACGCCTGTGTTTGTGGACGTTGACAGGAACAGCCAGAACATTTCCGCGGAGACCATCGAGCCTGCCATCACGCCTAAAACCAAAGCAATTCTGGCTGTGCACCTTGCCGGCTGGCCTTGTGAAATGGATGACATGATGGCACTGGCTCAACAGCACAATCTGGCAATAATTGAAGACTGTGCTCAGGCTCACGGCGCGTTATACAAAGGTCGGCCGGTCGGTGGCTTCGGCCAGATCGGCGCTTGGTCTTTCTGTCAGGACAAGATCATGACGACAGGCGGTGAAGGGGGGATGGTCACGACCAATGATGAGGCGTTATGGCGTGCGATGTGGGCCTACAAAGATCATGGAAAATCATGGGCTGCCGTCTATGAGACGGAGCATGGGCCGGGCTTCCGATGGTTGCACGAGACGTTCGGCACCAATGGGCGCATGATCGAGATGCAGGCTGCTATTGGCCGCATACAACTCAGGCGGATGCCTGAATGGCACAGGGTCAGGCTGATGAATGCCAATAGCATATGGGCCGCCGCACGCGCGCTGACGGGTTTGCGCGTACCCGATATACCTTCTCACGTAGAGCACGCGGCGTACAAGTGCTATGTGTTCGTTCGCCCTTCTCGGCTGAAAGACGGATGGACGAGGGACAGAGTGATGGCTGAAACTAATGCTGCGGGCGTTCCAGTCTATTCGGGTTCGTGTTCCGAGGTCTATCTGGAAAAAGCCTTTGCGCATACACCATACAGGCCCCCCGAGCCGCTGCCTGTCGCGCGTGAGTTGGGTGAAACCAGCCTGATGTTTCTGGTGCATCCGACATTATCGACCGAGGAGATATCGCGCACATGCTCGGTACTGACCGATGTCATGAAGAGGGCGACGGCCTGACCATGCGTTCCCGTATGGGCTGACGCCGGCAGTTAAATGCAAATGACGCTCAACAGGAAGTAGGTCGCTATGTTTGTCAGTAAAGCTTTTCGTCTCCTGCTGGTCTTTGCATTTGACCTGCTCGCGGTGCTCGTGGCCTGGATCGGCGGCTTCGTCATACGGTTCAACTTCGAATGGCCCCGTGACTATGCGCACGAGATGCTGTACGGCTCCCTGGCTCTGCTGGTGGTCCAGTTTCTGGCTTGCCAGTGGGCGGGGCTTTATCGCGGCATGTGGCGTTTTGCCAGTTTGCCTGACCTCAAGCGCGTGCTTATGGCCGTTGTTGTCTCTGCGGCTGCGGCGCTTCTCCTGGTGGTTTTCTCCCGGCCGTATCTGACAGTTCCTCGCGCATTATTTGCTCTCTACCCCATGCTGCTACTGCTCGTCATGGCGGGCGGGCGCATTGCATGGAGGATGCTAAAGGAGCAGGTGCTGTATGGCAAAAGCAGCAGGGATGGAAAGCCAGTGGTGGTCATCGGAGCGGGATCGGCCAGTGCAATGTTGGTGCGTGAACTCGCGCGCAGCACAGAATGGAACGTAGTGGCGCTGGTCGATGATGATCGGGCCAAATGGGGGCTGGAGCTGTCCGGCCGCCGGGTCGAGGGCGGGACCGCGTCGCTGGTCACCATCATGCGCCGATACGCGGCCAATTGCGCGATATTGGCCATGCCGTCGGCCAAAGCGGAGGCGCTGCAGCGCATCACCCGTATCGTCACGGCGGCGGGAGCCAATCTATTTATTGTGCCAGGCCTGGGCGAATTCATGAGCGGCCGGGTAGCGGTCAACATGATGAGGCCCGTGAAGGTGGAGGATTTGCT
This sequence comes from Allopusillimonas soli, assembly GCF_004153445.1. GTDB lineage: Bacteria > Pseudomonadota > Gammaproteobacteria > Burkholderiales > Burkholderiaceae_B > Allopusillimonas > Allopusillimonas soli. The sequence continues at coordinate 295,939 of NZ_SDQC01000004.1, forward strand.
GGGCCGAAAATCCGTTCAAATCGATGACCACAATGTAGGCGCGATGCTGTCGCGAAAACGTATCCTCGTCACCGGAGCCGGGGGATCGATCGGCGGTGAGCTTTGCAGGCAACTGGCCCGGTTTGACCCTGAATATATCGTTCTTTTGGAAGCAAGCGAGTATGCGCTCTATGCTGCGGAGCAGTGGTTCCATGTGCACCGCCCTCGCATCAGAATCATTCCGCTTGCAGGGGATGTAAAGGACAAGCAGCATATGAATGATATTTTCGCCCGATGGTCTCCAGATATTGTATTTCACGCGGCGGCCTATAAGCATGTCCCATTGATGGAGATTCACAATGCATGGCAGGCCGTACGCAACAATGTGTTGGGCACATTGAATGCTGCCTTGTGTTCGCGCGAGTTTGGCGCCGAGCGCTTTGTGCTTATTTCCACCGACAAGGCTGTGAATCCCACCAATGTGATGGGGGCGACCAAGCGCGTGGCTGAAATGCTGTGCGAAGTGCTGCATCAGGAAGGCGGCGCCACCTGTTACCAGATGGTGCGCTTTGGCAATGTGCTCGGCAGCACAGGCAGCGTGATCCCCAAGTTTAAATCCCAGATCGAAAGTGGCGGACCGGTGACGGTGACTCACCCCGAGATCACGCGCTATTTCATGTCTATTCCCGAGGCAGCGCAACTGGTGCTCCAGGCTGCTTCAATGGGACGCGGTGGAGAAATATTCGTGCTGGATATGGGAGAGCCGGTAAAGATCATTGATCTGGCGAGAAACATGATACGCCTGTCGGGTTTTTCGGAAGAGGAAATTCCCATTGAGTTCTCCGGACTCAGGCCTGGCGAAAAGCTTTATGAAGAGCTGTTGGCTGATACAGAGGAAACCCTGGAGACGCCGCATGAAAAGCTGCGTATTGCACAGTCTCGGTCTGTGCCGGAAGGATTTCTGCATCAGGTGCAGGCGTGGCTTTCGATGGAAAACCAATTGAGCGATGATGACGTCCGGGCAGCACTGAAGCAATGGGTACCAGAGTACCAATTCGCGTTGCAGGTTCCTCACGATATTTCCGAGCCGCGCCTCGCCGATCTCGCCGCCGAGGAGGCAGCCATACCTTACGGCGTCAGGCGGATGGCTTGACCTGTATCGCTTGAGTCGCGTGCAGGATGGAAGATGCGCCCGGTTAACGCCTGGTCTTTATCATCACTCGGATCAGGACAATACAACCAGACAAGAGAAGTCCGACAAGCAGGCCCACGGCAATGATCAGCGCCTTTCTTGGCTTAATGGGATCTTCGGGCGCAATGGCTAGTGCGTCAACTCTGGCTACCGCCAGATCAGGCGACAGATCTATTTTTTCCAATAACGTTTTTTTCTTAAGCAGATCGGACAGCTCAGGGATATACGCGTCATCGTTAGTGCGCTTTTCAAGCAGTTCCAGTTCGGACTGAATAGACTTTGCGCCGCGAAGATAGGTGAGATCGCCGTTGGAGAGAACAGCATCATTGTTTCCGATGGATATGAGCGGGCCAGCAGGTGCCGGAGATTCAAGCCCGATTTCCTTGGCGACGGCGAGCGCGTTTTTCAGCCGGGTGATGCGTGCTTCCCGGCTGGTCTTTGCAACCGTGCGCAACGTGGCGATCTGATCTTCGACACCCTTCCTGCGTACTTGGACTTCCCCGTTCAAATTGTCCAGCAGTTGCTTCTTCGTGGCGTCCATTGCCAGTTGCACGTAAAGATTCGCCCATTCTGCAATTTGCTCAGGGCTCTCGCCTTCTATCGTCACGCTTGCAGCATACTCATTGGGGTCAGGAAGCTTCACTTGAAGATTTCCTTCCAGCTTTCTCCATAATTGTTGGCGGTTTACCTCGGCCTGTTTTGACTTGGCGGGCAAATAGTAGTCATCAAAAAACTGTTGCCGCTGCGCCATGGATCGCAGCCGGCTAAGAAAGGCCGCATAAGCCTGTTCAGGCGTCAGTTCGTCAATGCCGCCGCTGGACGCGGTATCCAATACGCCGCTGATGGCCGTGCCCGTTAGCTGGCTTGCGGCGTTGTAACTCGCGAGGTCGCTTGCCGTGGGAGGAGCGATCTGGGTGCGTGCTTCGTATTCCGGCGTGGCAAGAAAGGCATAAGCCGCAGCACAGGCGACTACCACAATGGTGACTAGAAAGATCAGCAACTTGGCATCCCATATGGCCAATATCAGCTCACGCAGGTCTATTTCAGTTGTGTCAGTCTGGTATGGCCTGGGATCGTTCACTCATGCTCCAAGAAACGAGAAGATGCCCGGGACTAAGCTGGGCACCCCTCAGGATATCTGCTTGATCGTATTATACGTTTATGTTGTTACAGTTTCTCCAATGAATTGACAGCGTGTGTTAGCAAGTGCTTCTTTTTAAAGAGCAAATCATCGGAGCGTTGTTTCGTCTCATGTCGCAGCGCATGGATTTGGACTCGCCGCTGCACGTTATATCGGGCAGCCGGTTTCAGAGCCATGGGCGGGCCGCCAGCCGAGCCAATGTCCGCACACCCTCGTGTATCATCACCTTCACACTTCCGCCACAACAGACCAATACCTTATGACCTGCTACAAACTCGGCGACGATGCCCCTCAAATCCATGATTCCGCCTTTATTGCTGCAGAAGCCACGCTGATCGGCAAGGTGGTGCTCGCAGCGAACACCAGCGTCTGGCCTGGCGCCGTCATTCGGGGGGATAACGAGCCCATCGTGTTGGCAGAGGGCTCCAACGTCCAGGAAGGCGCCGTTCTGCATACCGATCCGGGCTGTCCCTTGCGTGTCGGCCGCGATGTAACAATTGGCCACCAGGCCATGTTGCACGGTTGCACTGTGGGTGAGGGCTCGCTCATTGGCATACAGGCTGTCGTGCTGAACAACGCGGTCATCGGAAAGGACTGTCTGGTGGGGGCGGGCGCTGTCGTTACCGAAGGAAAAGTATTTCCCGACCGCTCCCTCATCCTTGGTGCGCCGGCGAAGGTTGCACGTACGCTTTCCGACGAACAGGTTGCAGGCCTCAGGCGCAATGCGCAAACCTATGCTGAACGCGCGGCGCGTTATAAAAAGGAACTGGTTGCTCTTCCCTCCAGTTGATTTGACGCAGTGGGGTACCGTGTGAAGCCGCTCGTCCGTCCTGGCGCCAGAGGCGCTGTCGCCCACGAGATCATCAAGCCGATGCCTGGCATCATTGTGCTGGTGCTTTCCACCTGGGCGCTATCGGGTCTGGATGCCAGCGGCAAAGTGGTCATGGGCGCAGGTGTGCCGCTGCTTGTGCTGTGCTGGTTCCGATACGTGATTCATCTGCTGCTGGTGCTGGGTCTGGTCGTGCCGGCAAAAGGCTGGGGCGTACTGCGCAGCCGCCGTCCCAGGGCACAGATTGCACGGGGCGCCTGCATGTTGCTGGCCACCATGTCGTTTTTCACTACTCTGCACTATCTGCCCCAGGCCCAGGCCACAGCCATCAATTTTCTCGCACCGCTCCTGATGCTGTCTGTTGCGCCATGGGTGCTTAAAGAGCGTGCGCGCGCATCGCGCTGGGTTGCCGCTGCAGTGGGCTTTCTTGGCGTGGTGATCGTCATCAGGCCCGCCGCCGGCCTGGGCGCCACGGGTGTTCTCTTCGGGTTGCTGACGGCTTGCCTCTTTGCCATACAATACATCGTCACTCGGCGCGTAGCGGTGGATGACGCGCTCACCACGCTGATCTGGAGCGGCGGCGTAGGCAGCGTCTGCATGACGCTTGCCTTGCCCATGATCTGGCCGGATGTGGTCGGGGTTGCCCGTTCGCTCAGCGCAGGGCATTGGCTCGTGCTATTGGGAACGGGGTTCTGGGGCGCACTCGGCCATTTGCTGCAGATACAGGCCTACCGGTTTGCGCCGGCATCGCTGCTGGCGCCGTTCCTCTACCTCCAGATTGTCAGCGCCGCAGGACTTGGCTGGCTTATCTGGGGCCAGTTCCCTGATCCCCTGTCCTGGCTGGGCATTGCAATTATTTGCATAAGTGGCATCACGATAGGCGTGGTGGAGTGGCGGGGCCGTAACATATAATCCGCCCATGACGAAACGAATCCTGATTGTCCGCACGTCGTCCCTTGGCGACCTCGTGCACATGCTGCCGGCGGTCTCGGATATTGCCGCCCATGTGCCGGATGCGAGCATAGACTGGGTGGTCGAAGAGGGGTTTGCCGAAATCCCCTCATGGCATCCGGCCGTGCACGAAGTGATTCCGGTGGCGCATCGCCGCTGGCGCAAGCACTGGTGGTCGGCCGATACCCGGGCCGAGCGTGCGGCGCTGCGTCGCAAGCTGGGAGAGCGTGAGTACGACATGGTGCTCGACATGCAGGCGCTTATGAAATCGGTATGGCTGGTGCGCCAGGCGCGCGGTCCCCGCCATGGCCTGGACCTCCGGTCGGCGCGCGAGCCCCTGGCCTCCTTCTTCTACGATGTCAAACATAAGGTCAAGTTCTGGCAACCCGCCGTGACGCGCCAGCGTGAGCTGGCGGCGGCCGCGCTGGGTTATACCTATGAGGGTGAACCAGATTTCGGTCTGGAGAGTATTACTGATGGCGTGGAGATCGAGCCCTACTCGGTGATCATGCCGTCGGCTAGCCGAGACGACAAACTCTGGCCCGAGGAAGATTGGCAGCGTGTTTTTGCCCATCTGAATAAGCATGGGCTGGAACTGCGGCTGCTTTCGGGCAATCCGGCAGAAACCGCCAGGGCGCATGCGCTGGTCGCCGGCAACGCCCGCGCCCATGTTCTGCCGCGCATGAGCCTTACCGAAGTGGCCCGGGTGCTGGCGGGCGCTCGCATCATGGTCGGGCTGGATAGCGGGTTGACGCATCTCTCCGCGGGACTGGGGCGGCCCACCATCGGCATCTACAAGGCATCCACGCCAGTGCGAACCCCGCTCGAAGGGCCCGCCTACACAGCAAGCCTGGGCGAGCGCGGCAATGCGCCGTCTGCCGAAACCGTGCTTAGCGCCATCGAACAGGCGCTTGATTTCGACGACACGGCGCATGCCGATTTGGCCGGCGGCAATCTGGCCAACTGACGCATCAGGCGGATCACGGCTCAGAGCCGGCTTTACCACTGTGTAAAAAAACATGTCAGCGTCGTCCGCGCATGGCTTAATATAGGGATTTCCCGGTATCTGATGATTTTTCGCCTTTGAACCGCTTTCTCTACACTTCTCTGGTACGCTTGCTTTCCCCAGGCCTCTTGGCCTGGATGGGCTTGCGCGCCCACCGCGCGGGGGGAAACTGGGGCGTCATCTCGGGAGCGCGGTTTGGCCGCTATGCCACGTCCAGTCCTGTGCACAGTCCGATCTGGGTGCATGCCGTAAGCCTTGGCGAGACGCGCGCGGCCCAGCCGCTCGTTCAGGCGCTGCTCGATCAGGGCGAGCATGTGCTGCTCACGCATATGACAGTAACCGGGCGCGAAGAAGGCGCACGGGCATTCCAGGACGCCATTGCATCGCGGCAACTGGTACAGCAGTGGCTGCCTTACGATTTTCCCGGTGCCACGCGCCGCTTTCTCGCGCACTACGAACCCCAGGCGGGCGTACTTATCGAGCGCGAAGTCTGGCCAAACCTGCTGGCCTCGGCGCAGGCGGCGGGAGTGCCCATGGTTCTCGCCAGCGCCCGGTTCTCGGATCATGCACTGCGCCAGGCGCTGCGCCTCGGACGCGTCATGAAGCATGCCTATGCCAGCTTTGCGGCAGTCTATGCGCAAAGTCTCGAGGATGCGCAGCGGTTGGAGCAGGCCGGCGCAGCGGCCGCGCGCGTTTCGGGCAACTTCAAGTTCGACATTACGCTGTCCCAGGACAAGCTGCGGCGCGGCCGTGAGTTTGCCTCTCATCTCAAGCGCAAGGTCATTGTCATCGCCAGCACACGCGAGGGCGAAGACGAGCTGTTCATCCAGGCCATGGGCAAGCATCTCAAGCGCGCCCGTACGCAGGGAGGCAATCTATCTGAAAGGGTGCTGTTCTGCCTGGTGCCGCGCCATCCCCAGCGCTTCGATACCGCCGCGCAACTGCTGGAGCAGGCCGGCCTGCCTTTTGTACGGCGCTCGCAGCTTATCGAGGCGGGCGATTGCAGCTCATCGGCTGTACAGGCTTGCAAAGCTGCCACCGTCCTGCTGGGTGATTCCCTGGGAGAAATGCACTGGTACTACGCGTTATCCCGCGTGGCAGTGGTGGCGGGAAGCTTTCAACCCCTGGGCGGCCAAAACATGATGGAAGCAAGCGCTGTCGGCGTGCCGGTGATCGTCGGGCCGCATACGCGCAATTTTGAGCAATCCGTGGCTGACGCACTGGCCGAGGGGGCCGCATTACGTGCCGCCGACGCCGATTCTGCCCTGCATCTGGCCTTGCAACTGGTGGATGACGCGGTCCGCATGTCGCGCATGGGCCAGGCGGGCGCTCATTGGGTGCAAAAGCATACCGGAGCAGTGGCGCGTGTCGTGGGCGGGCTGAACGAAATTCTGGCGCGCGCCGAGCAAGACGGGCTCTGAGAGCCGCCGCAGTTCGGTCAGGACCGCATTATCGAGTTGCCATGGGCGTCCCCGTCTGGGGGAATATCCATGGCTGCATGGCCTTGTTCAGGCGACCCCCGCCAAGTGGGCTTGTTCATCGGCATGGTATGAAGACCGTACCATGGCGCCTACGGCGGCGTGGGTGAAGCCCATGGCATAGGCCTCGCGCTCCAGCATCTTGAACGTGTCCGGATGGGCATAGCGCATCACCGGCAAGTGGTGCTCTGACGGTTGCAGGTATTGTCCTATGGTCAGCATGTCCACATTGTGAGTGCGCAGATCACGCATGACATCCAGGATTTCTTCATCCGATTCGCCCAGCCCCAGCATCAAGCCGGATTTGGTGGGGACATCGGGATGCAGCAGCTTGAACTCGGAGAGCAGCTTCAGGGAGTGCTGGTAGTCGGAGCCCGGACGAGCCTGCTTGTATAGCCGCGGCACGGTTTCCAGGTTGTGGTTCATGACATCGGGAGGGCCTTCGTTCAGGATACCCAGCGCGCGGTCTAGCCTGCCGCGAAAGTCGGGCACCAGCACTTCGATCCGGGTGCTGGGAGAAAGCTCACGCACCTTGCGTATGCATTCCACGAAATGCGCGGCGCCGCCGTCGCGCAGGTCGTCCCGGTCGACGGATGTGATGACCACATAGGAAAGCTTCATGGCTGCAATGCTGCGGGCCAGGTTGACCGGCTCGTCTGCATCCAGCGGGTCGGGCCGACCGTGACCGACATCACAGAACGGGCATCTGCGGGTACATTTGTCGCCCATGATCATGAAGGTGGCCGTACCCTTGCCGAAGCACTCGCCGATATTGGGGCAGGATGCTTCTTCACAGACCGTGTGCAGATTGTGTTCGCGCAGAATGCGCTTGATGTCGTAGAAACGCGACCCGGGCGCCGCGGCGCGCACCCGTATCCATTCCGGCTTTTTCAGGCGCTCGGCCTGCACGACCTTGATGGGAATGCGAGAAGTCTTGTCTGCCGACTTCTGCTTTTGTGTCGGGTCGTATGCCGGCACACGAGGGCGCACCGTGGGTTGTTGTATCGCTGGGTCGACGGAGTTGGTCATTCGTTTCTTCCTGCGCGAAGGCCATCAGCCTTCCGCTTTGGGCCGGCGTGTTTCACGCCGGTGCCGTGGTGGTGAAAACAGTCAAGCTCGGGCGCGGGGCAACCCCGCTGATCCTGTAGTGTAACGCTAAGGGAAAACCCTTGTCGCGTGACGAGATGCCCAACCCCCGGGCGGCAGGCGCGCGGCCCTTCCGGCTCAGCGTCCTTTCCATACCGGATGGCGCTTCTGCATGAACGCGTCGATGCCTTCGGCCACGTCTTCCGCCATCATGTTGCCCGCCATGACCTGGGCCGCATAATCGTACGCCTCGGAGAGACCCATACCGTGCTGGCGCCTGTACATGGTTTTTCCTGTGCGCACAGCCACCGGGCTCTTGCCGCATATGGTCTGCGTCAGCGCCTGTACGGCCTGGTCCAGCTTGTCCAGGGGCACGGCGTGATTTATCAGTCCGCTTTCCACGGCGTCTTCGGCACTGATGAACTCGCCGGTAATCAGCATCTCGAAAGCCTTCTTCATGGGTACATTGCGTGTTAGCGCCACAGAGGGCGTGGCGCAGAACAGGCCCACGTTGATGCCGGATACGGCGAACTTCGCGTTTTCGGACGCGATTGCCAGGTCGCAACTGGCCACCAGCTGGCAGCCCGCCGCGGTCGCGGTGCCATGCACGCGGGCAATGACGGGCACCGGCAGATTGACTATGCTTTGCATGACACGTCCGCAACCGTCGAACAGTGCCTGGTAATAAGCTTTTTCGGGCTTGGCGCGCATCTGCTTGAGATCGTGGCCGGCGCAGAAGGCGCGGCCCGTGGCGCCCAGCACGACACAGCGTGCGCTGTCGTCCTGGGCGATATCGGCCAGGGCTTGCTCCAGCGCAGCCAGCATTTCCTCTGAGAGCGCGTTGAACTGGTCGGGGCGATTGAGGGTCAGGGTGACGACACCGTCGGTATTGTCGACCAGCAGTATGTCACTGTCTGGCGCCGTCTCCTGTTTGGTTTGAGCGGTCATCTGCGGACTCCGTGTTTTGCCCGGTCCTGGTCCGGGCGGCAAAGGCCTCAGCCAGGCGCTGGCCCAGCTCCAAGCCGACATCTTGTACGTTAGCCTGTACGCCGCAGCTAAGCAAATCGACGGTTTCCAGGCCTTCGTACCCGCAAGGGTTGATGCCTAAGAACGGGGCCAGGTCCATGTCGACATTGAGTGCGAGCCCGTGGTAGGTGCTGCCATTGCGTACTTTGATGCCCAGCGCGGCGATCTTGGCCAGTTGGCCGCTGGCGCGCGGCACATAGACGCCAGGCGCGCCGGGCTTGCGACAGGCGTCGGCGATGCCGAGACTGGCAAGAAAATCGATCAGCACGTCCTCAAGCAGCGCCACGTACTCCTTGACGAACAGGCCATGACGGCGCAGTTCGATGAGGCAGTATGCCAGAACCTGTCCTGGCCCATGATAGGTGACCTGTCCGCCTCTGTCGGTACGTACGATCGGGATGGCGCCAGGATTGAGTATGTGTTCGGGCTTGCCGGCCTGCCCCAGCGTGTAGACGGGAGGATGCTCGGCCAGCCAGATGCAGTCGTCCGTGCTGCTGCTTCGGGATTCGGTGAATTGGCGCATGCGCTCCCAAGTTTCGACATAGGGGGCGGGGCGCGCGAGCCATTCGGGTGTGATCATGGTTTTGGCGGGCGCGCTGCGCGAACGGCGCCGGCGCGCGCGAGACGCTGGGTTACAGGACGACGGCCACCATGTCGTGTGCGTGCAGGGCACGATAGAGTGCATCGAGCTGTTCGCGCGATGTGGCATGCACGGTAAAGGTGAGGCCGATGTAATTGCCTTTGCTGCTGGGGCGCATTTCAACCGTGGCCGGGTCGAAGCCGGGATCGAACTGGCGCACCACTTCGGTCAGTGTTTGCGCCAGGTCGGGATGTGCCTTGCCCATAACCTTGATGGGAAAATGGCTCGGATACTCGATCAGGGATTCTTCGGGTGGGATTGGGCGCATGGGATGTTCCGTCAGAGTGCGTCGATGGCGCGGTCGTAGGCGGCGCGCAGTGCGGCATAGACTGGGCCGGGGCGACCGGAGCCCACGGGCTTGCCGTTGTACTGCGTGATGGGCAACACCTCTTTGGACGCGGAAGTAACCAGCAGCTCGTCCGCTGCAGCCACTTCGTCCTGCGTGATAGGACGGGCCTGGAACGGGGTGCCGGTTTCCTGCGCCAGTTCTTCCATGAGGCCATAGCGTATGCCTTCAAGAATCAGGTTGCTGCGCGGCGGTGCGTACATCTTTCCTTCTTTGATCACCCAGATATTGCTGGACGAGCCTTCAGACAGGTAGCCGTCGCGGAATTGCAGGACCTCATCGGCGCCGGCATCGGTGGCATGCTGCTTGGCGAGCACATTGCCCAGCAGGGAAATAGACTTGATTTCGCAATGCAGCCAACGTTCATCGGGCATGCCCACCGCCGTCATGCCCTGGCTGCGCTGCTGGGCGCCGGGACGCCGGAACGGCGACACCATGGCGAAGAGTGTGGGACTCACGTTGTCGGGGAAGCCATGCTCGCGTTTTGCCACACCGCGCGTTACCTGCAGGTATACCAGGCTGTCTTCCAATCCCGAACGCTTGACCAGATCGCGGACCAGCGCGTCCCATTCTTGCGTATCGGGCGCGCCTTCGATGCGGATGGCAGCCAGGCTACGTTTGAGCCGGGCCAAGTGTCCGTCCATGCGGAAGGGTTTGCCGCGATAGAACGGCACCACCTCGTAGATGCCGTCTCCGAAAATGAAGCCGCGATCCAGTACGGAAATCTTGGCGTCACCCAGGCGAACGAACTCGCCATTCAGGTAAACAATGCTGTCGTTATCGACGTTGGGAATCATGGATGTCTCTGCTCGAGCAATAAGGCCGGCGGTCATTGCCGGCCCGGTGGGTCATGCTATGGGTAAGTGGATGATTATTGAAGCATCAGCCGTATCTTGTCGTAGATGCGGCCAAAGAAGCCGGCCTGCGGCACGTCTTGCAGAATGTACAAAGGTTCCTGGCGCAAGAGCTTGCCGTCCAGCGACAGCGATACCGTACCGACCTTTGCGCCCTTGGACAACGGTGCGATCAAAGGTTGAGTGTACTGCGCAACAGTCTTGATATCGCCCGATTTACCGCGCGGCACTGTGACCCAGGTGGCCTTGGGTGTACCCAGGCCGACGGTTTCCGCTTCGCCTTCCCAGACGCGTGCCGTTACCGCGGGCTTGTCGCTGTCCATGACTTTGACGGTATCGAAGTTCTGGAAACTCCAGTTGAGCAGCTTCAGGCTCATTTCGGTACGGGCGGCGTCGCTGGCAGCGCCAACCAGCACAGAGATCACGCGGCGTCCATCGCGCAGTGCGGTGGAGATAAGGCAATAGCCCGCGGACTGGGTATGGCCGGTCTTGAGCCCGTCGACGGTCGGGTCTGTCCAGAGAAGCCGGTTGCGGTTGTGCTGCTTTATATTGTTGTAGGTGTACTCTTTTTGGCTGTAGTAGTGCATGTACTGGGGAAAGCGCACAATGAGATTGCGCGCCATGATGGCCAGGTCGTGCACGGTGGTGAGGTGCGTGGGAGCGGGCAGGCCGGTGGAGTTGTCGAAATGCGTGTCCTCAAGCCCCTGGCGTGCTGCCTCTTCATTCATGAGCGCCGTGAAGGCCGCTTCATTGCCCGCCACGGCCTCGGCCAGCGCCACGGTGGCGTCGTTGCCAGACTGCACGATAAAGCCTTGCAGCAGGTCATCGACCTTGACTTGCGTATTAGGCTTGATGAACATGCGCGACCCTTCCGTTTTCCAGGCCTTTTCCGACACATTCACTTTCTGGTCGAGAGACAGGCGCCCGCTTTCCAGCGCCTCGAAAATGACGTAGGCCGCCATGATCTTCGTGAGCGAGGCCGGCTCTATCTTCTCGTTGGGGTTTTGCGTTGCAATGGTCTGCCCGCTGGTGACATCGAGCGTGGTCCAGGCCTTGACGGCTAGCTGGGGCGCGGGCACGGTGGATAACTGGCCCACATTGACGGGCGTGGCGGTGGTGGAGACCGCCTGAACGCCTTGTTGGCTTGCCGCCGGTGTTTCCTGGGCTCCCGCGGGCGCAAGGGCCAGCGCGGCGCTTGCGGCGGCGCCGGCAGCCAGTTGCATCAGGCGTGAATGAGGCGTACGGAGGAAATGAAAGGTCATCGGCATTGTTCTTGATAAAGGGTGAATGTCAGAGGGCCAGCAGCCGGACAGCCAGCAGGTTCTTGAGCAGAATGAGCTTGCCATGGAAGAAGTGGCTGGCGTCAGGCACCACGACCATGGGCAACTCGTGCGCACGGGCGAAGTCCATGGCTTCGGACAGTGGCACGACCTCATCGGCTTCGCCGTGAACCAGCAGGGTGTGGTCGGGTACGCGCACTTCGCGAAACCTGAAACGCTCCACGGCAGAACCCAGCAATAATAGCGCATCGGGCACTTTAAGCGCCTGTTCAGCACGCGTTGAGCACACCTGCGCCGCGACCGATGTGCCGAAGGAAAACCCTGCCAGCACCCACTTGCCCGCGGCTGCTTCGGGGAATTCGACTTCGAATTGCCGTATCAGTTCCAGCATGTCGGCGGTTTCTCCCACGGCGGCATCGAACTGGCCTGCCGAGGCGCCTACACCGCGAAAGTTGGGCCGCACAGTCATCAGGCCTCGCTGGACACAGGCCCGGGCTATGGTTGTGACCACCTTGTTTTCCCGGGCGCCTCCGTGCAGCGGATGGGGGTGCAGCACCAGCGCCCAGCCGGCGGGTGTGTCGTCGGGCAGGTCGATGATGCAGTCGATGTCGCCGGCCTGGCCCTGGAAAACCATTTTTTGGGTGCGAAGAGGCATAATGACCCGTTGGCGTGTTCAGTGTTAATGTGTGCCCGCGCCATTTTACGCCAGCCCGACTTGCTTCTCTCCCCATGAGCTATCCCAAACTCCCCAGCCTGCCTGAGCCGGCTGCGCTTGAAGATGAAATTACCCACGCCCTGCCCAGATTCCGGCAGGTTCGATGGGTGGCCAGCACGCAGTCCACGAATGCTGATCTCATGCACATGGCGCGCGCCGAAGGCGGCCCGCTTGCGCGGCCGTGGCTGCTGGGCGCACATCTGCAGGAACGTGGACGCGGCCGGGCGGGTCGCAGCTGGCAGAACCGCGCGGGGGCGAATCTCATGTTTTCATGCGCATTCGATGTTTTCCTGCCTGTCGCGCAGCTGCCCACTTTGTCTCCGCTTGCCGGGTTGGCAGCCTGTGAGGCGCTTCGAACGTTGCTGGGTGATGCTTGTCGGGACAGACTGAGCATGAAATGGCCCAACGACATCCAGTGGGAGGAAGCCAAGCTGGCAGGAATCCTAGTGGAAACGACGCGCGCGCGGGCCTCGCGGCTCGCCGCGGATCATTATGTTGCTGTCATAGGCATGGGCATCAATCTTGACGACGCGCGTGCCCTCAGCCAGTCCTTGAATCGCCGTATCGCCGACTGGTCGGAGATTGCCCGTGCAGACGGCCACGCCGGTGCCGCAACGCATGCGGCCATTGTGGCGCGCATCGCGCAGTCCTGGTACGACAGCCTCAATGACGCCACGGCTTTCGGCTTTGACGCACTTCCCAGGCGTTATGCGGCGGTCGATGCCCTGGCTGGGCGTCACATTCATGTTCTCGACAACGGGCGCCTGGTCCAGGCTGGCGTTGCGTGCGGCGTCAATACGGCGGGGCAGTTGCTGCTGCGTACGCCCGAAGGCGAGGCGCCAGTGCATGTGGGCGAGGTGTCGGTGCGGCCCCGGCAGGAGATTGCGTGATGATCATCCTAATTGATGCGGGAAACACACGCATAAAGTGTGGATGGGTGGCGCCCGTCACGGGCGAGCGGGAACAGGAGGCGATGGCTGTCGGCCATGCTGACCTGAACCAGCTCGAGGCTTGGCTGTCGGGGCTGGCCGGTTCTGGTGCCAAGGTGCAATCTGCATTGGGCACCAATGTCGCCGGTGAGCGTATGGCCACGCGTCTTGCGGCGCTGGTTCAGCGCTGCTGCGCGGTGGGTATTTCCTGGGTGGCCGGAACCCCCGAGGCGCAAGGTGTGCATAACAGTTATCTGGATCCCGCCCAGCTTGGGCCTGACCGCTGGGTGTCCATGGTGGGATTGTCGCGGCATATGCCGGTGCATGACAGTCCGCCGCTGATGCTGGCCGGTTTTGGTACGACCACCACCATAGACACGTTGGCGCGCGAGGACGATGGCAAGCTCGTATTCTCGGGCGGCCTTATCCTGCCGGGGCCGCAGCTCATGGCATCCAGCCTGAATGGCGGCACGGCCATGCTGCCGCTGGCGGATAGCTCCGCCGCCCTGTTTCCCCGTCATACGCATGAGGCCATAGGCAGTGGTATTGCCGCCGCGCAAACGGGAGCCTTGTTGAGGCAGTGGCGGGAAGGGCTGGAACGCTACGGCCGTGCGCCGCGGGTGTACAGCAGCGGTGGCGGCTGGCCCATGATGGCAGCCGAGGCGCAACGCACATTGGCGCGCATGCAGGACGATCTGGGCCTGCCCAGGCAGGGTATTCAATGGTTGGCGACGCCGGTGCTGGACGGGCTCGCGTGCTTGGCGTCGGCACGCGCAACCTGAACAGCTGAATCAGCGCCGCAGGGTGAATCAGTGCGGCGGGCTAAGGCGATTGACGCAGGGGCAGCGGCGTGCCCAGATCGATGGCGTGTTGATGACGCTGAGACAGCTGCCGGGGCTCGCGGCCCTGTTCGCTTGGAGGCGGTCCGAATATGCCTTGCCCCAGGGCAAGCACGCCCAGGTTGAGGACCAGCAGTATCAGAAACAGGGAACGCATCATGGTTGTATGCAAACGGGATGTACACGGACATGTCAGTGTAAACCACGACGTCTATCATCATCATGGCTGTATACCACTTGTCACATACATACAAGCAGTACGCCGGGATTCACGGCATTGCCTGCTTTAAAATGCCGCCATCCCGCTGGCCGTCGACGGCGGCATTAGAATCCAAATAGATAACAGCATATTAATACGATAAATATCATGAAACCTATCCGTAAAGCCGTCTTTCCTGTCGCCGGCATGGGCACGCGTTTTCTTCCCGCAACCAAGGCCATGCCCAAGGAAATGCTGCCCATCGTGGACAAGCCCTTGATCCAATATGCGGTTGAGGAAGCCATTGCGGCCGGCATCACCGATCTGATTTTCGTTACCGGGCGCAACAAGCGCGCCATCGAGGACCATTTCGACAACGTGCCCGAACTTGAAGCCGAGCTCGAGGCAAAAAACAAGACCAAGCTGCTGGAAATCGTGCGCAATGTCATACCGGCGCATGTCAACTGCATCTATACGCGCCAGCCCGCACCGCTCGGACTCGGCCATGCCGTGCTGTGCGCGGCGCCCATCGTCGGCAATGAGCCCTTTGCCGTGCTGCTCGCTGACGATCTTATCGATGCGGATACATCGGTTACGCGGCAACTGATTGATGCGGCGCATCAGCAGAACGGCAGCGTGCTGGCCATACAGGATGTAGATCGCGAGAATACGGAGAAGTACGGAATCATCTCTGGCGACAAGGTCAATGGCAACACCACGCGCCTTTCGGGCATCATTGAAAAGCCCAGCCCCGCGGATGCACCGAGCACCCTGGCGGTTGTGGGCCGTTACGTGCTCGAGCCGCAGGTGTTCGAGCATCTGCGCCAGACACAGGCGGGTGTGGGCGGGGAAGTCCAGTTGACGGACGCCATTGCCAGCCTGCTCAAGGCCAAGGGCGTATTCGGCCTCGAGTACGCGGGCACCCGTTACGACTGCGGCAACAAGGCGGGCTTCTTCCAGGCCACCATTGCGCTTGGACGCAAGTACCACGGCCTGGAAGCTTGAGCCTTGCACCAGGGCGGCGCGCGCGTGCCTTGGTCGCTGGTTGAACCGGGATGATCAACCGGTAGCGCCGCAGGCGCCCGTTACTTCACAATGACTGGGTTCGAAATATAGGCGAGCCCTCGAAAATTCTTTGGGCCGCATTCCGCAGATGCTGCCGCATGGCCATCTCCGCGGCATCCGGATCTGGCTGAATAACTGCCTCGTACACGGCATGATGTTCACGGCGTGACTCGTTTCTGTAGTCTTCATCCAGCGCCGCGCGCACCTGAAACCGAATGACCGGCAATTGCAGGCGTTTCATCAATAATGATAGCTGTGCGTTATCCGCATATTGGAGAATGAGGTCGTGAAATGCCCTGTTTTCCTCGCGGAAGACGATTGCAGGCTCACCCTCTTGTTCCGCAATGGCAGCATAGCCTCGGCTGAATTCGGCCTGCTGACCCGTTTTTCCGATTTGCTCGGCTGCGAGCCTCGCCGCGAGGCCTTCCACTGATTCACGTATCCGGAACAGATCGATCAACTCTTCGCGCGAAAACGCCTTGACGATGGCCCCGCGATTAGGCACCAGCTCTACCGTCCCTTCCATGCCGAGCCGCCGCAGCGCCTCGCGCAGCGGCCCTCGCGTCACTGAAAAGGCTTCCATAAGATCCGCTTCGATCAAACGCTGTCCGGGCGCAAATTGACCGCTCTGTATCGCTGTTCGCAGTCTTTCCAGCGTTATTTCGCTGGCATTGCCAGGACGCTTCCTGCGACGGTCTGAGGTGGGTAGGGTAGTCATGTGCCGCGCATTTTCTCTTACGGAGTCAAATATTCCAGAAGTGTAAACAAAATTGCATGCCTATTGAAATGTAATACAATTCAATTTACAGTTTTGACTATCAATAATGATGACAATGAACTAAGGATTGTCGATGAAAATAGCGGAGACCTGCGACGTTGTGGTTGATGCACCCAACAGTTGGCGGAGAATTGACGCTGAAAGCGATGACTCATGGGTGCAGAGGCTCACAGAGGAAGAGGTATCGGGTTTCGATATGGCGTTGATTCATGCCCGCGACGCGAATAAACCTATGTTGCATATGACGCCGGAGGATTTCCCTCTGCCCGAGGCCTCGGTTGCTGCATTGCAGCGAGCAATGAAAGCCACGCAGACGGGTTGGGGATTCTGTCTGATAAAGGGTTTTCCTGTCGACAGGTGGTCCGAAGAGGAAGCGCGCATCGCGTATTGGGGCATGGGTCTGCATATGGGTGTCGCCCGGCCGCAGAATAAAGCCAGCGAATTCCTGAATGACGTGCGTAACGCTGGCGGCTCGTACTTCGGCAAGGATGCGCGCGGTTACAACACAAATGCCTCCCTGGACTTCCACATCGACTTTGGCGATGTGGTGAGTCTGTTATGCCGCAGAACAGCCAAAGAGGGTGGTCGTAGTTTGATCGCGAGTTCGCGCGCCATTTACGATGAAGTGGCGCGTGCGCATTCGGCGTTGCTGCCTGCGCTTCATGAACCCATTTATTTCAGCTGGCAAGGGGCCATGGGTCATAACGACATGCCTTATTATGCCTGTCCAATCGCTGGATTCAAGAACGGCCACTTCGCTTTCCGCTTCAATCGAAAGAACGTCATGGCGGCACAGCGCGATTTCCCCGACGTGCCCCGCCTGACTGACAGGCAAAATGCCTTGATCGACGTTCTGGAGTCGCTATTTCGCGACCCGCGCTTTTGCTACGCGATGCAGTTGGACGAAGGCGATATGCAACTGCTGAACAACTACACCACGATCCATTCACGCACTGGCTTTCAGGACTATGACGAGCCTGATCGCAGGCGCCATCTGCTGCGCCTGTGGCTGGGGGTGCCGGGAGCACAGCCGTTGCCGGATGCATGGCGGGAACCCTACAAAAGCACGCGAGGCAACAGTGTGCGCGGTGGGCTGCGTGGCCAGGGCATAACAGATGAGTTTTTAAAGTTCGAAGCGCGTATGGCCAGCTACCACAAAATGAATAACCATTACTACGAGGAGACTCCACGATGAGACAAACAATACGGCGACTTGCGTTCCTGTGCTTGGCCATGGTCAGCCTGGGGGCAATAAGCATGCAATCCGCGCAGGCAGCCGCCACGGATAAATTTCCGATGCGGCCCATTACCATCGTGGTGCCATATAGCGCGGGCGGCGGCACGGATACGTTGGCCAGAAATCTCGCCCGTGTGTGGCAGGAACATTGGGGGCAGCCTGTTGTGGTTATAAACCGCACGGGTGCTGACGGAATCATCGGCAGTGAATATGTCAAGAATCAGCCCGCGGACGGCTATACCGTGCTGATTCAGGTCAATCAGGCCTTGTTTTATCCCTATACAGTACCGTCGGCCAATCTCGATATCCTGCGCGACTTCCAGATGGTATCCAAGTTGCAACAGAATGCCATGATATTCGGGGTGGCCAGCAACTCGCCAGACAAGACATTTGGTGATTTCATAGCGCGATGCAAGAAATCGTCGAACCCATGCTCGTTTGGCGCAGCGACACGGCATGGCGAAATCATGGCCCGCCAGATTGGAGATCTGACGGGGCTGAGCAACATGGTTGTTGCCAATTACAAAGGAACATCGCCGATGATGGTCGATGCGCTGGGCGGGCACATAAGCATGGGCATGCCCTCGCTCGTGGTGGCGCTGCCTCAAGTCAAGGGCGGCGAGTTTCGTGCCCTGGCGACGGGCGCAACGGCGCGTCTGCCCGAGTTGCCCGATGTTCCCACCTTGAAAGAAGAAGGTTTGAACATGAGTGCCATGACCTGGTATGGAATCATGGTGCGCAAGGGTACTCCTGAAAGTGTTGTGAACGCCTTGTCTGACGCGGTGCGATTGGCCTCGGACGACAAAAAGCTTCGCACATCGATGGAAACGGAAGGCGCCATACCTGTGTTCAGCAGCCCTGCGGATTTCGACGCGGATGTGCATGCCGAGGCAGCCGCGGTTCGCCCTCTGCTGGAAAAGTATTTGACCCCGGTTGGAAAATAATAGGATGTATCGACATGAAGCGAAGTTCTCAGTTGCGTGTGTTGCTGCAGCAGCCTGGCATGCACATTGCGCCTGGCGCATACGACGGGATTACGGCCCGTATCATTGAGCAGGCGGGATTTCCGCTGGTTTATATGACCGGAGCCGGAACATCGGCGTCGCTTGGCTACCCGGACTACGGCCTGATCACGATGACCGAAATGGTGGAGAATGCGGGTGTTCTCGCCAGGTCAGTTTCAATACCCTTAATATCGGATGCAGATACGGGTTATGGGAATGAGCTGAACGTAACCCGTGCGGTGCGTGAATTCGAATCGCGCGGCGTGGCTGGAATTCATATTGAAGACCAAGCCAGCCCCAAACGATGCGGTCACCTTGACGGCAAGGAAATCGAGCCTCTTGAACGCTACCTGAGCAAGATTCGCGCGGCTTGCGCAGCTCGCAGCGATCCTGATTTTGTAATCATTGCGCGAACGGATTGCCGTGCTTCAATGGGCTTCGAGGAAGCGGTGGTGCGTGCCAACGCGGCGCTGTCCGAGGGGGCGGATGTCGCTTTTATAGAGGCGCCACAGACGATGTCTGAGGTGGCAAGCATTCCAGAGCGGGTGGAAGGACCATGTCTTCTGAACATTGTGCAGGGAGGAAAAACGCCTGTCATAGATCTGAGAGACGCGGAGAAAATGGGATACAAACTTGCGATACTGCCGGGCGTGCTGCTGCGCGCGGCCGTGAAGGCATTTGATGCCGTGCTTGAATCGGTGAAGGCACAGCATCTTGTGCCTGACGAATTGAATCGCTCGTCGCCTCACCAGAGTTTCCAACGCTTTGGCGCGGACGAATGGGATGAAATCCGGGCGAGGTTTGCGGTCGGCGAGAAGCCGACGGTTCAGCAGCTATGAGCCAGCAAGCCACACGCGAGCGCATCCAGAAGAGGTCTCTATTTGACAAGATATGGGATCGTCACGTGGTCGCAAGGCGAAGCACTGGGCCGCAGCTGATTTACGTCGACCGCCATTTTCTGCACGATGGCTCATTCCACGCTTTCCGGCAGATGCGCGATCGTGGCTTGACGATCCGCCGTCCTGATCGGGTTTTTGCGGTGCCTGATCACTATGTTCCCACGCTCGGGCGTACGTTGGAGTACGCGGCGAACGCAGAAACCGCCAACATGATGGTCCGTTTTGATGAGAACATGCGCTGGGGCGGCATATCTCACTTTCCCTTGCAGGATACGCGCCAGGGTATTGTTCATGTGGTGTGCCCGGAGCAAGGGCTTAGCCTGCCCGGCATGATTATTGTCTGTACTGACAGCCATACATCCACACACGGCGCAATGGGTGCGATCGCATTCGGGATAGGTCAGTCAGAAAGTGTATTGGTCCTTAGCTCGCAGACCATTTGGCAGAACAAGCCACACACAATGCGGATACATGTTGATGGTATCCGGGGGCAACGGGTAAGTGCCAAAGACATTGTGTTGGCCGTCATTGCACAAATCGGTGCCGATGGGGCGGTGGGTTATGCCATCGAGTTCGATGGGCCGGTAATACGCGCCATGGAAATGGAGGAGCGCCTCACAGTATGCAACATGGCCATAGAGGCTGGGGCGCGATGTGGCATGATCTCGCCGGATGACATTACTTTTCAGTATCTCCATGGCCGGCCTTATGCGCCGACGGGCGCTGAATGGGACGAGGCGTTGCGAGAATGGCAAGGCCTGCCGAGCGATCCCGGCGCGGTATTCGATCGGGATATCAAGATAGACATTACAAATGGCGCACCCATGGTGACTTGGGGGACTAGTCCTGATACGGGTATCGCCATTGATGCGGTGATTCCCGATCCCGCGCTTGAACGTGACGAGTCTGTAAGATCCGCCATGGAGGCGGCTTTGGTATATATGGATCTGAAACCGGGCACACCAATGCTCGGTGTGCCCATTGATCGCGTCTTCATAGGGTCCTGTACAAACAGTCGGCTGTCCGACCTGCGGGAGGCGGCGAAGATGTTACGGGGGCGGCGTGCATGCGTTCCTGGTCTTGTTGTTCCAGGATCCGGTGAAGTTAAGCGGGCCGCGGAGCGCGAAGGACTGGACCGCGTGTTCAAGGAGGCCGGTCTGGAGTGGCGGGAGGCGGGCTGTTCGATGTGTGTGGCTATGAATGGGGATGCGGGAAGGCCCGGAGAGCGTATTGCATCCACGACAAACCGCAATTTTGTGGGCAGGCAGGGAAGCGGTGTTCGCACGCATTTGATGAGTCCCGTCATGGCAGCGGCTGCCGCGGTAACAGGAAAGCTTTGTGATGTGAGGCACATGCGATGACGCCCATCACATGTTTCGTTGGCCAGCCAGCGGCGCTAAGGGCGCGGGATGTTGATACTGACCAGATCATTCCGGCGAGATTCCTGAAGAAAGATCGTGGTCTCCCCGGCGGCTACGGCAACTACTTGTTTCATGATATTGCGTCACCCATTGCATTTGAGGGCGCCAATATTCTTGTTGCGGGGAAAAATTTCGGGTGTGGATCGTCGCGCGAGGGCGCGGTGTATGCATTGGCTGACCGCGGTTTTCGCGCACTCATCGCGCCGAGCTTTGGAGATATCTTCTACAACAATTGCCTGAAGAACGGCGTGCTTCCAATAAGACTTGATGCCTCTGTCGTTGAAGCCCTGCTTATGCAAATTGAGCAGGGTAGCCTGAAACGTATAGAAGTGGATCTGAACGGACAGTCTGTCCGTCCCCTGGGAAAGGGGCCAGAGGCTGCGCAGGGCTTTCAGATTGATCCGTTCTGGCGAGAGTGCCTCGTTACAGGAAAGGATGAAGTGGCATTGACCCTTTCGCATATCGCTGAGATTCGGGCGTTCGAATTGGCATATGAGCAGACACCGGCGGGACGTATGCACACCAGGCCACGCCGGGAAGGCGCATGACGAACTGCCCCGTTTTTGTGGCTATAAGGAAAGTGCAACAACGCATACCTCTTCCGGGAAAACACTGATCTTTTAATCCCCGTCCGGTCTGTACACTCGCTCCATGCTCCCGGCATGGAGCTTTTTTTTTCGAAGCAATATCCGTTATCCGACTCACATACCACTCATACACAAGAGGACGGCAATGACTTTGAAACTGACAGGCAGGGCGGCTCTGGCCTCGGCCCTCGCTGCGGTGTGCATGGCATCCGCAGGCTTTGTCCAGGCGCGCGACCTGACCATAGGCCTGCGCACGGAGCCCAGCTCCATGGACCCCCAATTCCACTCGCTCACACCCAACACGCAACTGTCTGAAACGCTGTTCGACCCCCTGGTGCGCACGGACAAGAACGCCAAGCCCGTGGCATGCCTGGCCGAGTCATGGACGGTGGACGGCAATGTGTGGACATTCAAGCTGCGTAAGGACGCGAAGTTCTCGGATGGCACGCCGCTGACCGCGGACGATGTGCTCTTTACCTACGATCGCGTGCCCAAGGTGCCAAACAGCCCGTCCTCCTACGCCCTGTACCTGAGCACAGTGGACAAGGTCGAGGCTGTCGATCCGCATACGGTGCGCATCACCACCAAGGGGCCCTCGCCGGTGCTGCTGGCCAACCTGTCGCTCGTGCCTATCATGTCCAAGAAGGCTGCATCAGGTCCCGCCCCGGAAGGCAAGACAACCACCGAGCTGAATCGTGGCGATGGCCTTGTGGGCTCGGGTCCCTACAAATTCGTATCATGGAAGCGGGGCGCTGAAATCGTGTTCGCCCGCAACGAGCATTACTGGGGCGAGAAACCCGATTGGGACAAGATCATCTACAGGCCCATCACCAATTCCGCCGCCCGTGTTGCGGCATTGCTGGCCGGCGATGTGGACGTGATCGAGGATCCTCCCACTGACGACCTGGCGCGGCTGAAGAGCGATGCCAATCTGCACATTCAGGAAACGCCCTCCGTGCGCGTCATCTATCTTGCCCTGAACCAGGGGGACGAGCCGCCTAAGGGCATGTCGGGTACCGATGGCAAGAACCCTCTTCAGGACAAGCGCGTGCGCGAGGCGCTGTCCCTGGCCATCGACCGCGACGCCATCGTCAAGCGCATCATGGATGGCGTGGGCCTGCCTGCCGGCAACCTCCTTCCTTATCCGGCCTTTGGCACATCCAAGGAACACGCGAAAGCTGAGCCGTCGGATGTTGAAAAGGCAAAGAAGCTTTTGGCGGATGCCGGCTATGCCAAGGGATTCACGCTGTCACTCGGATCACCCGATGGCCGCTATACCAACGACAAGCGCATTGCGCAGGCGGTTGCGGCCATGTGGGCGCGCATCGGCATCAAGGCCAATGTGGAGACCATGGCGCCATCGGTGTTCTTCAAGAAGCGCAATACCTACGAGTTCAGTACGTATCTTGCGGGGTGGTCGGCTTCCTCGGGCGAGATGATCAATCCCCTCAAGTCGCTGGTGGTGACCAAGGATCCCGAGGCGGGGCTGGGCACGACAAACTGGAGCAAGTACAGCAATCCGGATATGGACAAGCTGGTGCTGGAGGCATCGCAGACATTGGATGACGACAAGCGCTCCGAACTGCTCCAGAAGGCTAGCGGATTGGTCATGGACGACTACGGCATCCTGCCCCTGCAGTTCGAGCTGTCCGTGTGGGCAATGAAGAAAGACCTGCGCTATGAGGGCCGTGCTGATCAAATGACACTGGCCCAGGACATCACGCTCGCCAAGTGACGGAGCAATAAAGCGTGTTGTCGACCATCATACGGCGCCTGCTGCAGACCCTGGTGGTGGTGCTGGTGATGTCGGCGCTGGTCTTTGCAGGGCTGTATGTCATCGGCGATCCCGTGCTGATGCTGGCCAGCCCGGAGGCCACCGCGGCCGAGCGCGAGGCGATACGCCAGGCGCTCGGCCTGAATCTGCCCTTATGGCATCAGTATGCGATCTTTCTGGGCAAGGCCATACATCTGGATTTTGGACACAGCTTCCTGAATGGCGAGCCCGCCATGCAGCTTATCCTGGAACGCATGCCTGCCACGCTTGAACTGGCCACACTGGCCATGTTCATTTCGGTGGTGGTGGGCGTGCCGCTGGGCGTCTATGCGGGGCTCAAGCCACGCAGCGCCAGCGCGCGCGGCATTATGACCGGGTCTTTGCTGGGATTCTCGCTGCCCAATTTCTGGGTGGGGCTGATGTTCATCATGCTGTTTGCGGTCATGCTGGGGTGGCTGCCCGCGGGCGGGCGAGGACCGGTGGAGAGCTTTGGCCCCATCCAGCTCAGCGTTTTCAATTGGGAGGGATTCAAGAGCCTGTTGCTGCCCGCCTGTACGATCGCAACCTCCAAATGCGCACTGATCATACGCGTTACGCGCGCAGCCACGCGCGAATGTCTGCCGCAAGACTACATCAAGTTCGCCCGCGCCAAGGGCGTGCGCGAGAAACGCATACTTGGCGTGCATCTGCTCAAGAACATCATGATTCCCATCGTTACGATAGGCGGACTGGAGTACGGCCAGGTGTTTGCCTTTGCGGTGGTCACCGAAACCATATTCTCGTGGCCGGGCATGGGCAAGCTGCTCATCGATTCCATCATCACGCTCGACAGGCCGGTGGTGGTTGCCTACCTGATGTTGACGGTTGTATTCCTGGCGACGCTGAATCTTGTGGTGGATGTGGCCTACACAATACTCGATCCACGCGTCAGACTGGAGGCGGCATGAGGGCAAGGCAAGCACTATGGCCTCGACGAGGGCCGAGGGCGCCCGCGGCCACGGCGGCGCCAAGTGCGGGTGCGAGCACGGCCAGCGGTCTTGAGGGCGGGGCGCCGCCCGGCGGCATGCCGCCTGACACGGACGATCTGCCGCTGCCGGCGCATGCCAGCCTGTGGCGCGTCTTCGTGGCCCAGTTCCGCAGTAGCAAGCTGGCAATGTGCGGGCTTGTGGTGCTGCTGATTTTTCTCGGTCTTGCCATTTTTGCGCCATGGATCGCACCGCAGAATCCGTTCGACCTTGCCTCGCTCGACATATTTGATTCCAAGCTGCCGCCGGGCAGCGCCAATATGGATGGCAGCATGACCTACTGGCTGGGAACTGACGGCCAGTCGCGCGATGTTCTGTCCGCCATTCTCTATGGCCTGCGCATCAGTCTCTTTGTCGGCTTTGTGTCAGTGTCCTCCGCCTTTCTCATCGGCACGGCAGTCGGCTTGACGGGTGCCTACTTCGGCAGGCGCGTGGATGCGGTCTTGATGCGTATTGTCGACATTCAATTGTCCTTCCCCTCCATTCTTGTGGCGCTGGTGCTGTTGGCCATGTTGGGCAAGGGTGTGGACAAGGTGATCTACGCCCTGATCGCAGTGCAATGGGCCTACTTTGCCCGCGCGGCGCGCGGCGCCGCCATTGTTGAGCGCAATCGCGAGTACGTTGAGGCGGCGCGCAGCATGGCCCTTCCTTGGCATCGCATACTCTGGCGACATGTCTTTCCGAACTGTGTGCCGCCCTTGATGGTGATTGCCACCATAGATCTGGCTCATGCCATTGCGCTGGAAGCCACGTTGTCCTTCCTGGGTGTCGGCGTGCCGGTCACCGAACCCTCGCTGGGCATGCTGATATCAAACGGCTTCGAGTTTCTTTTGTCGGGGAGCTACTGGATCACATTCTTTCCGGGCCTCGCGCTGGCGATTGTGGTCATCGCCATCAACCTGGTGGGCGACCATCTGCGCGACATTCTCAATCCTCGCAACGAGATCTAGGCGTCGCATGCAAACCATCAACGACCTCCGCAGCACGCAGACCGACGCCTCGGTAGCGCAGCCGGACGTTGCGCCTGGATCATCCCGGGAATCCGCAGACTTGCTGCTTGATATTCAAGGCCTGCGCACCGGCTTTCATACGCGCGAGGGTGTGGTCAAGGCGGTCGATGGCGTATCGCTGCAGTTGCGCCATGGCGAGATTCTGGGCCTGGTCGGCGAATCGGGCTCGGGCAAGAGCATCACGGGCTTCTCCCTGATGCGGCTGGTGGATCCGCCAGGGCGTATCGAGGCCGATCGCATGCATTTCGATGGACGGGATCTGCTGTCGATGTCGCCCGAGGAATGTCGTCATATGCGTGGGCGCGACATGGCCATGATTTTCCAGGATCCCATGATGACGCTCAATCCGACGCTGCGGGTGGATACGCAGATGATCGAGGCGCTCCAGGCCCACGAGCGTATTTCCTCGAAAGCGGCGCGGCAGCGATGTGTCGAGGTGCTGGAGAAGGTGGGCATTCCCTCTCCGGCGGAGCGACTGCTCGTCTATCCGCATCACCTGTCCGGCGGCATGCGTCAGCGCATCGCAATAGCCATTGCGCTGCTCAATGCGCCGCGCCTCATTATCGCCGATGAGCCCACGACGGCACTCGATGTCACGATACAGGGCCAGATTCTGTATGAGGTGCAGAAGCTGTGCCGTGAAACCGGCACGGCATTGATATGGATCACGCACGATCTTGCCGTGGTGTCTGGCCTTGCGGACCGGCTGGCGGTCATGTATGCAGGGCGCATCGTGGAAACGGGGCTTACCGAAGACATCATTGCGCGCGCGCAGCACCCGTACACCCACGGCCTTATTGCTTCGATTCCATCAATCGAGACCCGTGGCGCCGAACTCTTCCAGATACCGGGCTCGACGCCTTCGCTGCTGAATCTTCCACCGGGATGCCCATTTCAGGCGCGCTGCTACCGTGCCGACGGTGCTTGCGTGGAAGATCCGCCCATGGAGGACGTGGCGCCCGGACATGCCGCGCGCTGCTGGCACAGAGGAGTTCAGGCATGACGGGGCCGCCCATCCTGAGCCTGCGGGCGTTGCGACGTGATTACGTGCAGCCAGCCGATCTGATTGCGCGCATAGGGCGCATGCTCAAGCGTGCGGGGCCACCGCCCGTGGTGCAGGCTGTGGCGGAGGTCGACCTGGATATCGCCGAAGGCGAAGTGGTGGGCATCGTGGGCGAGTCGGGCTGCGGCAAGTCGACACTGGGGCGCATGCTGTCAGGCATTCTGCCGCCAACCGGCGGGGAGATTCTGTACAAGGGGCAGCCTGTTGCCGGCCTGGACGCCTCATCCCGGCATCGCTATGCGCTGGATGTTCAGATGATTTTCCAGGATCCGTTCTCCTCGCTGAATCCACGCATGCGGGTGGTGGACATTATTGGCGAGGCGCCGGTCGTCCATGGCCTCGTGCCACGCGCGCGCAAGGAAGCCTATGTTGCGGGGCTGATGCGAAAAGTGGGCCTGGATCCGGCCTATCGGTTTCGTTATTCGCATCAGTTTTCAGGCGGCCAGCGCCAGCGCATCGGCGTGGCGCGCGCACTGGCGCTGAACCCGACGGTTATCGTCTGCGATGAGGCGGTGGCCGCACTGGATGTGTCCATACAGGCCCAGGTATTGAATCTTTTCATGCGGTTGCGCAAGGAGCTTGGCCTTACCTATTTCTTCATCAGCCACAATCTGGGCGTGGTAAGCCACATCTCGGATCGCGTGGCCATCATGTACCTGGGGCGCATAGTCGAAATTGCGGATACGGACACCATATTTTCCCGTGCACATCACCCGTACACCCAGGCGTTGCTCGCGGAGCTGCCGTCGCTGCGCACAGACCGGCGCAGCTTTGTACCCATACGTGGCGAACTGCCCTCGCCACTGGATCCGCCCTCGGGATGTCCCTTTCATCCGAGATGTCCCCACGTCATGCCACGCTGCAAGACGCAGCGCCCTGAACTGCGCATACGGCCGGGCGGGGAACAGCGCTTGCTACCCGAGGGGCAGGCGGGCGAGCAGCCTGCGCACATGAGCGCCTGCCATTTGCCTTGATGATCGAAAGACGTTACGGAGACATTAGCAATGAGATTTGCAGATTCGGATTTCGACCCCTACACATTGAGCCTGCCCACCGCCTCCCCCATACCGCTGGTGTGTGATTCGCCTCACAGCGGCACGACCTATCCCGCTGACTTTCAGCCCGCCTTGGCGGTGCACATACTGCGCACCGGAGAAGACACTTATGTCGACGAGCTGTGGCAGTCCATACCCAGCGTGGGCGGCACGCTGCTCGCGGCAAACTTTCCGCGCAGTTATATCGATCCGAACCGCGAGCCGGATGATATCGACCCGAACCTGCTCGCCGAGCCGTGGACCACTGCCCTGCACCCGAGCGAGAAGACCAGGCTGGGCCATGGATTGATCTGGGCGAGCGCCAGGAACCAGCCCATCTATGATCGCAAGCTCTGGGTGGGCGAGGTGGAGAACCGGATCGGCACTTACTACCAGCCCTACCACGATGCGCTGCGCAAACATGTGGATGGGGCGCATGCGCGGCATGGCGTGGTATGGCACCTCAACCTGCATTCCATGCCATCGGACTCCTACGAGATACTGGGCATGGACGTGGACAGGCCGCTGGCCGACTTTGTCCTGGGGGACAGGGATGGCGTAACGTGCGATCCGTCGCTGGTGGGCATCATCGAGGACTTTCTGGTGGACAGGGGCTATACGGTGGCTCGCAATGATCCCTTCAAAGGCGTGGCGCTGATCGCCCGGATAGGCCGCCCCGAGGAGAACCGGCATAGCCTGCAGATCGAAATAAACCGGGCGCTGTATATGGATGAAGCGTCATTCGAGAAGATATCCAACTTCGAGAATGTACAGCGCGACCTGTCCGAACTGTCGGTGCGAATCGCCGATTTCGTGCGTTCCGTCGCCTAGTGCAAGGGCCGCCTCAGGCGGGCTGGGCGTCGATCAGGCTGTACAGCGGCGCGGTGCCGGGTCTGCCGTATACCTGCCAACGGACGTGATCTTCGCCCACATGCATGTCCGCGGTGGCGAGCGTGTTTTCGTCGTCGGGGTCGTTGTCCGCATCGCGGTAGATGGGCAGCAAAGGGTCTGACTGATCGGCCAAAATGGCCAATGGATTGATATCGCGGCTCTGGAGCATGGTGTCGCCGCGCTGCTGGCGATGCCGGGATGAGTCGGTGATGATCTGCGGCCGTTCGCGCATGTCGGCATGGATGGCGTGATTGGCATGCAGGGCGGGCTGCTGCAGCAGACGCACGGAGACCGCGCGCGCATCGAATTCGATGCTGAGCAGATCCATGCGGCCCCGTTGGGCCAGCGTCAGGTGAAAGCCGCCTGAGCGCGGTGTTTCCCGCAATAGGGCAAGGGCGGCGTCGAGGCTGTCCAGATCCAGCAGGGCGCGCGTGAGCACCATGCGCGGCATCCCGGCGGCGATTTGTTGCGCGCGCAAGTTGTTGACCGTCATGGCCAGGCCATGGGCGTTGACCGCAAACGTATGCCCCGGAAGAGAGCCAGGATAGACAAAGGACGCAAAGCGCGGGCCATTGACGGGCGCGAACAGGCCCAGGCCGCAGTGTCCGCGAAACCCGGGGTCGCCGTCTTCGTTGTGCGCGATGCGAGGCCCATTTGCCGACGGTATCTGCACAGTGGTGCAGCCATCGGGGGCAAGTGCCAGGAGATCGCCCCGGCAGTTCCACAGGAAGACGTCTTCGGTATCCAGTTGCAGGCCCTGGGCCAGGCCTTCGATTTCCTCGTTGATGGCCGGAAACTGTCGTTGCACCAGTGTGCGCATGCGATGGGCTGTTTCGGAGCCACGCCATTTGACGATGCGCTTCCAGGCGGATGATTCGATCAGGTGCCTGTGTACGGCGGTTGCGCCGAATACGCCAAGTTGCTTGCCCATTTCGAAGGGGGTACCCGAGGGCTGCAGTAATGAGAGCATGGACATGCCTGCCATAGAAAATAAACGGGTCCGCAGTCGCGCGGATGCCTATTTTGCACCATAACAGGCTCAATAACGAAATCTGCGCGATGTGGAGGCGCTACTTTGGCTCCAGATAGGCGCCCGCGTCCCGAAGCTGCTGCTCAGTGCGCTGAATCTGGTCTATGGCCTTGCGGCCGGCCATGGTTAGCACCTGTTCGACGAGGATCTCCACCAGCGCCATGGCCGCTGTGGTGGAAGGAAAGAAAGACGGCGTCTCGGTGGGAAAGACCAGCACGCAGTCCGCCTTGAGGGCGATCGGCGCCACAACGCTGTCGCAGATGGCGATAAGGCGGCAGCCCGCCTTGCGCGCCGCCTGCGTCACACGCTGCCCTTCCTGCGAATAAGGTGCGAAACCCACAATGACAACCGCGTCGTCCCGCTTTATGGACCGCAGCTCCATTTCCAGCAACCCTGCGTCTCCGCGCAACAGCGTTACCGTGGGGCGAAACAGGCGATACAGATATTGAAGCGCATAGGCGGGCGAGAACGATGCACGAAAACCAGCCACATGGACATGTGCGGCCTCGGCGAGCAGTTTGGCGGCCAGCGGCAGGCGATCCGCGTTCAGATGCGCCAGCAGTTTCATGTTCTCCGCCAGCGTGGCTGCCGATTCGTTCAGCGTGTCGCGTCCCCCGCCGCTGACCACGCGCCGGGCCTGGTCGGCATAGCGTTTGGGCGCGCGCCGCAGCGACTGCACGAAGATGTTTTTCAAGTCTTCCCAGCCGCCGAAGCCCAGCGAGTGGGCCAGGCGCACCATGGTTGCCGGCTGCACGCCCGCCTGGGCGGCAATCCGGCGCATGGACGCCACGGGAATGTCCGCCGGGAAGTCCATCAGGTAGCGCGCGCCCACCTGAAACTGTGGTGGCATGCCCGAAAAGTCACGCTGTATGCGGCGAGTCAGCGCGTCAAGGCTGGTGGGAGGGGATTCCTTGGGCTTATTCATCGCTGGATTCATGGGCCGGTTTCCGTGGCGTTGCCGCCCCATTCCGTCCGGGAAGCGCTGCCGGCAGTTGATTTATTTGTTGATGCGTATATGATAAACGAAACGTTTGTTGAGCACTTCGGGGCCGATACATCATCATGACACACATATTTCACCGAAATCCCAGACAACAGCTGGATTTTGCCGTTCGAGGCGAAGGCATACGGCTCTTCGACCAGCACGGCAAGGCCTATATCGATGCGTCTGGCGGGGCTGCCGTCTCGTGTCTGGGGCATGGACATCCGGATATCATCGAGGCCATCAAGCGGCAACTCGACCAGATCGCCTATGCGCATTCGTCTTTTTTTACCACACAGGCCGCGGAGGAGTTGGCTGATTTCCTGCAGCAGCGCGCCCCCGGCGATCTGAACCACGTGTATTTTGTATCGGGCGGCTCGGAGGCGGTCGAAGCGTCGCTGAAACTGGCGCGCCAGTATTTCGTCGAGGCCGGACAGCCCGAGCGCAGCCTATTTATAGCGCGGCGCCAGAGCTATCACGGCAATACGCTGGGGGCGCTGGCCATTGGCGGCAATGCCTGGCGGCGCGAGAAATTCCTGCCGCTGCTGGTGCCCGCACACCATGTTTCTCCTTGCTATCCCTATCGCGATCAACAGGCCGGGGAGACAGCGGAGCACTACGCGCAGAGGCTGGCCGACGAGCTGGACGCCAAGATCCGCGAACTCGGGCCCGAAAAGGTTGCGGCGTTCTTGGCCGAAACCGTGGTGGGCGCCACGGCAGGCGCCCTGGCGCCGGTTGGCGGCTATCTGCAGCGCATACGCGAGGTCTGCGACCGCCACGGCGTACTGCTCATTCTGGACGAAGTCATGTCCGGCATGGGCCGCACCGGCCATCTTTTTGCATGCGAAGAGGATGGCGTCGCGCCGGATATCATTGCCATAGCCAAGGGGCTGGGCGCGGGCTATCAACCTATTGGCGCGATGATTGCAAGCAGCCGCATCTACGACACGATTGTGGCCGGCAGCGGCTTTTTCCAGCACGGGCACACCTATATGGGTCACGCCACCGCCTGCGCTGCATCGCTGGCCGTGCAGCGTGTCATCGAGCGCGATCAGTTGCTCGACAATGTATTGGCCCGTGGGGAGCAGCTACGCGGCGAGCTGCGCCAGGCCTTGGCCGCGCATCCCAATGTGGGCGATGTCCGGGGTCGCGGGCTGTTTGTCGGTGTGGAGTTCGTCAAGGACAAGGAAAGCAAGGAGGTCCTGGACCCCGCCTTGCAAGTGCATGTCAAGCTTAAGAAGCAGGGCATGGCCAATGGCCTGATGATGTACCCTATGGGGGGAACAATCGATGGCGTGCATGGCAATCATGCCCTGCTTGCGCCGCCTTTCATATCCACGCCCGAGGACATCAGTGAAATCGTGGCGCGGTTCAGCGACGCGGTACGCCAGACCATACCCATTGCCTGAATGGAGCTCCGATAGATGGCCAGAATACCTTATGCAGACTTGAGCGACCCTGAAGCGGGCCCCCTGGTATCCAGGATAGTCGCCGAGCGCGGTGCGGTGCTGCATCTGTATCAGATGTTGCTGCAAAGCCCGCCGGTTGCCAGCGGCTGGCTCAATCACCTGACAGGCATCCGGCAAAAGACGACGCTGTCCGGCGCCTTGCGTGAAATGATCATCATGCGTGTCGCGGTGCTTAACGGCGCGCCCTATGAAGCGGATCAGCATGCGCCGATTGCGCTCAGGGAAGGCATGACGCAGGCGCAGCTGGATGCGCTGGACAATTGGCAGGCATCAGACTTATTTGATGACACTGAGCGCGCGGTGCTGGCCTACACGGACGCCATGACACGCGACGTGCAGGTGAAGGACGAGATATTCGAGGCCATCCGGGCGCGATTCGAGCCACGGCAGATCGTCGAAGTGACCGCCACCATCGCGACATACAACATGGTGTCCCGCTTCCTGGAGGCGCTGCAGATTCATTCGCACGACGAGCGCGGCTGACGGCATCCGCCGCCGCTGGACCGCAGCCTCCGTCGCCGGCAGAGGACATGCCGCCTTTCGGCACTGAGCAGGCGTGCTGACTCAGCGTTGCCAGAATACGTCCGCACGGCCCGCTGCGCGATTGAGTGCGCGAGCCAGCACGAAGCACAGGTCCGAGAGGCGGTTCAGGTATTGCCTGACCGGCGCACGCACTGCTTCGTTGCGTGACAGGGCCACCACAGAGCGCTCGGCGCGGCGGCAAATCGTGCGCGCCATATGGGCGAGTGCGGCAGCCCGCGTACCGCCGGGCAGGATGAACTCCTCGAGCTTGCCCAGCGTCGCGTTGTAGTGCGCCAGCATTTCATCCAGATACAGTACATGCGATGTCTGCACGGCCTCGTGCCCCGGGATGCACAGCTCGCCTCCCAAATCGAACAGATGGTGCTGGATGCGGTCCAGGACGGCATCGATATCGTCGGGCAAGCCTTCCGTCCGCAACAATCCCACTGCGCTGTTGAGCTCGTCGATATCGCCCAATGCGGTGATGCGGGCCGTATCCTTGTCGATGCGGCTGCCGTCGCCCAATCCTGTGGTGCCCTGGTCTCCGGTTCGCGTGGCTATGATGGAAAGGCGGGTCTTCAAAGTGGTGGCTCCTGAAAGCGGTTCTCGCGCGGGTGCTGGATTGCCGATGCGCGAAACCCCGGGGCAGTGTCCGGGAAAGGGAAAAGCATTGAACGTCCGCGCGTTAAGGCAAAAATGCGGGCTGTAGCCGTCTGTAATGCATTTCTTGCCCCTGCTGCGACGCGAGCCTGCAATCGGCGTTATGCTGGATGTACAAGCAAGGAGTTATTGTATGTCCATGGATAACCGACACAGTCTGCAGATTCTTGCGGCCGCTCTGGCCGTGACATCGTTTTATTCCGTGCAGGCGGTGGCGCAGGAAGCCAGCGCTTCGGGCGAAGTCAGGCGGGTGGATGCCAAGGCAGGTAAAGTCACCATCAAGCATGGCGCCATTTCCGATCTGGATCTGCCCGCCATGACACTGGTATATCGATGCGACCCCGCCCTGCTGGCCGGCATCAAGCCTGGCGATAAGGTCAAGTTCAAGGCCAAGCGCGAGAATGGCCAGTATGTGGTGACCGAGATATCAAAATAAAAAGGGGCGCATAGCCGTGCGCTATGCGCCCCTGCGTCATCAGACGTGGCGATGCTACAGGACGTACCGGGCCAGGTCCTGGCTGCCGGCGGCTTCCTCGAGCTTGTCATCCACGTAGGCAGCGTCGATGGTAACGGTTTGCCCGCTGCTGGCGGTCGCTTCGAAGGAAAGATCTTCGAGCAGTTTCTCCATGACCGTGTACAAGCGCCGCGCGCCGATGTTTTCGGTGCGCTCGTTGACTTCGAATGCCAGCTCTGCCAGGCGGTGAATGCCGTCCTGGGTAAAGTCGAGCTTGACGTCTTCCGTCGCGAGCAGCGCGGTGTACTGCTTGGTGAGCGATGCGTCTGTGTCGCACAGAATGCGCACGAAGTCGTTGGCGCTCAGAGAATCGAGTTCGACGCGAATGGGAAAGCGGCCCTGCAGCTCGGGGATGAGATCGGAAGGCCGGGACAGGTGAAAAGCCCCCGACGCAATGAACAGGATATGGTCTGTCTTGACCATGCCGTATTTGGTATTGACCGTGGTGCCCTCGACCAGGGGCAGCAGGTCGCGCTGTACACCCTGGCGCGACACGTCGCCGCCGCCATGTTCCTGGCGTGTGGCGATTTTGTCTATCTCGTCCAGGAAGACGATGCCGTTCTGCTCTGCGTTGGAGACCGCCGTGGTGCGCAGGTCTTCCTCGTTGATGCGCCGGCCCGCTTCTTCTTCGACCAACAGTTTGAAGGCTTCCTTGACCGTCATTTTCTTGGCCTTTTTCTTGTCCTGCCCCAGGCCTGCGAACATGCCGCGTAGCTGTTCGGTCATTTCCTCCATGCCCGGAGGCGCCATGATCTCCATGTGGGGAGCGGCTTGCGCCACTTCGATTTCGATCTGCATGTCGTCGATCTTGCCCTCGCGCAGGCGCTTGCGGAAGACCTGACGCGCGTTGTTGTCTTCACGGTCGGGTTCGCCGCGCGCATCGCGTGCGGGAGGCACAAGGACATCGAGTATGCGGTCTTCCGCCGCGTCTTCGGCCTGTGTGCGAACCCGGCGCATCTCGACATCTCGCGTCTGTTTGACGGAGATCTCGACCAGATCACGGATGATGGTGTCGACGTCGCGGCCAACATAGCCCACCTCGGTGAACTTGGTTGCCTCGATCTTGATGAAGGGTGCATTGGCCAGCTTGGCCAGGCGGCGGGCGATCTCCGTCTTGCCGACGCCGGTCGGGCCGATCATGAGGATATTCTTGGGAACGATTTCGTTGCGCAGCGGCTCGGGCACCTGCTGGCGGCGCCAGCGGTTGCGCAAGGCCACGGCGACAGAGCGCTTTGCGCGGTCCTGGCCGACAATATTCTTGTCGAGTTCGGAGACGATTTCTCCGGGAGTCATGGTGGTAGCGGACATAATTGGATCAGGTCGGATGCCGTTGAAGCTATTCGGACGCTAGGCAGCCCCTTGTGGGGCCTAGAGCGTTTCGATGATGTGGTTCTGGTTGGTGTAGATGCACAGATCGCCGGCGATCTCCAGGGATTTCTTGACGATCTCGGCCGGGGACATGTCGGTGTTCTGCAGCAAGGCGAGGGCGGCTGACTGTGCATATGCGCCCCCCGAGCCTATGGCTGCCAACCCGTGTTCGGGCTCAAGTACATCGCCGTTGCCGGTAAGAACCAGTGTGTGTTCCTTGTCGGCCACGATGAGCATCGCTTCGAGGCGGCGCAGCATGCGGTCTGTGCGCCAGTCTTTGGTGAGCTCGACGGCGGCGCGCATGAGATTGCCCTGATGTTTCTCGAGCTTGGCCTCGAAGCGTTCCTGGAGCGTGAAGGCGTCGGCGGTGGCTCCTGCGAAACCGGCCAGGACCTTGTCGTGATAGAGGCGCCGCAGCTTGCGGGCGGTGCCCTTGATGACAATGTTGCCCAGTGTGACCTGCCCGTCGCCGCCAAGCGCGACATCGTCGCCCCGGCGCACGCAAACGATAGTGGTGGCGTGAAATTGTTGCATATATCTTCCTTATGAATAAGGCATATGGGGGCGCCATGCCATTATTCAAGAGGAAGATCCCAGCCTGCTTTGGCGCCGCCGCGCCGGGAACCGGGGCGGCGGCAGGAGGGGGTCAGTCTCCGTACAGCTTCTGGCGCATTTCCCGCCGCTCCTGGGCTTCGAGCGAAAGGGTGGCTGTGGGCCGGGCCAACAGCCGGGCGATGCCGATCGGTTCTCCGGTTTCCTCGCACCATCCATACTCGCCGGAGTCGATTCGGGTGATGGACTGCTGGACCTTCTTGAGCAGTTTGCGTTCGCGGTCGCGCGTGCGCAATTCGAGAGCGTGTTCTTCCTCGATGGTGGCGCGGTCGGCCGGATCCGGCACGAACTGGGTTTCGCGTAGATTTTCGGTTGTTGCGTCCGCGTTGTTCAGGATTTCCTGCTCAAGTTCCTTGAGGCGGTTGCGGAAGAACGCCAGTTGCGCTGCGTTCATGTAATCCGACTCGGGCATTGCCAACAACTGTTTTTCAGTAAGCAAGGTGCCCTGATTCTTGGAGGCTGCTGATTTGCTTGCCATGATTGTGTCCTTTTGTTTTCGTGTTGGTACGTGGAACCGGTATATTGCGGTTCACCCTCCTTAGGGTGTGCGGTTCGTAATCAGACCAAGCATTGTTCCAGGCCCTTCGTGAAGATTTCCTGGGGAAGTTTACGGCCAATGAAGACCATTCTGGTATTAGGCTTTTCACTGGATAGCCACGGCTTTCCCGGCTCTGCGCCCATCATCATGTGCACGCCCTGAAACAGCATGCGGCGGTTGATGCCCTTTAGGTAGAGTATGCCCTTGTAGCGCAGCAGGTCGGGTCCGTAGACCTGGACGATACCGCCGAGAAATTCCTCGAGACGCTCGGGATCGAAGGCCTTGTTCGAGCGGAATACGAATGCGCCGATCTCGTCGTCGTGATGCGCATGGTGGTGATCGTGATGGTGGTGGCCGCAGGCCGGACCGCAATCACCCTCGTGGTCATGATCATGATCATGGTCGTGGCCATGGTCATGGTCGTGATGGTGGTCGTGCGCGGCGTCCGGATGCTCTTCGGCCAGGAACTCGGGGTCGATGTCCAGGATGGTGTTCAGGTTGAAACCGCTGACATCCAGCAGCGACGGAATGTCGGCCTCGCCAAAATTGACCGGCGTGATCGAGGCGCGCGGATTGATGTGCAACAGCCGGGAGCGCAGCGCCTGATAGTCAGCCTCGTTCACGAGGTCTTTCTTGGAAACCAGAATGCGATCCGCGAACCCGACCTGTTTCTGGGACTCTTCCTGCTTATCCAGGGTTTCCATGCCATGCTTGGCGTCCACAATGGTAATGACGGCGTCAAGCCGGTAGTATGCGGCGATGTCGTCGTCCATGAAGAACGTCTGGCAAACGGGCCCGGGATTGGCCATGCCTGTGGTTTCGATGATGATACGCTCGAAATTGAGCTGGCCGGCCTCGCGCTTTATGCGCAGGTCGTTCAGCGTGCGCATGAGATCGCCGCGAATGGTGCAGCAGACGCAGCCATTGCTGAGCTCGACGATTTCCTCATCGCTGTCCTGCACAAGCAGATCGTTGTCGATACTCTCGGGTCCGAACTCGTTTTCTATGACCGCGATGCGCCGCCCGTGATACTCCGACAGGATGCGCTTGAGCAGGGTTGTTTTTCCGGCTCCCAGGAAGCCGGTGAGAATGGTAACCGGAACCATGGATTCTGGTGCGGTTTGCATAACATGCCTCGCAAGCGCAGTGAATACGCATGCCGCCTGTGCAGCACGGCGGCGATACACATTTGTACCGCGCAAAAAAACTCAACATACGATTACATCACAGCATCCCGATTAGGGCAAATGTGACGGCCAGGCGTGTGCAAAACGCCCGGTTTGGGACGCTCTTCATGAAGCAACGGCGGGGTTTGCCGTCGCGCAGGCCTATTTTTGGCCCGCCAAGGGCGGCCTGGACTTTAATGGGTGTGGCATTCCGCCTGTGGCGCTGTCTTGCGGCAGTCCGCGCACAGGGCGCGCAACTCGGTTTCGTGGCCGGTGAGCGCGAAGCCGGCGGCGGCCACTTTCTGGGCCAGGCGGCGGTTCAGGGCGGGATCGCTGAGTTCGGCAACGGCACCGCACTGGGTGCAGACGACAAGCAGGTCGTGCGGCTGCCCGGCCGCATCGAGACAGGCCGTCCAGGCATTGATGGCGTCCAGCCTGTGCACCAGGCCTTCCTCGACGAGGAAATCGAGCGCCCTGTAGACGGTGGGCGGCGCGGCGCCCGGCTGTACATCCCGGATGAGGGTCAGCAGCTCGTAGGCCTTGACGCTTCGACCCTGCGCGAGCAGGATCTCCAGCACCTTGCGGCGTATGGGCGTGAGCCGCTTGCCGCGCTCGGTGCAGAGCGATTCCGCAGTGCGTAGCTGCTTGGCCAGATTGGCGGCGGGGCGTGGTCGGGTTTCGGGCATGGCAAAACAGTATGCATCGGGCGATGCCGACAGTGTAGTGCGGGAATGCAATAGTGGCATGCCCTGCAGAAAAATCAAGGATGTTATAACATAACACCTCTGTTGGCGCCTTCGCGCCGCTGTTTCGTTTTTTTCCGGATATTCATGTTTCGCAACCAGGCATCCGCGGCGCGCGGCGCGCGGCGCTACCAGGGTTCCGCCCTGCTTGCTTCCAGCATTAGCCGCGTCACGCGGGTTGCGCTGGCCGTCGCGGGCCTGTGGCTGCTCACGGCCTGGGCGTTGGGCTGGCTCTCATGACCGAAGCCGTCATCGAACTCGATCAGGTATCCATAAGCTGGCGCGAGCGCCTGGCGGTGCGCGACATCAGCGGCGCCTTTGTGCGCGGCACGCTTACAGCCATTGTCGGCCCCAATGGGGCGGGCAAGTCCACGCTGGTCAAGGCCATCATGGGCCTGGTCAGCCCGGTGCGGGGCCGCATCCGCATCGCGGGAGGGCAAGGCGCCCACATGGCCTGCCTGCCGCAAATTGTCGAGATCGACCGCAGCTTTCCCGTCACGGTCTATGATCTGGTTGCCATGGGCGCTTGGGGCCGTGTCGGCGCTTGGCGGGCATTCGACCGCCTCGAACACGACCGCATCGAAGCTGCGCTCGAACTCGTGGGCATGGCTGACTTCAGCCGCCGCATCATCGGCACGCTGTCTGGCGGTCAGCTCCAGCGGGCGCTGTTTGCGCGGCTCATGCTCCACGAAGCCGACACCCTGCTGCTCGACGAGCCTTTCGCCGCCGTCGACCGTGCCACCACCGACGATCTCATGGCGCTTATTCACGACTGGCACGACGAAGGCCGTACGGTCATCGCCGTGCTCCACGACCTTGATCTCGTCCGGACGCACTTTCCGCAGACGCTGGTCATGGCGGGCCAGGCCGTGGCGTGGTGCGAGACTGCACAGGCCCTTACGCCCGAGAATCTGCACCTTGCGCGGCATATTTGCGCGGGAGACTACCTGTGAGCTGGCTGTTCGATCTGCTTGCAAGCCCATTCATCGATTACGGCTTCATGCGTCGCGCGCTGGCTGGCGCGCTGGCGCTGGCCTTTGCCGCAGGCCCGCTGGGTGTCTTCCTGGTGTTGCGGCGCATGAGTCTCATGGGCGACGCAATGGCTCACGCCATTCTGCCGGGGGTAGCGGCGGGCTTCCTGGTTGCGGGGCTGTCGCTGGGCGCCATGACGGTGGGTGGCCTGATCACAGGGCTGGTGGTGGCCCTGCTTGCCGGCGCCGTTGCGCGACTCACGCCACAGCGCGAAGATGCCAGCTTTGCTGCGTTCTACCTGGTTTCGCTGGGCCTGGGCGTGTTGCTTGTATCGCTGCGTGGGTCCAATATGGATTTGCTGCATGTGCTGTTCGGCACGGTGCTGGGTCTGGACAATGCGGCCCTGTTGCTGGTTACCAGCTCGTCCAGCATCACGCTGCTCTGCTTGGCAGCCATATTTCGTCCGCTGGTGCTCGAATGCGTCGATCCCCAGTATCTTCGCAGCCGGGGCGCGGCCGGCGCAGCCATACATATGGCTTTTCTGGTGCTCATGGTGCTAACCATGGTGGCCGGGTTCCAGGTACTGGGCACACTGATGGTTGTGGGCATCATGATGCTGCCAGCGACTGCGGCCCGGTTCTGGGCGGGTACGGCGGGCAGGCAGATGATGCTGTCTTCCGTCATAGGCTCGCTCGCTTCCTATCTTGGGTTGCTGGTTTCCTTCCATGCGAATGTTCCCGCGTCACCGGCCATTATTCTGGTGGCCGGTGTATTTTATTTTCTGTCTGTTTGTCTTGGGCCGTACGGCGGATTGGTGCAGGCGGCGCGCAAGGCGCGCGATCGGCGCGAGCGTCTCGGTCGCATTCAGGGGTGACGCTATGCGTAAATCAGGCTTTCCCACCAGTATTTCAATCGTGCGGCGCAGGGTGCTGGCCGCTGGCGCGATGGCGGTGTTGTGCGCATTGGGCCTGGCCGGCCATGCTTCGCAAGCGCTGGCCGCCCAGGCGGCCAGCGAAAAGATCAAGGTCGTGGCGACATTCTCCATTCTTGCCGACATGGCGCGCGAGGTTGGCGGCGGACACGTCGACGTTGCCGCCATTGTGGGTCCCAATAGCGATGCCCATGCCTTTGAGCCCACACCCGCCGATGTGCGGGAGCTCGCCCAGGCCAGGGTGCTCGTGCTGAACGGGCTCGATTTCGAGGGTTGGCTGCCACGCCTTCTGGCTTCATCGGGCTTCAAGGGGCTTCAGGTGCTTGCCTCCGACGGCGTGCATGTGCGGCGCCTTGATGCAGACAATGTGGCGGGCGAGGCCAATGCCGACGATCACGATCATGATCACGCGGGCGAGCATGGACACGGCGAGGCACATGATCACGGCGGGCACCATCACGAGCATGCCGCCGGTGACGTTGATCCGCACGCCTGGCAGGATCTGACCAATGGCGCCATCTATGCGCGCAACATTGCCGAGGGCCTGGCCGCGGCCGACCCGCGCAATGCCTATTACTATCGTCAACGGGCTGAGATGTACATCCAGAAGATGGGCAAGCTGGATGCGGAGATCAAGTCGTCGCTCAAGGACATTCCGCCGCAGCGGCGCGTCGTCATCACTTCCCACGATGCCTTCGGCTATTTTTCCGACGCCTACGGCATACGGTTCATTTCGGTTGCGGGCTTTTCCAGCGCGGCCGAGCCGAGCGCAGCCGATGTTGCTCGCATCATCGATCGCTGCCGGCGCGAACACGTGGCCGCCATTTTTATCGAGAACATGGCCAATACCAAGGTTGTGCAGCAGATAGCGCGGGAAACGGGCGTACCCACGGGCGGCACGCTGTATTCCGACGCCCTGGCGCCTCCGGGCGAGCCCGCTTCCACCTATCTCGGCATGTTTTCATGGAACGCGGGACGCCTCATACGCGTACTCAAGCCCGCGCCCTGATATACGAATCCGCCTGCGCATCGCGAGCCGTGGCATGGGGCGCGGCCGGGCTGGGCTACTCCCGCTGTGTCTGCTGCGAGATTTTCGGATCAGCGCCGCCGTGCGCGTGGGTGCGCCTTGTCGTATGCCTGGGCTAGATGCTGGAAGTCCAGGCGAGTATAGATTTGCGTTGTGGAAATATTCGCATGGCCAAGCAGCTCCTGCACAGCGCGAAGATCCTGAGCCGACTGCAGCATGTGGCTGGCGAAGCTGTGCCGCAGGCTGTGCGGATGGACATGTACCGGCAGCCCGGCCTGCACCGCCAGCTTTGCCAACTGCAATTGCACGACACGCGGGCTAATGCGGCGCCCACGCGCGCCCAGGAACAGCGCGGCGTTGGTGTCGGGATCCCCATGGCCCTTGAGCAGTTGCCCGCGCAGGGCCAGCCACCGTACGGTGGCCGCAATGGCCTTGCTGCCCAGCGGCACGCTGCGTGTCTTGCCGCCTTTGCCGCGTACGATGGCTTCCTTTTCTTCCAACTGTATCCAGCTCTGCGATTCGTAGCCAGCCTGGCGCACAGGCTGCCGGTCAAGGCTCACAAGCTCGGCCAGGCGCAACCCGCTTGAGTACAGAATCTCGAACATGGCCTGATCGCGGCAAGCCACGGGGCCGTCCGGTTCGGGCAGGCCTGGCCGGTCAAGCAGTACCTGTGCCTGCTCGACGGACAAGGCCTTGGGCAAGCTACGCGGCACCTTGGGCGCATGAACGCCCGCCGCCGGGTTTGCTTCCAGCCCGATGCGCGGCGCCCACCATTGATAGAACCCGCGCCACGCGGCCAGGGCGCGTGCGAGGCTGCGCGGCTTGTGGCCCTGGGCATGCAACCTGGCGATGGCCTGCCGGATATGGCTCTCGGTGATGTCCGCCAGATCGGTTGAGGGATGGCAGACGAGCAGATGATGCAGATCCTGCCGGTAGCCTGAGAGCGTATGTGCGGAATAACGGCGGTTGCCCTCCAGGTGCGCCAGCCATGCTTCCATGGCCGGGGGTAGGGCATGCATGACGCGCCTCTCCCTGCTCAGGCGCCCGCAGGCTGTTGCAGGCGCGACAGGCTGGCACTGGCCAATCGGTTGATGGTGTCCAGGAAGACGGTGCCCATGTCCGGTGTGAAACGCTCGGGATCGTCTGAGCCCAGGACCAGCAGGCCGATTGGCTCGTCGGCGGAGCTGCGACGCAGTGCCACGATGGCCAGCGATGCCGGTGGGGTTCCCAGCCAGCCCGCCGCTTCGTGGTCATTTAGCGGACCGCAATAAGGCTCGATGAGATTTCGGGCGTAGGTGCGGATCTCGGGTGTGACGTCCTGGGCGAACTCGCTTTCGCCCAGCCGGGGGAGGTCCCAGAGGCGCAGGGCGATGGCAGGCAGATCGAAGATGTCGCTAAGACTGCGCACGATATGGCCGGGTATCTGGGCCGCATCGTCTTCGGCCAGCATGCGGCCACACCAGTCGGTGAGTGTGCTGCTGATTTTCTCATTGCCACTGGCGTTGTGAACCAGCCCAGATAATCTCCATTCCAGATCCTTGGCGCGCGCGCGCAAGGTCAGGATCTGCCGCTCCCCCAGCGATATGGCGCGCGTCTCGTTCGGGTGGGGAACGCGCAGATTGGCGAACAGATCGGCGTGATCGGTAAAGAACGACGGGTTTTCCTGCAGGAACAGGGCAATATCTTCTGCGGACAGGCTTTCTGCGTTCATCGGTTCAGGGCTACCTTGGAAGAGAGTTGTTCGGTGAGAGCGTCGATATCGACCTGGCCGGAGAAAACCGTGGCGGCGGGTCCGCTCATGCGCAGCACCTCGCCGTCCCAGGCGACGGTCAGTACGCCTCCGTGCGTCTGGACTCGCACCGGGCTCTCGAGCAGGCCGCGCCGGATGCCCGCCGCGACGGCGGCGCAGGCGCCCGTGCCGCATGCGAGTGTTTCGCCCGCGCCGCGTTCGTATACGCGCAGCGCAATATTGTGCCGGTCGACGATCTGCATGAAGCCGGCATTGACGCGATTCGCGAAACGGGGATGGGATTCGATGATGGGGCCCGTGGCTGCGACAGGCGCGGTGCGCACATCGTCCACCACCTGTACGGCGTGGGGATTGGAAATGCCGACCAGGGACAGTACCGCGTCTCCGTGCCCGGCCAGTGGGAGCGTATAGACGGTATCGTTGCCGATCTGCGCGGTTTGCAGGCCGTTGCTGTCGAATGCCACGGCCTGCGGGCCGAAACGGGTCTGGCCCATTTCGGCGGACACGCCGTCGGGATCGGTGCTGTCGAGCGTGATGAGGCCAGTGCTGATTTCCGCGCGCAGCGGGTTGCGTCGCGACAGCCCCTGTTCGTGCACGAATCGCACGAAACAGCGGGCTCCGTTGCCGCAGTGCTCGACTTCGCTGCCGTCCGCGTTGAAAATGCGGTAGCGGAAATCGGCGTCGGGGTGATGCGGCGCCTCGACCAGCAGCAACTGATCGGCACCTACCCCGAAATGACGGTCGGCCAGCGCACGCGCGCGCTCCGGCGTCATTTGAATGTCTTGCCGGACGCCGTCGAGCACCACGAAATCGTTGCCCGCACCGTGCATTTTCACGAAATTCCAGATCATGGCTGCATTATCGCGGATTGGCGTGGATTTGTCCGCCGAGTGTTGTCAATACAGCGATTTTTCGCCTTCGGGGCGCGTCTTGAAGCGCCGGTGCACCCAGTAGTACTGCGCCTCGTCTTCGCGCACCCAGTCTTCTATCAGCCGGTTGACGCGGGCGGTGGCTTCTTCCTGGGTCTGGTCGCCGGGAAAGTCCTCCAGCGGCGGCAGAACACGGACTTGATAGCGGCCCGTTTTTTCATCAAGCCGGCTGACAATCGGCACAATGGCCGCGTCCCAGGCGCGTGCGATCTGGGCTGTGGTGGGGAGCGTGGCGGCCTGCACGCCAAAGAAGGGGACGAAGATTGCCCCCCTGCGGCCGAAGTCCATATCGGGCAGGTAATACACGGGGATGCCGTTGCGCAGGTGGCGTATCAGGCCGCGGACACCCTCCTTGCGGGCCACCAGGTGCACGGTATGGAAGCGGCCGCGGCCTTCACGCACGAGGCGATCGATGTCGGCGTCGCTCTGCGGCGTGTACATGGTGGCCGATTCGGTAAGATGCATCGTCAGCCGGGTGGCCGCGGCATCCAGCCCGATGAAGTGCGGGGCCAGGAGGATAATTCGCTTTTGCGTGGCCAGGAGCTTGTCCAGATGCGCCAGGCCATCGATGGCAACAGTATCGAGGATGGCTTGGCGCGAGCCGAACCAGCACAGGCCGCGGTCGACCACCGACTGCGCGAGTAGATGAAAGTGGCGCCGCAGCAGGCGCTCCCGCGAGGCCTGATCGCGCTCGGGAAAACACAGGGCCAGATTGGTGCGGACAATGTGCGCGC
Source organism: Allopusillimonas soli (assembly GCF_004153445.1). Lineage (GTDB taxonomy): Bacteria > Pseudomonadota > Gammaproteobacteria > Burkholderiales > Burkholderiaceae_B > Allopusillimonas > Allopusillimonas soli. The sequence continues at coordinate 340,164 of NZ_SDQC01000004.1, forward strand.
GCGACCGGATGAGTCTCGCGGCAAGCCATCCCAGCGCGCGGCCCGAGCGCAGCCGCATGGATGTGGAGCAGCGCCCGAAATAGCCGAATATACCGCGCAACAGGCCCAACTTGGAGAACGTCATGTGTGCTCCCGCAGATCGTGCTTCTCCGCATCGGGTGCGCAGGCGTCTTCGGCGCGGGCCTGCGCCGCCGCCGGGCCGTTGCCTGGGGCCGCACCCTCGGGCAGCGTTTGAGCCGTTTCGGCGCGCCGCTGGGCCTGTGCCAGTTTCTCGGGACTGGGGGGCGCTCCCTCGGGTGTTTTATAACGGCTGTAGCTCCAGAGATACTGCTCGGGAAATCGCCGTATCAGGGTTTCCATGGCGGTGTTGATGCTGGCGGCCAGCTCAGCCGGTGAGGTGGGCAGCGGTTCGGGAAGACGCAGGTAATGAATGCGCCAGCCCTGGCCGCGCGGCAGGCGTTCTCCCGCCGTCAGAATGACCGCAACGCCGGTCTGGAGCGCGAGCCGGCCGGCAAGCGTCATGGTGTAGGCATGGCGCCCGAAGAAAGGCGCCCAGACGCCCTCGCCGCCGCTGGGCACTTGGTCGGGCAGCATGCCGACGGCCTCGCCGCGCCGCAGCGTACGCACGAATTCGCGCACGCCCTTCATATTGGCCGGCACGGCCTTCAGGCCCGACATGTTGCGCGCCTGCTCCATGACCGGTTCGAGCATGGCCTCGCGAGGCGGCCTGTACATGACCGTAATGGGGCCGTATTGCAACAGATAGCGCGCCGTGATTTCGAAACAGCCCAGGTGGGGCGTAAGATAAAGCACACCCCGGCCTTCGGCCAGCGCTTCGCGCACCACGCTGTCGTCGGCGCTGCAGGTCTGCGCCAGGCACCGGCGGGTACGCAGCCAGACCCTGGGCGTTTCCATGATCATGGCGCCCGTTTCCGCCGCCGCGCGGCGCATGAAACGCGCGTCCGGGTACCCCGCCTGCCGCGCATTGGCCTGCAGGCGCTTTCGGTATCGCCCTGGCCAGGCATAGATTGCCCGGCCCGCGAGCCGCCCGATTCCCTGCAGAAGCGGTAGCGGCACGCGGGCCAGAAAATGAAACAGAGCCAGGAGCATAGGCCGGCAAACCCTTTACGGAATAAGTGAATTACGATGGAGTCGTCTATTTTCGCTTAAAATGGCAAGCATCGCTGAGTTAACCGACAACTTGCGGGGCGATGGCTCCTGCCGCGGGCGGGGCCGAAAATCCGCTAAAGCGTCGCGCCCTGATTTCCCTGCTGCGCAGATGTCCGAGGTGCAACGCGTTCCGTTCAACCTCCTTACTGGCCTTATGCCAGCGTTTTATAGGACGTATCGCTGTGGCAAATAACGATTTTCTGTTTACTTCCGAATCCGTCTCCGAAGGTCACCCCGACAAGGTCGCCGACCAGATTTCCGACGCCATTCTTGACGCCATTTTCACCCAGGACCCCAATGCGCGGGTTGCGGCCGAAACGCTGTGCAACACCGGCTTGGTTGTGCTTGCCGGCGAAATCACCACGACGGCCAGCGTCGATTACATACAGGTTGCGCGCGACACCATCAAGCGCATCGGCTACGACAATACCGAATATGGCATCGATTACAAGGGATGCGCGGTGCTGGTGGCCTATGACAAGCAGTCTCCCGACATTGCGCAGGGCGTGGACCGCAGCAGCGAGGAGCACCTGAATCAGGGCGCCGGGGACCAGGGCCTGATGTTCGGCTACGCCTGCGACGAAACCCCCGACCTCATGCCTGCCCCGATTTGGTATGCCCATCGTCTGGTGCAGCGCCAGAGCGAACTGCGTAAAGACGGCCGTCTGCCATGGCTGCGTCCGGACGCCAAGTCGCAGGTCACGTTCCGCTATATCGACGGGCGGCCCGCTGAGGTCGACACTGTGGTGCTGTCCACCCAGCATGCGCCGGATATCAGCCAGGCCGATATCCGGGAAGCCGTTATCGAGGAGATCATCAAGCCCAGCTTTGCCGATGGCCTGCTCACGCCAAAAACGAAATTCATGGTCAATCCGACCGGGGTGTTTGTCATCGGCGGCCCGCAAGGCGACTGCGGCCTTACCGGCCGCAAAATCATCGTGGATACATACGGCGGTGCATGCCCTCATGGCGGTGGCGCCTTTTCAGGCAAGGATCCTTCCAAGGTCGACCGCTCGGCGGCTTATGCGGCCCGCTACGTGGCCAAGAATATCGTTGCAGCAGGCCTGGCGCGTCAGTGCCAGGTACAGGTCAGCTATGCCATTGGCGTTGCCGAGCCCATCAATATCACGGTTTACACCGAAGGCACTGGCATCATCCCCGACGATCAGATTGCACGCCTGGTGCGTGAAAACTTCGATCTGCGCCCCAAGGGCATCATCAATATGCTGGACCTGCTTCGCCCCATCTATGCCAAGACGGCGGCGTACGGCCATTTTGGCCGCGCGGAGCCTGAATTCAGCTGGGAGGCCGCCGACAAGGTCCAGGTGCTCAAGCAGGCCGCGTAAACCCATGGATATTACCGAAGCACGCCGTTTCCAACCCTATCCGGACACGCAGGCCAAGCAGGGCCCGGCGTCCGGTTCGGGCGGCGCTTCGGTGCCCTCGTCGCCGCAAGCGGCGTTGCCCGCTTCATCCAGCGAAGCCCAGTCCCGCAGCCTGTCAGTATCCGATTCTCCCTGCGTGGCAGTCTGCTCCACGCTTTACGACGAGATCTGCCGGGGTTGCGGCCGCACGGCCATGGAAGTGGCAAACTGGGTGTTTCTGGACGAGGAAGAGAAGCGCCGGGTCTGGGAGCGCATCACAGCACAGGGCTATCCGCGCCGCAAAGGGTAGTCTTCCGCCTGGCCTGTCGCATGCGCCATGGGAGGCGTGTGCCTTGCCGTCCGATATCCGCTAAAATCCTTCCTACCGTCTATTTCCTGAGGAGCGCTGCAACGGTGTCGGAGGCTGGGCTTGTGCCGGCTCCACCCGCTAGGCTCAGGAATCCTTCTTGCTACAACGGCGCTCATCGTTACCCTGTACGGGCACAGATGAGCGCTTTTATCGTTGTGCGCGCCGGTCCGATACAGGTTTATGGGAATCATTGCCATGAATACTGTTGCCGAAGCTACATTCACCGATTACAAGATCGCCGACATTGCGTTGGCAGGCTGGGGCCGTCGCGAAATCGCCATTGCCGAAACCGAGATGCCCGGCTTGATGGCCACGCGCGAGGAATACGCGACCGCCAAGCCGCTGAAAGGCGCACGCATTGCGGGCAGTCTGCACATGACGATCCAGACGGCTGTGCTGATCGAAACCCTCAAGGCGCTGGGTGCCGAGGTGCGCTGGGCCTCCTGCAATATCTTCTCCACGCAGGACCACGCGGCGGCCGCCATCGCAGCCGGCGGTACGCCCGTCTTTGCCATCAAAGGCGAGTCGCTGGAAGATTACTGGCGGTACACCCATCAGATATTCAACTGGCCAGAAGGCCGGCATGCCAACATGATTCTGGACGATGGCGGCGATGCCACCCTGCTGCTGCATTTGGGCGCCCGGGCCGAAGGCGATGCATCGGTGCTCGCCAATCCGGGCAGCGAAGAAGAGCGTGTGCTGTTTGCCGCCATCAAGGCGCAGCTCGCGAAAGATCCCAAGTGGTATTCCACGCGCCTGAGCCAGATCAAGGGCGTCACCGAGGAAACCACCACGGGTGTACACCGGCTGTACCAGATGTCGCGCAAGGGCGAGCTCGCCTTCCCGGCCATCAACGTCAACGATTCGGTGACCAAATCCAAGTTCGACAACCTCTATGGCTGCCGGGAGTCGCTGGTCGATGGCATCAAGCGCGCCACCGATGTCATGGTTGCCGGCAAGATCGCCGTGGTCTGCGGTTTCGGCGATGTCGGCAAGGGTTGCGCCCAGGCCCTTGCCGCCTTGCGCGCGCAGGTATGGGTTACAGAGGTCGATCCCATCTGCGCCCTGCAGGCATCCATGGAAGGCTATCGTGTGGTTACGCTGGATGAGGCCGCCGACAAGGCCGACATCGTCGTCACCGCCACCGGCAACTACCACGTCGTTACGCGCCAGCACATGGAGCGCATGAAAGACCAGGCCATCGTCTGCAATATCGGCCACTTCGACAACGAAATCGACGTCGCATCCATCGAAAACTTGCAGTGGGAGGAAATCAAGCCGCAGGTCGACCATGTGATTTTCCCCGACGGCAAGCGCATCATCCTGCTGGCCAAGGGGCGCCTGGTCAACCTGGGCTGCGCGACCGGGCATCCTTCCTTCGTCATGTCGGCTTCGTTTACTAACCAGACCATCGCCCAAATCGAGCTGTTTACGCGTGGCGGCGAGTACAAGACGGGAGAGGTCTATGTCCTGCCCAAGCATCTCGATGAAAAAGTGGCGCGGCTGCACCTGAAGAAGCTGGGTGTCAATCTGACCGCCCTGCGCCCCGAGCAGGCCGACTACATCAATGTGCCGGTCCAGGGCCCCTACAAGCCGGATCATTACCGGTATTGACGCACACGCGGCCCGGCGGCGCGTAGCGTGCCGGGCCTCAAGCAGGTTCTTAACCAAGGAGCATCAACATGGAATTGATACTTGTCTGGATTTTGAATGCAGTGGCACTGCTTATCGTGGCCTATATCCTGCCGGGTATCACAGTGGCCTCTTTCGGATCGGCCCTGGTGGCGGCGCTGGTGCTGGGGCTGCTCAATACGCTGGTCAAGCCTGTGTTGGTGCTGCTGACGCTGCCCATTACCATTGTTACGCTGGGGCTGTTTCTGCTGGTGCTCAACGCATTGGTCTTCTGGTTCGTCGGTTCGGTGCTCAAGGGCTTCCAGGTCAATGGCTTCTGGTGGGCGCTGCTTGGCGCCATCGTCTACAGCATCGTGTCAGGTCTTCTTTCAAGGTTATTGAGTTGAAACGCAGCAAGCAGGCGATCAGCCTCGAATTCTTTCCGCCGCGGGACATCGCGGCCCAGGAAAAACTGGTTCGCTCGGCCAAGCAGCTGCTGGCCCTGCAGCCGGAATACGTCAGCGTTACGTTCGGCGCGGGCGGTTCAACCCGCAGCGGCACGGCTGACACCGTACAACTGCTGCAGAATCTCGGCTGCAGCGCGGCGCCGCACTTGTCGTGCATCGGCGCAAGCCGTGCCATGTTGACGGATATTCTCGATTCCTATCGTGCCAAGGGCATACGCCGCATCGTTGCGCTGCGCGGCGATATGCCATCGGGTATGGGCGGCGATGCGGGCGAACTGCACCATGCCAGCGACTTGGTTGCCTTCATCCGCGAGCACAGCGGGGACTGGTTCCACATCGAGGTGGCTGCCTACCCCGAAACACACCCGCAGGCCGATGGCGCGCGGTCTGATCTCCATCATTTCGTGTCCAAGGTGAAGGCGGGCGCCAACAGCGCCATCACGCAGTATTTTTTCAATCCCGACGCCTATTTCGATTTTGTCGATCGCGCCCGCGCGGCCGGCGTCACGGTGCCCATCGTGCCGGGCATCATGCCTATTACCAACCACACGCAACTGGTCAGATTCTCGACCATGTGCGGCGCGGAAATTCCACGCTGGATACGCTTGCGCCTGGCCGACTTCGGCGACGACAGGGCATCCATAAGGGCGTTCGGCACCGAGATCGTGGGACGCATGTGCCAGCATTTGCTGGATGGCGGCGCGCCAGGCCTGCATTTTTATACGCTCAACAACGCCGAAGCCACGCAGGGGATATGGCGGCAGTTGCGATTGGCCTGAGATCAGGCTACGCAATGACGGGGGCGGGCACGGCCCAGCCCTTGTCAGTCAGGATGCTGTCCAGCCGGTAATCGTGCGGCTCGGGCGCATGGCTATCGCCGGAGAGGTCGCCAGTGGCCCAGGCGATGCCGATGGACGTGAAAGCATGACCCTGTTCGCGCAAGGCTGCCAGCGTGCGGTCGTAATAGCCTTTGCCGTAGCCCACGCGGTCTCCCTGCCGGGTATATCCCAGCGCAGGCACCAGAATGATGTCCGGCGGCGGCGCGATTTCGCCGGCCGGCTCATGTATGCCATAGGCGCCCGGCTGCATGGGAGCGTCCGGCGTCCAGATACGGAATTGCAACGGCGCGCCCGCCACCGTGACGACAGGCAGCGATACGCGGTATCCTTCTTCTTCAACCCATTGCTGCAACAGGGGCAGCAGGCTGGGTTCTTCGTCCAGGGGCCAGAACGCCGCAATATTTTCCGGCACGGGCCTGCCCGCTTCGCGCAGGCGCGTGCGGGTCGTGGCCAGCCAGGTGTACAGGCGCCCCCGGATCAAAAGAGCTCCGCGGCTGCGCTCCACCGGGTCCATGGCTGCGCGCCGTTGTTTCAGGCGCGTACGCAGCGGTGTCGCATTGTTTCGTGTACTGTCATTCATGAGCTGTAAGTGGGGTCGAATGAAGAAGTTATCCAATAGGCAACGGTATCAGAAATCCAGGCCTATGTCCGACGTCCGCCAGTCCGCGCGTCTCGAGTTGTGCGCTGCGGCGATACTCTCCATTGCGTTGCTGGGCTGCTCGGGGCCAGAGCCTGCATCGGCTGCTCGCACCAGCGATGGCGTGCTTGCCGGAGGCGGACAGGGCGTTGCGGCCTCGCCGGGCGGCGCGGGCGCGCTGGATATGGCGGGCTCGATGCAGGTCGCTTCATTGCAGGCTGTGGCGCCGGTAGCGTCCGACGGAGCAGGCAAGGACGAAACCGTCAAGCTGATCACGCCTCCTCATGCAAGGCAGGCCTTGCTGGAGGCATACGAAGCCAAGAAGGACAAGGACTGGGACCAGCTCCAGACCGTATTGCAGGATGCGGCGTCCGATCCGGTGCTGGGCGCCTATCCCGAGTACTGGGCGCTGCATCACGCGCTCATCGATCAGAACCAGTCCATCCCCGCTGATCGCATCCGCGATTTCATCCAGCGCAACGCGGGAAGCTATCTGGCCGACCGGCTCAAGGGCGACTGGATCATCACGGCAACGCGCGAGGGCAATTACGCGCTTGCCGCCAGCCTGGCTCCATTGGTCAATAGCAACTCCAGCGAGTTGTGCGCCTTGCTGCTTGCGCAGCACATGACCGGACAGACGGTGTCTGCCAGCGAGGCGCTGGATACCTTCAAGCCGAATCGCGACTGCTGGTCCATGCTGGACGGGCTTGCAAGCGCCAAGGTGGTGGGCTGGGACCAGCTCGAGCCTGCGCTGCGCGAAATACTGGAAACCAACAAGATAGGCAATGCGCGGCGCATGGCTGCGTTGATGTTCGACGGTCGCGAGATGGCGGACTTCAATGCGATCATGAAGAACCCCAAGCGCTGGCTGTCCAGGCAAAAGAAGCCGGAGGGGCGCGCGCAGACGGAGCTGGTCACCATTGCCCTGTCCCGCATGGCCTATGGCGACGACCGTATACCCAATGCCGGTTATGTGCAGGCGCAATGGGCCGGGCGGCTGCCGAAATCGAATATGGAATGGGTCTGGAGCCAGTTCGGGCTGGTAGCCGCGCTCAATGTGGAGCTTGATGCCGCCAAATGGTACCGGCGCTCGGGTAGTGGCCCCATGACCGACTACAACCACGCGTGGCGGGTGCGCGCCGAATTGCGGCAGCCCACCATAGATTGGAAGCAGGTGCATGGGGCCATACTGCGCATGTCGGATCGACAGGCGGCCGAGCCGGTGTGGATGTACTGGGATGGACGCGCCCTCGCCGCCCTGGGCAAGCAGGCCGACGCGGTGCGCAAGTACCAGGCCATCGCGCATGAGCTTGATTTCTACGGGCAGTTGGCCAGTGAAGAGCTTGGCTACACGCCATCCCTGCCGCCGGCGCCCAGGCCGGTAACCCAGGCCGAGCTGAAAGAAGCCCGCGCCAATCCGGGCCTGCAGCGTGCAATTGCCATGTTCGATCTCGGATGGCGTCCCGATGCCGTGTATGAATGGAGCTATGCCATACGCGGACTGAACGACCGGCAACTGCGCGCGGCGGCCGAGGTCGCTCGCCAGGAGCATATCTACGACAGAGTGGTGAACACATCGCTGCTCACGCAGGGCGAGATCGATTTTTCGCAGCGCTTTATTGCTCCGTTCGAAGGCCGCGTCACAGCAAAGGCCCGGCTCATCAATCTGGATCCCGCATGGGTGTACGGACTCATCCGCCAGGAGTCCCGCTTCATCATGAACGCCCGGTCGCACGTGGGCGCTTCGGGGTTGATGCAGCTCATGCCGGCCACGGCGCGGTGGGTGGCCAAGAAAATAGGCATGGTCGATTTCACGCTTGCATCGGTCAACGATTTCGAGACCAACACCATATTGGGCACCAACTACCTGAACATGGTGCTGCAGGACCTGAACGGATCAGAGGTGCTGGCAACGGCGGGCTACAATGCGGGCCCGCGCCGCCCCATGCAATGGCGGTCCAAGCTGGCGGCGCCGGTGGAGGGCGCTATCTTCGCGGAAACAATTCCGTTCACGGAGACGCGCCTGTACGTCAAGCATGTCATGTCCAATGCCACGTATTACGCAATGCTCTTCACCGGGCAGCCTCAATCGCTCAAGTCCCGCCTGGGTACCGTCCGCCCTGAACCCGACCGGAAGGTGGATCTGCCTTGACGGGCTCAATACGCAGGCAGCCCGGGAGTCCCGACCCTGCGGTGGGTCTGGATGCCTACATTGTGGGAGGGGCGGTCAGGGATCGCTTGCTGGGGCTTCCCGCCGGTGACCGCGACTGGGTGGTCGTGGGCGCCACGCCAGAGGAGATGGCCCGGCGCGGCTTCATGCCAGTTGGTGGCGATTTTCCTGTCTTCCTTCATCCCCATACCAAGGAGGAGTATGCCTTGGCTCGCACCGAGCGCAAGTCGGGGCGCGGCTATAAAGGGTTCACCTTTCATACCGGCACTGACGTTACGCTGGAAGACGACTTGTGCCGCAGGGACTTGACCATCAACGCCATTGCGCAGCGCGGGGATGGGCAACTGATCGATCCGCTGGGCGGCCAGTCGGACCTGCGCCAGCAGGTGCTGCGGCATGTCGGCGATGCGTTCGTCGAGGACCCTGTGCGCTTGCTGCGGCTGGCAAGATTCGCCGCGCGGTTCAGCGACTTTTCCGTAGCCCCGGAAACCATGGCGCTTGCCCGCCGGCTGGTTGCGCAAGGTGAGGTGGATGCGTTGGTGCCGGAGCGGGTCTGGCGGGAGATGGCCAAGGGGCTGATGACGGCACATCCCGAGCGCATGTTCGATGTGTTGCAGCAGGCAGGCGCGCTCGAACATATTCTGCCGGGCCTGGCGTTCGCATTGCATGAAACGGGTGCCGAGCTGGCGCGGGCAGCGCAGGCAGGGCTGGATCTGCCATCGCGGTTTGCCCTGCTTGTCCGGCGCTCTCGGGAACCCGCGCAGATAGGCCGTCGTGTGCGCGCGCCTGCCGTGTGCATCGACTACGCGAGACTGCTGCCGGGCTTGCTGCATGACCTGAATGAGCCCGCCGGGACGCGGGGAGAAGCCACAGGCGATGGCCAGGGCATGGCTGGCGCGCATACGCACGACATGCCGGCCGGTGCGTCTGCGGTGGCCGAACATAATCTCGCGCTGTTGTCCCGATGCGATGCCGTGCGGAAGCCTGAACGCTTTCTCGCCCTGCTCGGTGCGATTGCCTGCGTACAGCCCGTGGCGCTTCAGCAGTGGCAGGCGCGGCTGGACGCTGTGCGTGGCATTGATGCGGGCGCCATTGCCGCAGGCCTGAAAGGCCAGCCAGAGGAAATCAAGCATGCGCTGCGGCGGGCTCGACTTTCTGCACTGGTGCAGACGGGTTGACCGAAAGCGCGCCCGACCGCCTCGGTTTGCCCGCAGCGACGCCGGATGACCTGCAGCGCTACCTGCCAGCGGCGTGGCCGTCCATGGCTAGAGACGATTGCGTCGGTCGCCGCGTGCGAAGCCCAGTAGCGGCATGTCCACATCGCGGCCTATGGCAAGCACCTTGAACAATTCGCCCATTTCGGCTTCCGACAGCAGTTTTTGCGCTGCGGCCAGCGTGGCGGCTTGCGAGCGATCCATTGCGCTGGCGCGCATCAGCAGATCGGGCAGCCCGGCGTTCATCAGAAAGCGGGCCTGCGATGTATAGCCAAGCACATCCAGGCCGCCATCCAGCGCCGCATCGGCCATGGCCGTGAAGTCCACATGCGCGGTGATGTCCTGCAAGCCGGGATATATCAGTGGCTCGCCATGCGCGTGATGGCGAAAGTGGCACATCAGCGTGCCTTCCGCGCGTTGTGGATGATAATACTCGGCCTGCGGGAATCCGTAATCGATCAGCAGCGCCGCGCCCCGCTCTAGCCATTGGCCCATCTGTCTGATCCAGGCCTCAGCCTGGACGTTGATCTCCGACCGGTAACCAGGCAGCGGTGGCATACGTGCCGCCACAGCCTTCTGCAAGTCCATGGCGGCCGGGCGCAACGCCAGTTCGAAGTCCGCAGAAGATGCATCGTGAAGCCGCACGCCGACCTCCATGAGCCGCCCTTCGTCGTCCCACTGGAATAGCGTGGCAGGCATGGCATCGAGTACCTCGTTGGCGAGGACGCAGCCGCGAAAAGAGGTCGGCAAGGCGTCCAGCCAGGTCACATCGGCGTGGATCTCATTCAGGCGCGTCTGTTGACGCACCCTGAGATCGGCGGAAACGTCCAATATGCAGTAGGACGGTTCCAGGCCCAGGTCGCGCAGGGCGGGTATAAGCGAAGCGGCCAATGCGCCAGAGCCCGCCCCGAATTCCAGTATCTGGTTGGATTCGCAGGCCTGCATCACCTGTGCTGCCTGACGCGCTAGCGCCTGTCCGAAAACCGGTGAAAGCTCGGGTGCCGTGGTGAAATCGCCGACAGGCAGTTCGCCGCCGAACTTTGTGCTGCCAGCAGCGTAATAACCCAGTCCGGGCGCGTAAAGCGCCAGATGCATCCATTGTTCAAAAGGCAGAAAACCATCGGGCGCCGCCTGTACGGCCTTCGCCAGGAAGGCGGCCACGGCGCGGCTGTGTGCGGCGCTGGCGCCGTCGGGCGCCGGCAGGCCGGATGGAAGCTTGGACGACTGCATCACTTGCGCTTCTCCCGTCGGTTCAGCATCCAGAGCGAATGGCCCATGGATACCAGAAAGCCCAGCAGCAGGCCGGCGCCCAGCGCTATGACGTAGTTGTCCAGCGCCACCCACAGGGGCAGGGACAGCATGAAGGAGAGCAGCAGAGGTTTACGGACTAGCTGTTTCACGCCGCCATTGTAGCGAAGGGCCGTAGTGCGTCAGCCGGCGTAGCTTCCCCTGCGTGAGCCCGTGTCGCGGCGGCTGGCGCCGCTGCGGGATCCGAAGCTGGGACGCGTGGCGCGTGTCGAAGGGCGTTCGGGCTTGCCTGCAAAGCCGCTTCGGCCTTCCTGATCGCGTCGTCCATAGGCTGCGGATTTCTTGCCGGCGTGTTCCGGGCGGCTACGGCGCCCATCCCTTTCCATGCCACCGTCAACGCCGCGTTTGCCGCTGAAGTCAGACTTGGCGGCGTGGCCAGCCTTACCCAAGGTGCCCGGCTTGACCGAGACGCCCGGTTTGCCGGCAAAGCCAGCTCTGTCTGAGTATTCTGCCTTGTCACCAGCGCGGGATTTGCCGCCCCATGCGGGCTTGCCGGCATATGCCTGCTTGCCGCCGGCGCCCGGCTTTCCGCCAAAACCGCCTTTGCCGCGCCCGCCCTTGCCTTTGCGGTCGGTGTAGGTGGGACGCACTGATCGCGTGGGTTCCAGGCCTGCGATGACCTCGGCGGGAATGGGTTGGCCGATGAAATGCTCGATGCGGCGCACTTTATGGCGTTCCGCATGGGTGGCCAATGTATAGGCCTGTCCGTGGCGCCCGGCGCGGCCCGTGCGTCCAATGCGATGAACGTAGTCTTCCGCCTGCATAGGCAGATCGAAGTTGAAGGCATGGCTGATGCCTTGCACATCTATGCCGCGCGCGGCGACGTCGGTGGCAACCAGGATACGCACCCGACCCTTTTGCAGCAGGCCGAGCGTGCGGGTGCGCTGGCGTTGGTTCATGTCGCCGTGCAGCGCGGCGGCTGCAAAGCCGTTGTCCGCCAGTCTGTCGGCCAGATCGTCCGCACCGCGCTTGGTGGCCGTGAACACAATGGCCTGATCCAGATTGGCGTCACGCAGCAGGTGGTCGAGCAGACGCAGTTTGTGGCTGTTGTCGTCCGCATAAAGCAGGCTTTGCGTGATGTTGTCGTGCTTCTGGCGCTGGCCGGAAATTTCGATGCGCTGGGGATCGCGCATCATTTTGCCGGCCAGCTTGGCAATTGTGCCATCGAGCGTGGCCGAGAACAGGAGCGTCTGGCGGCTGGCGGGCGTTCGGGCCACGATGTTTTCGATGTCCTCGATGAAGCCCATGTCCAGCATGCGGTCGGCCTCGTCCAGAACGAGTGTATGGACGGTGGATAGATTGACGCGCCGCGCCTGCAGGTGGTCAATCAGGCGGCCGGGCGTGGCCACCAGCACGTCGAGACGGCGCGACAGCGCCTTGATCTGTGCGCCATAGGGCATGCCGCCCACCATGACGGCCGTGCGCAGGCCGGCTATATGCGCCCCGTAGTCGCGGGTGGCGTCAGCCACCTGCATGGCCAGCTCACGGGTGGGGGTCAGCACCAGCACCTGCACCCCCGCCCCCTTGTTGGCGGGCATGCCGGCGATGCGTTGGAGCGCCGGCAGCATGAAGGCGGCGGTCTTGCCGCTGCCTGTCTGGGACGAGACCATCAGGTCGTGGCCGGCAAGTGCCTTGGGTATGGCGGCAGCCTGGACGGAAGTGGGATCGGTGAAGCCGGTTTTCTGGATGGCGGACAGTAGGTTGGGTGCGAGACCCAGGTTTTCGAAAGACATGAGTATCCTTGGCCGCACATAGCGGCGGACATAAGCGGGGGCTCGGGAGCGAGTAGGCCCGTACGCAGGTTGACTGGAGCATCGTGCCGACCGAATCAACCCAAAATGCCGCGTCGTATGTGAACGCGATGCAAGGCCAGGAGGTCAGGGAGCGATGGCGTGCGGCATGGGTGCTTGAAGAATGCAACTGCTAAGACACAGCCTGATGGGGCTGCATGAGAATGCCGACGCTAACTTTGCAGTGCCGGCATTATAGTGGCAGAATCGTTCGGGGTAAACCCTTATGTTGTCCAACGTACACACTGCCGGTGCGAAACGCATGCGAAAGGAAGGACATCGCAGCTTGAAAACCAAAGATGAGGCTTTGGAGGTGCACGCCGCGCGCGTTCAGCGTATGGCCGCCAGCGCGCCGTGCAAGGCCTCCCGGTAGACGGGGAGCAGGGCGTCAATGCGGCTTTTCTCCTCATGCCATGCCTGGATGGCCTGGGGTGCGCGGCCGGGCGCTGATGCCCAGATGGCTTCCGGAAACAGCGGATCGGCCTCCCAGCGGGGAATCACATGCCAATGTACATGCGGCACCATATTGCCGAACTCGGCCAGATTCACCTTGTGCGGCCTGAGAACCTTGCGCTGCATGGCCTCGACCAGCCAGACGGCGTTCATGATCTCGTTGCGGGCGCTCGCCTGTAGTTGCGTCATTTCCGCCACATGGTCCGCCCAGATGACGCGTGTATAGCCGGGGTGCAGGTCATGCGCCACAAGAATGATGCGCACTCTGTCATTGTGCCAGATGACGTCTTCGGCCGCGTCGCGCCGGCACAGCGGGCAGTCGTTCTGGCTCAAGCGAACAGCTCCTGCAGGGCAACGCCTGGATCGGGTGCACGCATGAATGTCTCGCCGATGAGAAAGGCATGCACGCCGTGCTCACGCATGGTGGCGACGTCTTGAGGCGTGGAGATGCCGCTTTCCGTGATCACGCGCTTGCCTTCGGGAATGTCATCCAGAAGATCCAGCGTGTTCTTCAGCGATGTATCGAAGGTGCGCAGATTGCGATTGTTGATGCCCAGCAGGGGCGTCTTCAATTGCAGCGCCACGTCGAGCTCCTTGCGGTCGTGGACCTCGACAAGCACGTCCATATCGAGTTCGGTGGCTACATCCTCGAATTCCTTGAGCTGGCCGGCCGTCAGCGCCGCCACGATGAGTAGAACGCAATCGGCCCCGAGCGCCCGCGCATGGACGATCTGGTAAGGATCGATAATGAAATCCTTGCGGAGCACGGGCAGGGGACATGCGGCCCTGGCCTGGCGTAGGTAGTCGTAGGAGCCCTGGAAGAACTGCACATCGGTGAGCACCGACAGGCACGCGGCGCCGTGCGCGGCATAGGATGTCGCGATATCAACAGGGTTGAAGTGCTCGCGGATCACGCCCTTGGAAGGCGAGGCCTTCTTGATTTCGGCTATGACGCCGGGTTTTGCGCGTGCGATCTTTTCCTCGATTGCACGCGCAAAACCGCGCAGATCCTTGCGGCTCTTGGCTTCGCGCAATACGTCTGACTCGCTGCGCATTTGCCGGGCCGTTGCCACTTCGGCTTTCTTGGTTTCGAGTATCTTGGCGAGTATGTCATTCATCGGATTCTGCTCCGGTAACCTTTCCGAACAGGGCCAGGAGGGGCGGGTGGACGGTCATTTTCTCAATGCGTCCGTGTACGCGCGGAACTCCTCCAGCTTGGCGCGCGCCGCGCCGCTGGCTATGGCTTCGAACGCCAGCTTGAGGCCCTCTTCGATGGAGTCGGCCTGATTGCCGGCATAGATGGCCAGGCCAGCGTTAAAGCCAACGATATCACGAGCAGGCCCGGCCGCGTTCTCGAGCGATTCGAGGACCAGCGCCGCCGATTCCCGGCGATTGGACACCTTCAGGGAGCGATTGGATACCATGGTCATGCCGTAATCCTCGGGATGGATTTCATATTCACGCACCTGGCCGTCGCGCAGCTCTCCCACCATGGTCGATGCGCCCAGCGATGCTTCGTCCATGCCGTCCTTGCCGTGCACGATAAGGACATGACGGGATCCCAGCCTTTCCAGCACGCGCACCTGAATGCCGACGAGGTCGGGGTGGAATACCCCCATAAGCTGGTTGGCGGCCCGCGCGGGGTTCGTCAAAGGTCCCAGGATATTGAAGATGGTGCGTACGCCCAGTTCCTTGCGCACAGCCGCGACGTTTTTCATGGCGCCATGGTGCGCGGGTGCGAACATGAAACCTATGCCGCAGCGGTCTATGCTTTCCGCCACCTGCTCGGGGTCAAGCGTGATGTTCACGCCCAGCTCCTCCAGCACGTCGGCGCTGCCCGAGGAAGACGAGGCGCTGCGGTTGCCGTGCTTGGCGATCTTCACACCCTGCGATGCAGCCACGAACATTGCGGCGGTGGAAATATTGAATGTGTTGGAGCCGTCTCCGCCGGTGCCGCACATATCGAGCAGATCCTGTGGGTTGGATGTCTCGACCGGCAAGGCAAACTCGCGCATGACCTGAGCGGCGGCGGTGATCTCGCCTATGGTCTCCTTCTTGACGCGCAGCCCCATGATCAGCGCGCTTGCCAGTTGGGGGGACACCTCACCGCGCATGAGCAGCCGCATCAGATGAAGCATCTCATCGTGGAAGATCTCGCGGTGTTCGATGCAGCGGGCCAGCGCTTCATTTGGAGTGATGGTCACGGTGATTCCTTTGTTTGAATTATTCGATGGCATGGTGGCGTTACAGTTCCAGGAAATTTTTCAGTAAGGCATGTCCATGTTCGCTAAGTATGGATTCCGGATGGAACTGTACGCCATACACGGGCAGCGTCTTATGACGCACGCCCATGATTTCGCCGTCATCCGTCTGCGCGGTAATTTCCAGGCAATCGGGTAGTGAGCGGCGTTCGATGGCGAGGGAATGGTAGCGCGTTACGGCATAGGGCGAGGGCAGGCCCTTGAAAACATCGGTGTTGCCATGGGTGATGCTGGATACCTTGCCGTGCATGATTTCCCGCGCGCGAACGATGTTGCCGCCATAGGCGGCCCCGATTGACTGATGCCCGAGGCATACCCCCAGCACCGGCCGCTTGCCTGCAAAGTGACGGATAAGCGCCACGGAGATCCCGGCCTCGGCGGGAGAACATGGGCCTGGCGACACGCAGATGCGCTCGGGGTTCATGGCGGCAATGTCTTCGACGGAGGCCTGATCATTGCGCACAACCTGCACCGTCTCGCCCAGTTCTCCGAAGTACTGCACCAGGTTGTAGGTAAACGAATCGTAGTTATCGAGCATCAGCAGCATGTCAGTTGCACCCGTGTGAAGTTGAATATTGATGGTCCTGGCGATGCTGATCGCGGTTCGCGGCACGGCTCAGGTCGGAAGGAGCGCGCCGTGGCCGTATGAGGGTGGTGCGATGGGACAAGCCGGAGCAAGCATATTTCGGGCCCGGCCTTGCGCGCACTGGCCGTAGGTCCTGCCTGGCCGGCGTGAACGGGATATCGGAAGGGTGAAAGCTTGAAAGCACTGACAATCTCCTGGGGTTGGAGCCGCCGTGCCGGGGAATTGTTTGATTTTGCGACCTGCCACCGGTACGGCGGCAGGATGCAGTATGAAACCGCAACGACATGCCGCTTCCTAGCGGAAGCGCCACCACTTAACAGCCTGGGTCGTAACGGTAGAGGTCATTGTGAATTCGGCCTAACTGATCTTCTGTGGCGTTGCGGCCTGTCCGCAAAGTTGGTCCACGGGCGCAATTGTAGCGCGCCGCCGAGTCGCTTGTCGAACGAAATTTAGGCCGCGCTTTCCGCGCATCCGCTTCTATGGCCGGGCATGAAGATTCTGGTGTTGCGGGTAACCCAGTTGCCGGGAAGGGGGGCGGCTCACACTGCGGGGATGGCTATCGTTTGCATTTTGGTAATACCAATTATGAGTGACTGTCTCATTGCGATCAGTTATTTTGCGAGTAATTAATTTTAGCTGAATTGACAGATAAAGAACTATAGATAACGTAAATAAAGGGTTTATTAGTCGTAATAAGGGTTAATACGGATGTGTCGATAGCGTTGACCACCTGGAAATATGCTCCCTATAATACGCGCCGGCATCCACAGCCACTATTTATGGTATGACCAATTTAGCAGCAGCCGGCTGCCGCGTATTGGTGCTATCCACATGTAAATTCGAGGAGTTTCAGGGAGTATGCACGAAATCTGGCAACAACTGTACGACCCGGCCGGCAATATCTGGGTATCCGCCTTTGTGGCGCTTATACCGATTCTATTTTTCTTTGTTGCTCTGGCCTGCCTGCGCATGAAGGGCCATGTGGCAGCCACGCTCACGGTGGCCATTGCATTGGCCGTGGCTTTGTTCTTCTACGACATGCCGGCATCGCACGCGCTGGCCGCCACGGTGTATGGATTCTTCTATGGCTTATGGCCGATTGCCTGGATCATTGTCGGCGCGGTGTTTCTATACAAGCTTTCCGTGCGCACCGGGCAGTTCAATATCATCCGCAATTCCATTCTTTCCCTCACCGAGGATCAGCGCCTGCAAATGCTGTTGGTGGGTTTCGCATTCGGGTCCTTCCTGGAAGGCGCAGCAGGCTTTGGCGCTCCGGTTGCAATCACCGCAGCGTTGCTCGTTGGCCTGGGCTTTCGTCCGTTGTACGCCGCGGGCTTGTGTCTCATTGTGAACACGGCGCCGGTGGCTTTCGGCGCCATGGGCATTCCCATCATTGTCGCCGGCCAAGTCACGGGGCTCGATCCATTTGCCATCGGCCAGATGGCCGGCCGCCAACTGCCGTTCCTGACGCTCATCGTGCTTTTCGTGATCATGGGCATTATGGATGGCTGGCGCGGCATCAAGGAAACCTGGCCAGCGGTGCTGGTGTCAGGGGGCAGCTTTGCTGTTACGCAGTACTTCACGTCCAACCACCTGGGGCCGGAATTGCCGGATATTACATCCGCGCTGGTGTCGCTTGTGGCGCTTACCCTGTTTCTTCGCGTATGGAGGCCGGCAAGCATCTTTCGCTTTTCCGGCGGTGTGCAAGAGGGTGTGGCGCATCTACCGCCTGGCGGCGGCATTGCGCGCGAAGCGGCGGATGCCTCGCGATTCTCCGTTGGCGCAGTGCTGAAGGCCTGGTCGCCATTCATTGTCCTCACGGTCATGGTGACGTTATGGAGCTTGCAGCCGTTTAAGAGCCTATTTGTGCCTGGCGGCGCGCTGCATGGCTGGGTCGTCCATGTCTCCGTGCCTTACCTTGATGGCCTGGTACAGAAAATGCCACCCATCGTGGACGCTGCCGCGCCCTACGATGCCGTATACAAGTTCGACTGGTTTTCCGCCACAGGTACGGCGATCTTCATCGCGGCACTGATCACGATCATGGCTGCACGCATGAAGCCGTCGGATGCGCTTTCGACGTTGAGCGATACATTCCGGGAGCTGGCCGTCCCCATTTATTCGATCGGCATGGTCCTGGCTTTTGCCTTTATCGCCAATTATTCCGGGCTGTCCGCCACACTGGCCCTTGCGCTCGCACACTCCGGTAAGGCCTTTACCTTTTTCTCACCCTTCCTGGGCTGGCTGGGCGTGTTCCTGACCGGCTCCGACACTTCGTCCAACGCATTATTCGCCGCCCTGCAGGCCGCAACCGCACACCAGATCGGCGTCCCCGAGGTGCTTCTCGTGGCGGCGAACACGACGGGGGGTGTAACCGGTAAAATGATCTCACCTCAATCGATCGCCATAGCCTGCGCCGCAGTGGGGTTGGTGGGTAAAGAGTCCGATCTGCTTCGTTTTACCGTCAAGTACAGCCTGATCTTCGCAGTGTTGATCGGCGCGTTGACGACGTTGCAGGCCTATGTGCTGCCCTGGATGATTCCATAATTACAAGTCGAAGTCCGATGCGTCTTTCCGATCAGATCGCCGAAAAACTGCAGGTACTCGTCCGCGAGCAGGGCCTGCAGCCCGGCGACCGCCTGCCGTCCGAGCGGCAACTGGCCGTCGTGCTGGGCGCATCGCGTCCCTGTATACGCGAGGCAATCCAGAAGCTGGCCAGCCAAGGCTTGCTGCAGAGTCGCCAGGGAGGCGGCACGTTTGTCTTGCCGCCGCCTGGCGACGCATGGCCGCAGCAGAATCTCGTCCATCCGCTCAGCAGCCTGGTGCATGACGATCCTGAATATCGCTACGACGTGCTTGAGGCGCGCCATGCACTGGAAGGCGGCACCGCCTGGCATGCGGCGATGCGGGCCACGCAGCAGGACAAAGAGCGTATCCGATCGCGTTTCGAGTCCATGGTGCGGTATCAAGGCAGCGGCGATCCCGATCTTTCCGCGCGCGCCGACGCCGAATTTCACCTGGCCATTGCCGAAGCTTCTCACAACCTGGTGCTGCTGCAGATGATGCGTGGGCTGTTCGAGTTGCTGCGGGCCACGGTAACGCTGAATCGCCAGCGCATGTATACGATGCGGAAAACCCATGCGCAATTGACGGCGCAGCACCAGGCACTGATGGATGCCATCCTCGACGGTGACGCGGAACGTGCCCGCGACACTGTCTGGCACCATCTCGAGTTCGTGCACGACAGCGTACGCACGCTCGACGAAGATGAAGCACGTCGCGCGCGCTCAACGCGTTTGCCCACTATTTCGTCCAGACCATGATTATTTCCGCCTCGACAGACTATCGCGCCGCCGCGCAACGCCGGCTGCCGCCCTTTCTTTTCCACTATATCGACGGCGGCGCATATGCCGAGCACACGCTGGCGCACAATGTCAGCGATCTTGCGGGCATTGCGTTGCGCCAGCGCGTGCTGCGGAATATGTCTGACTTGAGCCTGGAGACCAGGCTGTTCGATGAAACCCTGTCCATGCCGGTTGCATTGGCGCCGGTGGGACTGTTGGGCATGTTCGCCAGGCGCGGCGAGGTGCAGGCAGCCCGCGCGGCGGATGAAAAAGGCATTCCATTCACGATGTCCACGGTATCCGTGTGTCCTATCGAGGAAGTCGCTCCCGCCATCAAGCGGCCCATGTGGTTCCAGCTGTATGTGCTGAAGGATCGCGGCTTCATGAGGAATGCCCTCGAGCGCGCTCAGGCGGCGGGAGTAACGACGCTGATATTCACGGTTGATATGCCTGTTCCCGGCGCCCGCTATCGCGACGCACACTCGGGCATGAGCGGCCCCTATGCGGCCTGGCGACGCTACGGCCAGGCGGTCACCCATCCGCAATGGTCGTGGGATGTCGGCCTGTTCGGCCGGCCGCATGATCTCGGCAATGTGTCGGCCTATCGTGGCAAGCCCACTGGCCTGGAAGACTATATCGGCTGGCTGGGCGCCAATTTCGACCCGTCCATTTCCTGGAAGGATCTGGAGTGGATACGTGAATTCTGGAAGGGCCCCATGGTCATCAAGGGCATTCTGGACGCCGAGGATGCACGCGATGCTGTCCGCTTCGGGGCGGACGGCATTGTGGTGTCCAATCATGGCGGGCGCCAGCTCGACGGCGTATTGTCCAGCGCGCGTGCCTTGCCGATGATAGCCGACGCCGTCAAGGGAGATCTGGCCATTCTTGCCGACTCCGGCGTGCGCAATGGCCTGGACATCGTACGCATGCTGGCGCTGGGCGCGGATACCGTTCTATTGGGCCGGGCCTTCATCTACGCACTGGCCACCGCTGGCCAGGCCGGCGTTGCCAACCTGCTCGATCTCGTCGAAAAAGAGATGCGGGTGGCCATGACCCTCACGGGCGCGCGCACTATCGGCGACATCAGTGCGGATATGCTGGCCCGCGCGGGTTAGATCGGCTCGTCCAGCCCGTACTGGACCTGCTCGGCCGCGCGCAGGACAGCGCGGGCCTTGGCCTCGGTTTCCTGCCATTCCTTCTCGGGATCGGAGTCGGCAACGATGCCGGCGGCGGCCTGCACATAGAGCATGCCGTCCTTGATGAGACCTGTGCGGATGGCAATGGCCACATCCATCTCGCCGCCGTAGCTCATGTAGCCTGCAGCCCCGCCGTAGATGCCGCGACGCACCGGCTCCAGCTCATCGATGATTTCCATGGCGCGCACTTTGGGAGCGCCGGTCAGCGTGCCCGCCGGGAAGGCGGCGCGCAGGACATCGATGTTGCTCATGCCTTCGTCTAGCTCGCCGCACACATTCGACACCAGGTGCATGACATGGGAATAGCGCTCTATGGTCATGGTGTCGGTGACTTTGACTGTGCCCGTCTTGGCGACTCGGCCCACGTCGTTGCGGGCCAGATCGATCAGCATGACATGCTCGGCGCGCTCCTTGGGATCGGCCATGAGCTCCTCGGCCAGTGCAGCGTCTTCTTCGGGCGTGGATCCGCGGCGGCGCGTGCCGGCCAGGGGTCGAATGGTGGCCAGCGTCTTGCGGCGGCCGTCCTCATGCACGATGTCCTGTCGCACCAGGATCTCGGGAGATGCGCCCACCACCTGGAAATTATCGAAATTCCAGTAGTACATATAGGGCGACGGGTTGAGCGAACGCAGCGAGCGGTACAGCGACAGCGGCGAATCGCGGAATGGCTTGGCGATCACCTGGCCCACCTGCACCTGCATAAGATCACCCGCGGCAATATACTCCTTGGCTTTCAGCACGGCGGCAATGTAGTCTTCCTTGGCAAAATCGCGGCGCGCGGGTGTTTGCATGCTGGCGTAGGCATAAGGAATGACCACCGGCGTGCGCAGCTTCTCGCGCAGCGCCTTGATGCGGCGGCGGGCAAGGGCATAGGCCTCTGGCTTGGCGGGATCCGCGTAGACGATCAGGTAAGTGCGGCCGGCCAGGTTGTCGACGATGACCAGTTCGTCGATATGCAGCAGCATGATGTCGGGCGTGCCGTCGTCCTGGCCCGCGGGAAACGGCTTGGTGGCCGGCCCCAGGCGCGGTTCGATATGACGTACGGCGTCATAGCCGAAGTAGCCGGCAAGACCGCCCGCGAAGCGGGGCATGCCCGGCAGCAACGCGACCTTGAAGCGTTGCTGATAGGTCTGGATGAAGGCCAGTGGATCGCCTTCGTGCGTCTCGGCCACTTCGCCCTGATGCAGCACCTCGGTCGTTGTGCCGCGCGAGCGGATGACGGTGCTGGCGGGTAGCCCGATGAATGAATAACGCCCGAACCGTTCGCCGCCCACCACGGATTCGAGCAGGCATGAATTGCGCCCCGCTTCCGGACCACTATGCGCCAGCTTGAGGTAGATGGCCAAGGGGGTGTCCAGATCGGCGTAGGTTTCCGCGATAAGCGGAATGCGGTTGTAGCCTTGGGCGGCAAGGGCATTGAATTCTATTTCTGTCATAGTGGTCTCTTGGGTTGATACGGACCGGACAGACTGAAATTCAAAAAGCCCGGCCTATTCGCGTGGTTCCGGGCTTTTTTTGCGGTTTATGCAGGGGCACAGGTATCAGACCATGTGCCGGGAGGGATTTACCGCCACCCAGAGCGCGAACGCCACCAGCGCCAGTTGGCGCCAGGAGAGCTGCGGTAATACAGGGTTGCGGTCATTGTCTGGATATTTGTGATTGCCTGGCCAGCCATTTGGCGGCATCGGCGATAGACGCAACTATATCATCGACTTCGAGATTTCGCACGTCCTTGCCTTCGTTATAACCATACGGAACGGCAAGGACAGGCATGCCCGCGGCCCGCGCCGCCTGCACGTCATTCACCGAGTCACCGACGAACAAGGCATGGGCCGGCGTGGTTCCGAGCAGGCTGCAGGCATGTTGCAGCGGCAGGGGGTCGGGCTTCTTGCACTCGCAGGTGTCGCCGCACACGATTGCGCCGAAATACTCGCTCAAGCCGAACTGCGCCAGCAGCGGCGGCGTGAATGCGGTGGGCTTGTTGGTCACCACGGCGAGCTTCAGGCCTGCTTCGCGAAAGGCCGCCAGCCCCTCTCGCACGCCGGGATACAGCTGCGCCCTGCGTCCGTTCAGGCGCTGATAATGATCCAGAAAGCTGGCTAGCCCCTGCTTGAACGCATCTTCACCCGGCACGGTCCCCGATGGGTTGTTGGCCAGTGCGCGCTGCACCAGCACGGGCGTGCCCTTGCCGACATAAGTACCGATGAGGTCTTGCGGCAGCGCCCGCAGCCCCATGTCTGCGCGCATGGCATTGGTGGCGTCGGCCAGGTCGGGCAGGGTGTCCATGAGGGTGCCGTCCAGATCGAACAACACGGCGTTTGGTGCCATGTTCATACCTCCAGGCTCTCGCCCTTGGCGATTTCCTCGCGCATGGCATCAATAATGGATCGATAATCGTCGTGGCCGAAAATGGCCGAGCCGGCCACGAATGTGTCGGCGCCCGCGCGGCGAATGGCGGCGATGTTGTCCACCTTGACGCCGCCATCGACTTCCAGCGCAATCTGCTGGCCGCCGCGATTGACCCAGTTGTCGATGCGCAGCCGCGCCTGCGCCAGTTTTTCCAGTGTGCCCGGGATGAATTTTTGCCCGCCGAAACCTGGATTGACCGACATAAGCAGCACGACGTCGAGCTTGTCCATGACGTAGTCCATGTAGTCCAGGGGCGTGGCCGGGTTGAAGACCAGGCCAGCCCGACAGCCATAGTCGTGAATGAGCGACAGGCTGCGGTCGACATGGCGCGTGGCCTCGGGGTGAAAGGTGATGATGTCGGCGCCCGCCTCCGCGAATTGCGGGATAATGGCATCTACCGGCTCCACCATCAGGTGCACGTCGATGGGTGCCTCGGTGTGCGGACGCAGGGCTTCGCATATCATGGGTCCCATGGTCAGGTTGGGAACATAATGGTTGTCCATGACGTCAAAGTGAATCCAGTCGGCGCCGGCGTCGACGACATTCCGGATTTCCTCTCCCAGGCGGGCGAAGTCGGCCGCCAGGATGCTGGGTGCGATTCGGGTGGGGCGCGAGAATGGCATGGCAATGATGTAAGGTAAAACAGCCGCTGTGGCGATTGTGTCATTATTGCAGGTTAAGCCCGTCTGTGTTGCGCCTGGGCAGTCTGTATATGCAAACAATGGCGCTCGGCCCGTTATTTCGGATACGTCTATGAAGCCCTACGATCTCTCGGTTACCGTCACCGCGCAGTACTTGCCGGAGCAATCTGAACCCGACGCGCAGCAATTCGTTTTTGCCTATACGGTACGCATCAGCAACAAAGGACAACACGCGGCGCAGGTCATCAGCCGCCACTGGGTCATCACCGATGGCCAGCAGCGCACACAGGAAGTGCGCGGGCTGGGCGTGGTGGGCCAGCAGCCCCTGCTTGCCCCGGGAGAAACATTCGAATACACCAGCGGCTGTCCCTTGTCTACGCCAGTGGGTACCATGCGGGGCAGCTATCATTGCGTCGGGGACAACGGCATACCCTTCGAGGTGCCCATCGACGAATTCATGCTCGCCATGCCGCGTACCCTGCATTGATTCTCTTTTCGCATCCCGCAAAGATCACGCTATGAAGAAACGCCTGCTTTACGCCAGCCTGCTTGTCCTGATTTCCTCCTGCAGCACAGTGCCGCTCAGCACAGACCAGAGCGGTGCGGGCAAGGCTGGCCAGCCCGACATCGCCTCGCAGCCACTGGTGGTGCCGCCGCTGGCGTCCATCCGCGACACGCCACCGCGCGCGCTGGAAGGCCGGTTCCAGCAGGTATCGTGGGCATCCTTGCCGGGCTGGAAGGACGACGATCTGTCCCATGCCTGGAAGGCTTTCATTAACAACTGCAAGGGGTTGATGCGGCCCGTATCGGGTTCGCTTGCGATGCAGGCGAGGGCCGCACCGCGCGCCTGGCAGCCTGTCTGTGCGGCTGCGGCGAACACGGGCTTTAGCGGCAATGCGGTCGATGCGCCGCGCATCCGCCAGTTCCTGGAGCAGTATCTGCGGCCCTGGCGGCTGCTGGATGCCGCCGGCAAGCCCGCGCGTAATACGGTCACCGGCTATTACGAGCCGCTGGTGCGCGCGTCGCGCACCCGTCAAGGCGACTACCAATGGCCGTTGTATGCCACGCCTGACGACCTGCTTACCATTGACCTGGGTTCGGTCTATCCCGAACTGGCAGGAAAACGCGTGCGCGGCAAGCTCGACGGCAAGCGTGTCGTGCCTTACGACACACGTGCCGAAATTGCTGCATCACCCGAACGCAGGCCGCCCGTGATCGTCTGGGTTGACGATCCGGTCGAGGCATTCTTCCTCCAGATTCAGGGCTCGGGGCGGGCTCAGCTCACCGACGGCTCGACCATACGGCTGGCCTACGCCGATCATAACGGCCGACCCTATGTGTCGATTGCCAGGTGGCTGGCCGATCAAGGGCAGATGCCGTTGGCCAAGGCGTCCATGCAAAATATCAAAGCCTGGGCGCGCAGCCACCCGGGGCGGGTGCAGGAGATGCTCAACGCCAATCCAGCCATGGTGTTTTTCCGGGAAGAGCCTGTCACCGATCCCGAATTGGGTCCCAAGGGCGCCTACGGCATACCGCTGATCGGCGGGCGTGCCGTTGCCGTCGACACGCATTATGTGCCGCTGGGTACGCCGCTGTTTCTTGCCACCACGCAGCCTGGCTCCGCCGCGCCGCTGCGCCGGCTTGTGCTGGCGCAGGATACCGGTGCCGCCATCAAGGGTGCGGCGCGCGCCGATTATTATTGGGGCTTTGGCGACGAGGCGGGCGCCCTGGCGGGGCGGATGAAGCAGCAAGGCGAAATGTGGGTGCTTTGGCCTGCGGGCGCTGGCGCGCCGTCAGCGCGTTGATCCCGTTGCGGCATTGGCCGCCTCTGGCGCCGCGCAAATAACAGGAAACTGGAAGTGGGCAAAGATTCGTTCGTGGTTTGCGGAACCGGCATCGCAGGGCTGGCGGCAGCGCTGGGCTTGGCACGAGACGGCCATGCGGTACAGGTGCTGGGGCCGCGCAAGGCGCCAGCACCGACGGTGCGCGATCAATACTGTCCCAGGGTCTACGCCATATCGCCATCCAGCCGCGCGCTGCTGTCGCGGCTGGGCGTCTGGGACATTATGGACGCAGAACGTATCACGTCCGTGCGCGCCATGGAAATCCACGGCGATGCCGCGGGCAGCGTCAATCTGGATGCATGGCAGGCAGCGCAGGACAGCCTGGCCTGGATAGTCGAATCCAGTGAAATGGAGCGCGCCCTGCATCAGGCCGTCCGTGTGTATGGCATACCCTGGGTCGAGGAAAAATTCGACCATCTGGACAACGGTGCTGTTCATACTCAATCCGGCCGCGTCCTGCAGCCCGACCTTCTGATCGGCGCGGACGGCGCGGAGTCGCCTGTGCGCAGGGCCGCCGGGATTGCGCATCATTCCCGCGCCTATGGCGACATGGGCATCGTAGTGCATCTTGCCGCCGATCTGCCCCACCAGAATACGGCCTTTCAATGGTTTACCGGCGACAGTGTGCTGGCGCTGTTGCCCATGCCCGATACCGCCGAAGGGCATCAGGTATCCATGGTGTGGTCCATGCCTGAAGCGCTGGCCCAAACCTGGATGACGATGCCTGAAGACGAACGCGCCCGGACGCTCGAGGCGCGGCTTGCGGCTGCCAGCGAGGGTCGCCTGGGCGGATTGCGCATGCGCAGCACACCGTTCGCCTTTCCACTATATGTCGAGCATAGTGATATGGTTGCGCCTGGTGTTGCGCTGGTGGGCGATGCGGGGCATCGGGTGCATCCGCTGGCCGGCCAGGGATTGAACCTGGGCCTTGGCGATGTGGCGGCGCTGCTGCGGGTGCAGCGCGACCGCGAGCCCTTCCGGGCGGCCGGCGATATGCGTCTGTTGCGCCGCTATCGACGCGCGCGTGCCGAGCCTATCCTGGCGATGCGCATGGCAACCGACGGATTGCACCGTTTGTTTGCCGTGCAGGGAGCACCCATTGCATGGGCTCGCAACGCGGGCATGCAATGGGCCGACCGCCTGCCCTTTGTCAAGCGCCTGCTCATCGATGCGGCGACTGGCAACCGGCATGGCGCATGATTTTTCTGGATAATTGCCCGGCCTGTCCGTGGGCCCGGCCTAGTTGGAGTTCATATGTATCGTTGGAAAGCCCATTGGCTTACCGCAGCAGTGATAGGATGTCTTTCATTCGGGCAGGCCTGGGCACAGGATGCTGTTGCGCCTGAAGCCTCGGGCGCGTCCGGTCGCGTGCTGTCCACGCAGGATGCGCGCCAGCCGACACAGCGCGCGCCGTCCGACGGCGGGGCGGAGAAGGATAGTGTGCTGGCCACGGCGGGGGCCGCATCCATGGACGATATCAAGTCGGCCTTCGAGCGCCGGTTTCCCGATGTGGCGGTTGCGGGGGTTACCGAGACGCCCTTTCCAGGCCTGTACGAGGTGCAGATCGGCACCGACGTGGTCTACACCGATGCATCAGTCAGCTATGTACTGCAGGGATCGCTTATCGATGCCAAGCGCCGCATCGATCTGACCGAGGCGCGGCTTAAGGTTTTATCGCAGGTTGATTTTTCCTCGCTGCCGCTCGACATTGCCATCAAGCAGGTCAAGGGAGATGGTTCGCGCAAGATGGTTGTGTTCGAGGACCCCAATTGCGGTTATTGCAAGCGTCTGCACCAGACCCTGAAGGATATCGACAACATTACCGTCTATACCATTCTCTTTCCCATCCTGACGCCCGACTCCAGTACGAAGGCGAGGGATATATGGTGTGCCAGCGACCCGGCGGCGGCTTGGCAGGCCTGGATGCTTGATGGCCGGAAGCCACAGGTCGCCAAATGCGATGCACCGCTGCAGCAGGCGCTGGAACTGGGTCATTCCTTGCGCGTACAGGGCACGCCGGCATTGTTCTTTCCAGACGGTAGCCGCATCAACGGCGCCATGCCTCGGGAAATTATTGAGGAAAAACTCGATAGCCTCTCAAAAAAGACAGTTGCTAATAAAAAATAACCATAACCGTCCAGTTGACAGCATTTCTAGACGAAAATTAGAATAAGAACTATTCTTAGAAATCAATTCCCTGGGGAATCCGGATGTTTCGTTTTGTCTGGCGCTTTGCGCCGTGGCCTTGTTTAGGGAGTGCCACGTGACTGCGGCGGCGTCTCTCAAGACCTGGTATTGGGTGCACAAATGGTCCAGCCTCGTGTGCACCCTTTTTCTGCTGGTCGTCTGCATTACGGGCCTGCCGCTGGTTTTTCACGAGGAAATCGACCATTGGCTGGATGATGCCAAACCCTATGCCGTGGTTCCCGAAGGAACCCCGCGGGCCAATGTCGATGGCCTGATAGATCAGGCGCGCACGCTTTATCCCAAGGATGTCATCGATTTCGTTTTCATGGACGATGCCCAGCCGCAGGTGCTGGTGGGCATGTCGCCGTCCTATCAGTCCGATTTCGACGAAGCCCATTTCCTGAAGTTCGATGCGCACACGGGCGAACTGCTCAAGGATGGTCCGCCCCAGGCACAAGAGAAGCTCAGCTTCATGGGCATCATGCTGGCCCTGCATGTGGACTGGTTTGCCGGCCTGCCGGGCGAACTGTTCATCGGCTTCATGGGCTTGCTGTTTGTGGTGGCCATTGTCTCGGGCGTGGTACTGTACGGCCCCTTCATGAAAAAGCTGTCGTTCGGCACCGTCCGGGCCACGCGCTCGCGGCGCTTGAAATGGCTGGATCTTCATAATCTGCTGGGCATCGTGACCCTGGCCTGGGCGGCCGTGGTAGGCGTCACCGGCGTCATCAACGAGTTGTCCACGCCGCTGTTCGCACTGTGGCAGCGCACCGAAGTGGCGGCGCTGATGGCACCCTACAAGAACGAGACGCCGCCGGCCCAGCCTACGTCGGCCCAAGCGGCGATCGATGCGGCTAACAAGGCTGTGCCGGGCAATGAAGTGCTCAGTTTCAACTACCCCGGCAATCGCTTCTCCACGCCGCATCACTACACAATGTGGTCCAAAGGCGCCACGCCACTTACCTCCCATCTGTTCACGCCCGTGCTGGTGGATGCCGCCACCGGTGAAGTCACGGCGGTGGCCGAGCCGCCCTGGTACCTCAAGGTGCTTGAGCTGTCCAGGCCTTTGCACTTCGGTGACTATGGCGGCATGCCGCTGAAGATTCTGTGGGCCTTGCTGGACATCCTCACGATCGTGGTGCTTGCCAGCGGCCTGTATCTGTGGTTTGCCCGGCGCAAGGCCACCGATGCGCGGGTGGCGCGCAGAGTGCGCGAACTGACCCCGGCCCTGGAAAGCTGAAAGTGAAAGCATCAACGCGTTTCAGGCGCCTTTGGGGCGCGCCGATCGTGCTTGGGGTTCTGACCTGCTTTGGCCTGCTTGCCGCCCTGCTCGGCGTTGGCTTCTGGCATTTCCTGGCATGGGCCGCGCTGTCCATCCCGCTGGTGGTCGGGGTTTGGTTTTGGGCATTCCCCAGACAATGATCCGCCGGTCCAGACGTCGGGGGCCGGATTTGCTTATGTCGCGTAAAGCATTTTTATATATCGGACTCGGCAGGCGTGCCTGTATGCCACACCGGCACAACAATCACTATCAAAGGAAGACAGATTATGCCGAGCAATACGCTGCATCCGCTGGCGTTGACAACCATGGCAAGCATGCTGATGCTGTTCTACAGTGGCGGCGCCGCTGCACAGTCACAGGAAACGCGTACCCTGGCGCCCATTACCGTCAAGGCGCAAGGGACTGAGTCCGCGCTTGAGCCGGTGTCTGGCTATATTGCGCACAATGCACTGACGGCCACCAAGACCGATACGCCGCTGAGCGAGACGCCGCAGTCTGTCACGGTGGTGACCAGCGATGAAATCCGCGACCAGGGCGCCCAAGGCGTGCAGGACGCGCTCAACTACGCGGCGGGTGTGCGTTCCGATGCCTATGGCCTGGATTCCAGAACCGATTCTTTTCGCATCCGCGGCTCGGAGCCCACTGTATACATGGACGGCCTGCGCCAGAACTACAACTGGTACACAAGCACAACGCGCATCGAGCCCTATGCGCTGGAGCGCATAGAGGTGCTGCGTGGGCCGGCGTCCATGCTGTATGGCCAGGGCAGTACCGCGGGCGTGGTCAACATGGTCAGCAAGCGGCCCTTGCCGGAGGCCATGCGAGAGGTAGGTATCTCCTACGGCAGCAATGCGCGGCGCCAGATTCAGGCCGACCTGACGGGCCCGTTGAACGAAGAGGGCACCTGGTTGTACCGCGTGGTGGCCGTTGGCCGCGAAGCCAACACACAAGTCGATTTCGTGCGTGACGATCGCCTCATGATTGCGCCGTCCTTGACATGGCAGCCCAACGCCAGCACCTCGTTGACCTTCATGGCGCTCTACCAGGACGATAAATCGGGTTCCACCTCGCAGTTCTTCCCCTGGGAAGGCGTAGCGCTGGACAATCCCAACGGGCAACTGCCGGTCGACCGCTTCATCGGCGATCCGGACTGGGACCGCTACGACTCCCGCCGCAAATCAGCGGGCTGGGCGTTCCGCCATGACTTCAACGACGATTGGTCGTTCAAGCAGAATTTCCGTTGGTCACTGAATCGGGTCGATTACCGTTCACTCTATAGCGACTTTTTTACGCTACGAGGCGGCTGGGCCGGCGACCCGGTCAATAAACGCATGCTGGGGCGTGTTGCGGATGCAACCCTGACGACGGTGCGCATGGTGTCGGCGGATCAGAACCTGGAGGGCCGTTTCGATACCGGCGCGGTGCGCCATCATGTGCTGCTGGGCATGGACATGACCTATGCGCACCAGGACAAGGAATCCGGCTCTGCCATGACAGACTATACAAATAATAGTGGTGGAGCCGTGCCGCTGATCGATGCCTACGATCCCGGCTACCCCGCCTTTACGCCGCCATCCATGTCAACGGATCCGGTGGCGCGCCAGCGCGACCTGGGCGTGTATCTGCAGGACGAACTGCGCTGGCGGAACTGGATCGCGGTGGCTGGCCTGCGCCACGATCGTTCCGAATCCAGCGTGGAAGGGCAGCCCGACTATACCAACCGTGCGACCACGAAGCGTCTGGGCATCATGTACAAGGCCGACAACGGCCTCTCGCCCTATCTTAGCTACAGCGAATCCTTTTCGCCCGTGTTTGGCACGGATGCGAACGGCGACGCCTTCATTCCCTTGCGTGGCAAGCAGGTCGAGGCCGGCCTCAAGTACGAGTCGCAGGATGGCGATACGATGTTCAACATCGCCGCCTACACACTCAGCGAGGAAAACCGGCTGGTGCCTGATCCGACCAACCCCAATAATCAGGTGCAGATCGGCAAGACCCGCAACCGCGGCGTGGAGTTGGAATACAAGCAGGCCATTGGCCGCAGCCTCAGCGTGCTGGCCAATTACACCTATATCGACATTGACGATCAACTGGAGGGCATTCCCAAGCACCAGGCTTCCGTGTGGGGCAAATACCGCTTTGCCATGGATGGCGCGGCGGGCCTGTCCGTGGGTGCGGGCGTGCGCTGGCTGGGCCACTTCACCGACGGCATTGCGCCGCAGACGCCGAGCGTGACGCTGGTGGACGCCATGGTGGCCTATGAAACGCCATCGTGGCGGCTGGCGCTGAATGTGAACAATATGTTCGACAAGACGTATGTCAGCACATGCTTGAGCCGAGGCGATTGTTGGTATGGATCGCAGCGCACCATTGTGGCCAGCGCCAGTTATCGCTTCTAGTCTGCCTGCAATGGGCGGGCCCATGGATATCCTCTAGAATATGGCCTTATCGTGCGCCGCATCGGGCGGTGCGCACAATCGGCTCGCGGCGGCAAGCCCGCCCGGCCCATCTCGACTGGATACGCGTGTGAAAGCTGTTTTTGCCTCTGCCCATGATGCCGACCCCCAGGCCTGGATAGATCCTTTGCAGGCTGCTGTGCCAGAGGTGGCCTTCCATGCATGGAACGATACTGGCAAGGCGGTGGGTGCGGAGATCGCTGTCGTCTGGAATCCCCCGCCAGATCTTTTCTCGCGCGAGCCCGGCATCAAGGCCATCTTCAATCTCGGCGCGGGGGTGGACGCCTTGCTGCGCCTGCCTGGCCTGCCTGCGGATGCCGTCATTGTGCGCCTCGAGGATGCGGGCATGGCCGTCCAGATGGCGGAATATGCCGCCTACGCGCTGGTGCGGGCCTCGCGCAGCTTCGACGACTATCAGCGGCTGCAGCAGCAGGAACGCTGGGAGCCTCGGCCCGACATCCGGCGGGCCGACTGGACCGTGGGTGTACTAGGAATGGGCGTCATGGGCGCGCGGGTGGCCAGCGCGCTGGCTGCGTTGGATTATCCCGTGGCGGGCTGGTCGCGCACCGGCAAGGATATTCCGGGCGTACAGA
This sequence comes from Allopusillimonas soli, assembly GCF_004153445.1. GTDB lineage: Bacteria > Pseudomonadota > Gammaproteobacteria > Burkholderiales > Burkholderiaceae_B > Allopusillimonas > Allopusillimonas soli. Next base: position 372,353 of record NZ_SDQC01000004.1, read on the forward strand.
AGTTTGCCGGCCAGCAAGCGTTTCCTGCTTTCCTCGCGCGTACGCGTGTGCTCATCAATACCCTGCCGCTGACCGATGGCACGCGCGACATACTGTGCCGGGCAACGTTGCGGCAATTGCGTCCCGATGCCTATCTCATCAATATGGGGCGGGGCGAGCACCTTGTCGAGGAAGATCTTTCCGCCCTGCTTGACAGCGGCCACATGCGGGGCGCCACGCTTGATGTCTTTCGTCAGGAGCCTTTGCCCGCCGGCCATCCGTTCTGGCGTGATCCGCGTATCACCATCACGCCGCATGTCGCGGCTGCCAGCCTGCGCGAGGAAACCATTACCCAGACGGCAGACAAGCTTCGCCGCTATGTACGCGGCGAAACCCTGAGCGGCGTCGTACCGCTGGATCGCGGCTACTGAATCCCGCTGTCGGACAGCGTGGGCGGCTTCCATGCCTTGCCCGGCACAGCGGCAATCAGCTTGCGCGTATAGTCGCTTTGCGGCGCCTCGAAGATCTGGTTGGGCGCACCGTGCTCCACCACCTTCCCGCGATGCATCACCGCAATGTGGCTGCACACTTGCGCAGCCACGCGCAGGTCGTGGGTGATGAATATCATTGCAATCTGAAGCTGTTCCTGCAAAGACTGCAACAGATCCAGCACCTGCGCCTGCACGGAAACGTCCAGCGCCGAGACGGACTCATCGGCGACCAGTACCTGCGGATCCAGCGCTAACGCGCGGGCAATGCCCACCCGCTGACGCTGGCCGCCTGAAAACTGATGCGGATACCGATTGAACACAGCGGGATCCAGTCCGACCATCTCCAGCAACGCCCTGCAGCGGGCTTCCGCGTCGGCCCGCGGGATGCCGTTGGCCACGGGTCCGTCGCTGATGATGCGTCCCACCGTGTGGCGCGGGTTGAGCGATGCAAACGGATCCTGGAATATCATCTGTATGTGATGGCGCATGGGGCGGAATTGTCGTTCGCTCAATGGCGCAATGTCGCGCCCGTCGAACAGCAACTGCCCGCCGTCCACGCCCACGAGCTTCAGCAGGCACTTGCCAATGGTGGATTTGCCTGACCCCGACTCACCCACAATGCCCAGCGTTTCGCCGCGTCGTACCGAGAAGCTGACATCATCCACCGCTCGCACCACGCGCTTCGAACCCATCCAGCCACCTCGCAGCACATAGTGCTTCTTCAGGTTTCGCACCGCCAGCAGAGGGGCGGCACGGTCGGCTGCATCCTTTCTGCCGTAATTCAGATGCGGCACAGCGGCAATGAGGCGGCGGGTGTACGGATGGGCCGGATGATTCAACACCTGCTCCGCGCTGCCCTGTTCCACGAGCATGCCTTTTTCCATGACAGCGACCCGATGCGCAATCTCCGCCACCACGCCAAAGTCATGGGTGATGAACATGACGCCCATGCCCTTTTCTTTCTGGATGCGTGCGATCAGTGCCAGGATTTGCGCCTGGGTCGTGACGTCCAGCGCCGTGGTGGGCTCGTCGGCAATCAGCAGCGAAGGCTCCAGCGCCAATGCCATGGCAATGGTCACGCGCTGGCGCTGCCCGCCCGACAGCCGAAATGGATAGGTGTCGTACAGTGCGTCGGGGTCGGGCAGGTCCACGAAGCGGAACAGCTCAAGCACACGCTGGCGCCGCTGGGCGTCTGTGTGCCCCCCATGCACCAGCATGACTTCGGCCACCTGCTTGCCGACGGTCATGAGCGGGTTCAACGCGGACAGCGGCTCCTGGAAGATCATGGCCATGTCCTTGCCGCGCATGCCTTCCAGCGTGGCTTCGGGCAGTGTCAGGAGATCTTGTCCGCGGAAGATGATTTCGCCGGCCGTCGGCTTCAGATAGTCGGGCAGCAGTCCCATGATGGCGTTGGCACTCATGGACTTGCCCGAGCCCGATTCACCTACGATGCACAGTATTTCGCCGGCTCGGACATCGTAGCTGATGTCCTGCACGGCGTGCGGCCTGTCGCCTCCCGGCGGCAGAGGTATTGTCAGATTGCGCAGGGAAATAACCGGTGCGCCCTTGTCGTCGTTCATGGACGCCTCCATTATTCGCCGCGCCGGCGCAGTTGCGGATTGAGCGCATCGCTCAGTCCCTCGCCAATCAGGTTGATGGACAGGACGGTAATGAGGATGGCGATGCCAGGCCATACGCTCATCCACCAGGCCTCGCGTATCATCGTGCGTGAAGCGCCGATCATGAAACCCCAGCTCATCAGGTTGCGGTCGCCCAGGCCAAGAAAGGACAGTGCGGATTCGGTCAGGATGGCGGTGGCAACCATGAAGGAAGCCGAAACAATAATGGGCGACATGGCATTGGGCAGTATCTGCGACCAGACAATGCGCGACGGTTTCTGGCCTATGACCACGGCGGCGAGCACGAATTCTCGCTGCTTAAGGGTCAGGAACTCCGATCTCACCAGGCGGGCGGCGGGCGGCCACGATACCGCCGTGATGGCCACCATGATCGAATAGATCGATGGGCTCATGACCGCCACGATGACCACGGCCAGCGCCAACTGTGGAATGGTCTGAAAGAACTCGGTCAGGCGCATGAGCAGGTCGTCGATCCAGCCGCCGCAGTATCCGGAAGCGGCGCCGACAATGATGCCGAATACGAGAGAAATCAGGGTGGACAGCAGTCCCACCAGCAGCGATACCCGCGCGCCCCATACCAGGCCCGCCGTGATGTCGCGGCCCAGCATGTCGGTTCCGAACGGGTAGGAGGGGTCGGTGAAAGGCGGTATGAGCGGCACCGCCACCATGGACCAGGGTGACATCTCGTATAAAAAGGGCGCGAGCAGGGCCAGCAGCGAGACAATGATGATAACGATGAGTCCGAATACCGCGCCATAGTTGCGCATGTAGCGTCGGGCGAAATGCTTCATGTTGCCGCCCCTTGCCTGGCGCCCGCGGCTATGCGCGGATCGACGATGCGGTAGGCGACGTCGGTGATCAGATTGAACAGCACCACCATGGCCGAGGTCACCAGAAAGATGCCCATCAGCAGTTGGTAGTCGCGCTGCAGCAGCGCGTCGAACATCAGGCGTCCGATGCCTGGCCATGCGAACACGGTTTCCGTCAGAACCGCCCCGCCGGCCATCTGCCCCAGCTGTATGCCTGCGAAAGTGATTACAGGCAGTAGCGCATTGCGCAGCACGTGTACGCGGATGACGCTGCTGGACGGTACGCCCTTGGCCTTGGCCGTCTTCACAAAGTCCATGCCGATGACCTCCAGCATGGATGCGCGTGTAAGGCGCACATAAAAGGCCATGAAAAAGCAGCCGAGGGTAATGGTGGGCAGGATCAGGTGCATGGCGATATCGCCGGCGCGTGCCCATCCGGTCAGGCCTGCGCCCACGGATTCCATACCGAAGGCGGGCAGCCAGCCGAGAACCACCGAAAACAGCAGTATGCCCATGAGAGACAGCCAGAACAGCGGGGTAGCATATAGGATCAATGCGCCGGTCATCAGCGTGCTGTCCAACCAGCGGCGCCGATTTTCATAACGCACGCGTGCGGCCAGCACGCCCAGGCTCACGCCAAGGACGAGCGAGAATACGAAGGCGCAGCTCATGAGCAGGAAGGTGGCTGGCAGGCGCTGCATGATCAGATCGAGCACGGGAATGTGATTGCGGTAGGAAAAGCCGAAATCAAGCTGCAGCACGCCTTTCAGATACAGCAGCAGCTGCGTGAGCAAAGGCTGGTCCAAACCGAATTCCTGGCGCAGTTGCGCCAGGTAGGCGGGATCGCCCGCGCCGGCCTGGCCCGCCAGCACGGAGGCTGGATCGCCGGGTGCAAGCCGGATGAGAAAGAAGTTGACGATCACCACGCCTATGACCACGGCCAGAGCCTTGGTCAGGCGCGACGCGAAGAACAGCGCGAACTTCATGCGGGCGCTCCCTGGCTGGACTATTTGTCTATATACACGTTGTCAAAGGATTCGTTCAGGCCGATGGCCGTCGTGACCAGATTGTGGATATTGCTTCGGTATAGCGTGGGGAACTCCATGTCCACCAGATAGCCGTTGGCCATGTCCTTGACCAGGGTTGTCTGTATCTGGGAATACAGCGACTGGCGCTCCTTGGGATCGACGGCCGAGGCGGCCTGAGCCCATACCTTGTCCAGTTCGGGATTCTTGTAGCCCTGCACATTGGCAAACGGCGAACCTTTCACGATATTGGCCGAGATATAAAGACGCTCGACCCCCAGGGCGGGATCACCGTATTGATAGGCATAGGATGTGGTGAGATCGAAGTCGAAGTTGCCGGTACGGCTGGCCCAGCCGCCCGCATCGGTCGACTCCAGGTTGACGTTAAAGCCCAATTGCGTCAGCGTCTGGCGGGTGTACTCATCCAGGCGCTGCCATGTGGCGCCATACGGAAAACCCAGCATGCGTATCGTGTAGTCGCCGGGGTCGATGCCCGATTCTTCGATCAGTTTCTTGGCCTCCTTCATGTCGAACTTGATGGGCGGCACGTTCGGGTCATAGAACATCTCTGTATGCACGAACGGACCCGTGGACAGTTTGCCCAGGCCGAAGAAGATATTGTTGATGACCATCTGGCGGTTGAGAGCGGTCATGACCGCTTGGCGTACCTTGGCATTGTCGAAAGGCGGCTTGCGCTCGTTGAAGATCAGATAGGCCTGCGGAGAAAACATTTCCCAGCCCTTGGTGGTGTAGTCCACATTGGGCAGGGCGCGCAGACGCTTGACGTCAACGTTGTCGATATCGCCGCCGCGCAGCACATCCACTGTTCCCTGCTCGAACGCCACCGCGCGCGAGGCGGAGTCAGGGATCACGTTGAAGATCAGCTCGTCCAGATAGGGCATGCCTTCCTTCCAGTAGTGGGGATTGCGCACCAGCTTGATGTACTCGCCCCGCTTCCATTCCTTGAACATGAACGGGCCTGTGCCTATGGGGTGCTGGTTGGCGGGATTCTTCATGTAGTCCGTGCCCGCATAGATATGCTTGGGCATCATGGGCGCGAAGCCTGGCTCGAACATCAGCATGAAAGCAGGAAACGGCGACTTGAGCTTGATCTCGACGGTAAGATCGTCCTTGGCCGTCACCGACGCCACGTACTTGTTGAGGATGACCCGCGCCCTGGCATGCGTCTTGGGCAACATATCCGATAGCGAGAAGACCACATCGCCCGCTGTGAAAGGCTTGCCGTCGTGCCATGTGACCCCTTTGTGCAGATGAAAGGTATAGGTCAGTCCGTCATCGGATATGTCCCAGGAATCGGCCAGCCCGGGTTTGGGCTTGAGGTCGTGCGTATAGGTGAGCAGGCTCTGATAGATCTTGCCCGCCACATACTGCGTCGGGGCCTGCTGGTTGAGTGCGGTGACGATAATGGGCGGTTCGGGCTGCACAATCATGCGCAGGGTACCGCCACGCGTCTGGGCCTGGGCGCTGTGAGCCGCCAGCGCCAGCGCCAGGGCGCCAGTTCCGAATGTGAGCCATTTCTTTAATTTCATCAGGATCTCCTCGGGGGAAGCCCCGCCATGGGACGGGGGTGGAACAAATGCAGGGCGAGCCCCGCCAAGTGGGTGGATATCGGCTAGACCCGGCGCATCGGCCGCACGCCGCACCAGTCTACGATGTAGCGTGCCAGCGTAGTGGCGACCCGCTTCATGCTTGCAATGGAAACGGACTCATCTATGCCGTGGATGTTGCGCGCCTGCGGCCCATAGCAGGTCACCGGCAAATCGGCCAGATGGTGGAAATGGCGCGCGTCGGTGCAGGCGGTGCTGGCGAAATACTCGGGGTCCACGCCGTTTACCTCCGCATGCGCCGCTATCAATGCACGCATGGCGGGAGTTTGCATGTCATAGTAGGCGCCGGGCGCAAACTGTCCCTGGAAGCGGATGCCGACATCCAGAAAGGCGTTTACGCGCGCCACGGTCGCGCGCACGCTCTGCGCGATGGTTCGCTTGGCCTGCGTCGGATCGGTCTCGGGGAAGAAGCTGATGCGCAGGCCGAGTGTGCATGTGCAGGGCACAGAGGAGTTCCATTCGCCGCCTTCGATCCGGCCGACATTGAAATTGATCGGATGCGGGTGTTCCCTGAACAGCGGCGGACGGCGCTCGGGCGCGTTCCATTCGGACTCGATCTGTTTCAGGTCGGCGACCACCGCCATGGCGGCCTCGATGGGATTGACACCCGTATTCATGTACGCCGCATGGGCGGGCCGCCCTGTCAGGTCCACGAACATCCAGAATACGCCGACTTCGGCGGTCATCAGGGTCTCGGCGAAAGGCTCCGGAATAATCGTGGCGTCAAAATCCGTAAGCCGCGCCTTGGCAAGCGCGTTCTTGAGCGCATGGATGGTGGACAGGGAGCCGTTGCCTCCGTCCTCTTCGTTCAACACGGCGTTGAAGCCGACAATACCAGCCGGCTCCAGGCCAAGATCATTCAGCGCCTTGTAGGCCGCAAGGGCGCTGACGATACCTCCCTTCATATCGCCGCTGCCGCGGCCAAACAGCCAGCCGTCCTCGATATAGGGTTCGTAGGGTGGGCGTGACCACATGCGCTGCGGGCCGGTTGGCACGACGTCCAGATGACCATTGAACAGTACCGAACGTCCGCCGCCTTGCTCCGGAACATGCCGTGCGAGCAGATTGTAGCGGCCATTGTCGGGCATGCATGGGCAGGCAAAAAGCGGCGAGTCCTTGAGCAGGCTGTTGTCCAGAACAATACGCTCGGGCTCCAGGCCAAGGCCGCGCAGGGCTTCTTCCATGAACTGCGCGGCAGGCTCCTCCCGTCCCGACGGGCTTTCGGCTCGGACAAAGGCTGATAGCGTATCGACCAGATAAGGCTCGAGCGCATCGACGGCTGCGGCGATTTGCGGGGTGTCGGGCTTCACCTCGTGTCTCCTTCTGGCGGTGTACGTTCCGGCTCATGGGCTGGACTCTGTTTTGCTGGTACTGACTGCCTGCACTTCCGACAGCCACAGTAAACCACATTTGGTACTCTACATAGGTCCATTTGGAAAATAAACAGTAGAGCCATTCATGCCGGAAGTTCATCTTGCCGAATTCCTTTCGTTGACCTTGGTGCGCGATGGCACAACACCGCTGGCGCGGCAGTTGTACGAGGCATTGCGCGAGCTCATACTGGCGGGCGACCTGGCTGCTGGCGCCAAGCTGCCCGCCACGCGAACGTTGGCAGGGGAAACCCGCCTTTCGCGCAATACCGTGCTTTCCGCCTACGCACAACTGCAGTGCGAAGGCTACGTGCTGTGCACGACGGGCAGCGGTACTTTTGTGTCGGACACGGTGCCAGCCCTGCTGGAGGCGGGGGCGCCGCGAGCCGATACGCAGGGCATGCAGGGCGGTGCCGGCGAGCCCACGATACTCTCCGCGCGCGGTGGCGACATCGTCGGCAATGCACAAGCGTCGAGCCAGCAGTGGGGCGCATTTGTCCCAGGCGTGCCGGACGTCAGCCTGTTTCCGCACGCGATCTGGGCCCGGCTGTACCGGCGCCAGTGGCGCAGTCCGGCGCCGGAATTGCTGACCTATGCCCACGGCGCAGGCCATCCCCCCTTGCGCCGCGTATTGGCGCACCATCTTCGCTTGTCCCGTTCAGTGCGCTGCGAGCCGCGCCAGGTGGTCATTACCGGCGGCGTGCATCAATCGATCAGCCTGGCTGCCTGGCTGCTGGGCGACAGCGGCCAGGCAGCGTGGGTGGAAAATCCCTCGTACTGGGGGGCGACCACGATGCTCAAGGCCTGCGGCATCCGCACTGTGCCGGTGGATGTGGACGAGCAGGGCCTGGCTCCGACACCCGCACAGATGCGCGAGCCGCCGCAGTTTATTTTCGTGTCGCCCTCGCACCAGTATCCGCTGGGTACGGTCATGAGTCTTGCGCGCCGGCGCATGCTGCTTGAATACGCGCACCAGCATCGCATCTGGATCATCGAGGATGACTACGACAGCGAATTCCGCTTCGATGGACGGCCTGTGCCGTCGCTGCAGGGCCTGGACAGCCATGACCGTGTCATCTATCTCGGCACGTTCTCCAAGACGCTCTATCCGGGTTTGAGGCTGGGCTACATGGTGTTGCCGCCGCAGATCGAGGCGCATTTTGCCAACGGCCTGTCAGAGCTGTATCGCGAGGGCCGCCTTCTGGATCAGGCCGTACTGGCCGATTTTCTCAAGGAGGGGCACTACGCAACGCATATCCGCCGTATGCGCACCTTGTACAACCGGCGCCAATCGCTGCTGCGAGAGGTTATTTTCGGATTTCTTGGACCGCAGTGGCCGGTATCCACGCATGAGGCGGGGCTGCACCTGGTCCTTCATCTGCCGGATGGCGTCGACGATGTGGGCATCATGCACGCCGCCAGGGCAGGCGGAATTTCGGTCAAGGCGCTGTCGCGCTACTATGCCGGCGGGAGCGGAAAGCGCGGCCTGCTCCTGGGTTATGCGGGTGTGCCGGAAGCACAGATACGCCCGGGCTTCGGCATGCTGATGCGCTATATGGAGCCCGCGCTATCGGAAGCAGGTCGTCAGCACGGTATGCGGACGGAGATGGACGCAACGTCGGATCACGGGAAGCTTGCCGGCTGAAAAAGCAAACGCCGCGCTGGAGCACGACGTTTGAGGGCGGACAGGTGAAATGTGCAGGAAGGATCAGTGGCGGTGGCGGCGATGATGGCGGTGCTTGTGATGGCCGCGATGCCAGCCATTGTCGCGATGCCAGCTGGCGCGCCGGTAGTTGTCATGGCCGCCTCGGTAGGCGCGGCGGTCATGCCCGCGCCAATGACGGCCGCGATAATCGTGGTCGTCCGTAAGCACGTTGCCAAGCACGCCGCCGGCTGCCGCGCCACCCAGCGTGAGCAGCGGGTCTCCGTCCGACAGCACCGCCCCGGCTGCCGCGCCCAGCCCTGCTCCCAGCAGTGTGTTGGCGGTTTTATCTGAGGCCAGGGCATTCGATGCCAGCCCGACGGCCATGGCGCCGGCGAGGGCAAATTGGGCGATTCGAGTGGTGAGCTTCATGATGGGCTCCTGCAAGTTTGTATTCTGTTGGTGCTGCGGCCTTCAGGCCTGTGCGACGTGGATCTAGCGTATCGCCCGCCGCAGGCCGCGCGCAAGCGGGGAATCCGGTTTTGCAGCCAACTGAAATAAATGCTCCGCTCCGCGGCGATTTTGCTTACAAAGTTGTATCAATGGGAGATGCCGGTATCATGGATGCGTAACAGGTTTGTATGGCCCTGGACATGCCGCGTGCGCAGCGCGCGGCGCATGGCAGGCAACAGCACGCACCATACAGGACTACCCATGTGGATACAGAAGGAAATCACGCTGCAGCCCCGGCCCCGGGGCTTTCATTTGATCACGCGCGAAATACTGTCGCAATTGCCGGAGCTTGAGCGCATAGAGGTGGGCGTGGCGCATGTTTTCATTCAGCATACATCCGCGTCGTTGACGCTCAATGAAAACGCGGATCCATCCGTACGCGCCGATTTTGAAAGCCATTTCAATCATGCGGTTCCGGAAAACGCGCCCTATTACGAACACAATGACGAAGGCCCCGACGACATGCCCGCACACCTGAAGGCCAGCCTGCTTGGCGCGAGCGTTTCTTTTCCTGTCATGAGGGGCAAGCCTGGGCTGGGAACCTGGCAAGGTGTTTATTTGTGCGAGCATCGCAATCATGGCGGTCCCCGCCGGCTTGTGGTGACGATCAACGGAGCGTAGAGGCGGCGAATGTTTGCATTGGACCATCTTGTTGTGATTGCGCCCGATCTGGCCGAGGGTGTTGAGCATGTCCGCCGCAGTCTTGGATTGGACATGCCCTATGGCGGCCGACACCCGGAAATGGGGACCCACAATCATGTGTTGCGCATCGGCGAGGACCTCTTTCTGGAGGTCATTGCCGTGGACCAGCAGGCCGAGGCGCCTGAACACGCTCGATGGTTTGGGCTGGACGATGGGCCAACGGTTCGCCGGGCCTGGGACGAAGGGCTGCGGCTGCGCAGCTGGGTCGTGCGCGGCCCCGATCTTGAAATCATGCGGCAGGCCATCCCGGCCACGCCGCAGGACATTGTGAGTGTCTCTCGAGGCGACAGGCGCTGGCAATTTTGCATGCCTGAAGACGGCGCGCTGCCAGCTGGCGGTGCGGCGCCCTATGCGATTGACTGGGGCTCGCGCCGCACGCCCGCACCCGGCATGCCATCCGTGGCGCTGCAACTGCAGTCCTTTGTATTGGAGCATCCCGATCCCGATGCCATACGGGCGCTTTATCGGCGGATGCGCATACAGAATCCGCCCCGCGTCGTGCGGGGCCCGCGCCTGCGCTACAGAGCCACATTGAGCGGGCCAGACGGCGAGGCGGAACTCAACTGATTCCGGTTTCGCGTACGGCCTGGCCCGCGCGCCGGGCCGGCGAACGCACTACTGACCCTGTCTCTCCTTGAACTTGCGGCCCGTATACATGGCCAGCATGACCAGCGCAGTGGAAATCAGAATCATGATGATGCCCAGCGCGGACAGTTTGCCCCACAGGCCATCATCAGCAAAACTGAGTATCTGCACGGCCAGCACTTCAGTGCCGGGGCGGGCCAGTACCACCGAAACCGTGAGCTCGCGCATGAACATGGTGGCCATCAATATCCAGGCCGACACGATGCCGGGAATGAGCAGGGGCACGATAATGCGCCGCATGGTGGTCATGCCGCTGGCTCCGCACACCAGCGACGATTCCTCCAGATGGGCATGCACCTGAACGAAAGCACTGGCCAGGGGGCGAACGCCATAGGGCAGGTAGGCGGCAATATAGGCCAGCAGTAGCGCCGTGAGCGTGGCGTACAGCGGCGTCTGTACAAAGAACCACATGAAGCCGATGCCGATGACGATGCCCGGAAAGGAAAACGACAGGAAGCTGAGCGTTTCGAGCAGTGCGGAAGCGCGGGAGCGCACCTTGACGATGACGTACGCCACCAGCAGCGACAACAGCACGCCCAGCGTCGCGCCGGCCACCGCCAGGAAAAGGCTGTGCTTCAGGGCCAGCAAGGACAGGGGGTCCTGCATTACCTCTATCCAGTTGCGCCAGCTCATCATCGAGAAGGCGCGCGGCCCCGGAACCATGGAGTAAGGCACCAGCGAGGTATACAGCAGTACGGCAACCGGCAGCACGATCATGAGCAGGCTGAGCACGCCCACAATCACAAAAAGCGGCATACGCGATCTTTTCAGGTCTATAAGCGTGGGCTTGAAGCCGCGGCTGGAAATGGTGACATACTTCTCGCTTTCCGATGTGAGTGCCCGGTACACCACGATCAACACAATGGAGGCCGAAAGAACACTCATGCCCAGGGCGGCCGCCTTGCCGTAGTCGGGCGCGAAACCGGTGGAGATCATTTCATAGAGATAGGTGGCCAGGACATCGACGCGGCCCGGCGTGCCCAGTACCCGGGGCACGGCATACGATGCCAGACTGCGCACTATGCCTAGAATGAAGGCGGCCAGAATGGCCGGCCTGAGTACCGGCAGCGTGATCCGCATGAGCGTGCGCCAGATGCCGGCGCCGCAGACCCGCGAGGACTCCTCCAGCGACACGTCGAAGGAGGCCATGGCCGGCGCAATAATGAGATAGGCGATGGGCATGTTCAGCAGCCCCTCCACCAGTATCATGCCCCAAAGGGAATAAATGTTGAGCGGTGCGCTGTCGAGTCCGAACAGATCCTGGAGAACCAGGTTGGCCAGGCCATTGGAAGGATTGAGCAGCAGGGCCCAGCTGACCGAGAAAAGCAAGTGCGGGATCATCATCGGCACGATGGACAATACCGTAAAGACCGGCTTGAACGGGATGTTGGTGCGGGTATTCAGATAGGCAAGAAACAGGGCCAGCACTGTCGAGAACAGCGAGGAGCCCAGCACGAAGATCACCGTGTTCAGGGTCACTTCCATCAGGAAGGGGTCGGTGTAGGCTTTGACGTATTTGCTGGCCGTGAAGTGCCCAAACGCAGTCAGACCCTGCGAAAAGCTGCCCAGCAGCAGCATGAGCACGGGGCAGAGCGTCAGGAATCCGACAACGACAATCAGGGGCCAGGTCAGTCTGGTGCGCGAGGCTGTCATACGGCGGCCTCGTCAGGCTGAAAGAAGCAGGCAGTGGGCCGGATCCAGCCGCATCCGGATTACATCGCCCTCCTTGACCTGGACGTCCGGGTCGATCCGCGCCAGCAGCCGCTCTTCATTGACGCGGATTTCCGCTTCGTAGACTTCGCCCACGAACTCCAGCGCTTCCACCGTTCCCTCCAATACATTCACGCCATCCTGCGTGGGTTGGTTCGTGATGCGGATGAATTCGGGACGTATGCACAGGGTGGCAGGACTGCCTTGCAGCAGCCCGTCCCGCGGCTGGCATAGTATCGGGCCCATGGCGGTTTCGACACGCGTATGACCGTTCTCATGACTGCTGACCGTTGCCTGGATCTGATTTGCCCGGCCTATGAAGTCAGCCACATAGCGATGCTCGGCATCGAAGTATATTTTCTGCGGTGTGCCGGTTTCCACCACCTTGCCCGCGCGCATGACGGCGATGGAATCGGAAAGCGCCAGTGCCTCGACCCGGTCATGCGTGACGTAGATGGCCGTGATGTCCAGGTCGCTGAGAAAGCGCCGCAGTTCCTTGCGGGTTTCCTCGCGCAGCTTGGCATCAAGATTGCTCAGGGGCTCGTCGAACAGAATGACTTTGGGCTCGGCAACCAATGCGCGCGCCAGCGCCACGCGCTGCTGCTGCCCTCCCGACAGACGCGTGGCCGATCGCCGCTCCACACCTTCCAGCTGCACGAACCGCAGTGCGCGTGCCACCTTTTCCCTGATGGCATCGCGGGATACGCCGCGCACCTGAAGCGGATAGGCGATATTGTCGAACACCGACATGTGTGGCCAGATGGCGTAGGTCTGAAACACCATGCCCAGGCCGCGCTTTTCGGTCGGCACGGAAATGCCCTGACTGCCCGACCACACCACATCGCCACCAATGCGTATTTCGCCCTCGTCGGGTGTTTCCAGCCCCACAATGCAGCGAAGCAGCGTGGTCTTTCCACAGCCGCTCGGGCCCAGCAGCGTAAAGATTTCATTGGCGGGAATGGTCAGATCGACATGGTCGAGTGCCTTGACGGTTTTTCCCTCGGACTGGTAGTACTTGCAAAGGCCTTCGATCCGGATTTCCATCGTGTCGCTTTTCTGTCTGTCTAGGCTTGGCGTGGTTGATTTGCCTGTTTACCTTACGGCGAAAATCTTGCCGAATTCACGTCCCCATTTCTGGAGCTCTTCGTCGGAAAGATCGCGCACGGGCTTGACCTCGGCTTTGTCCATGCCTTCGATGGGCGGGTGCACGCCCGGCGCCAGTACGTATTCGCCGACATCCTTGGCCAGCAGGCCCATCGCCTCCTTGCTGAGCCAGTAGTCCATGAAGGCATGCGCGGCATCGGGGTGCGGCGCCTTGGCCGTGACAGCGATGGCGCGAGCCGATCCCAGCAGCGGCTGCCCAGAACGAGGACCCCAGTCCAGCGGCGCGGGCGCCTTGGTCACGATGTACTTGGGCATGGAAATAGCGATGAGTTTTTCCCCGCTTTCCACGGGCGCCGGGGTGGGGCCGAAGGATGCCACGAACATGGGCTGGTTGGCTGCCAGGCCTTTGACGAACTTCATCCAGTCGTCCTCCGACTTGAACACCTGTTCCTTCAGCCCGACCAGCCAGCCTATGGTGGAGGCGTGGTTGGACGGGTTGGCCATGACGATCTTGCCCTTCCATTTCGGATCGGCCAGATCTTCATAGGTGGCGGGCGCGTCGGCCTTCTTGAGATGATCGGTATTGAACAGATACGAGACATACTCGATGCCGAATAGCGTAATGCTGTCGTCCTTGGTGGCCCAATCGGGGTAGCCGTCGGCCGCGGGAGACTTGTAGGGCGCCAGCACGCCCTGTTCCTTCAGTACCTGCAGCATGGGCAGCGGCGCCTGCACCACGTCGGCCAGCAGCTTGCCGGCGTTGAATTCAGTGAGAATGGTGGGGATGAATTTAGAGCTGGAAATCCGTGTGTACTGCCCCTTTATGCCGGTCTTGGCAGCAAAGGCATCCATGATGGGCTGCACTGCCGTGATATTTGCATAGAACACGGCCTGGCCCTGCGCCTTGGCTTTTTCCATAGCCGCCGCGTCGGCGGCGCGAGCCAGGGGCAGCGCACCTGGCAGCCCGGCGATGCCGGCGGCACCGGCCAGTTTCAGGAAACCTCTACGGTCAAATGCATGCATGATTGCCTCGCTCCGTGTGCTTTGAATTATGCAGACCTGTCAAGAACAGGCCGCTCTCGATCCCTGGGGGTTTGGGATGATGGTAATTCCAGCCTGATTTCATATCAAGAAATATCCCCGTCATGAAAGCCAGCATTAACCCTGTGGCGAGGTTCCGGAATATTCGATATATGAATCCGCGGCTGCCGTTGCTATAGATTGGCAATCTCGTCACTGCACCCGCGTGGCTGGCGCAGTTCCTGATATCCGGAATATGCATAGCTGAACTCCAGCCAGCTTCATTGTTGCCTGGGCACAGGGCCTCTATCATTTTCACTGACAAGGAGGCAACCATGTTCAAGAAATATATGAGGGAGACGCTCGCGGCCTTGGCTCTGGCCTGCATTGCGGGCACGGCATCAGCCCAGTCGGAGACGGTTCGCATCGTGGTGGCGTTTCCGCCGGGAGGGCCGTCGGATACGCTGGCCCGGCTGGTGGCACATGAGCTTGGCCCCATTCTCGATGCCAATGTCGTGGTCGAAAACAAGCCGGGCGGAAATGGCGCCCTGGCCGCTGGCGAAGTGGCGCGTGCAAAACCCGACGGCAATACCGTTTTCCTGAGTTCGGCCGGCGCCATCGCCATCAACCCCGGGCTATACGAGAAGCTGACCTATGATCCGGCCAAGGATTTCGTGCCGGTCACCATGCTCATTGCCACACCCGAAATCCTGGCGGTACCGCCGAAGAACGGCCTGCATGATTTCGCCGATTTCAAACAAAGGGCGTCGGAGGGCAAGGACGGTGTGGCGCTGTCCTCATCGGGCATAGGCAGCATGCCGCACATGGCGATTGCGCTGCTCAAGCGGTCCACCGGTTTCAATATTCTGCATGTACCGTACAGCGGTGCGGCGCCCGCCATCAAGGACTCGATAGGCGGGCAGGTGGATGGCTTCTTCGGTGATATTTCCGGCCTGCTCAAGTATGTTCAGGATGGCCGTTTGGCGGCGGTGGGGGTGGCGGCCACAAAGCGCTCCCCGGCGCTGCCCGATGTCCCCACCTTTCAGGAATTGGGTTATCAGGATGTGATAGCCACAAACTGGTACGGTGTCTTTGCTCCTGCCGGGACGCCGCGGGAGGCGATCGACAGGCTCAATGCCGCCTGCAACAAGGCCATGCAGACGGACGCGGCAAAGAAATACGTGCGCATGGCCGGCGTGGACACGTTTGAGACCACGCCTGAGGCGTTTGCCGATATGGTGAAGCAGGACACACGCAAGTGGGGCGACCTCGTCAAGGAGGAACACATCACGGTGAATGGCTAGGGCGGTGATACATGTCAGCCATGTCCCTTGCCATAAGCGACCTGCATCCGTTCGCGAAGTATCCGTGCGACGCCGTCGTTGAGGCGGTTGCGCCGGTCCTGCGCGGCGGGGCAGGCGATGACGAGATTGTTGAGAATGACCGGGTCCTCTATCCTGGAATACCGGAAGCGCCCCCGGTGACGAACGTCTTCCACTTCGGACAGCGGCAGGATGGAACACACATCGGCCTGCAATGTGGTCTCCACCACACTCTGCACCAGGTCTACTTCGGCCACGACATTCAGGTTTATATTGAGCATTCTGCAGGCGTCATCGACCAGCATGCGTATGGATGCGGGTGGGCCGGGCATGACCAGCGGCAAGTTGCCCAGCAGGCTGACGGGAATTGTGTCTGGCGGAGTTGGGCGGTAGTGCCTGGAGTAGGCCAGCACAAGCGGCTCGCGAAATACCGACTGATAATGCAGGAGGTCCGAGGCTGGCGGGTCGTAGAGCAGGGCGATGTCCAGTCGGCCCTTGCTGATCCACTCGTAAATTTCCCGGGACAGGCCTTCCGAAATATTCAGCGCGGCATGCGCGCATGTTGCACGAAACGCCTTGATGACGGCGGGCGCAATGCGCCGGGAAATGCGCGGTGGCAGCCCCAGGCGAATCCGGCCGCCCGTTTGCGCGCGCAAGGATTGCATGTCGTCCTGTGCGGCGTGCACCGCACTGGCAATATTGCGGGCATGGTTGAGCAGCCGCAAGCCGGCGGGCGTGGGCTCCACGCCGCGGCCGGTGCGGCGCAGCAGATGCTGTCCCACTTCCGCTTCGAGTTGTTGAACATGGCGGCTGAGCGAAGGCTGGGAAAGACCAAGAACATCGACCGCGCGCGAATAGCTCTTCTGCTCGCACACCGCGATGAAGTATTCGAGCTGCTTGAGGTCCATGCGGCCTCCTGCCATGATTTTCTGGTTTACAGGAGTGTAGCCAATAATGCGCACACACGATGTGTCCGGCGATATGCCCGCACTGGCCTGCGACAGCCATTGCCATGTCTTTGGCCCGGCCAGCCGGTTTCCTTTCGACCCGCAGCGTCGCTATACACCCGACGACGCGGGTTTCGATATGCTTCGAGCAATGCATCGCCGCCTGGGGCTGCAGCGCGGCGTGCTGGTCCAGCCCAATGCGCACGGCCATGACCACGCCGCCATTCTTCACGCGCTCGCCCATGGCGCGGGCCGCTATCGCGCCGTGGGCCTGTTGCCGGGTGACACGCCGATGCGAACACTGCTGGAGCTGGACCAGGCGGGGATGAGAGCGGTCCGCTACAACTTTGTCTCTCATCTTGCGGATGCCACGCTGGCGGACGTGTGCGCCATGGCCGAGCGCATTGCGCCATTGCGCTGGCATATCTGCATTCATGCGGATGATGCCTCCCTGCCGGGGCTGCTGCCTGACCTTGCCGCTTTGCCCATACCTTGCGTCATCGATCACATGGGGCGCGTCGATGCCGCCAAAGGCCTGGCGGGCGAGGCTTTCCGCGCCTTGCTGTCGGCGGGCCGCGCGTCGGGCATCTGGGTGAAGATCTCGGGCGTGGACAGGCTTGCGGGCGGTCGGCCGCCCTATTCGGACGGCATGCCATTCGTGCGTGCTTTGCTTCAAGAAATGCCGGAGCGCATCCTGTGGGGTACCGACTGGCCTCATCCGAACGTGGCCGGGCCTACACCCGATGATGCCGCGCTGCTGGCCCTGTTCTTTGACTTGTGCCCCGATCCCGCGTTGCGCGAGCGGATACTGGTGCACAATCCGCAAACACTGTATAGGTTCAATAACATCGAGGCCGCAGCATGAGCCACATCATTGTCATCAGAATACCTGGGCTCAGACTGAGCCGATCCGAGGCGCTCGCCCTGCTGCCGAGCGCGGTGAGCCGTGCTCACCCGCCTTTTGTGTGCGTGGGCGCCGATGCGCCGCAGACCTACATCTATGCCTTGCATGCCAGTTCCACACAGAGCCTCGCGCCGCTGCGACGGCGGCTTCGTGCCGCTTGTGCCGGGGCGGAGGCGCAGCTTTTCACCCTGATGCAGGATGTGAGCGGCGCATCGCACGGCGAGCATGCATTCTGGCACTATGTGGTGGAGACCGATGTACGCACCGATGCGGAGGCGGACTTCAATGCCTGGTATGAGCAGGAGCACCTGCCGGGTCTGGCCGGCGTCCCGGGCACGGTGCGCGCCATCCGTATGCGGAACACGGACCCGGGCGCCACGCCGCGCTACCATGCCTGCTATCTGCTCCAGACGCGGGAAACCTATGGTTCGCCCGCATGGCTTGCCGTGCGCGCCACAAGATGGAGCAGCGCGGTCCGGCCAAACTTTCGCAACACCCGCCGAACCATGTTCAGCATTGCTGCCTAGCCAGACGGGCGCCACACGGGCCTGGCTGCGGCCCCTGCAGGCGCCCGACGCCGCAGGCGCGCGGTGTTGGGCGGTAATGCAACCGATGTCAGGTCGTGCTGCCGTCGGTATCCAATAATTTGCTTGCGCAAAGTTCAGCAGCGCCTTCCACGGGCGTCTTCATATTGGCAAAGGTGACCCAACCGCCATCCTCAATGAAGCTGTCGCGCTTCCATGCGTCGGTTGCCTTCAGGGCGGCGAGTTTGGTGGCCGCATCGGTTGCCGCCTTGAAACGGTTAACGCAGATATTTGACGCCAACTGCGCCACCGCCTGTTCCGACGCAGTCTCTGCCTGCTTGGTTGCGGTTCCCCCCGTTACCCAGCCTGCCGCGCTAAATCCGATTATCATGGTAAGCGCCGCGACACCTACGCTGGACCAGAACCACAGGGTCTTGCTTGGACGGAATTCGCTCCAGTTCTTCAGTACTTCGGACATCGTCTACTCCTTATAGTGGGTGGTCAGTGTCCCATTATGGACAGACTCTGTCCGATTCGTTCAACGAATATTACAAAGTAGGGACTAGGGATTGTCCGTAGTTTCCGACGTTTCTTTGCCTTTAATGGTCGTTTTGCTTAATTTGACCGGAACATCATGAAAATAGTAGACATACGCGAAGTCACGCTGCCCATCAGCTCCTCCATCCGCAACGCCTACATCGACTTCAGCAAAATGACGCTGAGCTTGGTGGCAGTCATCACGGATGTCGTACGCGACGGCCACCCGGTCGTGGGGTACGGCTTCAACTCCAATGGCCGCTACGGTCAGGGAAGCCTGATGCGTGAACGATTCATACCGCGTATTCTGGAAGCCGAACCAGCCTCCCTGCTCAACGATGCGGGCGACAATCTGGACCCGCACAAGATTTGGCAGCGCATGTTCATCAACGAGAAGCCCGGCGGACACGGCGAGCGTTCCGTCGCCATGGGCACCATGGATATGGCGATATGGGATGCCGTGGCCAAGATTGCCGGCAAGCCGCTGTTCCAGCATCTGGCGGACGCCTATGGCAACGGGCAGCCGGATCGCAAGGTTTTCGTGTATGCGGCTGGCGGCTATTACTACCCCGGCCAGGATCTCGGCAAACTCAAGGACGAGATGCGCAGCTATATCGATCGAGGCTATACCGTGGTGAAAAAGAAAATCGGCGGCGCCTCGCTCGATGAGGACCTGCGCCGCATCGATGCCATACTGAGTGTTCTTCAGGATGGCCAGCGTCTGGCGGTTGACGCCAACGGGCGATTTGACCTGGATACCGCCATCGCCTACGCCAAGGCGCTGTCGCAGTACGAGCTATTCTGGTACGAGGAGGCGGGCGATCCGCTGGACTTTGAATTGCAGGCCACGTTGCGAAACTATTACGACAAGCCCATGGCCACGGGCGAGAACCTGTTTTCGATGCAGGACGCGCGCAATCTGATCCGCTACGGCGGCATGCGTGCCGATCGGGATTGGCTGCAGTTCGACTGTGCATTGAGCTATGGCCTGGTCGAGTACCTGCGCACACTGGATATGCTGCATCAACACGGATGGTCCCGCAGGCGCTGCATTCCGCATGGCGGGCATCAGATGTCGCTGAATATCGCGGCGGGCCTGGGCCTGGGCGGCAACGAGTCGTATCCGGATCTGTTCCAGCCGTTTGGTGGTTTTCCGGATGGGGTACGTGTGGAGGATGGGCACATCACGATGCCTGATCTGCCGGGCATCGGGTTCGAGGGCAAGGCCGATCTCTACGCACAGATGCGCAAGCTTTCGGCCTAGTGGCCGGGAGCCAAGCCTTGCGGGCCGGGCTGCCCTGGTAAAGGGCCACCGGCGAGTGCGGGTCAGGCGAGGATAATTGGCACCATCAGAATAGTCAGAAATGGCTCTCGTCAGTGGGCCAATGTACCGTTATAGTGATCGCACAGGCGTCGGCAAGACAGCCTGTCGTCATGCACTGAGGGAGCATCCCATGGTACGTCACATTCAGCCTGTTACCGAAGCCGATCACGACGCTTGGCTGCCTTTATGGCACGGCTATCAGGCGTTTTACAAAGTGGACATCAGCCCGCGGGCAACCGAAGCGGCCTGGGCCCGGTTTTTGGACGAGACCGAACCGATGCATGCCGCCTTGCTGCGCGAGGACGGGCGAGCCATAGGCGTGGTGCACTGGATCTATCACCGGTCCACCTGGACCGAGGGCAACTATTGCTACCTGCAGGATCTTTTCGTGGCGCCGGACAGCCGCAAGGGTGGGGCCGGCACTGCGCTCATCCGGTTTGTTTACGATCATGCGTCGCGGGAGGGCGCATCCCGCGTGTACTGGCTTACGCACAAGACCAACGAGACCGGCATTTCGCTTTACAGGAAAGTGGCCGACGAATCCGGATTCATACAGTTTAGGCACGCGCTCTGAGCCCGCCTATTTTTTCTTTTTCTATTTGAGATACAGGACACAGCCATGGCCACTTTGACCGATGCGCAACAGCGCGATGTGCAATATCAATTGCATCCCTACACCAATGCGGTCAAGCACCAGTCCATAGGGCCGCGGATTATCGAACGTGGAGAAGGCATCTATGTGTACGATGATCAGGGCAATAAATATCTGGAAGCCATGGCCGGGTTGTGGAGCGTTGCCGTGGGTTTCGGCGAGCCGCGCCTGGTGGAGGCTGCCACGCGCCAGATGCAGAAGCTGCCTTACTATCACACCTTCACGCACAAGTCGCATGGACCATCGATTGCGCTGGCGGAGAAACTTATCGGCTACACGCAGGGCCGCATGGCTAGCGCCTTTTTCACCAATTCGGGCTCCGAGGCCAACGACACCGTCATCAAGATGGTGTGGTACTACAACAATGCCCTTGATCGCCCGGAAAAAAAGAAGATCATCGCCCGGGAGAAGGGCTACCATGGCGTGACGGTTGCATCGGGCAGTATGACTGGCCTGCCGGCCAATCATCGCGATTTCGACCTGCCGCTGCCTCGGATCAAACATACAAGCTGTCCGCATTACTACCACGGCGCCCGGCCTGGCGAGTCCGAGGAAGCATTTGCCACGCGCATGGCCGAGGACCTCGAGGCGCTGATCTTGAAAGAGGGGCCGGAGACAGTGGCCGCGTTCATTGGCGAGCCGGTTATGGGGGCGGGAGGGGTCATTGTCCCGCCACGCACATACTGGGACAAGATTCAGGCCGTCTGCCGCAAGTACGACATGCTCGTGATTGCCGACGAGGTTATCACGGGCTTTGGCCGCCTGGGCACCTTGTTTGGTTCGGAACGCTTCAACATCGAGCCCGACATCATGGTGCTGTCCAAGCAGATTTCGTCTTCCTATCAGCCCCTGGCGGCAGTCCTCATCAATGATAAAGTCGCGTCGGTGGTATCCAGCCACAGCGGCAAGCTCGGAACGTTCGGCCATGGATACACGGCCAGCGGCCATCCTGTTGCCACGGCTGTCGGCCTGGAGAATCTGAACATTATCGAAGAGCGTGGCCTCGTCCAGAATGCTGCCGAATCCGGCGAGGTATTGCAGCAGGCGCTTCGCGACATGGCCGGCCATCCGCTGGTAGGTGAAGTGCGCGGCGTGGGTCTGATCGCAGCGGTTGAAATGGTGGCAGACAAGGAAAGCCATCGGCCCTTCGAACCGGTCGGCACGATAGGCGCGCCGCTGTATGAGCGCGCGCACGAGCACGGCCTGATCGTGCGCGCCATCGGCGACACCATTGCCTTTTGCCCGCCGCTGATCATCACGCGCGAGGAAGTCCACGACATGGTCGGCCGCTTCGCGCGCGCGCTTGATGACGTTTATAAACAGCGCAAGGCGTAGCCGGGAAAAGCGGGCCAGTGTGTGCCGCATGTCGGTGAGTGCGGGGCCTGCTATGGCAAGGACTGGCCCGCCTGCAGGAAAGCCAGCAGCGCTCGCTCGAATAATACCGGCTGCTCGAGATGCGCGGCATGGCCACTGAAAGGCAATATGGCAAGATGTGAATGGGGCAGGGCGCGCTGAAGCTCCAGCGCGCTCGAGGGCGGATGGCTGCGCTCCGCCTCGCCGAGTATGATCAGGGCCGGCGTTTCGACTTGATCCAGGCATCCCGTGTAATCTGCCTGCGCAAATGCGCGGACGGCATGCACGGCGGCTTGCCGCGTCATGCCTTGCGCTGCCCGTAGGCACGCATCGAACAGGTCTGTATTTGCCTCGGGCTGGGCAAGCCAGTGCCGAATCGTGTCGCGCGCAAGCTCGGCGGGCGCCAGGCTTTCCAGGCGGCGCAATGTTTCCTCCAGACTCTCGAATCGTCTTGCGGCATGTACCTTCAGGCCCGCGCCATAAAGTATTGCGCCATGCAGCCGATCGGCGTGCTCAAGCAGCAGTTGCTGCACGACAAAGCCGCTCATGGAGTGGCCCAGGACAAAGAACCGCTGTATCTGCAACTGATCGGCCAGGCAGAGTGCGGCTTTGGCGAAGTCGCCTATCGATGCGAGTGGCGCCTGTATCGACGACGCTCCGAAGCCAGGCCAGTCTGGCATGATCACGTCGTAGTGATGGGAAAGCCGGCCAGCCATGTCGGCGAAGAAGGCGCCCGAGGAAGCAAATCCATGCAGCAGAAATAATGCCGGGCCGCGACCCGCGCCGATTCGCCGATGATGCATGACGGGCCTTGTCAATTGATTTTCACACCTGCCTTGTTGATGACGTCTTGCCAATAGGGTGCTTCCTTGGCCAGATTCTGCTGAAACTGTTCCGCCGAACTGGGGTTGACGACAAAACCAAGTCGGGTCATCTTTTTTTCCACTTCTGGGTTGGCGAGCACTTTCTGCATGGCCGCATTGAGCGTATTAATGATGTCCGGACTGGTGCCTGCAGGTGCGGCAAGGCCCCACCAATTACTGACTACTGCCTGGCCGATTCCCAGTTCATGGGTCGTCGGCACATCGGGGAGCGCCTCGAAGCGCTTCTGTGCGGCCACCGCCAGCGGCACAATCTTGCCAGTGGAAAGATAGGATGCAGCGATGCCGTATCCGCCGATATAGACTTGAATTTCATTGGATAACAGCGCCTGGACTCCAGGCCCCGAGCCACGATATTGCACGGCTACCATCTTGCCACCGATTGCTTCGGAAAGCATCCAGCCAGACAGCGCGGGTGTTGTGCCGGCGCCCGGCGTACCGTAGTTCAGCGTTCCCGGATGCTCATGCGCATATGCCTTGAACTCCGCAAAATTCTTTGCCGGAACCTGCGTATTCATGTAAATGAATGCCGGTACATCCACCACTTTTGTCACAGGGGCAAGATCCTTGAGCGGGTCGTAGCCCATATCCTTATACAGAAACTGATTGATGACGAAGTTGTTGGTGGCGCCCAGCAGCAAGGTATAGCCATCGGGTTCCGCACGCGCCACATACTGTGATCCAATATTTCCGCCCGCGCCGCTTTTGTATTCCAGCACGATGGTTTGCCCCAGCTCTTCGGCAAGGAATGGCTGTATGACACGCATGACGATGTCGCTGGCTGCGCCAGGGGAATAAGGGAGCACAACGCGTATGGGCTGCTGGTCGGGATATGCGGCATAGGCTGCGCCACTTGCGCCGGCCAGCAGCACTGCCGCGAGCCATACCTTGAATGACAAAATTTTGTTCAGCATGCTGGCCTCCTGTGATTGCGTTGACGGACGTGAAATGGCTAGAGGTCGATACGCATCAGATCGTGCGCAAGTCGCAACTCGCCCGAATAATGTTGACGTATATCGGACGCTACCTCATCCAGCCTGTCCGGACCCATCAGATCAATCGGAAGGTGGTTGCCCGCCGCTCGTTTTATGACCGGACTGGTTGAGTCGAAATGGCCGAAGTGCGTGGCCACCAGGCTCTTGACCCCTGCTCTGGATGCGATCTGCCCGAGCTGCAGCGGGCTGGTATGGGCATAGGTGCCCACACCCGACTTGGCCCGGTGTGCCAAAAAGGATTCGGGAAAGGTGCATTCATGTATCAGCAGGTCGGCATCCTGCGCCAGCCGTACCATTGACTCGCACGGTGCCGTGTCTCCGCTGAAGGCAATGACCTTGCCTTCGGCTTCGAAGCGGATGCCGAAACAGTCGGTGATCTCGGTCGGAATGTGGTCCACCAGATCAATATGCACTTTGACATCCTCGTCCTGGTACATCAGCCCTGGCGCAACCTCCGTCACTTCCGGACGTATGGCCTGCATGTTCTTCTGGCGCACCGCGTAGGACGCCCGCGCCTGGATATCGAGCTTGAAGGCGCCTTTTTCAAAGGAATGATCGACAAAATCCTGCGTGCCTCTTGGCCCGAAGACGGCCAGTCTGCCTTCCCGGTTGAATACCCAACTGGACAGAACAAAAAATGGCAGGCCGCACACGTGATCGTAGTGCAGATGGCTAAGAAATACCCAGGGCACGTCGGCGGGATTGATATTGGCCCGGACCATTTGACGTGTGGAGCCTTCCCCGCAGTCAAACAAAAAATTGCGGCCGTTATCCAGTGTCACCAGTATGGACGACTGGGCCCGGTCGGGGTCCGGCAATGCTGCGCCGGTACCAAGCATCGTGATTCTCAAGACAGTCTCCCGATAAAGCGCTTTTATAAATCATAAAGTCCGTTTTTTAGTACTTTAAAGAAACTGCTTGAAATGTCAACGAAATGGGGAAGGAAAATTGTGTCTTGCCCGGGTGGCTCAGGGTATGTACTGATAATGCGAGGCGCCCGGCATCACTATTTGCACGGCCTGATCACTCGTCAAAAGGGTGGAAGTGTGTCTCGATATACAGATACTTGGCCGGATAGAGCACTCTGGCCGCATAGACGGTTTCTCCGCGTGCGTTCTTGGCAACCCGCAGCGCCTGGGCGACCGGAACACCGATCTCGACATCCAGGTGGCGAGCTGCCGTGGCGTCCGCGCCGCGTATGGTCAGCACTTGCGTGGCAGTGCGCAGTTCGCTGCGGAAATGGCGGGCCAGAACAGGCAGCACGGGCTCTGTTTCAAAGCGTTCCAGCTGGCGTTCGGCCAGTCGGCTGGCCACATACACGGTGTTCAAGCTGTACGGCAGTGAGTCTGTCCAATTCACGCGCATGGACCACCAGTAGCTGGACGCCACGTGCGCGTCTGCCAGCTCCGGCGGCAAGGAGCCGAGACCGGTTTCCAGCACATCGAAGCGCACCCGTAAGTGCTCGATATGCTTGACCAAACTCTTCCAGTCTGTCGGCAGCATAAGCCAGTGCTCCTTGGCCGCATCGCCTATGACGTAAGTGCCTTTGCCGCGTGTGCGCTCTATAAGGCCTTCGGCTTCGAGCTCATCCAGCGCCGCGCGCAAAGTGGCGCGCGAAACACCGTACTCCCGCATCAACTCGGGCAGCGTGGGAATACGCGCACCCACGGGCCATTCGCCGCGTTCCAGGCGCGAACGCAGTACGTACTTGATCTTGAGCGACAGCGGCAGGCGCGATTGCCTGCGCAGCGCGGCGTTCAGGTTTTGGGTCATGCTTGTATGCTTTTGCTCGGACTGATCATCTTACCCCGACATCCGCCGGTGCATTAAACGGCAGCGAACCGCGCGCGGTTCGCTAACGGACGGCAGCCAATACTAGAATATCGTCAGGCCATGGCGGCAAACAGCGGCGCGAGCCGGAAGAACGGGTGCCGGGTCTTTCCTTCAAGAATACAAACAAGGACGTATCGTGAACTTCATATTTCGCGGCGATGAAATGCTGGTGCGGGACGCAAGCGCCATGCTGCCCGACGACGCCGTCTGTGACCTGCTGGGTCTGCAGGCCAAAAGCTTGCACCCCGTATGGCTGGGCCGGGATCCCGACTGCCGAACCTGCCATGTCGCACGGGATGTCGAGCCGCCGCCAGGGCACGCATTCAGAAAGCTGCGCGCATTGCTGTCGGAGTTGGGCGACACCGCTGCCCTTGCCGGCAGGGCATTCCAGGTTGCAGAGTGGGTGCGCACCCATCGCTATTGCGGCGTATGCGCCACGCCCATGATCGAATCGGATGCGGAGTTATGCTTTCGATGCCCGTCGTGCCGCTTTGTCGCGTATCCGCGTATATCCCCGGCGATGATGGTGTTGATCAAACGCGGCGACAATATCCTGCTTGCCCAGCATGCCACCTATGCCACGGCGCGCTATACCGCACTGGCTGGCTTTGTCGAGGCGGGGGAAAGTATCGAGCAAGCCATTCATCGTGAGGTGCATGAGGAAGTTGGTCTCAAAGTCGGGGATCTGCGCTATTTTGGCAGCCAGTCCTGGCCTTTTCCGCATTCGCTGATGATCGCCTTTACAGCCGAGTATGAAAGCGGCGACGTGCGCATACAGGAGGATGAAATCGCCGATGCGCGCTGGTTTGGCCCCGGAGATGACTTGCCGCCGATTCCCATGGTTGAATCCATTGCCGGGCGGCTCGTACGCGCGAATCTACCCGGCAGTTCAGAGGGACGTTGAGAATACCGTCCTTGCGCGGCCTGCAATGCGTGCACTGCCGGCCGCGTTGCCGTCTCGGGGTGACTGTTCGTGGCGTTGCCGGCTGCTTCATTCTTTGTGGCTGCACCCGCTGGCTCGCATGGCTGCCAACGGCGGTGCAATATCCTCCAGGGGGCGGCGCTCCGCATCGACCGCATAGAACAAGGCAGCAACCCCGGCGGCTATCACCAGCAGGGCGGCAAACAGATATCCGGCTGCAACCGCCTCTGCGTTGCCGTGCTGAATCAAGACGCCGAATAGCGCTGGGCCGGCAAATCCACCCGCGCCTGTGCCAACGGCATAGAAAAGGGAGATCGCCACCGCGCGCATTTCAAGGGGGAACACCTCGCTTACCGTGAGGTAGGCCGAACTGGCGGCCGCCGACGCCAGAAAGAAGACTGCCGACCAGCACAGCGCCAGTCCGCGCGCGGTCAGCCATCCGTGCAGAAATGCCCAGCCGGTGAAGGCCAGGCCCAGCCCCGCCAGCACATAAGTGGCGGCTATCATCTTGCGTCGGCCCACGCGGTCAAAAAGCGGGCCCAGCATCAAGGGTCCCAGCACATTTCCCAGGGCGAACGGGAATATATACAAACCAACACGCGTATCCGGCACATTATAAAAACGGGTGAGCACCATCGCATAGGTGAAGAATATGGCGTTGTAGAAGAATGCCTGCGACACCATCATCGCCAGCGCAACCAGGCTGCGGCGCCGGTATACCCGGAGCAGTATCCACATCACTTCGCGCAGCGCAGGCGCCTCGCTGTGGCCCGTTTTCCCGCGCTGCGCCGCAACCGTGGGAACAGGGCGCGAATGCGGCGGCCCGGCAGGATGGTCCGCGCCGGGCGGATGGGCGGCTGTGCGTCGTGCCGCCCCCTCGATGTCTGCCACGATGCGCAATGCCTCGTCCTCCCTGCCGTGCGTCGCCAGCCAGCGCGGACTTTCAGGTACATGGCGGCGAACCAGCACCATGGCCAGCGCCAGCACCGCGCCGGCAATGAATCCAAGGCGCCAGCTCCAGGCAATCGCAAGCCAGTTCTCATTCAGCAGCAGCAGGCTCAGACCCGCACCCAGCGCGGCGCCTATCCAGAAGCTGCCGTTGATGGCGAGGCTGACCCGCCCTCGCACGCGCGCGGGCACCAATTCGTCGATGGCGGAATTGATCGCGGCATACTCGCCGCCTATGCCCAGCCCAGTGACGAATCGGCACAAAATGAAAGACCAGGCATCGAAGGACAATCCGGTGGCCAGGGTGGCGGCCATATATAAGGTCAGCGTCGCCAGAAACAGGCGTTTGCGTCCGAGCGTGTCGGCCATCCGGCCGAATATCAGGGCGCCAAGCACCGCACCGCCGACATACAGGGAGCCTGCCCACCCCACCTCGGATGCCGACAGCGCCAGTGTTTCGGGGCGCTCCAGCACGCTTCCGAAGGAGCCCACCAGCGTGACCTCCAGGCCGTCGAGCATCCAGGCAACGCCCAGCGCCAGTACGACGCGAGTATGCCAGCGAGACCATGTCAAATCATCGAGACGCGAAGCGATATTCTGAAGCGGACCCTGTCGGCCTTGATGCATGGAAGTCATGAAGTCTGGTTTCCCCATGGAACGATGCCACAGCTGCTGGAAAATATAGAATCAGAACGGTGTCATGAACAGATACCATACACTCCTTCATCTGGAGTGTTGAAGGGCGGTTTGCCCGTTGGCGGCTACAAGGAGTAGAGCGTGAAGAAAATCGGAATGGTGGGCGTGGGTCTGATGGGAATGGGTATTGCAAGCAATGTACGGAAGGCGGGCTATCCGCTGGGTGTGCTGGAGCACCCGGGAAACCAGCCACTCGACACCTTGCTCGAGGGCGGCGCAAAAATCTATCGCAGCGCACGTGAGCTTGCGCAGAATGCCGATATTGTGATTCTTTGCGTAACCGGATCTCCCCAAGTTGAAGATGTTCTGCTCAAGGAGGGCGGCGTTCTTGAGGGGCTATCCGAAGGGGCTGTGGTGATCGATTGCTCGACGGCCATTCCTTCATCCACGCAGCGCATTGCCGCCCTTGTCCAGGAAAAAGGCGGCCGCTTCATGGATGCGCCCATGACGCGTACGCCTCGCGAAGCGGCAGAAGGCCGTCTTAATCTGCTCGTTGGCGGCGATACCGACCTCTTCGAGGAGATCCGCCCCTTGCTGGCCACCTTCGCCGAAGGCATTACCCACGTTGGTCCAGTGGCATCGGGTCATCGCATGAAACTGCTGCACAACTATGTATCGCTGGGAACGATTGCACTGATCTCGGAGGCGGCGGCATGTGCGGCACAGGCTGGCATGGACCCATCCGTTTTCGTTGACGTACTTGCGGCCGGCGGGGGAGGGGGCGCCGCCCTGGAACGCCTGACGCCCTATCTGCTGCGGCACGACACATCCTCTCTGCGCTTTGCCATGTCCAACGCGGAAAAGGACATGAATTATTACTCGGCCATGGCGGAGGAAAGCAACACGGCTCGGCTCATTGCCGACGCCGTTCGTGGCACTTACGCCAGGGCTGCAGCAGCGGATCCCGTCCGGTTTGCGATTGAGCTGCCAAGCCTGCTGAACGCGCGCTAGCAAGCCGATACCGTCTTGCGCCTGGGGCGCGGCCGCGCCGGCGCGTACCAGCGTGGCTGGCATAAACATCATATGTTATGTTATAACATAACATTTATTTCATACCCCACGTTCCTTCGCCGCTATGCGCGGTGTTCCCGCCAGTTTCCCAGGAAGCGCCATCATGCAAGTTCTGTCCTCCCTCAAAGACGCCAAGAAACGCCATCGCGACTGCCAGATTGTGCGCCGGCGCGGCCGTCTTTATGTCATTTGTAAAAGCAATCCGCGCTTCAAGGCGCGCCAGGGCGGTGCCCGCAACAGGCGCGCGTGATGCGGGCGCTGGATGTCGTTGTGGTCGGTGCCGGCGCCGCCGGAATCGGCATGGCGCTGGCGCTTCAGAAAATCCCTCGGCTCCGGTTTGGCGTTCTGGAAGCCGGACGTATCGGAGAGTCTTTTCACCGATGGCCCGCTGAAACACGTTTCATCACGCCTTCGTTTTACAGCAACCCCTTCGGGATGGCCGACCTGAATGCCGTCAACGAGCTGTCCTCGCCCGCAATTTTCTCCGGATCCGAGCACCCCAGCGGCGAACAATTCGCCGCTTATCTCGCATTCCTCGCCAAAGGGCATGAGCTGCCGGTCGTCGAGAATTGCCCAGTGCAACACGTTGCGGCCCTTGAACGCAGCCAAGGCTTCAGGCTTTCAACGCCCCAGGGCCAACTGCGTGCGCGATTCCTCATTTGGGCCACTGGCGAGTACCAATATCCTGATCTCGATCCCTTTCCTGGCGCGCAATGGTGCCTCCACTATGCGCAGGTAAACAGCTGGAAAGCCGTCGCGGGCACGCATCATACGGTCATAGGCGGCTACGAAAGCGGCGTGGATGCCGCCGTCAATCTTGCCGCGCAAGGATGCGCCGTACGGCTGCTGGTCCGCAAGTCTTCCTGGGACCCACAGAGCACTTACGATCCAAGCCTGTCCTTGTCTCCATACAGCCGCGAACGGCTTCACCGGCAGGTCGACAGCGACAGGCTGGAAATTCTCTTTGGCGTGGATGTGATCCGGGTTACGCAGGGCCAGGGTATCGGGTTTCGTGTCCATGCCTCCGATGGTCGTTACTGGGATGTCCCACAGCCACCCATCCTTGGCACGGGCTTCGTCAAAGGCGGCGGCGCCCGCCAGATTGCCGGGCTCTGGCAATGGGATGGGGATAACCGCATTGTGCTTAGCGAAGCCGATGAATCCACACGCACGCCGGGGCTGTTCCTAATCGGGCCCCAGGTCAGGCACGACACGCGCATCTACTGCTTCATATACAAGTTCCGCCAGCGCTTTGGCCTTATCGCGCACAGCATCGCCCAGTGCCTTGGCCTCGATTCACAGGCGTTGCAGGTTGGCGTGGGCGCATGGGGTCCCTTCGGCAATAGCGAGTGCTGCGAAGGCTGCGAATGCTGATGCGCCCGGCGCATCTTGCCCAAACCGGCGTTTCCTTTTTGCTGTTGGCTGCGGTGTTTATCGGGGCTGCGGTTGGACAGGTGCTGCCTGAAGCTGGACGCTGGCTGGGCGGGCACATCGATGCCACCTTGCTGGCACTCATTTTTCTATTGTTCTTTGGCGTACGTGCCGACGCTGTCGTGACTGCATTCAGAAACCTTCGCTTTATCGGCGTGGCGCTGTTGGTCAACTTCCTGCTCGTGCCGCCAATAGGCTACGGCATTTCCCGCCTTTTTCTGGACATGCATCCATGGATGCAGATAGGGCTGGCCATCTACTTTATGTCGCCGTGCACAGACTGGTTCCTGGGATTCACGCGGCTGGCCGGTGGCAACGTGGCCTTGGGTGCGGCGCTGATACCGTTGAACATGGCCGCGCAATTGCTGCTGTACCCCTTTTATCTCCAGTTGGTTTCCCACAATGTAGTGCATGTAGACGCGGCAGTCATCAGCGATACGATGCTGCGGTGGTTTATGCTGCCGTTACTGCTGGCTGTGGTGCTGAGCGGCTTGCTGTCTACCTTGCTTGGTCTCGATACCTTGCGCCGCTTGCAGCGGTATGCGGACAAGGCCGTACCCCTATGCCTGGCCCTACTGGTGCTGGAAATATTTGGCGCCAATGTGGCTGTCATTCAGACACATGCGATGGTTTTCACCCGATTGCTGGCCGCCGTTTTTGTGTTCTTTGCAGCAACTTACCTACTAAGCGAAGCCGTAGGCCGCATTTGCCGCTACTCCTACCCCGAACACGCCCTGCTTACAATGACGGTCGCCGCCCGCAACGCGCCACTTATGCTTACCGTAACCATGGCGGCGCTGCCTGGTCAGCCATTGATCTACGCGGCACTGGTCATGGGGATGTTGCTCGAGTTTCCTCATCTTACCGTCCTCACACGCCTGCTGCTGCGCGCTCGGCCGCGCTGATATCGACAGCGCGGCCTCCAACGGGCACTGGGCTGGCCTGGCTACTGCTTTCAGTCCAGGGAGATATGGTTTGCCTTCACCACGTCGCGCCACCTTTGCTCCTCGGAATGAAGGAACGCCGCGAACTCTTCCGGTGTGCTGCCGACGGTGGTAAGACCGAGATGGCCAAGCTTTTCCTTGGTCTCGGGATTCTCCAGTGTCTCCTTGATGAGGTTGTACAGCTTATCTTTGACTTCATCAGGCGTGCCCTTGGGAAGAAAGAATCCATTCCATTCGTAGACACTGAAGCCAGGGACGCCAGACTCTGCAACGGTGGGCACGTCAGGCAGCTCGGGCATACGCTTTTCCGAGGTCACAGCCAGAGCACGCAATTTTCCGGAAGTGACATAGTTGAGGCTTGAGGCTGCATTGGCAAAATAGGTTTCCACGTGGCCTCCCATGACATCCACCATGGCCGGTGCGCCCCCCTTGTAGGGAATATGCACCATCTCTATGCCGGTATTCTTCTTCAGAAGCTCGGCAGCCATCTGGGCCAGGCTTCCAGGGCCGTACGATGCATAGGTGTGCTGGTTGGGCTCCGCCTTTGCCGCTGCGATAAGATCGCCCAACGACTTATAGGGCGAATCTGGCGCCACCACAAGAATATTGGGCACTACCACGGCCTGAGAGACCGGGATGAAATCCTTGTCCGCGTCATAGGGCAGCTTTCGCAGGACCGGGTTGATGGCGAAGGACGACGCGTCATAAAGCACGGTGTAGCCATCCGGCGCCGAGCGGGCAACCTGGGCCGCGCCAATGGAGCCGCTGGCGCCCGCCTTGTTCTCGACCACTATGCTTTGTCCCGACACCGCTTCCATGCCGTGAGCAATGATGCGGGCGGCATTGTCGG
The DNA here is from genome assembly GCF_004153445.1 of Allopusillimonas soli. GTDB lineage: Bacteria > Pseudomonadota > Gammaproteobacteria > Burkholderiales > Burkholderiaceae_B > Allopusillimonas > Allopusillimonas soli. The sequence goes on from NZ_SDQC01000004.1 coordinate 404,705, forward strand.
CACCCCCGCCCGCTGAAAACGGCACAATAAGCGTGATCGGTTTGTCGGGGTATCCGGCGGCATGGGCCGCGGTGCCGCCGAGCGCAAGCGTGAGCGCGGCGAGCCCCGCGAAGGTGAAGGTTTTGAGTGTCATACTGTATCTCCCTGGTGTAGATATTGTGAGTACTACTGAGTAAGCGACGATTATTCGTCGTCGAAGCCATAAAGACGGGCGGGGTTGTCGACCAGGATACGTTCAAGCACCTGCGAGTCGCCGCACCAGCGCGCAAGCAAATCAAAAAGCTCCGCATCATCCGGCTTGCGCGCCGGCTCGGTCACATGGGGCCAGTCGCTCCCCCATACCAGACGCGTGGGAGCCGCCCTGATCCAGGCACGGGCAATATCGTCAACGTCGTGGTAGCCACCCATGCCTTGCCGGGTGTTTAGATAGGCGCCGCTCAACTTGAGCCAGGCTCGCCCATCCTCCAGCAGGCGCCGTACGACGCTGAATGCGGGATGTGATGTCCCTTCCGCCAAAGGCAGCCTGCCCAGGTGGTCAAAAACAATCTGGCCTGGTAGCCGCTGCAGCATGGCCGCGTTCTCAACAATCTGGCTGGCGGTCCAATGCAGCTGCAGATGCCAGCCCAAGGTCTGCACTCTGTGGGCAAGCGCTTCAACGACATCGAAGCCGCCAGCGTTTTCATTCGGCGCGTGGAAACTGAAACGTATGCCTCGAATGCCGCCCTCATGCAAGGCATGAAGCGCTGTGTCATCGATATCCGGAGCAATCACAGCAATACCACGCGTATCGGCAGCGCCGAGCGCGGCGATGGCGCGCAGGGTAACCGAGTTATCGGTGCCGTAGACGCGCGGCTGTATCACGACCGTCCGTCGTGTGCCAAGCAGCGCCTGTATCTGGCGGTACTGTGCGACGTCGGCATTTTCCACGGCCGCTGCTCGCCTCTCCGAGCCCTGTTCGTAGATATGGATATGCGCGTCGCAGGCATCTGTGGGCGCAGCCGTGTTCGGCATACGAGCCGCCGCGGAGTTGGGAAAGTTTTTTGAGGCGGGTGCCATGTCAATGCCTATCGTGCAGGAGATCTGCTTCCGCATTGATCTGATCGGCATGCTCGTTGAGCATGGGCGCGGCGAAGGGCTCCGGACCCGGCGTGCGCCCGAAGACCATCGCCCGCTTGAAACCACGATAGCGCCCCACGACAGGGTGCTGGTAGACGGCAATCATGTCCTCGGCTGCGACTTGCGGGAAGTCGAACATGTCCTCGACCGTGCGGGCGGCCGCGCAGGGTACTTCGTCGCCGAAGCGCGCTTCCCACTCCAGCGCGCTGTACGCGCGCAGCGCCTCATGCAGTCGGGGAACTATCTCTGCTTGATGTGCCGCGCGTTTGCGCACGCTGTCGTAGCGCTCGTTGGCTAGGATATCGGTCATGCCGGTCTTTTCACATAACGCTTTCCAGAAATGCGGCGTATTGGCCGAAATGTACAAATAGCCTTCCCGGGTGGGATGGATGCCGGTAATGCCGCCGGAGCGCATGTCGCGCCCCTTGTCGCGCGGCTCGGAATCAGCCCAGACCAGGCGGGCCGATTGCATCGCAAGTGCTGCACGCAACAAGGAGACGCCGACATACTGCCCTTTGCCGCTACGCTCACGCTCATACAGGGCCGAGGAGACGGCGCCCGAAAGCAGCGCTGCGGCGTAGTAATCAACGACCGACCCATAAAGGACTTCGGGCGGGCCGTCTTGTTTTCCTTGCAGCACGCACATGCCGGTAAGCGTCTGTAGAACTTGATCGTAGCCTGCCTTGGTGCGCAGTGGGCCCTCGTCGCCATAACCGGTCAGGGCACAGTAGATAAGACGGGGGTTGATAGCGCACAGTTGCTCGTAATCGATGCCCAGCCTGGCCGGTACGCCCGGCCTGAAGTTATGCACCAGCACATCCGCGGATTTGACAAGGGCACGCAGACGCTGCAGACCTTCATCCTTCTTGAGGTCCAGCACGATGCCCAGCTTGCTGCGGTTGACACCCAGGAAAGCGCGGCTTTCATCCTCCAGGGTGGAAGGATACTTGCGCAAATTGTCGCCGGCTGGCGGTTCTATCTTGATGACCTGGGCGCCTTGATCCGCCAGCAGCGCGCAACCATAAGGGCCGGCGATATATGCGCTGAGATCCAGCACGCGAATGCCGGTCAGGGGACCCGACGCGCCGACGCGCTCCGGCAGATGGGACACAACGTCTTGTTTGGTTTCAGTGTTGGGCATAGACATGAAGCTGGAAATGAATACGGTATGAAGTCGGCTTGTGTTTCAGCCGTTGTGCCGCAGTGCCTGCGGCAGCTCTCCGATGGCGTGCAGCAGCGCCTCGGCGCGGCGGACAAAGGGGGCATCGATCATTCTGCCGTCCACGGTGTAGGCGCCCTTGCCTTCCTTGCGGGCCTGCACCTCGGCCGCCAGTACGCGCCGCGCAAACTCGATGTCGGCTTGCGACGGTTGAAATACATTGTTGGCCAGCTCGACCTGACTGGGGTGTATACAGGTCTTGCCCACAAAGCCCATGCGTCGTGCCAGTTCCGCCTCAGCCGTGTAGCCTTGTTTGTCCGCGATATCGGAGTAGGCCGCGTCGTACGCATAGATGCCTGCCTCCCCGGCTGCCATGCTTACCGTAAACATGGCTTGCTCGACGGCGCTCCGGCTACATCGGTCTATGCCCAGCGGTTCAAACAGATCCGCCAAGCCCAGTTGCAGCCCCACAACGCGCTCATCCGCGGCAGCCAGTTCGGCCGCCATGCGCAAGGCGCGGGGCGTCTCGATATTGAGCAGGAGGCCGATCGTGTTCGTGAGGCCTTGTGCAGTTTCCTGCCCGGCCATCAGCGCCGATATCTCGCGAACCGATGCGGCGCCGTCGGGCTTGGGAAGATTGACGACATCGACCGCAGCGTGCGTCACGGCACGTATATCCTCCTCGAAGTAAGGTGTGTCGGCCGCGTTGACGCGAACAATCACTTTCTTGCCGTTTTTCATATCGGGGGTGCGCGCCAGTTCATCCAGCCAGGCGCGCACTGCCTGCCGGGCCTGCAGCTTGCGGTTCGGGCTGACCGAGTCTTCCAGGTCTAGCGATATCGCGTCGGCCGAGCCTGCAAAAGCCTTGGCAAAGAGTTCGGGGCGGGAGCCGGGGACAAAAAGCTTGCTGCGCATAGTTTCGAGTTCATAAGACAATCAGGACAGTCTAGGGGCCCCAAGAGTTAAAATCCACTAATGTTATGTATATTCAAAAGATAGATAATCCTTCTTTTCGATCTGCATACAAGCACCTTCCGGTGCGTTCCGCATCGAGAAAACCGCATGGAAACCGACTTTCTGAAAACCTTCACGCGCATTGCCGAGCTTGGCTCCATGGCCGAAGCAGCGCGGGACATGGGCCTGACGCCCGCCGCCGTTGCTCACCAGATCAAGGCGCTGGAGAAAGACCTGGGCGTTACGCTGATTGCACGTTCCGGTCGTACTGTGGTGCCCACTGCGGCAGGGTACCGCCTGCTTGAGAAAGCCAGACCCGTCCTGGCGGATATGAATGGCCTGCGCGCCCTGGTCCAGGAGTCCGCCATGCAGGGAGAGCTGCGGCTTGGCGTCATCAATTCCGCGCTGCACACACTCATTCCCGAAATGCTCGAACGCTATTGCAGGAAGTACCCCGACGTTCATGTGCATGTGCATGCTGATGTCTCGCCGCAACTTCTGCATCAGTTGCAGGAAGACATCATCGATCTGGCCGTTTGCCAGCATCCCGCCTTCGATTTGCCCAAGACCCTGGGATGGTCCTTGCTACGCGAAGAGGCGCTGATCGTGATTGCGCATAAATCATTACAGCGCGAGCCGCCCCTGCATCTGCTGAAAACGCAGCCATTCATTCGCTATGACCGCAAACTGGCCGGAGGCAGGCGGGCCGACGCTTTTCTTCGGGCACATCATATCGAGCCCAAGGCAAGTTTCGAGCTGGACTCGCTGCTTGCCATCGCACTCATGGTAGACCGCCGTCTTGGCGTCTCCCTGATCCCTGATTTCCGCTCCCCGCTGACCGCCACGCTGGATATTGCCGCTTTGCCGCTGGAGAATACCGGCAAGGCGCGCGCATTCGGCGTTCTATGGAAGCGGGAATCGCCGCGCGGCATGCTCGTACAGGCCATGGTGGAGCAGGCGCGGGAAATGGCTGTCAAGTATGGGGAGGCGTATGAATATCAAGGACATCAGTAGCTTTCTGGCTGTAATTGAGGAGAAGTCTCTGCTGAAAGCCGCTGTAACGCTGGGCATAACGCAGCCAGCCTTGAGCAAGCGTATCAATCGGCTGGAAGATGAATTAAGTGTGAAGCTGTTCGAACGAAGTCCCTTCGGGATGGTGCCGACAGCTGCGGCGCGGGCGTTCTACGAACATGCAGTCAGGCTCTCGCGAGAGTATGGCGAGGCAATGCGTGTGGTCGGTGAAGTCGGTTTCGCCGAAAAAGCGACAATACGGGTGGGTACCACACCCACCTGGGACAGGCTCGTCAACGAGGCATTGAGCCGCTATTTGCAGTGGCGCCCTGCGGCACGGCTTTACTTCACCGTCATGCTGTCGGATATGCTGCTCGGTGCGCTTGCAAAAGGCGAAATTGACTTCGCAATCATAACGGCGTTGGAAATTCCTCCAGAGTTTAATGCTGTATGTATCTTCAAAGAAGACGTGGTGCCGATCGTCCGTCAGGGGCACGCATTGAGCCATGCCGACAGCCAATTGAAGTTAGCGGACTTCCTGCAAGAAAAATGGATTTTGCCCAGGCCAGGCATACACCCGCGTGAGGAGATCAATAAGCTCTTCGCAAGCCATGGTCAGCCCTTCCCTCAGGTACAGGTCGAGATCAATGGCATCAACGCATATAGCATATTCAATCTTCTAGCCAAAACGAATCTGGTTAGCCTATGCCCTTCATCGCTATTACCTACAGCGGCGTCGGCCGGACTGGTCCCGCTTGTCGTGCCTGAACTTAGCCTGGATTTTTTTCTGTACCTTGTCACCCGGCAGGGGGCTAAAGCCTCACCGAATGTGGAGTCTTTTATCTCTCATTTTCTGGAATCAATCTCCCGAGAGCCGTGACGCGTTCGAGGCTATCGATCACCGTAGTGGTTATAGCCTACCCTGATTTTGTTATATGGGTGCATGCAGACGCATCACTAGAATGGTGTCGAAAATTCATCATCCTGATGTCTTTGAACTTGAAAGGGTATTCCATGCCATTCGCTAATGCATCTGACGGCGTGAGTATTTATTACGAAACTCATGGAGAAGGGCAGCCAATCATTTTTATTCACGGAGGCGGCGGAAACACGCTGGTCTGGTATCAGCAGGTGCCCTATTTTTCGAGGAAGTACAAGGTCATCACCGTGGATCTTCGAGGATTCAAGCATTCAGTATGCAGCCCCGACAGAACGCTCCCCCAGCATTTCTCAGAAGACATGCTTTCTGTGCTGGACCATGCTGGCGTGGAAAAGGCTGTCTTTGCTTGTCAATCGCTCGGCGCATGGGCTGGTTTGCCGGTTGCTGTCCATCATCCGGAGCGTGTCCAGGCACTATTCATAAGCGGATCTCCCACGCCCGCCTACTCGCCCCGGACATGGAAGGTGCTGGAGGATGCCGCTCGCACCTTTGATTACAAGCAGGCTGATATGCGAGCGACTGGCATAGGGTGGAATAAGGCGAACTTGGAGAGTCGGCCGGAGCTGCTTTTTCTCTATAGTCAGCTGAAAGGCTTGAATCCTTCCGGGTTTCGCGCGGAAACGATGACCGCCGACGAGGTTCGAATATTGCCCGAACATTTTCGTGGTTATGCCATACCTACCATGGTGTGTGGCGGCAGCCACGACGACTTCCTCACACCGACATTGCACGAAGATGTTGCCAGGATAATTCCGGGCGCATCGGCCCACACTTTTGTAGACGCTGGGCATTCTGCTTATTTTGAAACACCTGACGAATACAACAGTGTTCTGCAGGCATTCATCGACCAGTACGGTTAACAACCGACGCACGTCATCGACCCTGAAATTCGCGTGGATGGACTGTCGGCCATGGCGCGGCGGCAGCCAAGGAGGATTCAATCATGAAAGGCAATTATGCTGTGCGGATGGCCATTGCGGTCATTGCATGGGCAGTTTCAATTCCGGTTTTTGCACAAGCCGAGACTGCTCCCAAGATTATCAAGTTCATTGTTGCCAGTTCGGCAGGGTCGCCGATTGACATCATTGCCAGAAAATTGGCGGACGTGATTTCGAAAGATATGGACTCGCAAGTGATTGTGATGAACAAAGGGGGGGCGGGTGGCACTATAGCTGTAAAAGAGCTGCTCAAAGCCCCTGCTGATGGCTCAGCATTCTTGATTACCACGGACTCGGTGCTTACAGCGCCGTTTCTCATAAAGGACGCGGATTACAATCCTTTGGAAAGCTTTTCATACATCAGCAAGGTAGCGGCCGCCGGTGCTGTTTTGATCGCGAATGTGAATGTTGAAGCTGACAACCTGACGGAATTGGTAGCGCATCAAAAAGCGAGCAAAAGCCCTCTTGCATACGGCTCATGGGGAATTGGAACTTTGCCAGTCCGTGTAATGAGCAGTTTGGCCGAGCGGGCCAGTATCAGTATGGAAGAGATTCCGTATCAAGGTTCGCCTCCGGCCATTCAGGACTTGCTGGGTGGACATATCCCGCTGACATTTACGGGGGCGAATGTTGCCGAACCGCTGGTAAAGCAGAATCTCGTTAAGGCCCTGGCAATTGTCAGCGACAAACGATCCATGTTGTTGCCCGATGTTCCGACGTTTAGCGAGTCGGGATACCGGGATTATATTTTTTCCAATAAGGCCTGGGTGGGCGTTTTAGGGTCCGCCAGGCTTTCACCAACCGTCGTGCGTCACATGGACGGCGTCATCAATGCGGCGTTGAGCACCCGTGCCATGCATAACTTCTTCTCCGATATCGGTTTCGACGTCCTGGCGCTGGGGCCAGACGCGTTCAAAAAAGAAACGGAGAAGGAGTCGCATGTTCTGCGCACTCTGCTTCAGGACAAACTGAGTCTAACGCCCCAGTAAATACGGCTGTCCATTCGTTCCATTCCACGCTTGCTTCGTCGCTAGTCCCGCCGCCTGCCCTGGGAATCCAGGCAGGCGGCTGTGTATTTCAGCCAGATTTTTACAATTTCAATTGTCTTTAGTGTCAAATACTAGACGTTTATATTGACATAAACGTCAAAAAACAGTCTAATAAGACAAATCATCTGATTCTGGGGCGATCATCAAGGAGACAAGCATGGCCAGCCGGAACACTTCCCATCTGATCACTGCCGGGTTTCTCAATACGGACTGGAACCCGCGCGATGTGCCTGCAAGCACAGTCACACGCAACGTCGTGCTGCGTACTGCCGATGGTGCGGCCACCTCGGGGGCGCTTTACCAGCCGTCAGGGGCGCGGCCTGACACGGTTGTCTGTGTTATGCACCCACGCGAGTTCATGGCGTGCCACTACCTCATCCCTGACATCGTTGCCTCGGGCATGGCGGCGTGGTCGCAAGGCTCGAGATCCATCGGCAACGACTTGAGGCTGGAGCATGAAACTGCGCTTCAGGACGTGGCGGCGGGCCTGCAGTTTCTGCGCAGCCAGGGGTTTCAGAAGATTGTGTTGCTGGGCAATTCGGGCGGGGCGGGCCTTTATGCCTTCTATGCGCATCAGTCGAGCCTTGCGCCATCAGATCGCATAAGCAAAACACCGGGCGGCAGGCGCACAGCTTTGGATGCGTTGGACATGCCGAAAGTCCAGGGTATGGTGCTTATCGGTCCGCATCCTGGCCAAGGCGCGCTATTGGGAAACTGCATTGATCCTTCCGTTGCCGACGAAAACGATGCGTTGTCCGTCATACCCGAACTGGATCCATTGAATCCGGACAATGGCTACGAGCCGAACGGCGAGGCCCGGTACAAGCCCGAATTTATAGCCCGTTACAGAAGCGCCCAGATGGAGCGGGTCGCACGTCTGGATGACAGGGCGCTTCGGATGATCAAGGAACGCCTGTCTGCCCGCAAGGTTGCCAAGGACGCGGAGGAGCCAACGCAAGCTCAACGCCGCCTGGCAGCGCATACGCCGGTCATGACAGTCTGGCGTACCGATGCCGATCTACGCTGCCTGGATCTGAGCATGGATGCCTCTGATCGGCACGCCGGATCGTTGTGGGGCGCAAACCCCTACGCCTCCAACTACGGCGCTGTTGGGTTTGCCCGATTCTGTACGCCTGAAAGCTGGTTGTCGACCTGGTCCGCCAGATCCTCGAACGCGAGCATTGCGCGCTCCGCCCCAAGCATCACCCAGCCTACGCTGATTGTGGAATACACCGGAGATCAAGCCTGCTTTCCTGGCGATGTGAAGGCGATCCGGGACGCGATCCCCGCAGTCGATAAAACACACCTGCGCATACGCGGAGATCACCATGGCCGAGCACTGGCCGACGGAGAGGAACCGGGGCGCTATGCGGCTGGCCGTGAGCTGGGTTCGTGGCTGCGCGAGCGCTTCCTCTAGAAATATGCCTTAGGAGAAAATGCAATGAATTCAGTTTCAAACCACGAGCCCCGACTGAAGCTGCATGGCGTCGATCATACGGCCCGTCCCACTTGGCGGCTGCGTGAGACAGTCACCTTCTATCGGGACATTTTGGGGCTGCCGCTGGTGCATGTCATTTCAGCGCGCGGTTGGGGCCCGGAAACGCATCCCGATTTCCTGCATTTTTTCTTCGACAGTGGCCAGGGCAGCACAATTGCCTTCTTTTACTACCTTGGTTCCAAAGAGCCAGCCGCGCTGCAAGGGCGTAATCTCAAGCGGCCCGTACCCGAAGACCATGTGTTCGACGCCACGCATACAGCCTGGCTCGTTCAGAGCCAGGACGAGCTCCGGCTCTGGAAGAAAAAGCTGGAGGACGCCGGGCTGGATGTGTCCGTCGAAACGCGGCATGAGGTGATTGAGTCGGTTTATGTCAGGGATCCGAACGGTTATTTCATCGAGTTCACACGCAAACTGCGCCCCCTGGGCCGCGTGGATTCCATTGACGCCGACCTGACCATACAGGCGGCCATGCAGGAGGAAGACACAGCGCGCTCCGCTGGCGCTCTGGTTCAAAGTATTGACGATATCTGGGCACGCAAGGCCGTTCTTCTTGAGGAGCACCTCGCGCTTGGAAGCCCGGATTCCGCACCAGGGGTGCGTATCTTTGTGCCGCGCGTGGCGGAGTTTTCCTCCCTGATCGAGGAGGCGTCGGCACGCGGAGACTGCAAGGTGGTTGATACCGAGTTCTTCCAGTGTGTGGAATCGGATACGACCCTGGAGTTTCAGCGCAGGAAACTGCGCCTGAAGCCCGCCGTGTGGTATGGACTGTTCACGGGGGGCGTCAAGGGGACGATTGAAGTGCTGGATCGGGACAAGGTCCGTATTGCACCCGTAGTGCGCTAGCCAGGTGCCATATAAAAAACGTGGAGGAGAGCATGATGCGGGACATTCGATACCCCATAGAAGGCGTAATCTATCATCCAGAGGAACGGGCGCGAGGGTACCTTGAGCGGAGCGTCTGGCGGCCCCAGACAGTGGGTGGCGTGCTCCGTGAAACTGCCAGCCGGTGCCCAGAACGCACAGCGCTGATTACGGATGAAGGCAGTCTTACATTTCGTGAATTGGACGAACTGACAGACCGATTGGCTGCGGCCATGCTGAGGCTTGGGTTGCGCGCTCCCGATCGTGTCATTTTTCAGATGGGCACGACAATCGAGACGGCGCTGGCATTGCTGGCTTGTTACAAGGCAGGGATTGTCCCTGTTTGTTCCTTGCCTCAGCACAGGCAACTCGAGATTGGCGCACTGATTCGCCAGACCGGAGCGCGAGGCTACTTCGTGCAGGGTGATTTCGGTCGCGCCGATCTGCCGGATTTCGCGGCTCAGATGATGGCTGATTATCCCGGCGTCGAGCATCTCATCGTGGCGCGGGGCAGTGCATCGCAAACGGGTCATGCCATGGGATCCATGATTGACGGCATGCCTTTGCTACAGGCCAGGGAGCAGCTGTTCGGAAATGAGCCGGGCTGTGAAGACGTGCTGAGCTTCCAGCTTTCAGGCGGAACAACGGGATCGCCGAAGATCATTCCGAGATTCCATGCCGAATACCTGGCCCACGCGCTTGCCTGTGCCCGCCGCTATCGACTTGATGAGACGGAACGCATTATCTGGGCCTTGCCCCTTCTACACAATGCTGCCCAAGTCTACGTTCTTATGCCTGTAATCGCCATGGGTGTTTCCGCTGTCCTGATGCCCAGAGTCGACGTTCCGAGAATGATGGAGCTCATTGATCAACATAGGGTGACAAGAGCCATGTCGATAGGCCCGATCGCGCCGCAGATCATGGCCTATCCTGATCTTGCCCGCCATGATCTCTCGTCTTTGCGGCTGTTTATTACCATGAGTGCGGCCGATCATCTGGAGAGACATCTTGGTGTTCCGTGCTCCAACCTCTTCGGTATTACCGAAGGCCTATTGCTTGGATCGCCTGCGGACGCGCCAGACTACGTACGCCATCACACCCAGGGTAAATCAGGCTGTGTCGAAGATGAAATCGTTCTCCTTGAGCCGGAAAGCGAGACCCCGGTAAAGCCTGGCGAAATGGGTGAACTATGTTTTCGTGGGCCGGCAACATTACCGGGATTCTTCAATGCTCCGGATGCGAATGCGCGCTCGTTCACTGCCCACGGCTTCTATCGTACCGGTGACATGATGACCGCGCATGTCGTGGATGGAGATACCTTCTACACATTTGGAGGCCGTCTGCGCGACAACATCAATCGCGGTGGCGAGAAGATCGGTTGCGAGGAAGTGGAAGCGCTGATCAACACGCACCCCGCGGTTTCGGAAGCGCGATTGGTCGCCATGCCCGATCCCGTTTATGGCGAAAAGGGTTGCATCTTCATCATCCCCAGGCCGGGTTCGCTGGCTCCCTCGGTGCCGGAACTGGGGGCGTTTCTGGTCGAAAAAGGGCTGGCCAAGTACAAGTGCCCAGAACGCGTAGAACACATCGATGCCTTTCCTGTGACAAAGGTGGGAAAGCTTGACAAGGCTGCGCTACGCACGCGAATAGCGCAGGTGCTCAATCGCGAGGCTGCAATGCGGCGGGAGTCGGACGATGACCAAGATTGAGTATGTGCTCCAGGAGACGCCGTTCATCGTCCGTCGCCGTGTCAAGTGGGGAGATTGCGATCCCGCAGGCGTGGTCTACACGGTCATGTTCGCGGAGTACGTCATATCCGCCGCCGATCTGTTCTATGGCCGGCTCCTGGGCGGAACGCCGCAGCGCATCAAGGACAGCCAAGGATTCGGCACGCCGACACGCGCACTGACTTTTGATTTCCGCGCTTCGGTTTGGCCCGACGACGACCTTGATGTACGCGTGACCGTGGAGGATGTTCGTGACAGGACCTATTCCTTGTGCTTTGAAGGCAGCGTGCAGGAAAAAGTCGTCTTTGAGTCGAAGCTGACACCAATTTGTGTGGCGCGAGGGGAGCGGCGCGCCATCTCCATACCTGATGTGCTGCGCACGGCGCTGCTTTCATATCGGCAGGATTGCTGCCAGGGCAACCTCACGAGCAGTCCAAGACGTAAAGGAGTACAGCCATGAAAATTGCCGTAATCGGTGCGGGCCCCGCAGGCCTTTACTTTTCCCTGTTGGCGAAGAAGCACAACCCTGAACACGATATACATGTGTATGAGCAGAACCCTCGTGGAGCCACCTATGGCTGGGGCGTTGTTTTCTCGGATGTCGGCCTCGCGGCGTTGCGGGAGGCGGATCCTGAGTTCTTCGACGATTTTGTTGCCCATCACGAGCGATGCGACTACATGGAGATTATTCATCGCGGCACGCGCGTTCAGATTCAGGGCAACCATTTTTCCCGCACTGCACGGATAGACATGCTGCGAGTGCTGGAAAAGGCATGCCTGGAAGCCGGCATAGTCATTTCCTATGAGCATCGCGTCGAGGATGTAGAGCGCCTTGCATTGGAATCAGACATGGTTGTGGCGGCGGACGGCAGCAACAGCGCCACGCGTACACAGTATGCAAGCCATTTCAAGCTGAGCTTTGAGCATCGCAGGAACAAGTTCGCATGGTACGGGACTCGCCAGCGGTTTCATCCTGTGTCGCTTATTTTCCGCGAGTCCGAACATGGCCTTTTTATCGCTCATAGCTATCAGTACAGCAAGGATCTGAGCACCTTTCTCGTCGAGGTTGACCCCGAAACCTGGAAACGTGCCAGCCTGGATACAGCGACGGAAGCGGAGAGCTGCGGGTTCTGTACAAAGATTTTCTCGCCAGATTTGGGAAGCAACGCATTGTTGACCAATCGATCCTTGTGGTTTGAGGCAAAAATCGTTCGGAATGAGCATTGGTCGTACCGGAACATCGTGCTTCTTGGCGATGCGTTGCGCACTGTGCACTTCTCGCTTGGTTCTGGAACACGGATGGCCATGCAGGATGCCATTGCGCTGCAACGTGGCCTGGCGCGGCACCCGGCGGATGTCCGGAAAGTGTTCGCGGCGTTCGAGTCCGAGCGTCGTCCCGCTTCATCGAGCTTCCAGACCGCAGCCGCGCGCAGCCTCGATTGGTATGAAAACGTGGCTTCCAAAATGGACATGGATCCGCTTGCCTTTGCGTATGACTACATGCGGCGAACAGGGCAGGTCACGCATGACGACCTTGCACGGCGCGACCCCGCATTCACAGCGGCCTACGAGCTGGCTTATCCGCATGAATACACCAAGCAGCCAGCTGCTTATTAAATACAAATTGATTTTCGGAGGAGACATGAAAAAAGTAATTGGATCGGCCATATTGGCGATCAGCCTCGCAGCCGGCGCAGCGTACTCGCAAGACCTTCACTATCCCGAACGCCCGGTGCGCGCGGTGCTGCCATACTCGGTGGGTAGCGGGCCAGATGCCGTCATGCGCATGGTGGGGGAGCAGCTTTCATCCAAATGGAAGCAGCCTGTGATCGTCGAGAACAAGCCGGGCGCAAATGGCTGGCTTGCCATTGGTGAGGTAAAGCGTTCTGAACCGGATGGATATTCGATCGTCATCGTGGACAGCACCCACATGACGTTGCAGCCCCATCTGTATCGTGAGTTGCCTTTTGATCCCGTCAAGGATTTTGATCCTGTTGCGCCTATCTATACGACGCATTTCTTTATCGTCGTATCCGCTGACTCGCCCTGGCATAGCGTGGGGGACCTCATTGCGGCCGCCAAGGCCGATCCCGGACGCATCACATACGGCACTTGGGGCATGGGTAGCGTTGCACATGTTGGTACAGCCATGTTCGAATCCAAAACCGGCACGCAGATGATGCATATTCCATTCAAGGAGCTGCCGCAACTCTACACCGCCGTGGCGAACAGGGAAGTGGACTGGGCATTCGGCACTGCGGCTACGGTGCAGAATCTTTACCAAGCCAAGCGCGTCAAGCTGCTGGCGCTGGCCGCGCCGTCGCGGCTGGCTACTTATTCCGATATTCCCACTGTGGCCGAGGCGGGTGGACCGGCTGATTTCGAACTCAAGACATGGGTGGCCGCCTTCGCACCCAAAGGGACGCCAAAGTCCATTACCCAGCAGATCAACGACGGGATTGCCGAGGCTGTTGTCGCGCCGGAGGTGAGCAAGCGATTCGAGACTTTCGGCTTTGATGCGTGGCCTGCCAGTGCCAGAGATCTGGTGCGTGTCCAGCAAAGTGATTCGCTGCGATTTTCGAATGTGGTCAGGCAAGCCCGCATTTCCCTGGATTGAGCCTGCAGGAGTTGTCATGAAACAGCTTTATCGCATTGGGCAAATCGTGCCCAGTTCCAATACCACCATGGAGACAGAGATTCCAGCCATGTTCAGAGCACGGGAATCCGTCTTTCCAGAGAGGTTTACTTTTCATTCCAGCCGGATGCGCATGCACAAGGTTACCCCTGAGGAGTTGCGTGCCATGAACCAGGAAGGACTTCGCTGCGCCGCGGAGCTTGCTGATGCACGGCCGGATGTCATCAGTACGGCGTGCCTGGTTGCCATCATGGCGATGGGACCGGGCTATCACAGGAAAACCGAAAGCGCGCTGCAAGAAGCCGTGCGCACCAACCATTGCGATGCGCAGGTCATGACCTCGGCTGGGGCGCTGATTGAAGGCTTGCGAAGGCTTGGGGCGAAGCGCATATCCCTGATGGCGCCCTACATGCCCGATTTGACCGACCGGGTCGTAACTTACATCGAAAGTGAGGGTGTCGAGGTTGCCGATGCAATCAGCTTCGGAATCCCGGACAACCTGGAGGTAGGACGGCGGGAACCGATGCAGCTTGTCGACGATGTGAAGCGCCTGAATACCAAGAACGTGGATGTAGTGGTACTGTCGGCATGCGTGCAGATGCCTTCGCTTGCAGCGATTCCGGTTGTCCAGAAGCAGATGGATGTTCCGGTTGTTTCCACGGCGGCCTGTACCGTATGGCAGATGCTGCAGCATATGGGATTGCCGGCGATCGTGCCGGATGCCGGCGCGCTGCTGGACCCTGAAAGCGTTATGACTCCCTAGACGGGGATTCTGGCGGACCCTCAATGATCTATGATGTTGTCAAGTGAAACGCTGCTTGGCGAAAAAGACAGACATCGTATGAAAGAAAGAAAGAAGCCCCTGATGCCAGCCTCCCCCCATGGCGGCGGTCACTCGCTCAAAGGAGAACTGCTGCGCGACGCGATTCTTGATGCTGCATCCAGGCTTTTCATCCAACGAGGCATCGGTGGCACCAGTATTCAGGATATCGCCGAAGCCCTGGGGCTTACGCGGACGGCGGTTTATTATTATTTCAAGCGAAAGGAAGACATCCTGCGCACCCTCACCGAAGAGGTCACCATGTCGGCTGGGCGGCTTGCCGCTCATGATACGCTGGATGGCGATCCCATTGAAGCGCTGAGGGCGTGGGTGCGCCGGTATGCAATGCATATTCTGTCGCGGCCGTCGGAGTTTCGCGTCGTGGATCGCAACGCCGCGGAGTTGACCGACGAGCATGGTGCCGCGGCACAAGCTGCCCGCAGGGCGGTTCTGACCAAATTTCGCGAAATCATAGATCGCGGCGTGCATGATGGCCATTTCAGAATGGTCGACGCGCGCGTCTCCGCTTTCAGCCTGATCGGCATGTGCAATTGGACGGCATGGTGGTACAGCGCCGATGGCGAACTTGGCAGGGAAGAGGTTGCCGAGGCCATCGCTGAAATGGCCGTGAATGCTTTGAAACGCGAGGCGTGCAGGCGGCCAGAGGCGGCAACCGTCAAGGAATCACTGCGTGTGCTGCGCGAAGATTTGGCCTACCTGGAGACCATGCTGGAACAACGCGACTGACAGTGCCGATCTCGCCGGCGCTAGGCGTGTGCGGGCTGCTGGCGGGCGTGCAGGACCTGGTTCGCCATTTCGACAAAACCTGCGCCGTGGCCGGCATCGCAGATCCATCGTGGCCGATGGGTCAGGCTATCCAGATGCTGTCTGATGTTTGCCACGCCCACGCTCAGCGCATAGGCGTTGAAAAGCGATTCGTCGTTGGGCGCATCACCAATGAATAGGACCCGGCGCGGCTGCTCGCCGGGGTCGATGCCCATATCTTCGGCCAGGAATTGCGCCGCCATGGAAGCCTTGTCATAGTCGCCAAACCAGGCATTCACATGTATCGAGCTGGCGCGTGCGCGTGCGCCGGCATCTTCGAATACCCTGATGATTCGGGCGATGCTGGACCAGGGCAATGGGCCCACATCCTGCGAGTGATCGACGGCTACGTCTGCAAGCCGATAGGACTGGTCGGCCGCCATGCGCGCCTCCGGGACTTCCTCCAGCGCCTGGCGCGCAATGTCCAACAACCGTTTCTGATCAGCGCGCAACTGCGCCAGCGGCCGCGCGTAACGTTGGCTCAGCCCGCCATTGGGGCGTTTTTGAAATCTGAAGGCGCCGCTTTCCCCAATCACCGCAGTTACTGGCCATGCGCGTACGATGTGATCACACCATCCGGCGCAACCTCCCGTGACCGGGACGACGCGCACTCCATTTGTCTCAAGGCGTTCCAAGGCATCAAGGGCCAAGGCAGACAGCTTGCCTTCCGTCGTCAGGGTGTCGTCCACATCCGTCAGTATCACATCAACCTGGGAGAGCAATTGTGGATCGGCTTCGGCGAGACGGCTCATTTTTTCTCCTGGAGATGGGGCGCGGCGATATCGGACATGTCGGCGCCCGCGGCAATATGAAGTTCGACGCCTGCCTCGTGCAAGGCATGCATCAAGGGCTCGGGTGGCGCCCGGTCTGTGACAACGCCGCTCAAGGCATCCAGCGGCGCCACGATTTCGAGCACATGCAGATCGAACTTCGTGTGGTCCACCAGCAGATAGGCGTGCTCGCAGCGTTCGATCATGGTGCGCTTGACCCAGGCTGCCTGGCGGTTTACGTCCATCACCCCTCCCGCGCTCAGGCCGCTGGCGCCGATAAAGGCGATGTTGGCGTGAAACCGCCCCAGAAATTCAGTGGTGTCCTGCCCGAATACGCCTCCTTCGCGTCCGTTGAATTCGCCCGGGCACACGATGGTTGTGCAGCGGGAAGGGCTCAGTGCGGAGGCGACCGGGTAGCTGTTTGTAATCACTGTCAGTGTTTCCGCGCCGCGCGCCAATTGCCAAGCCAACTGCGTGGTGGTTGAGCCTGCATCCATCATCAGTACCTGACCGTTCGATATGAAGGAGGCGGCCCGCGTCGCAATGCGTGTGCGCTCGTCCACAGTGGCTTGATCGCGTTCGAATATCGAGGGCTGGACCCCCATGGGCTGGGCGACTGCTCCGCCGTGCGCGCGGTTCACCAAACCTCGCCTGCTCAGAGAGTCAAGATCGCGGCGGATGGTTTCGGTCGTAACCTTGAATCGCTCGGCAAGCAAGGCGATGCGCAGATGCGGCGTGTGGCGCAGCGCCTCGAGAATCCGGGCTTGTCGTTCATCTTTGCGTGGTTTGCGGGTCATGGCATGCGAGGCCTGATAGGGGAACGGTTGAGCCGGCTTGACGGAAGCTTGGCGGTCATAAAAGTTGCTTACGCCACATTAGATTGTGATGATAACAACATTTATGCACAAAATTATTGTAAAAAACAACTTTTATTAGTAATCTAGGTTGGCAGACAACAACATTTCGCACGCAGCGATATATATCCATTGATTCGATATGAATATCAGGAGAAGAGAGGAGCCATGAAGATATCTATAGCCGGTATGACCCGTCCCGCCCTGCGGCTCACGTGCGCCGCAGCGTTTATGGCCATGATGCTCCCAGCCGTCAGCGCCGGCGCCGCTGAATGCAGCAACCGGGGTTCGTTGGCCAACATTTATTGCGATGAAAACGACGATCTTGTCGCCGACACCCCCACCGATCCGGACAAGCTGCTGAATCCCGATACGCTGGTATTCGCCTATACGCCGGTTGAGGATCCTGCAATCTACGCCGATATCTGGAAACCCTTTATCGAGCATCTGGAAAAAGTAACTGGCAAGGATGTGCGGTTTTTCGCCGTCCAGTCCAATGCCGCTGAAATCGAGGCCATGCGCAGCAACCGCTTGCACATCGCGGGTTATTCGACTGGCCCTACGCCATTCGCCGTCAATCTTGCGGGCGCCGTGCCGTTCGCCATCATGGGATCGGAAACGGGGAAATTCGGCTATACGCTGCAAGTCTACACACGCAAGGACAGCGGCATTGACACGATGGCCGACCTCAAGGGCAAGCGCGTGGCGCACACTTCACCGACCTCCAACTCAGGCAATCTGGCGCCTCGTGCGTTGTTTCCCAAGCTCGGCCTGACGCCGGACAAGGACTACAAAGTCGTGTATTCGGGCTCGCATGATCAATCCATGCTGGGTGTGGTCGCAGGGGACTATGATGCCGCGCCGGTGGCCTCCGAGGTGGTCGAGCGCATGGCTGAACGCAATCTGTATGATCCCGACGAGGTCAAGATCATCTACGAGTCCAAGCGGTTTCCCACCACCTCGTATACATACGCGCACAACCTTGATCCTGCACTGGTCGAGAAAATCAAGGAAGCCTTCTTCAGCTTCGACATGAAAGGGACGGCGTTGGGCGAGGAGTTTTCCGGCGTGACCAAGTTCGTGCCCATTACGTACAAGGAGAACTGGTCGGTCATCCGCGACATCCAGGAAGCCAACGGTGTGACCTATACAACTGAAAATCTGAAATAACCCCCCCCCTGTGTCGTCTGGCCGGCTCGCCGCGCCAACCGGCCAGTGTGCCGGCCAGATGACGCAAGACATACTGAAGAGTCACGCATGCTTCGCATTACCAGCCTGGTCAAACGCTACGGCGATGGCGCCCCCGTCCTGCAAGACCTCAACCTTGAGGTTGCCGGCGAATCTATCGTCTCCATCATCGGTGCGTCGGGCGCGGGCAAAAGCACCTTGCTGCGCTGTATCAACCGCCTGGTCGAGCCCACCTCCGGCTGCATCGAACTGAATGGCGTCGAACTGACATCGCTAAAGCGCGAAGGGCTGCGCCGCTCGCGCCGCCATATCGGCATGATTTTTCAAGGCTTCAACCTGGTCGACCGCCTGACCGTCATGGAAAACGTCCAATGCGGCCGCCTTGGCTATATCCCGTACTGGCGCGCTGCATTGAGACGCTACCCGGCCGAGGACATCGAGCGCGCATTCCATTTGATGGAGCGCGTGGGCATCGCGCACTACGCCAACAAGCGCGCAGACGAACTGTCGGGTGGGGAGCGCCAGCGTGTCGGCGTGGTGCGCGCGCTCATGCAAGAACCGCAAATCCTGCTGGCTGACGAGCCAACCGCCTCGCTCGACCCGGTCACTTCGCGCCAGATCATGGAGCTGCTGCAAAGCTTGGCCGACGAATTCAAGCTGCCGGTGCTGATCAACATCCACAACGTTGCCGAGGCCAAGGAATTTACGCGCCGCATCGTGGGCATGCGTTTCGGCCGGCTGATTTTCGACGGCCCCCCCGACGCCCTTGATGCGGATGCCATGCATCGCGTCTATAGCGGCACGCCCGCCGAAGAACGGGGCCATGTCCACCCCGACATCCTGGAAGCCACAGCCTGATGACGCGCCCATCCACGCCATTGCCGCATACCTGGCGCAAGCCGCCTTTCATCGCCAACCCGCTGCTGCGCTGGGCGCTGGCGGCTGCGGTGATCGCCTACCTGGCTTGGGCCATCTATACGTTGCCCTTCAATTGGGACCGCATCAGCCAAGGCATGACACGCGCCGCGCGTATCTTTTCCGGCGCTGTTCCCCCAAGCTTTGCCCGCCATGAGCTTCTGATCGACGGGTTTCTTGAAAGCATGCAAATCGCCATTCTGGCGACTTTGCTCGGTCTGGCGCTCAGTATCCCGATCGCCTTCATGGCGGCCCGCAATATCGCGGCCAAACCGATCTATCTGCTGGGGCGCGCCCTGATCATCGTGTCGCGCAGCTTCCATCCCGTCATTGTCGCTATCATTTTCGTCAAGGCGGTGGGCTTTGGTCCGGTTGCAGGCATTCTGACTTTAACCATTTACTCGATCGGGTTTGTGGCAAAAATGCTTGCCGAACGCATCGAGGAAATTGACTGGGGTCAGGTAGAAGCCTTACGCAGCACGGGTACGCCATTCTTTACGGTGTTGCAGTTTGCCGTGCTGCCGCAGATCATGCCGCGCCAGATCGGTCTGTCGATGTATCAACTTGACAGTAATTTGCGCGCTTCGGCCGTGGTTGGGATTGTGGGTGCCGGCGGAATCGGTGCGACACTCATGAATGCCTTCGGTCGTTACGACTATGATTTCGCCCTGGCGATCACCCTGGTCATCATCGGCGTTATCCTGATCAGCGAAGCCGTAAGCGGCCGCATCCGGAGGGCCATATGGTGACGCAATCCGTGGCCGATCGTGCCTGGGCGCGCCATACGCCGAAAGAGCGCTGGATGCGTCTGGGGATTTTTGCGCTTGTGGCGCTGGCTGTGGGCTGGTCCCTGAGCTCCATCAATATCATTTGGTCATGGGTGTGGGACGCCCCTGCTCAAATTGGCGACTTGGCGGGCCGCATGGTTCCTCCGGATTTTTCCGACATCCGGGCAATCCTGTGGGCCCTGGTCGAAACCCTGAATATCGCCACCATCGCCACTTTCATTGCTGTCCTGGTGTCCTTGCCGGTGGCCTATATCTCGGCACAAAACACCACGCCAAACCGTGCGACCTTGTGGCTGGGCCGATTCATTCTGGTTTCCAGCCGGTCGGTCAACACGCTGATCTGGGCGCTGCTGTTCGTGGCCATTTTCGGACCAGGCGTGATGGCGGGCATCGTCGCCATCATGTTCCGCTCCCTGGGTTTTCTGGGCAAACTGCTGGGCGAGGCGATCGAAGAAATAGACCGGCGTCCCGTCGAGGCGCTGGAAGCCACCGGCGCTTCGCGCGCCAAGGTGATTCTGTACGCCATCGTCCCCCAGGTTGTGCCCACATTCTTCGCAGTCGGCATATTGCGCTGGGATATCAATCTGCGCGAATCGACGGTGCTTGGTCTGGTGGGTGCCGGAGGTATCGGCGTCATTCTTCAAGGCGCCATCGATACACTGCACTGGCGCACGGTGGCCACCATTCTGCTGGCGATTATCGGACTGGTGATTGCGGGCGAAGCCGTTGCGGCGTGGCTGCGCAAAAAAGTAATTTAGCGCCTGACGTTTTCATTGGGGTGCTGATGAAATGGGTGGCCGCAATCATGGGCTTGGGCCGCATGGCGGCATATGCAGCGCCATCAGTTCAACCACCCAATCCATGAACACGCGCAGCTTTGTGCTGACATGTCGGTTTGGAGAATAGGCAAGGTACATTGGCATGGGCGCCAACGTCCAGTCCTGGAATAGGCGAACCAAGCCGCCGCTTTGATTTCGAGATCAAGGTCATTGCGAAGCTGCCGCGGGCGGGGTCGAGCTAGGGATGTCGTTACGTCACTACGACTCTGAAGCGCAGACCAGAAACAGGGAATATATCTACGAAAGAACCAAGCACATCGTTGGCTCGCTGATGACGCGGGAAATAATCGGGACGGCGGCTTTGGTCTATTGCGTGGCGATCCACCAAATCGTTCCTGATGAATCCTGAACACCACCGCGCAGATCGTCGTCCGGCCGCTTGCGTATCGGTGCCTGAACCTGCGTCGCTCCAGCAGCAATAGCCCGCTCGAACACCGATTTTGCATCATTGACGTAGAGGTGGATGTGAACATGTGCGCTTTGGTGGCCGGTTTCTCCACCGCCGATCATGACAACGCTGTCGCCGATGCGAACTTCGGCGTGCATCAGCGATCCGTCGGGGCGATCGAATCTTCGCAACAGACTGCCGTCGAATGCTTCCCGCATAAAGGCAATCGAAGCCTCGGGATTCTTGCATATCAAGTAGGGACTTATCGACGGATAGCCCGATGGTTTCCAATCTGTCATGCGAGTAAACTCCAGCTTGCGGCCGCACGTCGCAGAGAGTCAAGATAATCCCGAAACTGCGGCAGCAGGTTCTAGAACTTGCGCTGTGTTTTTGCCGTTACTGTTGCCAGGCAACCTCCATCGGCTGCCATCTTTATCGGCAGGTCGATCTTAGGGAGCTTAACATGCGTGTCCGGGTTATGACTCTCAACGTTTGGAATGTCGAGGGAGACATATGGCTCCTTGATCTAACGGGAAAACGCCTTGTTGCATTCAATGAGCGCAATCTACCGCATCCAAATGACCGTGTAGCCATGACGCGACGTCTGTCGTTGGAATGGAACGGCTTTCGTTATAAGTGACTGCTTTTTCCCACCACATCCCGTCGCCTAATGCAAAGGCGGTCCGATACCGGGCCATTACATCGTCAGGATGTCGGCCCAACATATCGTTCAGATATTCCCGTGTGAGAAGTTTGCGTGTGAAGGGGGTGTTGGTCACGTCTTCCAGAATATCTGCGAGTGTTGCGTACGAGAGGGTGTCGCTGGCAACGTAGATAATCTCATTCGCGATGCGAGGCTGTTCGAGCACGATTTCTGCGGTGAGTCGTCCGATGTCCTCGGGCGTGGTGACCGTAACCTTGGTTTCCCAGGTGCCCAGTCCATGTACTGTCTTGGAGTTGAAATCAACTATACCGAAGGCCGGTTCAAACAGAAAACTCGTGAACATGCCGGTGGACACAATTACCCATTCGGTTCGGTTCTGTGACCGCAGCAGCGTTCTGACGTCATACTGTTCATCGAAGACGGGTTGTCCGCTGCCTTTTCCGACAATGTCATAGTCAACACCAAACTGCCATGGAAAATATCGGCATACTTCTGCAGAGAGGGCGGCACGTGTCACCTTCATCTGGGTGCCGGGCCCTGCAACGAAACCGGTACAGTTAATGACGGTACGAAATCGCTTGAATACTTCGGTTAGCTCGTCTTCGGTGCAGGTAAACAGATCGAAGGGCAGTAATTCAGCGCCGAGGTCAATAAGCTCGGCAACCGATTTCGCCTCTAATACACTTGGCGATTTCCACATTTTCGGCGAGATCAAAACAGTCAGTCGTGTTTTTGCATTCTGGCGACGGGGTGCCAGCTCTCGTAGCACTGCCATGCCCAATTGGCCCGCGCCAAGTACCAGCATGTGTTCAGTATCTACTCCGCTTTTGTGTTGATTCATGGTGTATTTCCCTTACATGGTTGGAATATGATCTATCCCATATTTGTGCATAATCTGGCCAGCGCTGCTGGCTGATCAGCAAGCATTATGATGCCGGTAGAAAGCCGATTCCGAGAAATAATAATGGCCGGATGCATGATGGAAAAAGCCACAGAAATTGTTTTTAATATTGTAAAAAATGGAATAATAGGCTGGCCTTGAGACGTTACTATTCAGGCGCTCATGGCGCGCTTTATGTTTTGGAAGGGCTATGGCATACGGAAGAATCCTAATCTGGAGGTTCGAACATGGATAAACTCCGAGCTATGTGGGTTTTTGTACGCGTTGTTGATATGAATGGTTTCGCCAATGCAGCAAATGGCCTTTCCATGCCGCCTTCGACTGTAAGCAGAGTGATAAAAGATTTGGAGGCTCATCTTGGGGCCCGGCTGTTGCAGCGAACCACGCGCACGCTTAGCCTGACGCCGGACGGCATCCTTTACTATGACCATTGCCGGCGAATCTTGAGCGAGGTTGAAGTGGCCGAATCCTCGCTGTCTAGCAAGGCTGTGCCGCCACGCGGTAAATTGCGTGTGGATATGTCTCCTTCATTGGCTCGAAGGGTTGTTCTACCAGCTATCACGGACTTTCAGGAGTGTTACCCCGATATCGATCTCATACTGACGCTCGGCGATCGACCGGTCGATTTGGTTCAAGAGGGCGTTGACTGTGTGTTGCGCGCCGGCACCCCCGCGTCGTCGGCGGTGTTGGTGGCTCGTCGGGTTGGCAGCTTTGAATGGATAACGTGCGCCTCATCCGCATACCTTAAAAAACACAGCGAGCCGAAAACCCTGGAAGACTTAAAGTCTCACCGCTTAGTGCAGTTCCTGGCCGGGCGAACCGGGCGTTCAGTCGATTGGCGCTTTCTTATCAATGGCGAGGAACGTACCGTTAACGTATCCGGCAACCTTGCTGTAAACGATACTGACGCGTATGTCACTTGCGGCTTGGAGGGGCTGGGCCTGATTCGAATCGCGAACTTTATAGCCCAACCATATCTTCGAGATGGTCGATTGGTGGATATTCTCCGGACCTACGAATCGCCTGAGGTGCCGCTGTCAATCATGTATCCGCAGAACCGTCACCTGTCGCCAACTGTGCGTGCTTTCGTGAGCTGGGTAAGCTTATTGATTCACGATGCACAACCAACATGGCGTCTATCTCATTGCGGGCGAGTTACAAGCTAATGTCATATACCAGCGTACTCTCAAGCAGACCCGTTTCGATCGTCACTTCAATAGCCCGCCTCTCTTTGATGCCGGAAGGACAGGACATACACCGCGTCGTCGACTCGTTCGTGATGGTACAAAGCAACATAACCAGAATCCCCAAACGTAATGACCAGCTCACGCAATTCCGGCATTTCAGGGTATGGTCTGCCAACGTTTGGGGCTGTTTCCAATAACAAGAGTTGCTGTGCGATGGCTTGACCCGCTCGCCGGGCGGCTTCCGGCGCCTTGGCTTGCAGGAACTGCCGGCACCGCTCCAAGCCTTCCGATGCGGCTTCGGTGATGATTACTTGTGGCACTCGGGCAGCGCCTTTTCTTTATCGGTACCCCAGGTGTTCAACCAAGTGCGAACTTCCTGCCCTGTCAGGTGAAGGCCTGTTTCTTGGTAAGACGCCCATGATGCCAATGCTTCCTGCTTGAAGCTCTCGCGGGCCTCTTCGCGCTCGACGTACTGTCGGATGGCTTCGAGCATGATCCAATGTGGTGAGCGACGTCGTTGGCTAGCCAAATGCTGAACACGGCCTTTCAAGGCTTCGTCGATCTTGAGAGATGTTGCCATAGCAGGCCCCTTATCACTAGGTATTACTTAGTGATAATAACGCCGTCGGCCCGCCACGTCTACTCAATGTGATAAGCCAAGATAACATCACGTCACTTTTCGTACCTCAGTAGCGGCAGGCATCAAGATGGCGCCATCTTTCGATGTGGGTATCATCGGCGCGATTGGCTTGCCCGTGTTTTTGTCAATCAGTACGGAATGGCGCTCGCCACGCGCGAACGCATGCCGTTCCCCCCACTGTCGCAATGCCACGACAACAGGAAACAGGCTCTCTCCCTTGGCTGTCAGGACATATTCCTGATAGGCGGTGCCGTCCGAAGCCGCCTGCATTTCAAGAATGCCGGCTTTGGTTAGCTTGCGCAGCCGATCTGTGAGGATGTTGCGGGCAACGTCCAGGCTGCGCTGGAAGTCACCGAAACGGCGCACGCCATCAAAGGCGTCACGCACGATCAGCAACGACCAGCGATCTCCCACAATATCAACGCAGCGGGCGACGGGACACGGTCTGTCATTCATTGTCTTGTGGCGAGGCACGGTAGCTCCCATTGGAACATCGCGGGCATTCAACTAAGTTGCATTTTAAAACTACATGCCATAGCATTCAACTAGTTTTATTTTGAAACTTGATTGAATGGACTTGGAATCATGAAGTCATTGTTTACGGCACTGCCGAGTCGGAACCACGCTTCGGTGCCAGATGCACAAATGCCTCGTAGTCTGGTGCTGCTGTTTGCTATCGCCAGCGGTTTAAGTGTGGCGAATGTCTACTACGCGCAACCATTGCTCGACGCGTTGGCGCGAGACTTCGACATCAGCTACGCGGCTGTCGGCGGGGTAGTGACTGCCACGCAGGCCGGTTGCGCATTGGCCTTGCTACTGTTGGTGCCATTGGGAGACCGGATAGAACGTCGCCGACTGATGGCCATACAACTACTGGCGCTAGTGGCGGCACTGGCAACGGTGGGTATGGCGGCGTCCATACCTGTGTTGCTGGCCGGCATGCTCGGCGTTGGTATGTTGGGTACGGCAATGGCACAGGGGCTGATTGCCTATGCAGCAAGCGCCGCCGCACCTCGCGAGCAAGGACGCGTTGTTGGTGCAGCGCAAAGCGGGCTGTTCATTGGTCTGCTGCTGGCGCGCGTGTTCGCTGGAGGCGTCAGCGATGTGGCCGGGTGGCGAGGCGTATATTTCTGCTCTGCTTCTCTGATGCTGGCTGTCGCGCTGCCCCTATAGAAACGGCTGCCGGTCCTGGCGGTAGTGCCGAGCGCGATGAGCTACCCGCACCTGCTGGGATCGATGTTCACGCTGCTGCGGCAAGAAAAGGTGCTGCAAGTGCGTGGCGTGCTGGCTTTGTTAATGTTTGCGGCATTCAACATCTTCTGGAGCGCCTTGGTACTGCCATTGACCGCGCCGCCTTATGACTTTTCACACACGGCCATTGGCGCCTTTGGTTTGGTCGGTACTCTGGGCGCGCTGGTTGCAGTGCGTGCCGGGCAGTGGGCCGACGACGGATATGGACAGCGCACCAGCATAGCGGCACTCTTGATCTTGCTGCTGGCCTGGGGACCGCTATCGCTGATGGCGTGGTCGCTTTGGGCATTAGTGCTTGGCATTGTGCTGCTCGACTTGGGTGGCCAGGCACTGCATGTCACAAATCAAAGTTTGATTGTTCGCACCCGCCCCGAAGCGCATAGCCGGTTGATCGGTCTTTACATGCTGTTCTATGCCGTTGGCAGCGGGTTGGGTGCCATCAGTACCACCGCAACTTATGCTCGCACCGGCTGGCAAGGCGTGTGCCTGCTTGGTGCTTCGGTTAGCGTGCTGGCATTGGTGTTTTGGTATGCGACCCGACATGTTGCGTTCGTTGTGAGCTCTTCATCATTGACGGGGAAGAGCACTGAGTGCTTGGCCCACAAATGACAATCGCCGGCCTGAAAGCTGGGCTTTTGTACTCCATTTTGAAGCGCAATTATTTTCTCATTCCGAGGAGCTTGCCATGTCCAGCGCAGTAGAAGCAAAGGATGAGCGGCTTCATGTACCCCTGAGCGCGGAGGCCAAGACCATGCGTCAACGCGCGGCGAACTACCGTCATAAGACGGTGAGTCAGATCGTGTTGACGATTCTCGAGAGCATGCATCAAGAGCCGCAATTTTGACCGGTTGGGTAGTTCAGTTTGTTTGCTCGGCCTACGCATGATGTTCAATGCTCAATTAAGTGAACTCAGGCCATTCATATCGACTTGGCTATGTGTTCCCGCAGCCACTGGTGAGCGGGGTCTCGATGTACCCGCTCATGCCACAGCATCAGCATCTCGAAACCAGGCACCTCGATCGGCGGTTCCACCGCTTGCAGCGCTCGATTGCTGTGTATCAACCGAGACGGCACCATAGCCACAAGATCCGTGTTCGCCAGCACCGATTCGAGAAACAGAAAGTGCGGCACCGATAGCGCTACGTTGCGCGTCATGTCATGCAGCGCAAGCACCGTGTCCGTTGGTCCCTGAAACCCGCCACCAACTGGTGACACGATTACATGATCCAGTTTGCAGAACTGAGCGAGAGTAGGGCGGCGTTTCAAACGCGGATGGCTTGTACGGCCAGCCAGCACATAGCGTTCCGTGAACATTGAGCGGCGCCGCAAGCCTGGCGGTGCTTCTTCGCTGATGTGAAAGGCCAGGTCAATGTCGCCTTGCTCCGCTTGGCGTGCCAGTAAGGAAGGTGACAGGCCAAGGACCGCCAATCGCGTGCTGGGCGCCGCCACACGCAACCCGGCAAGCGCTGGTAACACGATCGTGAATTCACCGTAGTCTGACGCCGCAACGCACCAAGTCTGTCGTGCTTGGGCGGGAGCGAACGGACTGGATGGTGTGACCGCATGCTCCAGTGATTCCAGCGCTTGCCTCAACGGCTCTCGTAACTCGTCGGCGCGTGCCGTGGGCCGCATACCGCGTGGACCGGGAAGCAGCAACGGATCGTTGAACAGGGCGCGCAATTTGCCTAGTTGTACGCTCACGGTGGGCTGCGATAGGTGCAGACGTTCCGCTGCGCGTGTCACATTATGCTCGGTCAGTAACGCATCGAGAGTGACCAGCAAATTAAGGTCGAGACGGCGCAAGGAATTGTTCAATGTAATACCTAATATTTTAGAAATTCATTTTTAAGATACCGTGTACGCTGGTGGTGACTGAGCAGAATTTACGACGAACGGCCAAGTGGTTTGGGCCAAGCGATCAAAAGACACAAAAAATGCCCGCTTGTACGAGCAGACCTTTCGCAGCCAGGCTAGCCCGCTAGGAGAGCATGTGGTTGATGACTTGCAGCGCTTTGACAAGGGGTCTTGCGTTATCCTAATAGAATTACCAAACATATCAAAGGCTCGGGAAGGTAACGGGCTATCGTTCCTTCTTTTTTACCGGTTTCGTCATGAATGTTGCGTTTCTAAAAAACTTCCTCACCATCGTGGATGCGGGTTCTGTTGCTGAAGCGGCACGACGGCTGAATCTATCCCCGACGACACTGGCGCAGCAGATGAAGTCGATTGAAAAAGACTTGGGCGTGAAGCTCGTTATGCGCACAGGCCGCACGGTGTCCTTAACGGAAGCGGGGCATCGCGTCCTAGAACAGGCTCGAGCGCTGGTTCATGATTATTCGAACATGCATTTGACCGCCAACTCTTCACTGCCTCCAAAAGAGTTGCGCTTGGGATCGATCAATACAGCGTTGCAGTCGTTTATTCCGGATACTTTGTTGATGCTGACAGAGCGCCTCCCTACCTTATCAGTTTTTATTCACGCGGGCACTTCCGAGAAACTACTGGAAGACGTCCGCAAAGGCGCCTTGGATGCTGTGATCATTCCCCATCCACAATATGACTTTCCCAAGTCTCTATGCTGGCAATTGCTCATTGTTGAGCCGCTCATTGCGCTTGTGCCCGCCCGCTTGCGGGCTGCGGATCCGTACAAGATTCTAAGAACACAACCCTTCATCAGGTATGATCGTCAGCATTGGGGAGGCCAGCTGGCAGATCGCTACTTAAAAGAAATGGACATCGTGCCAAAAGAGCGTTTTGAGCTGGCCTCCTTGTTAACCATCGCTCTGATGGTGGACAGGGGACTAGGTGTGTCTTTGGTTCCCGACTCTCATTACCCGTCGCCGCCTGGGCTGCGTTTGGCAAAGTTGCCGCTTCTCGCTACTCACCATCAACGATTGATTGGTGCGGTATGGAAGCGCGGTTCTCCCAAGGAGGGACTAGTGGGTGTTGTTATAGATCACATTCGTAGCGTACTCGCCCTCGAGAAATCACGTTCAAGTTGACGCCTCAAAGACTATGCCGGATTCAAGAAGCTTTCGGTACGCATGTTCGTCGATGCCTACTTTCGCCAGAACTTCGCGATTATGCGCTCCGAGCGCTGGCGCAGGTGTTCTGATACTTCCGGGTGTTGCCGACAGCCGGGGAAGTACCGTGTGCATGGGAAACGAGCCCATTTCATTGTCCGGGTATTCGCGAATGATTCCGCGCTCGATAAAGTGTGGATCCTCGATGATCTGCGATATGTCATAAATGGGGCCGATGGTCACTTCCGCTGCCTCGAAGAACGCAACATTCTCTGCCTGGGTTCTTTGGGAAATGAAGTCCGCTACGATATTGTCGAGTTCATCAACATTTTTTACGCGTGCGGCATTAGTCGCAAACTTCGGATTGTTTATGAGATCCTCTCTGCCGATCGACCTGAACAGCCGCTCTGCCATTTTTTGCGTTGAGGCGGATAAGGAGACATATCGGTCATCCTTGGTGCGATAGGCATTTCGAGGCCCGGAGTTAGTAGACCGGCTGCCGACGCGAGGCTTCACTGTTCCCGTCAATCTATAGTTGGCCGCTTGCGGTCCTAGAACATGAAAAAGAGGGTCGAGCAACGAGACATCGATCACTTGACCTATGCCGCCTAGTTTCTCGGAGTTTCGTAGAGCGATCATTGTAGCCGTTGCGCCATAGCTTCCGGCAAACGCATCCGCCATGTAAAACGGGGGAAGTACTGGCTCGCGATCCGGAAATCCATTAAAGGAGGCAAAGCCTGAAATTCCTTCTATCAAGGTACCGAACCCTGGTCGATGGCTATAAGGGCCTTCTTGACCCCAGCCGGATATCCTGACGATGACCAGTTTTGGGTGACGCCGATGCAGCTGTTCTGGAGCGAGCCCCATCTTCTCCAATGTGCCTGGTCTGAAACTCTCCACCAGAACGTGGCAAGTTTCCACCAAGTGCCTGAGCAACTTTTGCGCATACTCATGGCGTAGATTCAGTGCGAGGCTTTTCTTGTTGCGGGCATATAACTTCCAATTGGTTTCTATGCCTTGCGTCTGCCAGGCGCGTAGTGTGTCTCCTTCTTTGGGTTCTACCTTGATGACCTCTGCGCCAAAGTCGCCGAGCATCTGAGTTAAAGCGTTGCCTGCAAACAGCCTGGATAAGTCCAGGACCCGAATGCCGTTCAGGGGGCCGACTGTGTCTCTATCGTAGTCTGCCTTATGAAATTTGCTTTCTGACAGTGCATTCACTTCCACTTCTTGCATTTGATATCTCCCGCTTGCTACGCAAATACTAGATCAGGAATACCACCCGTGGAAGGAGAAAAAGGCATTTTTAAAAAACGTGTATTACGTTCCTTTAATAAAACTACAACGTGTAATATGGATTCGAAAATTTATAAATTGATGATTTCTAGGAGGCAAGATGAACAAAGTCATCCGACTCTGTATGGCGACCCTTATAGGGTTCGCGATCAGTCCGAGCAGCTGGGCCAAATACCCCGATAAATCGATATCCATTATCGTGCCGTTTACCCCGGGCGGCTTCAGTGACAAGGTCGCTCGGCTGGTCGCCGAGGGCATAGGCGCCAAGCTGGGTGTTTCAACCATCGTTGATAACAAGCCTGGCGCAGCCGGCGCCTTGGCGTTGTCTCAAATAAGCCGCGCCGAGCCGGATGGCTATACCCTTTATCTATCCAATTCGGCGACTGATGCCATCAATCCCAACATCTATCGGACGCAGGAGGTCGATCCGCTGAAGGCACTCAAGCCAATCATACTGGTTGTTAAAACGCCCAACCTGGTAGCGGTCAATAAAGATGTAAAGGCCCATACGTTGACCGAATTGGTGGAGTTGGCCCACAACCACCCCGGCCAACTTAACTTCGGTACGCCCGGTGTAGGTACAACCGGCCATTTAACTGGGGAGCTTTTCAATGGGGTTGCGAATATCCAGTTGCAGCATGTTCCTTATAAGGGTTCTGCGCAGGTTTTCACCGACCTTGTCGGTGGGCAGATACAGGTGACTTTCGACAACATCACCACGCTTGCCGGGCAGGTCAAAGGTGGACATATACGTGGCCTAGCCGTCACGGGATTGAAGCGATCTCCGTTGCTGCCGGACATTCCCACCGTCGTAGAGTCCGGCTACCCGGGATTTGAAACTACCTCTTGGGCGGGGATATCAGCGCCTGCCGGTACACCGGATGACGTCATTCGGACTCTGAACAAAGCGATCTCGGCCATCATAGAGA
Source organism: Allopusillimonas soli (assembly GCF_004153445.1). Classification (GTDB taxonomy): domain Bacteria; phylum Pseudomonadota; class Gammaproteobacteria; order Burkholderiales; family Burkholderiaceae_B; genus Allopusillimonas; species Allopusillimonas soli. The sequence continues at coordinate 435,868 of NZ_SDQC01000004.1, forward strand.
CAAAGGAATTCAAGGCCAAGATGAATGGCGGTGAGGTCGCGGGGGGTAGCGCGGACAGTTTCCGCCAATTCATTGTCGAGGAGCGGGAAAAATGGGGCGGGGTCGTCCGGCGAATCAACCTGAGCATGGATTGATCATGACTTTAGCGCCCGAATACTGGAGATCGCTTCTGTTTGTGCCAGCCAATAATCCCCGATTTATTGATAAAGCCAAATCTGTTGAAGCTGACGCGATACAGCTGGACTTGGAAGACAGCGTCTACCATACAGATAAAGATAAGGAGGACGCTAGGGCCTGCATCGCAACCGCTGCGAAATCGTTGCGCTTGGCTGGTAAGACGGTATCCGTACGTATAAACCAGCCTCTGGATCTTGCCGTCAGAGACATCGAAGCGGCAGTGTGTGAAGACGTGAGTGTACTGGCGCTGCCTAAGATAGCAGCCGCGGCGCATGTGAAACTCATCGAAGCGCTCGTTGAAAAATGCGAAATCAAGGTGGGCATGGCGGTCGGTACGATTCAGTTCATCGTTGCCGTGGAAACTCTTTCCGCTTTCTACCAGCTTCGCAGTATTGCGTCTTCCTCCGCAAGAATCATGGGCCTGATGCTGGGCAGCGAAGACTTTGCTTGGGAGTGTGGCTGCGAGCCCTCAGAGGAAGTCATGCGAGGTCTGAAGCAACAGATGATTGTTGCAGCGCGGGAGGCGGGGGTCAGACCGCTGGGGTACATCGGCTCGTTGTCAAATTTCCGCAACCTGGAGGAATTTGAATCCATGGTTCGACGATCCAGGGCATTTGGGTTTGACGGCGCGACATGTATTCACCCAGCCCAGGTTCCCATCGTCAATCGCGTGTTCGGCATCGAAGAAGACGAGTTTGCGCATGCAAAGAAAGTAATGGACAACGCTGATATTGCGCGCCGCGAAGGGAAAGCGGCATTCTCGGTCGACGGCAAGATGGTCGACAAGCCAATCATTGACCGGGCGGAACGGGTGTTATTGCGAGCCCGCCTGTATCGGACATCCTGAGAGTAAAAACTTAAGAGAGAGACATGAAATACCTTACTATCAAGCGTTTTCGCCACCTTGCCTTTACCTTGACCATAGCCATGCTGACACAAGGGTTTGCTGCAACGAATGCAGTAGCGGCGGATCCTTATCCCAGTAAGCCGGTCACCGTGATGGTGCCATTCTCCGCCGGGGGGTTTACCGACATTATGGCGCGTCTGCTAAGCAAGCTGTTAAGTGAACAATGGAATGCCCCAGTCGTCGTGGAGAATGTCACAGGCGCTGGCGGCAATCTGGGTGCTGCTAAAGTGGCACGAGCTGCAGCAGATGGGTATACCCTGCTTGTATCTAATACGGCCACGAACAGCATTAACCAGTTCATCTACAGTAAGATCGGCTTCGACCCGGTGAAGAGCTTCGAACCAGTCGTTTTGATCATTAAGACGCCCAACGTCGTGGTCGTCAATAAAGATGTGCCTGCTGATAGTGTTGGGGATCTGGTGAAGCTCATCAAAGCCGATCCGGAAAAATATAACTACGGCAGTTCTGGGGTTGGAACGACCGCGCAATTGACGGGCGCTCTATTTCAGGATGCGGCCGGTGTCAAAATCCAGCATATCCCGTATAAGGGCTCCTCGGGGGTGATGACAGCGCTGCAGGGCAACTTCGTTCAAATGGCTTTCGACAATAGCGTCGCATGGGCGCCGCTCATCGAAGCTGGCCGCGTAAAAGCCCTTGCGATAGCGAGTCTGAAACGTTCGTCGTTGATGCCGAATGTACCGACGATGGACGAGGCCGGATTCAAAGAGTTTGAAACGTCGTCGTGGTTTGGGATCTCGGCGCCCCTGGGAACTCCCAAGCCGATCATTGAAAAACTCAATGCCGACATCAATGCAGTGCTTCGCATGCCTGAATTTGTCGAGAAAATGAAGGGCGGTGAAATTGTCGGCGGAACGCCAGAAGAATACGGAAAATTCATCGTGGCTGAAGCAAAAAAATGGGAAAAGGCCGTCGCCTTAAGTGGCGTCGAGAAACAGTAACAGGAATTCATTATGCGGGTATTGTTCACCTCAAGTACGACTTCCCCACAATTGAAGATTCCGTTGAATGCGTGTGACTCGCACATGCATATATTCGATAGCCGGTTTCCTTTCGCCGAAAATGCGCCGGTTGTTCCGGATGCGACCGTCGGCGACTACAAACGATGGCAGAATGCCATGGGCTTCACCAGAACCGTCGTTGTGGCGCCGTCGATGTACGGTTTCGACAATCGATGCACGTTGGACGCTACCAGGAAAATGGGTGGAAAGGCCCGATGCATTGTCACTCTGGGCCCGGACACGCCAGAAGCCGAGATCGAAAAAATGCATGCGGACGGTGCGCGGGGCTTCCGATACAACCTGGCCCGCAGCTCGATCAACAGCATGGATTCGCTTGTCCGGATTTCAGAGCGTGTGGCTTCCTATGGTTGGCACCTGCAATTATGGATGCATCCAGACGGCCTTGAAGACATCGTTCCCATACTCAATAGCCTGTCTATTCCGACAGTTATGGATCACATGGCCGGCATCCCGATCCATGGCGGCACATCGCATCCTGGCTACCGGACCTTGATCCGCCTCTTGGAAGCCGGCAGAACCTGGCTGAAGCTTTCCTTAGCGACTGCTTGGCCACAATTGGAGTCCGCGGCGCGACCCGCTCTGAATGAACTTGCACGGACATTCATCTCTGCGGCGCCGGATCGCATGTTATGGGGCAGCGACTGGCCCCACGCGATGTCTTCGGTACATGCCCAACCCTATCCTAACGACGCTTTGAAGGTCGATGCCTTGTCAGACTGGTGCGCCGATGATTCCGTGTTGCAGAGGATTCTGGTTTCAAATCCTGAGCACCTTTACGGGTTTCCCCGATAGACACAGTCCTGCCGAGAGAGAAAATAATGTCGCATACAGACCACGATGTTTCCGATACAGACGCCATTCCCTTGACGGCGGAGTTGGCACAGTTCATATCCCATCTGACGTTCACGGATCTTCCGCAGACCGCGATCACGACCGCGAGCACCGGCTTTGTGGATTGCACCGGCGTCATGCTCGCAGGCGCGGATGAGCCAGTCGTTGGCAAAGTCATCTCTGCTATTGGACACTGTGCCGGGGAAGCCCCCGTGCTTTTCAGCCAGCACACGATGCACCCGGCGCATGCCGCCTGGATCAATGGCGTGGCGGCGCACGCGTTGGATTGGGATGACGCTGCTTTAAGAGGCCACCCAAGCGCCGTTCTCGTGCCAACCATTCTTGCAGAGGCTCATGTGTTGGGCCGCTCGGGAGCAGACGCCATCACTGCTTTTGTCGCAGGCTATGAGACCTGGGCGGAGCTGGCGCACCGTGATGCCGAAAGCCATCACCGTAAAGGCTGGCACCCGACTGGAATCTTCGGCGCCATCGCCTCCGCTGCGGCCTGTGCCTCGCTATACAATCTGGACCCGGAACGTGCCGCGCATGCCCTGGCCATTGCTGCTTCGCGAAGCAGCGGGCTCATGTCGAACTTCGGCAGTATGACGAAGCCTATACACGCTGGCAATGCTGCGCATGCCGGCATCATTGCCGCAAGGCTAGCCGCCGCCGGTACGACGGGATCTCATAATACATTGGAAGATCCGCAAGGCTTCTTATCCGCAGTGTCTCCCTCGGGCAAGGTGGATAAGCGCACTCCCGTTCATGCGCGCCGGGATTGGCATATAGAAGAGTATGGCCTGAACATCAAGCAGTATCCTATGTGCTATTGCACGCATCGTCCTATCGATGCCATGATTGCGCTTCAGAAAAAGCATGGGTGGGATCCGAATCAAATCAGAAACATCGATGTGTCGATCAGTGGCAGAAACGCTACCGTTCTGCGCAACCATTGGCCTCAAACTGGTCTGGAAGCCAAGTTTAGTATTGAGTTTGCAATGGCTTCGGCGGTGGTTGCCCAGCGAGTTGGCCTTGCTCAAGTGAATGATGATTTTGTGCAAACAGACATCATTCAAGATTTGATGCACCGCGTCTCGGTCACGATCAATCCGGCGGAAGATGCCGAATCCGGCTATGCACCGTACGACCACGTCGTTGTAACGTTGGCCGGCGGTGAAACCGTAAAGAGCGATGAGGTCCATGAGGCGCGCGGGGCCCGTTCCGTGCCCTTGACGAAGGGCGAGCTTAGAGAAAAATTTGAGGAGTGCGCCCGGGCCGGTGGCATCCGTGACGACATTGCCGGTTTGTTCGAATTCTTGAGCTCGCTGGACAGGCAAGCGGAACTGATGCCTTTGCGGAAATGGCAGCGCCATCAGGTGATCGTTCTAGCGTCGAACTGGAACCCGAACGTATAGGCCTGCCCGCCAGGGTATCGCGAGGTGCCCACCAAAACCTCCCTGCCTTGGGCGTCCCGGTATACCAGCCGTCTCTGCAAAATAGGATGCCCCGGCAGGACCCCCAATTTTCTTGCGTCTTGTGGCGTAGCACTGTGGGCATCTAGTTCCACTTCACCGGACGCGATGTCGAAACCAGCATTCTTCAACAAGACCAGCAGGCTTTTATGCTCAATGTCCGCAGGGGGGATAAGTCCATGCACGGAGGCCGGCATGTAGCGCGTGTCCAGGCTCATGACGCCATTGACCGAGCGCGTGCGTTGAAGCCGGGTCACTTTTTCGCCCGTCTTCAGCTTCATGAGCCTGACAATGTTTGCCGGCGCTTTGACGATTCCATACGATTCGACAACGAAATGGACGGCGCCGCCTTCCGTCCAGCCCGAGAAGTCGGGTGTTCCCGAGATCGGCAGGCGTTCCAAATAATGTCCACTGACGAAAGACCCCACGCCCCGCTTGCGCACAATGACCCCGGCATTGACCAGCCTCTGGTAGGCATGCCTCGCGGTCATTCTGCTGACACCGAACCGGGCGGCGACATCCGGCTCGGCGGGCAGCGGCTCGCTGCGGCCGGCTCCGGTCTGTATGAGCTCGCGCAGGTAGCATTCAATCTTCTGGTAGGCAGGGCCGGCTTTCTTACCTGTCATTCTTGTCTCTCGCCATGGGCGCACACAATCTCAATCCACTGAATGCTAGCTCAGCTGGGCATGAGATGTCGACGCTGTCGTCTTCAAGCATCACCAGATTGCGACATGTCTATACATACTCTTGACATGACATATGTATATACATATGATGAAGTCATTCCCAGCGGTGCACGATGACATTTTCTTGCGCAGTGCGGGGCAACTTCCATGACAAAAGGATAAGGCATGAATCAAACAAGCTCTGCGATTGCCGACAGGCAACGCGATATCGATGTAGAAGTGCTGCCGCTCGCTGCTGCTTTGGGCGCGGAGGTAAAGGGCGTGAACGTCGCTGAGGGCGTCGGCGACGATCAAATGGCTGTGGTGCTTGATGCCTTGCATACGTATGGGGTGATCGTTCTCCGTGACCAGCGCTTGACGCCGCAACAGCAGGTGGCCTTTTGCAGGCGCTTAGGCCCGATGCGCGTGTCGTTCATGACCGACGTTGCGGTTCCCGAAGCACCGGAACTCACCATCGTTTCCAATATCGTGAAGGACGGGAGGCCGATAGGTCTTGTGGATGCCGGCGCCCTTTGGCACACCGATGGCTCTTACCTACCGCAGCCCGATATGTATACTGTACTGCACGCGATTCAGATTCCCCAACGGGATGGTACCTCGCTGGGCGAAACACGTTTCATGAGCACAGCTGCGGTCTATGAGAATTTGCCCGACGACATCCGCGAAAAAATCGACAGTGCGCAAGGGGTGCATAGCCTTTCGTATCACATCCAACGCAAGATAGAAGGCAACTTCAAGGCACCTCCGGCAAAGGACTCCAAGCCGGATGTGCTGCATCCCGCCGTGATCCAGCACCCGGTGACCAAGCGTAAAGGGATCTACTTGACGGAAGGCCATACCAAAGCCATACAAGGTTTGCCTGAGCAGGAAGGTCGAGAGCTGTTGGACGTCATCGCCACCTTTGCCAAGCAGCCGCAATTTCTGTACCGCCACAAGTGGCGTGAGGGCGATTTGCTGGTTTGGGACAACGTCGGCACGCAGCACCTAGCCATCACCGACTACGGCACGATGCCCCGCCGTTTGCACCGCGCCGGAATCAGTAGTCCCTTTGACGTTTTTACGAAGCACTGAAGCCCTTATACGGCAGAAGGGCAGCAAAACGGGCCGCTTGTGTGGCCCACTTTGTCGTTATTTGGTGAAGCTGATCACCTAGCTTGCCAAATATGCTCATGTCCACAGAATCGGGATATGCAGCAGTAAATCAAGCTATCAGTGGGTGGCTGGCCCAGCAGATATTCCAGACGGTGTCGCGGCGGAATTGAATGGGGTAATGAAAAAAATAGCAAACGACGAAAAATGATGAAAAGTCTCAAAGGCGCCGCACGCTACGATCCTATAGGAAGTAGCGCACCAGGCATGGCTAAAAGACAAAAGACGACACTGAGCTGTTTGGTGGCTTGGTCAAAGAGTCCGGTAGTCAGCCACAGTAGATAAAAAGCACTTTCAGTACTTGCAACGCATATTAGCATTTACGGGACAAACCATGATCGGATTTCAAATTAAGAAGCGACACCGCGCGGTCGAGGCATCAATCGTCGACCGCTACAAGCAATTGCCAGTGGCCAATATTAGCGACGTGATGTCGAGGATGTTTGCCGGAGGACCAGATCTGCGTCCGATGCATAATGGAACTGGATTGGCAGGCTCGGCCGTCACTGTTCGATGTCGGCCCGGAGACAATCTGCTCGTACATAAGGCCTTGGAAGTTGCTCAGGCCGGTGACGTGATTATTGTAGATGCGGGCGGCGACCTGTCTAATGCCATCATTGGCGAAATTATGGTTGCATATGCTAAGAGGCGGGGCTTGGCAGGGATAGTCATCAACGGTGCCATTCGAGACTCCGCCGTAATTCGCCAAGGAGACTTTCCCGTATTTGCTGCCGGCGTTACCCACCGCGGGCCTTATAAAGATGGCCCTGGTGAGATCAATGTCGAGATATCTATTGGAGGTATGGTTATTGAGCCTGGCGACCTTATTGTTGGTGATGCAGACGGCTTACTTTGCGTTCCGTTTGATCTTGTCGACGAAGTGTATCGCGAAACGGTCAATAAGCATGAGGTAGAAGAGCGCATGCTTGCTGATATTGCTGCGGGTACCTATGATTCCAGTTGGGTAGATACTCGTTTGGCATCACTTGGTTGTGATCTCTAGTGTGACCTTATTGCGTGCGTACAGTCGAGCGATCAAACTATGTCTGGGCTCGGCCAGAGAAGACACTCTCCAAGGCAACCAGCTGATGGTGCTGAGCCTGACGGTGCCCGAGTACCATTGCAAGGACTGTGATCGCTATTTTCGCCACCGGTTCGCAGCATCCGGCCACCGTGCCGGGCTATTGAGACTTACCGTCTAGAAGTCTTCGAGGCCCACGATGAGGGCGCGAGCCAGGGCTATACCACGCGCGCTGGTCGATTGAAGAATCACAAGATGTTCGGAAGAGCCGGAAAAGCTCTTAAATTCCTGACACAAATAAAAATTCCCAGCCTTCAGAGCCGGCCATCGAATTCGTGGCTGTGGCCCAAAAGGGGCGTAAACCAGCATAAATAAAGGATCCTTTCAGACGTGGCGAAATTTTGAGAGACTGGTTTAGGGGCTAAACATCATCGCCTGCAAGTTAGATAATGCCCCTCGGCAGATCAGAAGTGCCTTGGTGTACGTGCATACCATTCTTATCGCCTATTAGCCTGAATACTTCAAGCTGCGCGCCGCATGTGATGGCTATGCATTGAGCGCGGTATTCCCGAGATGCCAGTAGTTCAATATGGGGTTTGACGGATACTTTTAATTGCCACTAAATCCCGTCAAAAAGCCGAAGGTCGATTTATTGGCCGTTGGATCCTTAACGCCATAATTATGGCGGGTGCATCGCGCCCCTAGGCATAGCTTCTGACGCTCGTTTGTACTGCGTGTACTCAGAGATTTCGTGAAGTGCCGTGTCTCTAGAGAACCTGGAAGATGCAGGAAGTCACCCGGTACCCGCAGTTCTTCAAAGCTATCAAAATAGACCATTCAGCATCTCGATCTAACCGAATTGATTAGACGGGTTGTACTTATTACTAGAAATCGCTTCCGCCAGCTACTAGCTCAGTATGCGATGCCCCTTTTATGGGCTTCACAAGGGTGTAAGTAGCTTCTCCAGCCAAGTGGTTCACCCGTGTCAACTTTGTGCACAAGAATCCGTGATACATATTTTGAGTAGTGCATTGGCACGATAGTAGGATTCAGTAAGAGCAATTCCTAAGTTCGCTTCATTGACGCGCCGCGCCGCACTCTGGAGAATGTGCCTCACCAGTAATCAACAGTAATGTAGTCAATTCTGATCGGTCGTAGCGTACAAGCTGCACGATACTAAAGTCATAATGAGATTTCACCCTACAAAGCCTCTGAAGCCGAGTTATTGGCAAGATTCGCTCACGTTTTCCACACGTTGCCCCGCATTCAAGGGGGAGCACCGTGCAGACGTCGCCATCATTGGTGGCGGGTTTGTAGGTTTATGGACTGCTCTGAATATTAAACAGCTTGAGCCCGACTGCACTGTGGTAATTCTTGAGCAAGATATATGTGGCGGGGGAGCATCTGGGCGCAACGGTGGCCTCGTGATGTCGTGGTGGCCGAAGATCGGAACGCTCAAGTCTATCTGTAACCCCGAACAAGCGCTTTTTTTGGCGCGCAGTGCCGAACGGGCGATTATTGAACTGGGTGAGTTCTGTCAGCAGCACGCTATTGATGCCCAGTTTGTTCAGAATGGGTGGCTCTGGACCGCGACAACATCGCTGCACGTTGGTTCATGGAATCGCACGCTGCAAATTTGCGAAGATTTGGGCGTTAGACCGTTTGAGCGGATCTGCTCAACGGATTTGAGGCGCAGGACGGGGTCTTCCATTCATTTGGCGGGCATATTCGAAGCTTCCAACGCCACCGTGCAACCGGCGGCCCTTGTACAAGGCATGTGCCAGGTCGCCCTAGAATCCGGCATTCGGATCTATGAGCAGTCGGCCGTACGATGCATGCGACCTGGGTCACCTGCACTATTACAAACAGACCAAGGACAACTTAAAGCGGACAAGATAGTGCTTGCGACAAATGCCTGGTCGGCAGCAATTCCAGAACTGGCACGAATCATCACGCCGGTCAACAGCAGCATCGTTGTGACTCAACCTGTGCCCAAAGACCTTGAAGAGATAGGCTGGACAGGCGGTGAGTCTATTACGGACTCGCAGATGTTGGTAGATTACTACCGTACAACGCCAGATGGGCGTATCGCATTTGGTAAAGGAACGGGAGTGATTTCCTATCGATCTGAAATCAACCAGACTTTTAGCGACGATACCGAGAGCATCGCCATGGCGCGTGCAGACCTTTTTAATACCTACCCTTTCTTAAAAAAAAACATAGTCGCTTATAGCTGGTCAGGCCCTATTGATCGTACTTATGATAGCCTGCCTGTCTTTGGAAGATTGGCAGGGCAAGAAAACATTTTCTATGGTGTTGGCTGGAGTGGTAACGGTGTGGGCCCTAGCCGACTAGGCGGCCGTATTTTGGCGAGCTTGGCATTAGCTCGCCAGGATGAATGGAGTCGATGCGGATTGGTGGAAAGGAGATGCAAAAGGTTTCCGAGTGACCCTATTCGCTTTATAGGCGGCAACTTGGTTCGCAACGCAGTTATCTGCAAGGAAGAAGCCGAGATGAAAGGCCGTCGGCCAACCAAGATCCAGCAATGGCTCGCAAGCTTAGCGCCTTCCGGGCTTGAAGACAAATAAGGCGCTTTACTACTGAGGGTCTTCCGATGCCGTTAAGAATTACAGACATTGTCAATATGCCAGAGCTGCACACTCGCTTCTTTGCAGGAGCCGACGGAGGAGAGCGAACGGTGCGCTGGGCACATGTCTGCGAACTTCCAGACCCTTCTGAATGGTTGGGGGAAGGTGGCTTGCTCATGACAACCGGCATGGGCATTCCTGCGCACCTGGGCATTCAGGAGTCGTACATAGAGAAGTTGGCTCAGGCGGGGCTGGCCGGTGTAATGATTGGTGAGAACATGCAGGCGCCGAATGATCTTTCAAGCTTACAAAATGCTGCAGATAGATTGAACTTTCCCATCTTGATGACGCAATATGGTGTGCCATTTTCCAGTGTGACACGCATTGTGGTTGAGGCTAGCCGCCGGGAGGAATTTGATCGGCTTAACGTTATCAATCGCTTGTATGTCAGCGCCCGAATGGCAATAGAGGGGATGAGCCTAGAACAGCTTTTCCAGCGCCTGGAAAAGGACATACGCGCTGAACTCATGCTAGTGGATATGTGTGAAGAAAAAAAACTCTGGTTTCCCAAGGATAAGGATATTCCAGAAAACCTTAAAGCAGCCATCAAAAAACAGCCGCTGGATTTCTCGGACACCCAGCCTATTGTCCGTCGCTATCTGCTGGACGATGGAAATGTTTATGCGGCTTCAGTGCCATCCCGGCATACTTGCATCCTTCTAGCACGTGTCGAAGCCGATTGGTCACTTGAATATAGCCTGCTGCAGCACTTGGTGGCGGTGCTGGGTATTTCGATTGAACGCCTTTACGTCGAAACGGAGCGCACACTGCGAATTGGATCTCAGTTGCTGGACGATTTATTGAATTTTCGGCTATCCGCTTACGACATGGGAAAGCAGCTTGAGAAATGCAAGCTAGATGTCGAGTCTGCGTGTCTGGCTGTGGCTAGGCCGGGTAAACAGAGATTGACGGAATGGAATCTTCAGTTTTGCCGACTTGAACTGCCTGTTTTACTGCGCCCGCAAGGAGATGAGTTGGTCATGTTGATGGAAACCGGGCACATTGCAGCTGTACAAAATATTTTGAACGTTGGTGTGGGTTTTAGCAATGCAATCGGCAACTATGAAAGATTATTTGAAGCATTGAGAGAGGCGCGTCTCGCTTCTCTTCATACGAGTGAGATTGCTGTGGTTTCGTATGCGGATATAGCTGACCGCGTTCCTTGGTTACCCCATAATCTCGACGAGGCGACACAGACTTTCCATCGGGTACTAGGCGCTTTGGCTGATTATGAAGAAAAACAAGGTACTGCCTTGCTCAAAACCTTGAAAGTTTTTCTCGATCAAAATCGTTCCTGGTTGGCCGCCGCTAAGCAATTACACATCCACAAGACAACCTTGATATATCGGATACGCAAGATTGAGTCATTGACTGGCCGCTCGCTGGACCGCACTGAAGACGTGACCATCTTATGGCTCGCACTACGAGCCGGCGAACTGGCGGGACGTTTTTTACCACCGTCGCAAGAGCCGAGAGAAAGCCACGATCAATTCAAATAACGGAGGACAGTTTGAAAAGCTCTTCAAAGCAACCTACAGGACGGCGGCTGTTTTCGTTCGCAGTCATCGCGGATACCCATGTGAACGAGGACGACCGCTCCACCCGCTCGCCCTTTGCATCCAACGCAAGAGCAAATGATCGGGCACGGCATGTGTTCTCTGAAATTTCGTTAATGAAGCCTGCTCCAAAATTTATAGTTCACCTCGGGGATATCATTCATCCGGTACCTGAACTACCGACATTTGAGCAAGCGGCGGATCGTTTTAAAGAGATTGTCCGTACCGTGCCTATGCCGCTACACCTGGTGCCTGGTAACCATGACATTGGTGAAAAGAATCTTGAGGGCGTACCGGCGGCGACCATCTGTGAGGAGTACATCACCAAGTACAACGGCGTATTCGGAAGAGACTTCTACTCCTTTGAGGTTGAGGGACTGAAGTGTCTAGTGTTGAATGCTTTCCTCTTTAACTCTGGGCTTCTGGCGGAGCAAACTCAGAAAGAGTGGATAGACTCGGAATTATCCAGTACGGACAAGCGCGTGTTCGTCTTCACACATTACCCTCCCTATCTCTACAAGCCCAATGAGAGAGAAAACTACGACACTATGGACGAACCCGGGCGCAGCTGGCTACTTGAACGTCTGGGAAAGCCCAACGTAGAAGCTATCCTCGCTGGTCATGTTCACAACTTCTGGTACGACGTGGTCAACGGCTGCGAAATGTACTTGCTGCCTTCTACCGCATTCTTGCGGCACGACTATACGGAGTTCTATCGCGTTGACCCGGGGGGCGAGAACGGGCGAGGCGATATCGATAAGCTCGGATACGTCATTATCGATGTTTATGAGGAGGGCCACATTGCCCATTTGATTCGAACTAATGGAAGATGTCTTGATGCCCAGGATACTGCTGAGGTGAGCCGCGCCGCACCCGTTGTGCATACCAAGACGTCATGGCTTCAAAATTTCGGCGTAGAAATGCGCCACCAGTGGAACGAAGTTGCACACATACCGCTTACGGGCGGACTTGAGGAAGTCGGTCGGAAGCTTGCTCGTAATGATTACCAGATTATGGCGCTATGGGAAATGGGGCTAAGAACACTGAAAGTACCCGAGCAGGATATTTTCGACACAGAGACTGTCGAGCGTGCCGGCCTTATGTCGAACGTCGGGCATCTCTTTATTGTCAGCAGCACAGGGGTACCTGGTCAGCCTCTTGTGAAGGCTTTGGAAGATTCCCGTGTCGCCATTGAGGCAGTCGAGTTGAATCTGACGCTTTCGCGACTGTTGGGTCACGCGCCCAAAATTGCCGAAATGCGCAAGCGTGTTGGTGCCAAGTTTATCTTCTCTAAGTTGCGGACCACTGAGGAGTCGCATTTCGATGGCAAGCATTTTAGCCATTTTGTAAACGCGGGGCTCAATTGCAGCGAGGTCGAAGCGATGAAAGATCAATTGGGGAATTTGATCGCGGATGGGGTGATAGATGGTATTACCGTACGTATCAATCTGGGCGAGAGCATCATCAGTACTTCAGCGAAGTTGATTAAGTTAGCTGAGGAGTTGAATTGCGAAATTCTGGCGTCAGTGAAACTGGTGGGTAGAACGCTTGCTGATCGCTTTGACGATGATGAGGAGATCGCTCGGATGGCGGCGGAGGCTGTGGTGGCCTCCAAGAGTTCGGATCGCGTTATCTATGTATTCGACACATTCATGGATGTCGACCGTGGCTATTTTCCGCGCCACGGGTTCATTGATCGTCGATTCAATCTTCGGTCCGTGGGCTTTGTCGTCGCTAATTTGGTACGTTTGCTCGCAGACGAGCCTACGATGACTGTCGAATCGTCACGCACTGAGGACGAGTGCGACGTTATCCAGTTTAGTGGCAATAAAAATTATTCGCTTATCTCTGGCGACGCTTGGAAAGTGACTCGGTTGGCAGGCTCCGGTTCTGGGACGGTGGAGAATCTTCTTGCCCAGAATTTACGCGAGAGTAAAGGCGATAAAAGGAATGTCGGGCGCGCGTTGGTGCTTGTCATAAATAATTAAGTTCTCGTCAAGGAGGCTTCAATGTTGAAAGCAAAACAATTATTCGCTAGCTTGATCTTATCCGCTCTACCGTTGTTGCCTACGCACGCTGCCGATAGCAAGGCGGTGACCCCGGAGAGAGTGATTGTTGGATATGCACCTGGCGGTGCCACTGATGTGATCGCACGTGTGCTTTCTCGGGAGCTGTCAAAAAACTACTCGAAACCAATAGTCGTTGAAAACCGGCCCGGGGCGGGCGGCATGATTGGTGCTGAACTACTGTCACGTGCTAAGCCAGATGGTTCGTCACTGTTGATGGCTTATATTTCCGAAGCCTCGATCAATAAGCTCGTCTACAAAGAGATGTCTTACGATCCGGAAACTGATCTTGTGCCTATTGCTCGAGTTGCAACGGCACCGCTTATTCTCACAACGGGGCCTCGCCTGAAGGTGAAGTCTTACCAAGATCTGATGGAAGTGAAGGATAGAGACGAGCCCTTTACCTACGGATCTGCTGGAAATGGCGGACAGCAGCACTTGGCTGGCGAGTTGCTCAGGATTGAATCAGGGCTCAATATGCTGCATGTCCCCTATCGGGGAAGCGCACTGGCGGCGACCGATGTTTTAGCTGGCCAGATCGATATGGGCTTTTTTTCGGCAAGTCCAATTCTGTCTAACGTTCGTGAAGGTAAATTGAATGCGCTTTTCATCGCGGGCCCTGAGCGTCAAAGTGTATTGCCTGACGTGCCAACCGCAGAGGAAGTGGGTTTGCCGAATTTCCATTTACTCACATGGTTCGGTGTTTTTGGCCCTCGAGGCATGACGCCTCAAGTTGCACAGGATCTGGCCGGTCAAGTCCAGGCGGCACTCACGCAGCCCGAGGTCGTTGAAACATTGAGCGCCCAAGGCTTGACGCCCTCCTATCTGCCGCCCACTGAATTCCGCCGCTATATTGCGTCGGAAATGCAGAAATACGGTCAGATTGTAGAGAAAGCTAATATCGAAAAGCAGTAAAAAGCCTGGACGCGCTCTCCTATAAATTGTCTTTTCGCACCGATACTTGCGTCAATTGAACCTACTCTCACGTGCGCACGAGGGTCGAATTGAGCTTCAAATGCCTCTTTCGGCCCTTCAATGCCGAACGAACTCCCACTATCACGGTTACACCAGCACGCAAACGAGCATTGGCGGACAGTATTTCAGCAGCCTGCTAATGCCATCCATCTCTAAGTTCAGAGCGAGGGTTCGAAAACCCTCTTCAGATAGACCTTTCCATCCGCCAAACGCCTGGCTGTGCGAAACATTTTTGCTATGCTTACAGTAGGCGCCCGATTGAAGAATTCCTGGCACAAAAGAAAATGCCCGGTCTTAAGGGTCGGGCATCGCTGGGGCACGATCCCAAAACGGGCGTAAACCAGCATAAATAAAGGGCCTTTTTAGAAATGACGAAATCCGAGGGAACAGTTTAGGTAACAGTCCCCATAGATGCAAACATTGCGTCTCTAGCACCTGGGCGCCAATGGCTATAACGCATCTTGGATTGTACTCCATTTGGAAGTACAATTATCACTCTAACCCGAGGGGCTTGCCATGTCCAGCATAGTAGAAGCAAAAGATGATCGGCTTCAGGTACGCCTGAACGCCGAGGCCAAGACCGTGCTTCAACGCGCGGCGAACTACCGTCATAAGACGGTGAGTCAGTTCGTGCTGACGACGGCTTTGGCTGAAGCCGAAAAGGTCATTCGCGAGAACGAAGCCGTCGCGCTGTCGGCGGCGGATTGGAAGGTATTTTACGACGCCTTGAGCAATCCTCCTGCACCCAATGCCGCGTTGCGGAAGGCGTTTGCCAAGTATCAGAAGTCGGCCGAATGACAGTCATGCCATCACCATGGCAGGCTTTGGCGTTTGATAGCAAGGTACATGATCGCACTGCTTTCTCCTGTGGCGTTGCTGAACTTGATCGCTATCTTCGAGAGCATGCGTCGCAGGACATCAAACGGGATGTTGCTCGTGTCTTTGTGGCTGTGCGGCCCGAAACCACGGCGATCTGCGGTTATTACAGTTTGAGTGCGACGAGCTTCCAGCGCGATGAACTGCCTGCGGAACAGGCTAAGAAACTGCCACGTTATCCCGTTCCTGCTGTCCTGCTTGGCCGCTTGGCTGTTGATCGTGATGCTCAGGGATCGGGCTTGGGCGAGTTCCTGCTTATGGATGCGATGTATCGTACATTGCTCGCAACACAGGTGATGGCCGTCCACGCGATGGTCGTGGATGCAAAAGATGCTGCTGCCGCCAAGTTCTATCGGAAATACGGGTTTATCGATTTTCCGAACAATACCCAGCGGTTGTTCCTGCCGATGGCGACGATGCGTCAATTGAAGGAGTCCTGAGCTCAAGCTCGATTTCGTGGGAAGGAGGGACCTCCGGCTTCAGCAGCTGTCGCGCGCTTAACTGCTAGCGCAGCAAACCTCTACTTTTAACGACCGTTAAAAATGGGGGGATTACCGCTGCGCTGGCCAACTGTCGTTATCTAATTTGTAGCTGCGTGCTACAACAATGGTTCAGAAAAATAGGAAGGCTATTCGATGTGCCACGTATGTGCTGCCTGCATTGGTGAACCATTCCTTCGGGAGTTAGTCCGTGCCACTGCCTGCAGTTCAAACTCATGTGATTATTGCAGTGGGGGCCTGCCTGCAACCGAGATCGGATTTGTTGCAGACAAATGTGATGAGGTTATTTCAACGTTCTACACGCCTTCGCACCTGACTCAGGCAGTAATCTACTTTGATAGGACACCAGCCGGAACGGACTTGGAGACAACGCTACAGCAACTTGTTCAATCTTCCGATGAGGTCATTAAGGACATAGCGGAAGCGCTTCAGTTCATGTGGTATGACAGGGATAGTGGTGAGTATCAGTATGGGGACGATGAGCCTTGGTTTGTGCTCAAGTCGCGGATGGAGTCTCCACTGAGCCAAGGCTGGACCCTCATGGAGAACAGCTTACGGAGTGAGGCGCGGTATCTGAATCCGAAGGTGGCTCAGTTTATGGAGTCGATATTCGGTGGGATTGCAGATGATATCGCCGAAAATGGATCTTCAGTACTTGTGGATGTTGGCCCAGAAACTCATTCTGAGACACTCTATCGCGCTCGTGTCTTCCAATCGGAAAAAAGCATGGGTGAGGCTTTACGTCATCCAGAGCGGTTTTTGGGTGCTCCTGCAGCAGGTGTTGGAGCGGGTGGGCGCATGAATGCCGCTGGTCAACCAGCTTTTTACGGAGCCACCGATGTTCAGACGGCGCTTGCTGAGGTGCGCCCGCCGGTAGGCAGTTGGGTTGTTGTGGCGCAATTCTCTATTACTCGTGCTTTGAAATTGCTGGATCTAAAACGTCTTAGTCAAATTACGCTGTCAAAGAACGCTAGCTTGTTTGACCCCGGCACTAAGGCTGCAGCGGAAAGACGAGATTTTCTGCGTCTACTTTGCGAAAAAATTGTTGCCCCAGTCATGCCGGAAAGTCAGGAGCGCAATTATTTGATTACGCAAGTCGTTGCAGACTACCTGTCAGTGCATCCGCGTGCATCTATAGATGGCATCATTTATCCATCTGTTCAGCGTAGCAGTGAGGGAAACAGCTCAAGCGGAGAAAATATTGTTCTGTTCCATAAGGCGGCAACAGCTACACATGCTGACCGTGAGGGTGCAACTGCAGACGTGGATCTTTGGGAATATGAAGAGGGCGAGCCTAATCGTTATTTTCGCCCTCGGATTATGTATTTGCCGGATAAGCCTCAGGACTGGCTTTGGTCGTTAGGTTATCAACCGAAACCTGCGTTACAGTTGGTGCGAGATAGTCTCCAAATTCATCGTGTTCAATGTATAGATATTCGTACTGACGTTACGCCTCTAGAGGTCGAGAGTGTAGATTTATGGGGAAAAAGATAAGAGTACCTTTTGATGCTGAGGAATAGACAATTCCTTGGGTAAATGTCGTCATTGCTATTGAGAAAATGGAAGGCCGGTATTTTGTTTACGCGGGCTTGTGTGGTTTCCCCATAATCAAATTGGTTGAATAGGTTTGAAAATTCCTGTCTTGGTCATCTGCCGCCGCAGCTCAAATTGAGCGAGAGACTCGACGACATCGATCATTTCCAGCACTGCAAAGTCGATACGCTCCCAGTCGCGACGTTCCACGCTGACTGAATATAAGTAGTCATCACGCACTTGTCCTGTGGCAGGATCATTGCGCTGAGAAAACCCCGAAAGCGTGACACGGTGAGCGGACGGAAGGGCAGCGAAGGTTTCTCCAACGATACGGAAGCCAATACCGTGCACATGTGCCATATATCGCTTGCGGATTTGTGCAGCGGGCAAGTCTTTGACAGACAGTTTTAGACCGCGAGCGGGCACTGCGGCGATCTTGGATGGCATGTCTTCGAGCTCAGGTAAGTCTACGTCGAGGCGGACATGCTGGCCTTGCTCCGCAATTTCTAGCGATATCAGTGTTTCTCGTGGCCACGCAATATCTTGTAAGTTTTCTTCCAGCCAACGCTCCATGGCACTAATGTCATGATAGATCTCGTGTTCGATGAAGTGTTGTCGCTGCTCTTGTTCCTTTTCATAGCGCGCCTTGTCTTGTTCCCATGCTTCGAGTTGGCGCTGATGATGTGCAATAGCTTGTTGATGCGCTGCCTCCAGCTTTGCGAGTCTCTTCGGTAGGAGCTTTTCCCACCAGCGGGGGGGTGAAGGCGTAGGAGGAAGAGGGGCTGGTGATGCGTAAGGTGCCGGGATAAAACGAGGACGAGAATAGGGGGGCGGCGTATCTAGGTGAATGTTGGCCAGCGCGTCTAGTTCTCCGTTGATCTCATCACATTTGCGCTGAATCAATCCCAGGATGGCTTCGCGGTTTTGTTTTTTCGCGAGCTCCACCATCGATTCGCTAAGTTCGGTGCCATCTTGATCGTGGAAGGTGAGTAGCCCGTCATCTGCCACTCCGCAAATGAGAGAAACGTGACGGGTCGGTGATGTTGACGGGCGTGTGAGCGATTGCCTTTGCTTAGGTGGAGGCTTATGCAGGTTCTGGCTGGATGAAAAACCTATAAAGCTGGTGTTCAGGCGTGCTCCGCGCTTGCCGATTCCCACCGAAGCACCGCGTGGACCCAGCGTCCAACTCATCCCAGACTTGCTTAGATTCATGCGTATGCCCGGCGCCAGTTTGATGGAGCGCCGAAAGCGCAGAGCCATAATGTTCTCCTGCTTTCCCTATGATATTGTTATATTCAACTATATATCACAAATAGTTACTTAATAGTTTTTATCGCTACCGCACAACTGGCAACCCCAAACACCATAAACGACTACGCCCGCTTCCGCGGGCGTGCCTTGCACGCTTGCGACCTGGCAGTCGTCTTCGATCTTTGACTGCTTGCGCTGCGCCGTGTTGGTCACGGTTCCGGGCAATTCCGCCCGAGCAACCGGAGCACGATCATGTCGCAACTTTCCTTTTCCTCGTTCGATTCCTCTCTGATGGTGCGTGACGCACAAGGCCATTACCTGTCGGCAACGGCCGATCAGATTATCGAAGCTGCACGGCAGGCGATTGACCAAAATTGCAGCGCGGCGCGTCTTTTTCTTCTCCCGATATCGTCAAGGAATACCTGGGTGCCAAGCTGGCTGGTTACGATCACGAAGTCTTTTCGGTGTTGTTCCTTGATTCGCAGCATCGCTTGATCGAGTATGCCGAGATGTTTCACGGCACCATTGATAGCACGGCAGTCTATCCGCGTGAGGTACTTAAGGAAGCATTACGACTCAATGCAGCCGCCGTCATCATGTCGCACAATCATCCGAGCGGCACTCCAGAACCAAGCGCAGCTGATCGGACATTTACCAAGCGGCTCAAGGAAGCGCTGGCGCTGGTGGATGTTCACACGCTGGATCACATCATTGTCGCGGGCAGCACCACGACGTCATTTGCCGAACAAGGCATTGACCTGTCCGGGAATTTCCTACCAGTGAGAGCTAGAGATTCCGGCCTGGGTTGTTAATTCTTGGTTCAGGGTTCTCACGAACTGCCGTGGGGTCAAATAATTCAAGCTGGAATGCGGCCG
>NZ_SDQC01000005.1 GCF_004153445.1 Allopusillimonas soli
CCGCCCTTGCCACACCGGCGCGCGCCCCCCGGGGCCCGCCCACACGCGCCCCATCGGGCGCCACGCCGCAGGCTGCGCCACACCGCCCGCTACGGCCGGCAAAAAGAAAATTAGATGCGCGGTTTGCACCCTCTATACTTCGTTCATTGCTTCTCTCTTATCGAATGACTTTCCGGCGCACCATGACAGAAGACATCCTGATCAACGTAACTCCTTTTGAAACACGCGTCGCCCTGGTGGAACAGGGTGCGGTCCAGGAGATTCACATAGAGCGCAGCGTGCAGCGCGGCCATGTGGGCAATCTGTATCTCGGCAAGGTCGTGCGCGTGCTCCCGGGTATGCAAAGCGCTTTCGTTGACATAGGCCTGGAGCGGGCCGCTTTCATTCATGTCGCAGATCTCCGGCAGAACCGTAGCGAGCGCAACAGTGGCGCGCCCGTCACGCCGATCGAGAAGCTGCTGTTCGAAGGGCAGTCGCTCGTGGTGCAGGTCATCAAGGATCCGCTGGGCACCAAAGGCGCGCGGCTTTCCACGCAGATCAGCATCGCTGGACGCCTGCTTGTCTATCTCCCCTACGAACCGCATGTGGGCATATCACAAAGAATCGGCTCAGAAGCGGAACGCAACGCGCTGCGCGAGCGGGTGCAGGCGCTGCGCGCCGAGGACGACGGCGGCTATATCGTAAGAACCCAGGCCGAAGATGCCAGCGACGACGCACTGCAGGCCGATCAGTCCTATCTGCGCACACTGTGGGCCAGCATACAGGCAAAAGCGCGCAGTCAGCCCGCGCCATCGCTGCTGTATACAGACCTTACTCTCGCGCAGCGAGTCCTGCGCGACATGGTGGGCCCGCAGACGTCATCCATCCGGGTCGACTCGCGCAGCACCATGCAGCATCTCGTTGAATGGGCAAACACCTACACGCCTGCTGTGCTGGATCGTATCAGTCATTACAGCGGCGAGCGGCCACTGTTCGACACGGCCAACGTGGACGAGGAAATAGCGCGCGCGCTGTCGCGGCGAGTCGATTTGAAATCGGGCGGCTATCTCATCATTGATCAGACCGAGGCGCTGACCACGGTGGATGTCAACACCGGCGGCTATGTGGGCGGCCGCAATTTCGACGACACCATCTTCAAGACGAATCTGGAGGCGGCGATTGCCATTGCACGCCAGCTGCGCCTGCGCAATCTGGGCGGCATCATCATTGTGGACTTCATCGACATGGATGACCCCGAGCACCGCAGCTCGGTGCTGGCCGAACTGAACAAGGCGCTTACCAAGGACAGAACCCGCATGACGGTCAGCGGTTTCAGCCACCTTGGCCTGGTGGAAATGACGCGCAAGCGCACACGCGACTCTCTGACGCACCAGCTGTGCGAGCCCTGCCCCACCTGCCAGGCCCGGGGCAGCGTGCGCACCGCGCGCACGCTCTGCTACGAGATATTGCGCGAAATTCTGCGCGAATCGCGCCAGTTCAATCCCAAAGAATTCCGCATCCTGGCATCGCAGGCGGTGGTGGATCTGTTTCTGGAGGAAGAAAGCGCCCACCTCGCCATGCTGGGCGATTTCGTGGGCAAGCCGATTTCGCTGGAAGTGGAAACGCAGTATTCGCAGGAACAATACGATATCGTGCTGATGTAGCGGTCAGTTGCCTTCTGGCGCCGCCGGTTCCTCCACGGCGCCCGCGCAGCGCCCGGGATCGGACAGGATTGTAAAAAGACTGCGCATGCGCTGCTGGGTCGCCTCGTCCATGTAGTAGCTGTATGTTTTTGCCCTCATGCGCGGGCCGTTGAAATGATTGGGCTGATACGCCACAAGATCAACAAGAATGGTGTGCGCATAATTGCTGGCGCCAGCCGGCCTGTCCATCAGTGTCGCGAAGCTGGTCTGCCCTTGATCCAACCTGAGTGTGGGCGACTCGCCGCAGGCGCGCTCGTGCGTGATCAAGGCCTTCTGCAGATCGGCGAACGAGCCGGGCAGGATGCGCTCATCCTGCAGATAGCGGTCGCTGCGCAGGTCCGTCAGGCGCAGGCCCGCCGGGTTGGTGCTCGACGCGCAGGCGGCCAGCATCGCCAGCGCCGCAGCCGCGGCCAGGCGGCCGGCTTGCCGCAACGATAGGAGAGAATGCGCTGGATGCCGGGTGTGCTTCATCAGGTGCTCCGAAAAACCCCGCCTCTGACGGGAAAACGATCAGGATAGTGCCCCGTACCCCGATGCATCCTGCAGCAGGGGTACGCGGCGGCTGTCAATCCGCGCGGAACTGCATGTGATAGAGCGAGGAATACAGACCGCCCTTCTCCAGCAGCTCT
This sequence comes from Allopusillimonas soli, assembly GCF_004153445.1. Taxonomy (GTDB): domain Bacteria; phylum Pseudomonadota; class Gammaproteobacteria; order Burkholderiales; family Burkholderiaceae_B; genus Allopusillimonas; species Allopusillimonas soli. Next base: position 2,312 of record NZ_SDQC01000005.1, read on the forward strand.
GTGTGCCTGCCCTGCTCCACGATGCGTCCGGCATCCAGCACGACAATGCGATCGGCCTTCTGCACCGTGGACAAGCGGTGCGCAATGACCAAGGTCGTGCGGCCTGCCATCAGGTGCTCCAACGAGGCCTGGACCTGCATTTCAGATTCATTATCAAGCGCTGAGGTCGCTTCGTCGAGTATCAGGATGGGGGCATCCTTGACCAGTGCACGGGCAATGGCCAGGCGCTGGCGCTGCCCGCCGGACAGCTGGCTGGCGTTTTCGCCCACCTGGGTATCCAGGCCTTCGGGCAGGCCGCGGACAAAGTCGCCCAGATTGGCCGCCTCGAGTGCCCGGACGATTTCCTCAGGCTGCGCTTCTCCCCAGGCTCCGTAGCCAACATTCTCGGCAATCGTGCCGTCGAACAACATGACGTCCTGGCTGACCAGGGACAGTTCGGCACGCAGCGCCGTGAGCTTCAGATCCTGGATGTCGTGGCCGTCGAGCAGCACCTGCCCGCCTGTTGGCCGGATGAAGCGTGGCAGCATATTGACCAGCGTGGTCTTGCCACTGCCCGACCGTCCGACCAGCGCAACGGTCTGGCCTGGCTCGACAATGAAAGACACATCGGAGAGCGTTTCATGCCTGGCATCGCCGAAACGATGATGCACGCCCCGAAACTCCACACGACCCTTGACCGGCTTCGCCAGCGTGCGCGTGCCTGTATCGTTCTCTGGCTCCTGGTCTATGAGCATGAACACACTTTCGGCGGAAATCAGCATGCGCTGCATGGAACTGGCAATCTTGGTCAGCCGCTTCATGGGGTCGAATATCTGCCCCAATGCAGCCATGAAAGCGGCAAAACTGCCCACCGTCAGGTTGCCCTCGTTTGCCTGATAGAGCGCCACGGCAATGACGCTGGCGACCGAGAGGGCTATGCTGAACTGCGACAGCGGCGACATGGCGGCGTCCGCGCTGGCTGCACGCATGGCAAAACGGCGCAGCCGCCCATTGACGTACTTGAAACGCTCGGACTCTCTCGCATAGCCGTTGAACAATTTGATGACGCGCTGGCCGGCGATGCCTTCGCGCACCACATGGGTCAATGCGGCGTTCATGCCTATGGTGTCGCGATTGATACGGCGCAAACGCCGGATGAACACGCGCATGACCAGCGTGGAAACAGGCAGCATGACCAGCACGATGAGCGTAAGCTGCCAGGACATGTATAGCAGGACGCACAGCAGGGCCACCACGACGAGTGTCTCGCGCACCACCACGGTAATGACTTCCGTGGCCAGGCTGGTGACCGTGCCGGCGTCGATGGTGAAGCGGTTCAGGAGGCGACCGGTATCCCCGCGTTTGAAATCCTCGTCGGACAGACCCAGCAGCCTGTCAAACATGTCCTTGCGCAGCCCAAGGAGCATATTATTGGCCACCCAGGCCAGCAGATAGCTACTGGCAAAGCTGCAGATGCCACGCAGCAGCATCAGACCGACCACGGCCAGCGGAATGGACCAGACATAGGAAGGCTTGGTCCCGGAGAATCCGTCGTCCAGGAGCGGCTTCATGATGACGGCGAGCGTGGGCTGGGTTGCCGCGGCAATACTGACCAGCACGACCGACAGCACGATCACTTTCCAGTACTGTGCAACACGGCTGTATATCCTGCGCCACAGACCGAGATTGACGGGCTCGGCGTTAGACTGCGCGGCATGGTCGGCTGGCTTCAAGAATAAACTCGCTTATATATACTATTGGACTGGCCATTTTAACGTTCCGCGATCCGCTGTCGCGAGATGCGGGCCTGGCATCTTTTCAACGCACCGTTCTTCATGCCCATGCAGCCATTGTCCGCCATCTATGTACGCTTCCCAAACTGGATTGGCGATCTTTGCATGAGCCTGCCCAGCCTGCACACGCTGCTGGACACCGGCGTGCCGCTGGTCGCCTGCGCCAGGCCGTGGGCGCGTGACCTGCTGGCCGCCTACGCCCTCGATGGCCACATTGACATGAAGGGGCGCTGGCGAGAGGACAGAGCGGCAGTGAACGCATGGCGCAAAAAGGCGCAGCATGCGCATCCGCACGGCCTGCTGCTGCCCGATTCGCTGTCCAGCGCCATGGTATTCAAGTTTGGCGGCGTACCCAGCGCCGGATACCGCGATGACGGACGCAGCCTCATTCTGCGCTGGCCGGTAAAGAAACCCGGCGGCGGCCTGCACGCCGTGCAATCGTGGCATTACGTCACGACTCAGGCCCTGCACCGCTGGGGGCTGCCGGCAAGCCCCTTGCCGGCGCAACGCCGGCTGGGACTGCGGCTGGCTCCCAGGCACCACCAGGAGGCACAAGCTGCGATGGCGCAGGCCGGCCTGCGCGGCGAACGGTTCATTCTTATTGCGCCCACCGCCACGGGTCTGCACCATGGAAAGGTCAAGGTCTGGCCGTATTTCGATGCACTCACCCGTGTGTTGCAGGACCAGGGCCATGTCGTGGCCATGTGTCCACCCGCCTCGGAACAGGCTGCCGCACGCGAGGCGGCCCCCACCGCGCAATGCCTGCCCTCCCTGAACCTGGGCGCGTTTGCTACACTCACCCGGCATGCATCTCTGGTCATCTGCAACGACTCGGGCGTATCGCATCTGGCCGCCGCCGCCGGGGCACGTCAATTGACACTGTTCGGTGTCACGCAGCCCGAGCGCACGGGCCCCTGGTCGGACACGGCGCAGTGCCTGGGATCGGCACATGCATGGCCCAACCTGGACCAGGTGCTGACGCAATTGCAGTCCATCCTGCCCCCGGCTGCCCAGTCGACCGCACTCTGAACAACCCGGCATGAATTTATCGAGTTTTCTCACCAACCTCGTCATTCCCGCAAATCTGTGTGCCGTCATGCTGGTGGCGGGCATGCTGTTATTCATCGCCCGTCTGCGCAAGACGGGCCTGGCCATCGCATGCACCGGCATAGCCTGGGCAGTATTCTGGTCTCTGCCCGCTTCTTCGCTGTGGGCCGGCGGCCGGCTTGAGCAGCTCTATGCGCCAACCCCGGCCGCAATGCTACCGCATGCGCAAGCCATCGTCGTGCTGGGGGGCAGCACGGCCAACAGCCGCAAAAACTGGTTTCAACCTTATGACGACGATACGGCGGTATCGCGCGTAGAAACCGCCAATATGCTCTACCACCAGGGCCTGGCGCCCAAGGTGGTGCTATCGGGCGCGGCGCTCGACGGCAATGTCAGCGAAGCGGAAATGATGGCGCGCTTCCTCAGACGCCATGATGTGCCCGAAAATGCGATTCTGCTCGAGACGCAAAGCTACACCACGCATGAAAATGGCGTGTACACGGCCAGACTGCTACGCAATGAGCATATCGGGCACATTCTTCTCGTTACATCGCCCCTGCACATGCCACGTGCCATGGCGGTATTCCGTAAGCTGGGCGTGGATGCCACGGCCGCCCCGTCGCCGCCCCAGATCGTCGTGCCTGATTCTCCGGGTTTTTCATTCTGGGTACCCAGCATGCGGGCGCTGTCTGCCAGCCGCTCCATCGTGAAGGAATATGTGGCGCTGGTGGTGTACTGGATACGCGGCTGGATCTAGCTGGACCGGCGGTGGCATGTCACCCCGGCCAGCCCATCCACGAGCCAGTGGCGGTCAGCCACGGCGGTTCAGAAACAGCAGCTTTGTGTAACGAAAATAGCTGCCAGCCGCCGCCATGCAGGCCAGGATGAAGCCCTCCCTGCCGTCAAGAAATCCGCGGCGAAGCACATAAATGCGAATGAAAGTCCACGTCGCATGGCCCCAGGCCCCTAATGCCGTCGTTCGCTTTCCACGCGCATGCATCATGCCGGCGGCCACACTGGAGTAATGATTGATCTTCGCGATAAAGCTTTCCAGATCGGCGTAGGGGTAATGAAGAAAATGCCCATCCAGGGTTGAGACGGCGCCTTCGGCCAACACGCTTTCATGCACCGGTACATCCTTGAAGCGTGCCGTGCCGCGGCGGAACAGGCGTATAACGTAATCGGGCCACCAGCCGCTGTGCCGTATCCAGCGGTCACCGAAGCGGGACAGCCGTGCAATCCGGTAGGCATCGGCTGCCGGGCTGGCCATGGCCCGCTGCACCGCCTGCGCGAGCTCGGCAGTGACCCTCTCGTCCGCATCGATGGACAATACCCACTCACATCGCGCCAGATCGAGGGCGCGGTTTTTCTGCGGACCGAAGCCGGGCCAGTCGGACGTGAGGGTAACGCGCGCGCCATGCGCCTGGGCAATCTCCCGCGTGCCGTCTGTGCTGCCCGAGTCGACCACGATGATCTCATCGGCAAAATCGACCGAATCGATGCAGGCGCCGATGTGGGCCGCCTCATTCTTGGTGATGATAATGACCGACAGACTCACTTGCCCTTCCTGAGGCTGCGCTTCCAACGTTTCCAGCGATTGAAGACAGGCCCGACAACCGGATTGGAGGCATACAGAATGCGCTGGCCCAGCGTCCCGCCGCCCCGGTTGCGTACGGCAAAGCGGTAAATATGCGCGGGATCGGCGCCTGCCCGATTCTGGCCGAAGGCATCGGTCGTGTACAGATAGCGAAAGCCTGCTTCGCGGGCCAGATCGATATAAGCGGGTTCCGTATAGCCCTGCGGCCAGCAAAAATGCTCGGAAACATATCCAAGGTTCTCGCACAGCGACTGACGCGAAAGCGCCAACTCCTGGCGCATGCGCTCAATGCGCCCATCGGGATCCTTGATGTCCCATCTCGTGTGTGTGTGCGTATGGCTGTGGAACTCGAACACACCCTCTTCGCGCATGCATCGCACCTCGCTCCAGCGCAGTATGGCGTCGTCGGCACGGCCAGCCGCAATGCGGCGCCCGCATTCCTTGTGCTCAGGTGTCTCGGGCAAGCCAGCCTGACCCATGCAAGGCCGGACATCGCCCTCTCCAACCCACGAGGTGACCAGAAACACCGTGGCCCTGAAGCCATATTTTTTCAGCAGAGGGAAGGCGTAGACCCAGTTATCGAGATAGCCGTCGTCGAAGGTGATGAGCAGGGATCTGGCGGGCACCGCATCGCCGCCCAGAAAGCCGGCGAACTGGTCGGTGGTCAGCGTATGAAAGCCTTTGGCTTTCAGCCACTGCAGTTGTCTTTCGAAGTTTGCGGGCGAGGTGGTGATCATGCCAGGCGAGGGCGAGACATGATGGTACATGAGTACCGGCACGCGGCGGGCGTGGGTCATGTCTCGCGCTCCTTGAGCCAGCGCAGGTAGCATGCCTCGATGCGCTCGCCCATCTTGTCCGGCCCAAAGCGGTCGCCATCGCGGCAATAAGCCAGGCCTGCCCGTCCCATCTGACGGCGCAGGATGGGGTCATCGATAAGCCGCATCAGGGCTTCGGTAAGCGACTGCCTGTCGTCCAAGGGCACGAGGATGCCTGTTTCGCCATCGCGCACCATTTCGGGAACGCCGCCCACCCGTGTGCCGACAACGGGCAAGCCCGCAGCGCCAGCCTCGACAAAGGCCGTACCGGATGCTTCGATGCGCGTGGCCAAGGCAAAAATATCAAATCCCTCGAGCAGGTTGGGCACATCGCGCCGCTGTCCGAGAAAATGAACGCGATCCTGGATTTCCAGGCCATAGGCGTGCGCCTTGACGGCGTCGACGACCGCCTGCGACCCGCCGCCGACGATAACCAAGTGGACATTGGGCCGCGCCCGGACAATGGGCTCCATGGCATCGAGAAGTTCCTTGTGTCCCTTCTGGAATCGCATGACCGCAACGCAGCCGACTATGATGTCGTCAGATCCCAGGCCAAGCTCGGTTCGCAGCGTGGAGCCCGCCGGCCGGGGCTGCAGGTCAACGGCGGGATACACGGTAGCCACATGCGCGCGCGGCACGCCGCGAGACACTAGATAATCGCTGACATAATCGCTGGCTGCCGTGACGCGATGAGGGATGACGGTATAGGACAGCATGGAACCCACCTTGCTGGCCAGATGGCGGGTGCGCACGATAAGTGGCGTGCCTGCAAGACGGCCACCCAGCCCGGCCACCAGCGTGTCGCGCCTGGAGTGGCAGTTGAGCACGTCGAACTTGCCGCGGCGAAGAATACCGCGCACGACACCTATGCTGCGCAGAAAATTCATGGGTGGATCCATGGGCGTCTCGTGAACAACGAAGCCTGCTTCGCGCACGCGCCCGCCCAGCGGCGCGCCAGGCTGGCAGACCAATTCAAGACTGTGGCCCCGCTCGCGCATCGCATTCATCATGCGCAGTATGTATTGTTCCTGGCCACCCATGCCGGTTGCCGCCTCGGAATGCAAGATACGCAGTGGCCTCATCAGTAATTGATCTCCACGCCGTCGGGCTGCGCCCAGTCTTCGAGCTGCTCAAGCATATTGTCTGCCATTCGCACGCGCCACTCTTCGCTCAGACGCACGACACAATCATAGTCGTCGCGCCGCAATCGTATTTCAACCGGCACGCCAGGTATGCCGTTCTCGGGTTCGGCGCGAAACGGATTGAGCAGTTGTCGAAGGCGCGTCGCATCGGCATTGCCATTCAGCGTAATGCGCAGGCTGCGAGCACGCGCCTCGCGCGCAAGCTGCAAATCGTAGATCGTCTCGGCTGAAACGCGCAGTCCGCCGGAATAGTCATCGTGGCTCACTTTGCCCTGGATGATGACCAGTTGATCTTCCTTCAACCGATTGCGGTGCTGTTCATACAGTTCGTTGAAAATAGCCACCTCGATCTGGGCGGAGCCGTCGTCCAGTCCCGCATAAAGCATCTTGCCTCGACGCGTCATCTTGGGGCGCACGGACGCAAGCACGCCGGCAAACCATTGCAACCCCCGGGATGGCTCCAGCCTCGCCAGGGGCTTGGGAGCAAAACGACGTACCTCGTCACGCCATGCGTCAAACAGATGGCCACTGAAATAAAATCCAAGCGCCGTCTTTTCTTCGCGCAGCCGCGTCTGCAGATCCCAGGGCGTCACCTTCGCCAGTTCGCCTTCGACAATATCGTTCGCGTCATCGGCAAACAGGGACACTTGATTGGCACTGCGTTCTGCCTGCTCGGCAGCCTCAAGCGCATTGCCGATGGTGGCCAGCAGGGCGGCGCGGTTTTCCTCGATGCTGTCGAACGCGCCTGCGCGTATCAGTGCCTCGATGGTGCGCCGATTAACCGTATGACGGTCGACCCGGCGGCAAAAATCGAACAGGCTTGTGAAAGGCCCGTCTTCCTCGCGCGCCCGGATTATCTCCTCGACCGCGCCTTGGCCCGTGCCCTTGACCGCTCCCATGCCGTAACGCATAGTGCGCGGCGGCTCGCCCAGCGCCGTGTGCTCATCGGCCACAGGCTCGAAGCGATACGCCGACGCATTGACATCGGGCGGCAACACCTGCACCCCGTTGGCCAGCGCATCCTTCCAGAAGACCTGAACCTTGTCGGTGTCATCCATGTCGGAAGACAGCGTCGCCGCCAGGAACTCGGCAGGATGGAATACCTTGAGCCAAGCGGTCTGGTAGGCAATGAGCGCGTAGGCCGCCGAATGGCTCTTGTTGAAACCGTAGCCCGCGAACTTTTCCATGAGATCGAAGAGCTTGACGGCCAAGTCCGGATCGTAACCCTTCTCGACGGCACCTTTCTCGAAAATGACGCGATGCTTGGCCATTTCCTCGGGCTTCTTCTTACCCATGGCCCGCCGCAGCAGATCGGCGCCGCCCAGCGTGTACCCACCGATGATCTGCGAGATCAGCATCACCTGTTCCTGATAGACGATGACGCCGTAAGTGCTTTTCAAGACGGGTTCGAGGTCGGGATGGAAGTAATCGACTTCGGCGCGGCCATGTTTGCGATTGACGAAGTCGACCACCATGCCCGACTCCAGCGGGCCTGGCCTGTACAGCGCCAGCATGGCGATGACGTCTTCGAAGGTGTTGGGCCGAAGATTTTTCAGCAGCTCCTTCATGCCGCGCGACTCTAGCTGGAACACCGCGGTGGTATTCCCTTCGCTGAGCAGGCGATAGGCCTGCGGGTTGTCCAGCGGCACGGCCATGATGTCGAAGTCGCGCTTGCTTTCATTATGCTGGCGCACGTAGCGTACAGCCCAGTCGAGAATGGTGAGGTTGCGCAATCCAAGAAAGTCGAACTTGACCAGCCCCGCCGCTTCGACGTCATCCTTGTCAAACTGCGAAACCGCGTTGCTGTCGGTGCCGGGCTGACAATAAAGCGGACAGAAATCGGTGAGCTTTCCCGGTGCGATGAGCACCCCCCCCGCATGCATGCCAATGTTGCGGGTCAGCCCCTCGAGCGGCCGGGCCAGGTCTATGAGCGCGCGCACTTCCTCGTCCTGCTCGTAACGCTCCTTGAAGGCGGGTTCGTCCGCAAGCGCACGCTCCAGCGTCCATGGATCGGCGGGATTGAAAGGAATGAGCTTGGACAGGCCGTCGCACATGCTGTAAGGCAGTTCGAGCACGCGTCCGACATCGCGCACGACGGCCTTGGCGCCCAGGGTACCGAAGGTGGCAATCTGACTGACCGCATCCTTGCCGTATTTATGCTTGACGTAGTCGATGACCCGTTCGCGGTTGTCCTGGCAAAAATCGATGTCGAAGTCGGGCATGGAGACCCGCTCGGGATTCAGGAAGCGTTCGAACAGCAGGTCGTAGCGTATGGGATCCAGATCGGTAATGCCCAGCGAGAATGCCACCAGCGACCCCGCCCCCGAGCCGCGCCCCGGGCCGACGGGCACGCCGTTCTGCTTGCCCCAGTTGATAAAGTCCTGGACGATCAGGAAGTATCCCGGAAAACCCATGCCGATGATGACTTTGCACTCAGTCTCAAGGCGCTCGGTGTATTGCGGGTAGGCAGCATTGCGTTCGGCTTCGTCTGGAAACAGCTGCTGCATGCGCCGTGACAGTCCGGTTTCAGCCAGGTGTATCAGGTGATCGTCCAGCGTCACCCCTTCCGGCGTCGGAAATTGCGGCAGTTGGGGTTGCCCCAGCACAAGCGTGAGATTACAGCGTTTGGCGATTTCGACAGTATTGGCGAGCGCTGAAGGCACGTCGGCGAAGCGGTTGGCCATTTCCTGCGAACTGAGCATGTATTGCTCGCGCGTAAAGCGGCGAGGCCGCCGGGCATTGCCCAACTGCTCCCCCTCGGCAATGCAGGTGCGCGCCTCATGGGCGCGGAAGTCGCTCTGTTCCAGGAACTGAACCGGATGCGTGGCTACCACGGGCAAGCCCTGCGCAGCCGCCAGGCGCAGAGCCGCCTGGACATAGGTTTCATCACCGTCATGGCCGCTGCGCTGGAGCTCGATGTAATAGGCGTCCGGGAAGTCCCGCGCCCAGGCCGCCGCCAGCGTGGCGGCTTCGTCGGGCTTGCCGGCCTCCAGCATCTGGCCCACATCGCCGTGCCGCCCACCCGACAGCACAATCAGCCCCGGCCTGTCGCGCAGCCATTCGCGCCGCACTTCGGCCCGCCCCCTGTATTGATTCTCCAGCCAGGCACGCGTCAGGATCTCGCACAGCGCCAAGTAGCCCGCATGATTGCGAACCAGCAGCAGCACGCGGCCAGGCTTGTCGCGGTCGGCTTCGTTTTCGAGCCAGACATCGCATCCACAAATGGGTTTTAGCCCTGCGCCACGTGCTTTTTTATAAAATTTGATGAAACCAAACAGATTGCATAGATCTGTAACTGCCAACGCCGGCTGGCCGAACTGAGCGGCACGCGCGACCAGGTCGGGGATGCGCGCAATGCCGTCAACCACCGAAAATTCGGAATGGACACGCAAATGAACAAACGGGGAGGCGGAAATGGCTGCATCGGTCATGACGGAATTGTACCCACCCCCGGGAAAAAATGACGCGCAGCCTTCCCGCTAGCGCTGCATGGCGCTCCACGCCTTCTGCAGGCGTTTGGCAGACACGGGCATGGGTGTTCGAAGCGCCTGCGCAAAGAGCGCCACCCTGAGTTCCTCCAGAAGCCAACGGAAGTTATCGAGCTGCGCATCGCGCGCACCCTTCAACCCGCCCGCAGCCCGATCGTACTGCGCCAGCAACGGCGCCATTTCGGCCATCAGGCGTGCGTCGCGCTCCGGGTCTGCCCGCAGCTTGTCGATGCGGGCTTGCGCAGCCTTGAAATAGCGCGGGAAATGCTTGAGCTGTCCATAAGGCGTGGCACGCAGAAACCATTTGCCCATCAGTTCGCCCTGCTGGCGCTGCAAATCCTTGTAGGCGGCCGCGTGCGGCCTGGCCTGAGGGAGTTTTTTCTGCAAAGCCGACCATTCCAACAGGATCTGGCCCGCAAGCCGGGCAACCTCCTGCGCCAGCAGGCCCAGGCGCTCCTTGCCCTCGGCGCGCCGCGCCTGGAACTGGGCCTCGTCCACGGGCCAAGGCTCGGCCAGACAAGCCTGCTCCAGCGCGCAATCGATAATCTGGTCGCGCAACGCTTCTTGCGTGCCCAGGCTCATATACAGCATGCTCATGCGCGTGAGATCGGGCAGGTTCTTTTCCTGAAACCTCACCTGCTCGCGCAGGGCCAGGCGGAACAGACGGCGCAGCCCGGCCGCGTGATACGTGCGGGCCTGCGCGGGGTCGTCAAAAACATCAAGATCGCAGTGCGTGCCGCGATCCACCAAGGCGGGGTAGCCTATGAACGACTGCCCTTTGCGGCGGATCTCCATAATGTCGGGCAGCGGACCGAAAGACCAGTCGGTAAGTTGCTCGTGGGCCAGTGCATGGGCGACGTGCTCATCCTTCGCTGCCACTTTCTGAAAAGATGCCTGCGCCTCCCGGCCGTGCTCGGCCTTCAGTTGGTCCAAATTGCGCCCGCCGGATAGCATGCGGCCATGCTCGTCGACTACCTTGAAGTTCATGAAGAGATGCGGCGGCAGCGTTTCCAGTTTGAAGTCGGCATTCTGTGGCCGGACCTTGACGTGCGACCACATGTCTTCGCCGATGGCCTCCAGTAATCCTATGCCTGGATCGCTTGCGCGATCAAACCAGCGCTCGAAGAAGGCCGCCGCATACTCCGGCAGCGGCACGCAATGGCGCCTGAGCTTCTGCGGGAGAGACCTGAGCAGCAGATGCGTTTTTTCCTTCAGCATACCCAGCACCAGCCATTCACAGCGTTGCGCGTCAATCTGGTTCAAGGCGAACAACGGCACGGTAAGCGTGACGCCGTCTCGCACCGATCCCGGTTCGAAGTGATAGTCCAGGGCCATGGTCACACCATTCCACTCGACCTGCCGGGGGAACACGTCTGTGGTGACCCCGGCGGCATCGTGCCGCATCAGATCGTCGCGGCTCAGCAAGAGCGCCCGTTGCCGCGCCTCGTCCAGGCTCCGATGCCATTTTTCCAAGGTGGCGGTCTGAAAGACATCAGCGGGAATATGCCTGTCGTAGAACGCGTATATCAGACTGTCGTCGACCAGAATGTCGGGACGGCGCGACTGGTGCTCCAGCTTCTCGATGGCGGCCGCAAGCTTGCGATTGTGCTGCACGAATGGAAGATGCGTTTCGATATCGCCCGGCACCAGCGCCTGGCGGATGAAAATCTCGCGCGCCTGGGCCGGATCGATGCGGCCGTAATGCACCCGCCGGCCATGATATACCTGCAGCCCGTACAGCGTGCCCCGCTCGTTGGCCACCACCTGGCCGGTTTTTTTCTCCCAGCGGGGGTCCGACCAATTGCGCTGGATAAGATGGGCGCCAACGCGTTCCAGCCAGACGGGATCGACGCGTGCAACGCAGCGGGCAAACAGGCGCGAAGTTTCGACCAGCTCCGCCGCCACGATCCAGCGGCCCGCCTTCCTGACCAGTCGTGATCCGGGATGGATCTGGAATCGGATGCCGCGCGCGCCCTGATAGCCCGGCCCTTCCTCGCTCTTCAGGCCGATGTTGCCCAGCAGCCCGGCCAGCAGCGCCCTGTGCACCTGCTCATGCGTCGCATCCACTGTATTCTGCCGCCAGCCCTGCTCTCCGGCCAGGGATGCCAGCTGGGTATGCACATCATGCCACTCCCGCAACCGCAAGGGTGAAAGATAGTTCTGGCGCAGCAGCGCGGCCAGCTTGCGCTGGGACGCCTTGTGTTCGACCTGCTCCGCATACCACCGCCACATCTTCACGTACGACATGAACTCCGACTTGTCGTCGGCAAAGCGGGCATGAGCCGATTCAGCGGCCTCGCGTTCCTGCATGGGACGATCGCGGGGATCCTGGACCGACAGGGCCGATGCGATGATGAGTATCTCGGTCATGCACTGCTGATCGCGGGCTGCAAGAACCATGCGCGCCACGCGCGGGTCTACCGGCAGGCGCGCCAGTGTCCGGCCTGTGTCTGTCAAGGCGTTGCCATCATCGATCGCACCCAGTTCCTGCAGCAAATGGTAGCCGTCGGCGATTGCCCTGCCGCTGGGCGGATCGACAAAAGGGAATGCTTCGATGCTGTCCAACTTGAGCGCCTTCATGCGCAGAATGACCGACGCCAGCGAAGAGCGGAGAATTTCAGGGTCGGTGAACGGCGCGCGAGCCTTGAAATCGTCTTCGCTGTACAGACGCAGGCACAGCCCCGGCCCGATGCGCCCGCAGCGGCCAGCGCGCTGATTGGCGGATGCCTGGCTGACGGGCTCGATGCGCAATTGCTCGACCTTGTTTCGCCAGGAATAGCGCTTGATGCGCGCCAGGCCGCTGTCGACCACAAAGCGTATGCCAGGCACGGTCAGCGAGGTTTCCGCCACATTGGTGGCCAACACAATGCGCCGCATATTGCCCCGAGGGTGGAAAATGCGCTCCTGCTCAACTTGCGACAGGCGCGCGTACAGCGGCAATATCTCGCATGCGGCCAACGGGCTTTTACGCAGTCCTTCAACAGTTTCACGGATTTCGCGCTCGCCGGGCAGGAAAACCAGCACATCGCCGGCGCCGTGGCGGCAGCATTCGGCAACGCCGTCCACAACCGCGTCGATGAGGTCGCGCTCTTCGTCCAAACTGGGGCGCCGGCCGGGACCCTGGGCAGCCGCCTTTCCGTCTGGACGCATCCGTGCAGGCCGCGCGGTGCTTTCTCCGCTTTCCAGACCTTCGTCTTCCTGCGCGGAGCCCGCGCCATCCCGCAGGACAGGCCGGTAGCGGATTTCGACCGGAAAAAGTCGCCCCGATACTTCGATGACAGGCGCCGGACGGCCCCCTCGACCGAAATGATCGGCGAACCGCGTCGCATCGATTGTGGCCGATGTGATGACCAGCTTCAGATCGCGCCGCCGGGCAAGCAGCTGCTTGAGAAACCCCAGCAGGAAATCGATGTTCAGGCTGCGTTCGTGGGCTTCGTCGATAATGATGGTGTCGTAGCGGCGCAACAAGGGATCGCGCTGCGATTCAGCCAGCAATATCCCGTCCGTCATGAGCTTGATGGCCGTGCCCGGGCCGCTGCGGTCGTTGAAGCGTATCTGATACCCCACCCAGTCGCCCAGCTCCGTGCCCAGCTCCTGCGCAATGCGTCGCGCCACCGACGTGGCCGCAAGCCGGCGCGGCTGTGTGTGGCCTATCATGCGATCCCGTCCGCGTCCGAGCTCCAGGCATATCTTGGGCAATTGCGTGGTTTTGCCCGACCCAGTTTCGCCTGACACGATCACAACCTGATGGTCGCGAATGGCCGCGGCAATATCAGCACGGCGCGCGCTGACAGGCAGATCCTCGGGATAGGACAGCGCCGGCAGCGGACGGCCTCCAGCTTTGGCCGATGCCATCCGCCCGCGCCTTTCCGGCGCGCGTTTGTGTTTGTTTACCGACAGTTGATCAGGCTCTTGCATCAAACTTCTTCATCTTGATTAACTGGTCATTATAATTTTGCTTGAAACAACCCCTCCCGGACGCAGCAATGACCGCCCCTGAAGCCGATATCACGCTTTCCGCCCACGACGCACCCGAATTCGCGCCCGCCCAGTTCGTGCGCTGGTTTCGCGAGGTCGCTCCCTATGTTCATGCATTCAGGGGCAAGACCTTCGTCGTGGCTTTTGGCGGCGAGCTCGTGCGGGACGGCGCCCTCAATGCTCTGATCCAGGATCTCTCCCTGCTGTCGTCTCTGGGCGTCAAGCTGGTGCTGGTGCATGGCTCGCGCCCCCAGGTCAACGAACAGCTCAAGCTGAAAGGCTACGATCAGCAGTTCGGTAGCGGCACCGAGCCAACAAGCGCTGAAGCGCTCGAATGCGCCAAGGAGGCGGCCGGCGAGATCCGCCTCGACATAGAAGCCTCATTCAGCCAAGGCCTGCCCAATACACCCATGTCGCATGCGCATATCCGCGTGATCTCGGGCAACTTCGTCACGGCGCGCCCTGTGGGCGTCATTGACGGCGTCGATTATCTACACACCGGCGCCGTACGCAAAATGGACATCGACGCCATCAAAAGCGTCATCAACCAGAGCGCCATCGTGCTTCTGTCGCCGCTGGGTTTTTCTCCCACCGGCGATGCCTTCAATCTGGCCATGGAAGACCTCGCCACTAGTGCGGCCGTTGCCCTGCGCGCCGAAAAACTCATTTTCCTCACGCCCGACAATACCGTGCACAATGCCGATGGGTCGGTGGACACCGAACTTGCGCGCGAGGACGCCGACCGCCTGCTGTCCGATGGATCGCTCGATGAGGAAACCTCCCGCTTTCTCAGCTATGCCTCGCTGGCGGTGAAGCGCGGCGTAGCGCGCGCCCATCTCGTCCCTTATCCGCTGGACGGCAGCGTCCTGCTGGAAATCTTCACGCACGACGGTGTCGGCACCATGGTGGTGGAGGATACGCTGGACGACCTGCGACCGGCCACCATGGATGACGTGGGCGCCATCGTTCAGCTCATCGAACCCCTGGAGGCAGATGGAACGTTGGTGCCCCGCGGGCGCGGCGTGATTGAGCGCGATGTGGAAAAATTTACCGTGCTGGAGCACGATGGCGTTATCTATGGATGCGTGGCGCTCATTCCCTACCTGGACGAAGGCATGGCGGAAATGGCCTGCCTGATCGTACATCCAGAATGGCAGAGCACCGGCGAAGGCGAAATATTGCTGCGCCATACCGAAGCGCGCGCGCGCGCCGCCGGCGCTCGACGCTTGTTTGTGTTGACCACGCGCACATCGCACTGGTTCATGAAGCGCGGCTTTGTGCGCGGCGGCATTGCCGACCTCCCTAGGGAGCGCCAGGCACACTACAACCACTCCCGCAATAGCCTCATCTTCATCAAGAAGCTCTGAGACCGGTTTTCGGGCCGCACGTCCTCTCGCATCTCGTCCATCCTGGCATGTGCCGCTTAGCAGGCGGTGGATGCTTGCATGCGCGGCTACAATAGGGGCATCTGCGGCATTGTGCCTATCCGATCCATTTTCCTTAAAGGCCTTACCATCATGGCACGCATGGTCAACTGTGTAAAACTCAAACGTGAAGCCGAAGGGCTGGATTTCCCGCCCTATCCGGGCGATCTTGGCGTACGGATCTGGCGGGACATATCAAAAGAGGCCTGGGCGCAATGGGTGCAGACCCAGACCAGGCTCGTGAATGAAAACCGCCTGAATCTTGCAGACGCGCGCGCGCGCAAGTATCTGGCCGAGCAAATGGAAAGCTTTCTGTTCGACGATGCCGACGTCGAAGCACAAGGCTACGTGCCCCCTTCCCAGGACGCTTGATTTCTCCCAAACGGCGCGACATTAAGGCACAAACCGTCACCCTTGCGTCCCCCTGGCTGTGAGGGTGCCTCGCGTGCAGCGCAAGCGTCGGGCCCGCGCCGCTCAAATGTTGTTTTCTTCTTCCGGCAACTCGCCCCGGGCGGTGCGTTCGGTGTTCTTGACACCCGTATGGCGCACGTCGTCGCCGCGCACCATGTAAATGACACGTTCGGACATGTTCTTGGCATGATCACCAATGCGCTCCAGCGCGCGCGCAATGAAGATGAGATCGATGGAATGGGAGATGGTGCGAGGATCCTCGATCATGTAGGTGATGAGGTGCCGCAGGGAACCCTTCCACTCTTTGTCCACCTCTTTGTCATTGCGCACCACGCGCGCGGCATGCACCGGATCCAGCCGAGCGAAGGCATCCAGCGAATCGCGTATCATCGCGGCCACGGCATTGGCCATGTGCCGTAATTCGATAACAGGCTCGTAGCCACCGCCGGATTCATGCAGACGGCGGGCCATCTTCGCAATTTTCTCGGCCTCGTCGCCGCAGCGCTCCATATCCGTCAGCATCTTGGACACCGAAAGCAGCAAGCGCAAGTCCACCGCAGTGGGTTGATTGCGGGCAATGAGCAGGCCGATGCGTTCGTCGATCTCCACTTCCAGCCGGTTGACGTCTTTTTCCCGCTCACGAACCTTGTCCACCAGGGCAAGATCGCCGGTGGCCAGGGCATCCATGCCTTCCTTGACCATGGACTCGACCAAGCCGCCCATCTGTAAGAACAGCGAACGGGTTGTTTCAAGGTCGGTATGAAATTGCTTGTTGGTGTGCTCGGTCATGGGGGCCTCTGGAATGAACTGCTGTGCAACAGCTTACAGTGCCATTATGACGCAATTGTGACGCTAAAAGACACCAGGCTGTCAGGCCGGCTGCCGGTCAATGCGGCGCACGCCGTCTTGCGTGGAAATCAACGCCACGTCGGCGCCATCCAATGCGAAGAGCCCGCAGCAAACCACACCCGGAATATTATTGACGCGTGCCTCGAGGTCAGCGGGATCGGGAATGCGCAAGCCGGCCACATCCAGTATCTGGCAACCATTGTCGGTGACGAATCCGTCGCGCAGCACCGGCCTGCCACCCAGCTCGGTCAGCCTGCGCGCCACAGCCTCCCGCGCCATCGGAATCACTTCGACCGGCAGGGGAAAACGGCCGAGACCTGCCACCAGCTTGGACTCATCGACAATGCAGACAAATTGCCCGGCCACCGATGCGACGATTTTTTCGCGTGTCAACGCACCTCCGCCGCCTTTGATCATGTTCAGTTGCGCATCGATTTCATCCGCACCATCGACATAGACCGGCATGGCCGACACCTCGTTCAGATCGAAAACAGTAATGCCGCGCGCGCGCAGGCGCACCGCGCTTCGCTCAGAGCTGGATGCCGCGCCACGAAACAGCGCCTTGTGCGCTTCCAACGCATCGATGAACAGGTCCACTGTGGATCCGGTGCCCACGCCCAGCACGACGTCGGGGCCGAGCAGAGGCTGAATATATTGAATGGCCGCCTGGGCCGCATTGTGTTTCAGTTGTGTTTGATCGAGCATGATTCCAGTCAATTCAGCGGCCCCAATCTGCAGCGGCCCAATCTGCGCGTTAGCGAAAGCGCTCAGTGTACTTCTTGTCGGAAAACCCCACGCCCGCTTCACCCTGGGCATCCACGGCGACGGGCCTGCGCACCAGCGCAGGGTACTCCGCAATCAGAGCCAGCCACTGCGCGTCCGTGCCGGGATTTTTGCGCGCCTGCGGTAAATTGCGCCAGGTCATGGACGCGCGGTTTACCAGCTTCTCCCAGCCGCCGAGCTGTTCGGCCCAGTCGCGCAGGACATTTGGATCGACAGGCGACTCGCGGTAATCCACGAAATCGTAGCCCACTTTGTGCTCGTCCAGCCACTGCATCGCCTTGATGCAGGTGCTGCATTTCTTGAGACCGTAAAGAACAAGCGTACTCATGATGATGTTTCCTTGCTGACACGCCGCCACTGCATGCGGTTGGCGACAACGACAAAAATACCGACCACCAGGATGAACAACGTGGCCAGCGCGTTGATTTCAGGCTTCAGACCGAGACGCACGCGCGAAAATACCTCGAGCGGCAACGTGGTGTATCCAGGGCCCGACAGGAAGGAGGCGATCACCACATCGTCCAGAGACAAGGTAAAAGCCAGCAGCCAGGCCGCCATGAGTGCAGGCGCAATGAGCGGCAAAGTGACATGAAAAAATACGCGAACCGGTGTGGCGCCGAGATCCAGGGCTGCCTCCTCGAGCGAGCGATCCAGATCGCGCAGGCGCGACTGGATGATGACCGCCACATATGCCATGCACAACGTGGTGTGCCCCACCCAGATGGTGAAGATGCCATTGCCCTCCGGCCAGCCGGTAAGATTGCCCAGCTCCACGAACATCAGCAACAATGAAATGCCAAGCACCACCTCAGGCATGACCAGCGGCGCGCTCAGCATGCCGATATACAGGCCGAAAGCGCGAAAGCGCCCCATTCTGGCCAGTACGTAGCCGGCCCAGGTGCCCACGATGACGGCTGCCGTGGCGGTGAGCGCTGCGATGATGAGCGACAGACGGGCCGCGCTCAGCAGGGCCTGGTCGTCCAGAAGCGCCCGGTACCATTTGAGCGAAAAGCCGCTCCAGGAGGTCATGAGCGAGGAGTCATTGAACGAGAAAGCCATCAGGCAGATAATGGGGATATACAGGAAGGCATAGCCTGCCACGAGCGTGCATGCGCGTAGCCATGCATTGGGCCGGGTCATCGTTCTCCCCTTCGCCGCGCTTCGAATTCGCGCACCTGGTTGTACTGGAATATGACCAGCGGCACCAGCAGCAGCATGACCATCACGCACGTGACCGCCGCCGCCATCGGCCAGTCGGCGTTGTTGAAGAATTCATTCCACATCACCCGGCCCATCATCAGCGTGTTGGCGCCACCCAGCATTTCGGGGATGACATACTCGCCAACGGTGGGAATGAATACCAGCATGGCGCCGGCGATGACACCTGGCATGGACAGCGGCAGCGTCACACGCAGAAAAGCGGTGATGGGACGCGCGCCGAGATCGTAGGCGGCCTCGAGCAGGCGCATATCCATCTTCACAAGATTGGCGTAAAGAGGCAGGATGAAGAATGGCAGATAGGCATAGACCAGGCCGATGTACACAGCCAGATCGGTGCGGTAGATTTCCAGCGGCGCGTCGATGATGCCAACCCACAGCAGCAGATTGTTCAGAAGCCCGTCGTTGCGCAGTATGCCCACCCAGGCATACACGCGCAGCAGCAGAGAGGTCCAGAACGGCAGGATGACGCCCAGCAGCAATATGTTGCGCACCGACGGCCGCGAACGCGCAATGTAATAGGCCATGGGGTAGCCCAGTAGCGCACACCATACCGTGGTGACGGCTGCCATCTTGACCGAATTCAGGTAAGTGGCAATGTACAGACTGTCGCTGAACAGCAGTGCATAGCCTCGCAGGCTCAGCGCCAGTGTCAGCGTCTCCTCCTTGAGTTCGGCCAACGGCGTATAAGGCGGAATACCGAAGCGCAAATCGGCAAAGCTGATCTTCAGTACCAGCAGGAAAGGCAGAAGCAGGAACAGCGCGAGCCATAGAAACGGCGGCCCTATGGTCAGCCAGCGCCGCGAAGGCGAAAGGCGCCACGCGATGCGCTTCATGATGGCAGCACCGTCGCGCTGTCGCTGGACCAGGAAACGTAAACCTCCTCATCGACGCCAGGCGCCTCTGATTGCACAAGCACCTGGCTGGGTACGTTGGCTTCGATGGTCTGGCCCGCATCCAGCCGCACCTGGTAGCGTACAAAAGCACCCATCCACGCCACATGCGTCACCATGCCATGGCCCCAGTTCGAGGCGGCATCCGGCTGCTGGCGCAGAACCCGGACATGTTCCGGCCGCACCGATACGTGCACAGCCATGCCCAGCGGTTCGCTGATGCCATGGTTGACATACAAGGGCCTGGCGAGACTGTCGCTTTCTATCAGGACATGGTCGGGCTCATCGACCGTAATGACGCCAGCGAACAAATTGGTCGAACCGATGAAACCCGCCACGAAACGGGTGCTGGGGAAGGCATAGACATCGTGTGGCGTGCCGCACTGTACGATCTGCCCTTCGGACATGACCGCCAGGCGATCCGCCATGGTCATTGCTTCTTCCTGGTCGTGCGTCACCATGATGCAGGTGACACCCACCTGCTCGAGAATCTTGACCAGCTCAATCTGGGTCTTTTGCCGTATCTGCTTGTCGAGTGCGGACATAGGCTCGTCAAGCAGCAACAGCTTGGGCCGCTTCACCAGGCTGCGCGCCAGGGCAACGCGCTGCTGCTGGCCGCCAGACAACTGGTGCGGCTTGCGCCGGGAATAACCCGCCAGTTGGACGAGATCGAGCGCCTCGAAGACACGCTCGTGGATCTCATTGCGCGGCACACCTTCCTGGCGCAACCCAAACGCCACATTGGCCTCCACCGTCATGTGCGGAAACAGCGCGTAGGATTGGAACATCATGTTCACCGGTCGCCGGTAGGGAGGCAGTCCCGTGATGTCCTCGCCGTCCAGGTAGATGCGGCCCGCGGTGACCTCCTCGAAACCGGCAAGCATGCGCAGCAGCGTTGACTTGCCGCAGCCTGAACTGCCCAGCAGCGCAAACAGCTCATGTCTGCGTACGGCGAGATTGACCGCACGCACCGCCACAGTATCGCCAAACAGCTTGTCCACATCCTCTATGCATACAAATGCATCGGCGTCGCCGGCCCACGGCACGGACTGGGTGTGCAGCGCCCCCATGGCCTCATCGCCCCGATTTCAGCTCGGCCCACATCCGAGTCTGCAGCCGCAGCACTTTCAGCGGCTGGGGCTTGAGGACATACAGTGTCTTCGAAACATCGGCAGGCGGATAAATCATGGGATTGTCGGCAACCTCCTTGATTACATACTTGCGCGCTTCCTTGTTGGCATTGGGATAGAACATGGTGTTGGTGATAGCCGCATGCACCTGTGGCGTCTCGATGTAGTTGATGAAGGCATGCGCTTCGTCGACATGGGCCGCGTCCCTTGGAATGGCCATGGTGTCGAACCACACGGGTGCGCCGCCCTCGGGTATATAGTAGTCAATCTTGTAGGATTTACCGGCCTCTCTGGCGCGGTGCGCGGCGATCATGACATCGCCCGAGAATCCGTAGACCATGCAAAGGTCGCCGGCTGCAAGCTCGTCGATGTATCCGGAGGAACTGAACTGGCGGATATAGGGCCGTATGGTCTTTAGCAGCGCAAGCGCCTGCTTGTAGTCCTCCGGATTGCTGCTGTTGGGATCCTTGCCCAGGTAATGCAGCACGGCCGGAAACACCTGCGCTGCCTCGTCCAGCACCGAAATACCACATGCCTGAAGCTTGCTGGCGTTCTCGGGCTTGAACAGGATATCCCAACTGCCAAGATCAGCGCCCTGACCGAGAATGTCTCGAACCCGGGTGACATTGAAGCCCAACCCATTGGTGCCGTATCCCCACGGAACCAGATATTGATTGCCCGGGTCGACGGCCGCTACGACGTTCATGATGTCCTGGTCCAGGTATTTCCAGTTTGGGATCTTGGACTTGTCTAGCTTCTGGAATAGGCCGCCCTGAATCTGGCGGGCGGCATAATGGGTGGAAGGGACAACAACATCGTAGCCCGACTTGCCTGTGAGCAGTTTGGCCTGCAAGGTATCGTTGCTATCGTAGACATCGTAGCGAACCGTGATGCCTGTTTCCTTTTCGAAACCGGACAGCGTGTCAGGAGCCGTGTATTCGGCCCAATTATAGACATTGACGACTTTTTCCTGCGCCCAGCCCGCTGGCGCGGCAAGCGCAAGTATGGCGCCCGCCGCAAGGGCCTTCACCATGCTCATGTCCATCATAGCCTTCCCTCCCCGACAATATGGAATCTGAAAGGCGAGATGATAAAGCCTTTTCGGCTACAGGTGTCCTCGGGCATGCGCGAGGGCATCGTAGGCCCGGCTCAGCCCTTCCCACCAGACCAGGCCCGGCTCCCCTGCCACCTTCACCAAGGAACGGCGCAACCGCAGTAGATTGGCGCGCCGCCGCTCCTCCGACAGCAACGGACGCACGGTGCTTTTGTCAAAGTCGATCAGCCATACCTTGTCATGGTCGTCGAACAGAATGTTGTAGGCATTCAAGTCCGCGTGCCACACTCCCTGTTCGTGCATGGCATGGATGGCCGCCGCCACGTCAGCGTGGTGATCGGGCTCCAGGGACTGCGCCAGTGTCCTGGCGCCAGCAATGCGCTGCACCAGTATGGCGGCGGTGTAGCTTGCCGCCGAACGCCAGTAGGCGGCAGCCAGGGGACGAGGCACGGCCAGGCCGTGCCGGTACAGAAAATGCAAAAGATCGAACTCCGCAAATGAGCGGGTGGCCTCCTCTCCTCCCCATATATAGCGATCCCTGCTCAGCTTCGCCATCAACCCTCCGCGCCTGTAGCGGCGCAATACCCCATCGCCAAACGTGCCATGTACGAACCACGCGGCGTTTCGCCCTCCTTCGGCCACCGGCGCCGCCGACAGCGCCTCGTGCGCCGGATCGAAAAGATACGCCCCGGGCTCGGTCACGATTTGCGCATCGTAGCGCATACTGCCTCGGGGAAAGGCCAGATCTCGCACCTGCAGGACTGTATTCATCAGGACTCTCTCAAAGACACCAAGGGTGGGGTGCGCAGAACACCGGCCAATGCCACGGCTCCGCCCATCCATGCAATCAAGACGCCAGCTGCCACGCCGGCTGCCCAGGGCCACCAGGACAGGGCCAAGGAAAAGTCGAATACCTCGCTGGCCAGCAGCAGCGCGGTCGCAACGGCGCCTGCCGCAGCCATGAGGCCGGCCATGGTGCCCAGCAATGCCAATTCCACCCGCAGCATGATGGAAAGCTGGCGCCGACTGGCCCCCAGGGCACGCAACAGAGCTGCCTCGTGCATGCGCTCGTCCCGCGTGGCCAGCAACGCTGCCCCCAGCACCAGGAGCCCCGCCGCCAGCGTAAACAAAAACAGCAACTGCACCGCCTGTATGGATTGATCCAGCACGCGTCTCACCTGGTTCAAAATGGCGCCCACATCGAATACGGTGAGATTGGGATACTGCTGCACCAGCATGCGCGCCAAGCCAGGACTGGCGGGCGGCAGGCGGAAGGCGGTGATATAACTGGCCGGCGTGTCGCGCAGCGCCGCCGGGCTGGCCACGGCGAAGAAATTGGCTTGGAAGGAATCCCAGTCCACCTCGCGCAGACCGCTGATGCGCACATCGATCAGGTCGCCGGCCACGTCGAAGCGCAGGCTATCGCCCACTTTGAGCTGGAGCGTTTCCGCAAGCCCGTTCTCGATGGAGACTTCCGCTGCGTCCGGATCGAGCCAGCGGCCGGCCGTCATAACATTGCCTTCAGGCAGCGTATTGGAATACGACAGGTTGAAATCGCGTTGTATCATGCGCCGCGCGCGCGCATCCTGGTAGTCGCCGGCGCGCGCCGGGCGGCCGTTGATGGCAACCAGCCGTCCCCGCACCATGGGCCACAATCGCGGATCGGGCACACCCGCCCGTGCAAGACTGTCGCTGACCTGCCTGACCTGATCAGGCTGAATGTTGATCAGGAACGTATCGGGTGCCTGCTCGGGCACCGTCTCCTGCCAGCCTTGCAGTAAATCAGTCCGCATGATGGCCAGCAGCAGGATGATCATCAGGCCGGCGGACAGCGCGCACACCTGCACGATAGTCAGCGCCCTGCGCCGCGCAAGCCCGGCCAGCGCCAGGCGGAAAGGCGCAAGGCGACCCTCGCCATGGCGCATCGAACTCACCGCGGCGAGGAGCAGCCATGCGGCGAATGCCGACACACCCAGGGCGGCAAGAAAACCTCCGGTGACGATGACAGCCAATGCAGGTCTTCCCGATACGACGAATGCCAGCAAGATCAGAACCGCCGTACCCGCCAGCACGCCGCGGCCGGGCGCGACATCCCGTCCGCCGCTGCGTAAAATACGCCCTGGCGCGATGCGGCGCAGCGCAGCCAGAGGCGGCAAGGCAAAGCCCAGCAACAACAGCAGACCAGTCGCCATGCCCAGCAGCGCCGGGCGCGGCGACGGTGGCGGCAGCGGCGCATCGAACCAGCCAGCCACGATCAGGACCAGCCCCTGATGTGCGAGATAGCCCAGCGCCACGCCGGCAAGCGAGGCAAGGAGCCCCAGCACTGCGAATGCGACGCACAGCATGCGGCTCAGCCACGGCCCGCTCGCGCCCATGCAACGCATCACCGCCACGCCGTCTTGGTGCCGTACGGCGTAGCGGCGGGCCGCAAGGGCCACGGCAACGCCGGCAATCATGACCGTCAGCACGGCAACCAGTGACAGAAACTGCCGGGCACGGTCAAATGTGCGGCGCATGCCCGACCCGCTGCTCTCCATATCGACAATCCGCTGGCCGGGTTCCAGTCGCGGAACAAGCCAAGTGCGATAGGCTTGAATCGCCTTCGGTTCGCCTGCCGCGAGCAGGTAATGCGTAACGCGGCTGCCGGATCCCAGCAAGCCGGCATCGGCCAGTTCATCCATGCGCATCATGACGCGCGGCGCCATGTTGATAAAACGCATGCCGCGATCTGGCTCGTAGGCCAGCACCCCGGCTATGCGCAGCGACAGATTGCCGACGGAAAGGGCATCGCCCACGCGCGCACCCAGCATGGCCAAAACCTGCTCATCGACCCACACGGCTCCGGTTGGCGGACCATCCGCAAGGCTGCGGGCCGGCCCGCCAGGCTCACTGGCCACCAGCACGCTGCCGCGCAGGGGATAATCAGGCGTCACCGCCTTGAGCGCAGCCAACTGCATGGCCTGGCCGTGGCCGACCATGGAAGGAAACTCCACCGTGCGCGCCACACTCAGGCCCCGCTCAAGGGCCTGCGAGGCCATCGCCTTGGGTATCGTGGCGCCCGAACGAAGCACCAGATCGCCGCCCACCAATTGAGCGGAATCGCGTTCCAGGGCGCCGCCCAGTCGGTCGGCCAGAAATCCAACGCTGGCCACGCATGCCACAGCCAGAACAACGGCCAGCGCCAGTAGCCGCAACTCACCCGAGCGCCAGTCGCGACGCAAGGCGCGCAGACCGGGAAGTAAAAAGCGGGCGAGGTGGGATGCGGTAGAGTTCACACGCTGACAAGCAGTAGCACCATAATGACCACCAGCATACACGCGAACAGCAGTTTGAGCCTGGGCTCAGGCAAGGCATACGCCAGGCGCACGCCATAGGGCACGAAGAATATGCTGCCTATCGCCAAGGGCACGCCGAGCAGCCAGTCCGCCTCGCCATGGGCGGCATAGGTGAACAAGGCCACGAATATGCCCGGCGTGATCATTGTCAGCGCAACCGCCTGCGCGCCCGTCTGGCTGAGCCTGAAGAAGGTGGTGAGTATGGGCACCGTGATCACCGAACCGCCCACACCGAATATCCCACCGGTAATTCCAGCCAGCATGCCCAGCAGCACAAACCATCCCTTGTGAAATGCCGAGGCCTCGCGGCGGGGTTTTTGGGGACGACCCGGCCGGCTGCCACGCAGGCTCTGATGAAAATAAAAAACGGCGATAAGCAGCACAAAGAGCGCGTAGATATTGCGCAGCATGGCGGGATCCAGTCCCAGCGCCACGCGCGCGCCCACCCAGGTGAACACAATGGAGCCCGCAGCGCCCGCCGCCGCGGAATGGAAATCGATGTGCGCGTTCTGATTGTACTTGCGTATGGTCTGCAGCACCGCGGGAAGCACCATGATAAGCGCGGTGCCCTGTGCCAGCTGCTGATCCATGCCAAGCACTAATCCGAGCAGCGGAATGGCCAGCAGCCCGCCGCCTATGCCCAGCACGCCGCCCGTAAAACCAATCAGGGCGCCCGATGCCAAGGCGCCCAGAACCAACCAGTACCACTCCATTTTTTGTTCCTGCCAGTTGACTGCAAATAGGGTTTAATCCAGATCGCGAAGACGCGCTATGGCGGCATCGATGCGGTCGACTGCGATGATGTCCAGCCCCTCGATGGGCTGCCGCGGCGCATTGGCCTTGGGTATGAGGGCGCGGCCGAAACCCAGTTTGGCG
This sequence comes from Allopusillimonas soli, assembly GCF_004153445.1. GTDB lineage: Bacteria > Pseudomonadota > Gammaproteobacteria > Burkholderiales > Burkholderiaceae_B > Allopusillimonas > Allopusillimonas soli. Next base: position 28,124 of record NZ_SDQC01000005.1, read on the forward strand.
GCTTCGCGCAGGCGCTCCTGACCACGCGGAGCGGGACGTATTTCTCCTGCCAGCCCCACTTCGCCAAAGACAACCAGCCCGCGCGGCAGCGCCCGATTGCCAAGCGAGGACATGATGGCAAGCAGCACAGGCAGATCTGCCGCCGGTTCGGTGATCTTCACACCGCCCACGGCATTCACGAAGACATCCTGGTCGTAGGTAACGACGCCCGCGTGGCGGTGCAACACCGCCAACAACATCGCCAGTCTCGTGCTTTCCAGACCAACAGTCAGACGGCGCGGATTCGGCGCGTTGGCCGAATCGACCAGCGCCTGTATCTCGACCAGCAGGGGCCGCGTGCCCTCCTGTGTAGCCATAACGCAGGACCCGGGCACATTCTGTTCATGCTGCGAAAGAAACAGCGCCGAGGGATTGGACACCCCGCGCAACCCACGGTCGGTCATGGCGAATACGCCCAGCTCGTTGACGGCGCCAAAGCGGTTCTTGAAAGCACGCACCAGCCGGAAGGCCGAGTGTGTGTCACCTTCGAAATACAGCACAGTATCGACGATATGCTCCAGCACGCGCGGCCCGGCCAGTGTGCCGTCCTTGGTGACGTGGCCTATGAGCACAATGGCGGTTCCGGTCTGCTTGGCCAGCCGGGTCAGCTGGGCCGCGCATTCGCGCACCTGCGACACTGAACCCGGCGCCGCGCTCAGCTCACTGGAATAAAGCGTCTGGATGGAGTCTATGACGGCAATGCTGGGTTTTTGCTCCATCAGCGCCGCAGTAATGGTCTCGAGCCGGATTTCCGCCAGCAGGTCGACGCCCGCCGTCTGCAGTTCAAGCCGCCTTGCCCGCAGCGCCACCTGCTCTGCCGATTCCTCGCCCGTGACATAAAGCACTTTCACTGCCTTGGACAACGACACCAGCGCCTGCAGCAGCAGCGTGGACTTGCCTATGCCCGGATCACCGCCGATGAGAACCACGGCTCCCGATACCAGGCCGCCGCCCAGCACACGGTCGAATTCGGCAATGCCTGTAGGCTGGCGCGGCAGCTCACGGGCTTCGATTTCGGCCAGGCTGCGCACCGGGCTGGCCCCCGCCAGCGGCGCATAGCGGTGTGCGGGTGCAGCACTCTCCCGGGCTTCTTGCAGCGTATTCCATGCCCCGCAATGCGGACACTTGCCTTCCCACTTGGGGCAAACACCCGCACACTCGCTGCATACAAACAGAGTTTTGACTTTGGCCATGCCGCAGTTTAACCGCTGGGCCGTGCATCCCGGCGTGACGGGATACCCATTACGCGTGCCCGCACGCGTCAGGCCCGCCCTGCTAGGCTTCCGCCCCCGTCCACGCCAAGCACCTGCCCGGTGATATAGCTCGCAGCGTCGCCCAGCAAAAATGTGACCGCCGCTGCCACATCGGCCGGCGCGCCAAAGCGGCCCATGGGTATGGACGCCAGTGCGGACCTTTCTGCATCACTGCCAGCCGGATGGTTGACCCTGAATAGCTCTGTTTCGACCGGCCCCGGCGACACAGCATTAACGGTGACGCCGTAGGGAGCCAGCTCCAGCGCCCAGGTGCGCGTCAGGCCTATGAGGGCGCTCTTTGCGGCCGAATAGCTGCTGCGATTGATGCCGCCATGCGTGACACGGCTGCAGATATTGACGATACGACCCTCATGGCGGGCCTTCATGGCGGGCACAAATGCCTGCGTGACTTGCAGGGCCGCCCGCACGTTAAGGTCCAGCACCTGGTAAAGCGATGCCAGATCAACCTCGCCCAGAGGCTGGGGATTGACCAGGCCAACATTGTTGACGATGCCGTCCACGGGATATTTTTCCCGTATGACCCTAAGCATGTCCTCCGTTTCGCCCGCGTTGGACAGATCGCAGGCATACAGATAGCCCGGGAAATCGATGTCCTGCGCATTGCGGGCCAGGCCCACCACATGGCAGCCCAGATCGGCCAGATGGCGGCTTACGGCCCAGCCTATGCCCTTGGTCGCTCCGGTGACGAGTACGCATTTGTCTTTCATTGGGTGTCCTCGGTAGAGATGATGGTGCGCGGTACGCGCGGCGCCACCGCACATAGCAGCTCGTATCCTATGGTACCCGCGGCCGCGGCCACTTCGTCGACCGACGGGCCGCCCTCGCCCCAGAGCACCACCGTCGATCCAACGCGAGCCTGGGGGACGGCGTCGAGATCCACCGCCAGCATATCCATGGAAACGCGGCCAACCGTCACGGTGCGCACGCCGTCCACCGTGATCGGTGTGCCCGACACGGCGTGTCGCGGGTAGCCGTCGGCATAGCCGCAGGCCACCACACCGATGCGCATGGGTGCAGGCGCATGGAAAATATGCCCATAACCCACACCGGTGCCCGCCGGGATGTCTCGTACGCTGATAAGCGATGCACTGAGCGTCATGGCCGGCCTCAAGCCCAGCGCGTGCGCCGACCGCTGCGCGAAGGGAGAAGCACCGTACAGGCAGATGCCGGGCCTAACCCAATGGCTGGCTCGAGCGGCCATTGGCGTCTTGTCCTCCCTGGTGGGGCCGCCGCCGGAGTCCGTGCCGGCAGCGGCGCCCGCCTTCGCCCACAGGCCAGGCGTAAGCGTGCCGGCCGAATTGCATACGCTGATCGGGCCTGGCAGGCCCTGCGTGATCTGGTTGAAGACATCAAGCTGCGCCTGCGTGACGTCAGCGTCATCGTCTGCGCGAGCGAAATGGGTCATTTTGCCGAGCCTGCCCAGAATGCCCGCCTGCTGTGCCCGCAAAGCGCGCTCGAATGCGCTACGGTAGCTGGCTGGCGTGAAGCCGAGCCGGCTCATGCCGGTGTCCAGCTTGATGAAGGCATCGATGGGACGGCGCGGGTGCGCGCCGCGCTCAAGCATCTCCAACTGCTCGCTGCAGTGAATGGTGGTGTGAAGACGGTATTCGTCGAGGACGGCCACATCGGCGGCCTGAAAATGCCCTTCCAGCAACAGAATGGGGCCCGCCCAGCCGAGCTCGCGGCATTGCACGGCTTCCTCGAGATCCAGCATGGCCAGGCCGTCGGCGCCAGCGAAAGCCGAAACAGCGGATTCGATTCCATGCCCATAGGCTCTCGCCTTGATGACAGCCCAGACGCGAGGCTGCATACCCTGCCGCGCCTGAAGCTGTGACTGAACGACTTTCAGATTGTGACTCAGCGACGCCGGACGGATCGTGGCTGAAATAGGACGCGGCATACTTTCCTCTACTTTACCCGGATAGCGCAGTCTAAACCTTCGCGCCCGTGAACGGTAGCCCATGGCAGGCCTTATACTTCGCGCCTATGGCTGTTGATCATTATGAAAACTTTCCGGTCGCCTCGATGCTGCTGCCCCGGCGCCTGCGCCCCGCGGTGCATGCCATCTATCGGTTTGCCCGCAGCGCCGATGATATCGCCGACGAGGGCGATGCGCCTGCGCACGAGCGCCTGCGCCGCTTGACAGACTATCGCCGCGCGCTGGCGCAAGTGGCCAGCGGCACCGACCGCTGGCCGCCGGGCGACCCGCTTGGGGCGGTTTTCCAACCCCTGAGCCTCGCCATACAGCACCATGATCTTCCGCTGCAGCCTTTCGAGGACCTGCTCTCCGCCTTCGAGCAGGATGTTTCCACCACCCGCTATGGCAGCCAGGCAGACTTGCTGGATTATTGCCGCCGGTCGGCCAACCCGGTCGGTCGCCTGATGCTGCATCTGTACCGTGCCGCCGACCAGGACAATCTGCTGCTGTCCGATGCCATCTGCACAGGTCTGCAATTGGTCAATTTCTGGCAGGATGCGGCCGTGGACTGGCGCAAAGGGCGCATCTATATTCCTCAGGAGTCGATGTCCCGGCACGGCGTGGACGAACTTTACATTGCGCGGCGCATCAGTCTGGCAGACGGCATGGCGCGGGCGGCGCCCGGCGACCCCATCGCGGATACCACGTGGGCCGCCCTCATGGCAGAGCAGGCTGCCTGGGCGCAAGGCCTGCTGCTGGCGGGCCTGCCTCTCGCCAGCCGTTTGCGCGGACGCATCGGACTGGAGCTGAAACTGGTGGTGCTGGGTGGCCTGCGTATCCTCGAACGGCTGAACCATTTACACTATGACATATTCCTGCAGCGGCCCACACTCGCCCGACGCGACTGGGCGCTGCTGTGCTGGCGGGCGCTGCGCTAGAACCAAACCACAGGCCGGCCACCCGCCTCCAATCACAAGTCCCGCATGAATCCCGACGAATATTGCCAGAACAAGGCCGCCCAGAGCGGTTCCAGTTTTTATTACAGCTTCCTGTTCCTGCCGCCCGAAAGACGCAGGGCCATCACAGCGCTCTATGCCTTTTGCCGCGAGGTGGATGACGTCGTCGACGAGGTCACCGAACCCTCCGTGGCGCGCATGAAGCTGGCGTGGTGGCGCACGCAGGTCGAAGCCCTGCGCGGCGGCCAGGCCGAGCACCCCGTCATGCAGGCACTTGCACCGCATGTGCAGGCCTTCGGCCTGGACGAAGACAAGCTGCTGGCCGTCATCGACGGCATGGAAATGGATCTGGACCAGGCCCGCTATATGGACTGGGATGCGCTGCGCACCTACTGTTGGCATGCCGCCAGCGTGGTGGGCGAGCTGTCGGCCAGTATTTTCGGCTATACCCGGGAAGAAACCATGGTCTTTGCAGACAAGCTGGGCCTGGCATTCCAACTGACCAATATACTGCGCGATGTTGGCGACGACGCCCGTCGCGGCCGCATCTACCTGCCCGTCGAGGATATGGAAAAGTACAACGTGCCGGCATCGGATATTCTCCAGCGCCAGCACTCCGACCGATTCGAGGCGCTGATGCGTTTCGAAGCGCAGCGCGCGCGCCAGCACTACCGCGAAGCCATGCAGGCCCTGCCCGATGTGGACCGACGGGCGCAGCGCCCTGGTCTCATGATGGCTGCCATCTACCACACGCTGCTGGATGAAATCGAAAGGGAGAACTGGCGGGTACTGGATCAGCGCATCGCCCTGACCCCCATACGCAAGTTCTGGCTGGCCTGGAAAACCTGGGTGGGCGGCGGCGCGGGCGTCGTAAAGCGCCTGAGCCGCCCATGATCTGCATGCGCAACCCCGCCGCCACTGCGAACCGATGCCAGGCAACGGGTTTTGAGCCGGCCCGGCGCCGCCCGCAGGAACGGTGTTCATGAGGGTTGGCGTAGTAGGCGCAGGCTGGGCCGGGCTGAGCGCGGCATGGGCATTGCACCGGCGAGGCCACTGCGTACATGTGTTCGAATCGGGACGCACCCCTGGCGGGCGCGCGCGGGGGCTGTGGTCTTCTGCGCTGAACCGCCGTCTGGACAATGGCCAACATGTCCTGCTGGGAGGCTATACCGAAACACTCGCACAGATGCGCGAGCTGGGCCTGAACCCAGACCAGCAATTCAACCGCCTCCCCCTATCGCTGCACAGCGCCGACGGCAGCTTCAGCCTACGCGCGCCATCGCTGCCCGCCCCCATGCATCTGCTGACAGCCTTGCTCGGCGCGAAGGGACTGTCCTGGCCCGAAAAATGGCGGCTGACACGGCAGATTGCCACGCTGCGCGCCAGAGGCTGGCGCGTGCGGGAAGGGCTTTCCGTGGAGCACTGGCTTGTCCAGGGCCATCAAACGGAAAACTCGCGCCGCGTGTTTTGGAATCCGTTGTGCCTGGCGGCGCTCAACACACCTGCCGCCGCCGCCTGCGCACAACTGTTCGCCAATGTGCTGCGCGACAGCTTGGGCGGCCCGCGCCAAGCCAGTGACATACTCATTCCCGATGTGGATCTCACCGCATTGTGGCCGGCACATGCCGTGGCCGCGCTTACGCGGTGCGACGCGCATCCGCGGGCATGCGGGGAAAATAGCGTGGCGTTCGGACGCACCATACGGCGACTGGCCATCGACGGAAACCGAGTGATGCTGGATGACATGCCGTACGATGCCGCCGTCGTTGCAACACCACCCGTATCCGCCCGCCGGCTACTCCGGACGCTGCCGCAAAACACCGCATCGGCCCGCTACGACGACATGCTGGCCGCCTTTGCCTATATGCCCATAGCAACCATCACATTCAAGTTCACACACCCCTGGGCCTTGCCCCACCGCATGCTGCTGCTGCACGACCACCCTGGTGCGAACGCGCATGGGCAGTGGCTGTTCAGCCGAGGCGATCTCGCCCACGTCGTCGTGAGCGACGCCCGCGCCATGGCGGATGAAGCACAGCAGAGTATGGTGGCCGGCGTGCTGCGCCAACTGCGCGAACAGGCGGGTGGCCGCTGGCCCCTGCCCGATGTCAGCGGATATCATGTCATCGTCGAAAAACGCGCCACATTCGCCGCAGTCCCCGGCCTGAAGCGCCCCACCAACGCCACGGCCTGGCCGAATGTGTGGGTTGCGGGCGACTGGACGGATACCGGCTATCCAGCCGTCCTGGAAGGCGCCGTGCGCAGCGGCCGGCGCGCGGCGGCCATGGCCGGGGCCGCGCAAGAGACCCGGCGGATTTGAATCAGGCCGCGCTTGAGACGTGCTGCTGAATATATGCGCGCACCGCGTCCACATCGTGCTCCATGACCGTGACCCGCTGCGGCAGGGCCGACAGCGACGCAAGCTCCGGCGGCAGCGGCACGGAACGGCCCAAGGCCTCTTCGATGGTTGCGCCGAACTTGGCCGGCAGCGCGGTTTCGAGAACAAGCATGGGTACGCCATCCTCGACATGCGCAGCTGCCACCTTTACGCCGTCGGCCGTGTGCGGATCAATGAGCACGCCGCAGTCGCGATGGATGCGGCGAATGGTTTCAAGACGGTCGCCATGGCTGCTCGCACCCGCCACGAATCCGTATCGGCTCTCAAACTGATCGCGCAGGCTGCTGAGATCGAACTGACCGGTGCGCGACAAGGTGTCCCAGCAAGCGCTTACGCGTGCGGCATCGCGCCCCAGCAGATCAAACACAAAGCGCTCGAAATTGGATGCGCGCGAAATATCCATGGATGGGCTGGAGGTAGCCCGCGTCTGCTCGGCCGAACGCGGGCGGTAGATGCCCGTGCGGAAGAACTCTTCGAGCACGTTGTTTTCGTTCGTGGCCAACACCAGGCGCCGAATGGGCAGTCCCATTTCCCTGGCAAAGTGTCCGGCAAGAATATTGCCGAAGTTCCCTGAAGGAACGGCAAAGGAAACCTGCTGCCCTGGCGCCGATGTTGCCCGCAGCCAGCCCCAGAAGTAGTAGACGATCTGCGCCGCGATGCGGGCCCAGTTGATGGAGTTGACCGCACCGATGCGATAGCGGCTCTTGAAGTCGAGATCGCCCGCCAGTGCCTTGACGATGTCCTGGCAGTCGTCGAATACGCCCTTGATGGCAATATTGTGTATGTTCTCATCCTGCAGCGTGTACATCTGTGCACGCTGAAAGTCGCTCATGCGGCCGTGAGGCGACAGCATGAAGACCGCAATACCGCGCTTGCCGCGCAAGGCATGCTCGGCAGCCGAGCCGGTGTCTCCCGACGTGGCGCCAAGAATATTCAGGCTGGTGCCGCGTCGTTTGAGCACATACTCGAAAACCTGGCCCAGAAACTGCATGGCCATGTCTTTGAAGGCGAGCGTGGGGCCCTGCGACAACCCTAGCAAAGACATGCCGCCGTCCAGCGGCTTGAGAGGAACCATATCAATGCCGAAGACCTCTGGCCTGTATGCCGCGTGCACAAGCTCATCAAGGTCGCCGCGCGGAATGTCGTCAATGAACAAGGCCAGGACGCGCGCCGCCAACTCCGCATATGACAGCGAGCGCCAGGAAGCCAGGGTTTCGGCGTCGACGACGGGGATGCGCTCGGGGATGGCGAGGCCGCCATCGGTGGCCAGGCCTTCGAGCAGGATGTCCGAGAATGGCTGCGGCTTCATGCCGCCGCGGGTCGAAAGATAATGCATGCTGTCTAATCCGGCGGATCCGGCGCCCTATGGCGGGCATGCCGGCAATGATCAGGAAAGGTTCTCCACGCGCAGTCGGGTGACGTCGGAGTGAACGAAGGGAAGCCCCACGATGCGCTGCAGCGCACTGTCGATATCGCCCTCACGAGCCTGATGCGTAAGGAAAATGATATCGGCCTCGGTATCGCCATGGGGCTCCTGGAACATGGAACCAATGGAAATGCCGACATCGGCGAGAATGCGCGCCACGTCAGCCAGCACCCCGGGCCTGTCCTGAACCCGCAGGCGCAGATAGTACGACGACAGCACGTCGGCCATGGGCAGGACAGGCGTGTCGTCCATGGCGTCCGGCTGAAATGCCAGCGGCGGCACCTGATGGCCCGGATCAGCCGCCTGCAGGCGGGTGACATCGACCAGATCGGCGACCACCGCCGACGCCGTCGGCAAGGCGCCCGCGCCTTGACCGTAATAGAGCGTCGGACCAACTGCGTCACCCTGGACGAGTACGGCATTCATGGCGCCCTGCACGCTGGCGAGCATGTTTTCCGCAGGCACCAGCGTCGGATGGACCCGCAGCTCTATGCCCTCGGGCCGGCGGCGTGTTATGCCAAGCAGTTTCACGCGGTAGCCCAAGCGCTCCGCGTGAGCCAGATCCTCCTGGGCGAGACGCGCGATGCCCTCTGTGTAGGCCTTGTCGAACTGCACGGGTATGCCGAAGGCGAGCGATGCAAGCAACGTCAGCTTGTGCGCGGCATCTATGCCCTCGACGTCGAAGGTCGGATCGGCTTCGGCATAACCGAGGCGCTGCGCCTCGGCCAGCGCCTCCGTGAAAGGCTCGCCGCGGGCGCGCATTTCTGAAAGAATGAAGTTCGTCGTGCCGTTGATGATGCCGGCCAGCCATTGGATGCGATTGGCGGCCAGCCCTTCACGAATGGCCTTGACGATGGGAATGCCGCCGGCAACCGCGGCCTCGAAGGCCACCATGACGCCCTTGGCCTGCGCCGCCGCAAAAATCTCGTTGCCGTATTCGGCGAGCAGTGCCTTGTTGGCTGTGACGACATGCTTGCCATGCGCGATTGCCTGCATGATCCAGTCGCGTGCCAGGCTATGGCCACCCATGAGTTCGACCACAATATCGATGTCCGGATGCGTGGCCACCTGGGCGCCATCCTGGACCACCAGAATGTCGTCGCCCACCAGACGGCGCGCTTTTTCAATGTCGCGCACCGCCACCGCGGCAACCTCGATGCGCCGTCCGGCGCGCCTGGCGATTTCCTCGGCGTTCTGATTCAACACTTTCCAGGTGCCGCCACCGACGACACCAAGACCCAGCAGTCCTACCTTGATTGGATGCGCACTCATTTTCCGACACCATCCTTGCGGAACATTTCCTTGATGCCACGCACCGCCTGGCGCGTGCGCTGCTCATTTTCGATCAGGGCAAACCGCACGTATTCGTCGCCGTAGTCGCCAAAGCCGATGCCGGGCGAGACGGCAACCTTGGCATCGGCCAGCACCCGCTTGGAAAACTCGAGCGAGCCGAGTTGCTGATAGGCCTCGGGAATGCGAGCCCAGATATACATGGATGCCTTGGGGATATCCACCATCCATCCTGCCTCGTGCAGGCCTTTGGCCAGCACGTCGCGGCGGCGTTGGTACTGAGCCACCACCTCGGTGACGCAGTCCTGTGGCCCCTCGAGGGCGGCGATGGAGGCGACCTGGATGGGCGTGAACATGCCGTAGTCATGATAGCTCTTGATACGCGCCAGCGCATTGACAAGCTCCCGGTTGCCGACCATGAAACCCACCCGCCAGCCCGCCATGTTATAGCTTTTGCTCATGGTGAAGAACTCGACTGCCACGTCGCGCGCGCCGGGCACCTGCATGATGGATGGCGCGACATAGCCATCAAAGGTGATGTCGGCATAGGCCAGGTCGTGCACCACCAGAATACCGTGCTCGCGCGCAAGCTCGATGATGCGCTCGAAAAAGGACAGGTCTACGCACTGGGCGGTGGGATTGCTGGGAAAGCCCAGAATCATCATCTTTGGCTTGGGAATGGCTTCCCGGACCGCGCGCTCGATTTCCTCGAAGAAATCGAGCCCTGGCGTCATGGGCAGAGAGCGAATGTTTGCGCCAGCGATGACCGCGCCATAGATGTGTATGGGATAGCTTGGATTGGGTACAAGCACGGTATCGCCGCGATCGAGCGTAGCCAGCATAAGGTGGGCCAGGCCTTCCTTGGAGCCGATGGTGACTATGGCGTTGGAATCGGGATCGATGTCCACGCCATAGCGGCGGCCATACCAGCCCGATATGGCCTTGCGCAAACGGGGAATGCCCTTGGAAACCGAATATCCGTGCGTATTGGGCCGCGCCGCCGCCTCGCAAAGCTTGTCCACGATATGCTTGGGCGTGGGTCCGTCCGGGTTGCCCATGGACATATCGATGATGTCTTCCCCACGGCGCCGCGCGGCCATCTTGAGTTCGCCGGTAATATTGAATACATAGGGCGGCAGGCGCTCGATGCGCGGAAAGGTGGTCATGATCTTCCTTGGGATGGGAAAAAGTGGCGTGGGGACCGGTGAATCAGCTAGTTTAATCCATCCAAAAAAAACTGGAAAATGCCATTGGACCGCATGTGTTTGCGCTATGATCGAATTGAATCGGAGCAATCTGTGCAATTACAAAGTGAATCCAATCCCGCCCTGAACACCGTAACCGCGTACGGGGAAGGCTATATCGAAATCAACCGGGTGTCCTACGCACATCCCGTGTATTTTGCCCCCGAAGGCGAGATCCATACGTGGCAGGTGCAGGCCGCCGCCGAAATAACGGCCGATGCCTTGCGTACGCTCACGGGCCTGAACGATGCGCGCCCCGATCCCATGGCTTTTCTCAACGGCGCGGATGGCGCCGGAAAGCCGGATGATGCGCCCGAGGTGGTCATTATCGGCACTGGCGGTCGGCAGCACCTGCTTCCCGCCCACGTCATCGCGCCGCTGCTGCGCGTGGGCATAGGCATCGAGGCCATGAGCACGGAAGCCGCGGCCCGCACCTACAACATCTTGATGTCCGAAGGGCGCCGCGTTCTCGTCGCCCTGTTGCCCAATCAGGAGACTGCATGACTCAGATCGCCACAGGAAAAACCGTACCGGCCTTTACCGCCGCCAGCACCCAGGGGGAAATCTCGCTGGACAGCCTGCGCGGACACCGCGCGGTGCTGTATTTCTATCCCAAAGACAACACGCCGGGCTGCACGACAGAAGCCCAGGATTTTCGCGACCAGTACCAGCATTTCGTCGATGCGGGTTGCCAGATCATCGGCGTGTCGCGCGACTCGCTCAAATCCCACGCCGGCTTCACTGACAAGCAGAGCCTGCCCTTCCCGCTCATATCCGACGACGCCGAGGCGCTATGCGAGCTGTTCGGCGTCATGAAGCTCAAGAATATGTACGGCAAACGAGTGCGTGGCATTGAACGCAGCACGTTCCTCATCGGCGCCGACGGCGTGCTACTGCGCGAATGGCGCGGCGTGCGCGTGCCGGGTCATGTGGACGCCGTTCTCCAGGCCGTGCGCGACGCTGCCTAGGCGATCGCCGCCTTCCGTCACACAGACATCTTTCAGCCAGCCCAGGAGCGCCTACTCTATGCCGTTGCCCAAGTTGCCGACCCGCATGGGTACCGTGGTTTCCACCGCCACGTCCGACAACGACACACCCGCCACCGTACGCAAGCGCCCGACAGGCCCCGTGGCGGGCAGGCCAGAGACCGGCGCGCCGGCCCGCGCATCATCAACTAGCCCCGAGCCCCGTTCCGGCAAGCAAGGTGCCCTGCTGACGCCGCCGCCCGAGCCGCCGCCCGCCCTGCGCGTTGTGTCGCCCAAGCCGGCGCGCAAGGCGCGCCTGGCAGTTGCCAAGCGCAAGCTGTTCGTGCTCGACACCAATGTGCTGCTGCACGACTCCAACTCGCTGTTCAAGTTCGAGGAACACGACATCTTCCTGCCCATGATGGTGCTTGAAGAACTGGATCACCAGAAAAAAGGCATGTCCGAGGTCGCGCGCAACGCCCGCCAGGTCAGCCGCTTTCTGGATGGGCTCATCGAAGGCAGTACCTCGCTCGACGAAGGCGTGGAGCTCGACGCACTGGGCAATCAGGAAGCGCTGGGCAAACTGCAGTTCCAGACCACGCTGCTGCAATCCAAGCTGCCTGTGGAACTGCCCATGGGCAAGGCGGACAACGCCATCCTCATGGTGGTGCATGCACTGCAGGCGCGCTATGCCAAGCGCCAGGTCATTCTGGTGTCCAAGGACATCAACATGCGGCTCAAGGCCCGCTCCCTTGGCCTGCGCGCGGAAGACTACCTGAATGACCACGTCCTGGATGATTCCGATCTCCTTTACGACGGCGTCATGCCGCTGCCGGAAAACTTCTGGACCAAGCATGGCAAGGATGTCGAATCGTGGCAGCAGGGCGGCACCACCTACTATCGCATCAAGGGCCCTCTTTGCTCGGAATTCATCGTCAACGAGTTCGTGTACTTCGATGGCGAGATGCCGATGCAGGCGCAGGTCAAGGAGGTGAGCGGCCGCAGCGCGGTTCTGGCCACGCTGCGCGACTACAGCCACGGCAAGAACAATGTGTGGGGCATCACCGCGCGCAACCGCGAGCAGAACTTCGCACTCAATCTGCTGATGAATCCAGAATGCGACTTCGTCTCCCTGCTCGGCCAGGCAGGCACGGGCAAGACGCTGCTCGCGCTGGCCAGCGGCCTGACCCAGACGCTGGAGACCAAGCGCTACAACGAAATCATCATCACGCGCGCCACTGTGCCTGTAGGCGACGACATCGGCTTCCTGCCGGGCACCGAAGAAGAGAAAATGCTGCCCTGGATGGGCGCGTTGGAGGACAATCTTGAAGTGCTGCACTTGGGCGCGGGCGGCGGCGATGCCGGCGCTGGCCAGGACTGGTCCAAGAATTCCACCATGGAAATCATTCGTTCACGCATCAAGGTCAAGTCGCTCAATTTCATGCGCGGCCGCACCTTCCTGAACAAGTTCCTCATTATCGACGAAGCCCAGAACCTGACGCCCAAGCAAATGAAGACGCTGGTCACGCGGGCGGGACCGGGTACCAAGATAGTCTGCCTCGGCAACATTGCCCAAATCGACACCCCCTATCTTACCGAAGGCAGTTCGGGCCTCACCTATGTGGTGGATCGCTTCAAGGGCTGGCCCCACGCCGGCCACATCACGCTGCAACGCGGCGAGCGTTCGCGCCTGGCCGATTACGCCAGCGAGGCGCTGTAGCCGCAATGAGCACGCTGTCCGCGCTTCCGGTCGGATTCACCATGGGCGATGCGGCGGGCATAGGGCCCGAAATCATCGCCAAGACATTCGCTGGCGGCCTGACCGGTCCGGCGGTGGTGTATGGCGACGCTGGCGTGATGTCCGCCACACTGGCCAGGCTGGGCATGGGCGACGCGCTCCAGGTACGCATCGTGAGCGCGCCGGCACTGGTCAAAGGCGAGGATGGAATTATCCCCGTCCTGAACCGCTGGCAAGCCTTGTCCGACATCGTGCCTGGCCGCGCCAGCGCCCAGGCGGGAAGGGGCGCATACGAGTATCTGTGCCACGCCATGGACGACGCGATGTCCGGCGAACTGCGCGCCATCGTTACCGCGCCGCTTAATAAAAAAACCATGCAGGCTGGCGGCGCCGATTATCCCGGCCACACCGAGATCCTCGCTGAACGCAGCGGCACCAAGCACTATGCCATGATGCTCGCCAATCACGAGCTGCGGGTGATCCTGGTCACGATTCATGTGGCGCTGGCCGATGTGCCCGCGCTCGTCACCCTCGACACCGAATTACAGACCATACGCCTTGCGCATCGCGCATGCCGCCAAGCGGGCGTGGCCCATCCGCGCATCGCCGTCGCCGGCCTGAACCCGCATGCGGGCGAGGAAGGCCGCTTCGGGCTCGAGGAGGCGGAAATCATCGCGCCCGCCGTGCGACTGGCCCGGGAGGAAGGCCTGGACGCGAGCGGGCCGTGGCCCGGCGATACCGTATTCATGCGGGCGCGGCGCGGCGAATTCGACATCGTCGTGGCGCAATACCACGACCAGGGCCTTATTCCGGTAAAATACTTGGGCTTGGACGCCGGGGTCAATGTCACAGTCGGCCTGCCGTTTGTGCGTACCAGCGTAGACCATGGCACCGCCTTCGACATCGCCGGCTTGGGCGTCGCCGACCCTTCATCGCTGCGCGCCGCCTATGACCTGGCCCTTGCCATGACTGTCGGCACGACGCCCACCTGAATACCAACCATACCGCCTATCCGATTTATCACCGCAGCGCCTTCGCGCATCGCCTATCCGGATACGGCTCCCGCGCATTTCATGACCTCCCGCTTCAACATAGACCCCTTCGTTCTCCGGCTTCTTGCCGCCATAGCACTTGCCAGCCTGTTTCCGGCGCATGGCGTCGGCGTGCCCATCTTTGGCTGGGCAACCAATCTGGCCATCGCCCTGCTTTTTTTCCTGCACGGCGCGCGGTTGTCCCGAGAGGCTGTGGTGGCGGGCATGTCGCACTGGCGCCTGCACCTGAGCATTCTGTCCGTCACATTTGTCGTCTTCCCGGTGCTCGGGCTGGTGCTGGGGCTGCTGGCCGCGCCGCTGCTTACGCCCGATCTCTACACCGGCGTCGTTTTTCTGTGCTGCTTGCCTGGTACGGTGCAGTCCGCTATTGCCTTCACCTCCATCGCACGCGGCAATGTCCCGGCGGCCATATGCAGCGCTTCCGCATCCACACTGTTGGGTGTCTTCCTCACGCCCCTGCTGGTAGGCTTGATACTGGCAGGCGCGGGCAGTGCGGCGGGCGGGCTATCACTGGATGCCATCGGCAAGATCATGCTGCAATTGCTGGTGCCCTTTGTGCTGGGTCAAGCGGCCCGCCCCTGGATAGGCGGATGGGCGGTGCGCAACAAACGTGCACTGAAGGTGGTCGATCAGGGATCGATTCTGCTGGTGGTCTACACCGCCTTCTCCAATGCGGTCACCGCCGGCCTGTGGCAGCATACGCCATTGAGCGCGCTGGCCAGCCTGGCGGGCCTGTCGGCGATACTGCTCGCGCTGGTCATGGCGGTGGCACTCGGCATGGGCCGCATTTTTGGTTTTTCGGCGCCTGACCGCATCACACTGCTGTTTTGCGGGTCCAAGAAAAGCCTCAGCTCGGGCATCCCCATCGCAAACATCCTGTTCGCCGGACATGCCGTGGGCGCCATCGTTCTGCCGATTATGATTTTCCACCAGATACAGCTTTTCGTCTGCGCCCTCATCGCCGGGCGCTATGCCCGCCGCCCCGAAGGGCCAGCCTCCCGCGCGCTCAATCCATCGCGGACGTGAAATTCAGGAAGCGGGTGCTGCTGCCTTGGAAGGTCAAGCGCACCGTGCCTATCGGGCCATTGCGCTGCTTGCCGATGATGATCTCCGCCGTGCCTTTGTCGGGGGAGTCGGGGTTATAGACTTCGTCGCGATAAATGAACAGAATCAGGTCGGCATCCTGCTCGATGGCGCCTGATTCGCGCAGATCGCTCATGACGGGCCGCTTGTTGGGCCGCTGCTCAAGGCTTCGGTTAAGCTGAGACAGCGCGATCAGCGGGCAATTCAACTCCTTGGCAAGGCCCTTGAGCGAGCGGCTGATTTCCGATATTTCCGTGGCGCGGTTCTCGCCCGTGGAACTGGCGGACATGAGCTGCATATAGTCGATGATAATCAGCCCCAGTTGCCCACACTGCCGCGCCAGGCGCCGAGCCCGTGCGCGCACCTCCATGGAAGTGAGCGCAGGCGTTTCATCTATGTATATCTGCGCCTCCTGCACGCGCTGCACGGCATGGGTCAGCCGTGGCCAATCCTCGTTGGTGAGCTTGCCCGTCCGCATGCGATGCTGGTCCAGCATCCCCACAGACCCAACCATGCGCATGGCCAGCTGCACTGCGCCCATTTCCATCGAAAACACCGCCACGGGCAGGCCCTGTTCGATTGCCACATGTTCTCCGATATTCATGGAAAACGACGTCTTCCCCATGGAAGGGCGTCCGGCGACAATCACCAGATCGCCCGGCTGCAGGCCCGAAGTCATGCGATCCAGATCGTTGAAACCCGTGGGCACGCCGGTAATATCGGAATCGCCCTCGCGGTGATAAAGCTCGTCTATGCGTTCGACAACCTGACTGAGCAACGGTTGGATGTCCTGGAAACCCGTGGTGCCACGCGCGCCCTCTTGGGCAATCTGGAATACCCGCGACTCCGCCTGGTCCAGCAGCTCGCGCGCCTCCTTGCCCTGCGGATTGAAGGCAGCCGCCGAAATTTCATCCGCCACGGAAACCAGCTTGCGCAGCATGGATCTTTCACGCACGATCTCCGCATAGCGCCTGATATTCGCTGCAGAGGGTGTATTGTGCGCGAGTGCATTGAGATAGGCGAGCCCGCCGGCGTCCTCGGCCTTGCCGGCGCTGGTCAGCGATTCATTCACCGTCACGACATCGGCGGGGCGCGCCAGCTCGATCAGCCTGGCTATATGCTGCCAGATGAGCTTGTGATCGTAGCGATAGAAATCATCGTCATGCAGCACCTCGGCGACCCGATCGAAAGCGGCGTTGTCCAGCAGCAGTCCGCCCAGCACCGACTGCTCCGCCTCCACGGAGTGCGGCGGCACGCGTAAATAGTCGAGTTGCGGTTCGCTGTTGAAAGTCTTGCTGTCCAAGTGAGGCTCCGGAGTCAGGCCAGTCTAAATGAAAAAAGCCGGCATGCGCCGGCTTTTGCACTGCGGGGCGCCGGGTACATTCAGGAATGAATGTACCATGCGCGGGCAATTGCGCTCAGGCCATTTCGCCTTGCACAAGCACGTTGATGTCGGCCACGACATCCGCGTGCAGCGCCAGTTGGACGGGAAACTCGCCCACAGCCTTGAGCGGACCGCTCGGCAGGCGCACCTGGGCTTTCTCGACAGAGTCAAAACCTTGCTGTTGCAGGGCTTGCGCAATGTCGCCATTGGTCACGGAACCGAACAAACGACCGTCCACGCCAGCTTTCTGGGAGATGGTGATGGTCTGGCCCGACAGCTTTTCCCCCACCGCCTGGGCGGCAGCCAGCCGTTCGGCCTGGCGCTTTTCGAGCTCGGCGCGGCGCGCTTCAAATTCTTTCAAGGCGGCGTCGGTGGCACGGCGTGCGATTTTCTGAGGAATGAGGTAATTGCGGGCATAGCCGTCGCGTACGCGCACGACGTCGCCAAGATTGCCCAGGTTTACGACTTTTTCGAGCAGAATGACTTGCATGACGTAGCCTCGGATTATTTGTGGTTATCGGTGTAGGGCAACAGGGCCAGGAAGCGCGCACGCTTGATTGCCGTGTCGAGCTGACGCTGGTAGTGCGCCTTGGTGCCGGTCAGGCGGGCAGGAATGATCTTGCCGTTTTCCTGAATGAAATCGCGCAGGGTGTCCAGATCCTTGTAGTCGATTTCCTCGACGCCAGCCGCGGTGAAGCGGCAGAACTTGCGGCGCTTGAAGAGCGGATTCTGATGCCCGAACTTGCGTTTTTCCTTGCCTTTCTTGAAGTAAGCCATGATGTGCCTCTTAAGTTCCCGGGGCGCGGCCCCGGGTCGTGTATGTTGTGTGCGCCGGCATTCGAGTTCGCCTGCGCCTGGTAGTGATGGAACCTAGACGACTGTCGTGGCTCCGCCTGGATAAGCCCGATCGGCCTGCTGTATGTGCAGCACCAGCTTGGTGGAACCCTTGCGCACCGGGGCCAGAAAACCCTCGATCGCCAGTGTTGCGCCCAGCGGCGTGTCTGACAGCAGCAACGCGACGTCTCCGAGCGCCACGGCGGAAATGCTCAATTCGATGCGCCGGCTATGCCCGGCTTCGATGACTTCCGATTCATGGGCCAGCAGCATTTCCACTGCTGGCAAGCCCGCTGGCGTATACCTGAGAGGATGAACCTCCAGGGCGACAGCCTCGAGCCTGACCCGGTTCACGCGCGACCGCGCGGCCTAGCGCGCCTGGGCCGGTGCTGCGGCCTCGGCATTCGCCTTGCGTGCCTCTTCGCGCTCGACAGACTTCATCATGACCGAAGGCTCGGTCTGCACTTTCTTGGTTTTGACAACCAGATGGCGCAGGATGGCGTCGTTGTAGCGGAATGAATGCTCCAGATCGTCGAGAACAGCCTGGCTGCACTCGATATTCATGCAGACATAATGGGCTTTGACGAGCTTCTGGATGGGATAGGCCAGCTGGCGGCGGCCCCAATCTTCCAGGCGATGTACCTGGCCACCATTGCTGGTGACAGTGGATTGATAGCGCTCGATCATGGCGGGCACTTGCTCGCTTTGATCGGGATGCACAATGAACACTACTTCGTAGTGACGCATGGAACACTCCTTGTGGATGTCTTGCGCCGCCGCGTAAGCGGCACAAGGGTCAGCCCGCCCGTAAGGGCAACGCCGCGCCGCAATGCGATTGCGCCGCAACGCCCTACCCTGGATACGGATCGAGCAAGAAACCGTTTATCATAGCAGTTTTTTAATAAAGGAAGCAAGCACAAGGCTGCTTAGCACTCTGCCGCGCCAGAGGCTGGCCCAAAATCCACCAGGATGCGCCCCCCTGGCCCTTCTCCTCTTAAGCGGTGTGTTACATGATCAAGCAGGTGTTCCAGGTCGACCATGTGCACATGTGGCGCCAATGCTGCCATATCGGGACGCCATTGATGGGATAGCCTGGACCAGATATCATGCCGAACCGGCCAATCAGCGTCGGCAACAATGCCAAACATGTGTATACGGCGCATAATAAAAGGCAGAACACTGCCAGCAAATGCATTGTTGCTGGCATTCCCTACCGAAGCCAGCATTCCATCCTTGCGTAGCGAGCGCAGTAGCCAGGCAAGCAGGTCCCCTCCTGTGTTGTCGATAGCTGCAGCGAATCGCGCACTCTCCAGAGGCCGTTTCGATGCGACGGCGGCGGCCGCATCCACGATGTCAGTGGCGCCAAGCTGCCTGAGCGCACTTCCATGATCGGCACGGCGCGTGATCGCAGCCACCTGATAACCCGCTCGAGACAGAATGGCTATCGCCATAATGCCCACGGCACCTGCTGCACCACTGACGGCAATCTCACCTAAGCCCGGGCGAAGGCCGAGAGACTCAAACTTCTGCAACGCCAAGCCAACCGTGAATCCCGGCACGCCCAGGACGGCAGCGTCGTGCATGCTCAATCCATCTGGCACATGCATGACGTGTTCGCCGGGCGCCCTCAAAAACTGCGCAAATCCTCCGTCAAATGCAATGCCGGTTTTAAATCCGTGCACAATCACCGCATCACCAGGCTTGAATTTCGCATCAGCACTGCTGACTACCGAGCCAACGCATTCAATACCCGCAATGCGTGGGAATTCGCCGATGATTTTAGCTGCACCCAGAACAGCCAGGCAGTCTTTGTAGTTAACACCCGCGTACCGTACGCGAATCACCACCTCACCTTGACTTAACTCAGCGACACTAATGCGTTCAAGCCGGCTTTCAATACGCTCGCCATGACGATGCGTGCGTAAGGCCAGAAAGTGTTCGGTTGTTTGAGGTGCTGATGACATGATATTCCTGGAAAGCCTGAGAAATAAAGCCATCTCACCATGGGCTAATAAAACATGCAATATGGCATTTTGACTGTCGAAACAGTCTCTCGACTTCATGTGAATTTGCATCGAATATATCCGCTAATCCAAATCCATCGAGCAGGAGTCACACCGCATGAATAAGTCCAAGAAGGAGCGTCTGTTTGGAGATCACTTCCGACAAGGATTGACCGAGGCAGAACAGGCGCTTATCGAGCAGGTACGAGAACTGTGCCGCGAGCATATAGGGCCAAATGCGGCTGCCGTGGCACAGGAAGATCGCTTCTCCTGGGATACATTCCATTTGCTTGCCCGTTCAGGCGTCCTCGCCACCGCATTTCCAAAAAAATATGGTGGAAGCGAAGCGCGCCAAGTTGTACGCATTCGCATTCTGGAAGAGTTGGGTCGCACATGCAGTACTGCGGCCTCCATGGTTACAGGCGCAGACCTCTCCACGCGCGCGATTGTGGCAGGAGCATCAGAGAGGTTGAAGGAACAGCTCCTGCCGCAGCTCTGTACGGGAAAAACACAATGCGCTTTTGCACTAACCGAGCCGGGCGCCGGCTCGGACGTTCGGGGCATACAGACCAAAGTGCACAAGGAAGGATCCCGATATGTGATCAGTGGCAGCAAAAAATTCATTACCCGCGCCTCAACAGCGGACTGGTTCGTGGTGATAGGCCGCCTCACCGAATCGGACGCAAAATTCGTGGCATTGATAGTGCCCCGAGACGCGCCTGGCTTGACCATTAGCGAGGACGAGCCGAAGCTGGGCTGGTATGGCGTACCGATCGCTTCGCTGGAACTGCGCGACGTAGCCATTGCAAACACCCACCGTCTCGGCGAAGAAGGTGATGGCTTCAATCTGGCGCAGGATGCGCTGTTGCGCGCCCGCATCGGCCACGCAGGCATGGCCCTGGGCCGCGCCATGGGTGCGCTGGAAATAGCGTCCAGTTATGTGGTTGAGCGCCAAGTGTCTGGCAAGCGCTTGAGCGAACACCAGGGAGTGCAGTGGATGCTGGCGGAAATGGTGGTTCAGGTTGAAGCGACACGCGCTTTATTGACACTCACAGCGGAAAAATATGACAGGGAAGCGCCTGATGTAGCCCTGTTCGCATCCATGGTCAAATTGCAGGCCACCGACCTGTGCATGAAAGTTGTCACGGACGCTTTGCAGCTTACGGGAGGACGAGGCTTCTTGAAAGCGTTTCCCCTGGAGCGTTTCTTCCGCGACGCAAAACTAAACCAAATTGGGGAGGGGTCCAGCGAAGTACACAAAACCATCATTGGGCGGGACATCGTGCGCCGTGCTGTTGCCGCAGAACGCCACCCGTGCCTAAAGCCCGGTCCTCTTGTCGATTATTGAGCAAGTACTCTCAGATTACGCCCTTGCTGCGCAACTCTTCCAGCAGGTCCTCCGACAGGCCGAGGCTGCCATACACCATGTCATTATGTTCGCCGACATCAGGCCCTGTTCTAGGAATGGGTAGCTCCCGACCGGCCACACGAGGGACAATGCAAGGCGCTGGCAGGCTGCCATAGTCGTGATCAGGTAGCCGCACAATGGTGTGGCGCGCCTGAAAGTGTGGATCGGACTCGATATCCGCTATGTTATATACCTTACTAAAGGGAATGCTGTGAGCGTCAAGCGCTTTCGCGATTGCATCATATGAACGCTCCTGAAACCATGGAGACAGGCGCGCCTCAAGCTCATTCACATGGCGCACGCGATCCGGGTTCGTTCGAAAACGCACATCCTCCGACCACTCCGGGTGCCCAAGCGCAATACAGAGCCGACGAAAAACGGGATTGGACGAGGCCACGAGAGAAAAATACACGCCATCCTCACTGCGATACATATTGGACGGCGCAGTATAGGATGCACAATTGCCTACCGGCTCCCGCACAAAACCCAGCTGCTCATGCTCGACGGGTAATGGGTCTAGTAGCCGAAACAGCGCTTCTGTAGCGGACAAATCAATCTCCACACCGCCTGCCTGTGGGTCGTCACGCAAGCGCACCATCTCGGCTGCGATCGAAAATGCGGCGAACAATCCCGCAACGGCATCACCGACCGGAAAGTTGCAATGCAGCGGTGGCCCGCCCGCAAAACCATTGAGATTGGTAAATCCGCTCATGGCTTCAAAAATTCGTGCAAAACCGGCTCGCGAACTATACGGGCCATTCTGCCCAAAACCGGTCAACCGCAGAATAACAAGGCGCGGGTTGTGCCGGAATAGTGTATCGGCATCCAGGCCCCAGCGAGCCATCGTCCCCGTCCTAAAGTTCTCCACCAGTACGTCGAATGACGGCAGCATCTTCAAGAACACATCCCGCCCAGCGGGCGTCCGCACATCCAGCGTGATACCGAGTTTGCCGCGATTTGCCACCTTCCACCACAAGGCCCGCCCATCCTTGATCGGCTGAAGCCCCCGTAAGGCGTCGCTACCGTCGGGCAACTCCAACTTAACGACCTCCGCGCCTAAGTCGCCGCATAACGTGGCGCCAAAAGGCGCTGCCAAGACTGTGGCCATGTCAAGAATGCGCACACCCGAAAGCGGGCCGGACTGTTCAGTTGCATGTGAAGAGGTAGTCAATGGCAGCTCCATTATCGTCGCGTATTGAAAGTCTTGTTTTTGCCTGATCTATGATAGAACTGCAATCTAAATTTCGCTAAGCGAAATGCTATTTCTAAATTATTGACCTACGTTTCACTCGAGGAGATGATGAAAACCGTGCAAGACAAGAACTCTATTGCGTCCATGATTCATTTGCCAGGCCTCGTGAGTCCGCATGACCTTTCCACTGATCGTCAGTTCTCTATGAACCTCGCTCGTGGTCTCGAAGTGCTGCGCGCATTTACACCATTGGACGCCGTATTGGGCAACCGGGATATATCCGACCGAACAGGCCTGCCAAGACCCACCATATCGCGTCTGACCTACACCCTGACGCTGCTCGGATACCTGAGCTACGACGAGCGGCTGCAGAAATATCGCTTGGGATCGGGGGTGCTATCCCTGGGCTATCCGTTACTGGCCAGCATGCGCATTCGGCAGATTGCGCGGCCCTTCATGGAACATTTGTCCAAGGACACGGGCTGCACGGTGAACCTGGGGATGCGGGACAGAAGCAACATCGTCTATGTGGAAACTTGTCGCCTGGACGCGGGAAACGCATATCAGCCAGACATCGGCAGCACGCGGCCGCTGCTCTCCACCGCGATGGGGCGGGCGTTGCTGATGGCGTGCTCGACGACTGATTGCAATGCCATATTGAACCGTCTGCAAGTCATGGACCCAGGAAGTTTTGCAAAGGACAAACCCAGTTGGGACCGGGATAAAAAGGCCTTTTCACGTCGCCATTTCTGCCATTCCCAGGGAGACTGGCGCGAAGAAATACACGCTATCGCTGCACCAATCCGGCAGCCTCACAACGAACCGCAAGTTGCCCTGAACTGCACAATGTCCGCGATCCGGCTTAGCAAAAATTCGCTGGAAGAGGAAGCCGCTCCTCGAATGCTGGAAGCAATACGGCAGATTGAAGGCGCATGTGGAATTCACTGACAATCAACCATAGGACAGCCGTTTCATGATCCGCGATCCGTATAAGCTGGAGCAACTGCTCGCTGAAGTCAGGCAGTTTATTAAAGAGGAGTGCATACCGTGTGAGCGCGAGGTGGATCAAGCCGACGAGATCCCTTCACATATTGTCGCCCGCATGCGGTCTCTAGGACTGTTTGGCCACAGTATTCCTGAAGCATATGGCGGTGGAGGATTGACAAGCGAAGAACTGTGTCTTGTGAATATGGAGGTTTCACAAGCAGCCACAGCTTTTCGTGCCCGCTTCGGCGGGAATACGGGCATCGCGTCCGAATCGCTAGTCGTTGATGGCACGGAAGAACAGAAACAGCACTATCTCCCGCGCCTGGCCTCGGGAGAAATAACGGGATGTTTCGCCCTGACCGAACCCGGGGCGGGCTCGGACGCCACCGCTCTGAAGACCACTGCTGTCCGTCGAGGTGGTGACTACGTGCTCAATGGCCTCAAGTGCTACATCACCAACGCGCCTATCGCCGACCTGTTCACCGTGTTTGCCCGCACAGACCCGGAAAGCCGGGGTGCGCATGGAATAAGCGCTTTCCTCATAGAAAAAGGCACATCAGGTCTGGCGGTGTCATTGCCATATAGAAAAATGGGCCAGCACGGCTCTCCCGTTGGCGAAGTCATACTGACCGATTGCAGCGTTCCTGCTTCTTCGATTGTGGGGGAAATGGAGAACCAGGGCTTTCGTACCGCCATGAAAGCACTGAACAAGCAGCGAATCAATCTGGCTGCCCTGTGCATCGGTCCGGCAATACGTCTGCTGGATGAAATGGTTTCCCGGGCAGCGAGCCGGCAGCAGTTTGGACAAAATATCGCCGAATTTCAAATGATCCAACAGATGATTGCACAGAGCAATATAGAAATTCATGCTGCAAGGGCTCTGCTGATGGAAACCGCTCGCAAACGGGATGCAGGCGCGGATGTGACCATGGAAGCGTCCATGTGCAAGTTTTTTGCATCGGAGATGTGTGGCCGCGTCGCAGACCGCGCTGTGCAGGTTTTTGGTGGAGGGGGCTATATCGCGGATAACGCTGCCGAACTCTTCTATCGGGACGTTCGTCTGTTCCGCCTGTACGAAGGCACTAGCCAGATCCACCTCATTAATATCGCCAAACGTACCATGGCGACCGCCCATGAGCCATCCGGCTCGTGAACCACGCTTGAAGAAGCAAATCATAAATAGAACTGGAGACAATTCATGAAAAACCGCAAACCACAACTTGCCGCATTTCTTGCGCTAGCGCTGCCAGCCATCTTCATGAGCGCGCCTTCGCAGGCAGCCAGTTATCCCGAGAAGCCAGTCACCATCATCGTGCCCTTTAGTCCTGGTGGCGTGGTGGACACAATCACACGCATAATTGGAGATAAGCTTTCCGCACGATACGGCCAGCCCGTCGTCGTTGAAAACAAAGCGGGAGCAGGAGGCACCATCGGCACCGGATATGTGGCACATGCGCCGGCCGATGGCTACACTTTGTTGAGTGTCAGCCCAGGCCATGCAGTGGCTCCCAGTCTTTATAAGAACCTTGGATGGAATCCAATTCGAGATTTTAGGGCGGTTGAAGGATTCGGCATTGTTCCTAATGTATTCGTCGTGCCCCCCAGTGTGCCTGCCAAGAATATGGCGGAACTCATCGAAATGGCGAGAAAAAGTGATACGCCACTGACCTATGCCACGGCGGGCATTGGAACCTCAAACCACCTGTCAGGCGCACTCCTTTCAGAAATGGCTCACATCAAGCTGGAGCAGGTGCCATACCGAGGTCAGCCCTTGGCCCTCAACGACCTGCTCGCCGACCGAGTAACGATGATGCCACTTACCATCGCGCTGGCAAAACCCCGTATTGAATCAGGCAAACTGCGTCCGCTTGCAGTTACTACAGCTCAAAGAGCCACCGCGTTACCTGATATCCCCACCGTGGCGGAAGCCGCAAACCTGCCGGACTATGCAGTAGGTACGTGGTTCGGTTTTGTAGCGCGCAAACAAGTTCCAGATGACATTATCGATAAACTGTCCAAGGACATCGCGGAAACCCTTGCCATGCCAGAGGTCAAGGAAAAGTTGACCGGCATCGGCCTGCAAATTCAACCACAAAACCCGCAAGAATTTGACGCCTATATTGACGCCGAATATAAGAAATGGTCGCGCGTTCTTAAACAGGCAGGAATCAAACCACAATGAACGCCGCTATCGAAACCGCCTTCACGACGCCGCTATGTCGCAGGCTGAGAGTGCGCTTTCCTATATTCGGATTCTCGCACTCCGTCGATGTGTGCGTTGCCATTGCCCGAGCAGGCGGCTTTCCCGTTGTTGGGCTGGCTCGGGAAATGCCTGAAGAGATACCGGATATCATCAAGAGCCTGGAACGTAAGATGCAAGGCATGCCTTATGGCATAGACCTGATGCTTCCTGGCGGTGTCCCCGAACATGGCAACCATGCGTCACTCCAGGAAGCACTTCCGATTGAACAACGCAATTTCGTTTCCGCGCTGCGCCAACGCTTCGAGATCAAGCCTCCAAGTCAGCCAAGCTTTTTCACTACGCAGGTGCGCACGCAGGCATTGTTCGACCAGCAGATCGAGCAAGTGCTCGCATCGAACGCAACCGCTATCGCTACTGCGATCGGGCTGCGTGCGGACTTGATCGTGCGCGCCAAAGCGGCAGGGAAAATGACTTTTTCCTTGATCGGCTCGCCGCGACACGCTGCAAAGGCACTGGACATGGGCGTGGATGTGCTCGTGGCCCAGGGATACGATGCGGGAGGCCATACGGGTCCCATCGGTACTATGTCGTTAATTCCACAAATCGTCGAGCTTGCGGGCGACACACCCGTACTCGCTGCCGGAGGCATTGCCACTGGCGGCCAGATACTTGGCTCTATGGCCATGGGGGCCCAAGGGGCGTGGCTGGGAACGCTGTGGATGGCGGCAAAGGAAAACCACACGCCCTCCGCCCTACTCGAACGCCTGGTAAACGCCGCCAGTGACGATACCGTAGTAACGCGCGCCCATAGCGGCAAACCTTGCAGAGTCGTGCGGAGTGCCTGGATCGACGCTTGGGAGCAAACAGATGCTCCCGCCCCCTTGCCGATGCCCTTTCAGCAAGTGCTAACGGGCGATGTGTTCACATCCATCCATGAAACCAACGACAATCGGCTTATCTACGAGGCGGCCGGGCAGAGCCTGTTCGCAATACGCGGCCAAACCACCATAGCGGCTCAATTTGAGCAGTTGGTCTCCGAAATGCGCGAAGCGTGGCTGTCTTTGCAACCATGGGCAGGTGGAGAAACCTCGGCCTAGACCTCCACCACGGCATACGCCGAGTGGTTGTGGATGGATTCGAAGTTTTCCGCCACGACGCGCAAGTGGCTGATGCCGGGCGTACCCCGAAGGTGTGCAGCCACGTCGCGTACGAGATCCTCGACAAACTTCGGGTTCTCGTAGGCGCGCTCGGTGACGAATTTTTCATCGACGCGCTTGAGCAGTCCCCACAGTTCGCAGGAAGCCTGCTGCTCTACGCCGCGGATGAGCGTGTCGACCTGTACGTTTTCAGGATGGTCGAATACGACCGTGACCGACACATGCGAGCGCTGATTGTGGGCGCCGTAGTCGGAAATGGCCTTGGAGCAGGGGCACAAGCTGGTGACGGGCACCGTGACGTGGAGTTCGAATTCGGTGGCGGCAGGCATGCCGTCCCGCCCTTTGCGCGCTCTTGCCGTCCAGGCGATCTCGTAGTCCATGAGGCTGGGGACGCCGGACATGGGTGCGATCTTCGTCAGGAAATAGGGAAAAGTAACGGAAATATCGCCTTTGTCGGCATTGAGCAGAGGGAGCATGGCCTGTGCCATTTCGCAAAAACGCTGTGGTGTCATGGCCGTCTGGCGATATTCCTCAAGCAGGGCAACGAAACGCGACATATGCGTGCCCTTCTCGGTCGCCGGCAGTGCCACGGTAAGCTCCCATGTACCCACCGTGGGCTGCGCCTGCCCATCTGAATTCTGCACCAGCATGGGATGGCGGACTCCCCTGACCCCCACGCGCTGGATAGCGATATGGCGTGTATCAACGCTGCTCTGCACGTCCGGCATGGCGACAGCGGAGTCAAGTGGAATATTCATTGTTCAAACCTGTATGCGAGGCGGAAATTGCCCGTGATATTGATCTATATCAAGTATGCGGCACCGCCGCAATGCATGACTTTATAACCACAATGGTAACAGGCTCTTAGGCTAAATCGGGATACCGGCTGCGTATCGACCGCTCCACGCCGGCCGCGTCCAGTCCCAATTCGGCCAGGAGCGCAGCCTGGTCGCCATGGTCTATAAACTGGTCAGGCAGCCCAAGCTGAAGCACCGGCACCTGCAAACCTTTCCTTGCCAGAAACTCGAGCACCGCACTGCCGGCACCGCCCATGATGGCTGCCTCCTCGAGGGTGACAATCGCCTTGTGGCTCGTGGCAAGACGTTCAACCAGCGCTTCGTCCAGCGGCTTCACGAACCGCATGTCGGCAACGGTGGCATCGAGTCGCCCAGCTGCCTCCATGGCGGCCTGGCACAGTGTGCCGAACGCCAGAATGGCAATCTGCTTGCCTTCCCGGCGCACGATGCCCTGCCCCAAGGGCACCGCGTCAAGCCCGGCCCTCACTTCGACGCCCGCACCCGCGCCCCGTGGATAACGCACCGACGCAGGACCGGGATGCCGGAAGCAGGTATTGAGCAACAGGCGCGTCTCGTTTTCGTCCGAGGGCGTCGCCACAACCATATTGGGCACGCAGCGCAGATAGGCGATGTCATAGTTGCCGGCATGCGTGGCGCCATCCGCGCCGACAATGCCCGCTCTATCGAGGGCAAAGGTGACGTCAAGGTTCTGCAGGGCCACATCATGAATAAACTGGTCGTACCCTCGCTGCAGGAAGGTGGAATAGATGGCGACCACGGGCTTCTGCCCTTCGCAGGCCAGTCCGGCGGCAAACGTCACAGCATGCTGTTCGGCAATGCCCACATCGAAATAACGCATCGGGAACTGCTTTTCGAACTCCACCAGGCCGCTGCCCTCGCGCATGGCGGGCGTAATGCCCACCAGGCGATCATCCGCTGCAGCCATATCGCATAGCCACCGGCCGAATACCTGGGTGAAGGTCTGGCGCGCGGGCGTTCCCGGCTTTTGTATGCCCACTGATGGATCGAACTTGCCCGGTCCGTGATAAAGCACCGGATCGGCCTCGGCCAGCTTGTAGCCCTGCCCCTTGCGGGTCACGACATGCAGAAACTGCAAGCCGCCCAATGCCTTGAGGTTCTCGAGCGTGGGTATCAGCGCATCAAGGTCATGGCCATCGATGGGGCCCACATAATTGAAGCCAAGTTCCTCGAACAAGGTCGAAGGGGACACCATGCCCTTGGCATGTCCCTCGAACCTGCGCGCCAGTTCGAGCACAGGCGGGACGTGCTGCAGAACCGCGCGCCCCACATTTTTGGCCGCCGCATAGAAGCCGCCGGACATCAGTCGAGCAAGATAGCGGTTGAGGGCGCCGACCGGCGGCGAGATCGACATGTCGTTGTCATTGAGGATGACCAGGACATTGACCCCGGGCGTGACACCCGCATTGTTGAGCGCCTCGAATGCCATGCCGGCGGTCATTGCGCCGTCGCCAATCACCGCAATATGCTGGCGGTCTTCGCCTGCGTTACGCGCGGCCACGGCCATACCCAGCACGGCGGAAATAGACGTCGATGAATGCGCGGTACCAAACGCGTCGTACTCGGACTCGCTGCGCCGGGGAAATCCGGATATGCCGCCACGCTGGCGCAGGCCCGCCATGCCTTCGCGGCGGCCAGTCAGTATCTTGTGCGGATACGATTGATGACCGACATCCCAGACAATGCGGTCGTAGGGCGTGTTGAATACGTGATGCAGTGCCACCGTCAGCTCGACCGTGCCCAGGTTGGACGACAGATGCCCCCCAGTCCGGGAAACCGACTGCAGAACGAAGTCCCGCAGTTGGTCCGCCAGCTCGCTGAGTTCGGAGCGGTCCAGGGCCCGCAAGTCGGCAGGGCTATTGATCGTGTCGAGAGAGACAGTGGTCATACAGATTCAACAAGAGTTTGCTAAGGCCATTTTAGCCCCAGGCCGGCATGCGCCCCGATCTCAATGGTCACGGCCCACAATATAGTCGGCAATACACCCAAGATGCGCCGCGGCGGGCCCCAACGGCAACAGGGCGGCGCGCGCCTGGGCATGCAGGTCCTTGAGCAGGCCGCGCGCACCGTCCAACCCCAGGGCACTGACATATGTGGGCTTGTTGCCGGCCGCGTCCTTGCCGGCGGTCTTTCCCAAGGTGGCCGTATCCGCAGTCACATCCAGGATGTCGTCAACGACCTGAAAGGCGAGCCCGACGGCGCTGGCGTAGGTTTCCAGGCCCTGGCGCGCCGACGAGCCCGCCCCCGCCACGATGCCGCCCAACAGCACGCTCGCTTCCAGCAACGCGCCGGTTTTCATGCTGTGCATTTGCCGCAACGCCTCGGGGGTGAGCGTGCAGCCCACGCTCGCACAATCTATGGCCTGGCCACCGACCATGCCCAGGCTGCCGGTAGAGCGCGCCAGCAACTGGGTGCCCTGTACAACCAGGGCGGGCGCAATGGGCATCATGCCCAGCAATTCGAATGCCAGCGGCTGCAGGGCGTCGCCAGCCAGCATCGCCGTGGCTTCGTCAAATTGAACATGTACCGTGGGGCGGCCGCGCCGTAACGCATCATCGTCCATGCAGGGCAAGTCGTCATGGACCAGGGAATAGGCGTGGATAAGCTCGACGGCAGCGGCAGCATGGTCCAGCGCAATCTCCTGGGCGGATGCGGCCGTGCCCGGTTGCAGGGAGGCCTCGCCGGCCGCATATACAAGTGCAGCCCGCACGCGCTTTCCGCCGCCCAGGACGGCATAGCGCATGGACTCGTGCAGCCGCGCCGGCGTTGTCGTAGCGGGCGGCAGCACTTGATCGAGAACGGTTTCTATGTGCTGGACGCGGCCAGCCAGCCAGGCGGGAAAATCAATGGATCTGCGCGGCATGCCCTACTCTTCTTCGCCGCCGTCGCCATCGCCATAAGGCTTGAGCAGATTGTCGCGCAGCACCTTGACCTGCTGCTCCGCCTGATCCAGGCGCCGCTGGCAGATGCGCGCCAATGCAACACCCTGCTCGTAGGCAGCCAGGGATTGCTCAAGAGGGAGGGATCCGTTTTCCATTTGCGCAACCAGTGTTTCCAGCTGAGCCAGCGCTGTTTCGAAATCCTGTGGCAGCGCCGTGTCGTCGGCCTGTCCCGCCGCGGTATCCGGTGGCATGTCAGTCATATCAGTATCCGGGCGCGCCCTGCGCCGCCCCGTTTGTCGTGTCTCATGAACGGGATTGTACGGGATGCGCATGGTGCGCTGAGTAACAAAATGCCTGAATCAAGCCATCGACACGCAAATACGATACAATGTTGGGTTTCCTAATTTTCATCGGGCAATCCGATTTTTTCTTCGCGCCGGGTCCTTTTCTGGTATTGCTGCCTGGTTCATCACTGCGGGGGGAATCATGACCGACATCGGAAGGCAGGCACACGTGATGCCTGCGCAATCCCAACTTCCAGTCAACAGCTATTTCGACGAGCGCATTTTCGCCCTCGAGCAAGCGCGCATCTTCGGGCAGTCCGCAAGATATGTGGGCCACGAAAAATTCGTACCCGAGCCCGGCGACTGGCGCACATTGGCCCAGGAAGAGGCAGGCCGGGTGCTGGTGCGCAATCCGAACGGCGTGGAGCTTATTTCCAACGTGTGTCGTCACAGGCAGGCTATCATGCTGGGAGGCCAGGCGGGCGATGTCAGCAGCACCGCACTGTCCAAAGGCAATCTGCGCCAGATGGGCGGCAACATCGTCTGCCCGGTGCATCGCTGGACCTACCGCAATGACGGCAAGTTGCTGGGTGCGCCCCAGTTTCCCAGCACGCCCTGCATGGATCTGCAACGTTTTCCGCTCAAAAACTGCCACGGGCTGCTGTTCGAAGGCCCGCGCGATCCTAGCCGCGACATGGCGCCGTTATTCCAGCGCCCCGAGTTCGATTTTTCCGATTACGTGCTGGACCACATCGAGGTTCACCATTGCCATTACAACTGGAAGACCTTTATCGAGGTCTACCTCGAAGACTACCATGTGGGTCCGTTTCACCCAGGCCTCGGGAAATTCGTCACCTGTGACGACCTGACCTGGGAATTTGCCGACTGGTACAGCTGCCAGCGGGTGGGTGTGCATGAAGCGCTGGGACAACCCGGCACGGACGTCTATCGCGCCTGGCACGATCGGCTGCTCGATTACCGCAGCGGGGACCAGCCCGATTTCGGTGCGGTATGGGTCACGTATTTTCCCACCCACATGATCGAGCTGTATCCGCATGTGCTGGTGCTGTCCACCCTGCACCCGGTCAGCCCCCAGGAAACGTTGAATATCGTCGAATTTTATTATCCCGAAGACATAGCGGCATTCGAACCCGATTTTGTGAAAGCCCAGCGGGCCGCCTATATGGAGACCGCCATCGAGGACGACGAGATCGCCGAGCGCATGGATGCGGGCCGCAAGGCGCTCATGCGGCGAGGCGTCAACGAGGCCGGCCCGTATCAGTCTCCGATGGAAGACGGCATGCAGCATTTCCACGAATGGTATCGTCGCACCATGGGCGCCGCCGCGCTCTAGTCGGCAGGCAAGCCAGCGTCTGTCAGGCGCCGGCCCCCTGGCCGGCTGGAAGGCTCGCGGCGCGGCCCGGCATGTCGCCGGCGCCTTCCGCGAGATTTTCATCGGGTGCCACCCTTTCATTGGCGACACGCGCCTCGTCGGGCGCAAGAGCCTGCAGCGGTGCGTCATCTGGCGATGGGGGCGTGTTTTCAGGCGCCATCGCCACATCGCCCCGCAGCACCCTGTCTTCGCTATACGTGCGCCAAATGGACAGCAGGCCGGAGGAAATAATGAGGGCCATGCCTGCCCAGGCGATGATATCGGGCACCGTGCCCCAGATCGCCATGCCAAGCAAGGCCGCGAAGATGATGGTTGTGTACTGCAAGGCCGCAGTCAGCAGCGCCGAGCCCAGTCCGAAGGCGCGCGTCATGGCAAGCTGGCCCACCAGGCCCAGCACACCTATGCCGACCAGGGCGGCCCAGGCGGAAGGACTGATATCGTTTACGCCCTGTATCGCCAGTTGCGGCACGCTGGACAGACACACAAAGCATGAGAAGATAAACACAGTGCGCCATTCGGGTTCGCCAACACGCCCCAATTGACGTATCTGCATCATGGCGACTGCCGACATGGCGCCTGCGCCAAGCCCCAGTGCGGCGGCCAGCAAATGTTCATGCTCGAGGCTGGGCCGCAGCACGGCCAGCACGCCCAGGAAACCCAGCGCCACGGCGGCGATGCGGATGGGATCGCGCTGTGTGCCGCCCCATCCGAGCATCCAGCCGGCAATGAACAATGGCGCCGTATAGTTCAGGCTGATGGCGGTGGACAAGGGCAGGTGCGAAATGGCATAGAAGCCCAACCACATGGAGCATATGCCCGAAATGTTGCGCCAGATGTGCAGGCGCCAGCTTGTGGGTGCCAGACTGCGATGCGTGTAGCGCGTCCAGATGAACAGCAGCAGCACGGAGGGTATGCCGCGAAAAAGCACGACGTGCGCAAGCGATGCGCCATGATCGGACGCGATCTTGACGCAAGCCCCCATGCCAGCAAACATGACACTCGCCAGTAACATCCACAGAGACTGCATCTGACCCAACCGAGACTGAAGAACGGAACGCGAAACCCCATACTATACTCTCTTGCTCGCTCGGAGTATGCGTCCTCCTTTAAAATCCGGAACCTGGCCGCATTTGCAGGCTCCAAGCACAACGCTCGCAATCACGGAAAACCACAATGAAACGGATCTTCCTCTTCCTGCTGACCAACATCGCCGTCATGATCGTCCTCAGCGCGTCCATGAACGTGCTGGGTGTTGGCCGCTATCTCACCGCAAACGGCCTGAACCTGTCCCAGCTGCTTATCTTTTCGGCCATACTGGGGTTTGCCGGCGCCCTCATTTCACTTTTCATCAGCAAATGGATGGCCAAGCAAAGCACCGGCGCGCGCGTCATCGACCCGCAGCATCCCGCCAATGCCCAGGAAGCCTGGCTGCTTGATACCGTGCATCAATTGGCCGACCGCGCAGGCATCGGCCGCCCCGAGGTCGCCATCTACGAAGGTGCACCCAACGCCTTCGCGACTGGCGCCTTCCGTAACAATGCACTGGTGGCAGTGTCCACCGGACTGCTGGACAGCATGACCGAGGCCGAGATTACAGCCGTGCTCGGGCACGAGGTGGCGCATGTTTCGAACGGCGACATGGTCACGCTCACTCTCATCCAGGGCGTGGTGAACACCTTCGTCATCTTTCTGTCGCGCATTGTCGGCTATTTTGTCGATCGTGTGGTGTTCAAGAACGAACGGGGCGTCGGCATGGGTTATTACCTCACCGTCATCGCCTGCGAACTCGTCTTCGGCATTCTTGCATCCCTGATCGTCGCCTGGTTCTCGCGGCAGCGCGAATACCGTGCAGATGCAGGTTCCGCCCGGCTGCTCGGCTCCCGCGAGCCCATGATACATGCGCTTGCGCGGCTGGGCGGCATGGAACCCGGCGACCTTCCCAAAGCCTTCCAGTCCTCAGGCATCTCCGGCCGGCGCTCGGTCAGCGCGGCCTTTGCCTCGCATCCGCCGCTTGAGGCGCGCATCCACGCGCTGCAGGCCGCCCAAAGCTTCTGACAGGCCAGACGCGCCTGCGCGCATCCGTCCACGACCAGCCCGATCGCGACGCTCGGACGCGTCTGGTTTATCATGATCAAGCATAAGCGCAGGCTGCTGTCCTGAAAAAAACAGGGAACAACCCGCAATATGTGGCCATGAGGCGCGCCGTCACGGATCCCGAATGAAAGAATTCTTCGCCCTGCTCGATTTCGGTGGCTATATCGCACTGCTTCTCTGGGGCGTGCATATGGTCCAGAGCGGCGTGCAGCGCGCTTTCGGCGCCGCGCTGCGTATCTGGATGGGCCGCGCCCTCGATACGCGCGGCAAGGCATTCTTCACGGGGCTAGGCATTACCGCCGCCATTCAAAGCAGCACGGCCACGGGCCTGATGATCAGCAGCTTCGCGGCCGGCGGCTTGCTGGCCCTGGTGCCGGGCCTTGCAGCAATGCTGGGCGCCAATGTCGGCACCACGCTCATCGTCCAGCTCCTGTCTTTCAATTTCACCGCGCTGGCGCCAGGCCTGATACTGATCGGGGTGTGGCTGTTCCGCCGCAACCAACCCAGCCGGCGCCGCGATCTGGGGCGCGTGTTCATCGGCCTGGGCCTTCTGCTGCTGGCCCTGCACGAACTCATGCGGCTGTTCCAGCCCATCCAGGATGCGCAGCTACTTCGCATCGTGCTTGATGCGCTTTCAGACCAGCCCGTGGCCGCGCTGATTCTATCCGCCGTTCTGGCCTGGGCCTCGCACTCCAGCGTGGCGGTGGTCGTGCTGATCATGTCGCTGGCCAGCCACGGCATGATAGGCATGCCGCTGGCCTGCGCGCTGGTTCTGGGCGCCAACCTGGGCACTGCCATCAATCCGGTGCTGGAGACCAGTGGCGGCGACGATCCGGCGGCCAGGCGCCTGCCCCTGGGAAACCTGGGCACACGGCTGGCGGGATGCATGGTCGCGCTGCTGTTCCTGCACTGGGTAGGCCCGCTCATGGAACATCTCTCCGGCGGCCCTGCGCGCGCGGTTGCCAACTTCCACACGTTTTTCAATGTGATCGTGGCGCTGATTTTCATGCCGTTGCTCGACCCCTATGCGCGTCTGCTGCGGCGCATGCTGCCCAAGCGATCCGACCCCAACGATCCGGCCCGTCCCCAGTACCTGGATGAATCGGCTGGCGAGGTGCCCAGCATTGCCCTGGGCAATGCCGCGCGCGAAGCACTACGCATCGCGGACATGGTACAGAGCCTGCTGTCCACCGCGCGCGCCGCATTTCAACGCGACAACCGGCATAGGCTAACCCATGCGCGTTATATCGAAAACGCAGCGAGCCAACTGGACAGCCTCATTACAGCCTATCTGGCTTCGCTGGACGTCGATAACATGAACAACGACGACCACCGTCGGCTTGACGAGGTGGTCGCGTTTTCTTCCAATATGGCCCATGCCGCCAACCTGATTGCCAATGGGCTGATCGGCCACACAACCACCATGCGCAAGAAGGCCTGGGTGCTCAACGACTGGCAAAAAGAGCAGTTGCTGGCGGCGCTGGAGCGCCTGATGCGCAATGAACGCCAGAGTGCCGCGCTGTTCGTGGCTGAAGACATCAAGAGCGCACGCTATCTCGCGTTCGAGAAAGATCACTTCCGCGAACTCGAGACCGCCGCCGCCGAACAAAACCTGCAGGCAATCAAATCGGGCAAGCTGGAGGACATTGAACAGGGCTCATTCTTCCTGGACATCCTGCGCGATGCGAAGGCCATCAACTCCTGCCTGGTCGGCGCCAGCGCCTACCCCATTCTGGCCAAGCACGACGAGCTACTGCCCAACCGCCTGCGCGACAACGAGGCGCCGGCCGATACCTAGGTCAGGTACCTGGCGAACCAGGCCAGGCATCGCTCCCAGCCGTCCTTGGCATCGGCAGGGTTGTAGCTGGGCCGGTAATCAGCAAAGAATGCGTGCCCCGACGCCGGGTACACCACGATCTGCGAGGCCTGCGCCGCTTCCCCGCCCTTGGCGAGAGCCCCCTCCATGCTGCGCACATCCTCAAGCGGTATGCTGGCATCCTTGCCGCCATACAGCCCCAGCACCGGACCGTGCAATTGCCCGGCCACGTCGACCGGATTGCGCACCTGCAGCGGACCATGCCCCGTAGCCAGTCGGCCATACCACGCCACGCCGGCCTTGCAGACGGGGTTGTGCGCGGCATACATCCATACGATACGCCCGCCCCAGCAGAAACCACTGATGCCGACGCGCTCAGTATTCGCGCCCTGCTCGCCGGCCCAGGACACAGCGGCATCAAGATCGGCCATGACTTGCTCGTCGGGCACTTTGGATACAATTTCCTTGATGAGGCGGGCATTGTCGTCGTAGCTGCTGGCATCACCCTGACGCTGATACAGTTCAACCGCCACCGCCATATACCCCTGGTGCGCAAAGCGACGGCAGATGTCCTGGGTATGCTCATTCACGCCAAAAATCTCCTGGACCACCAGCACGAGCGGGAAGCCGCCCTCTCGGGTCTCCCCTGGCGCAGCATAGTATGCC
Source organism: Allopusillimonas soli (assembly GCF_004153445.1). GTDB lineage: Bacteria > Pseudomonadota > Gammaproteobacteria > Burkholderiales > Burkholderiaceae_B > Allopusillimonas > Allopusillimonas soli. The sequence continues at coordinate 64,646 of NZ_SDQC01000005.1, forward strand.
TGTATCGGCTGGTCGAAGGAGGGTATGTCCACCCTACCCGTGCGCAAGCCTTCGGCGCTGGTGTGCAGTGTGGTTTGCGTACCCGATGCATGTGACATGTCTGCTCCTTTAAAAACGTGATTGACGACGGCCTCATATGCCGTTGCGGCGAGCCGGAGCCAGCCGCCATGGACAGGCTCCAGCCAAAAATTTCAGTGCGCCTGCTCCCAGTTCGGCCCCGCCCCCACCTCGGCCACAAGGGGAACAGTCAATTGCGCAACGTTGCTCATGAGCTGAGGCAATTCCCGTTCCACGACAGACACTTCGTCGGCAGGCACGTCCAGAACCAGCTCATCATGAACCTGCATGACAAGCAGACTGCGCATGGCCTTGGCCTGCAGCCAGTCCTGGACCGCCACCATGGCCATCTTGATCAGATCAGCCGCCGTGCCCTGCATGGGCGCGTTGATGGCGGCACGCTCCGCCGCCGCACGGCGCGGGCCCTTGGCGCCACGCAACTCGGGCAGCCACAGGCGGCGGCCAAACACCGTCTCGACGTAGCCGAGTTCCTGCGCCATGGCCTTGGTCTGCGCCATATAGGCCGCCACGCCGGGATAGCGTGCAAAATAGCGATCAATATAGGAGCGGGCCGCATCGCGCGTAATACCCAGGTTGGCCGCCAGGCCGAATTCGCCCATGCCGTAGATCAGTCCAAAATTGATGGCCTTGGCCGCGCGGCGCTGTTCCGCCGTGACCTGCGCCTGCGCCACGCCGAAGACTTCCGCCGCCGTGGCCCGGTGAATATCGTCGCCGCGCTCAAAAGCCTGGCGCAGATTGTCGTCGTCGGAGACGTGCGCCATGACCCGCAACTCGATCTGGGAATAGTCCGCTGACACAATGCTGCCGCCGGTGGCGACAAACGCCGCACGCACGCGCCGCCCTTCCGCGGTGCGCACGGGGATATTCTGCAGATTGGGGTCCGAGGACGCCAGCCTTCCGGTAATGACCGCGGCCTGCGCATAGCGCGTATGCACCCGCCCGGTGGCGGGATTGATCATGCGCGGGAGCTTGTCGGTATAAGTGGACTTGAGTTTGGCGAGGCCGCGATACTCCAGCAGCAGGGCGGGCAGAGGATAATCGCGCGCCAACTTGTTCAACACATCCTCGTCGGTGGAGGGCGCGCCGCTGGCGGTCTTGCGCACTACCGGCAAAGCCATGCGCTGAAAGAGTATCTCGCCCAATTGTTTGGGAGAGTTGAGATTGAAGGGCTGGCCAGCCAGCTCATGGGCGCGTTGTTCAAGCTCCAGCAGTTGCTTGCCCAGCTCGGCGCTCTGTTCAGCGAGCAGCCGCGCGTCGATGCGCACGCCATTGTGTTCCATGACAGTCAGCACACGCGAGGCCTGTACTTCAAGCTGATAAATGCGCTCCAGGCCGGGATCGGCCGCCACCTTGGAACGCAGCACACCGTGCAGTTGCAAGGTGAAATCGGCGTCCTCGCTGGCATAGAATGCCGCCTTGCCGACATCGACCTCGTCGAAACCGATCTGCTTCGCTCCCTTGCCGCACAAGTCCTCGTAGGTCGTGCCAGTACGGCCTAGCCAGCGCTCGGCCAGCTCTTGCATATTGACGCGCCGGTGGGACTCAAGCACATAGGCTTGCAGCATGGTGTCGTCGGTGATGCCCGACAGTGCAATACCCTCGTTGAGCAACACATGCGTATCATACTTGGCGTTGTGCAGCAGCTTGGCGGCTCCCGCATCCTCGAGCCAGGGGCGCAGCCGGTCGAGCACGTCTTTCTTGGGCAATTGCGGCGTATGGTCCGGTCCGCGGTGCGCTACCGGTATGTAGCAGGCATGGCCCGGCTCGGTGCTGAGCGAAAGACCCACAAGCCGTGCACACATCGGATCCAGCGACGTGGTCTCGGTGTCCAGCGCCACGAGTTCGGCTGCCTGAATGCGCGCCAGCCAGCGAGACAGGCTGTCCATGTCGAGTATTGTTTCATAATGTGTCTGCATAGGCGCCGCCGGCTGGTCGGCCGCTTGGCGGCTGTCCTGTTCGGGGATGCGCTCGGGGTCTCCGGTCAGTTCGCGCAGCCAGGTACGGAAGCCATATTCCTCATACAGCTGCACAAGCGCATCGCGATCGGGATCGCGCGGCAGCAGTTCGCCAAGCCCGTGGGGCACTTCGGGAATATCGCAATCAGTGCGTATGGTCAGCAGTTCGCGCGTCAGCGGGAAGTTCGGCACCGCAGCCTGCAGGTTCTTGCCGGCCACGCCCTTTATTTCCGCTGCGTGCTCGATCAGGGTTTCCACGCTGCCGTACTGGGTCAGCCACTTGGCGGCAGTCTTGGGGCCGACCTTGTCCACGCCCGGGACATTGTCCACCGCATCGCCCGTAAGCATCAGGTAATCGACGATCTGCGCGGGCGTAACGCCAAACTTGCGTATGACGCCCGCAATATCCTGGCGATCGCCGCTCATGGTATTGACTAGCTCGACGTGCTCGTCGACCAGTTGGGCGAGGTCTTTGTCGCCTGTGGAAATAATAGTGTGCACACCTTCGCGCGTGGCCCGGCAGGCAAGCGTGCCGATGACATCGTCGGCCTCCACGCCCGGAATGCTTAGGACGGGCCATCCCATGGCTGTCACCGCACGATGGATGGGGGCGATCTGCGCAGCCAACTCCTCGGGCATCGATGGGCGGTTTTCTTTGTACAACGGGTAGATATCTTCCCGGAACGTCTTGCCTTTTGCATCGAAAACGCAGGCCGCGTAATCCGCCTTGTAATCCTGTGCCAGTCTCCGTAACATAGAGATGACACCATACAGGGCACCAGTCGGTTCTCCCCTGGCGTTACGCAAATCCGGCATGGCGTGGTACGCACGGTAGAGATAGCTGGACCCATCAACAAGCAACAAGGTTTTTTTCATGACAAACAATAAAGTAGTCCGGCTGCCGGCCTCGCAGCAAATTCCCCGAATTATGTCAGAGCTGCAGGAAGCGGCCGATACATTGCGGGAAATCGGCTGGTCAGTCAGTATATTCGGGAGTGCTCGCATACGCCCCGATTCGCCGTACTACGCGCTTGCGGAGAATCTCGGCGCCCGTCTTGCCAAGGCCGGCCTGACTGTCATTGCCGGCGGCGGCCCCGGCATCATGGAGGCCGCCAACAAGGGCGCCTTCGAGGCTGGCGGCACCAGCATAGGCCTCAATATTAAACTGCCTCACGAAGCCGCCAACAACCATTACCAGACACGCAGCCTGCATTTCGATTATTTCTACTCGCGCAAGGCAACCTTTTTCATGCACAGTGCGGCCTACATCGTGCTGCCCGGCGGCTGGGGCACGATGGACGAAGTATTCGAGGTCATGACCCTGGTCCAGACGCGCAAGATTCCGCCCGCCCCCATCATACTCATGGGCTCCTCCTACTGGAACGGTCTTATCGACTGGATGCGCGAGCAAATGCTCGCCAGCAAATATATCGGCCCGCACGATATCGATCTGCTCACGATCACCGATGACATCGGCGTTGCCCTATCCGCAATCGAAACCTTCTGCGCCGAATTCCGCCACGAGCGTGAAGAGGCCCCAGCCCTGCCCGAGTAACACCACCCTCCCTCCCCGCCTTGCGGCCTGGCATGCCAGGCGCCAGCCGCATGGGCATTTACCCTTACTGCATTCACGGTACCTTGCACTGCGGGTATAGTTCAGCACTCTGACACGGCACAGCTGGCTGATGCCCCGCCGCGCGGCGGCGGAAAACTGGCCCTATCTAATGAAATCATCTGGACCTAGTCTCATTCCCCGACTATAGGCACTATCCATTCACGAGGCGGCACCTTGCGCCACAAGCACCGCGTGTCGCTATAACCCGAATGGAGAGAGACATGAAAACGATGTTTGGACGTATACGCGAATACACTGTGCTGGGATTGGCGGCGGGCGCGCTTGGCCTGGCCTCTGCCGGCGCGGCTGCACAGACCAAGGTCGTGGTCGGCTATCAGCAGATCGTGGGACCATTTGTCAGTGCCATTGCCGACGGCAGTTTCGACAAGGCAGCCAAGGAAGCCGGCTACGACATAGACTGGCGCCAGTTCAGCTCGGCTGGCGATATTTCCAGTGCCTTTGCCTCCGGCGACGTGCCTGTTGGCGTACTTGGATCCACGGGGATCACCGCTGCCGTGACGCGAGGGGTGGATGTCGAACTGTTCTGGATCCTGGACAATATTGGAAAGTCCGAGGCGCTGGTGGCACGCAACGGATCGGGCATCACCAAGCCCGCCGATCTGGTGGGTAAAAAAGTGGGCGTACCGTTTGTATCCACATCCCACTTTCACCTTCTGATCGCGATGAAGGATATCTGGAAAATCAATGCCAAGGACGTGCAGATCCTGAATATGCAACCTCCACAGATCGTGGCGGCGTGGCAGCGCGGCGACCTGGACGCCGCCTATGTCTGGCCGCCGGCGCTGACGGAAATACAAAAGACGGGCACGACCATCGCGGATTCGGCCGAGATCGGAAAAAAGAGCGTTCCCACCTTTGACGGCATCATCGCCAACAAGGACTGGGCGAAGAAAAATCCGAAATTCATGGAAGCTTTCACGCGCGTGCTGGCTAAAGCATACAAGGACTATAACGCGAACAGCGCCAACATCACCGCGGATTCGGACACTGTAAAGGGCATCGTCAAGATGATAGGCGGCAAGCCCGACGACATCGTTTCCGCGCTCAAGCTCCTGCTGTTTCCGGATGCCACCGAACAGGCTTCCAATGCATGGCTTGGCGGGGGCAAGGACAGCGGCGCAGCCAAGGCATTCGCGGCCAGCGCGCAGTTTCTGAAGGACCAGCGCCAGATCAACAAGCCGCTTGACGACTATACGCCGTTTGTCAACGCGAGCTACGCGGAGGCGGCAGCCAAGGCGCAGCAATAGGCCAAAACACAAGGAGCGGAACCATGACTTCTCCCATGCCCAACCTCAGTGTCAAAGGTGTCAGCGTCACCTATCCCGCCCAGCAGCATGGCGGGTCGGTGACCGCGCTCAGGGACGTCAATCTGGAAATCGACGCAGGCGATTTTGTCGTGGCGCTGGGTGCCTCGGGTTGCGGGAAAACCACCTTGCTCAATGTCCTGGCGGGCTTTCTCTCTCCGACGGAGGGAGAAATACTGCTGGGCGGCGAGCCCATACAGGGGCCCGGTTCCGACCGAGGCGTTGTATTCCAGAAGCACGCCCTGCTGCCTTGGCTGAATGTCATCGACAACACGGAGTTCGGCCTGAAGCTGCAGGGTGTAAACAGGTCGCGCCGGCGGGACATCGCCGCCCGCAACCTGGAGCTGGTGGGCCTGCAGGACTTTCATCGCCACATGATCTATCAGTTGTCGGGCGGCATGCAGCAGCGTGTCGGCATCGCCCGCGCGTTGACCTGCGACCCGGCCATGCTGCTCATGGACGAACCCATGGCGGCATTGGACGCGCTGTCGCGCGAGACCATACAGGAGTTGCTGCTTGACGTCTGGCAACACACGCACAAGATGTTCTTCTTCATTACGCACAGCGTCGAGGAAGCACTGTTCCTGGGCTCACGCCTGATCGTCATGTCGCCAAGGCCGGGACGAATCACCAACACCTACGAACTGGATTTCAATAAACGCTTTCTTGAGACGAGGGATGCCCGTGCTATCAAATCAAGTAAGGACTTCATCGAAATGCGCGAGACCGTTCTGGGCATCATCTACGGCGACGAACGCGAAGCTGGCGAAGCCGGGGTCCTCCATGTTTAACAAAGTCATGGCCCGCAAGCCTGCAATGCCGGGCAAGGTGTACGGTGCGCCGGGCGCCGGCTACAGTGGCTTCATCAGCATGATGACGGCCATCGTCCTGATCGCGCTGTGGTTTCTCATCACAGGCATGGGATGGATCAAGCCCATATTCCTGCCTTCGCCATTTGCCGTGTATGACAAGTTTGTCGAAGCACTCACCATAGGGGTTGCCAACTCGACCCTGGCGCAACATACCGCCGCAAGTCTGGGGCGCGTCATGGGCGCCTTCCTGCTCGCGCTGATCACCGCGGTGCCCGTGGGGATATTGATGGGGGTGAATCGCGTGATGCGGGGCCTGTTTGATCCCATCATCGAGTTCTACCGGCCGCTGCCCCCCTTGGCCTATCTGCCGCTGGTCATCATCTGGTTTGGCATCGGCGAGTTTCCCAAGGTATTCCTGATCTTCCTGGCCATTTTCGCGCCCATGGCCATCGCCGCGCGGGCAGGGGTTCGCTCCGTTTCCATGGAGCAAATTCACGCCGCCTATGCGATGGGCGCCTCGCGCAGCCAGATCATTACGCACGTTATCCTCAAGGCCGCCCTGCCCGAAATCTTCACCGGCATGCGCATCGGCATCGGGGTGGGATGGACCACCCTGGTGGCCGCCGAAATGGTGGCATCCGCCCGGGGCCTGGGCTTCATGGTCCTGAACGCCGCCCAATACCTGGCCAGCGACACCGTGATCATGGGCATACTCGTCATCGGCTTCTTCGCACTGCTGTTCGATATGCTGCTGCGCTATCTGGAACGCATGCTGATTCCATGGAAGGGGAAAGTCTGAATTCATGACGACACATCTCCCCCCAGGGCTACCCATCCAGTGGCGCACCCTGTTCGATCGGGCTGGCGACTCCAGCCTGAGCCTGCAGGGGCGCATAAGACAGATGCTGGTATCGGCGATCCTGAGCGGCCACCTGCCGCCGGGGTCGCCTGCGCCGTCCAGCCGTCATCTGGCCGAGAGCCTGGGCATCGCGCGCAACACAGTGGTATTTGCCTATCAGCAGCTTGTGGCCGAAGGCTATCTGGTATCCCGCGAGCGCAGCGGGCATTTCATTGCGGACGATGTGCTGCGCACACACGTGCGCGAGCTGGAGGCAGACCCCGCCCCGTCAGCGCCAAGCTGCACGTCCAAGGCAATCACGACAAGCTGGAGCAGCCGCATGGTGTTCCATCCGTCGCGCCAGCGCAATATCGTCAAGCCGGCCAACTGGCAAAGCCAGCCCTATCCGTTTGTCTATGCGCAATTCGATGCGAGCCAATTTCCCACAGCCGAATGGCGTGAGTGCTGTACAAAGGCGTTGTCCATACTGGATATACGCAGTTGGGCGCCGGATCTCGTCACCAATGACGATGCGGCACTGATAGAGGAAATACGCACGCAGGTGTTGCCGCGACGCGGCGTCTGGGCGGAAACCGACGAGATTGTCATCACCGTTGGCGCACAGCATGCGCTCTACCTGCTGGCGGACTTGCTGATGCACGGCCACACGGTGGTAGGCATGGAGGATCCAGGTTATCCCGATGCCCGCAATACCTTTGCCCACCGCACCGAGCGCCTGATGCCGCTCGCCATCGATCAAGAGGGGCTATGCATCACACCGGCCCTGGCAGATTGCGACTATATATTCCTGACACCCAGCCACCAATGCCCCACCACGGTCAAGCTGACCATGGAGCGGCGCATGGCGCTACTGGCGCTGGTAGAGAAGTCGAACGGCATCATCATCGAGGACGACTACGAGACCGAAAACAGTTACGACAACGTCCCCTCCCCTGCGCTCAAGAGTCTGGACCGAAACGAGCGGGTAATCTACATCGGCAGCCTCTCCAAGAGCTTTGCCCCCGGCCTGCGCATTGGCTACATCGTTGCGCCGCGTGCGCTAACCCATGAGCTTCGGGCTTTGCGCCGCCTCATGCTGCGCCACCCCTCCGCCTACATTCAGCGCGCCTTCGCCATGTTCATCTCATTGGGGCATCACCACACCCTGTTGCGACGGCTTTCCGTGCTGCACGCGGAGCGGGCTGGCGCGCTGACCAGGGCGCTGGCCGAGCATCTGCCCGAGTTCGATCTGGTACCGATCAGCGGCGGGTCGTCATGCTGGGTACAGGCGCCTGGCGTGGATACGCAGCTTCTTGCAGACGCCGCACTGAATCAGGGTGTGGTCATTGAGCCTGGTCATGTGTTCTACCATCGCCAAGGCTCGCACAGCGTCAACCACTTTCGCATGGGCTTCGCTTCCATAGCCAGCGAGCGGATTCCCGAAGGCATAGCACGCCTGGCCGAGGTCTACCGAAGCTTGAATGCCCCCGCCAGGTAGGCGGGGACGATCGGCCGCCTCTCTTTCAGAACATCTCATCGCGCAGATAATAGTAGCGGTACAGCATAGCTTGGCCAAGACGGCGGAATGGCGCGAACAGATGGCCCGGCAACGGTGAGTTGTAGATGGGCAGATTCCACTGCCGGCCATCCTTGCCCACGACTCGCTCGGCGAGCCGGCGGCCAGCATGAGCGGAAAACGATACGCCGTTGCCTCCATAGCCAAAAGCATAGAACACCTGCTGCGCCGGATCCGGCTGGACCACCCGCGGCATCATGTCATGACTGACATCCACCCAGCCCCACCATGAATAGGCGATGGGTATATTGGCCAGGGTCGGAAATTTCCGGGCAAGACCGTGCTTGAGCAAATCAAGATGGCGCGGATTGCGGGCGTCTGCCCCTTTCAGCGCACTGCGGCTGCCTATCTGCATGGAACCGTCGGGCAGCAGGCGATAGTAGAAGCGCAGGGTGCGGGTGTCGGTGATGAACGTCGTGCTTCGAAGCCCCGCTTCCTCCCTCTCCTGCGGGGTCAGCACGCGCGTCACCATCGAGTTGGACAGAATGGGCATGATGCGGTTGGTCAGCAGCGGATGCAGCCCTTGAGGCGTATAGCCGCCTGTGGCCACCGCCACGCGCCGCGCCCGCACGGTTCCGCCCGGCGTGCGCAAATGATGAATGCCATTGATGGTTTCCCAGCCCAGGACGGGGCTGCCCGAATGCAGCTTCACACCCAGTGCGCGTATTCGCCTTATGTAGCCGAACGCCAGCTTGAGCGGATGCACACCGATACCATCGGGTTCGTGCAGCGCACCCGCCGCTTCTTGATCGGCGGCATAGCGCTCATGCAGTTCGGCCCGGCTAAGCATACGGGTGTCATAGCCAAAGATATCGCGCATGACACGGCATTCGTTCTCAAGAAACGCCATTTTCTTGGCCCGGTGCGCAGTGTACAGATGTCCGCCTGGCTGGGCATCGCAATCCAGGGTTTCGATCAGGCTCTTCCAGTATTCGAACCCGCCGCGAATTTCCGCGTCCAGGCGTTTGGCCACATCCAGCCCCCAGCGCGCGATCCACTGCGATCGGTACAGGCGGCCGGACGCGTTCTGGCCCTGGCCGCCATTGCGGCTGGTGCAGCCCCAAGCGGCCTTGTTGGCCTCCAGCACCACTGCCCGCACGCCATGCTCCTGGGCCAGATTGAGCGCCGTCACCAGCCCAGTGAAGCCCGATCCGATGACCACCACATCGGCGTCGAAGTCCTGGCTGACCGGTCCATCGTCCTGCGGCGGAGGTCCGGCGGTTCCAACCCAGTATGTGGGCGCATATGCCTGCCCGCGCCCGGTGGGTGAAACCAGCGGATCGTAGGTGGGATCGTAGGGACTACCTGCCGGTGTGGCCGATGACGAAGGTTCGGCGGTGACGGGATTGGCTGCCATCATGACTCCATATTGAGTGAATGGCCCAGCGGATCTGGACATGCCGGGCACGACCTGCTCAGCCCTTGGCCGGCAGATGGGGGCGATTCTTGCGGTATGCGTTTTTCAGGATGATTTTGCCGTCGCGGAAATACAGCAGGTCGACCATGTTCGCCTCGATGCGGGAGCCATCGGCAGCGGTACCCGTAAAGGTCGATTCCATGACGCCTCGATCATCGCTCCCCCAGCACTTTGCGTCGCGCCACTGCGCATCGGGTATGGTTTGCCAGGCGGCCTCAAAGGCCTTGCGCACGGCCTCCCTGCCTTCATGGCGCGCGCCGCAGGCCAGCGGACCCGCCACCGTCTCAAACACGCAATCGTCGTGCATGAATGACATCAGTGCATCGATATCGTGCCTGTTCCATGCATCGCCAAAGGCTTTGATGGTGTCGATCAGATTCTGCTTGGGCATCGGTTTCTCTCCTCGCTTCAGTGCCACGCCGGTTTCGAAGGGAATCCGGGCTGTTGACGACTAAGGTAGGAGATCGCTCCAGCATGGTCTAGGGCCAGTATTGACGTTTCAGATGCGCCAGATGCGCTGCACGCCGACGTCTTGTCTCTCGTACTGATAAATTCCGAGATATTTAATTCCGAAAACAATATTTTTCTATTGACTTGGCGATTTTGTTGTTTAGAATTGAGCTAAAAGAATAATTATCGGAATGTTTTATCTCATAAATTAATCACTGCAATCGTGGTGAAGGTACTCAGGAAGACAATCATGAAATCAGATACCCGCAGCCCCGTGACGGGCATACAGAAGATGACGCCTTCGGAAGCCTTCGTGGAAACGCTCGTGTCATACGGGGTAACCGAGATGTTCGGCATTATGGGCTCGGCCTTCATGGACGCCATGGACATCTTTGCACCCGCCGGCATACGCCTCATTCCCGTCGTCCACGAACAGGGCGCCGCGCACATGGCCGACGGCTACGCACGCGTCAGCGGACGCCACGGCGTCGTCATCGGCCAGAACGGCCCCGGCATCAGCAATTGCGTCACCGCCATCGCGGCAGCCTATTGGGCCCATACGCCCGTGGTGATTGTCACCCCCGAGGCCGGCACCATGGGCATAGGTCTGGGCGGCTTCCAGGAGGCCAATCAATTGCCCATGTTCCAGGAATTCACCAAGTATCAGGGCCATGTCACCCACCCCGCGCGCATGGCCGAATACACTGCGCGCTGCTTTGATCGCGCACTGTCGGAAATGGGTCCCACACAGTTGAATATTCCGCGCGACTATTTTTATGGCGAGATCAAGGCGGAGATCCCCCAGCCGCGCGTTCTGGAGCGCGGCGCCGGCGGCGAACAGTCGCTGGACGAGGCGGCCAGGCTGCTTGCCTCGGCGCGCTTCCCCGTCATTATTTCGGGTGGCGGCGTGGTCATGGGCGATGCGGTGGAAGAATGCAAGGCGCTGGCCGAGCGGCTTGGCGCACCGGTGGTGAACAGCTATCTGCACAATGACTCCTTTCCCGCCAGTCATCCCCTGTGGTGCGGGCCGTTAGGCTACCAGGGATCGAAGGCAGCTATGAAACTCATTTCCCAGGCTGACGTCGTCATAGCGCTTGGCACGCGACTCGGTCCATTCGGCACGCTGCCCCAGCACGGCATGGATTATTGGCCCAAGGAAGCCAAAATCATCCAGATAGATGCAGACAGCAAGATGCTGGGCCTGGTCAAGAAGATCACCGTCGGCATCTGCGGCGACGCCGGCGCTGCCGCGTCAGCGCTGCTTGCGCGTCTGGAAAAAGCGGAGTTGGCCAGTGATGCGACGCGCGAGGAGCGGGCGGGCCGCATCAAGGCGGAGAAAGACGCATGGGAGCAGGAACTGACCGAATGGACGCACGAAAAGGACGCTTTCAGCCTGGACATGATAGACGAGCAAAGCAAGGAGGAAGGCAGCTATCTGCATCCTCGCCAGGTATTGCGCGAGCTCGAAAAGGCCATGCCTGATGATGCGATGGTGTCCACCGACATCGGCAATATCAATTCCGTTGCAAACAGCTACCTTCGTTTTGAAAAGCCGCGCAGCTTTTTCGCACCCATGAGCTGGGGCAACTGCGGTTATGCATTGCCGACCATCATCGGCGCCAAGGTAGCCGCGCCCGAGCGCCCTGCCATCGCCTATGCCGGAGACGGCGCATGGGGCATGAGCATGTCGGAAATCATGACCTGCGTACGCCATGACATCCCCGTTACGGCTGTAGTCTTTCACAACCGGCAGTGGGGTGCGGAAAAGAAAAACCAAGTGGATTTCTACAACCGCCGCTTCGTGGCCGGGGAACTGGACAACCAGAGTTTTGCCGGCATCGCGCAGGCCATGGGCGCGCAAGGCATCGTCGTGGACAAGCTGGAGGATGTGGGGCCCGCACTGCGCAAGGCGGTCGAAGCGCAGATGAACGAGGGCAAGACCACCGTGGTGGAAATCATGTGCACACGCGAACTGGGAGATCCCTTCCGCCGCGATGCGCTGTCCAGGCCGGTACGGCTGCTCGAGAAATACAAGGACTTCACCTGACCAGCGCGCAGCCCGGACATGGAACCGCTGAAACGTCTTTGGGACAGGGCTCGCCGCCAGCCCATGCGCATCGTGTTGTGCGAAAGCGACGATGCCCGGGTTCGGGCGGCAGCGCAGCGGGCGGCGGCCGACGGCCTTGCCCGTGTCACGCTGGTGGGCCCGCCTACTGCCGGTGGAGCCTGTCCAGACTGCGACTTCATAGATCCGCAAGCATCGCCATGGATTGAAGCGTTTGCGCAGACGATGGCTGAACTGTCGCAAAAGCACGGCATGACTATGGAGCAAGCTCACCAGGCGGTACTCGATCCGCTCACGTTTTCCATGTTGATGGTGCGCCTAGGCCATGCCGACGGATCGGTGGCGGGCGCCACGCACACGACGGCGGACGTCGTCCGGAGCGCCATACGCATCATCGGCATGCATCCGGACTCCAGGCTGGTTTCCAGCTTCTTCGTCATGATGCGCGAGCAACCCTTTCATGGCACGACGCAAGCCATGATTTTCTCGGATTGCGGCCTGGTCATCGATCCAAGCAGCGAACAGCTGGCCGAAATCGCACTCGCGGGCGCGGAAAGCGCGCGCCGACTGCTGGGCATCGAGCCCAAGCTGGCCATGCTGTCGTTCTCGACCAATCACAGTGCGTCGCACAGCGAGGTGGAGAAGGTTCGAGATGCCACGGACATGATCAGATCCAGACATCCCGAATTGGCTGTGGATGGCGAAATACAGCTGGACGCGGCCATCGTACCCGAGATCGCTCAACGCAAGCTGCCGGACTCGCATATCGGCGGCGCGGCGAATGTATTGATATTTCCGAATCTTGCGGCGGGCAATATTGGCTACAAACTGGCCGAGCGTCTGGGGCAGGCGGTTGCCTTCGGTCCGCTGCTGCAAGGGTTGAACCGGCCAGCCAACGACCTGTCGCGTGGCTGCGCCGAAGACGACATCTACAATGTGATCGCCATCACCGGCATCCAGGCGCAGCCGCAGCGCTAGGCGCGCCCACCATGGCCGAGTAGTCTCAGGAACGCGTCAAAAAAGGCATTATCCAGTCCATCAGCCAGATCGACAGCCAGCGATTTCGTGTAGTACGGGCTGAGATCCAGCCCCACGCCCAGGCCGAAGACTTCCACGCCCTGTTCGCGCGCAGCCTGGCGGACAACGGCCTTCAGATGATTATCCAGATAGAACGCATCATTGGCCAGATTGGTGGCGCTGTCCATGGGCGAGCCGTCGGAAACGACCACAAGCAGGCGCCGCCGCCTATCCTGCTCCAGCAAACGGGTGCAGGCCCACTGCACCGCCTCGCCATCCACGCCTTCGCGAAACATATCCTGCTTCAAGAATGCGCCCAGCGCCGGTCTGGCGCGCCGCCACGATGTCGATGCGTCCTTGAAGATCAGATGGCAGACTTCGTTCAGCCGGCCCGGCGCGGCAGGACGGCCCTGCGCCGCCCACTGCCTTCGCGGACGCCCGCCGTTCCAGCTGCGCGTGGTGAACCCCAGTATCTCGATTTCAACGCCAGCCTGGCTGAAGGCACGCATGAAGATGTCCAGCATCATCGCCACAGCCAGGCCATGCTGTTTCATCGAGCCTGAGCAGTCGACGAGAAAAGCCACAGCGCAGTCGGAGAGCGGATAATGGCGGTCCTGGCGAAATAGCCGCCGCTCGGTGGGTGAACTGACCAATTGCGACAAGCGCCGCCCGTCCACCACACCCTCCTCTTGCCCGAACAGCCAGCCGTCCCGCTGCGGCCTGGCCAACACCGCACGCAGGCCGCGGGCAAGCCGGCCAATGTTGATGCCCAATCCCGCCAACGCGCCGTCCAGTATCCCGCGATTCGCGGCCAGCACCGCCGGCCGCACGTGTTCCGCCACATGCTCCTGCACATCGAATTGCCGGGAAAATATGCGGTAGCGCCCCTGCGCTGCCCGGAACAATAGGCTTTCGCCACCCTGCGCAGGCTGAAAGCCGGCGCCGTCGCATGGGTCGATATCCAGCGACAGCGAGAAATCACCCCTGTGAACATTGCGCGAAGCAGGGTCGTCCTCGTATTCGGACTGTACCCGCGCAGCCAATTCATGCGCGATCCGGCGCGCGAAACGCCCGCAGGCCGCCTGATCGCCGCGCTGACGCCGGATGGCAGCCAGCCAGCCGCCAATGGCAGGCCCCAGCGCGGCGCGGGTCGGTTCGAGCAGGTCATCCACATCCTCCGGCAGCGGCTGCGCCATGATGCGGCTCCAGGCCATCTGCGAGAAGGCGAACAGCAGAATGCCGAGACTGGATTCCGCCGCACCCGAGTCCAGAAATGCCGCAGACCATGCCCGGTATCTGCCCACCACATTGCGATGCATACCCGGCAGGCTGGCCGGCGCCATCGCTTCGGTGCGCAACTGCTCCAGCCACTCGAAAATGAATCGCTCGACCGGGTCGTCGGGCGCCAGGCGCTGGTGCAGTGCCGGATCCGAATGGCGCAGCCTCAGCGCCAGGCCATCGGCAATACCCCGATAGTCCGCCACGCTGCGTTCGCCATCCCGCAGTTGCAAATGCGGGGCACGGTCTGGCAGTGGCCGCGCGTCATCGAATGGCCGGCCACCTTCGAAATGCAAGCCTGCGCGGCCAGTCAGGGCCCGCATGACCGCGGCCGACAATTCTTCGGCGTACTGCTGCCTTATTCTTGACCGGGCGGCTTCCATGCGGTCAGCGCGCGGCGATCAGGCCGTCGCCGGACATGTCCTCGCCGAACGACCGCTGGAAGTACTCCTGCACAATGGCGCGCTCGGCGTCTTCGCACTTGTTCAGAAAGGATAGGCGAAAGGCCAGGGCAACATCGCCGAATATCTGCAGATTCTCGGCCCAGCTTATGACTGTGCGCGGCGACATCAGCGTGGACAGGTCGCCCAGTTCAAAGCCCTTGCGTGTCAGCGCGGCCACGCTGATCATGGCGCTGATGATGCCGCGCCCGCGCGCGTCGCTCAGCGCGGGCACCCGGGCGACCACGATGTCGAGCTCGTCCTGTGGCGGCAGAAAATTGAGGTTGGCGACGATATTCCATCGATCGAGCTGGGCATGATTGAGAAGCTGGGTGCCATGGTAAAGGCCGGTGGTGTTGCCCATACCTAATGTATTGGACGTCGCAAACAGCCTGAAGCCGCCGTGCGGCGCAATGACTCGGTTTTGATCCAGCAGGGTCAGCCGGCCGTCGCGCTCCAGCAAACGCTGTATCACAAACATGACGTCTGGCCGGCCCGCATCGTATTCATCGAGCACCAGCGCAACGGGCCGCTGCAGCGCCCATGGAATAATACCTTCCTGGAATTCGGTGACCTGCAGGCCGTCGCGCAGCACGATGGCGTCGCGGCCGATCAGATCCAGGCGGCTGATATGGCCGTCCAGATTCACGCGCACGCAAGGCCAATTCAGCCTGGCTGCGATCTGCTCGATATGGGTGGATTTTCCGGTGCCGTGCAGGCCCTGCACCATGACCCGGCGATTGCGGGCAAATCCCGCGAGTATCGCCAGTGTCACATCGCGATTAAAGCGATAGGCCGTATCGATCTCCGGAACATGCTCCTCGCGCTGCGCGAAGACGGGCACGCACAAGTCGCTGTCTATGCCAAACAGCTCGCGCACCGGCAACTGCCGCATCGGCGCATCCTCGCCGGCATCCACCGAAGCTTTCTGTTGTGGCGTCATGGCTTCTTCCTTGCGA
Source organism: Allopusillimonas soli (assembly GCF_004153445.1). Classification (GTDB taxonomy): domain Bacteria; phylum Pseudomonadota; class Gammaproteobacteria; order Burkholderiales; family Burkholderiaceae_B; genus Allopusillimonas; species Allopusillimonas soli. The sequence goes on from NZ_SDQC01000005.1 coordinate 80,471, forward strand.
TTTCAGGAACCAGGATGGTTCTCGGCTTCAATGTGGGCCAGCGCGGTTGCCGCGCGCTGAAGCGCAGGCAGGCACAGCAGCGACTTGTCGACGGTCATGCGCATGATGGGCGCCTGGATGGCGACAGCCATGTTCGATACGCCTTCGGCCACCGGCACGAGCACCGCAACGCACAGCAGGCCAGGCAGGAACTCCTCGTCGTCCATGGCATAACCGTCGCGGCGCACGCGCTCAATCTCCGCATCAAGCTGCGCCGGTTGCGTCAGCGTCTTCTCAGTGTACTTCTGCAGTGCGCCATGGGCGAGCAGACGCCGGCGCTGCGACGGCGTCATCTGCGCAAGAAACAGCTTGCCGCTGGCGGAGCAGTGCAAGGGAACGCGGGAACCCGGATGCAAATAGAACCGCAGCGGCGCTGCTGTCTCCACCCGGTCGAGATACAATACCTCATCACCCGAGCAGGTGGTTATATTGCAGCTCTCACCGACCTCTTCCACCAGTTGGCGCAGCACAGCGTGGCGCGCGCCATGCACCGTGTTGTTCAATAGCAGGCTTTCCGCCATGCGGCGCAGTCTCAGGCCAGCGCTGTACTGCCGCCCGTCACCGTCGCGCTGTATCATGGCTGCGCCCTCCAATTGCTGGAGCATCCGGTGCAAGGTGGGCTTGGGCAGGCCCAGCTCCTCCACCAGGCTTTGCAGCGTAAAGTACTGGTTTTTCCGGGCTATGACTTCCAGCAGGGAAAAAAGACGCATCGTGGGCGTATTGCCGTCTATCTTCGATTCGTCGTCTAGGATGTGTGGACGTGCGGCCATGATCACTCTATATTCCAATAATAGGAATAAATTGTACCGTTTTTTGTAGAATCAGGATATCAAATGCACATCGCTATAGTAGGGGCCGGAGCACTGGGGCGTCTTCTGGCTTACCTGCTGTCCCGGCAGCCGACGCATCGCATCAGCGTTTTCGACCCGGCCGATGGCCCCGAGGGGCGCGGTGCCGCGGGATGGACGGCGGCGGGCATGCTCACACCCACCGCCGAACTCGAGTGTGCCGACCTCGATGTCTTCAACCACGGCCTGCGATCGCTGGAGCTTTGGAGCCGGATCATGCCATCGCTGCCCGGCGATGTCTCCTTTGCGCGCGACGGCAGTCTACTCCTGGCCCATCGGCACGACAGCGGCGCGGCCCAGCGCACGGTCGGCCTGCTCAAACAGAAGGCCCCGCAGCCCTACCGTCCTGTCGCCCTCCTGCCCGCGCAACTGGCCGAACTGGAGCCTGACATACATGGCCCCAGCCTTGCCTGGATGCTTCCGGGTGAAGGCGTGCTCAACGCCGTCGAAACCATGCGCGGGCTGTATTCAGCGGCGGCGGACAAAGTGACATGGCACTGGAACCACACCATCACCCAGGTTGCACCGGGCCTGGTGGGCAATGGCACGCAATCCTGGACCTTCGACCACGTTTTCGACGCGCGCGGCCTGGGCCAGCGCCCTCCCGGCATGTCATCCTCCGATAATGCACTTTCCTGCCAGAATGTGCGCGGCGTGCGCGGCGAGATCTTCTGGCTGCACGCGCCCGGCGTTGTACTGAATCGCCCTGCCCGCCTGCTGCATCCCCGCCACCGCGTCTATGTCGTACCCCGGCGCAACGACATCATCGTGGTTGGTGCAAGCGAGATCGAGAGCGAGGACCGTTCGCCGGTGTCGCTGCGCAGCACGGTAGAATTATTGGCGGCGGCGCACAGCATGATGCCGGGGCTGGCCGAGGCGCGGCTAGTGCATACGGAAACCAACCTGCGTCCCGCGCTCGTCGACAATCTGCCGCGCATCGAACATGAGCCGGGCCTGACGCGAATTAATGGGCTGTTTCGCCACGGCTGGCTGATCGCGCCTGCGATAGCGGAAAAAGCGCTTGCGCAGGCTTTGCCGGATAATACGCTCATCCAGGTATCACCATGACCACAATACAGATCTTCCTGAACGGCCAGGCGCACCACATAGCGCAGGGGCTGACCCTCGCGCAGGCGCTGGAACAGTTGCTGGACGCCGCCGACACCGCACTGCCTTACGCCAGCGCGGTCAACGGCGAGCACGTCGCGCGCCAGGTGCGCCAGAATGTCATCCTCAATGACCAAGACAGCATCACCACGTTTGAACCAATCACTGGGGGTTGAAAACACCATGACATGGACCATCGCCGGCACACAGTTGGACAGCCGTTTCTTCCTGGGCACGGCCGGCTATCCATCACCGCGCATACTCGAGCAATCGATTCAGGCATCGGGCGCGCAGGTTGTAACGGTAGGGTTGAAGCGCCAAATGGCGCACGGCGAGCCGTCGCCCGGAAGCGATGGCCAGAAGCCCGGTGGGCAGGCCTTCTTCCAACTCATCCGCCAGAGCGGCGCCCGCCTGCTCCCCAATACGGCGGGCTGCCACACCGCCGCCGAGGCCATCGCGCTCGCGCGTATGGCCCGGGAAGTCTTCGACACCCACTGGCTCAAGCTGGAAGTCATCGGAGACCACTACACGCTGCAACCCGATCCCTTCGAATTGGTCAACGCGGCCCACACGCTGGTCAAAGAGGGATTCGAAGTCTTTCCCTACTGTACGGACGATCTTGTCACCTGCCAGCGCCTGCTGGACGCAGGCTGCCGCATTCTCATGCCCTGGGGGGCGCCCATAGGCTCCGGCCAGGGGCTCATCAATCAGTACGCCCTGCGCACGTTGCGCGATCGCATCACGGACGTGCCGCTCATTATCGACGCAGGCATCGGTTCGCCCATGGACGCCGCACAGGCCATGGAAATGGGTTTTGACGGCGTGCTGCTCAACTCGGCTGTCTCCCATGCGCATAACCCTCCCCTTATGGCCGAGGCATTCAAGCTCGCGATCGAAGCCGGTCGCAAGGCCTTCGAGGCAGGCATCATGGCGGAACAAGACATGGCCATCGCCACCACGCCAGTCACGGGACGCCCTTTTGTGCTCTAGCCCTATGCGCCGGATTTCGAGTCCGGCCCGCCATTCAGTCCCTTCCTGTGTGATATAGCCTCTTCGGCCCATTCGCCGTAGAGCCTGCGCAATGGCCATTGGGGCTCTGGCGGCGCATGGGCCTGCGCTTCTCCTGGCTTTTCCGCCACGGCTACACGCCGTCTTTCACTGTTCATTTCTGGCTTGCCGCCTCGTGCTTGCGGCGTGGCCGGGCTGCTTCGCACTCGATAGATATCTTTTCAATAAGCCTTGCTTACATTATCCTGAATATTTTATTGATAATGCGTTTCATTACTGATAGAATTTTCAGATAAAAATAACAATATATTTTCACATTAAGTAGCATATGCTTGATATCAAACCGATTCGCCTACAGCGCCATCTCATGCTTATCACGCTCGCTGGCCTATGCACAGCCTGCGCCACAGGCGGTGGCAGTTTCGACAGGCACGCACTGCCGTCACCCATCGTCATCAACACCTGGGATACCGGCCCGTCGGAGCAAGATCATGTCCTCGAGGGCGTGCTGCAACCGCCGCCGTCCGCCCATCCGGAATACGGTTTCACCGCAGCCGAGCCCTATATCATCCGCACCAGTAACGCAGCCCAGCCGGTCGACCCCGATCGGGCCACAGCCGACCAGGACGACCAATTCGACACCACGCTCTATCACCGGCATCCCGACACGGTCAGCGATACCCACCCCGCCTCTGAACGAATCAGCATCAACCCCGAAACGTGGCGAGCCAAGCCGGGTATACAGGACTACACCAGTTATCTTGAAGGCGACAACGACGGTCAATATCTTCTATTGGCCGACGCAAGCAACGTCCTGAAAACAGCCACATTTACTTATACGCGTCTGGGCATGGTCCAACTTGCACCAGAGAATCGCTACGATCCATCGCTATCCAATATTTTCTACAAGGGCTCGCTCCGGCCGGAGGCCATTCCTGTTTCCGGGCGGGCCACCTACGAAGGCTATTGGGAACGTGCCCTGGCCACGCTGGCCAATGACTACGTGAACGGCTACCGTGGCAATACACTCACTGTCAGCAAGGCCTCCTTCGAGGTCGACTTCAGCACACGCAAGCTGAGCGGCACGCTTGACGGCCGAAACGGCGAGCGCCGCCAAGGCTATACCATCCAGGCCGACATCACAGGCGCCGATTTTCTCGGTGTGGCCACGCCGCTCGAATACAGCAATGTTCAAGAAGATGCTGTCCTGTCCGGCAGTTTCTTCGGCCCCCAGGCCGCCGAACTGGCGGGCCGTCTTGTCGGCATCCACCGCAACGCCGTCGGCGTTTTTGCCGCCCGCCAGACGTCCGCCAGCAACATAGTCGAGGGCGAGGCTTCCAGCCTGGCAATCGGGCTGCACGCCGATGCCTCAGCAACCGAAGCCCCCACTTCCGTGTTCCAGGATGCGCGTACCCTTGCTTATTCAGGCAACATTCACGTGCTTCGCTTCAACGGCACAGACATCGACCTAAGACAGCTTTCCACAGACCAGGGCTTGTCATGCTGCGTGGAGCCTCAATTCCAATTCATACAGATCGGTGCCCTGCCTGTCGATTCCGATGGACAGAAATCTGAAAAAGTCATGTATTTCACTCAAGGCACGCTGACCCCGCTCGCCGACATGCCCGCGTCTGGCCAGGCCAGCTACCGCGGCCGGTGGCTGGCCTTTGGCCGAGCGCCAAAGGGCCAGGCCTATATCGCTTCCACGGAGCATGCCGCGCGCTTTACTGCCGATTTTGATGCCAGGACACTGACTGGCACGCTCCAAGGCCCGTCAGGTGCCGATCTCATCGATGTGCGCGCCAACATCCAAGGCAACCGTTTCAACGGCACAACGCACATCCTGAGCCGTTTGTCGTCGGACAGCCAAGGAATAAATATCGCGTCCGATGCCGTTATTCGCGGCAGTGGACAGCTATCGGGCGCTTTTCACGGCCCGGGAGCCAACGAGCTTGCCGGGCATTTCATCAACGAAGACAAACGCTTCGGGGGCGTTTTTGGCGCCAAGCAGCGCATACCCCTCAAGACGGCTGCCGAAGGCCGACACCCTTAACAGCCCAACTGGGGCGTTACCGCATGGTTGCATTTGCGCTGTGTGTGCCCTCCACGCGTTGATCACTTTGCAGCACGACATTTACCTTATTTGTATCTAATCTTATTATTTAAATACTATATATTTCATGATGAGCCCATCAGTACTGTCTTCACCGCGTAAAAGACTGGCTCTCCTTGCCCTGGCCGGCATGCCGTTGATCGCCGTTGCCAACATCGAGTCACCCGTCAATCAGCTCGATACCATCACTGTTCAAGGACAGGTGCCAATACGCCCCGACGATGTCACCGGTGTTGCCCGCATTGAGAAAACCGCAGACGATCTGGACAAAGAGCAAGTTATGGGTATACGGGACTTGCTACGCTACGATCCTGGCATTTCCGTCAATGAGTCTGGCGGACGCGGCACGTCAACAGGCTTTTCCATGCGCGGTGTGGACAAGGAGCGCGTAGCGGTCACAATCGACGGCATGGCACAGGGCCAAACGCTCACACGCCAGCACGCTGGCCCCTGGGGCAAAGGCCAGGGGCGCGGCAGTGGGGCCAAGAACGAAGTCGAATACGAAAACCTCAAGCTGGTCGACATCAGCCAAGGCGCCAATTCGGTATTGGCCGGCAGCGGTGCGCTTGGCGGTGCAGTCATGATGCAGACCAAAGACCCCGCCGATTTTCTACATGATGGCAAACCGTTTGGCGCGCACAACAAGATAGGCTACACCAGTAAAGACGGCCGCTGGATGCGATCCTTAGGCATGGGTTTCCGTTTTTCGGACATGGAAGGCATGATGCAATATACAACCCGCGCCGGGCATGAAATCCGTCCACACCGTGCTGTCTATGACAGCAGCATCGACATCGTGCGCTATGACACCGATGCCTCCGGCCTAGTCACCGAATCTCTTTCCGCCCGTGATATCTCGGGCCCCGAGCGTCAGGCGCCTAATCCAATGACCTATCGCAGCGCTTCGTGGCTGACCAAACTCAATTATGCATTCACGCCCGCTCATGTCGCGGGGATTGTGCATGAACATACCCGGCAGCGCTACGACTTGCGCGATTTTTTCGAGCGCAACTATTGGTCGCTGCACGCCCATGAAAGCGACAACAATATTTTCATGACCAGCGGTAATATCCAGGCACTTGCCTACACACCGACCCGTTTTGTCTATGACCGGCATCGGTACGATCGCACCGGACTCGAATACCGGTTTCTACCCGCCAAGGGTGCCACCTGGCTGGACTCTATGCGCGTACGTCTCGATCGCCAGGCAATCACGACAAACAGCCATGTCCACAATTTGCTCTGCGCACCCTACCCCAAGGCTGATCCCGAATGCCGTCCCGCGCCCCTCGCCACCGGCACGCGCATGTATCTGAGCGATACGCGTTTCACGCAAAAACTGCACCGATTCGACCTGATGGCCACAAAATCTTTCACCGCATGGCGCAAACATGCACTGTGGGTGCACGCTGGCATTGAACATGGCAAGGCTGTTGTGGCCGACCGAGATCGCAGCGCCCATGCCTACCGGGAGTACAACCATGTAGACGGACGCGTCCATGATCTATACAGCAATAGCGAACTCGCCTACATCACACCACCCATCCAATCACGGCATGTATTCCTCGCAGTCAACGATGCTATCCGATTAAGCAACACATGGCGGCTCGGCGCCGGGCTACGCTACGACCGCCATACGCTCAATGGCATCCCAGGCATCTTCGATGAAACCGCCAGCACAGCAAGCCCCTACAGCGACCTTCCCCGCAGTCGCTATAACAACCTCTCTTGGGACATCGGCCTGACCCACCACCTCACACCGCATATCGACCTGGCGTATAAATCCACATCAGGATTCCGTGTCCCCAGTGTAGGCGAGCGGCTGGGCCCCGGCTTCAATCGCCGCATGATGCGCCCGTCGCAACCCGAGCTCAAGGCCGAAACATCACGCAACCATGAAATCGGCCTGCATATGGACACCCGATACGGCACATTGTCAGCCAGTTACTTTCATGCGCAATATGCCAATCTAATTGACGTCGGCATGCCTTCACCTGAATCCGGCCTGCCCCAGACGCCGCTCTTCCATAATCTGCAATCAGTCAAGACCAAGGGCGTAGGCGTCAAGGGAGCAATCAATCTTCATGAGGCATGGCAACGCATGCCCGATGGGATGCAGGCAATGTTCGCGCTCAGCTATATAAGGCCGCGTGGCGACGCACCTTCCAACACTGACTTCATTGGCGCCGCAAGCTATGCGCTCGATATGCTGCAGCCACTGCGCGTGGTCTACGGGCTGGAATACAACCATCCATCCAGCAACTGGGGTGCCGCGATAAAAACCACCTACTCGGCGGCCAAGAAGACGGACGAGCTCCTACGAAACGCAGTAACGGGCGGGCTCATTACCCGACATGACAGCACAGCCAGCTTCGGCACGCCCAAATGGATCGTTACCGACCTGAGCGGTTACTACCGTTTCAACAGATATGTAACCCTGCGCGCCGCGGTCCATAACGTGTTCGATTATCGCTACATTACCTGGGAATCCGCCCGTCAGGCGGAGCGCAGCGTCATGAACAACAATCTCAGCGAGGTCAACCCGCTGGCTCTTGCCGCGCCTGGCCGCAATTACGCTGTCAATCTCGAAATCAAGTACTGATATTCCCGGCAATACCGCAGGCACGCCCAGCCGCAAACCTCATGGCAATGCGGGATAGGTCGCTTGCCTGTTGCCAGCACACATATGAAAAACTGGTCCTACCGCATGGCGCCCCAACTATCGGGCGTCTTGCTTCTGTTCGCGCTCACGTTCCCGTCAAGGACTGCCATGGCTGTTTCTCCCGATGATGACATGTCTGCCAGGCTGCCCATCCATACCTCGCATTCATCCGCCGGCGCCTCAGCCGCCGCGCTGACGCACTTGACCGCAACATCAACCACAGCCGAGCCAGTCGAAGTCGACGAACTGGGATTGCTGGCGCAACCCGCGCTGCTTCACCAAGCGATGGCAGCGGCTATTCACGCTGGCCATGCCGCTGGCATACGGGTGCTGTTACCTGTATATGAAAAGCGCCAAGACGCCGATCCCGCCATGCTTGCGTATGCACGTGCCATCGACGCGCGCCTGCGCAAGCAGCCCGGGCTCGCGGCTGCGTACTACAACGAGTCGCTATACCATCAGCCAAGCGCGCATGGCATCCGGCTACAGTTGGCCGAGATATTGATTGAGGATCAAAAGAATAGTGAGGCGGCACATCAGCTGGCCCTGCTTCCTGCCGCCATGCTGCCGGAAACACTGCAACATCGTGTTGCCGGATACCAGTCATTGCTTGCCCGACGCAGTGCGTGGTCTCTGCAAACAGGCATCCGTATCCTGAACGAGGAAAACATCAATAATGCACCCCGCCGGCGCACGGCGGGCAACTGGACTTTCGACGCGCCCGTACACGGCCGGGGACTTGCCTGGGACGCGGACGCCGCCAAGCTGTGGACACTGACTGGCGGGCGATTTCTATCAATGGATATCAGCGGCTGGGGTAAACACTACATCGGTCATAAACGCTACGACGATGCCATGCTACGGCTTGCTCCCGGGCTGGGCCATGCGGACATGGCGAACCAGCTGAGGCTGTTTCCATTCCTGGCCTACCGTCGTTTTGGTCAGCGGATCTACTCACGCAATGCCGGCGTTCGTGTCCAATGGGATCATCACTGGGCGCCTCGCTTGAAAACCATGGCTGCCATGGAGGCGGGCCGCCAGATTCATCCCCGGCGCCGCTTCCTGGATCACCGAAGCCACCTGATCTCTGTTGCCGCGATTTACCATACTAACGCAGCACAATCTCTGCTGCTTGGCCTGGACACCTACCGCGAGTGGGATACACCAGACGTCGCCGATCGCTTTCATATGCATAGTCTACGCGTCGACTGGGCCAGGCAATGGCCCAACGGCATAGGGGCTCGCCTGCATTTCAATACAGGTCTGCGGACATACCGCGGGCCAACGCTATTGACCCATGACGACCGCAGGCGCGACCATATTCTTGGATCGGCGCTTTCCGTATGGCACCGAAAGATCGACATGGCTGGGTTCACACCAAGACTGACGCTCTCCCACCAGCGCATCCGCAGCAACAGCGCGCTGCACGATTGGCGTAAACGCCAGATTGCAGTCGAGCTTCAGCGTGCGTTCTGAACGCTCACGCCATGCATGTCTGGCTTGGACATCTACGCACTTCACAGCACCCGACGTCGAATGCTTAGGCGCTTTCCCGCGCCATGCGCCGGCGCTCGTGCTCCTGCAGATAGCGCTTGCGCAAGCGAATGGACTTGGGCGTCACTTCGACAAGCTCGTCATCGCTGATGAACTCTACCGCATACTCCAGCGTCAGCTGTATAGGCGTCACCAGATCGATATGCTCATCCTTGCCCGAAGCACGAACGTTGGTCAGCTTCTTTTCCTTGATCGGGTTCACCACCAGGTCATTGTCGCGACTGTGGATGCCTATGATCATGCCTTCATACAACGGATCCTGAGGGGAGACGAACATGCGCCCGCGCTCTTGCAGCTTCCATAGGGCGTAAGCGACGGCGGCGCCGTCGTCCTGGCTGATCAATACGCCGTTGCGTCGCTCGCCGACGCCGCCTTCCCGCATGGGGGCGTAATCGTCGAAAATATGGCTCATGAGGCCAGTTCCACGCGTCAGGGTAAGAAACTCGCTCTGAAAGCCGATCAAGCCGCGCGCCGGAATGCGATACTCCAGACGGGTGCGGCCTCGGCCATCAGGCTGCATGTCCTGCAGGTCACCCTTGCGGCGCCCCAGCTCTTCCATGACGCCGCCTTGGTGGCCGTCCTCGACATCGACGGTAAGCAGCTCATAGGGCTCGAGCCGCACGCCATTTTCTTCCTTGAAAACGACGCGCGGACGCGAAACGGCCAATTCGTATCCTTCGCGGCGCATGTTCTCGATGAGAATGGTCAGGTGCAGCTCACCCCGCCCGCTGACCTCGAAGACCGTATCGTCGTCCGTGTCCTTGACGCGCAAGGCGACATTGGACTTCAGCTCACGCTCGAGCCGGTCGCGCAACTGGCGGCTGGTGACGAACTTGCCTTCCCTTCCCGCCAATGGCGAGGTGTTGACCATGAAGTTCATGGTCAGCGTCGGCTCATCGATGCGCAGCATGGGAAGCGGCTCGGGATTGGCCGGATCCATGACCGTGCAGCCAATGCCTACGTCCTCTATGCCATTGATAAGCACGATGTCGCCGGCCTGCGCCTCGTCCACCAGCACACGATCCAGGCCATGAAACTTGAGCACCTGATTGACACGCCCTTTAATGGGATCGCCTTCGGGACCGAATTTCACGATGACGTCCTGGCCGGCGCGCATGCGACCGCGATTGATGCGGCCCACGCCGATCTTGCCGACATAGCTGCTGTAATCCAGCGAAATGATCTGCATCTGCAAAGGGCCGTCGGGATCGTCCTCGCGCTGCGGAACATGCTTGAGTATCGACTCGAACAGCGGACGCATATCACCTTCCCGGACATCGTCGGTGAGACCCGCATAGCCGGCCAGCCCCGATGCATATACCACCGGAAAGTCCAGTTGCTCTTCTGTTGCACCCAATTTGTCGAACAGATCGAATGTGGCGTTGATGACAAAATCGGGCCGCGCACCGGGACGGTCTATCTTGTTGACGACGACAATGGGCTTGAGGCCTAGCGCAAGTGCTTTCTTTGTCACAAAGCGCGTCTGCGGCATCGGCCCTTCCACCGCATCCACCAGCAAGACCACGCCGTCCACCATGGACAGCACACGCTCGACCTCGCCGCCGAAGTCGGCGTGCCCCGGTGTGTCCACAATATTGATGTGGGTGCCTTCGTATTCGACGGCACAGTTCTTGGCGAGGATGGTAATGCCGCGTTCCTTTTCAATATCGCCGGAATCCATGACGCGTTCGGCAATCTGCTGATTGTCTCGGAAAGTACCCGATTGCCGCAGCAGTTGATCGACCAGCGTGGTCTTGCCATGGTCGACGTGGGCGATGATGGCTACATTACGCAAAGCGCGATTCATAATTGTTCCTTTCGTTGTTCAGTTGCCGACAGCAGGCCGGCGGGCAGGGCATCCAGCCCGACAAGGACGGACTGCGGGTTGGGCATGTCCTGCAGGGTTTCCAGTTCGATGGCATCCCGGATATCAAAAGGGCCGGCCTGCGTACGACGCAGCGCAGCCAGGTGTGCACGGCATCCGAGCGCGCGGCCGATGTCTTGCGCCAGGGTGCGAATATAAGTACCTTTGCTGCAATGGACGCGGATCTCCGCCATGCGTCCGTTGTCAAAGCAGCGCAGCAGTTCCAGGGCGTGTATGGTGACGCGGCGAGGCGGGCGCTCAAGTTCGATGCCCTGGCGCGCATACTCGTACAGCGGCTTGCCGTCGCGCTTGAGCGCGGAATACATGGGAGGAATCTGCTCGATCTCCCCCCGGAAGGCGGCCAGGGCCTGCTCCAGCTCCGCAGCATCCACACCGGTAAACTCGGGGCCGGCCTGCGCCACGACATGGCCTGTGCAATCGCCGCTATCGGTTTCTTCGCCAAACTGCAGCGTGGCAATATAGGTTTTGTCGGCGTTGAGCATGGCGCCGCAGATTTTGGTGGCGCGCCCCATGCAGCAGATCAGCAGCCCCGTGGCAAAAGGATCGAGCGTTCCCGTGTGCCCGGCCTTGCGCGCATCAAGCGTACGCTTGGCGCGCTGCAGCGCATGGTTGCTCGACAAGCCCGCGGGTTTGTCGAGCAACAGGACACCATCGAGCATCTGCCCGCGTCGGGAAGCCATCGTTCTTGAAATCCTGGTAAAAAACGACAGCCCTCAGGGCTGTTCGTCCGGGTCCTCGGGTTCCGAGGGCGTGAAGACCTGGGCAGGCCGATTGGCCTGATCGATCAGTTGGGACAGCGCGATGCCACGGGCAAGCTGATCGTCGTGAACAAAACGCAGGGTGGGTACCGTATGAATGTGCAGCATCTTGAATAACAGCGAGTGCAGCCAGCCCGCCTTGTCGTTCAGGACGGACGCCGCGGTCGCCGGTTCCGCGCCCATGACGGTGAAATACACCTTGGCATGGGCGTAGTCTGCGGAGAGATCGACGCCTGTGAGCGTGATAAGGCCCGCGCGGGCCACGTCAACCTCGCGCTGGATAAGACCGGCCAGATCCTTTTGAATCTGGTCGGCCAGCCGGGTATTGCGGCCAGGATTGGGTTTTGATTTGTGACGGCCCATAATGATTACAGTGTGCGGGCGATTTCCCTGATTTCGAAGAACTCCAGCTGGTCGCCGATTTCGATATCATTGTTGCCCTTGAGCGTGATGCCGCAGTCAAAGCCCGATTTGACTTCCTTGACGTCATCCTTGAACCGGCGCAAAGAATCGAGCGAGCCCGTCCATTGCACAACATGGTTGCGCAGCAGCCGAACCTGGGCATCGCGGCGCACAACGCCGTCGATAACCATGCAGCCCGCAATATTACCCACGCGCGACACATGGAACACCTCGCGGATCTCGGCCGTGCCGATGACTTCTTCACGCTTCTCGGGCGCCAGCATGCCCGACAGGGCATTGCGAACATCATCCACGGCATCGTAAATGATGTTGTAGTAGCGCAAATCGATGCCATTGCTATCGGCAAGCTTCTTGGCGCTTTGCTCGGCCCTGACATTGAAGCCGATCACCACGGCGTGCGAGGCAATCGCCAAGTTGACATCGCTTTCGGATATACCGCCAACAGCGGCGTGCACAACCTGCACACGGACTTCGTCGGTAGACAGCTTGACCAACGACGCAACCAACGCTTCCTGCGACCCCTGCACATCTGTCTTGACAATAAGCGCCAGCGTTTGCACGCCTTCGCCTATGTTGTCGAACATGGATTCAAGCTTGGCCGCCTGTTGCTTGGCCAGCTTCACATCGCGGAACTTGCCCTGCCTGAACAGTGCGATTTCGCGCGCCTTGCGCTCATCGGACATGGCAATGACCTCATCGCCTGCGGCTGGCACCTCGGTAAGACCCTGTATCTCGACGGGGATGGAAGGCCCTGCGCTCGACACCGGCTTGCTGTTCTCGTTGAGCATGGCGCGGACCCGGCCATAGCTGGCACCGGCCAGCAATGCATCGCCGCGTGACAGCGTACCGCTTTGAACCAGAACCGTCGCCACCGGACCGCGTCCCTTGTCCAGGCGCGCTTCGATCACGATGCCCTTGGCGGGTGCATCGACGGGAGCCTTGAGTTCGAGTATTTCCGCCTGCAGCAGCACATTCTCGAGCAGATCATCAACCCCCTGGCCTGTCTTGGCAGAAACACCGATGAAAGGCACATCGCCGCCATATTCCTCTGGCACGACCTCTTCCGCAACGAGTTCTTGCTTGACGCGCTCGGGATTGGCTTCGGGCTTGTCGATCTTGGTAATGGCGACCACCAGCGGCACGTTGGCGGCCTTGGCGTGGTGTATGGCTTCCTTGGTTTGGGGCATGACGCCGTCATCGGCAGCCACGACAAGAATGACAATGTCGGTGGCTTTGGTGCCACGGGCACGCATGGCCGTAAAGGCCTCGTGCCCCGGCGTGTCCAGGAAGGTCACCATGCCACGATCGGTCTTGACGTTGTAGGCACCGATATGCTGCGTAATGCCGCCCGCTTCGCCCGATGCCACCTTGGTCCGGCGCACATAGTCGAGCAGAGAGGTCTTGCCATGGTCGACGTGGCCCATGACCGTGACGACTGGCGCACGCGGAAGGGCCTCGGCCTCGGAAGCCTCAACAGTGTCCAGAAAGGCCTCGGGATCGTCCAGCTTGGCGGCGATGGCGGTGTGTCCCAGTTCCTCGACCACTATCATGGCCGTTTCCTGATCCAGCACCTGGTTGATGGTAACCATCTGCCCCAGCTTCATGAGATGCTTGATGACCTCGGACGCCTTGATGGACATCTTGTGCGCCAGGTCTGCCACCGTGATGGTCTCGGGCACATGCACTTCGCGCGCAATGAATTCAACGGGTTGGACTTCCTTGCGTTCCGGCTGCGCATTGCGCCCGCGTCCGCGGGCCCCCTTGCCGCCCTTGCCCGCCTTGCCGCCGGCGCGCCAGCCTTCACGGCCAGGCGCGGAGGGCGCATTCTCGTTGCGGGCAGCCGGTTTCTTGCGGCCGCCGTCGTCCGACCAGGAGGAAGAAACCTCGGTCGCCTTGATAACTTTCTTGACGTCCCCAGCCTTGGCATCCTTCTTCCCCTTCGCGCCGGCTGGCTTGTGCAGCGTACCGGAAATACCCTGCGCTTCCGGTTCCGGCGCTTTGAGGACCTTGCGGGGGCGATGCAGCATGGCCCTCAGCGCAGCCGCCTCGGCTTCGGCCGCTCGGCGGGCGCGTTCGCGCTCGGAGTCTGCGGCAGAGGTATCGGCTCCGCGGCGGGCAGCGGGCTTGCTTTTCGGGGCCGCCGGCGCAGTTTCTTCCGGTTCGGCCGGCTTCACGGCTTCGGTCTGCTCGGGCGCTTCGGGCGCTTCGGGCGCGGCGGTGGCTTGCGCTTCCTGGGCCGGCTCTTCGGATTCCTGGGAAACAGCCTGCTCCGCCGCTGGCGCATCTTCGACGGGCTCGGACGGCACATCGGATTCAGCAGCGGGTTGATCAGCATCGACCACCTGTGGCTGCGTTTCTTCGTCCCGCACCGGCTCGGCCTTGGCTACCGTCGCCTCGGGTTCTGGGGAGGATTCGGCTGCGGGCGGCGTCGCGTCGTGGTGCTGCGGTTCAGCAGCAGTTTCCGCTGGCTGCGGCTGCGCCGGTTCGGCTACAACGGCAGGCTCGGCCACCGGTTGTGCAGGCACGGCGGATTCAACCGCGTCTGCCTGGGCCGCGACAGCATCCGCGTCAGCCGCCGCAGCTGCCTCTGCCTCCGCCCTGGCTTCAGCCGCCAGTTCCGCTGGATCCCGCTTGACAAAAACGCGCTTCTTGCGCACCTCTACCTGTATCGTGCGGGAACGTCCGGATCCGTCGGCCTGCCGGATCTCGGAGGTTTGCCGGCGGGTCAGCGTGATTTTCTTGCCCTCGGATCCGCCGTGGGCACGGCGCAACGAATCCAGTAGTTTCGCCTTGTCCGCGTCGGTGACGACATCTTCGACCGACTTGAGGTCAACGCCCGCGCCACGCAGCTGCTCCAGCAGTACGTTGGCAGGCATTTTCAGTTCGACGGCGAACTGGGCGACGGTGTTACTCGGCATTCGATTCTCTCTTGCTTTCTCAGCTACTTTTCAATAAACACTGACTCATATATGCATATGGTCAGGCCTCGTCGTCAAACCAATGTGCCCGGGCGCGCATGATCATTTCGCTGGCCGCCTCGCTGGGCAAGCCTGTCATCTCGGACAACTCGTCGGTGGCCAGCTCGGCCAGATCATCCAACGTCAGCACCTGGTTCTCGGCCAGGCGGGCAATGATTTCCGGCGTGATGCCCTCGACCTCGCGCAGGTCCTGCGCCACCGTCTGGGCCACTTCCTCGTGTGCGATGGCCTCGGTGAGCAGGGCATTGCGGGCGCGAGTGCGCAACTCGTTGATGGTGTCCTCGTCGAAGGCTTCGATCTCGAGCAATTCCTGCATGGGCACGTAGGCAATTTCCTCAAGCCCGGTAAATCCTTCATCGATCAGGATGTCGGCAACCTCTTCGTCAACGTCAAGCTTGCTGATGAAGGTCTGACGCACTGCGCTGCGCTCCTCTTCCTGGCGATTCTGGCTTTCTTCCGGGGTCATGATGTTGATCTGCCAGCCGGTGAGCTCGGAGGCAAGCCGTACGTTCTGCCCGCGTGCGCCAATGGCTTTGGGCAGGTTCTCGGCGTCGACCACGACATCCATGGCATGCTTGTCCTCGTCGACCACAATGGATTCGACATTGGCTGGCGCCAGCGCGCCGATGACGAACTCGGCCGGGTCCTCAGCCCACAGGACGATATCGACCTGCTCGCCGCCCAGCTCGTTGCGCACCGCCGTCACGCGCGAGCCCCGCATACCCACGCAAGTGCCGATGGGGTCTATGCGCTTGTCGTAGGCGATGACCGCGATCTTGGCGCGCACACCCGGGTCGCGGGCCGCCGCCTTGATCTCCAGCAGCCCCTGCTCGATCTCGGGGACTTCATTCTCGAACAGCTGGCGGATGAACTCCGGCGCAGTGCGAGACAGAAAAACCTGCTGGCCGCGCGCGGCATGATCCACCTTGAGCACCCAGGCGCGCACCCGATCGCCTACACGTATGTTTTCCTTGGGAATCATTTCGCTGCGCGGCAGGCGCGCTTCGATCTTACCCGTTTCGATGATGGCATCGCCCTTGTCCATGCGCTTGACACTGCCAGACACAATGGTTTCGCCGCGCTCGAGGAAATCGTTCAGCACCTGCTCGCGCTCGGCGTCGCGAATCTTCTGGAGAATGGCCTGCTTGGCGGCCTGCGCACCGATACGGCCGAATTCTTCGGGTTCAAGCGGCTCTTCGATGTACTCGCCCACCTCGATGCCGGGCACGATCTCCTGGGCGTCGGAATACAGCTCCTGTTGATCCGGTTCCTGCAGGCCCGCGTCATCGGGCACCACCAGCCAGCGGCGGTAGCCTTCATGCTCGCCGGTGTCGCGATCGATAGTCACGCGGATATCCGCCTCTTCCTTGAAGCGCTTTTTCATTGCAGACGCCAGAGCGCTCTCGAGCGCGCCAAACACGACTTCGCGTTCTACATTTTTCTCACGCGCTAAGGCGTCAACCAGCAAAAGAATTTCGCGACTCATCGCTTTTTACCCTTGAAATCGAGAATGGGATCCAGTTTGGCACGTTCGACGTCATCGAAAGTGAAATCAAGCACCTGGCCATCACCATCGTGCTGTTCGAGCTCCAGCGCGAACGCCGCTGGCGCCGACGCGCCGGCATCGGCGGGCGCGCGCAGAGTACCCACGAACACCTTGCGGTTGCCGACTGCGGTGCGCAGCCTGACTTCCACGCGCTGGCCCGAGAAACGCGTGAAATCGGCCACGCGCTTCAAAGGCCTGTCGGTGCCGGGAGAGCCTACTTCAAGACGCTTGTAATCAATGTCTTCAACCTCGAACACCCGCGACAGCTGCCGGGATACCTGCTCGCAGTCTTCGATGCGCACACCTTCCGGCCGATCGATCGTGACGCGCAGCAACCCCATGGGCGCACGCTCGACATCGACCAGCTCGATGTCCGAACCCGACAGTGCCTGTTGAGTCAAAGCAAAGATATCCGCCATAAATTCCAAAAAAAAATGGGCTGTACGCCCCAGCCCACTGATATTGCACCTGCGGTTCGAGGCCTGGCACCAAGCGCATGCCATGCATGCGCGGCCGCCAACCCCTACCAGGAAGCATTCGATAATGTGCCGCTACCATCGCAAATGACCATGGTCAAAAAAACAATGGAGCTGTAAAGCCGTCCATTCTAACAGAAATTTGGAAAATTTCCTGTGATGTCCGGACTTTACAGGTAAAAAGCAACACTGGCCGCCTGCCTTTATCTTCCCCGGCCGCCTCCAAGCTTGCCCAGATGAGATTCATGCGCAAAGGCCCCCCGAGGCTGCCAATCGTCACCGCGTGTCGCCGTGCCGGTGCGGCCGGTTCGCCGCTTTCCGCCCTTGCGCCCTTTCTCGGTCCCGCCGCCCTGGGCAGCGGCACCACTTTGCCCGCCGCCAGGGTTGCTGGCCGAGCGGGCGCCCGGCCCCCTGCGGCGTTGCTCCGCGCCCCCTGGTTTGCCGCGCGCCTTGCGTCCCTTGCTCTTGCCCTTTCCCGACGGCGCGCCCCCATTTGGATGCCCGTTGGGCAGGCCGCCACTGAACATCAGGCCGGTCCCGTAAGGGTCCGACGGGAAGGCGTCGTGGACAGCGGCCCCAACACCACGGCCACCGGAAAGCTTGCCGCGACGGCTGATCTTGGCGCCATTCATCCCATTGCGCTCGATCGTGCCAAAGCCCGGAGGCAATGCGCTATCGTACGACAAGGGCTGGCGCTCACGCCGGCCGCGTCCCCCGTCGCTGTCGTCGTCATCGCCGCGCAGCAGACCCAATTGAAGCATCAGGGCGGTAACCAGACTGCTGTCCAACTCCTCCCAACGCCCGCGGCGCAGTGTCCGCGGCAGAACGACCTCGCCGAACCGGGTACGGATCAGGCGACTGACTGTCACGCCCGCCTGCTCAAACATGCGGCGCACTTCGCGGTTGCGACCCTCCTTCAGCGTGACGCGATACCAGCGATTGCTGCCTTCTCCACCGATGTAGTCCAGCGTCCCAAAACGAGCCGGTCCATCTTCCAGCTGCACGCCGTCAGTCAAGCGGGCCTTCTGCTCGTCTGTCAACTCGCCCAGGACGCGCACTGCGTATTCACGCTCCGCACCATAACGGGGGTGCATCAGCCGGTTGGCCAGATCCCCAGAGGTGGTAAGAATAAGCAGCCCCTCAGTATTGAGGTCAAGACGGCCCACGGACAGCCATTTGCCCATTCTTACCTTGGGCAGACGTGCAAATACGGTGGCGCGTCCCGCGGGATCATCATGGCTGACAATTTCTCCGGCCGGCTTGTGGTACAGAATGATGCGGGGCGGCTTCTTGGCGTTGGGCCGCGCCACGGGTTTGCCATTGACCCGCACCAGGTCATTGGCACCCACGCGCTGACCTATATGGGCGGGCTCGCCATTGACGGAAACGCGCCCCGCAATGATGAGCTCCTCCATCTCGCGACGCGAGCCTATGCCGGCATCCGCCAGGACCTTGTGCAACTTGGGCATGAGCAGGTCGCTGCCAAGGTATTTGTTCAGCCGCTGGCTCATGTGGGCGGCATTGTCCAGGTACGACAGTGCCAGTTCCGTTTCCTGCTCGCTTTCTCCATTTTCATGACGGCGCCGATTGCGGCCACGATGGCGTCCAGCTTCGCCGCCAGCGGCTGTCCGGTTATCGGCGGCCTGAGCGTCCTGCCCTTGCCTGCCGCGTCTGCGCCCGGCAGGGTCGCGGTATGCCGGCTCCTGCCTGTCGGCCGCAAACGATGCCTGCTGATCCGGTTCGGCCTGTGCGCCCTCGGCAATGCCGCCCTGCGGCGCATTCTGGGCATCGCCGCGCCGCCGGCGAAACGGCGTGCGCAGCTTGCGTCCACGGCTTCTGTTCACACCCAGCCCCGCCGCATCGTCCGATGCCTGCGCCTGTGCGGACGCGCCGGCGTCCCCTGCATCAGCCTGCCTGAAGACCGAAGACGCCGGGTCTGCCGCCGCCGGCGGCAAAGCAGACGCGTCGCCCACCTGGCCGGAAACCTGCGCCTGTACTTCCGGCGCAATGGTCTGAACAGGCTCGCGAGACGCCGCATTCGCGCCAGCCCCTGTATCCGCCACTGGCTTGCGGCGCGCCTTGCGTGCCGGCGCGGGCGCATCAGGCGCTGCGCTTGTCTCCGGCGCCATCGCATCAGCCTGCAGGGCGGCTTTTGTGCGCCGGGGCCGCTTCACGGGCTCGGCCACTGCGGCGTCGGATGGCGCCGCAGCCATGGTAGGCTGGACTGGCATTGCGGCAGGCGATATGGCCACCGCGTCGCGCGCGCCGCTGTCCGCCTGGGCAGCATCCGCTTCGCTGCCGGGGCTCGCTGCTGCCTTGCGCGCCGACGATGCACGCGACGTCCTGGTTACCGTCCCGCTGGCTACCTTCTTGGCCGCCGTCTTCCTGGTGGTTTTCTTTGCCGCGGTCTTGGTGGCGGTCTTGGTGCCGGTCTTGGCTGTCCCCGCTTCAGGCATCTCTCCCACGGCTTTCCCTGCCGTTTTCGCGGCCGCCCTGCCCGACGTCTTCCTGACCGTGTCGCCCGCCACGCCGCCGCCGGACTCGTCGGAAGAGGCGGACTTCTTTGCTCGCGTCGCCCTTTTCTTCGGGCTGGCTTTCACCGGAATATCACCCAGTGGCAAGTCGAATTGTTCCGTGGATTCAGTCATTTTCTTTCAAGTACTCCGTATTTATTTCTTCTTCCAACCCCGCTTTGGCGGAATCAGCAACGTCCGATGCGCCGGGTTCCGGCTGCATAGCGGCAACATCCTGTGTGCCGCTCCCAATCTGTTCATTACGCGCGGCCGTGAGTTCGCCATCGTCATTCATATCGACAAAAGCCTCATCATGGTCGTCCGCATTGCGGCCGACCACTTCCTCAACTGCCGCATTGTCAGCACCCTCGCCATCTGCCACACCCTCGCCATCCGCGGCATCCTCGTCAGTCTCACCAGCCTCGGTTGGCGCGGAGTCAACCGCACCGCTGGGCGCCTCTTCAACCACTTCGAGCGCCAAGCCAGCCAACGCCACGACCTTATCGTGCGACTCGAGTTCGGGCAGGTCATCCAAGGCCTTGAGGCCAAGGTCATCCAGAAACTGACGTGTCGTGCCAAGCAGCGCCGGGCGCCCCGGGGCGTCGCGATGGCCCAGCACCTCGATCCAGCCTCGATCTTCAAGCGTCCGAACGATCTGCGACGACACGGTCACACCGCGTATGTCCTCGATGTCGCCGCGGGTGACGGGCTGGCGCCAGGCAATGATGGCCAGGGTCTCCAGGACAGCCCGCGAATATTTGGGAGGCTTTTCGGGATTCAGGCGCCCCAGATAGCGCTGCATCTCAGGGCGGCTCTGGAAGCGCCAGCCCGAAGCCAGGCTGACCAGTTCCAGTCCGCGATCCTGCCACATCTGCTGCAGCGATGCCAGATGCGCTTTCAGATCGTCATTGGAAAGGTCTTCGGTTGCGAATAACTTGCGCAACTCACCCAGCGGCATGGGCTGGTCGGCGCACAGCAGTGCGGTTTCAAGTGCCCGGATGATCTCGGTTTCAGTCATCAAATCGATTCAACATTCAAGGTGCTGCCCGTATCCAGAAGGGGAGGAGTCAGGGCTGGCGTTGCTTGCAACATGCCATGGTTAGTGTTAATATCTTTTTTTCCAGACGCGGGGTGGAGCAGTCTGGCAGCTCGTCGGGCTCATAACCCGAAGGTCACAGGTTCGAATCCTGTCCCCGCAACCAGATTCCCAAATGGGCCGGCCATGCGTCAAAGCAGCCGGCCCATTTGTTTTGCCGCTAGCCGCATCAACGCAAATACAGGCAATGGAACCGACCGCACCGCGAACACGATCGCGCCAGCACCCTCGCACCACAATATTATTCGCGTCAGCCACGTTCTTGCGGATCCTGCCCTCGCTGACGAGCGCCAACACAAGCCTGCGCGCGGCCGGAAAAGCATGATAGCCGCCACCGATGGCGTTCATATGTGCGATAAGCCCGCGCAAAACCCGGCTTATGCGCGCATGCCAGCCTGCTCCAGTCGTGCATTGCGTGGACAGACCATCGGATGTATGCGGAATATCAGCCATTATTCCCGTATTGGTGCAGAACCGGCTTTCCGGACCCTCGCCCTGCATGCCTGCAATGGCTGCCGGGTGATTAACGCAGAATAGCAACGGGCTGCTTTCGAGCCGCCTGACCGATGCCTGTTGGCATGCGGTTGAGCGAAAGCGCTTGCTTAAATTGTTCAATTTATATTGCAGTGGCTCGGGAACGGAACCCTGGAGCCGGCCAGCAGGCGCCTTGCATGCGTCGTGGTTAAAAGACCTAAGGGGCCAAGGGCTGCAAACCAGATTGCGTTACCCTGCCTGTGGCATATGTTTTCAATTACACCATCTGTACGCGCGCAATGCAACTGGGCCGTTGGGCCAGTTGCTGCCAGACCACAAGCTGGCCCGCGCTGAATGCATCAGACGCGCAGCGCCAGATCCTGCGCCAAGCCCCTCCAGAGACAATACACCCCCTTGGCCAGGCCCCACAGCGGCCGGCAGACCGTTGCCTGCAAGACTGTACAGTGGCGCATCAATACCTGCGGTGGACAGCGCCTGAAGCAAGTCGTTGGACGGCTGCCCATCCGCGATAACCAGCGCGTCCGCCAGGGCCGCCTGCCGCATCATGTCTCGCATCGGCGACGCAGTGCCAAGCACGGCAATACAGCCTCCGTAGAGATACCTGTCATTCAGAAAGGGGTCGTAGCGCAGCGTGTGCATGACGGGCGCCGCATCTTCCGCCGTGGCGCAGGACACAACAATGCGCTTGAATGGCGCCGACCTGCGGGAAAGGGCGTCCATAAAGCACTCGCGTAAAACCCGGGCCAATCCGGTGCGCATGGTGCAGCAGGGGCAATCGCCCCGGTTGATACGGGGTGTGTCGACGAGGGCCCGTGTGCGCGCAAAGGCCAGCCCAGGCAGATCGCCAGACGGCGCAAGCACGATGGCCGAGACGTCCGAATCGTCCGCACAAGGGGCAAGCAGGCGGCTGATCAGCGCCTGCCTGGCATGGGCCGAGGCCGCCGTCACCGCCGTCACGACAATTGCTCCCGCCATGTTGTATGCACACTCCCCGTCCTGTCAGCCGCATGGTCCCTCATTGCGGACATGGCCGCCCACCGCAAACCTTCAAGCAGGCAGTGGCGTCCTCAAAATCTCGCGGCAATTGACGCTATCATACTCTTGGCGGATGCATCCGCCCCGTGCATGTACTACTTTCCATATCGCCTTGACTCCTGAATTCAAGCTGATCCGCAATCTGCATGAAATTGATGCGCCATCGTGGAATGCGCTGGCTGGCACACATCCCTTTCTTCAGCACGATTTTCTGCTGGCCTTGGACGCCAGTGGCTGCGCCACGCCCGAAACAGGCTGGTCTCCGCACTACTTGCTGATGCATCGCGGTGGCGGCCTCGCAGGCGCGATGCCCCTGTATCTGAAGTCACATTCGCGCGGCGAATATGTCTTCGACTATGCCTGGGCGAACGCCTTTGCCCAGCATGGGCTGACGTATTATCCCAAGCTGCTTGCGGCAGTACCCTTCACGCCGGTGCCGGGCCCTCGCCTGCTGGCTGGCGACACGGCAGACCGAGTGTTGCTTGCGCGCGCGGCCGCGGCTATCGCGCGCGACAACGGCCTATCGTCCCTGCATGTTCTCTTTCCCGACTCGGATGACCAGGTCGCGCTGCAGCAGGCGGGATTCCTCATGCGCGAGAGTGTCCAGTTTCACTGGTTCAACCAGGACTACCGCAGCATGGACGATTTCCTGGCTCGTCTTACACAGCCGAAGCGCAAGAAAATAAAGCAGGATTGCAAGAAGGCCGCACAGGCCGGCGTCCGGTTTCGCTGGCTGCACAGTGGGCAGATCAGCCAGCGCGATCTCGACTTCTTCTATCGCTGTTATCAACAGACTTATCTCGATCATGGCAACCCGCCCTATCTGAGCAAGACATTTTTTGAACGCCTGCGCGCATGCATGCCGGACGCCCTGCTCATTGTGCAGGCCGAGCGCAACGGCCACCCCATCGCCGCCGCACTCAATATATGCGGAGACGATCGCCTTTATGGACGATACTGGGGCAGCATCGAATATGTGCCTGGACTGCATTTCGTGACGTGCTATCTGCAGGGCATCGAATACTGTATCGAAAAGGGCCTGGCGGTGTTCGAAGGCGGCGCGCAGGGAGAACACAAACTGTCGCGCGGCATGCTGCCCGTACCCACCCGGTCCGCGCACTGGATAGCCGATGAACGATATGCCCGCGCCATCGCCGACTTTCTCGAACGCGAAGCGCAGGTTATGGATGCATATATCGACGAGCTGAATGAGCACGCGCCGTATCGGAACCGGGCCGACTCGCAGCCTGCACACCCGGATGCGCGCCACGCCGCCGCCGCGAATAAAGACGCTACCAAATAACGAAGAACATCAGCCAGGCAACACAGAATGGAAGCGTGCCTGCGGCCACCAAGGCTAGCGCCGCGACACGCCGATGCAGGGCAGCGCCGCCCGAAGCGGAGATGCGCCAGACGAGCCGCAGGCTCCAGGCAAGCGCCAACCCCAGCAGAATGAACCGCAATGCCGTGGCCCAAGGCGTGCTTACGCCTTCGTTGTGCAGCAGCGTTAGGGTCGTGGCGGACAGTCCGAGAAACACGCCCACGCCCGCCGCCGGTATAAGCCCTTGCGCAAGGCGATGCAGATTGGCCCGCCCGACAGGCGCTCCCTTGGCATCATGCACGGCGGGCCCCGTGCACTGCGCGGCAGGGCGTGCGCCTCGAAGCAGGCGGCTTGCCATCCACAGAGAGCCATAAAGCGGCCCGCCGACAGCCAGCGCGGCACCAAAGATGAATAACAGGATCACCTGCCCGTCAAGCCAACTGAAACTGTCGTTCACATCGGGGTAGTGGGTAAGAATAAACCAAGGCGCGTTCTGCGCCAGCGGCCAGTAGATGTCGTGTTCCACCAGCCATGTTGCCTCCGCCTGCTTGATGGTGATGAACCAGGGGCTCGCGCTCCATAGAAACGCGCCGACGGCCAACCCCATGAGCCCGAACACGATCAGCGCGGTCTGCCAGTTGTCGCCCTGCGCGATGTGCACCACCTCGGCTTCGGGCGAACGCGGCGTAAGATGCACAGCGCCGCGATAGTCGCTGCAGCGGCCGCACATATGGCAATCGCCGGCGCCTTTCATGTGGCGCAGTGGAACCAGCGGCGCACAGTTGATGGCTGCGGTTCGGCGCTCTGGATGGCGCCATGCATCCTCGCTGACTTTGTAATGCCATGGCGCGAGCTTGGCAAGCAACTGGAACACGCCGTTGACCGGGCACAGATATTTGCACCATACACGCTTGCTGCGGCCATAGCGATAGCCCACCACCATCGCTGCGGCCGTGGATCCGCCCAGTACGGCCAATACAGCCAGCGGATACTGATAGACACTGACCAACTGGCCATAGATGGTCGTGAGCGAGAAGGCGACAAACGGCCACCCGCCCCATCTCATCCATCGGGGAATGGCATGCCCCTGGCCGTGTTCGCTGGCCCATTCAGTCAACATGCCCTCGGGACAGAACCAGCCGCACCATGCGCGGCCCAGCAGAGGCATGGACAAGAGCACAAATGGCCACCATACCCCCCAAAAAGCAAACTGCGCAAAAACAGTGAGGCTATTGAACACAGACGCCGTGCGGTCCGGCAAAGGCAGTAGGGCCGGCACGACAAGCAGCGTGAGATAAAAGCCAACGATGATCCATTGCAGGCGCCGCAGCCAGCGCGCGTGGTCGCGCAGGAAGTTGGCGAAGCCGGTCGCGCCCGAACGCAGTGCATGCAGCATGCCGCTCGCTCCGCACTAAGCCCTGGCCGATGCCGATGCCGCGCGCACCGTGCCAGAACTCGCATCCGCGCGGCGCAGCAGCAGATAGACTGTCAGCCAGTAGGCAAGCCAGAGAATCAGCTGCGACAGGCAGGGGTATGCACGATAGCCCGCGAAGTCGGCCAGCACTTTGCCCAGGTCGCCGCTGGTATCCAGCAGCCAGCTGCTGTCCCATACCGGGTCGACAAGCGTGGGCAGGACACCCAGGGAGATAAGATGATCAGCGCCGGATATCAGCAACGCGCTGGCCAGCAGGAGCAGCAGTATTTCCGTAAGCTTGAAAAAACGGCGCCAGGTAATGAGCCTGCCGCCAGCCTGCAGCAGCCAGAACGAAATCAGCGCCGCCACGAATCCCAGAGCACCGGCCAATGCGAGCATAGCGCCGGAGCCCTCGGCAACGCCGGCCATGATGGTGCCGTAGAGAAACACCACGGTTTCGCTGCCTTCGCGAGCCACGGCAATCGCAACCAGCACCAGCAGCCCCCACCAATTGTTGCTGGCCACATCCTGGCTGGCCCCCTGCTCCAGTTCGCGCTTGAGCCCGCGGCCATGGCAGCGCATCCAGTACACCATCTGCACCACCAAAGCGCAGGCGGCGAAAGCCATGATGGCCTGGAACCATTCCTGGCCAGTGTCCGAAAGCCAGGAAGATATCCCCAGCAGCACGAGCGCAAGCAGCACGGCCAGACCCAGCCCCGCGGCTACGCCCCCCCACAGCCAAGGCATTCCCTTGCGGCCCTCGGGACTGGCCCGAAGCCATGTGTACAAAATGCCCACGACCAGAAGGGCTTCGACGCTTTCACGCCAGACGATGAATGCAACTTGTTCCATAAATACCCATAGGGGTCACGGCTTGGGCAGCACGACCAGTGTGCCTTTTACATCTTGATGGAAGTCATCAAAAAAGGGGTACTCGCCAGGGCGCGAGATCGTAATGACCACAAACGAACTGACGCCAGGGCCCAGCACCTTTTCCTTGCGCAGCGGCAGGCTTTCGAACTCGACGGGCTGCTTGCTTTCGTTGATCAGCTTGATCTTGAAACGACCGGCCGGCACCTCGAGCCGCGCCGGCTCGAACGTGCCGTCATCCTTGAAACGCAATTCAAAGGTGGGCAGCCCGGCAGCCAGCGCAGGCCCGGCCGCGCACAGCAGGAGCACCGCCATCAACAAGCTGCGCAGCAACTTCGCCATCAGTAGCCGCCTTTCTTGCCTGTGCCTGCAAAGACGAACTCATAATGTTCTTCGAATGGCTTGAACCATGGCGCAACGCCGGTCTCTTTATCGACGTGGCGTCCGAAGTGATTCATCTTGTTGGCTTCCGGCGACGCGATGAAGAAAGTCAGTGTGTACTTGCCCGGCCCGTCGAGCTTGACGTTGTCGCCATAGTGTGGGCCATCATTGGCCACCATGGGCATCAGGTCGCCTTCGATAACCTCGTCGCTGCCCTTTTTCTGCAGGCGATACTTGATGTTCAGATACGGTGCCCAGGCGCCTTCCGGCAAGCCATTCTTGTTATCGGCCGTGGCATGGATGTCCGCCTCAAGATGAATGTCGGAATCCTTGGCATCGCGCATGACGCCCTCGGGTTCCATGGTCACCGGCTGAAGATAGACGGCGGCCACTTCAAGCCCCGCATGCTCGGCAGGCTGGCCTATCGGATATTCCAGCGCAAGCGCGGGCATTGCAAGCCCTGCACCCAATATCAATGTCGCCAAATGTTTGTACATGCCTCGCACTCCATTAACAAGATTCATTCTCATTATTATGAAGCAAGGCGTCTTACATGAATCTGAATGGGGCCGGATGCGGCAGTGGCCTATCCTTCGTTCTTGTCCTTGTTTTTGTCGCCAGGCGTTACGCCGAACGGGAAGACGGAGAACATGTTTCGCGTCTGGTCCTGCATTTGATCCTGCATCTGTACGAACAGGTTCTTGCTTTGATCCACGTAGTTGCTCATCATGTTCTGCAGTATCGGCGCCTGCACGTTCATGAATTGCGCCCAGGCCTCTGGCCCGAACTGCTGCCCGTAGAGGCCCTTGGATTGTTCCGCCATGCGCTCCTGGATCTCGATGAAGGCAGCAACATTCTTCTCCAGAAACGAACCCATCACGCCCTGCATGGCGTGTCCGTAGAATCGGATGATCTGCGACAAGGTGGTTGCCGAAAACATGGGCATGCCGCCGCTCTCCTCCTCGAGAATGATCTGGAGCAGGATGCTACGCGTGAGTTCCTGGCCTGTCTTGGCATCCACCACCTGGAACTGTTCTGCGTCCAACACCATCTGCTTGACATCGGCCAACGTGATGTAAGCGCTGTTGCGGGTGTCGTAAAGCCGTCTGTTGGGATATTTCTTGATCAGGCGTATTGCGCTTTGCGCGTCGGATTGGGTCATGACTCGAGCCGGTTAATGGGTGTCCATAGTAATAATTTTACAAACAGGGCGGGGCCATGAGAGCCCCAAGCCCAGAGGTTACCCCATATGCAGCCCGCCGTTCAGAGAAAAGTCGGCGCCCGTCGCAAAACCCGATTCGTCCGAGGCCAGCCAGGCCACAATGGAGCCAATCTCCTCCGGCGTGCCAAGACGGCGCACCGGGATGGTGGCTACGATCTTCTCCAGGATATCCGGGCGCATGGCCCTGACCATGTCCGTACCGATGTAGCCAGGCGACACGGTATTGACGGTAACGCCCTTGCCCGCCACTTCCTGGGCGAGGGCCATGGTGAAGCCATGGATGCCGGCCTTGGCTGTTGAGTAGTTGGTCTGGCCGAACTGCCCCTTCTGTCCGTTCACCGAGCTGATGTTGATAATGCGGCCCCATTGGCGATCGACCATGTCCTCGATGACCTGCTTGGTCACATTGAACAGGCTGTTCAGATTGGTGTCGATGACCGCCCGCCAGTCTTCGTGGCTCATCTTTCGAAACAGCCCGTCGCGCGTTATGCCGGCATTATTGACCAGGACGTCCACCGGCCCGAGGTTCTCCCGGATCTGGTTGAATGCCTGCATCGTGGAATCCCAGTCCGAGACATTGCCGACAGAGGCATGAAAGGTGTAGCCCTGTGCCGCCTGGTCATCGAGCCACTGCTGAAAATTGCGGCTGGGGCCGCAGCCTGCCACCACCGTAAAGCCATCCTTCGCCAAGCGCTGGCAAATGGACGTGCCTATGCCTCCCATCCCCCCCGTCACATAAGCAAGTTTGCCACCCATAGCCTTCTCCTTCTTCTTCATCAGTGTCTACAATGTCCCGCCAGCTTAGCTGGCGAATGTTGAAACCAGATTTAAATTTACAGCTAGGTTGCGCGTGTCGCGGCATAGCGTCCAGGCGCGGGCTCGATGGCCTTGTAGCCTGCGCCGCCCGGCTTGCGCGAGGCACGCACCATGGCGCCCGAATGACCGGCCAGCCAGGCGCTCCAGTCCGGCCACCAGCTACCGGGCCGCTCCTGTGCACCCGCCATCCAGAGGTCCGGGTCGCCGGGCAGCCCGTCGTCACAGGCATCGTGCACCCAGTGGCTGCGCCTGCCTTTGTCGGGCGGATTGATGACGCCCGCAATATGCCCCGAAGCCCCAAGCACGAACCGCGTTTCCCCGCGCAGCAACTGGCTGCTGGCATAGGCGGAGCGCCAAGGTACGATATGGTCGTCGCGCGAACCATACAGGTAAACGGGCATGCGCAAGCGGCCCAGATCCAGGGGATGGCCGTCAACCTTGATGCGACCCGGTATCTTGAGATTGTTCTCCAGGTAGGTATTGCGGAAATACCAGGCAAAGAACGGGCCGGGCAGATTGGTGCCGTCGGCATTCCAGTACAGAAGGTCGAACGCGGGTGGCGTGTTGCCCTTCAGATAGTTGCCGGCCACATAGTTCCAGACCAGTTCCGCCGGCCGCAGAAAGGAAAACGTGGTGCCAAGCTCGCGCGCGGACATGAGACCGCCGGCGCCAAGCTGCTGTTCCCGCGCCTGCGCATGCGCCTCGTCCACAAACACGCCGAGCACGCCGGTATCGCTGAAGTCGAGCAGCGTGGTGAGCAGCGTAAGTGCGCGCACGGGATCATCTCCGCGCGCCAGCGCCAGCGCCAGCGCCGACGCAAGCAGCGTCCCCCCGACGCAGAACCCGAGTGCATTGATCTGCGGTTGCCCCGACACCTCTCTCGCAACCCGCACCGCCTCGAGTACACCGTCACACAGATAGTCGCGCCATGTAGCGGCATCGATGCCGTCCCCATCCGACGGCAAGGGATTGCGCCAGGAAATCAGCATGACGGAAAACCCCTGCTCAAGCGCGTGGCGCACGAAGGAGTTGGCAGGCTGCAGATCCAAAATATAGTACTTGTTGATGCAGGGAGGCACGATAAGCAGCGGCGTGCGGTACGTCCGGGCGTTGCGGGGCGTGTACTGTATAAGCTGTATTAACTCGTTCTGGAAGATGACGTGCCCTTCCGTCGTGGCCAGCGACACGCCAAGCTGAAAGCCCGATTCATCCGATTGCGTCAGGCGCCCCCGCTGCATGTCTTGCATGAGATTGCCGAGCCCGCGCAGCAAGGACTGACCGCCAGTCTCAAGCAGCGCCTGCTGCGCCTCGGGATTGGTGGCGATGAAATTACTCGGTGAACTGGCCTCCGCCCATTGCATCACGGCAAAACGCAGCCGGTTGCGTGCCGCCTCCGGCAGTTGCGCCGCCTCGACCATATCGGAAAGCGCTTTCGAGGAAAGCGTCCACGCGTGAGCCATGAAGGCATGGCGAGGATCGCTGGCCCAGGCCGGATTACTAAACCGTCTATCGCGAGGTGGTTCCAAGCCGCCTTGCTGTGCCTGCGCACAGAGGGTGTGCCATCCCCGCGCAAACTCTGCCTGAATTTCCGCAAGCCTGTCCGGCGCGATGCCGACCGGCATAGGCCGTGTTGACGAATATGAAGCACTCAATTCAGACACCTTGGTAATGCAACGCTCTGTGGGTCAATGGTGTCCGTCGCGCAGGAGGCTGTCAATCAGGGTAAGTCGCTAGCACCCGTCAGCCAGGCCAGCGTTGCCATGCGTCCGGTCACGTGCTCGCGCCGATACGAATAATACAATCTGTCCCGCCTGTACGTGCATTCACCGCTGAGTTCGATGTCACTCACGCCGGCGCGCTGCAGCCTGTATCGCGCCAGGCCTGCCAGATCCGCCAGCCATTTGCCACCGGCAGGCCGTGCCGCGAAGAATGTGCGGGCGCCAGAATCCTTGCAAGTGAAAGCATCGAGTACATCGCCACCCACCTCGAAATGCACCTGGCCGATGCCAGGCCCTATCCAGGCGCGCCACGAAGCCGCTTGTGGCGCACGTTTGCGCAGGCATCCCAGGGTATTCTCCAGCACGCCTGCCGCCAGACCCTTCCAGCCCGCATGCGCAACGCCAAGCGCCCTGCCATCGCTGCTTGCTATGACGATGGGCAAGCAATCGGCGGTCAAAATTGCCAGCACCTGCCCGGGACGTTCCGTGATCGACGCATCGGCGGGCGGGGCAGCCTCCCCTTCCGGCCCGCCGCGGGCGGCGCCATCCGCGCCGGTCGGGCATACGGCATAGCAGCCCAGATCAGCATCCCAGACGGCTGCGCCGTGCACTTGACGCAGCCAGCACGGCTCGCCCGGCAGGCCGGCACGCAGCACCTGACGATTGGCTGCCACGTCCGTGGGGTCGTCGCCTGCATGCTCGCCGAGATTGAACGACGTCCAAACCCCGCGACTGCCGCCTCCGGCGCGCGTCGTGCAAAAATAATTCACGCCCGGCCATGCCTGGCCTGAAATGGTTGCCGGTGCGTCCGTATCGTCATGCCGCGTCAAGTTTGCCATGCAATAGTGTCCAGTACATGCTGAAGATCGGCTGCCAACTCGGACTCGAAAGCCAACCGCTCGCCAGTGGAAAAATCGTCGAAACGCAAGGCGCGCGCATGAAGTAGATGGCGGGCCACGCCCTCGGCCATGCGCCCTCCGTATAGCGTGTCGCCCAGCAGGGGATGGCCTATGCTGGCCATATGCACGCGAATTTGATGCGTGCGCCCTGTCTCGAGCGCACACACGACTTCAGTGACGGGCCAGCGCGGCCCGGCCTGTCCGCCATCGCATGCCCCATTCTGCTGCAAGTGGCCCGACCTGAGCGGTGTGTAGTGCGTTACGGCCGGCTTGGGTGCAATAGGGCGTTCCGCCGACATACGCACCGGGACACGCGGATCTCGGCCTATCTGCGCGCGTACGGTGGAGGCTTGCCGCAGCTGGCCATGCACCAGCGCAATATACTCCCGGCTGACACTGCGCGCCTGCAGCTGACGCACCAGATGGGTTTGCGCCCGTTCATGGCGTGCGACGACCAGCAGGCCCGAGGTGTCCTTGTCCAGGCGATGCACTATGCCCGCCCGCGGCACCGAGACCAACTCCGGATAGCGGAACAGCAGGCCGTTGAGCAGGGTACCGCTCCAGTTGCCCGCTCCCGGATGCGTGACCAGGCCTGCTGGCTTGTCAACCACGATCCAGTCGGGGCTTTCGGCGATGACGCCGAAAGCCACATCCTGAGCCGTGAAGGCGAGGGATTCGGGCGACGCCTGGATCCAGACGGTAAGCTCGTCGCCCGGGTAGACGGCTTGCTTGCGCTTGCCCGTCTGCCCGTTGACCAGCACCTTGCCGTGCTCGATCCACCCCTGCAGGCGGCTGCGGGAATGTTCGGGCAGCAGCCGCGCCAGCGCCTTGTCCAGGCGCTCGGCGGGCGCGTCCGGCGCAAGCCGGAACATAATGGGCTGGGACGCCGGGGAACGTTGGTGGGCGTTTTCCGTCTCAGGCATAATGAGTAACCGTATAATCAGCGTGCAATGCTAACACCAAGGATGCTTTCTGTGACCCGAACCGATTCCTATTCGCTGCGCCACCCTGGCCATGCACGCCTGTGGCTGGCCATGCTGGGGCTGATTGCCATCATGCTGCTTTCCGCCTGCGGAACGACCAAGCCTGAACGCGACGAAACGGCGGGCTGGACGGCCGAGCAGTTGTACAAGGACGCCCGCAATGAGATGTCTGCCGGCAACTGGGAAAAAGCGCGTACGCGACTGGAAACAATCGAGGCGCGCTACCCGTTCGGCCCTTATGCGCAGCAGGCGCTCATCGACCAGGCCTATGTCAACTGGAAGGATGAAGAGCCGGAACAGGCACTGGCCGCCATCGATCGCTTTCAGCGCCAGTATCCCAACCACCCCGGCTCCGACTACATGCTCTATCTGAAAGGGCTTGTTACCTTTACGCCACCCAGCGCTGCATTCTCGAAGATCACGCGCCAGGACCCCAGCGAGCGCGACCCCAAGGGACTGCGCGAGTCCTACGAGGCCTTCAACGAGCTCATCAAGCAGTATCCAGACAGCCGCTACGCAACAGACGCCCGCCTGCGCCTCACCTGGCTCGTGGACACCATTGCCAAGAACGAGGTGCATGTTGCGCAGTACTATTACGAGCGCGGCGCGTATGTGGCGGCTGTCAATCGCGCCAAGACCGTGATCTCCGACTTCCAGGGCGTTCCCGTCGCTGAAAAGGCGCTGTACATCATGATGCTGTCCTACGATAAGCTGAATCTGCCCAAGCTGCGCGACGATGCCAAACGCGTGTTGGACACCAACTATCCCGACAGCAAATACTACAAGCAAGGGTTGGACGAAGAAGGAAGCGCCTGGAATCCGATCAACTGGTTCTAGCCCTGCCCGGCGCGTTGGCCAAGCGCGCTGCCCGCTCAGGGCGGCAGCGTTTCCGCCGCAACTGCGTGACTGCCGGCCTGCTTCTCCCGCAGGAATGCCAGCGCCTGCCCTGCTTCCCGTGTGCGGGAAAAAGGCGGCAAGCCCCGCCACAACAGGCGTCCGTAGGGCTTATCAACCAGGCGTGTATCACCGACTAGCAGCACGCCCCAATCAGCCTCGGAGCGTATCAGCCTGCCTGCGCCTTGCTTGAGTGCAATGGCCGCCTCGGGCAATTGATACTCCATGAATGGGTTGCCGCCCTGGGCACGGCATTGGTTCAGGCGCGCCGCGAGCACGGGGTCGTCAGGCGGTGCGAAGGGCAGCTTGTCGATTGCAACCAGCGTAAGCGCATCGCCCGGCACATCGATGCCCTCCCAGAAACTCGCGCTGCCTACCAGCACTGCATTGCCCGCCTGGCGAAAACGCTCCAGCAGGGCTCTGCGTGCGATGTCGCCCTGTTTCAGCAGCAAGCGATCCATGCCCACGTCCTCGAAGCACGCTTCAAGCAAGGAGGCAATATGGTCTACTGCCCGCAGGGTCGTGCATAACACCAGCACGCCGCCTTGCGCCGCGGTAACCAGCGGCATCAGCGTCTCGACAAAACGCTGATTGAAGCGCTGATCGCCAGGCAGCGGCAGATTGCGCGGCACGTAGAGAACGCCCTGCGACCCGTAATCGAATGGTGAATCCCAGTGCATGGCCGCGGCCTCTGCCAGACCCAGCTGGCGGGTGAAATGGCCAAAATCGCCATTTACCGACAGTGTGGCGGAGGTAAGCACCCACGCCTGCCCGGGGCGCCGGTAACGCGAGAATATCTGCGCCACCGACAACGGCGCGCTGTGCAGGCGCAGATGGCTGGGCCCGAGCTCGGCCCAGCGGACCGACGGTACGCCGCGCAGGCCTGACACAGCGGGCGCCTGCAGGTCCGGCGAAACCGCTGGCGCATTGAGCTCGAAGCTGCCCGCAACGGAGGGCAGCGGCGCGAGTGGATCATCGTCCCGCGTTAGGCCAGGCAGCGGCCGCGCCAAGGCATTGTTTCCAAGACGATCAGGCTGGCTCCACAGAAAAAGCCGGGCGCGTAAATCCAGGCATGACTTCAGGGCGGCGGCCAGATCGGGATGTTTGTCCCGCACCACGCCCAATAGTTGAGCGCTGCGATCGAGTGTCGCCAACAGCTGCGCCAGGCCCTCGTCGAAGGCCTGGGCCTCAGGCATGGCCTCGAACGTGGCCTTGCGCCCGGGCAGCTTGTCTATGGGCGCGGCAGCCAGCCTGAGATTGCGGGCGGCCTGTTCGATTTCCTTGCCCACGAGGCTCCAGTTGGTTGCTTCGCGTGCATGGGCAAGCCCGGCCGCCTCGGTGCCGCGGGCGAGATCGAGCAGTTGGTGCGTCGAAACGCTGGTCCCGAGGAACCGCGTGGCGATGTCGGGCAACTGATGCGCTTCGTCGAACACCACAAGATCGACATCGGGCAGCAAATCGGTGATGCCTTCCTCGCGCAGCACGATGTCCGCCATGAACAGCGCGTGATTGACGACCACGAGATCTGCATCCTGGGCCTGGCGACGCGCCTTGAGAACGAAGCAGTCCTTGACGTGAGGACACTCCTGCCCGAGGCAGTTTTCACGCGTGGAGGTCACGCGGTTCCAGATATCGGCGTCTTCGGGCACTTCGGCCAGATCGCCGCGATCGCCAGTGGCGGTACGGCCTGCGAAAACCTGGATGCTGCGCAACTGGCCGATTTCAGCACGGGACTTGAGCGCGCGGTCGTCGCCCGCCAGCCGGCCCAGATGATAATGGCACACGTAATTGCCTCGCCCCTTGAGCAGGGCGACGGAAACCGGCAGGGCCAGGGCCTCGCGCAGCCGGGGCACATCGCGGCGAAATAACTGGTCCTGCAGCGTGCGGGTGCCCGTGGAGACCAGCACCTTGCCGCCGCTGAGAAAGGCCGGCACAAGGTAAGCCCACGTCTTGCCCGTACCCGTTCCGGCCTCGGCAATGAGCGTGGAGCGCTCCTGGAGCGTTGACTCGATGGCCTGAGCGAGCTCGAGCTGGGCCTGGCGGGGACGATAACCCGGCAGAGCCTGGGCAAGCGGCCCATCGGCGGCAAACAAGTCGGACAATTCCTGGAAAAGCATCGAAAGGTAAATAAGAGGAAACGCGGTCGAGGCGCGTACGCCAAAAACGGTAAAGTATGGCCTGGAGGCGCAAGCCATGATGATAACCCTGTATTTATTCCCAGGCTTGCCGTTGTGGCAGAATGCGCCGCGTACCCCTCATTTTTTTTGACCAATGACTGACACACTCGCTCATCCCGTATCCGACGCCATCGCCCCTCATCAAACCGATCCCGCGCGTATTCTTGCCCTGCTTGCCACCGAGTTGGGCATACGCCCGGCACAGGCGGCAGCGGCGGTGGATCTGCTGGACGGCGGCGCCACAGTGCCTTTCATCGCCCGCTACCGCAAGGAAGCCACCGGCGGCCTCGACGACACCGTGCTACGCAACCTCGAAGTGCGCCTGTCCTATGTGCGCGATCTCGAAAGCCGCCGTGCCGCCATCCTGGATTCCATCTCCCAGCAGGGAAAGCTCACACCCGAACTCGAACAGACCCTGCGCGCGGCCGACACCAAGCAGCGTCTGGAAGATCTTTATGCGCCCTACAAGCCCAAGCGCCGCACCCGAGCCCAGATCGCGCGCGAGGCGGGCCTGGAGCCTCTGGCGGACGCCATTCTTGCCGATCGGGCCTGCGATCCGGCCGCGCTTGCCCAGGGCTATATCAACCCCGAGACGGTAAAAGATGCCAAAGCCGCGCTGGATGGCGCACGGGACATTCTTGCCGAACGCTACGCGGAAGACGCCGACCTGCTGGCCGATTTGCGCGAACATTTGTGGAACACCGGCCTGCTCTACGCAAAGGTCGTCGAGGGCAAGGAAACCGAAGGGGCGAATTTCCGCGATTGGTTCGATTTCAGCGAACCGCTGCGCTCAGTACCCTCCCACCGCATGCTTGCACTGTTGCGCGGACGCCAGCAGGGCGTATTGGACATACGGTTGGGCCTTGATGCGGAACTCGAATCCCTCACACCGCATCCCTGCGTCGAACGGATAGCCCGGCGCCTGGGCATGGGCGCTGAGTTCGGTCCCGAGGCCTCGCCGCGCGGCCGCTGGCTTGGCGAAGTGTGCCGCTGGACGTGGCGCGTCAAACTATTGACGGCATTCGAATCCGAGCTGATTGGCCGGCTGCGGGAGCAAGCGGAAGAGGAAGCCATCCGGGTTTTTGCAGCCAACCTGAAAGATCTGTTGTTGGCTGCGCCGGCCGGCCCCAAGGCCGTGCTGGGCCTGGACCCGGGCATACGCACCGGTGTCAAGGTGGCGGCCATCGATGCCACCGGCAAGGTGCTTGCCACGGCCACCGTCTACCCATTCGAACCTCGCCGCGACCGGGAGGGGGCCATCAATACGCTGGCAGCGCTCATCGCGCGCCACAAGCTGGAACTCGTGGCCATAGGCAATGGCACCGCCTCGCGTGAAACCGAGAAGCTGGTTGTAGACATGCAGGCCAAGTTTCCTGAGCTCGCCCTGACGCGCGTCATGGTCTCGGAGGCTGGCGCCTCGGTGTATTCCGCCTCTGAACTGGGTGCTGCGGAATTCCCTGATCTTGATGTCAGCCTGCGGGGCGCGGTTTCCATTGCGCGCCGGCTCCAGGATCCCCTGGCCGAGCTGGTCAAGATTGAACCCAAGGCCATCGGCGTCGGGCAATACCAGCACGATGTCAATCAGCGGGAACTGGCCAGGTCGCTGGACGCGGTCATCGAGGATTGCGTGAACGCGGTAGGCGTCGACCTGAACACGGCCTCCGCTCCGCTGCTTACCCGCGTCTCGGGGCTGAACAGCCTGCTTGCCCGCAATATCGTGGCTTGGCGGGACGAAAACGGCGCCTTCGCCGACCGCAAGAGCCTGCTCAAGGTGCCCCGTTTCGGCGACAAGGCCTTCGAGCAGGCGGCTGGCTTCCTGCGTGTGCGAGAGGGAAGCAACCCTCTGGACGCCTCCAGCGTTCACCCCGAGGCCTATCCGGTGGTCGAGCGCATTCTGGCACGCATCCAGGCCGACGCTCGCGACATCATGGGTAAACAGGGCACGCTGAAGGGCATCTCGCCATCCGAATTCACGGACGAGCGTTTTGGCCTGCCAACCGTTCGCGACATCTTCCAGGAACTCGAAAAACCAGGCCGTGACCCTCGTCCCGAATTCAAGACGGCGCAGTTCAAGGAAGGCGTCAATGCCATTTCAGATCTGCATGAAGGCATGATTCTGGAAGGGGTGGTCACTAACGTCGCCAATTTTGGCGCATTCGTCGACGTCGGCGTGCACCAGGACGGCCTGGTGCATATCTCCGCCTTGTCCAACCGCTACGTCAAAGACCCGCGCGATGTCGTGCGCGTGGGCCAGACGGTGAAGGTCAAGGTGCAGGAAGTTGATGTGCCGCGCAAGCGCATCGGCCTCACCATGCGGCTGGACGACGATGCGCCGCCAGCCCGGCGATCTGCGGGCGGCGACCACCGCCCATCAGGCGCTTCCAGGCGTGCAGGCGCTGGAGGCAAGGCGCAGGCTGAAGGCATGGGAGCCATGGCGGCGGCATTTGCACGGTTGAAGCGGTAGCCATGAACACGCCTGACCTGCCCCACGCGCCCGTGCACGAGCTGCTGGCCTCTCTGGTGGGCATGCTTTCCTGCGGCGATCTGGACACACACGAAATCGGCCGGATCGCCGCCCTGTGCCAACACGCCAGGGACGACGCCGAGGCCGTCTTGCATCGCGAATACGGCCCCGAGGCCGCACGCCTGGCTGGCCAGCCCTCGCCCGCCATAACGGCTTTCATTATTTTTGTGGAGCTCGAAGATTATTTCGCCGTCGCCGATACGGTGGACGAGCTCTATGAGCAGATCGTGGCTGCTTTCGAGCGGCCCTTGCTGCCGCCCTATCCGTACGATGACAACGACTTCCAGACGGTCGACGATTTCTATCAATGGACCGAAGCCCAACTGCGGATGCATCATCCCCGCTACCGCCTTCTTGCTTTCGGCCAAAGCTACACGCACGATTTTCAGGTCATACTCGTGCTGCGCGAGCAGGTTGACGATATCCTGGCCCTGTGCGGTCAACTGGGGCTTTACGCGGAGTTATGCGCCTGAACTCGCAGCCCTGCGGCCACGCGTTTGCGCCGCGGGCGCTTCATCGCGCCCGCGAGCGATGCAAAAGCGAGTGGATCAAGCCTCGGCGGTTTGCGCGATGGCGTCGCGCACCAATGGCAACAGTGCCGTTTCGAACCGGCTGATCACCGCATCGCCCAGACGCACCGTCACCATGCCTTCGGCTTCAGTGGCAAGCGCATCCAATGGTTCGAGTTTGAGTGTGCTCATGGCCTTGCCCGCAGCCTTGGCATCATTGAAGGCGGCCGACAGCATCAGCTCCTGCCCATCTGCGCCAAGCAGGCGAAAACGAAACTGCCCCGCTTCATCCCTAAAGCTGACAAAACGCGCCTTCCTGGCTTTTGTTTTTTTCTTCGCCGTCGCGCCTGCGCCCGCCACGCCCGGACCCGCCACCGCGCGCAAGCCAACCGCCTCGCGCAACTGGTCCATGAATGGACGGGACAGCTTGCGGGCCTTGTCGGCGCCTGCCTGCAGAATATCTTCAATCCGGTCGGGGCGAGCCGTCAAGGCAATGTAGCGCTCGCGCATCGGCGCCAGTATATTCTCCAGATAATCATAAAGCTGGGTTTTGGCATCGCCCCAGCCCATGCCTTCCTCAAGCTGCCTGCGGAACTGCGCCGCCTCGTCGCGGGACGCAAAAGCCCGGTAAAGCATATAGAGATGCGACTGCTCGGCATCCTTGGGTTCGCCGGGTCCGCGCGAATCCGTAACGATGCGCATGATGGCCGCGCGCAGCGCCTTGGCGCCGCCCTCGAACAGCGGAATGGTATTGTCGTAGCTCTTGGACATCTTGCGCCCGTCGAGCCCCGGCAGCGTGGCCACGTCGTCATCCACCTGCACTTCAGGCAGCACAAATAAATCCCTGCCCCCGCCATATAGATTGTTGAAACGCTGCGCGATATCGCGCGTCATTTCCAGATGCTGGATCTGGTCGCGCCCCACGGGCACCTTGTTGGCGTTGAACATGAGAATATCGGCCGCCATGAGCACCGGATAGCTGAACAACCCCATCGTGACACCGTCGTCGGGATCGGTGCCACGCAATGCATTCTGGTCGACATTGGCCTTGTAGGCGTGTGCGCGATTCATCAGGCCCTTGGGTGTCACGCAGGTGAGCATCCAGCACAGTTCAGGGATCTCGGGGATATCGGATTGACGATAGAACGTGACATGCTCCGGATCAAGGCCGGCCGCCAGCCAGGTCGCCGCAATCTCGAGCCTGGAGCGGGCAATGCGCTGCGGATCATCGCATTTGATCAAGGCATGGTAGTCGGCCATGAAATAAAAGGCATCCACGCCCGGCTGCGTGCTGGCCTCGATGGAGGGGCGCATGGCACCCGCGTAATTGCCCAGATGTGGGGTGCCTGAAGGAGTGATGCCGGTAAGTACGCGTGTATTCATGGGTGAAATGACAAATACGGTTCGGGGGAAACAGGATACAGCATGGATTAGAGTACAACCGCCTCCCGGCGCGCCTCCTCCAGATATTCGCGCGACTGCATTTCCTGAAGACGCGACACCGTGCGTTGAAATTCGTTGGCCATCGGTCCTTTGACATACAGCTCATCGGCCGGACATTCGGCGGAAATCACCAGCTTGATCCTGTGGTCGTAGAACACATCGACCAGCCATGTAAACCGGCGCGCTTCGGAGGCATGGCGCTCGCCCATGCGGGGAACATCAGAAAGTATCACGGTCTGGAAACGGCTGGCGAGGTCGAGATAGTCGTTCTGGGACCGCGGCCCTGCGCACAAGGTGGCGAAGTCGAACCATACTATGCTGCCGCCCCTGGCCAGCGCCCGCAGCTCGCGATGCTCGACAGTCAGCACCGGGTCCAAGGGCGCCGTGTCCAGCAGACGTTCGAAAATGGCCCGCAGCTCCGCTCTGGTGTCATCCGTGATGGGCGTCAGATAAGCACGCACCTGCTCAAGCGCACGGCGGCGATAGTCCGTGCCGACATCGACATTGAGTACATCCATGCGCGCCTGGATCAGCTTGATGGCGGGCAGGATGCGGTCACGATGCAGGCCGTCGGGATACAGTGTGGAAGGCTCGTAGTTGGATGTCATGACAAAGGAAGTGCCATGGTCAAACAGGCCTTGCAGCAATTTATGAAGAATCATCGCGTCGGCCACGTCGGACACATGAAACTCATCGAAGCAGATGAGCCGGTAGCGTGACGCGATCCGTCGCGCCAC
This sequence comes from Allopusillimonas soli, assembly GCF_004153445.1. Classification (GTDB taxonomy): domain Bacteria; phylum Pseudomonadota; class Gammaproteobacteria; order Burkholderiales; family Burkholderiaceae_B; genus Allopusillimonas; species Allopusillimonas soli. The sequence continues at coordinate 120,915 of NZ_SDQC01000005.1, forward strand.
CTCATCCAGCGGGTCCTGCTGCCCGCGCAGCGCCCGCAACTCCGCATGCACACCGCGCATGAACTCGTGAAAATGGACCCGCGTCTTACGCTTGACCGGAACGGTCAGGTAGAACGCGTCCATCAGGAAGCTCTTGCCCCGGCCCACGCCACCCCACATGTACACGCCGCGCGGCACATCGGGCCGCCGGAATATCTTCTTCAGGCGTGACGATCGCGCCTTCTTGAAATTGACCCAGGCATCGTAATAACGCTGCAACCGCGCCACGGCGGCCTCTTGTGCCGCATCGGGCTGATAGCCTCTGTCGAGCAGGGCTTTCTCGTAATATTGACGAACGTTCATCTGGTGTGTGAAAGACAAAGGGCGAGCCCGCCGCCCGCCCCTTGCGTAATCTGGCCGCGCGGTGCGCAATCAGAGGTTGAGGGTACGCTTGTCCACCGCCAATGCCGCTTCCTTCATGGCTTCGGACAACGTGGGATGGGCATGGCAGATACGGGCAATGTCCTCTGCTGCGCCACGGAATTCCATGATGGTCACGGCTTCGGAAATCAGCTCGGAAGCCATGGGTCCGATGATGTGCACCCCCAGCACCTCATCACTCTTCGCATCGGCCAGCACCTTCACGAAGCCTGTGGTGTCGCCCAACGCCCGGGCGCGCCCATTGGCCATGAAGGGGAAACTGCCTGCCTTATATGCGCGGCCTTCGGCCTTGAGCTGCTGCTCGTTCTTGCCAACCCAGGCAATCTCGGGCGAGGTATAGATGACAGACGGAATGGTGGCGAAATTGACGTGACCGTGCTGGCCGGCGATACGCTCGGCCACGGCAACGCCCTCTTCTTCTGCCTTGTGCGCAAGCATGGGGCCGCGCACGACATCACCCACCGCCCACACATTGGGCAGATTGGTCTTGCAGTCGTCATCGACCGCAATGAAGCCGCGCTCATCGCGTTTCAGGCCCACTGCATCGGCGCCCAGGCCATCAGCATTGGGCACCCGCCCAATGGACACGATCAGTCTGTCAACCACCAGTTTTTGCTCCGCACCGGCTGCGTCCGTGTACGGAACGGTAACGGACTTGGCGGTCGTCTTGACCTCGCCGATCTTAACGCCTGTATGTATGGCCAATCCCTGCTTCGTGAGCACTTTTTGCGCTTCTTTGGCGACCTGCTGGTCGGCCACGGCCAGAAAGTCGGGCATGGCCTCAAGCACGGTGACCTCGGCGCCCAGGCGCCGCCACACACTGCCCAGTTCCAGGCCGATTACGCCCGCGCCAATAACGCCCAGCTTCTTCGGCACGGCAGGAATGCGCAGCGCGCCATCGTTGGACAGGATCTTGTCTTCATCAAAAGAAAGGCCGGGCAGTTGGCGCGGTGAAGAGCCCGTGGCGACGATGACATGTCTGGCAAGCAGCGCTTCCTCGGCCTTGCCTGCCACCTTGATGGACCAGCCGTCGTCGGCCTTGCCCACAAACGAGCCGATGCCATGGAAGAAGGTCACTTTGTTCTTCTTGAAGAGATAAAGTATGCCCTCGTTATTTTGCTTGACCACCGTATTCTTGCGGCCCAAAAGCGTATCGAGCTTGAGACCCACACTCTTGACTTCGATGCCGTGCTCGGCGAAATGATGGTTGGCCTGCTCAAAATGCTCGGACGACTGCAGCAATGCCTTGGATGGAATGCAGCCCACATTGGTGCAGGTACCGCCGGGAGCCGGCTTGCCGTCCGCGGTGGCCCATGCATCGATGCAGGCCACAGAGAGGCCCAGTTGCGCGGCGCGAATGGCCGCGATATACCCGCCGGGGCCGGCGCCGATGACGACTACGTCAAATTGTTTTGCCATGTTTTTTCTCGGTGAATGAGCGCCTTGCGACGCTGCGTACGATGGTGCCGCGAACCTTGCGCCAGGCTGGCTGGCGAAGTGGCGCCTGTGCCGGCGCCGGCGGAACCGCAATGAAGCATGCCGGCAGGCCGCCCCGTTTCACGAGGCAGCCTGAAAAGGCACTGGTCTAGACATCAAGCAGCAGGCGTTGCGGATCTTCCAGCGCTTCCTTCATCGCCACCAGGGCAAGGACAGCCTCGCGGCCGTCAATAATGCGATGGTCGTAGGACAGGGCCAGATAATTCATGGGGCGAATCACAACCTGGCCATTTTCTGCTACAGGGCGATCCTTGGTGGCGTGTATACCCAGAATGGCCGATTGAGGCGGATTGATGATGGGCGTGGACAGCATGGAGCCGAATACACCACCATTCGAAATGGAGAATGTGCCGCCCGTGAGCTCTTCGAGCGTCAGCTTGCCGTCGCGTGCCCGATTGCCGAAATCAGCGATCTGTTTCTCGATTTCGGCAATGGAAAGCTGGTCGGCATTGCGCAGGATGGGTACAACCAGGCCGCGAGGACTGCCAACGGCAATGCCGATGTCGAAATAACCGTGATAGATGATGTCCTTGCCATCGACCGATGCGTTGACCACGGGATACTTTTTCAGCGCGGCAACGGCGGCCTTGACGAAGAAAGAGGTAAAGCCCAGCTTGACGCCATGCTCTTTCTCGAACTTGTCCTTGTACTGTTTGCGCAGGTCGAGGATGGCCTGCATGTTGACTTCGTTGAACGTGGTGAGAATCGCGTTCTCGGACTGCGACTGCAGCAGGCGCTCGGCGACGCGGGCGCGCAGTCGGCTCATGGGCACACGCTGCTCGGGGCGGCCGTCCAGCGACAGCGTGGGGGCCGCTGCGGGTGCGGCGGCCTGCTTAGCGGGTGCGCTGCCGGCCTCGAGTGCATCGCCCTTGGTGATGCGCCCGCCACGGCCGGAGCCTTCGACGGTTGCCGGGTCAACGCCCTTGTCCGCGAGAATCTTGCCGGCAGCCGGCGAAGTGATGGTCGAGGCGGCTGGCGCGGCGGCGGATTCCTGCTTGGCAGGCTGCTCTGCGGGCTCGGCGGCAGCGGCCTTGCCATCGGTATCGATGCGGGCCAGCACTTCGCCGGAGGTGACGGTGCTGCCATCACCCTTCACGATTTCCTTGAGTACGCCCGATGCAGGCGCAGGCACTTCCAGAACCACCTTGTCGGTTTCGACCTCGATCAGTATTTCATCGGCCTGCACCGCTTCGCCGGGCTGCTTCTTCCACTCAAGCAGCGTGGCTTCCGAGATCGATTCGGACAGCTGGGGTACGAGAACATCTGTAATAGCCATGATTAGTATTCCGTTGTATTGGTAGGTGGTTGTTCTTTACTTGGTCAGCATGAAGCCCTTGAACCGCGGGGCCAGTGCCTGCTCGAGCAGCGCACGCTGCTGTTCCTGGTGCTTGGCGAGATAGCCTACCGCTGGTGAGGCGGAGGCGGCGCGTCCCGCGTAGCCCAGCTTCTGGCCTTCGGCCATATTCTCGTACAGATGATGTTGCACATAGAACCAAGGTCCCTGGTTCTGCGGCTCGTCCTGTGTCCAGACAACCTCTCTGGCATTGGGATACTTCTGCATTTCAGCCTGGAACGACTTGTGGGCGAACGGATAGAGCTGCTCGACGCGCAGGATGGCAACATCCTTGCGACCCGCCTCCTCGCGCGCATGAACCAGATCGTAGTAGACCTTGCCCGAGCAGACGACCAGGCGCTTGACCGCAGCCGCGTCGATATTGGCGTCCTGTTCGCCGATGACCGGCAGGAACTGGCCGGTGGCCAGATCTTCCAGGGGCGATGTGGCTGCCTTGTTGCGCAGCAGCGACTTGGGCGTGAAGATGACCAACGGCTTGCGGAAAGGCCGAATCATCTGGCGGCGCAGAACATGGAAAATCTGGGCGCCGTTCGTTGGCTGCACGACCTGCATATTGTTGTCGGCACAAAGCTGCAGAAAGCGTTCGACACGCGCCGAGGAGTGCTCAGGGCCCTGTCCTTCGTAGCCGTGCGGCAGCATGAGGGTCAGGCCGCATTGGCGCCCCCACTTGGCTTCGCCGGATGAAATGAACTGATCGATTACCACCTGCGCGCCATTGACGAAATCGCCGAACTGCGCCTCCCAGATGGTCAGCGTGTTGGGTTCCGCGGTGGCGTAGCCATATTCGAACCCCAGAACTGCCTCCTCGGACAGAACCGAGTCAATGACGGTAAATGGCGCCTGGTTGTCCGATACGTTCTGGAGAGGGATGTAAGTGCCATCGTTCCAGCGCTCGCGCTTCTGGTCGTGCAACACCGCATGGCGGTGCGTGAACGTGCCGCGCCCGGAATCCTGGCCGGTGATGCGAATGGCATAGCCGCTCGCCACCAAGGTGGCGAAAGCCAGATGCTCGCCCATGCCCCAGTCGACATTCTGCTCGCCATGCGCCATCTTGCGCCGGTCGGTCAGCAGCTTGTTGACCAGTGTATGGACCGTGAAATTCTCGGGGAGCGTCGTGATGCGTTCACCGATGCGCGTGAGCTCCGAAAGCGGCACGGCGGTGTCGGCCTGATCTGTCCATTTGGCGCCCAGGAAGGGCGACCAGTCGGTGGAGTACTTGTTCTTGTAGTCGGTAAGCACCGGCTCTATGGTGCGTTGTCCGTCCTCCATGAGCTGGCGGTAGTCCTTGACCATCTGGTCGGGCTCGTTTTCAGCCAGGATGCCCTGCGCCACCAGCTTGTCGGCGTAGACCTTGCGCGTGCCGGGGTGCTTGCCGATGCTCTTGTACATGAGGGGCTGGGTAAGCGATGGTGTGTCCTGCTCGTTGTGGCCCAGCTTGCGGAAGCAGACGATATCAACGACAACGTCGTGCTGAAATTTCATGCGGTAGTCGAGCGCCAACTGCGTGACATACACGACCGCTTCGGGGTCATCGCCATTGACATGGAACACTGGCGCCTCGATCATTTTCACGACGTCGGTGCAATACAGTGTCGACCGGGTGTCGCGCGGGTCAGACGTCGTGAAGCCGATCTGGTTGTTGATGACGATGTGCAGGGTGCCGCCTGTACCGTAGCCGCGCGTCTGCGCCAAGTTCAGCGTTTCCATAACCACGCCCTGCCCCGCGAAGGCTGCATCGCCATGCACCAGCACGGGAAGCACTTGCAAGCCGTCTTCATCGTTGCGCCGGTCCTGGCGGGCGCGCACGCTACCCTCGACCACAGGATTGACGATCTCGAGGTGCGATGGGTTGAATGCCAGAGAAAGGTGAACGGGACCGCCACGCGTGGACAGATCGCTGGAAAACCCGTTGTGATACTTGACATCGCCATCGGTAAGCCCCTCGGCGTGCTTGCCCTCGAATTCGGCAAACAGGTCGCCGGGCATCTTGCCCATGATATTGACCAGCATGTTGAGCCGGCCGCGGTGGGCCATGCCAACCACGATTTCCTGGATGCCGTTTTCGCCGGCTTGATGCACCACCTCGTCCATGGAGGCAATGAAGCTTTCTCCGCCCTCAAGGGAAAAGCGCTTCTGGCCCACATACTTGGTATGCAGGAAGCGCTCCAGGCCTTCGGCTTCGGTGATCTGCTGCAGGATGTGGCGCTTGCGGTCGGCTTCGTAGCTGGGAACGCCCAACGTGGATTCGAGGCGTTCCTGGATCCAGCGCTTGGCGGCAGGATTGGAAATGTGCATGAACTCGGCGCCGATGGTCCGGCAATAGGTGTCACGCAAGGCCTTGAGCATGTCACGCATGGTCATGGTGTCGGCCTTGGTGAAATACGTGTTCGTGGCCGAGTACACCTGATCCAGATCAGCTTCGGTCAGGCCGTAGAACGCGGGGTCGAGCTCGGGAATATCGGGGCGCTCGCGGCGCTTGAGCGGGTCGAGATCGGCAAAACGCACCCCCAGGGAGCGATACGCTGCGATAATGGACTGCACATAGACTTGCTTGCCCGCCACGGCCAGATCGGGCTGGGCCGCGTGCGAGACAAAGGCATTGGCCTTGGCGCGCTGCGCAAACGACGCCACGACGGGCGCATGGGCCTGATCGCGGGTACTTTCACTGCCATCGGCGGCAGGCAGATGCTGAAGCTGGTCAAAGTAGATTCGCCACTGATCGGAAACCGAACCGGGATTATCCAGATAGGACTCGTAGAGTTCCTCGACGTAGGAGGCATTGCTGCCGAAAAGATATGAATTGGATGAAAGTTCTTTTTCCGATGACATTTTATTTACGCTTCACCTGTCCGAGCGTCTCGCTCGTTATGATGCAGGACAACCTTCCGCGACACGGCTTGACCGGTTAGCGGATAGCGGGGGGCAGAAGGCAACGGTACGACGCCTTGAATAGCCGTAGTCACGGTAGTATACCCCTGATGTCATATGGGGATAACCCCAGGCCGGGAAAAGCCGGGGAAATCGGGAAAAGCGTTGGCTTTAACAAACACATCTCCCGGTGGCCGCCGTTTTTTTCCACCCGGGCCTTACACAAGGCAGTAAGGTTCTTTTTTTCGCGATAAGCAGGAGTTTTTGTATGGATGCCAATGCAGATATGGCCAAACTGGCCCTGGATTACCACGCCCAACCCGTGCCGGGCAAGATATCGGTAATGCCGACCAAGCCCCTGGCCAACCAGGACGACCTCTCCCTGGCCTATTCGCCGGGCGTGGCGGTTGCCTGCACCACCATCCATGCACAGGGTGAGGACGCGGCCTCCATGTATACCTCGCGCTCCAACCTGGTCGGCGTGGTCACCAATGGCACCGCCGTGCTTGGCCTGGGCAATATCGGCCCGCTGGCCGCCAAGCCGGTCATGGAAGGCAAGGGCTGTCTGTTCAAGAAGTTCGCAGGTATCGACGTGTTCGATATCGAACTGGCCGAAACCAATCCGGACAAGCTGGTCGATATCATTGCCGCGCTTGAGCCCACACTGGGTGGCATAAATCTTGAGGACATCAAGGCGCCCGAATGCTTTTATATCGAGAAAAAACTGCGCGAGCGCATGAAGATCCCGGTTTTTCACGACGACCAGCACGGCACTGCGATTATTTCGGCCGCTGCAATCCTCAATGGCCTGAAAGTGGTCGGCAAGGATATTTCCCAGGTCAAACTCGTATGCTCCGGCGCGGGCGCCGCGGCAATTGCATGCCTGGACCTGCTCGAGAAACTCGGCGTGGCGCATGGCAATATTTATGTCGTCGACTCCCGAGGGGTGATCTTCAACGGCCGCGACGAAAACATGGAGGCGAACAAGGCCCGCTATGCGCAGCAGACCGAGGCGCGCACGCTGGCCGACGTCTGCAGGGACGCCGATGTATTCCTGGGATGCTCTGCACCCGGTGTGCTCACCGGCGACATGGTCAAGACCATGGCCGATCGACCGCTCATTCTCGCGCTGGCCAACCCCGAGCCGGAAATCCGTCCCGAGGTCGCAAAGGCCGCGCGGCCTGACTGCGTAATGGCCACGGGACGGTCCGACTATCCCAATCAGGTCAACAATGTGCTGTGCTTCCCCTTCATCTTTCGGGGCGCACTCGATGTTGGCGCCACCGTCATCAACGAGGAAATGAAGCTCGCGTGCGTCAAGGCCATTGCCGAACTGGCCGAAGCCGAACAGAACGACGAGGTTGCCACGGCCTATGCGGGCCAGGAACTGGCCTTCGGCCCCGACTACATTATTCCCAAGCCCTTCGACTCGCGCCTTATCGTCAAGATCGCACCCGCTGTGGCCGAAGCTGCCGCCGCTTCGGGCGTGGCGCGACGCCCTATCGAAGACATGGAGGCGTACCGGCAGAAGCTCATGAGCCTGGTCTACCATACCGGACAGCTCATGCGCCCTCTCTTCATGCAGGCCAAGAAGGCCCCTAAGCGCGTCATCTACGCCGATGGCGAAGACGAGCGGGTTCTGCGCGCGGCGCAGACCATTGTGGACGAGAACATCGGCCATCCCATCCTGGTGGGCAGACCGTCGGTCATCGACATGCGCATACGCAAGTTCGGCCTGCGCCTGGAAACGGGGCGCGACATCGAGATTGTCGATCCAGAAGACGATTCCCGCTTCAACGAAACCTGGAGCGCCTACTACAAGCTCAAGGGACGCGACGGCGTCACCCCCGAAATCGCCAAGGCCATGGTACGCAAGCACAATTCGCTCATCGGCGTCATGCTGCTACAGCGCGGCGATGCCGATGCCATGATCTGCGGCGTGAGCAGCCGCTTCGACAACCAGCTCAAATATGTCGAGGAGGTCATCGGCTTGAAGCCCGGCGTCACGACCTTCGCGGCCATGAATGTGCTGATGCTGCCCACCCAGACGCTGTTCATCTGCGACACCCATGTCAACGAGAACCCGAGCGCGGAGCAGATTGCCGATATGACCATACAGGCCGCCCAGGAGATGCAACGGTTCGGCGTCGTGCCCAAGATCGCCCTGCTTTCGCATTCCAATTTCGGCAGCCGCCGCACGGCTTCGTCGCGCAAGATGGCCCAGGCGCGCGAGCTGTTGGCGCAGCAGGCGCCCGAACTCGAGGTGGACGGCGAAATGCACGCCGACTCGGCACTGTCGGAAGCCATACGGCTGAAGTCATTCCCCGACTCAACACTGAAGGGCCCTGCCAACCTTCTGATCACCCCGAATCTCGACACAGGCAACATCACCTACAACATGCTCAAAATGACGGGCAGCAACGGCGTTGCCATGGGACCCGTGCTGCTGGGTGCGGCTCGACCGGTGCATATCCTCACCACAAGCTCCACCGTGCGTCGCATCGTCAACATGACGGCGCTGGCCGTTGTCGACGCCCAGCAAGAGGCCGGACAAGTGTCGCTGTAGCCTCCGGCAGCCGCTCTTAATCTTCCTGGAACGCCGCCCTCGTCAAAACAAAATTCCGATTTGGGACAACTGAACCGAGAATGACGAGGCGGCAAGCCAACTGCAGCGCCGATCTGGCGCAGCAGTCCGGCCCGCGACGTTCATTCCGACCTGGCCGGCGCCGCCGGCGCATATGCGGTCGACAACAGGGAGATACAACATGAAGCTGACCCGATTTGCGCCCGCGCTGGCGGCCCTGGCACTTGCGCTGCCCATGGCCGTCCAGGCGGCCTGGCCCGAGCACCCCATCAAGATCATTGTCCCTGCGGCCCCTGGCGGCACGACCGATATGTCGGCCCGCCTGATCAGCGAGACCATGGCCAAGGAACTGGGCACCACCGTTGTCGTCGAGAACAAGGCGGGTGCTGCGGGCATCATCGGATCCCAGGCGCTGGGCAAATCCAGGCCGGACGGCTATACATTGATCATGGGCAATATAGGCCCCAATGCAATCAACTACAGCATGTATAAGGAGCTGCCGTATACGCCTGACGACTTCAAGGCCATCACGCTGGTCATTTCCGTACCGAATGTGCTGGTGGTCAATGCCGACACGCCGGTCAAAAATGTACAGGAACTCGTGGCCCTGGTGAAGTCGAACCCCGACAAGGCCACTTTCGGCAGCTCCGGCACAGGACAATCGCCGCACCTGTCGGCCGAGATGTTCCGCCAGCGCGTGGGACTCGAGGCCACACACGTGCCCTACAAGGGCGCGGGGCCCGCTGTATCGGCCTTGCTGGCCAATCAGTTCACCTTCATGATAGACAATCTGCCCAGCTCACTGCCTTTCGTCAAGGAAGGCCGGCTGCGCGCGCTGGCCGTCACGGGCGACACGCGGTCGGATCAGTTGCCCGATGTCCCCACCATGGCTGAAGCCGGCGTAAAGGACATGGTTGTCACGGCGTGGTTCGGCCTGATGGCGCCCAAGGGCACGCCCGACGACGTGGTTCAGAAAATCTATCAAGCCGCCAAGGTGGCGCTGGCCTCGCCCGAGGTCCTGAGCCATTTCAAGACCATGGGTGGCAAGGCAGGCGGCAACACGCCCGCCGAGTTCGAGGCATTCATTGCCGCTGAACGAGCCAAGTGGAGCAAAACTGTCGAAGCCGCCGGGCTGGCCAAGAGCCGATAATGATCAACAAAATTCAGTCTTCGCTCTCGGAGGCGGTCAGCGCTATTCCGGATGGCGCCAGTGTGATGATAGGCGGCTTTGGCGATGCGGGCATTCCCTTCGAACTCATCGATGCTCTGCTCGAACGGGGAACACGCGACCTGACGGTCATCAGCAACAATGCTGGTGCGGGCGAAATCGGCATCGCCAAGCTGATCAAGGCGGACCGCGTAAGAAAAGTAATCTGCTCGCACCCTCGGCCGCCGAAATCGGAAGTGTTTGCCGCTGCCTATCGCGCCGGGCGCGTGGCGCTTGAATGCGTTCCGCAAGGTACGCTGGCCGAGCGCATGCGCGCGGCCGGGGCGGGGCTGGGACCTTTCTTCACGCCCACCGGCTACGGCACGCCTCTGGCCGAAGGCAAGGAACAGCGCGTCATAGACGGACGAGGCTACGTCCTGGAGCAGCCCCTGTCAGCCGACTTCGCGCTGATCCGCGCCCACGAGGGAGACCGCCTGGGAAACCTCACTTACCGACTGGCAGCGCGCAATTTCAATCCCGTCATGTGCATGGCTTCCAGGCATGCCATCGCGCAGGTCGACATTATTGTCGAGGCTGGCGCCATTGAGCCCGTACATGTGATGACGCAGGCCATCTTTGTGCAGGCCGTGGTGCTGGCAAGAGGAGCAACGACATGACCGACTCCCTGGTATTGAACCGCGAGCAGATCGCGCAACTGGTCGCGCAGGACATCGCCGAGGGAGCCAGCGTCAATCTGGGCATCGGCATGCCGACCCTGGTTTCCGACTATCTGCCCAAGGAGAAGGAGTTCTTGCTGCACAGCGAGAATGGTATTCTGGGCATGGGCCGCACGGCGCAAGGCGACGAAATCGACCCTGATCTCATCAATGCGAGCCGCGTACCAGTCACGCTGCAGACAGGCGCATCCATCACCGAGCATACTGTCTCATTTGCCATGATGCGCGGCGGGCACCTGGATTATTCGATTCTCGGTGGCTTCCAGGTTGCACCCAATGGAGACCTCGCCAACTGGATCACCGACGCGCCGGATGCCATACCGGCGATAGGCGGCGCCATGGACCTGGCGGTGGGCGCGCGGCGGGTGCTGGTCATGCTGACGCACAATACCAGGGATGGCGAACCTAAACTCGTCTCCTCGTGCAGTTATCCGCTGACGGGGGTTGGCGTGGTCACCACGGTGTATACGGACCTGGCCATCGTGGATATTGTCGGCGGGCGCTTCGTGACACGCGCGATGGTGCAAGGGATGCGTTTCGACACCTTGGCCGAGAGGACGGGTGCCCCCATCGCGCCGGCAGCTGACATGCGGACCATAGTGCTGGATGTCGAGGGACGACCTGGGCTGGCCTGACAGGTCAGCCGAAAGTGCACGGCAGGCGCGGCGGCAAGCCGCAAAAACAAGAAAGCCGGCATGCCTTGCAACAAGGCATGCCGGCTTTCTTGTTAGCGGGCGCCTCGCACCCGCGCAGCCTTGTCAGCGGCTCGGCACGTCGCGGACCTGCGGCCCGACGTACAGCTGACGCGGACGGCCGATCTTGTAGTCGGGGTCGGACAGCATTTCGTTCCATTGGGCAATCCAGCCAACAGTGCGCGCCAATGCGAAGATGGCCGTGAACAGCGAGGTGGGAATGCCAATGGCACGCTGCACAATGCCGGAATAGAAGTCGACGTTCGGATACAGCTTGCGCTGCACGAAGTAATCGTCTTCCAGGGCAATGCGCTCGAGCTCCATGGCCAGTTTGAACAAAGGATCGTTTTCCAGACCCAGCGATGCCAGCACTTCCTTGCAGGTTTCTTGCATGAGCTTGGCACGCGGATCGTAGTTTTTGTAGACACGATGGCCGAAGCCCATCAGGCGCACGCCTGAATTCTTGTCCTTGACCTTTTCCATGAACTCGCCGACCTTGGCCACGCCACCGTTGGCCTGCAGGTCTTCGAGCATCTGCAGGCAGGCTTCGTTGGCGCCACCGTGGGCGGGACCCCATAGGCAGGCCACGCCCGCCGCAATCGCTGCGAACGGATTGGTGCCCGACGAACCGCACAGGCGGACGGTGGATGTGGAAGCGTTCTGCTCGTGATCGGCATGCAGAATGAAGATGCGGTCGAGCGCGCGCTCCACCACTTCGTTGACCTTGTACTCCTCGCAAGGCGTGGCAAACATCATGCGCAGGAAATTGCCGGTATAGGACAGATCGTTTTGTGGATAGATGAAAGGCTGGCCTTGCGAATACTTGTAGGCCATGGCCACCAGCGTAGGCATCTTGGCTATGAGCCGGATGGCCGACACTTGGCGGTGATGCGGATTGGTGATGTCGGTGGAATCGTGATAGAACGCCGACAACGCGCCCACCAGGCCGGTCAGCACGGCCATGGGATGGGCGTCGCGGCGGAAGCCGCGCAGGAAGAAATGCAGTTGCTCATGCACCAGCGAATGGTGCGTGACGAGAGAATCGAACTCGGCCTTCTGTTCCTTGTTGGGCAGGTCGCCGTTCAGGATGAGATGGCAGATGTCGAGAAAGTCGCATTTCTGCGCAAGCTGGTCGATGGGGTAGCCGCGGTACAGCAGTTGACCCTTGTCGCCGTCGATGTAGGTGATGCCCGACTCGCACGAAGCCGTGGCCAGGAAGCCCGGATCGTAGGTGAACATGCCGCTTTGCCCATACAGCTTGCGGATGTCAATGACGTCCGGCCCAATGGTGCCCTGATAGACAGGAAACTCTATGGGCGCGCTGCCGTCCGAGAAGGACAGGGTGGCTTTCTTGTCTGACAATTGCATTATCAATCTTCCTTATAAATTACAACTCTTGCATCTGCCTGACCATGCGCCGCAAAGGAGGAATGTCATACTTCCCCTCAAGCTGGGCACGCTCCAGCAAGACGTCGAGCAATTCGTTGTCGCCCATGTCGAACAGCAGGGACAAGGCGGAAACATCTTCGTCAGTCAGGTCCGATTCGTACCGATCGAGAAATCGGGTAATGATCAGATCGTTTTCCAGCAAGCCTCTTCGGGCCCGCCAGCGCAACCGCGCGCGTTCGGATTCGGACAGCTTTTTCATCAACCGTATAGCCTAGATGGTGCGACGGACCAGAAGTTCCTTGATCTTGCCTATTGCCGCCGAGGGGTTGAGTCCCTTGGGACAGACATCTGCGCAGTTCATGATGGTATGGCAGCGGAACAGACGGTATGGATCTTCCAGATTGTCCAGACGCGCGCCGGTCGCCTCGTCACGGCTGTCGACAATGAAGCGGTAGGCCTGCAGCAGGCCGGCGGGGCCGACGAATTTATCGGGATTCCACCAGAACGATGGGCATGCGGTGGAGCAGCAGGCGCACAGAATACATTCGTACAGCCCATTGAGCTCTTCGCGCGCCTCCGGACTTTGCAGCCGCTCTCTTTCGGGCGGCGGCTGGTCGTTGATGAGGTAGGGCTTGATGGAATGATACTGGTTGAAGAAGTGCGTCATGTCGACGATGAGATCACGCACCACAGGCAGGCCGGGCAGCGGCTTCAGGACGATGGGTTCCTTGAGCTCGCGCAGATTGGTAATGCAGGCCAGACCATTCTTGCCATTGATATTCATGGCATCGGAGCCGCAGACCCCCTCGCGGCACGACCGGCGCAGCGCAAGGCTATCATCGACATTGTGCTTGATGCGAACAAGCGCGTCGAGCAGCATCTTGTCGGTGGGCAGCAGCTCGACCTCGAGTTTCTGCATGTAAGGGCGCTCGTCCTTGTCGGGATCGTAGCGGTAGATTTCGAATTTGACGATACGTTTTTCGCTCATTTCTATATCCTGCTTAGAAGGTCCGGGCCTTGGGCGGGAAGCTGTCTACGGTGAGCGGCTTCATCTGCACGGGCTTGTATTCCAGGCGGCGGTCTTCGGAGAACCACAGCGTGTGGCGCAGCCAATTTTCGTCGTCGCGTTCCGGGTAGTCGGCAAGCGCATGGGCGCCGCGGCTCTCGAAGCGGTTGGCCGCGGATTTGGTCGTGGCCAGGGCTACCTCTTTCATGTTTGCCAGTTCCAGGGCTTCGATGCGTGCCGTATTCCAGACCTTGGACTTGTCCTTGAAATAGACGTTGTCGCAACGGTCGGCGATCTGCTCGATCTGGGTGACGCCCTCGTTCAGCAGATCGAGGGTGCGGAATACACCGCAATGCCCCTGCATGCTGTTGCGCATGGCATTGTGCACTTCATAGACGTTTTCACCCGAGCTGCGGGTTTCGAGTTCGTCAACGCGCGCTATCGACTTGTCTATGCTGGATTGCGGAATGGGCTGGTGCGAATGCTGGCGCTCGGGATGCGAGGCCACGATATGGTTGCCCGCCGAACGGCCGAAAACAATGAGGTCGAGCAGCGAATTGGTGCCCAGGCGGTTCGCGCCGTGCACGGAGGTAGCCGCGCACTCCCCGACGGCATAAAGGCCCTGCACAGGCGTGCTTTCGCCATTGACCCAGCTCATGACCTGACCATGAATGTTGGTGGGCAGCCCGCCCATCTGGTAATGAATGGTGGGAATGACAGGAATGGGATCCTTGATGGGATCGACATTGGCAAACTTGATGGCGATCTCGCGGATGGACGGAAGTCGCTTCATGATGGTTTCGGCGCCGATGTGGTCCAGCTTGAGCAGGATGTGATCGGCGTCGGGACCACAGCCCCTGCCTTCCTTGATTTCCTGATCCATGGACCGGGAAACGAAATCGCGCGGCGCCAGATCCTTCAGCGTGGGCGCATAGCGCTCCATGAAGCGTTCACCGTCCTTGTTGAGCAGAATACCGCCTTCGCCACGCACACCTTCGGTGATGAGCACGCCCGCACCCGCCACACCGGTGGGATGGAATTGCCAGAACTCCATGTCTTCGAGCGGGATACCCGACCGCGCCGCCATGCCCAGGCCGTCACCGGTATTGATGAAGGCGTTGGTCGAAGCGGCCCAGATGCGGCCGGCACCACCCGTGGCCAGCACAGTCTGCTTGGCCTCCAGCACGTAGATGTCGCCAGTTTCCATTTCCAGGGCGGTAACGCCTAGCACATCGCCCGCCTCGTTGCGAAGCAGGTCGAGCGCCATCCATTCGACAAAAAACTGGGTACGTGCGGCGACATTGCGCTGATACAGCGTGTGCAGCATGGCATGGCCCGTGCGGTCGGCGGCGGCACAGGCACGCTGGACGGGCTTTTCGCCATAGTTGGCTGTATGGCCGCCGAACGGACGCTGGTAAATGGTGCCGTCGGCGTTGCGGTCGAAAGGCATGCCGAAATGCTCGAGCTCGTACACGGCATTGGGCGCTTCGCGGCACATGAACTCGATGGCATCCTGGTCGCCGAGCCAGTCGGAGCCCTTGACGGTGTCATACATGTGCCAGAGCCAGTGGTCTTCGCTCATGTTGCCAAGCGAGGCGCTGACGCCACCTTGCGCAGCCACCGTATGCGACCGTGTGGGAAAGACCTTGGACAGCACGGCCACGGAAAGGCCAGCCTGGGCAAGTTGAAGGGAGCAACGCATGCCGGATCCGCCGGCACCCACCACCACTACATCAAACTGGCGGCGTGGTAAGGAAGTATTGACAGCAGCCACGGCTTATAGACTCCAGAGAATTTTTGCAAAAAAGACGACGGCGGCCACCAGCCACAGCACCGTCAGCACCTGCAGGAGCAGGCGCAGGCCGGCTGAGCGGATGTAGTCCATCCAGATATCGCGCACGCCAATCCAGGCGTGCCACGCCAGCGACAGGAAGAACAGCGTGGCCAGCAGTTGGCCGACCGGCAAGCCGAGGCAATGGAAGGTGAACAGGCCGCGCCAGCTTTCGAAATCCATTTCAGGGGTGAAAATGATTCCGAAAAACAGCACGATCGTGTAGACGGCCATGATGATGGCCGTGACCCGTTGCACGAGGAAGTCGAATGCGCCGTAATGCGCGCCAACCACCAGGCGCTTGGTACCGAGAAGTTCTTGTGCCATTACCACACCCCGAACAGTTTAAGACCGAAGACCAGCGTGAGCGCCAGGCTCACACCAAACACGACGCCTGCGCTCTTCTGCGCGGTGACCTTGTCATTGCCGATATGAAGATCAAGCACAAGATAACGGATGCCGGCGCAAAAATGGTGCAGGAAACCCCAGATGAGCACCAGCAACAACAGCTTGAACAGCGGGTTGGCCACCCATTCGCGCATTTCGGCAAAACTGTCCGGCGAGGTGACGCTAAGGGAGAACAGCGGCAGAATCACCAAGGGAATACAGAGGAACAGCAATGCGCCGCTGATGCGGTGCAGAATTGACGATTTGCCGGCCAGCGGCAAACGGTAGCTCAGGATCTGCGGCACGCTGATATTGCGGTACTGCGGACGCGGCTTTGAAGCGGTATCGGACATGATGGCCTCGAGGTTTAACAAATTAATTCATTGCAAAGCGCAACTGGCATTTTCGCCTATTTGGCATGGCTGTTTCAAATGAAGCACCCATTGGCGCCTAGTTCAGACTGTTTCGATAATGGAACTGCTCTGTCAGGTAGAGGCCGCGCCTCACTTCCATGGGGCGGTCGCCATAGGTGTACGAAACGCGCTCGACGCGCAGCAGGGGCGCGCCCGGCTCGATCCGCAGCAGTTGTGCCTGTTCGTCGCTGGCGGCGACAGCCTTGATTTTTTCATCTGCCCGGACCATGCTGACGCCAAATTCGGATTCGAACAGCGCGTACAGCGGACTGCGCAAACGCTGCATGGACTCCGCCGTGAGCCCCTTGAAGACGGCACCGGGCAGCCAGATATCGTCCAGAATGGTGGGCGTATCCTCGAAGGATAGCAGACGCCGCAGACTGACGACGGCCTCCCCGTTGCGCAGGTCAAGCAGCGCGGCGATGTCGGCAGGCGCCTTCACACGCCTGCAATCGAGCACCTGGCTGGCCGAGCCGCGCTGGCGCGCATCATCGGGCGTGAGACGCAGGAAGCGGAAACGCACGTTGGCCTCGTGATGGGTGGCCACAAACGTGCCCTTGCCCTGGCGGCGCACCAACAGGTTATCCGCAGCCAGTTCGTCGATAGCCTTGCGCACCGTGCCCTGGCTGACCTGAAAACGCGCGGCGAGATCGAGCTCGCTGGGGATGGCCTCGCCGGGTTTCCATTCGCCCCTATCCAGGCTTTGCAGCAGCAAGCCCTTGATCTGCTGGTACAGCGGACTGAAGGCCGCACTGCCGGCAGAGCGATCGGGGACGTGGCCGCGATCTGGATGGGTGGATTCGGACATGGAAGTAACAAAATGAGCAAACTTCGCTATTTTCGCATGCCGCGCGTTTTATGTCTAACACTCTTCTGTCTTATATAAGATATAAGATATTTGACGCCGAAAGGAATATTCGCTACGCTTTTCGGTTGTCCGTGCCAGACGTTACACTGGCAAGCCACCCAGTTTCTCATACCCTACCGGGAGATTTTAATGTCCAAACCCGCCATGCGCGTCGCCGTCACCGGTGCTGCCGGCCAGATCGGCTACGCCCTGCTGTTTCGTATTGCCTCGGGCGAGATGCTCGGCAAAGACCAGCCGGTCATTCTGCAACTGCTCGAAATTCCCAATGACAAGGCTCAGGCCGCGCTCAAGGGCGTCATGATGGAACTGGACGACTGCGCATTCCCGCTGCTGGCGGGCATGAGCGCGCACAGCGATCCGCGCGAGGCCTTCAAGGATGCCGACATCGCCCTGCTGGTGGGCGCGCGCCCCCGCGGCCCCGGCATGGAACGCAAAGACCTGCTGCATGTCAACGCCCAGATATTCAAGGAGCAAGGCAAGGCCCTGAATGATGTCGCCAGCCGCAACGTCAAGGTGCTGGTTGTCGGCAATCCCGCCAACACCAATGCCTACATCGCCATGAAGTCGGCGCCCGATCTGCCCGCCAAGAACTTCACTGCCATGCTGCGCCTGGACCACAACCGCGCGCTGTCTCAACTGGCCGCCAAGTCTGGCAAGCCCGTTGCCGACATCGAAAAGCTCATCGTGTGGGGCAACCACTCGCCCACCATGTATCCCGACATCCGCTTCGCGACCGTGGGCGGCCAGAGCCTGGCCCAGCTCATCAACGACGACGACTGGAACCGCAACACGTTCATCCCCACCGTTGGCAAGCGCGGCGCGGCCATCATCGAAGCGCGCGGCCTGTCCTCCGCCGCGTCGGCCGCCAATGCGGCGATCGACCATGTGCATGACTGGGTGCTGGGCTCGAACGGCAAGTGGGTCACCATGGGCGTGCCGTCCGACGGCTCATATGGCATTCCCGAAGGCCTTATTTACGGCGTGCCTGTGATTACCGACAACGGCGAATACACGCGTGTCGAAGGCCTGGAAATCGATGCTTTCTCGCGCGAACGCATGGATTTCACGCTCAAGGAAATTACCGAAGAGCGTGACGGTGTGGCCGAGCTGCTGAAATAGAGCGGCCGCGCCGCACAGCCGCGCAAGGCGCGCTGTATCCGCACCCCAAAGGCTGGGCATCGATCACCCCGCCTTTGGGGTGTTTTCATGACGGCCCCGCCCTTTCTATGGCCGGATGTTCTGATTCACATGGAACAAATTTTCCGGATCATATAGCTGCTTTGCGCGAACAAGCCGCGCATAATTGCTGCCGTAGGCATCCTTGACGCGATCGCCCTCTTCGGCAGTCATGAAGTTGACATAGGCACCGCCCGAGGCATGGGGTCCGACTTTCTTGAACAAGTCGCGCGCCCAGCCGATGCACGCCTCGTCCTGCCCGGCATCTTCCCATCGGGCGTGGACATTCATCACAAACTCGGCGTCGCGCTGAACGTACGCCGTCGCATTGGCGGGAACACGGTTGGCCGCGCCCGCAATATGCCCAATGAAAAGCTCGCATTGCGGCGACGGCAGCGCGGCGGCCGCATCGGTCATGATGTCCAGCGCCTCGTCGTTCAGCTTCGTAAAATTGTGCGTTTTCCAGTAGTTTCTTGCACCCGATGCCAGCAGCGGATCGAACGCCTGCTGCCACTGTGCATACGGCTGTACGCCGACATGCCGGCCCACGGGATCGCCAAAGCCGAAAATGGGTTCGATAACGCCTTCGCCCTTGGCTGTGTCGCCCGTGTAGGCCAGCGCCAGCGCCAGAATGGGCTTGCCGTGGATGGCTTCGGGCAGAAATGGAAGCGGGGGAGCTTGGCGCAGCAAGGCCCATACACACAGATCTTCCGGGGCGCCGGCAACAAACTCACGATATTGTTGCAGCACCCGCTTTGCCTGCTCGATGGGAAACACGATGAGCCCGGCCAGTATCTCCGGGCCCACCCGGTGCAGATTGAACTCAAAGCGCGTCACCACACCAAAGTTTCCCCCGCCGCCTCGCAACGCCCAGAATAGCTCCGGGTTTTCATCCTGGCTCGCGTGCAGCTTCCGGCCATCCGCCATGACAGCGTCCGCCGAGAGCAGATTGTCGACTGTCATCCCCAGCCTGCGGGTCAGCCAGCCAATGCCGCCCCCCAAAGTCAGGCCCGAAACGCCCGTCGTGGAATTGATGCCAAGCGGCGTTGCGAGACCATCGCGCTGCGTAGCCCCATCCAGATCAGCCAGCGTGGCGCCAGGTTCCACATAGGCCCGCCGGCGTGGCGGATCGGTCTGCACATTCTTCATTGGAGACAGGTCTATCATCACACCGCCATCGCAAAGTGCGTTTCCGGCGATATTATGCCCCGCGCCCCGGATGGAAATTTCCAGCGCGCTCCGTCGCGCATATTGCACGGCGATGGACACATCGTCGGCATTGATGCATTGCAGGATCAGCGCGGGACGCCTGTCTATCATCCCGTTCCAGACGCGACGGACCTCATCGTAATCGTTGTCTTCCGGCCGTATCACTCGGCCCTGCATTCCCGCCAGGCTGTCCCGGCCATTTTCCTCGCTGGTGTTCTTCATGGTGGCTTGCCCCTGCGCGAGTTTCAGGCAGCCGGCGCCGCGTCAGCAGGCAGCGCCTTTGCGCTGAACCGCTTCAATAGTTGTGGCCCGGTGTATTTTTTCAAACGTAGCGCAAAGAAGAAGCGATCTGCCCGCGTTCTCGTCCGAAACACTGGAAATCGGAAGGTGGCGGAGAAAAAGGGTGGCCGGCCTGCGGAGAATTGAATTGAGGGAGGCTACGGCGCCACTTGTGGTTATTTTTATCCTTCAAAAGGTATTGGGCAATCGGTAATTCCGCGCACCCGCCTCCATGCGCTTGAGCCTGCGCCAGAGCGTGGTTCTGCTAATGCCAAGCGCGGCGGCCGCCGCTGCACGGTTGCCGTCGCATGCCTTCAATGCTTCCAGCACGGCTTGTGGCGTAAGCGCGGCTGTATCTTTCAGCAGACGGTCAGCATAAAAGACTTTTTCGCCAGACGGCTCTTCGGGCGCGCCCTTCTCATTCAACGCAGTCGCCGCCCCCTTGGTGAGAACCCCCGCCACAGCGAGCGCTGCCTGCCTATTGCCCGGCACCGGCCGTTGCGCCCCGCCGGCGGCCATAAAGAGCTCGGGCGCAATACTGCGCAACTCAATCGCGGCATCGCCGCCAGCGGGCGCGGACTCGCAAAATACCATCACGCGCTCAATCAGGTTTTCAAGCTCGCGGATATTGCCGGGCCAGGCATAACCGCGCGCCGCCTCGACGATGGCCTGGACGACTTCCCGGCCTCCCCCGGCGGCGTGACCAGCCTCGCCCAGCGTCGACTCCACGCTGTTGCTCACACCAAGACGCCGGGCGATTTTTTCGTGAAGGTGGCTCACCAGCAGAGGCAGGTCGCTCAGGCGCTCGCGCAATGGCGGTAGCGTCAGCAGAAGGATATTCAGCCTGTAGTACAGGTCGCTGCGAAAGTGTCCGGACCGCGCGCGCTCGGCCAGGTCCTGGTGCGTGGCGGCGATGATGCGCACGTCAACCGGCGTGGGCTGGGTCGCACCAATACGCAGCACTTCGCGCTCCTGCAACACGCGCAGCAGGCGTGTCTGCAGCGGTAGGGGCATTTCACCGATTTCGTCCAGAAACAGCGTGCCGGTATGTGCTGCCTCGAACAGTCCCACCTTGCCGCCACGCGAGGAACCGGTGAAGGCTCCGTCGACATAGCCGAAGAGCTCGCTTTCAAGCAGACTGTCAGGGAAGGCCGCGCAGTTGACGGCCACGAACGGCTGGGCGCGGCGGTTGCTGGCATTATGTATGCCCTGCGCAAGCAGCTCCTTGCCTGTGCCGCTCTCGCCAATGATGAGCACCGTGGCATCGCTGCGCGCGCAGGTTAGTGCGCGCTGGCGCACTCGGCCGATGGCGGGACTGCGCCCGACCAGCTGCTCCAGACCGTAGCGCGCCGCATTGGAGCGCGGTTTGCCGCGCGAACGCAGACTGCGGTCCATACGTTGTATGGCGACCGGATCCTGGCAGACCAGCACGGCCCCGGTGTGGCGTCCCTGCTCGAGCACAGGCATGCGCGTGAGCACCACCGTCTTGCCCCCGACCTGGCGCACGAGTTCGGCCTCCGTCTGGCCCGTGCGCAAGGTGTCCTGCAGGCTGAGCACGCTGTTCACCATGCCCAGCCGCTGCCCGACAAGCTGGTCAGCCGGACGGCCCAGCACGGCAGCCATGGCGGGATTGATGATTTCGATGCGCTCGTCCAGATCCACCGCCACGACACCGTCCTTGAGCCGGCCCAGTATGGTATTGAGTTTCTCGCGTCGTGCGGATTCCAGCCTGGAGATGCGCGCCACCTCGACAGCGTCTTCTATGGCCTCGCGAACGGCGCCCTGCGAATACAGCAGTATGCCCTCGATGCCGTATGAGCGTGCCAGATCGGTCACCAGCCCGTGACCGATGATGGACTCGACGCCAAGCGCCAGCAGTTCGCGCACACAGCCCTCCGCCTCCTCTTCCGCGCTATATGCCCGCAGCGCCACGCCAAGGCCGAAAAGGTCATTGAAATGCCGCAACTCGGGCGGCACGGCGCCGTAGGCCACCAGCCCGATACGGCGCGAGCCGCGCGACGCCCTGGCCAACCCGCGCATGATGTCCAGGCCGCCCGCCTTGACCATGACCACAGGGATGTCCAGATGCTGTCTGAGAAAGCTGCCGTTGGTGCCCGCGGACACAACGATGTCCACGCCCTGGTCCTGGCGCATGGCCTGAATATCGCTCACTGCCTGGCTATAGCCCTTGTCGATAATGGTGATTTCCGCCACTGGGCTGTATTGGGGCGCCACCTCCTCGAACAGCAGGCGCAATTCATGCATGCCGGCCGCCACGAGCCGCAGCCGCGTTCCCTGTGAAGCCGTGAAAACCGAAGACATAGCGCTATCGTTCCTGATTGCGGCGGGGCCCGGCATGCCCGCGCCTGCATGGGGTGGTGAAGTCAGGTCGGCCGTCGCACTCGCGAACATGATTGTCTTGTGGCTCGACGGATGGGATCCGTCTCCACCGGCCCACCGAGTGAGACAAGCGAGCAATTGGCCGGCGATCAGCAAGATGAAACATTTCAGCCTTTATTTTGAAACTTGATTGAAACATTGATGAAACAACATGGAACATTAACTGAAACAGCAGCCGCAACACAAGCGGTATTCACAATCCCGACGCTTGCGGAAATGCCGGCTATGCATTGCAATGGAGAATCTGGCCTTGCCTGCGCTCACCGTGCCAATTTCTGGCACGTATTTTGCTTGAAATCATGGCAAACCATCCGCAAACCCATAGCGAGGAACCTTCATCGTGCCCGACCTCTCCCTCTCCGCTGGCGGCCGTTTCCGCCAGGCTCTCCAAGAAGAACATCCCTTGCAGGTCATTGGCGCCATCAACGCCAATCATGCCCTGCTGGCCAAGCGTGCGGGCTATCGCGCCATTTATCTGTCGGGAGGCGGCGTCGCGGCGGGATCGCTGGGGCTGCCCGACCTTGGTATCAATACGCTTGATGACGTCCTTACCGACATCCGCCGCATCACCGACGTCTGCGATCTGCCGCTCATGGTCGACATCGACACCGGTTTCGGGCCGTCGGCCTTCAATATCGCACGCACCATCAAAAGCCTGATCAAGTTCGGCGCAGGCGCCTGCCATATCGAGGACCAGGTTGGCGCCAAGCGCTGCGGCCATCGTCCCGGAAAGGAAATTGTGAGTCAAGGCGAAATGGTGGACCGGATCAAGGCGGCAGTGGATGCGCGCACCGATCCGGCGTTTTTCATCATTGCGCGCACCGACTCCATTGCCGTCGAGGGCGTAGACAAGGCGCTGGAGCGCGCCCACGCGTTCGTCGAGGCCGGCGCGGACGGCATTTTTGCCGAAGCATCGTATGATCTGACTACGTACGAGCGATTCAAGAAGGAACTGAGCGTACCGGTACTTGCGAATATCACCGAGTTCGGCAAGACGCCGCTGTTCACTGTCCAGGAACTGGCCGGTGTCGGCGTGGACATCGTGCTGTATCCGCTGTCCGCCTTCCGTGCCATGAACAAGGCTGCGGAAACCGTCTACGAAGCCATACGCCGCGATGGCCACCAGAAGAACGTGGTGGATATGATGCAGACCCGCGAAGAACTGTACGATCGAATTGGTTATCACGAGTTTGAATCCCGCCTCGATGCGCTTTTTCAACAAGCCAAATCGAAGTAACTTTCAGGAGTAGAGATATGGCAACAAAAGCAGCCGCCAAGACCACCGCCAGGAAAAAGCAGGAGGTCGCGGCAACGGCGCCCAACGGTCCCAAGCCCAAGAAGTCGGTCGCGCTCTCGGGCGTGGTTGCCGGCAACACGGCCCTATGCACAGTGGGCCGCAGCGGCAATGACCTGCACTATCGCGGATACGACATCCTGGACATCGCCGACACATGCGAGTTCGAGGAAGTTGCTCACCTGCTGGTTCACGGCAAACTCCCCACCAAGACCGAGCTGGCTGCCTACAAGGCCAAGCTGCGCAAGCTGCGGGGTCTGCCGGCCCAGCTTCAGGTGGCGCTGGAATCGCTGCCCGCCAACAGCCACCCCATGGATGTCATGCGCACTGCGGTCTCTGTGCTGGGATGCGTACTGCCCGAAAAAGACGACCACAACCTGCCCGATGCGCGCGACATCGCGGACCGGCTTATGGCCAACCTCGGCTCGGCGCTGCTGTATTGGTATCACTATAGTCACAATGGCCGCTACATCGACGTGCAGACAGACGACGACAGCATAGGCGGGCACTTCCTCCATCTGCTCCATGGCGAAAAGCCGAGCGACGAGTGGGTCCGGGCCATGCACACGTCGCTGATTCTGTATGCGGAGCACGAATTCAATGCTTCCACGTTCGCATGCCGTGTCATTGCCGGCACGGGCTCTGATATGTACTCCGCCATTACCGGCGGCATCGGCGCCCTGCGCGGCCCCAAGCACGGCGGCGCAAACGAAGTGGCATTCGAAATCCAGAAACGCTACGACTCTCCCGACGACGCCGAGGCCGACATCCGTCAGCGCGTTGAAAACAAGGAAGTGGTTATCGGCTTTGGCCATCCGGTCTATACCGTGTCGGACCCGCGCAACAAGGTCATCAAGGACGTCGCGCGCAAGCTGTCGAAATCGCAGGGCAACATGAAGATGTTCGATATAGCGGAGCGCCTGGAAAGCGTGATGTGGGACATCAAGAAAATGTTCCCCAATCTCGACTGGTTCTCGGCCGTGTCCTATCACATGATGGGTGTGCCCACGGCGATGTTCACGCCCCTGTTCGTCATTGCCCGCACCGCCGGCTGGTCGGCACATATCATTGAGCAGCGTGTCGATAACAAGATCATCCGTCCGACGGCAAACTACGTCGGCCCGGAAGACAAGAAATTCGTCCCGCTGTCCAAACGCCGCTGATCCGGCGCCGACAGAGCAGCACCAGGCGGCGCATCCGTGCCGCCTGGTGCTGCCCTGCCCGCTCACCCTTCTTCCTCGCATGCCATGAACACCGCCTACCGCAAGCCGCTGCCCGGCACACTGCTGGATTATTTCGACACGCGCGCAGCCGTCGATGCCATTGAACCCGGCGCATACGACAAGCTGCCGTATACATCACGCATCCACGCAGAAAATCTCGTGCGCCGTTGCGATCCGTCGATACTCACCGACTCGCTGCGCCAGCTTATCGAGCGCAGGCGCGAGCGCGATTTCCCCTGGTATCCGGCCCGCGTCGTATGCCACGACATCCTTGGCCAGACGGCGCTGGTGGACCTTGCGGGGCTGCGTGACGCAATTGCCGCGAAAGGCGGCGACCCCTCGCTGGTCAATCCAGTCGTGCCCACGCAGCTCATTGTCGATCACTCCCTTGCCGTGGAGCACGGCGGCTACGACAAGGATGCCTTTGCCAAGAACCGTGCCATTGAAGACCGCCGCAACGACGATCGCTTCCATTTCATCAACTGGACCAAAAAAGCATTCAAGAATGTCGACGTGATTCCGCCAGGCAACGGCATCATGCACCAGATAAATCTGGAGCGTATGTCGCCCGTCGTGCATGCCCGCGACGGCGTGGCCTTCCCCGATACGCTGGTAGGCACCGACAGCCATACGCCGCATGTCGACGCGCTGGGCGTGATTGCCGTGGGTGTGGGCGGGCTCGAAGCGGAAAGTGTCATGCTTGGCCGCGCATCCTGGATGCGTCTGCCCGACATCATCGGTGTCGAGCTGACCGGCAAGCTTCGGCCCGGCATCACCGCCACCGACCTTGCGCTGGCGCTGACCGAGTTCCTGCGCAGCCAGAAAGTCGTTTCCTCCTACATCGAATTCTACGGCGAGGGCGCATCCAGCCTGACGCTGGGCGACCGGGCCACGATTTCAAACATGACACCCGAATATGGCGCCACCGCCGCGCTGTTCTATATCGACCAGCAAACCATCGACTACCTGAAGCTTACAGGCCGGGACGATGCACAGGTCAAGCTCGTGGAGACCTACGCCAAGCATGCCGGCTTCTGGGCGGACAGCCTGGCGAGCGCCGAGTACGAACGCGTACTCAAGTTTGACCTATCAACCGTCGTGCGCAATATTGCCGGTCCATCCAATCCGCACCGGCGTGTTTCCACCTCCGACCTGGCCGAGCGCGGTATTGCGGGCAAAGTGGAGAACGTACCCGGACTCATGCCCGACGGTGCCGTCATCATTGCCGCCATTACCAGCTGCACCAATACCAGCAACCCCCGCAACGTGATTGCCGCCGGACTGCTGGCACGCAATGCCAATGCGCGCGGCCTGGCACGCAAGCCCTGGGTAAAGACGTCCCTGGCGCCCGGTTCCAAGGCTGTGCAACTCTATCTCGAAGATGCAGGCCTGATGGCCGAGCTGGAAGCACTCGGCTTTGGCATCGTGGGCTTTGCCTGCACCACCTGCAATGGCATGAGCGGCGCGCTCGATCCGAAAATCCAGAAGGAAGTCATAGATCGCGACCTTTATGCGACGGCCGTATTGTCAGGCAACCGCAATTTCGACGGACGCATCCATCCTTACGCCAAGCAGGCTTTCCTGGCATCGCCACCGCTGGTGGTTGCCTATGCGATTGCCGGCACGGTGCGCTTTGACATTGAAAAAGATGTGCTTGGCATGGACAAGGACGGCAAGCCGGTCACGCTGAAGGATATCTGGCCTGGCGACGAGGAAATCGATGCCATCATGCGTGCCAGCGTCAAGCCCGAATTCTTCCGCCAGGTCTATGAGCCGATGTTCGCATCCAGCGTGCGCAGCAACGAGCAAATCAGCCCGCTCTACGACTGGCGCCCCACCAGCACCTATATACGCCGCCCGCCCTACTGGGAAGGCGCACTGGCCGGTGAGCGCACGCTCAAGGGCATGCGCCCTCTGGCCGTGCTCGGCGACAATATCACCACCGACCACCTGTCTCCCTCGAATGCCATTCTGCCCAGCAGCGCCGCAGGCGAATACCTGGCAAGGATGGGATTGCCTGAGGAGGATTTCAACTCCTACGCGACCCATCGCGGCGACCACCTGACCGCGCAACGCGCCACATTTGCCAATCCGAAACTGCTCAACGAGATGGTCATGGACAACGGTGAAATCAGGCAAGGATCGCTGGCCAGGATCGAGCCGGAAGGCAAGGTCACCCGTATGTGGGAAGCGATAGAAACCTATATGGAACGCAAGCAGCCCTTGATTATTGTGGCGGGCGCCGACTATGGCCAAGGTTCCTCGCGCGACTGGGCCGCCAAGGGCGTGCGCCTGGCTGGCGTGGAGGCTATCGCGGCCGAGGGCTTCGAACGCATTCACCGCACCAATCTTGTCGGCATGGGCGTGCTGCCGCTGGAGTTCCAGCCAGGTACGACCCGCAAGACACTCGGCATCGACGGCACCGAAACCTACGATGTCATTGGCAAACCCAGGCCTGGAGCCACGCTGTCCCTGATCGTCAACCGGCGCAATGGCGAACGCATCGAGGTCCCGGTGACCTGTAGGCTGGACACCGCCGAGGAAGTCTCCATCTACGAGGCGGGCGGCGTACTGCAGCGCTTTGCGCAGGACTTCATTCAATCGTCGGCGGCCGTTTGATACCACAGGAACAGACCATGGCTCACGCACCTCAGATCAGCATTCCCGCCACCTATATGCGCGGCGGCACCAGCAAGGGCGTCTTCTTCCGCCTTCAGGACCTGCCGCCGGCCGCACGGCAGCCCGGCCCGGCACGTGACGCCCTGCTGCTGCGGGTGATCGGCAGCCCCGACCCCTACGGCAAGCAGACCGACGGCATGGGCGGCGCCACGTCGAGCACGAGCAAGACCGTGATACTGTCGCGCAGCACGCGTCCCGACCACGAAGTGGATTATCTCTTCGGCCAGGTTTCCATTGACAAGCCCT
The DNA here is from genome assembly GCF_004153445.1 of Allopusillimonas soli. GTDB lineage: Bacteria > Pseudomonadota > Gammaproteobacteria > Burkholderiales > Burkholderiaceae_B > Allopusillimonas > Allopusillimonas soli. Next base: position 148,614 of record NZ_SDQC01000005.1, read on the forward strand.
TCGTGGACTGGAGCGGCAATTGCGGCAATCTGTCCGCCGCAGTGGGCCCCTTTGCGCTGACGCGCGGGCTGATCGATGCTGGACGCATACCCCGCAACGGTATTGCAACCGTGCGCATCTGGCAGGCGAACATCGGCAAGACCATTGTTGCCCATGTGCCCATCACGAACGGCGAAGTGCAGGAGACTGGCGATTTCGAGCTGGACGGCGTCACGTTCCCCGCCGCCGAAGTGCAGCTCGAATTCATGGACCCCGCCGATGACGGCCCCGACGGCGGCGCCATGTTTCCAACCGGCAATGTGGCGGACGACCTGGACGTGCCAGGGATAGGCATCCTGCGCGCCACCATGATCAATGCCGGCATTCCCACCATTTTCATCAATGCCACCGACATCGGCTATACGGGAACGGAACTGCAGGGGGCCGTTAACGGCGACGACAAGGCGTTGGCCATGTTCGAAACCATACGGTCGCACGGCGCATTGCGCATGGGTTTGATCGGCGATCTGGCCGAAGCGGCCACACGCCAGCATACGCCCAAGGTCGCTTTCGTGGCCTCGCCCGCAGACTACGTAGCCTCAAGCGGCAAGGCCGTTGCCGCGCGCGACATCGATCTGCTGGTTCGGGCGCTGTCCATGGGCAAGCTGCATCATGCCATGATGGGCACGGCGGCGGTGGCCATCGGCACGGCTGCCGCCATCCCCGGAACACTGGTCAATCTTGCGGCTGGCGGAGGTGACCGCGAGGCGGTACGCTTTGGCCATCCGTCCGGCACACTGCGCGTGGGCGCGCAGGCATCGCAGGAAGACGGCGAATGGAAGGTCCGCAAAGCGATCATGAGCCGCAGTGCGCGCATACTGATGGAAGGCGCGGTGCGTGTGCCTGGCAGCGTTCTTGCACCCGGCTTGTAGGCCGCTGGCCTGCCGCCCCCGTAGCCTATTTGTTCTTCATTTTCAGCAACACAGGAACCATCATTATGTCCGCTCCCATTTCCAATGTTCGGCCCGATCCCGATCAAGTGCTGGTTGACATCGTCGACTATGTGCTCAATTACGAGATCAAGAGTGAGCTGGCCTACGAAACCGCCCGCAACTGCCTCATCGATACGCTGGGCTGCGGCCTGGAGGGGCTGGAGTATCCGGCCTGCACCAAACTCATGGGCCCCATCGTGCCCGGCACGGTCGTCCCCAATGGCGCCAAGGTACCGGGCACCCAGTTTCAGCTCGATCCGGTGCAGGCCGCCTTCAACATCGGCGTCATGATACGCTGGCTCGACTTCAATGACACATGGCTGGCCGCCGAATGGGGACATCCCTCCGACAATCTGGGCGGCATACTGGCCATGGCCGACTGGCTTTCGCGCAACGCTGTTGCCGCCGGCAAGGCGCCGCTTACTATGCGCGACGTGCTCACGGGGCTGATCAAGGCGCACGAAATTCAAGGCTGCATCGCGCTGGAGAACTCCTTCAACAAGGTCGGCCTGGACCACGTCGTACTGGTCAAAGTGGCCTCCACGGCAGTGGTTTCCAAGATGCTCGGCCTGTCGCGGGATGAAATCATCAATGCTGTCTCGCTGGCCTGGGTTGACGGCCAAAGCCTGCGGACCTACCGACATGCGCCCAACACCGGCAGCCGCAAGAGCTGGGCGGCGGGCGACGCCACCAGCCGCGCGGTTCGCCTGGCCCTCATCGCCCGCACCGGCGAAATGGGCTATCCCTCGGTGCTCACGGCCAAGACCTGGGGTTTCTACGACGTACTGTTCAAAGGCCAGCCATTCAAGTTCCAGCGGCCCTACGGCAACTACGTCATGGAGAACGTACTGTTCAAGATTTCCTTTCCGGCCGAATTCCATTCGCAAACGGCGGTGGAATGCGCCATGCAGATTCACGATCAGATCAAGAAGGCCGGCAAGACAGCCGCAGACATACGGAAGATCACCATTCGGACTCACGAAGCGTGCATTCGCATCATCGACAAGAAGGGGCCGCTGAACAACCCGGCTGACCGCGATCACTGCATACAGTACATGGTTGCCGTGCCCATTCTGTTTGGCCGCCTGACCGCTGGCGACTACGAGGACGATATCGCCGCCGACCCGCGCATCGACGTCCTGCGCGACAAGATGGAATGCGTGGAAGACCCCGCCTTCACCCGCGACTATCACGATCCCGAGAAGCGCTCCATCGCCAACGCGCTGACAGTGGAATTCGAAGACGGCAGCAGGCTTGACGAGATCGTGTGCGAGTACCCCATTGGCCACAAGCGCCGCCGCAAGGATGGCATCCCCCTCCTGGAGGCCAAGTTCCGCACCAATCTGGCGCGACGCTTCCCGGCCAAGCAGCAGCAGCGCATCCTGGATATATCCCTCGATCAGAAGAAACTCGAATCCATGCCTGTTCATGAATACGTGGACATGTACGTCATCTGACGGCAGGCAACCCGCCGCGACCCTCGGGAACGGCGGCGCCGCCAACGGGCCGGGGCGTCTTTTCCGGCGCCGCCATGCGCCGGCTGTGGCAAAATAACCGGTTATGTCTTCCACCATCATCCAATACACACTGGCCTTGTCCTTCACCGTCATGGTGGCCTGCGCATTGACCGCGCTGGTATCGGGACTCGTGCTGGTCTTTTTCCGGTTGCGCACCACCAATCTCACTTTGCGCCATCCCTACCTCGACCGCTACCCCTGGGAGCGCTATCCTTTCCCCATCAAGGCGGCCATGCTCATGGACTATTTCTTCCGCCTGAGCCTGCCTAAAAGCCGCTGGTGGGTCGTCGGCAATGCCAACCGGCTGCTTGCCCACGTCAATCCTGCCGAGGTGCCATCCCGCATAAAATGGCCGCTGTACGGCCTCTGGGGAGGCTGCTTCCTGGGTATTGCCGCCATGATCCTCCTGTGGATCATGATCCTGATTACAATGGCCTGACGCATAGGAACACACATGAGCCGCGCCATCGAACACAACACCGAAGCACAGCGCTTCCAATACACAGAAGAAGGCATGCTGTCCGTCCTCGACTACACATTGCGGGGCGGGATCATGGCCATCACCCATACTGGCGTGCCTGAGGCCGTGGGCGGCCGGGGCATCGCGGCCGATCTCGTCCAGGCTGCCCTCGACACCGCCCGCGAGAACGGCTGGATGGTCCGGCCCCTGTGCTCCTACGCGGCCGCCTACATCCGCCGCCACCCCGAACAGCAGGATTTGCTGGCCTCCTGATGCCCGCGGCAGGCCCTTCGGGCAGGCCACCGTACACCTGGCCGCGGCCGATCCCGTGCAAGAACGCAACACCTGGGCTGCGCTTTGTGCAACAAGTCTTATATAAGATATAAGACATTTGCCGAAACAGTGCCTCTGCCCTTACAATACGGCCATCAAGATACTCCTCATTCCTCAACACAAAGGCTACCCAATGCTGGACACCTACCGCCAACACGTCGCAGAGCGCGCCGCCCTGGGCATCCCTCCCCTGCCCCTCACCGCACAGCAAACCGCAGATCTCATCGAGCTCATCAAGAACCCGCCAGAAGGCGAGGCCGAGTTTCTGCTCGAGCTGCTCACGCACCGCGTGCCGGCCGGGGTCGACGATGCCGCCAAGGTCAAGGCGTCCTACTTGGCCGCCGTCGCCCTGGGCACGGAAACCTGTGCACTCATCAGCGCCAAGCGCGCCACCGAGCTGCTGGGCACGATGCTGGGCGGCTACAACATCAGCCCCCTCATCGATCTGCTCGACAACGACACCCTAGCCCAGGACGCCGCCGACGCCCTGAAGCATACGCTGCTGGTTTTCGATGCCTTTCACGACATCAAGGAAAAGGCCGACAAGGGCAACGCCTATGCGCGGCAGATTCTGCAAAGCTGGGCCGACGCCGAATGGTTCACCTCTCGTCCCGAGGTGCCTGAAAGCCTGCAGCTCACAGTCTTCAAGGTTACCGGTGAAACCAACACCGACGACCTCTCCCCCGCGCCCGATGCCTGGAGCCGTCCCGACATTCCGCTGCATGCGCTGGCCATGCTCAAGAATCCTCGTCCCGGTATCGAGCCCGACGAGCCGGGCAAGACCGGCCCCATCAAGCTCATCGAAGCGCTCAAGCAAAAAGGCAATCTCGTCGCCTATGTCGGCGACGTCGTGGGCACCGGCTCATCCCGCAAGTCCGCCACCAATTCCGTGCTGTGGCACGCTGGCGAAGACATCCCATACGTTCCCAACAAGCGTTTCGGCGGCGTTTGCCTAGGCAGCAAGATCGCGCCCATCTTCTACAACACCATGGAAGATTCCGGCGCCCTGCCCATCGAGCTGGACGTCTCGCAAATGGACATGGGCGACATCATCGAGCTGCGCCCCTACGAAGGCAAGGCACTGAAAGACGGCAAGGTTATCGCCGAGTTCGAACTCAAGTCCGAAGTACTGCTCGACGAGGCCCGTGCAGGCGGCCGCATCCCCCTCATCATCGGCCGCGGCCTCACCGCCAAGGCGCGCGAGGCGCTGGGTCTCGAACCTTCCACGCATTTCCGCCTCCCGCACAACCCGGCCGACAGCGGCAAGGGCTACACATTGGCTCAGAAAATGGTCGGACGCGCCTGCGGCCTGCCGGAAGGCAAAGGCGTGCGCCCCGGCACATACTGCGAACCACGCATGACTTCCGTGGGAAGCCAGGATACCACCGGCCCCATGACCCGCGACGAGCTCAAGGATCTCGCCTGCCTGGGCTTCTCGGCCGACTTGGTCATGCAGTCGTTCTGCCATACGGCCGCCTATCCCAAGCCGGTCGATGTCAAGACCCACCACGAGTTGCCCGCCTTCATCAGCACACGCGGCGGCGTCTCGTTGCGTCCTGGCGATGGCATCATTCACTCCTGGCTCAATCGCATGCTGTTGCCCGATACCGTCGGCACCGGCGGCGACTCGCACACGCGTTTCCCCATAGGCATCAGCTTTCCCGCCGGATCCGGCCTGGTGGCCTTTGCTGCCGCGACAGGCGTCATGCCACTGGATATGCCCGAGTCCGTACTGGTGCGCTTCAAGGGTGAGTTGCAGCCTGGCGTCACCTTGCGTGATCTGGTCAATGCCATTCCGCTGTATGCCATTAAGCAGGGTCTGCTCACCGTCGAGAAAAAAGGCAAGAAAAACATCTTCTCCGGCCGCATCCTCGAAATCGAAGGCCTGCCCAATCTCAAGATAGAGCAGGCTTTCGAGCTTACCGATGCATCCGCGGAGCGTTCTGCAGCGGGCTGCACCGTACGTCTGAACAAAGAGCCCATCATCGAATACATCAACAGCAATATCACGCTGCTGAAATGGATGATCGCCAATGGCTACGAAGATGAACGCACCCTGGCGCGCCGCGTGCGCGCCATGGAGGCATGGCTGGCCGATCCGCAACTGCTCGAACCGGATGCCGACGCCGATTACGCCGCCGTCATCGATATCGATCTGGCTGACATCGTCGAGCCCATCGTCGCCTGCCCCAACGACCCCGACGATGTAAAGACATTGTCAGACGTGGCTGGCACGACCATCGACGAAGTGTTCATCGGCAGCTGCATGACCAACATTGGCCACTTCCGCGCGGCATCCAAGCTGCTCGAAGGCAAGCGCGACATCCCCACCAAGCTGTGGGTGGCGCCGCCCACCAAGATGGACCAAAAGCAACTCACCGAGGAAGGCCATTACAACACGCTGGGCACTGCGGGCGCGCGCATGGAAATGCCGGGCTGCTCGCTGTGCATGGGTAATCAGGCACAGGTGCGCGAGGGCGCCACCGTGATGTCCACCAGCACACGCAATTTCCCTAATCGCCTTGGCAAGAATGCCAATGTGTTTCTGGGTTCCGCTGAACTGGCTGCCATCTGCTCCCGCCTGGGTCGCATCCCCACCCGCGAAGAGTATATGGCCGATATGGGCATCATCAATCAAAGCGGCGCGCAGATCTACCGCTACATGAACTTCGACCAGATCGACGACTTCAAGGAAATCGCCGACGCCGTCGGGGTCTGACCATCCAGGGCCGGCAGGCCCTTTCCACGACGACAAAGCGCGGGCGGGGTTTAGTCCCCGCCCGCGCTTTATTGCGACCGCAAGGTTACACTAGTCTTATTCATCCCGAACCTCGCTACATGCCGTATGACCGCACCCTCCCCTTCCCGCTTTTCCCGTGACGCCCAACGCCTTCTGGCCCTGACCACGGCGCTCGCTCGCTCGGGCAGCCGGCTCGAAGATATATTCTGGGAGAACCAGCTTGGCGCACTGCTGGACAAGATCCTGCTCGGAAAGAAAAGCCGGACGCTGGAAAACGCCCTCGAACATCTGCTAGCCACGGACACCAATGCCTACGAGATCCTGGTCGAACAGGCGGAAACCCTGTCCGAATCAACAACATTGCGGCTCAAGGACCAATCCTGGGACGCACTGCTGTTTTCCGCGCCGATTGTTGCCTGGACGCGCTACCAGTTACCCGTCGGCACGCTGAGGCCGGCGCAGCATGCGCAACTGCTCGATCAGATAAAAACGCATATTGCGGCGTCCGGCACGCGTGTTGCCGTGCTGCCGCAGTTGGTGGGGTTTGACCAGATGCCGCAGACATTCCAGGACACGCGCGCTTGGACCCAACGCCTTGCCAGCGAGGCACTGGACCAGAATGGCGACCTCCAAGGCTTGATCAAGTCCGTCGACGCCGACAGCATGCTGGCCGATGCGCGCTTTGTCGTCGGTATTCTGGTAGCGCCTCACGGCGAACCGCTTTTCCGCTGGCAAACAACCCAGGACGGCCAGGCGGCAAGCCGCGAGGCATGTCGTGAGGCCTGGGTGGAGGCGGCCAATCCAATTTTGGCGCCACTCTTCACAGGCTGCCAGATGGAATACCTGCAGCCGGACGCCTACTATGTCAACAGCAGGGAAGCCGACCGCCGCATACGGCCGCTGGCGCTCAAGGCCGCCGTCACCTGGCTGCACAACGCCGGGCCCGTGCTCGATCAGGGCGTAAGAGCCGTCATTGCCGCCTGCGGCGAATCCGTTATCGAGGAATATCGTATCGGCTTCAGCCTGAAGCAAAGTAACGAAGTCATCTACGGCTGCGTATGGCCCGTGCTTAGCAAGGAAGAAGCCGTGGCGGATGGCATGGAAACCGGCCAGGTGGACGTGCCGGACGAAATCGCGGCGCTGCTCAAGGAAATGGACGTGCGCGACGTGCGCCGGCTCCCTGGCATATATCCCGCCGAATTCTGCGATGACTGCGGCGCACCCTACTTCCCCAATCCGCTGGGCGAGATGCTGCATCCCGAGTTTCCCGAGGAGGCCGATCCGGGGCCTATCCATTTTCACTGATGTGACGCATCCTTCCTTCGATCTGTTCTGCCGCGTCGTCGACAACTTCGGTGATATCGGCGTGTGCTGGCGGCTAGCCCGCCAGCTGGCCCGTAGGCCGGACACCGGCCCGGTTCGCATTTGGGTGGATGACATGGCCGCCTTTTCCTGCATCGAGCCGGGCGCAGCGAGCGCAATCCCGTCGGCTTCCGCCACGATGCGCATTGCGGATGTGGACATCGTGCCCTGGCGGCCCGACACCGCCTTGCCTGCTCCCCATGATGTCGTGATCGAGGCTTTCGCCTGCGATCCACCTGCGGCATTTGTAGCCTCCATGGCCAGCCGCGACAGCTTCTGGATCAATCTGGAATATCTCAGCGCCGAGCCCTGGGTGCGTGACTTCCATGCATTGCCCTCGCTGCGCCCGGATGGCCTGCGCAAGGCTTTTTTCTTTCCGGGCTTCGAGGCGGGGACGGGCGGCCTGCTGCGTGAGCCTGGCCTGCTGTCGCAGCGGGACCAATGGCTTGCCGATCCCGATGCACGCTGGTTCACGCTGTCGCAAGCAGGCGTGCCAGCACCGGCCCTTGCCATGCTGCGCGAAGGGGCGCGGCAGATCATGCTGTTCTGCTACCCGCATGCGCCAGTCAACGGGCTCGTCCATGCGCTGCAGGCGCAGCCGCAGCCCAGCGTCATGCTTGTTCCCGCAGGCGTATGCCCGGCACTGCGTCGCGGACAGCATGGTTCACTACTCATAACGGAGATCTCTTTCGTCAGCCAGGATATGTTCGACCGGCTGCTTTGGAGCAGCGATCTGAACTGTGTTCGTGGAGAGGACTCCCTGGTCCGCGCGCTATGGGCAGCGCGTCCCATGCTCTGGCATGTTTATCCTCAGGCGCAGGATGCCCATATGGCCAAGCTGCGGGCATGGCTGGCCCTGGCGCCCTACGATCCCACCGTTGGCCAGGTCATGCGCTGCTGGAACACGGAAGACGACGATGCATTGTGTGCGGCACTGTCCGCCTGTCTGGGCGCGGTCCAGTACCAGGCGTGGGCCAAAGCGAGCGAAGCATGGTGCAAGGCGCTCTCAGCGCAGCGGGATCTTGCTAGCGCCTTGCTCGATTTCTGGCGACAGGCCCGAAAACTGAACCGCTAGTCCCAAGTCATTGACATGTATCCCTTTTTTTATTCTGCGACGGGCTTCTTGCAAGCAGAAAACGGCCAAACGCGCTAAAATAATCAGCTTTGCAAGTCTGCTCCGGCCCGCAGCGTCACCTGGCGGAGCAATCATCCCCGGAGTCCCAAGTTTTATGAAAACCGCACAAGAATTGCGCGTCGGCAATGTCATCATGGTTGGCACCGATCCCTTGGTCGTGCAGAAAGCCGAATACAACAAATCGGGCCGTAACGCGGCTGTCGTCAAGCTCAAATTCAAGAACCTGCTTACCGGGTCGGGTAGCGAATCCGTCTACAAGGCCGATGAAAAATTCGAGGTGGTTGTTCTTGATAAAAAAGAATGCACCTACTCCTACTATGCCGACCCCATGTACGTCTTCATGGACGAGGAGTACAACCAGTACGAGGTCGAGGCCGAAAGCATGGGTGATGCGCTCAGTTATCTTGAGGAAGGCATGCAGGTCGAAGTCGTGTTCTACGAAGGCCGGGCCATCTCTGTCGAGCTGCCCACCATTGTCGTGCGCGAGATCAGCTATACCGAACCCGCAGTGAAAGGCGATACCTCCGGCAAGGTGCTCAAGCCCGCAAAAACCAACACGGGCATGGAAATCTCCGTTCCTCTGTTCTGCAACATCGGCGACAAGATTGAAATCGATACGCGTACAGGCGAATATCGCAGCCGTGTCATGTAATAGCGGTACATACAAAAAAGGCAGCGCATATGCGCTGCCTTTTTTGCCTCGGGCCAGTCCGAGCCAGCCCGGGGATCGGTATCGAGAACACTCCGCACCGTCGTCCAAGAAGCACAGCCCGCACCGCCTCGCAACGCGGATAGGGTTTTCCGGTTCTATTGCAGGCGATCGTCATCCAGAAACGCAGGGATGGGCATGATCGCGATGCCCTCCTGAGCCAGGGCTTCTTGCTCGCTCGGCGTGGCGGTGCCGCGTATGGCGCGCTCTGCCACTTCTCCTTCATGCATGCGGCGGGCCTCTTGCGCGAAACGGTCGCCCACATTTTCCGTGTTGCGGATAATTCCGCGGATATGGCGCAGCACTTCGGCCTGAAGCTTCGCCAGCTGGGCGCCGCCGGGCGCGGCAACGGCATTGGCCGCCTGCCGGGAGGCGCCCTGGGGAGCGGGCGCTTGCGCTTCGGCCCGCAGATGGCTGACATTTAGTCTCGGCGCGGACAACTTGCGCTGAACATTTGTGCTATCGCAGACAGGGCAGGACAGCAGCCCGCGAGCGCGCTGCGTTTCGTAATTGTCTTCCGACCCGAACCAGCCTTCGAAGACATGCCCGTGGTCGCATTGAAGGTCGTAAACTTTGAGTGCCATGAAGTCAATATGGGGGTGAATGCAGATAATTGCAAGGCCTTGCAGCAAACGAACTACAGGCGGGGAACGGCCTGCAGCAGCCGGCGCGTCTGCGCATCGGCAGGCTGCGCCAGTACTGTCTGTGCCGGCCCGGACTCTACGATGCGTCCTTCATGCATGACTGCGATACGGTCGGCCAAGTACTCCACGACGCCGAAATTATGCGTGATGAACAGATAGGCTATGCCGAACTCCGCCTGCAGCTCCCGCAACAGATCGAGAATCTGAGCCTGAACCGATACATCCAGCGCTGAGGTTGGCTCGTCGCAAACCAGAACCCTGGGCTCCACCGCAAGCGCCCGTGCAATGGCGATACGCTGGCGCTGGCCGCCCGAGAACTCATGCGGATATCGGGCGGCGGTATCCCTGGGCAGGCCCACGCGATCGAGCAGGCCACGGATGAGATTTTGCCGCTGCGTGCGAGATCGTTCAGGATGCAGCGCCGCCACGCCTTCTTCAAGAATCTCGCCCACCAGCATGCGCGGGTCCAACGACGCATAGGGATCCTGGAACACGATCTGAATATGCCGTCGCAGGCGCTTGAGCCCAGCACCACGGGCCTTTATCAGATCCACGCCCTCCATCAAGGCCTGCCCGCGAACGATGGCCTGTTTCTCCAGCAGCCGAAGCAAGGCCTTGGCTGTTGTTGTCTTGCCACATCCCGACTCGCCCAGCAGTGCCAGCGTTTCCCGGGGCCGCAACGTGAAGCCGACATCCCGGACGACATGCAGGCCAGCACGGCCTTGGCCAAACCAGCGCCGTTTTCCAGCATATTCCACAGACAAATTCCTGACTTCCAGCAAGACCGCGCCCGCCGCCCGCGCCTGCTTGCCGGCCGCGGTACCTTCTAGCGGCGCTGGTTCGCCGCCGGGCGCGGCGCCAGCCTGCCCCTCATTCCGAGCCCGGTGCGATCCGCCCGACAATCGCCGCCCGCGCTTGGCAAGACCCGGAATGGCCGACAGCAATTCCCGCGCATAAGGATGCCGGGGATTGTCAAAGAACTGTGCCGCGGCAGACGTCTCCACGATCTCGCCGGCCCGCATCAAGGCGACCTGATCCGCCACATTTTTGACCACGGCCAGGTCATGCGTGATAAGCAGCAGGGCCAGCCCCATGTCTCGCTGAATGTCCGCCAGCAAATCCAGTATCTGCGCCTGTACCGTCACATCAAGCGCCGTGGTGGGTTCGTCGGCAATGAGCAGCCTAGGCTCCGCTGCCAACGCAATGGCGATCATGATGCGCTGCTTCTGGCCGCCGGAAAATTGATGCGGGTAATCCTTCAGCCGCTGCCGCGCCTGCGGAATGCCCACCCGCTCCAGCCACCAGGCGGCGCGCGCTTCCTGGGCCTTCCCCCGGTATGACGTATGAACGCGCAATGTTTCGCTTAATTGCTGCCCCACGGTCATGACGGGATTCAGGCTAGTGGATGGCTCCTGGAAAATAATACCTGCCTGGCCGCCACGGACTGCCCGCATACCGCGCTCTGGCAGGCTGTTGAGCTCCGTGTCGTCCAGCCAAACACGGCCCGCCCCTATGCGCGCCGCCTCGGGCAACAGACGCAGCAAGGCCAGGGCCGTCATGCTCTTGCCGCATCCGGACTCTCCCACCAGAGCAAACGTCTGCCCTCGCGCAATGGTCAGGCTCAATGCCTTGACAGCCTCCTGGACGCCCGTCTCGCCGGCTATCTGCACGGAGAGTTCACGCACGGTCAACACCGCGTCAGGCCGCCCTTCGTCGCCGGGGTGATATGCGCCGGCGGCCATCATGACGGCGCCCCGTTCGACCGCGACTCAGCGGGTTGAGCCGATGGGGCCGCAGCCAGCCGGCTGACGCGGAATCGACGCATGCGCGGATCAAAGGCGTCCTGCACGGCATCGGCGAAGATATTGGCCGATAGCACCAGCGTCAGCAGGAATACAAATGCGCCCAGCAGATTCCACCAGATCATGGGATCGCGCGACATTTCGACCCGCGCCGCATCGATCATCGTGCCGAAGGACGGTGTACTCGGATCAACACCTATGCCAAGATAGGACAGCACCGCCTCGTACAGCACCAGGCCCGAAAACTCGAGAACCAACGTGATCAGGATTATGTGCATGACATTGGGTAGCAAATGGCGCCTCATGATGCGCCAATGCCCAACACCGAACGCACGGGCCGCCTGTACATATTCCAGCTCGCGCAGCTTCAGTGTTTCGGCCCGCAGCAGCCTGCACAGCCCGGCCCAGCCCGTCAGCCCCAATATCATGCAAAGCAGAAACAGGCGCAGGTCGGCTCTTGCCTGTATGGAGTCGAAAAGCGTCGGATTTTTATCGATGTATACCTGCATCATCAGCACGCACGCAGCAATCAGCAGAACGCCCGGAATGGAGGTCAGCGTTGTGTAGATATACTGGATGATATCGTCGACACGCCCCTTGAAATAGCCGGCCGCGATACCGAAACACAGCGCGGGCGGCAGCATGGCCAGCGTGGTCAGCGTGCCGATGACCAGCGCGGTGCGTATGCTCTTGATGCAGCGCCACAAAACGTCTCTTCCGCTGCGGTCTGTACCCAGCACATGATAGTTTGTGCCAAGCGCGATGGCCACGCAGGCAAGCATCAAAATAATGGACAACGTTAGCCATATGGCGCGCCAGGGCACGCCCGATTCATTGTGCCACCATGCCCGGCAGGCCTGCCCCGCGCGTCTTGTGCGCATATGGCACAACGTAAGCAGCATGGCCGCAACCGCCATCGCGATCAACCCGCAGGCCAGCCCCGCGCCCAGACGCAGCCAGACATCGCGCCAGTGCGTGGCGCCATCCTGCACGCCCTGCCCGGCGTGTTTGAGCCGCGGAAAGTCGCGAACCGGGCTGCCGTGGACCAGTTCGGTCTCTTTGGTGAACTGGCGTATGGCCAGGGGGGCCGAATATGTTTTCTCCTGCCCCGACATCTGGGTCAGCCCCAGCAGATCATCCAGTGCGGAACGCGCGATCGGCGCATAAACCGGCGCGGCTGCCGCCTGCCCGGGAACGGGCGGTAGCCTCGGCTGATAATGCACGGAGTCGAGCATCCCGGCCAGCGCGAAGAAGGCAAGCACCACGGCGGCGCACATCGCCGAAGGCGACTGCGCCACCTGTCCCCAGGCGCGGCGCAGCGATGTGCTGCCCCGCACCCGCCATGCATAGGCCAGCAGCGCGGCCAATAGCAGGTAGATGAAGATATCTGTCCAGAAAAAAATGAACTTGGGCATAGGCTACTCGAATCGAACGCGCGGGTCGGCAATCGTGTAGGAAATATCAGCCAGAATGAGTCCCACGATATAGAGCGAAGATCCCAGAAAAACCATGGCGCGCACAATGGAAAAATCCTGCGCGTTGATGGCATCGATGGTATAGCTGCCAAGCCCCGGGATACCGAAGAATGATTCGGAAATCAAGCTGCCCATGAACAGAAGCGGTATGGCGGACACTGTGCCCGTGAGAATGGGCAGCATGGCGTTTCTTAACACGTGCCTGAACAGGACGGCCGCCTCGCCCAGCCCCTTGGCGCGCGCAGTCCGCACATAATCCTTGCCCGCCTCCTCGAGAAAAAGGGTGCGGTAAAAGCGCGCCTGCCCGCCCAGGCCCGACAGAATACCCACCAGCACCGGCAGCACCAGGAAGCGCAGGCTCTCCCAGCCCTCCACGTAGCCCGAATACGGCACCCATCGCAGTATCTTCGCAAACAGCCATTGGCCTGCAATGATATAGAAAAGCCCCGAAATGGACAGCAGCACAACGCAGACCACCACGCCTGCAAAGTCCAGCCGGGAGCCACGGAAAAACACCAGCAGCAGCGAGAAGGCAATACACGCGACTAGACCCAGCAAAAAAGTGGGAACAGCTAATGCCAGACTGGGCATCATCCGCGTTGCAACCTCGTGCCCGATGTCATGCCCCTGATCCGAAAAACCAAAGTCGAATCGCAGCAGCGGCACCGAGCGGGCATAGAAAATCGTGTCCGTCCATTGCGTCACGCCCTCGGCATCGCTGTTGAAGAACAGCGGCCGGTCGTAGCCGCGTTCCGCCTTCCAGCGCTCCACCGCTTCCGGACTGACACGCTGCCCTCCGATGGCCAGCCGCGCCATGTCATCGGGCGTGTTGACCGCAAAGAACAGAACAAAGGTGAGAAGGTTGACGCCGACCAGGATAAGCACACCATACAGCAGGCGACGGGCAACGTAGCGCATCATTGGCGGCTCCCCTGGGCGGGGCGCACGGCCACGGCGCGATCGCGCCGGCGCGCGGCCCGCCAGACCAGCACGACGGACACCAGCGCCATGCCCGCAAGCAGCCAGAGAGGCCACCATACCGGCGTGTTCCATCGCCGGATATCTGTGGCCCGCAGTTGTGGATCGATGCGCAGATACTGAAGCACATTGCGCACCATTTGCGTGGGCTTGGCATTGTGCACCCATGGCTGATAGGCACCGCCCTGCTTTGGAAAATAGCCGAACATCCAGGGCGCATCACGCTGCACGATGTCCACCATTTCATGGATCAGCGTCGCCTTCTCAGGGCCGTCATCCAGGTAGCGCATCTGCTCGAACAGCCTGTCGTATTCCGGGTTCTGATAATTGGCGGCATTTTCACCGCCATGACTGGCCTTGGCATTCGGCCCATAGAGCAGGAAAAGAAAATTCTCCGCATCCGGATAATCGGCCACCCATCCCCACATGAACAACTGCGCACTGCCGGTACGCATCTTGTCCTGGAATCGGTTGTAGTCGGTGGCGCGCACTTCAAGCTGCACTCCGATCTTGCCCAGCTGGCGCCGCATCCAGTCAAGCATGGCGCTGGATCCGCGCCCGCCCGCCGAATCGAAATGCAGAATGAGTGGATGGCCGGTGCGCGCATCGCGCCCATCGGGGTAGCCCGCCTCCGCCAGCAACCGTTTGGCCTCTTCAATAGGCTTGCGTATCGCATGGCCATTCTCCAGCGTATAGACCGACTCGTTCAGGCCACCGGGCAAATCCTGATATCCCGGCACACCCGGCGGTACCGGGCCGTATGCCACCTGGGCCTGATCATTCTCGAAGATGCTGACAAACTGCTCCCAGTCGAAGGCTATGCTGACGGCCTGACGCAGCTTGCGATTCTTTTCTTGTTGCGCTGGCGTGCCGCTGCCGCCCACCACGGGATCAAGCCAGTTGAAGCCCAGGTAAAACATCTGCGGCTCCGTCGCGCTGCGTATCTGCAGGCCGTGACTGGCATAGAGCGCCGCCTTTTCTCGAGAATCTCCGGCGGCCACGTGCATGGCTACGCCATACTCGCCCCGTTCTACTTGAGGCAGATCATAATAGCCCTGGATGAACTTACCCATCAGGGGCACGCTCTCCTTTTCGATGGAAAACACAACGCGATCCACGAACGGCGTCTTCTTGCCGCAGTCGTCGAGCAGGCCCGCCTCGCGATCGCCGGGCGCGCCCTCGCAAGGATAGGGTTCGCCGCGATAATTCGGATTGCGCGCCAGCACATGACGCCGATTCGGAATGGACTCGACCAGCATATAGGGGCCGGTGCCGGCCGGCCAGGTATTCAACGACAGATTATGTTCGGCCATGCCCTGCTGGTGATAAAAGCGATCCGCCTCCCAAGGCACGGGCGCGGTGAATGTCATGGCCAGCCAGTACTTGAATTGTGGATATTTTCCCTTGACCTTGATACGTAGCGTGTGCGCGTCCAACGCCTGCACACCCTCGAAGTCCTCGCGTCGCAAATCCATCCAGGGCACGTAACCCTGGCCCGCCTCGGCCTTGAGCGACTGATCCACCTGCTTGAGGCGCCCGGCCAACTCGCGCATGCCAATGACATGCTCCGCCATGATGCTGTAGATGGGCGATACCACCCTAGGGCTGGCAAGCCGTTTGAATGCATAGACGTAATCGGATGCCATCAACTCGCGCGTGCCCGTGTGCGGAAAATCCGTCAAGGCATACCGGCCATCAAGCTGGCCAGGCTTGAGAGGCCAATAGAGATAGGCGCCCGACGCGTCGCGCGCGAAAGCGGGGTGCGGGGCGAAAAGAATACCAGGCTTGATGCGGATGTCATAGACGCTGACCGCCACCCGCTCGCCCGCCACGTCGTCCGGCAGGCGCTGACCGGTCGCATCATAATAAACAGGTGGCGCAATGGCCTGCGCCGCGGCGGGTATGAGCTCATAAGGACGCTTCAGGTAATGATAGCCATAGAGCGGCTCGTAGATTGAATAGGTAAAGGGTGTTTCGTCCGTCGAGTATGAACTGGCTGGGTCAAGATACTTGGGGGAACGCTGCGTGAACGCGGTGTAGAGCACGTTCTGCGCTTCATCGCGGCTGGCATAGGGGCTATTGACTGGCGTACGTGAACACGCGGCAAGAAGCAACGCAAGCGCAATGATCACCAGGGCGCCGATGGCCATGCGCGCAAGGCGGGGGGCGCCGTCGCGCCAGCCGTACCGCCCTGGCGCACGGCTGGCGAAAAGCCCCCGAAGGTCGATGCGAAATGGCCGAGGGCCGGTTATGCCGCCACTTAGCACTGCTGCTTCTGCCAGCAGCGATAGCGCCACTCCCAGGGCCGTACTGGCGCCTGGTCGCGCCAAATGCCCAGCTTCTGCCCACGCGCCTTGTTTTCCAGTTCCGGAAGGGATTCGTCGCGCATGAAGCGTCCTTGCTTTTCCATATTCGCCCACGCCATGCCCGCCTCGACCTGGCGCCGGTTGGCAGTGCTTCCGTCCGGCAGGGGTACGTTGCAGATGCTGCGCTCGTAGCGATCGCGCTCGTAGCACTGCAATGTCAGCGTGCGGCCGGCCAGCAGATCGGAAAGCGCCTTGCGCGATGCCTGAGCATAAGGCTGCCCCGGACGGTCGGCATCCTTCGTGGTTTCGGGCGCGTCAATACTGGCCATGCGGATGCGTTCGCGCCGGCCATTGACAAGCAACGTAAAGGTATCGCCGTCGGCCACATGCACGACGCTTCCCGTCAGGGAAAACCCCGGCTGCGTCGGCGATGCATCCTGGCGCTCAGCCTGGGCATCGGCGTTCAACGCCGGAAAAAGGCCCGCATACGCGGCAATGGCCAGCACCACGGCAACCGCCGCCACACGCCCCCAGCGCCTGGCCATCAGCGCCCGGACCAGCTGGCGCGATAATGAATTCAGAAAATTGTTCACTGCACTCCCGAAAACATGCCGTCAATGCCCTGACCAGCCATCATGAGTCAGGCGCACTGATTATAGGGTGTCGGGACAGCAGACAACAGACGGTTATTCCCGCATCTCGCCCATGTCGGTGCCAGAGCATCAGTTCGGCCGGGCGCGGGCTACTGGGGCCAGGCGCGCGCGATCAGAGCGCGCGCGCTTTCGTCATCGCACGGCGCGGTGCCAAACAGCCCGCCCATACGATCAAAACGCGTGTCGATAAAGGCGTCGGCAACCAACGAGGGCGCGTGTTGCATGAGCAGACTGGCCTGGGTCAGCAAGACCAGTTCCTGTGCGATCGCCCGAGCATGAGGGGAAACGTCGCCGCCGCGCGCCAGATGCGCGGCAAGCGGACGCAGGCGCTCGCGCAATGCAGGCCGCTGCGTAAATACACGATCAAGCAGCCCCATAAGCGCCCGAACGGCGTGAGGCTCGCGCGCGCAGGCGCGCAGCACGTCCAGGCACATGATATTGCCCGAGCCTTCCCAGATGGCATTCACCGGTGCCTCGCGGTACGGGCGGGCCAGGGGACCGTTCTCGATATATCCATTGCCGCCCAGCACCTCCATGCACTCGGCTATGCCGCCAACGGCCCGCTTGCATATCCAGAACTTGGCCGCCGGCGTCAGAATGCGGCGCAGGGCCAGATCAACCAGCGCCTCGTCTTCCTCCGCCCCCGCATCCGTGGCGGCCTCGGCATCAAAGGCACGCGCCAACCGCAAGGCAAGCACGGTCGCCGCTTCGCTTTCCAGCGCCAGATCAGCCAACACGGTCTGCATGAGCGGCTGATCCGCCAGCGGCTTGCCGAAAGCCGTGCGATGGCGCGCGTGGTGCAACGCCTGCACGAGCGCCTGGCGTAGCAGCGCAGCGCTGCCCAGCACGCAATCCAGGCGGGTATAGGATGCCATGCGCACAAGCGTGGCAATGCCCTTGCCCGGCTCGCCGACCAGCACACCCAGGGCATCCTGGAATTCGGCCTCGGCACTGGCATTGCTGCGGTTCCCCAGTTTGTCCTTGAGGCGCTGCAGGTGAATGGCATTACGGTCTCCATCCACCCAGCGCGGCACAAAAAAGCAGGAAAAGCCAGCGTCCTCGCCATCGGCCGTGCGTGCCAGCACCAGATGCGCATCGGACGTCGGCGCGGAGAAGAACCATTTATGGCCGGTAATGCGGTAATGGCCGCCGCGTCCGCCCATTGCCAGGGGCGTGGCCCGGGTGGTGTTCGCCCGCAAGTCGGATCCGCCCTGTTTTTCCGTCATGCCCATGCCTATCGTCATGGACAGCTTGTCCTTGAGCGGCATATCGCGGCCATCGAAGTGTCGCGAATAGAGAAAGCCCCGCAGCGTATCGAAAATCGGCTCGTTACGCAGTACGGGAATGGCCGCCGAGGTCATGGTCGTGGGGCACAGCGACCCGGCCTCGATCTGCCCATGGACAAGGTAGGCCGCGGCCCGCGCCACCTGCGCGCCCGGGCCGGGCCCGGACCAAGCGCTGCAATGCATCCCTTGCCCGAAAGCCATCGCCATGAAATGATGCCAGGCGGGATGGAAATGAACGCGGTCCACACGCCGCCCCTGGCGATCATAGGCTTCGAGCTCGGGTCCGCAGCGGTTGGCCTGATGCGCCAGCTCAAGGCACTCCCGCCGGCCCAGGGCTTCGCCATAGGCAGACAGCGCCGAAGCAGCCCGCGCGTCCGCCCCCTCGCGCCGCACGCCCTCGGCAAGCGCGACATCGGTGTCGAACAGATTGTAGTCGCCCAACTCGGGCGGCTGATTGCTGACGGTGTGGGTTATCCAGCTCATGACGCGCCTCGTTGTATGGTACGCGACAGTCCTGCTACAGTAGCAGCCCGCTCTCTCGTCATGATATCAAGGAAACCGCGTCATGCCCCACCGCTTCCTCATCGCCCTTGCCGCACTCCTGCTGCTGACCGGCGTGGCAGCCGGCGCCTTCGGTGCGCATGCGCTCAAGCGCATGGTCGCTGCCGACATGCTGGCTGTATGGCATACCGCCGTGCTCTACCAGCTTGTGCATGGGCTGGGCATGCTGCTGATAGCCGTTCTTGCAGGCCAGCACGGGGCTCCGCTCATGGCGCTGGCCTGCAAGATCATGTTCGCCGGCGTGCTGGTGTTCAGCGGCAGCCTCTACGTGCTGGTGCTCACGGGTGCGGGCTGGCTCGGCGCCATCACGCCCCTGGGCGGCCTGGCATTTCTGGTGGCATGGGCCATGGTTGCCTGGGGCGCGCTGCGCGCGGGATGACACCGGCATGAAGCCCGGGAACGCGGGTCATTCGCGCCCCGCCTCCTCAGGCCCTGCCCGCACCGCCCTTGGGCCGGCGAGGCGGCCGCACGCGCAGCTTGCGCCACATCATGAAGCACATCAGCAGCGCGAAGATCGCATGCACCAGCCATAGGCCAAGGCGGTAGTCCAGTATGCCGCTACCTATCCAGCCACGCGACAGATTGATGAGGTTCATGTACAGCAACCCGACCAGCCCGGCAATGAGGATATCGCCCGAACGTCCCAGGCGCGGATTGACAGCGCCAAGCGGAATGGCCAGCAATGCAAGGTTGAGCGCGGCCAAGGGCAGCGCGAGGCGCCACATGATCTGCGAGCGCGCATTATCGTTATCATCGTCAAACAATTGCATGGTGGGCCGCGCCTTCATCTTGCTTTCGGCAAGGCGCCGCACAGCCTCCGCGGAGCTGGCCTCCGACCGGTTCTCGAGACGAATGCCATAGCGCTGAAAGTCCACCATGCGAAACTCCGGCATGCCCGGCTTCAGATCATAACGATGGCCGGAACTCAAGACCAGGAAGCGATCGCCGTTCGGCTCCGTTTCAATGGAAGCGCTCTGCGCGGTGATAACGCTGAGCCAGTCGCCGTCCAGCACCCGCGCCACGATATTGCCCATTTCCTCGCCTTTCTTTGCCGGCTCCTCGGCAAAGAACACGCGGTCTCCGTGCTCGGTCTCTATGAACTGCCCCACCGTGACCTTGGCCAAGTCCGAGCGCTGCTCATAGCGCTGCCGATACTCGCTGATCTGCCGGTAAGCCCACGGCGAGGCCATCAAGGTCAGTATGGAAATAACCACGGCTACCGGGACCGCGCAACGCAACACCGGCCCTATCCAGTCCTTGAGCGACAGGCCGCTGGCAAACCACACCACCATTTCGGACTCACGGAAGTTGCGGGTGACGGTCGTGAGCACGGCAATGAACAGCGACACCGACAAAATGACGGGCAGCGCCGTGATGCTGGAAAACGTGGCCAGCCCGAACACGACATCCGCCCCGATGCTGCCATTGGCCGCTTCGCCCAGCAGCCGGACGAGCAGGACGCTGAGCCATACCACCAGCAGGGTGGAGAACACCACGCCGGCATGGCTCATGATTTCCGAGACGACGGAACGCTTGAATAGGGTCATGAGAGAATATGAAGGATAATCGTCAGTATCCTTTCAGACACTTCCGGGAAATTTGCATGGAATTTAGCACACAGACCTCGGCTTCTTTGCATCAAATCAAGACAGCGGCTCTCGCCGTCGGGGTATTTTCCGACGGCATTCTCACTCCGGCCGCCGATGTCATCGACCGTGCCAGCGATGGCGCGATCCGGGATATCGTCAAATCAGAATTCAATGGCAAGCCCGGCACCCACCTGGCACTGCATACTCCCAAGGGCGTGACCGCCGCACGTGTCGTGCTCGTGGGCCTCGGGAAACAGGACGCCTACAGCGCCTCCGTACAGGCGGATGCCGAGCATGCCTTTGCACGCTACTGCGTCCAGGCGGAAATCGCCGAGGCCGTCACCACACTGGCAGCCACGGAATGCGCCGATACAACGTTGCGCGACCGCGCCCGCGCCGCCGCCACAGCCGCCCTTCGCGCGGTCTACCACTACGATGCCACCTTCGGCAAGCGCAAGGAAACGCCGCCGCGCCTGCGCAAGCTGGCTCTGTCAGTCACTCGCGCCCAGTCCGCGCAAGCTCAACAAGGGCTGGCCGAAGGGCGCGCCATTGGCAATGGCATGAATCTCACCCGCCTGCTGGGCGATCTGCCGGCCAATGTCTGCACCCCTTCTTATCTAGGCCAGACGGCCCGCAAGCTGGCGCGCGAGTTCAAGAGCCTGAAGGCGGAAGTGCTGGACCGCAAGGGCATCGAAGCCTTGAAGATGGGATCCTTCCTGTCCGTGGCGCGCGGCTCCTACGAACCGCCCGCCTTCATCATCCTCAAGCATACACCCGCCGCCGCGCGTGGGGCGTCTCGCAAGCGCAAGCCGCCCATAGTCCTTGTGGGCAAGGGCATCACCTTCGACGCGGGCGGCATCTCGCTCAAGCCGGCGGCGGCCATGGACGAAATGAAGTACGACATGTGCGGCGCCGCCACGGTACTGGGCACCTTGCGGGCGGCGGCCGAACTCGAGCTCGACCGGGAGGTCATCGGCCTGATCGCTTCCTGCGAGAATCTCCCCAGCGGACGGGCAAACAAGCCCGGCGACATTGTCACCAGCATGTCGGGCCAGACCATAGAGATCCTGAACACCGATGCCGAAGGCCGGCTTGTGCTGTGCGATGCCCTCACCTACGCGGAACGCTTCAAGCCCGCCGCCGTTATCGACATCGCAACGCTCACGGGCGCCTGCGTCGTGGCGCTGGGGCACGTCAACACCGGCCTGTTCAGCAAGAATGATGCGCTGGCCGATGGCCTGCTCAAGGCTGGCCGCGAGGCGGGCGACACCGCATGGCGCATGCCGCTCGAAGACGCCTATCAGGCGCAGCTCCAGTCCAATTTCGCCGACATGGCCAATATCGGCGGGCGCGATGGGGGCGCTGTCACCGCGGCCTGCTTCCTGTCACGCTTTGCCGAAAGCTATCCGTGGGCGCACCTGGATATCGCGGGAACCGCCTGGCGCAGCGGCAAAAACAAGGGTGCGTCGGGGCGCCCCGTCCCCCTGCTGGTTCATTATC
Organism: Allopusillimonas soli; assembly: GCF_004153445.1. Lineage (GTDB taxonomy): Bacteria > Pseudomonadota > Gammaproteobacteria > Burkholderiales > Burkholderiaceae_B > Allopusillimonas > Allopusillimonas soli. The sequence continues at coordinate 170,635 of NZ_SDQC01000005.1, forward strand.
TGCTGGCGGAGGCTGCCTGAGCATGGCCACGCGCGTCGATTTCGCCTTCGGCGCTTCCGACCGGCTGCGCATGGCCTGCGAGGTCGTGCGCAAGCATCATGCGGCCGGGCGGCGCGTAGTGGTGTATACGCGCGACATGCAGCACCTGGTCCGCTTTGACCGCCTGCTATGGGGGTTTGACGCCACGGCCTTCGTGCCGCACGTCATGGCGGACGATCCGCTGGCGCAAGATACCCCGGTTCTGCTGGCCACGTCCCTGGCATCCTTGCCGGCTGCCGGCAGCTCGCTTGACGCCAAGCCCGACGGGGGCGGTCCGCCGGCGGAACAGGAACCTTTCAGCCCGAAGCCGGTCGATACGACGGACAGCTGGTGGCTGTTGAATCTGGACCACGACTGCCCGCCTGAAGCGCCCGTGTTCGGGCGTATACTGGAAATCGTATCCAATCAGGAAGACGACCGGCAACAGGCTCGGGCTCGATGGCGCCAGTACCACGCAAGCGGCCATGCGCTGCATGCGCACGACGTATCTGGCCGCCAGCCCTGAAAGGCGCACAGCGCACTTGCATGTTCAGTTATTTGTAAGGTACTCTTGCAACAAAGTATTTACTTCAAGAAGGAATCATCTATGACCGACTTCCGTCAAACCGCCGTCGACCGCGGCCACTACGGCAGTGCAAGCCAGGTCATGCGCAATCGCGTCATGCGCAATACGTACTGGCTGCTGGCTGCCTCCATGGTGCCCACTGTGCTGGGCGCGCTGGTCGGGCTAAATACAGGCATCAATCAGGTCATGGGCGCCAGCCCAGGCACCAGCGCCATCGTATTCCTTATCGGCGCCTTCGGCCTCATGTACATGATAGAGCGCAACAAAAACAGCTCGCTTGGTGTGGCCTTGCTGCTCGCATTCACGTTTTTCATGGGTATCATGCTGTCGCGCCTGCTGGGCCATGTCATCGGCCTGCAAAATGGCTCTCAGCTCATCATGCTGGCCTTTGGCGGCACGGCCGCCGTATTCGGCGTGATGGCCAGCGTCGCCAGCACCAGCAAACGCGACTTCTCGGGGATGCAGAAATTCCTGTTCATTGGCGTGGTCATGCTGATCGTGGCATCGCTGGCCAATATCTTCCTGCAACTGCCCGCGCTCATGCTAACGGTTTCGGTGCTGGCCATCGGCATATTCTCCGCCCTGCTGCTGGTCGATCTGCAGCGCGTTATCAACGGCGGGGAAACCAATTACATTTCGGCCACGCTGGCCATTTACCTGGACCTTTACAATATTTTTGCCAACCTGCTCATGCTGCTGGGCGTGTTCGGGGGCAATCGCGAATAGGGACGCTGCATCTGCAGCCTTGCACAAACCGGGCTCAGGCCCGGTTTTTTTTAGCCAGCCACGCAACCCCAGCCTCTCCCGCGATCAGCATTACTGCCAGCCAGATAGGCACATAGGTCAGCAGCGCCTGGCCCGACACGGGTTCGCCCAGAAAGAGCACCGATACCCAGAACAACAACACGGGCTCCACATATCCAAGCAAGCCAAACAGCCCCAAGGGCAGGATGCGGCTGGCCGAAATATAGGCCGCCACGGCAACCGAGCTGATAATGCCCAGCAGCAGCACCAGCAGAATCAGCGCCGGATAGGCAATCAGCAGGCCAAAGCCATTGCGCTGCGCCGCGCCTGGCGCAGGCCCAGCCGCCAGTAGAACCAGCAAAGCAACCGGCGCCAGCAGCAGCATGTCAAACCACAGCATACCCATGGAGCCTGCTCGCAAATAGCGCCGCAGCGCAAAATAAGGCGGATACCCCAGAACCACGATTGCCGTGGCCCAAGAGAAAGCGCCCGTATGCAACAGCTCGTGGGCCACCCCCAGGGCGGCCACAAGAATGGCAACATGCTGCGTCCTGCTCAGGCGCTCCTTATAGGCGATTCGGCCCAGCAATGCCATGGACAGCGGCAACAGAAAGTAGCCCATGGCCACATCGAGGGCCTTCTGGTTGACAGGCGCCCAGACAAACAGCCAGAACTGTACACCAATCAGTCCCGCGCTCAGTGGCAACCACAGCCACAGAAGGCGCTCGCGGCGCAGCCTGCCGGTAATCTCCCTGACCTGCCCCCATGCCCGGCCACGGGCCAGGATAATCGCCAGGGCGGGCAGCGCCAACAATATCCGCCATGCAAAGATCTGAGCCCCCGTCATGGGCGCCAGCAATGTTGTATAAAAGTAAAGCAAGGCGAACAGGCAGGACGACAGAATCGAGAATCCGACTCCCAACCTCATGGTGACGATCCGCTTGACCGGGATGGCGATGACAAAGTTTGCGCCGGCGCATCATCTTGGGCCAGCCAGAGCTTGGCGAACCTGAACAGGCGCTCGCGCTTCAATATATCGACAATCGAGGGCGCGCGTTCTTGGTACTGGCGCACGTAGCCAGGCATGTCGGCCACCATATCCCGTGTTTGTGTCGGATAGGCTTCCAGGCAGCGCACCAGCAACTGATCTGGATCCAGAAGCGCAATGCCCAGATGGCGCAGCTCGGCCCGATGGAAATCGCGGACATTGCGAGTCACAATGCCCACCGTGCAATCCTGCGCCGCCCCGGCCTTGGCCTTGCGGGCCGCAGCGATGACATGCCAATCCTTGGGATCGCTGTGCTCCAGCCCCTGCTTGAAGGCCGTGACATCGCCCTGGTCGGCCAGTGGGCAGGCTTGTTGCAGGCATTCCCATTCCCGCTGGACATCCTGAGTGCTTATCTTCCAGACACGCGCCGCATTGCGGCGCCACTCATCGCCTATCACTGTGCTCCAGGCAACGTCGAAGCAGCCCGCCTGCCCCAGGCGCACCAAGCCCCGGCGCAAGACGCTGGAAATCAGCGTGCAAGTGTCGAGAATCAGTATTCGAGGTACCGCGTTCAATATTTCTGTAGCTCCATCAATATCTTGCGCGTCTGCAGAGGATGCTGCAGCAAGGCATCAAGACGCTGGCGCAGCGCCTGGCGCACAGCGGGCTCGGTCTCCGGATTCTGAAAATCAGGCATGGGCTCATCCACACCGTATCCTGTCTCGTTGAGCAAGACCCACTCAAAACGCCGTAAGGCACTGGCGGCGCCGCGCTGGCCGGTCAGCAGCAGCAAGGCCTCGTCATAAGCATCAAAGAGCAAGGGATGCGCATCTTCACGCGGCAGCAGGCGCAGCAGCAATTCATTCATGTACCAGGCCGACATATGTGCCCGCCCCGACAGGGGACGAATGCCGGCCGATTCGGCGCGAGTAAGCGTCTTGACCTCGCCGGAGCCGCTCCATGACAGCAATAGCGGTTGAAAGGCGCTGAGCACGGGCCGCAATACCGAATGCGGGCGTTTGGCTCCCTTGGCCACCAAGGCCACCACGCCGTGCGAACGCGTGAAAACCTGGATAATGAGGGACGTTTCACGCCACGCCGCCGCATGCAGCAAATAGCCCGCCGCATCCTGCACGCGCAACGCACGCTTACTCATAGCCCAATTCGCGCAGCGCGCTCTCCCTCTCCGACCAACCCTTGCGCACCTTGATGTACACATCCAGATGCACGGGCTTTTCAAGCAGCTTGAGCATGTCCTGCCGGGCTTCCGTGGCAATGCGCTTCATGTGCGCGCCACCCGCCCCCAACAGTATCGGCTTGTGCGCCTCGCGCTCCACGACAATGCAGGCGGCAATGCGCGCGCCCTCTTCGGTTTCGTCCCATTGCTCAATCACGACGGTGCAGCCGTAGGGTAGCTCATCGCCCACGAGACGAAATATTTTCTCGCGCAGGATTTCAGCGGCGATGAAGCGCACTGGCCTGTCCGTGAGCGCATCCGCTTCGAACATATGCTCTCCGGCGGGCAGGCGATCGGCGATTTCCGCAAGAAGATTCTCAAGCTGCACGCCGCGCAGCGCACTGACCGGCACAACCGCGCCATACGTGAACTGCGACATGATCTTGCCAACATAGGCGAACATGTCATTCTTGTTGCGCAAGGCATCCACCTTGTTGACGGCCAGTATGGTCTTGGCCGGATCAGGCAGCAGCGGCAGCACCTGGGCATCGCCTGAAGACCATTTCCCGGCCTCCGCCACATGCACGACCACGTCAACCTCGGCCAACGTGCGGGTGACAACCCGGTTCATCATGCGGTTCATCGCGCCACCATGACGGGTCTGAAAGCCCGGCGTATCCACAAACACGTACTGATCCCGGCCGCGCGTCAGCACACCATGGATGCGATGGCGCGTGGTCTGCGCCTTGCGCGACACAATGGAAACCTTGCTGCCTATCAAGGCATTGACCAATGTGGATTTGCCGACATTTGGCCGGCCTATGACCGCCACGAAGCCGCAGCGGGTGGGTTCAGTCATTTTTTCTCCTGGGCGACGGCGACGGGTAGCGTCAGTTGCGCCGACTTGCGTGGCCGGGCACCGCGCCCCGTACGGGCCGGCGCCAGCGCCTTGACGGCAGCGATAGCCTTTTCCGCAGCCAGTTGCTCGGCGGCGCGGCGGCTGGCACCGCCCGCTGTAACCTGTATATCAAGCTTGGGCACGCGGCACTCCACCTCGAAGGTCTGGCTGTGCGCGGCGCCATGCGTGGCCAAAACGGTATAAGTAGGCAGGTCCAGCTTGCGTCCCTGCAACAGCTCCTGAAGCAGGGTTTTGGGATCTTTTCCCAAGGTCTTGGGGTCTACATTTTGCAGTATCGGCTCATACTGGTGCTCAATGACCTTTTGCGCGGCATCGAATCCGCCGTCCAGAAACACGGCGCCAAAAATAGCCTCGACCGCATCGGCCAGGATGGAAGGCCGGCGAAAGCCGCCACTTTTGAGCTCCCCCTCCCCCAGACGCAGATACTGCGACAGCTGGAGCCGGCCCGCAATCTCGGCCAGGGCTGCCTGCTTGACCAGATTGGCACGCAGCCGCGACAGGTCGCCCTCATCGATGCGGGGAAAACGCTTGAACAACAGCGCCGCCACGACAAAATTCAGCACGGAATCGCCCAGAAACTCCAAGCGCTCATTGTGGCGCGCGCTGTGGCTGCGGTGCGTCAAAGCCTGTTCAAGCAACGCCGCGCTGCCGAACCGATAGGCCAGGTCCGCTTGCAGGGAGTCAGGGCCAGACATCAGTGAAACCCGCCTATACGGCTGGGTGAGCCGAAGTTCATCCAGATGAAGAAAGCCCGCCCGACAATGTTCTGGTCTGGCACAAACCCCCAGTAGCGACTGTCCAGGCTGTTGTCGCGATTATCGCCCATCATGAAATAATGATCCGCGGGCACCGTGCAGCGCACCCCGTCGGACAGATATTCGCAGTTGTCGCGATAGGGGTAGTCGGTAATGGGCATATAGTCCTGGCGAGCCCGCTTGTTGAGCAGAATGCTGTGCGATACCTTGCCCAGTTGCTCGGTGTAGCGCCCGACATATGAAGAGCGATCAGGCTCGAAGAAGTCGCCGTCGCGCATGTGGGCCACCTCCTTGCCATTGATGGACAGTACTTTGTTTCTATACTGTACAACATCGCCGGGCAAGCCCACTACCCGCTTGATGTAGTCGACATCCGGATCCACCGGATAACGGAAAACCATGACGTCCCCACGCTGCGGCGTACCTATATCGATGATCTTCTGGTCGATAATGGGCAGGCGTATGCCATATTGAAACTTGTTGACCAGAATCAGGTCGCCATCCTGTAACGTGGGCAGCATGGACCCGGAGGGAATGCGAAAAGGCTCGACGACAAAGGAGCGCAGCAAAAAGACAAAGAGGATGACAGGGAAAAAGCTGACGCAATACTCGACCCACCACGGCGCCTTGATGGCCTGGTCATAGGCTTCTTGCCGTATGCGCGTGGCCTCGCCTTCGCCCAGGCCTTGCACCGCGGGTGCCGTGGCCGCCATGGCAGCCACGGCATTGGCTCTGCGGCGCCGTCGAAGGCAGAAAAAATCCAGGCACCAGACCACACCTGTAACAACCAGCAACAAAAATAGTATCAGCGCAAAATCCCAGCTCATGCCCACTTCACCTTGTTGTTTTTCAAGTTATTTATCCTCGACTTGCAGTATGGCCAGGAAGGCTTCCTGGGGTATTTCGACATTGCCGACCTGTTTCATCCGCTTTTTGCCTGCCTTCTGCTTTTCCAGCAGTTTCTTCTTCCGGCTTATGTCGCCACCATAGCACTTGGCAAGCACATTCTTGCGCAAGGCCTTTACATTTTCGCGGGCAATGACCTCGGCGCCGATAGCCGCCTGAATGGCAATGTCGAACATCTGGCGGGGAATGAGGCCGCGCATCTTGGATACGACCTCGCGACCCCGGAAGCGGGCGTTGGCCCGGTGCACGATCATGGACAGCGCGTCGACGCGGTCGCCGTTGATGAGCAGATCGACCCGCACCACGTCCGCCGCGCGATATTCCTTGAACTCGTAGTCCATGGATGCGTAGCCGCGCGATACCGATTTGAGCCGGTCGAAGAAATCGAGCACGATTTCGCCCAGCGGCATTTCATAGGTGAGATGAACCTGGCGGCCATGATAGCCCATGTTCTTCTGAATGCCGCGCTTGGCCACGCATAGCGTCATGACCGGCCCGACATAATCCTGGGGCATGAACAGGGTGACGGTCACGATGGGTTCGCGGATCTCGACAATATTGCCGACCTCGGGCATGCGCGAGGGACTTTCTATCATCAGCATCGAACCGTCGCGCTGCTCGACCTCGTACACCACGGACGGCGCCGTAGTGATAATGTCCATGCGGAATTCGCGCTCCAGCCGCTCCTGCACGATTTCCATGTGCAGCAGCCCCAGAAAACCACAGCGAAACCCAAAGCCCAGCGCCTGAGACACCTCGGGCTCGAACATCAGCGATGCATCGTTCAGGCGCAGTTTTTCCAGCGAATCACGCAACTGATCGTATTCGCTGCTTTCAACCGGATAAAGCCCCGCGAAAACCTGAGGCTTGACTTCCTTGAAGCCGGGCAAGGCCTTGGGGGACGGCTTGCCTGCCAGCGTAATGGTGTCGCCGACCTTGGCATGGGCCAGCTCCTTGATCCCCGCAATAATAAAGCCGACCTGCCCAGCGGACAATGCATCGCAAGCGACGGCCTTGGGTGTAAATACGCCGAGCTCTTCGCACAGATGTGTGGCGCCGGTAGCCATGAGCAGTATTTTGTCCTTGGGCCGCAATACGCCATTGACGATGCGCACGAGCATGACCACGCCCACATAGTTGTCAAACCAGGAGTCGATAATCAGGGCCTGCAGCGGAGCGTCGGTATTCCCCTTGGGCGGCGGCACGGTAGCCACAATCTGCTCCAGGATATCGTCTATGCCCATGCCGGTTTTCGCACTGCATAAAATGGCTTCGCTGGCATCGATACCGATCACATCCTCGATTTCCGCGCGGGCATTGTCCGGCTCCGCGGAAGGCAGGTCCATCTTGTTGAGCACAGGCAAGACTTCGACACCTAATTCAATGGCCGTGTAGCAGTTGGCCACTGTTTGCGCCTCGACGCCCTGGGACGCATCAACCACCAGCAGCGCACCTTCGCAGGCGGAGAGCGAACGGCTGACCTCGTAGGAGAAATCCACATGTCCCGGCGTGTCGATGAGATTCAGGGCATAGACCTTGCCATCCCGCGCCTTGTAGCTCAGGGCTGCGGTCTGGGCCTTGATGGTAATGCCCCGCTCGCGCTCGATGTCCATGGAATCGAGAACCTGCATGGACATCTCGCGGTCCGCCAGCCCTCCGCAACGGTGTATGAGGCGATCGGCCAGCGTGGACTTGCCGTGATCAATGTGGGCAATAATGGAAAAGTTGCGGATATGATCCATAAAGGCGGCAAAAAAACCGTATTTGATAGTAAAAGGCAGAAAGAAGCATAAAAAAGGGAGCGCTAGAGGGCGCTCCCTTCCGCTTTGCGCTATTTTAGCGGTTTCCGCCGAATTTATTTTTCTGGCTTGATTGCCACCCACTGGGATTGTCCGCTGCGAAACACCAGCAACGCCGCCTTGCTTGTCTTGCTGAGCCCCGCTACCACCTTGGCGTACTGCTCGGGGCTGGTGATATCGACGTTGTTGACGGTGGCGATGATGTCGCCGGGTGCCAGACCCGCCTCAGCCGCCGGCCCGCGCGCCTCGACCACCTTCACGCCGCCCGAGATATGCAGCTTGGCGGCGGTCGCGCCGTCCACGCCGGTCACCTTCAGCCCAAGCGCATCGGCCTGCGACACCTTGGGTGATTTGTCGGTCTGACTGGCGGCCTGCTCCTGCTCGGCGGAAGGCATTTCACCCACCTTGACGCTCAGCGACTTGGCCTTGCCCTTGCGCCATACCTCGAGATCGACCTTGGAGCCAGGCTTGGTGCTGCCCACGATGCGCGGCAGGTCCGTCATGTGGTTGATGTCCTTGCCGTCGAACTTGATGATGACATCGCCCGGGCGAACGCCGGCGTCGGCTGCCGGACCGGAAGGATCGACCTTGCTGACCATGGCGCCCTTGTCGTCAGCCAGGCCTATGGCCTTGGCCACATCATCGGAAACGGGGCCGATCTGCACGCCAATGCGTCCGCGCGTGACCTTGCCGCTTTCCTTGAGCTGCTTGATCACATCCATGGCTTCGTCGATGGGAATGGCCAGGGATATGCCCATGAAGCCGCCGCTCTGAGAAATGATCTGCGAATTCACACCCACTACGCGCCCGGCCAGATCGATAAGCGGGCCGCCGGAATTACCCGGATTGACAGCCACGTCAGTCTGGATGAAAGGCAGATAGTCGCCCGTATCGCGGTTGATGGCGCTGACAATGCCCGACGTGACCGTGGAATCGAGGCCGAAGGGCGATCCGATGGCAAGCACCCACTGCCCTTTCTTCAAGGCGTCGGAGTCGCCGATCTGCAGCGGTGTCAGGCCGTGCGCGTCGATCTTGATCAGCGCGATGTCGGTGCGCTTGTCGGTGCCAATAACCTTGGCGGGATATTCCTTGCCGGACGTCAGTGTGACAAAAATGCCGTTGGAATCCGCAACCACATGGTTGTTGGTAATGATGTAGCCATCTTCCGAGATGATGAACCCGGATCCAACTCCGCGGGGCACGGTGCGCTCTTCAGGCTGGCTGGATGAATCGTCGTTGCCGCCGCGGTCGCGCGGCGAAGGGCCGAAGCCCGGCGGCATGAAATCGGGCCCGAAAAACCAGCGGAACATATCGTAGGGATCGTTGCTGTTGGGGCCCATGCCGGGACGGCGCACAGGCACGGCCTCGGTGGTGCGAATGTTGACCACCGATCCTTCGGTTTCCGCGACGACCTTGGTGAAATCGGGCACACTCAACGTGGGCGCCGGTGCGCTCGCGCCGGCCTTGGGGGATTCGCTGGTAACAGCCCCCACTGCGGTGCACGCAACCAGCAGGCCCACGGAGGCGCTGGCGAGAAGCCGCTTGACTGACAGTTTTCCTATAGAAGCTTTGGGCATCTTGGAACTCCTTTACAAATATTTTTATTGATGCTTGGCCAACGGTACATACTGGGTGTGCTCGGCAATTTCACGTACGGTTTGCGCCGGGACCTCTCCCAGGGAAGTCAGCCAATGATTGCCTATCCGCGTCCGGAATATATTCATGGCCCCCGTGCTGACCGCCTCGTTGGCAAAGGGCGGATCCTTGTCCACCCGATGGGGTTCGATAAAAACTGAAATGGAAGCCAGACCGTCGGTCAGGACCAATTGGTTTACGCGACGGCTGGCTTTCTTGATGTTGCGCGAGACCTCCAGAACAGGCTCATAACCAGGCGGAAACGGGATTCGCCATCCCGATTTGGCCAGGTCGACAGGCGCCATGTCGGATTCGAATATTTTCCAGCCCTTGGTGTCCCAGCTGGGGGCCAGCCCTTCGGGCGCCACCTGCTTTCCTGTACGAAGCGAGGTGAAAGCGATCTGATCGACAACGCCATCCGGCCCAACCACCTGCGCCTTCAGAAGCAGATGCGTTTCGGTATCGGTACAGAGGCGATAGCCATATCGCTGCGCGTCCTTGGGAACAAGCTCCAGCAAGACGCATTCCCGGCCAGCGATGCGGTGACCGCCCGATCCGGTGTGAATCTCGTAGAACTCGGGGATGCGTTTCCCGTTGCCGAGGATGAGCGCAGGGAAGCGATCGCCGCGGCGATGCTCCATGATGACCAGCTTCTTGGCGGGGACCAGGCACTGGGTAACTTCGTTGTGGCGTATGAACTCTCTGGGCTCGCCGTCCAGCAGCTCGATGCGTTCGCGCTCCCCCGTGCCATCCACGATATGGACAATACGGGACGATTGCATGGCTGCGCCCTGCTGGTAGGTATAGGTGCCGGAATAATCGAGTTGGCGGGCGGCGTTCTGGACTTTTTGAAGCAGCGCCAGGCCCTGCGGGTCGTCCAAGGCTTCCGCGCTTGCCAGGGATGGGGCGCCTATCGCGCAGGCCGCCGCGAGCATTAAGGTGCCATAGGCACGCGCCATGTCGGGCCAATGCGGCCGCAAGCCAGTGGAATCAGTCATGCACACGCCTGCCATCAACGTCCCACCTCGAAGGATGCGCGACGAATGGGGCTTGCGCCAACCACTTCGCGATGCGCCTCCAGATAGTCGCCCAAACCAGGGTCTTCGGAGGCGCTGGCCATGACCTGCACCTGCCGGGACGGATTTTCGTCGGAAAAATAGGGAAGCGCCACCCAGACCACGGTCGCCACGGCCGCAGCCACCGCCAGCCCTGACAGGCCCGCGCGCAGCGCGCCATGGCGCAGCGCACGTGGCGCAACGACATGCGGCTCGGCATCGATGGCCTTGGACACGCGGGCGTAGAAGAAATCGCTGGGCCTGACCGCGAGGTCGGGGTTGCGCAGGGTATCGCCGATAAGATGGTAGGTATCCCATACCTGCCGGCCATAAGGGCTGTCGAGATCCTCCGGGCGGATTTCACCCTCGCCGTCTATCCATGACGATACCGAAGCTTCCCAGGAGGCCTGCTCGGTGTCGGCTTCGTGTTTTGACTGATGGGCGACTTGCATAGGTAGCTCCTTACCAGCGGCGCTCGGATTCATTGCCCAGCACAGGCCTCAGCTGCGCCGCGATCGCCTCGCGCGCACGGAAGATGCGTGAACGCACGGTACCGATGGGGCACCCCATGCTTTGTGCAATGTCTTCGTAGCTCATACCTTCAATCTCTCGCAACACGATAGCAGTTCGTAATTCGTCGGGCAGCGCATTCATGGCCGCATTGACCGTTTCGACGATCTCGCGGCTGGCTACCATGGATTCCGGCGTGCTATTGTCTGTTAGGTTGTCAATCTGGCTAAAAGTTTCACCGTCTTCGTTTTCCATCGTATTCAGCGTGGCGGGACGGCGCGCGCGAGCCGCCTGCCAGTTGCGCGCGGTATTGATGGCAATGCGATAAAGCCAGGTGTAGAACGCACTGTCGCCCCTGAATTGCGGCAGGGCGCGGTAAGCCTTTATGAAAGCGTCCTGGGCCACGTCTTCTATTTCGGCTGGATCGCGAATAAGACGGGACAGCAGGCGCATGATTTTGCGCTGATATTTCAGAACCAGGAGATCGAAGGCGCGCTTGTCTCCGCGCTGTACGCGGGCAACCAGTTCTGCGTCGACATCCCGTTCACTCATTGTGTTTCCTTGGTGACGGCCCGCATGGACAGGCTGGCCTGCCGGGCGAGCTGCCGGTGCAATGCGCGCCAAGCGCTGTCTGACAGGGCTGGCCGCCACAACGCCACATCGACGAGCTTGCGCTCGGCAGCGGTAGCGCTAAAACGCAAGACCGTCCATGCACCGCATGGCCAGGCACGTTCAAGGCACAGGGCCTCGCCCGGGCCTGGATCAAGCCGCCAGCAACCGTCAGGCTGCAGCGTCACTATACCCGCAAATGGGCGCGGCCTGGTCCCGAGCAGGCCAAGCATGGCGAGACGGCGCAAAGGCCGAACCCGCCACTGCATGGAGAGCATGTGCGTCTCCAGCCTACAGCCTCCGGACAACCATGGAGCCGTTTGTGCCGCCAAAGCCGAAGGAGTTGGACAAGGCAACGTCGATCTTCATGTCACGCGCCTCGTTGGCGCAGAAATCGAGATCGCACTCGGGATCCTGATTGAAGATGTTGATAGTGGGCGGAGAAACCTGTTTGTACACCGCCATCGTGGTGAACACCGCTTCTATGCCGCCGGCGGCCCCCAGCAGGTGGCCGGTCATGGATTTGGTGGAGTTGACCACGAGCTTGCGAGCATGATCGCCAAATGCCAGCTTGAGCGCATCGGATTCGTTTTTGTCGCCCAGGGGCGTGGACGTACCATGCGCGTTGACATAGTCGATCTCGTCCGGGTTGATGCTGCCGCTGCGCAAGGCGTTGACCATACCGCGGCGCGGGCCGTCTTTGTCGGGCGAGGTGATGTGGTGCGCATCGGAACTCATGCCGTAGCCCACCAGCTCGCCATAGATGCGGGCGCCGCGCTTGCGGGCATGCTCGTACTCTTCCAGCACCAGGGCGCCTGCCCCTTCACCAAGCACGAAGCCATCGCGATCACGATCCCAGGGACGGGACGCGGTCTGTGGATCGTCGTTGCGGGTGGACAGCGCGCGCATGGCCGCGAACCCCCCGATGCCCAGCGGAGACACGGTGGACTCGGCGCCGCCGGCAATCATGACATCGGCATCGCCATATTCGATCAGGCGACCTGCATCGCCTATGGAATGCAGGCCCGTCGTGCATGCCGACACAACCGCGTAGCTCGGCCCCTTCAGGCCAAGCAGGATGGACAACTGGCCCGACACCAGATTGATGAGCGAGCCCGGCACAAAGAATGGCGATATACGACGCGCGCCCCGCGCCAGATACTCCGACTGGGTATCCTCGATGCGAGGCAGCCCGCCTATGCCAGACCCCAGTATGACGCCGTAGCGGTCGGCTTGGTCTTCGGCAATCTCGATGCCGGCATCGCGCCACGCCTGCAATCCCGCGGCCACGCCATAATGGATGAACGTATCCATCTGCTTGGCTTCCTTGGCGGAAATATACTGCGTTACGTCGAACCCCTTGACCTCACCCGCAATGCGCGCGCTCAGCGCAGACGCGTCGAAGCGCGTGATGGTGCCGATGCCAGAGCGTCCGTTGACGATATTGTCCCAAGCGCTGTCCAGATCGTTGCCGACAGGTGACACGATGCCCAGGCCGGTAATGACGACACGTCGTTTCACGGATGACTCCTGAATTAAAAAAGCGGCTCTGAGTGGATAGCCACGCATCCCGGCAGGCGACTGCGCCCCGCGCGGGAATACGGAACTACCCCCTTGGAAACCGCTTCGGGATGGCGCTGCGGTATACCGCGGCGCTTCCAGTGAATTTTATTACTGCTTGCTGTGCGAGGTGATGTAATCAACCGCCTGCTGAACCGTCGTGATTTTTTCGGCCTCTTCGTCCGGAATTTCCGTTTCGAATTCGTCTTCGAGTGCCATCACGAGCTCGACCATATCGAGCGAATCGGCACCGAGGTCGTCAAGAAAAGAAGATTCGTTCTTGATCTCGGCTTCGTTGACGCCAAGTTGTTCAGCGACGATCTTCTTGACGCGCTGTTCGATGCTTTCCATGCAGATCTCCAAGTTGGGAAAATTCCCGCGAATTATAGCCAAACGTTAAAGTGAGTGGTGCTGGCCTTGACAAAAAACGGTGCTGCCTGCCTGGGAACCCCTGCGCCGATGCGCGGGATCAGCCCGGGCGCAATACCTCTGGGCTGAACAGATTTTACCCCAGTATAGGTATCTGTTCGGATTTGCTACATATACATGCCGCCATTGACGTGCAGTGTCGTGCCCGTGATGTAGGCGGCCCTGGGGCCGGCCAGGAAGGCTACGGCGGCGGCCACGTCATCGACGTCGCCCAGCCTGCCCAGTGGGATCCGGGCCAGAATGGCATCCGCCTGCTCGGCACTCAAGGCGCGTGTCATGTCGGTATCGATGAAGCCGGGCGCTACGCAGTTCACGGTTATGCCGCGGCTGCCGAGTTCGCTGGCCAGAGCGCGCGACAAGCCCGCGACACCCGCCTTGGCGGCCGCGTAATTGGCCTGCCCAGGGTTGCCGATGGAGCCGATGACCGAGGTGATATTGATGATGCGGCCCGCCCGCGCCTTCATCATGGCCCGGGTGACGCCCCGCGCAAGACGGAAAACGGCGGTCAGGTTGGTGTCGAGCACCGCCTGCCAGTCGTCGTCCTTGAGACGCATGGCGAGATTGTCGCGCGTGATGCCGGCATTATTGACCAGAATGTGCGGCGCGCCGTCCTTGGCCAGCTCAGCCACCAGCGCGTCGCAGGCCTGAACATCGGTAACATCGAGCACCGCACCGCGACCGCCGCTGGCGGCGAGCGCCTCGCTGATGGCCTCGGCGCCCGCGGGCGAGGTTGCGGTTCCCACGACCGTGGCGCCCTGCCCGGCCAGTTCGCGTGCAACCGCCTTGCCTATGCCGCGCGTAGCACCCGTTACCAGGGCAATTCTGCCTTCCAGCGGTTTATCCATTGCGCTGCTCCTTCAGTACGTCCAGCGTGGCGGCCAGGGAGGCCGGATCCGTCATGGACAGCCCCACCAGGTCGCGATCTATGCGTTTTACCAGACCCGCCAGCACCTTGCCGGGGCCGCATTCGACAATATGGGTGACGCCTTGCGCCTTCATGGCCTGGATGGTCTCCACCCAGCGTACGGGATGCCAGGCCTGGCGCACCAGCGCGTCCTTGATGGCTGCCGGCTCGGTGGGCGCAGCCACGTCGACATTGTTGATCACCGGCAAGGCGGGCGCCTGGACAGGCGTTTCCGCCAAGGCCCCGGCAAGTACCGATGCGGCCGGCTCGAGCAGGCTGGAATGAAAAGGCGCCGACACTGGCAACACCAGGGCGCGCTTGGCGCCTTCCTCGCGCGCCAGCGCACAGGCACGCTCGACGGCCGCCTTGTGGCCGGCGATGACAACCTGAGACGGCGCATTGAAGTTGACTGCTTCGACGACCTCGTCGCCAGCGGCGCGGGCGCAGACGTCCCTGACCTGCTCGTCGGCCAGACCAAGGACTGCCGCCATCCCGCCCGTGCCGACGGGCACCGCCGCCTGCATGGCGTCTGCACGGATCCGCACCAGCCGTACTGCGTCGCCCAACGTCAAGGCACCTGCGGCCACCAGGGCGGAGTATTCCCCCAGGCTGTGTCCGGCGGCAATGGCGGGCGGCAGGCCACCCGCCGCCAGCCACGCCTGGTAGATCGCCACGGCTGCGGCCAGCATGGCCGGCTGCGTGTTGGTGGTGAGATTGAGTGCCTCGGCCGGGCCTTCGGCAATGAGCGCGCCAAGATCCTGCCCGAGGGATGCCGATGCCTGGCCGACGACGCCGGCGACGGTGTCGTTGTCTCGCCATGCATCAAGCATGCCAACGGATTGCGAACCCTGACCAGGGAAGACAAAAGCGATTTTCATGGTGCAAACAGGCAAAGATGAGGTTGAGGAATCGCGGACTGAATCAGCCCGAACGAGCAGACGCAAGCCGCCTACATGCGGGCCAGCACAGACCCCCATGTGAAGCCACCGCCAACGCCTTGCATGAGGACAAGGTCGCCCTGTCGGATGCGCCCATCGCGCCGGGCAACATCCAGCGCAAGCGGAACGCTGGCCGCCGAGGTATTGGCATGTTTGTCGACTGTGATCACGACCTTGTCATCGCTCACGCCAAGGCGCCGGCCAAGAAAATTGATGATGCGCACATTGGCTTGGTGCGGCACCAGCCAATCGATGCGCTCGAATGAGATGCCGGCCTCCTCGCAGACCTGATGAGCCGATTGAGTCAGCGACGTGACGGCCAGCTTGAAGACGGCCTGACCGTCCATGCGCAGGAAGGGATCCCCAACGACCTCGCCGTGGGAAACATTGCCTGCCGCGCAAAGTATTTTCATTTGACTGCCATCCGCATCCAGACGTGCGCCAAGTATGCCGGGTTCCTGGGAAGCGCGCAGCACCACCGCGCCGGCGCCGTCGCCAAACAGAACACAGGTGCTGCGATCGTTCCAGTCGAGAATGCTGGAGAAGACTTCCGCGCCGATGACCAACGCGCATTGGGCCCGGCCAGCCTGGACAAAGGCGTCGGCCGTGGCAAGTGCATAGACGAAACCGCTGCAGACCGCCTGCACGTCAAAGGCCGCGCCGCCTTTGATGCCCAGGCCCGCCTGTACCAGGCAAGCGGTGCTGGGAAATACGAAATCGGGCGTCGAGGTGGCAACGATGATGAGATCGACATCGGAGGCGGCCACGCCCGCGTCTTCAAGCGCTCGCCTGGAGGCTTCGATGGCCAGCTGGCTGGTGCTGACGCCTGGATCGGCGATATGCCGCTGCCGGATACCCGTGCGCTCGACAATCCAGGTGTCGGACGTTTCGATCTGCCGCGTCGCAAGTTCGGCAGCCAGTTCGTCGTTGCTTACAACCCGCGGGGGCAAATAGCCGCCGGACCCGATAATCTTCGCATAAGGCATGATGATGTCCGAATACCTGTCTAAGTCGCAGGATCAGATAGATCGTTGGGAATGTCGCCCGCGGCGGCTGCATCGCGCAGGCTCTGCCGCAGGTTGTCGATGGCGCGCGTGGTGCCGTCGAGCAGACCGTTCTGCACCGCCTCGTGAGCGCGCTGCAGTGCCCAGCCAAACGCATAGGCGTCCGCGGAGCCATGGCTCTTGATGACGATGCCACGCAAACCAAGCAGTGCCGCGCCATTGTAGCGCCGGTTGTCGACGCGGTCGCGGAGCCGGTTGAGCGCGGGCTTGGCGAGCAGCCCGGTAGCCATGGACCAGGCATCGCGGGTGAATTCGCCGCGCAGCATGGTTGCGATCATGCGCGCCACACCCTCGATGGACTTGAGCACCACATTGCCCACGAAGCCGTCGCACACGATGACGTCGACCGTGCCCTTGCAGATATCGTCGCCCTCGACATTGCCGTGGAAGTTGAGGCCGCTGGCGCGCAACAGCTCGGCGGCCTGCTTGACCACCTCGTTACCCTTGATGACTTCCTCGCCGATGTTGAGCAGGCCCAGGGTGGGCTGTTCGCGATGATCGACGATCGAGGCCAGTGCCGAGCCCATGATGGCGAACTGGAGCAGATGCTGCGCTGTGCAATCGACATTGGCACCCAGGTCCAGCATCGTCGTAGCACCGCCCTTGACATTGGGAATAGAGGTTGCAATGGCGGGCCTGTCTATGCCATCCAGCGTCTTCAGCACATAACGCGAGATGGCCATCCAGGCGCCGGTGTTGCCGGCCGAGATGCAGGCGTCGGCCCGGCCGTCCTTGACCGCCTGGACGGCGATCCGCATGGAGGAATCCTTCTTGCGGCGCAACGCAACCTCGACCGAGTCGTCCATCAGGACAACCTCGGAGGCGGGCAGAATCTCGTACCAGTCCCGCGTCGGGCCCTGACTGGCTTGCAGTTGGGCCTCGATGGCCGCGGGGTCGCCCGCAAGCAGGAAGCGCGTATCGGCGTTCCGCTGGGCAAAGGCAACGGCAGCCGGTATCGTGACCGGCAAACCCACGTCGCCCCCCATGCAGTCGACGGCAATCCGGATGTCAGTTGCGGGCATCAGTCACGCAACTCGTGGCGTTGCAACATTGTGTGCAATGCGGACGGCTTACTCGTCGTTCTTGGTCTTGATGACTTTACGGCCGCGATAAACGCCGTTGGGGCTGATGTGGTGACGAAGATGAAGCTCGCCGGTAGTGGGCTCAACCGCTGTGGCAGGACCCGAGATGAAGTCGTGCGAACGGTGCATGCCACGCTTGGACGGGCTTTTCTTGTTTTGCTGGACGGCCATGTAATGCTCCTGTAAACGGACGGCGTATTGTACGCGACGCCCGCATGTTGAATGCTGCTAAATTCAATGCTTCTTCAGTTTTTCCAGAACCGCGAAGGGCGAGGGCCTGGAATCGCCGCCGCCATCCGCTTTCAGCGCATCGGGCAGCGACGGGCATACGTCATGCTTGGGGACATAGGGCAGCGAGAGAATCAGCTCATCCTCCACCAGAGCAAGCACATCAAGGCGACGCGACGCCACGATACGCTCAACCATGTCCTGGTCGTCCAGGCCGCTGGCTTCGTCGCGCGCATCCAGGGCCTCAAGCTCGGCCTCGGACGCCACCAACTGCAGGCTGGTGTCGGCCTCGAGGGTGCAGACAAAGGGCTGCATACAGCGTTGGCACACCAAGGTGGGCGCGGCGTGCGCTCGCACATGAAGCCAGCGCTCGTGCTCACCCGCGGCATCGCCGCTGGCGCTCCCCCGTACCGACCAGGTTACCGGACTGTCCGGCTGCGGTTGGGCCGGCAGGCCATCCAGCAGGCGCACAAACTGCGAAAGCGGTGTCTGGCCACTGATCCCCTGGCCCAAGCGCACAAGCTCAAGGCTGTCGACAAACTGCACGGTCTTTCCAAGCACTAGGAAAACATGAGAATATAGCGTGTTTAGCCATTTTCAGTCAAACAGGCCCCGTCCTGAACCAGTCCATGCGTCTCATCCTCGCATCAAGTTCTCCTTACCGGCGTCAGATGCTCGAGCGCCTGGCCGTTCCTTTCACCTGCGTATCGCCCGATATCGACGAAACGCCAGGCGACGGCGAGGCGCCGGCGGCACTCGCTTTGCGCCTTGCGATCGCCAAGGCGCGGGCTGTGGCGGCAACGCATCCAGACAGCCTGATCATCGGCTCAGACCAGGTGGCCGCGCTGGACGATGGCTCTCCCATTGGCAAGCCGGGCACGCATGCCAGGGCCCAGGCCCAATTGCGCAGCCTCAGCGGACAAACCGTCTCCTTCCACAGTGCGCTGTGCGTCACTGACGGCCACCGCATCGAAACAGACGATGTCGTGACCGTCTGTCGCCTGCGATCCCTGTCAGATGCCGAGATCGACGCCTATCTGCGGCACGAACGCCCGTACGACACGGCCGGCAGCGCCAAGGCCGAAGGCCTGGGCATCGCCCTCATGGAGCGCATGCACGCCGACGACCCCACCGCCATCATAGGGCTGCCGCTCATTGCCTTGTCGCGCATGCTGCGAAGCTTTGGCCTGAACCCGCTGCTTCGCTGCTGAACGCCTCGCCACACTCCCATGAAAAAAACCGGAATCCTACATCTCATTCCCGTTGGCCTGGGCAACGCGCCCATTTCCGCCTGGCTGCCGTGTTCGGCGCGCGAAGCCGCTGCCCGACTGGACACTTACATTGCCGAAAACGCCAAGACAGCCCGCGCCTTTCTCAAGCTGATCGGCACGCAGCGTCCCCTGCAGGAAATCACCGTGCATACCCTGGACAGAAAGGCCGATGCACGACAGATGCGAGCTTGGTTGCAACCCCTGCTGACAGGCGGAGAAATCGGCCTGGTTTCCGAGGCCGGATGTCCCGCCGTTGCCGACCCCGGCGCGCGGGTGGTGGCCCTGGCGCACGATATGGGCCTGCAGGTTCGCCCCTGGGTGGGCCCGTCGTCCATCCTGCTCGGCCTGATGGCCAGCGGGTTGGACGGACAACGCTTCGCCTTCCACGGCTATGCGCCTGTCAACCCGGCTGAGCGCGCGCGCCAGATCAGGGCCTGGGAACAACTGTCGCGCAAACATTCCCAAACACAGATTCTTATCGAAACGCCTTACCGCAACGACGCAATGCTGACCACCCTGCTGCAGACACTTCAGGGCGAAACCCGACTGTGCGTCGCGCGTGCACTGACCACGCCCGATGAGTGGATCGCCAGTCACGCCATATCGCGATGGAAGACACTGCCTCCACCGGATCTGGCAAAAAAGCCGAGCCTGTTTCTTTTTCTTGCAGGCGGATAAGCCCAGGCAGACTCAGAAAGGCGCGGCTGGAGTAACATGCCCGCATGTTCCCATGCGCCTTTTTTTTCATTCGCCCATTCGTGCGCCGCACCGCGACTTCTCCCTCTGGCCCTCGCCCAGGCGCCGCCCGCGCCGACTCGCGTCCCTCTCCGCCTCCATGGCGCGCTGCCCTGAGCGCGTGCCTGTTGCTGGCATTGGGCGCCTGCGCAAGCTACGATCCATCCAAACTCGACATAGACCGCAGCATCCAGGCCAAAAGCCAGAACAGCCGCGTGGAAATGGTCGTGCTGCACTATACGTCCAGCGGCAACGAAGCGGCGCTCAAGACGCTGTCGCAACTGAATGTCAGCAGCCACTATCTGGTTACCAATGCACCGCGGCCTCATGTCTATCAGCTCGTTGACGAAAGCCGGCGCGCCTGGCACGCCGGGGTAAGCGCATGGTATGAGCGCAGCGATGTCAACAGCGCCTCTATCGGCATCGAAATCGTGAATGACGGGAGGCGACGCGACGGCACATGGGCGCCCTATCCCGCCGTGCAGATCAAAGTGGTGGCTGCACTGCTGAAGGACATCATCCGCCGACACCAGATCAAGCCGCGCAACATCGTCGGCCACAGCGACGTCGCGCCCCAGCGCAAAATAGACCCCGGCCCGCTGTTCCCATGGCGTGAACTGGCACGCCAAGGCATAGGCCGCTGGTACGACGAGGATCTGGCGCGGCGGTACGCGCTGCAGTTCCAGCAGCAAGGCCTGCCCGATGCGGCATGGATACAGGGTGCGCTGCGCCGGGCCGGCTACGATACACCGTCTAGCGGCGTGCTGGACGAGGCCACGCGGAATGTCATTGCTGCATTCCAGATGCATTACCGCCCTTCCGACTATGGCGGCGAACCCGATGCGCAAACGTTGGGGATATTGAAAGCCCTACCCTGACCCTCTGGCCCGTCGGAATGCGCCCTCCTCTACGGCGTGGCATGCTGGCGCAGAACGCGATATCCCAGTCTGAACAGCAGCAGCGCCGCCAGAACGGCCATGTAGGCATAAGGTTCAAGAAAATCGTTCTTACCCGCGCGCACAAGCCAGAAATGCCATACCGACAGCGCGGCGATTATATAAATGCTGCAATGCAACATTTGCCAACCCCTGCCCAAGCGCCGCATCCACCCGCGGGTGGAAGTAAAAGCCAGCGCCAGCATGGGCACAAAGGCCAGCATACCCACTGTAACGAAAGTGCGCTCAATGACGTCGTCCCACATGGCGGCCGGGGAGAGACCCCGCTCCCATAAGGCCCAGGCAGCCAGATGGAGGCAGGTGTAGAAGAAGGCGAATAGCCCCAGCATGCGACGCAGGCCGACCAGGGCCGGCTGTCGCAGCATTCTGCGCAGCGGCGTGACCGCCAGCGTCAGCAGCAGCGCAACCAGCCCCCAGACACCCGAGGACCGGATAAGAAACTCCGGTGGATTGGCGCCCAGCCCGCCGCTGAAACCAAGCCAGAACCATCGCGCCAGGGGATAGAGGCATAACAGAAACAGCGGCGGTTTGAAGCGCGCGACGCGTCGCGCTGTCCACGCGGCATGGCGGGCCGGGACAGAACTAGAAGTGCTTGACAAGATCCATGCCCTGGTAAAGCGACGCCACCTGCTCGCCATAGCCGTTGAATTTGATGGTGTCGGCGCGCGGAGCAAAAAACCCCGCGCCTATGCGCCTTTCGGTGGCCTGGCTCCAGCGCGGATGAGGCACTTCCGGATTCACATTGGCATAGAAGCCATACTCGCTGGATGCGGCCTTGACCCAGCTGGTCAGTGGCATGTCAGCGGTGAGCCGGATGCGCACAATGGACTTGCCCGACTTGAAGCCATATTTCCAGGGTACCGCGAGCCGCAGCGGCGCACCGTTCTGATTGGGCAGCACCTTGCCGTACAGGCCGAACACCAGCATGGCCAGCGGATGCATGGCCTCGTCCATACGCAGTCCTTCGACATAGGGCCAGTCCAGGATGCCGCGCCGCACGCCGGGCATGACATCAGCCTGCTCGGCAGTGATGAATGCCACGTATTTCGCGCGCGAGGTCGGCTGAACCTGATTCAACAGCTCGGACAAGGAATAACCGATCCAGGGAATGACCATGGACCAGGCCTCGACACAGCGCAGGCGGTATATGCGTTCCTGCATGGGCGCGAGCTTGAGCAAATCATCGATGTCAAAAGTCCGCGGGCGCATGACCTCACCCTCGACCACGACAGCCCAGGGACGCGTGCGCATCTTGCCCGCGTAATCCATGGGATCGGTCTTGCCGGTGCCGAATTCATAGAAATTGTTGTAGGAGGTGATGTCCTGCTCGGAAGTGAGGGGCTCATCGACGCGAAAATCGGGGTTGGGTGTCGCATGCAGGGACGCAAGATCGTCCGGCGCCGGGCCGGCGACAGCGGGGGACAGTCTTCCGGCGCCCAGCGCCGCCACGCCAAGGCCGGCGCGCTGCAGCCAACGCCGTCTGGAGAGCCAGACTCCTTCGGGTGTTATTTCAGAGGGCGGTATTGTTGGCTGATTGATGCGCGGCATGACGGTGCTCCGGGGTATTGGCCGCGTCCAGAGGGTCGTGTTGTCTCCGGGCGGATCTTTCTGCTGAGGGCTTCCCGATTATGACGCATCTCGTGTCCGGAAGTTTCACGGCGCCGCCTTCGAAATCGGGCATGCCGCATCGGCATTGCCACGCCTGCGCTCGCGGGACGGGCATTCTGACCGACGCAGGCAGCGTTGCATGCGCCAGGCGCCCGGTTCCGGATATTCAGATGCGGTCCAGTATCCAGGATTGCATTTCCCGCACATTGCCGACCAGCACAGTGGGTTGGGCCTGCACCAGGGTGCGCTTGTCGTGCGCGCCATACGTGACAGCCATGCTGTCCACGCCCGCCGCAGCTGCCATCTGAATATCGTGCGAGGTGTCGCCCACCATCAGAATCTGCTGTGGCTCCAGGGACAGCGTACGCATGATTTCCAGCAGCATGGCCGGATGCGGCTTGCTATGGCATTCGTCCGCGCAACGGGTTACGGTGAAATAGGGTTCGAGTCGCATGGCGCCCAGGATGCGGTCCAGCCCGCGCCGGCTCTTGCCCGTCGCCACCCCCAACGACACCTGGCGGTCCCGCAGGGTGCCAAACAGGTCGAGAATGCCATCGAACAGTTGGATTTCAGCGTCGCGCAACATGAAATGATGGCGGTAGCGCTCCAGGAACAGCGGCAACTGCTCAGCTGTCAACGTGGGAACGCATCGGTACAAAGCGCTCTCCAGCGACAAGCCTATGACCCAGCTGGCTTCCCGGGCCTCGGGCACGGGAAGGCCGACATCGGTACAGGCGGACTGAATGGCCGTCACGATACTGTGCGTGGAATCCATCACGGTGCCGTCCCAATCGAACACCACCGCCGCGTACTTCTTCATTTATTGCTCCCTTCCAGATAGCGAAGTATAGCCATACATTCCGGAGGCAGCGGCGCGCGCAGGCTCAACGGCTCTCCTGACAGAGGGTGCGGGATATCGAGACTGCCCGCATGTAGAAACATCCGGTGCAGGCCCTGGCGGGCAAATGCCTGACGCACCTCGTCGGCGCCGTATTTCTCGTCGGCCACGATGGGAAAACCCGCTGCAGCCAGGTGAACCCGTATCTGATGCGTGCGCCCCGTGCGCAATTCGGCACCCAGCAGGCTGTAGCGGCCAAACCGTCGTTCCAGGGTGATGATGGTATGGGCGGGTTTGCCACCCGGATCGACCCGCACCCGGCGCTCGCCGCTCGGCGTCAGATACTTGTAAAGCGGTTGGCGCAGATGCTGCCGGTCGTTGACCCAATCGCCCACCACCAACGCCTGGTAGCGCTTCCGCCCGCCGCCTTCACGCATCATGTCATGCAGGCGGAGCAGCGATTTGCGCTGCTTGGCCACCATGATCAGCCCCGAGGTCTCGCGATCGAGCCGATGGGCCAGTTCGAGGAACCGCGCCTCGGGGCGGGCGGCCCGCAATTGCTCGATGAGCCCGAACGATACCCCGCTGCCGCCGTGCACGGCCAGGCCCGCCGGCTTGTCCAGCACTACCAGCGCCTCGTCTTCGAAGACGACGGGAAAGGCGGCGGGGGGTACCGGCCGGGCCGCCCCCGGCGCGGGCAGCCTCAGGGGCGGGATGCGAACCTGGTCGCCGGCGGCCAGTCGGTAGTCTGCGCTGGTGCGCCCCTTGTTCACGCGCACCTCTCCGCCTCGAATGGCCTTGTAGATGTGACTTTTGGGCACGCCCTTGCAGACGCGGAGCAGGAAATTGTCGATGCGTTGACCCGCCTGCTCGGCGCCGATTTCGACAAAGCGCACACTGGGGGCCGGCGCGGAATCAACAGCAATTTTGCGCATGAGGAAAAGGGGAATATAATCGCGTCAGCCTATAGAGGCTGGAAAACGGCGTCCGTAGAGATGCAAGGGTGCGTCTCCGTATGCCGCAAAGGCCATATTGTACTTGTAATGCCTCGATTCCAGCCCCTGGGTCATTAGGTCGCCGGGGCAAGGGCGGTCTGTCGGGCAGTGGCGTAAAACGTAACCCGCTGCCGGCAACCCTGCCGCCACCCGCGTGCGACGCGAGATTTGCAGATTGTCATCGTTTTATGCACCAGCCGCGCCACCAGCGCGTCTGCCGTTCCCAGCAATACCTGTCAACCACAAACGTGAACCTGACCTCCATGCTGATTGAACAGCGTATGTCGCAACCGTACGCCGTGCCTCCCAGACACAGGGAGAGCGCGGCCTGACGGCGTCAGACCCGCTCTCCACGCAGATTTAGCGCCACACACCGAGTGACCCGCGGTCGTGCGCCGTTTTTACGGTGCGCCATGACTACGGAGAATCACCTCATGAAACGGATGTTGTTCAATGCAACGCACCAAGAAGAATTACGCGTTGCCATAGTCGATGGTCAGAAGCTCATAGACCTGGACATCGAAACCGCCGGGCGCGAACAGCGCAAAGGCAATATCTACAAGGGCGTCATCACACGCATCGAGCCGGGCCTCGAGGCCTGCTTCGTCAACTACGGCGAAGAGCGTCATGGCTTCCTGCCATTCAAGGAGGTGGCGCGCAGCTACTTCAAGGAAGGCGTGGATGTACGCAGCGCGCGCATCCAGGATGCCCTGACCGAAGGCCAGGAGCTTATCATCCAGGTCGAGAAGGAGGAACGCGGCAACAAGGGCGCGGCGCTGACCACCTTCATATCCCTGGCGGGCCGCTACCTGGTACTCATGCCCAACAATCCGCGCGGCGGCGGCGTTTCTCGCCGGGTCGAAGGCGAAGACCGGCAGGAGCTGCGCGAAACGATGGACCAGCTCAATCTGCCCTCGGGCATGAGCATCATCGCCCGTACCGCCGGCATAGGCCGCACGGTCGAGGAGCTCCAGTGGGATCTGTCCTATCTGCTTCAGCTCTGGAATGCAATCGATGCCGCCGCGAAGGACAACGCAGCGCCCATCCTGATCTATCTCGAATCCAGTCTGGTCATCCGCGCCATCCGCGACTATTTTTCGCCTGAAATCGGTGAAATCCTCATAGATACCGACGACATCTACGAGCAGGCCACGGCATTCATGAGCGTGGTCATGCCCGACAGCGTTCAGCGCGTCAAGATGTACCGGGACGACATTCCCCTCTTCTCCCGCTTCCAGATCGAACACCAGATCGAAACCGCCTATTCGCGCACCGTGCAGCTGCCGTCCGGTGGCTCGGTCGTCATCGATCACACTGAAGCCCTGGTCGCCATCGATGTGAACTCGGCCCGCTCCACGCGCGGCTCCGACATCGAGGAAACGGCCATGCGCACCAATCTCGAGGCCGCGGACGAGGTAGCCCGCCAACTGCGGTTGCGTGACCTGGGCGGTCTGATCGTCATCGACTTTATCGACATGGAGGACAACAAGAACCAGCGCGCTGTCGAACAGCGCCTGCGCGATGCCCTGCATTTCGATCGCGCCCGCGTACAGATGGGCAAGATATCCCGGTTCGGCCTTATGGAACTCTCGCGCCAGCGGCTGCGCCCGGCGCTGAACGAGGGCTCGCATGTCACCTGCCCGCGCTGCAATGGCACCGGCGTCATTCGCGATGCCGAATCCAGCGCCCTGCACGTGCTGCGCCTGCTCCAGGAAGAAGCCATGAAGGAAGGCACAGCGGCCCTGCACGCGCAGGTGCCCGTCGATGTGGCCACTTTCCTGCTCAATGAGAAGCGCCGCGACATCGCCCTGATCGAATCCCGGCTCAAGATCAACCTGATACTCATCCCCAACAAAAACCTCGAAACGCCACATCATCACATCGAGCGCCTGCGCCACGACGATCCACGTCTCGAAGACAACAAGACCAGTTTTGAGCTGGTCACGCAGCCTGAGGCGCCCGCCACCTGGTCTCCAAGCCGTGCCACCGAGGCCAAAGCCAAACCCGAAGCGCTGGTCAAGAGCATTGCCCACACCCAGCCGGCGCCGATGCACGCCCCCTCCGCCGCCCAGGCGGCAACCTCCCTTGTTTCGGACGGCGGCGGCCTGTTCAAGCGCATCATGGGCTGGTTGACAGGCGCGACCCCAGAGCAGGAGGCCAAACCAGAGGAAGCCGCCAGCGCCACACCTTCGCAAGGCAACCGCACACGCTCCGGGCGTAACAAGTCCGAGCGCGGCGACAGGCCCTCCGAGCGTGGGCGTAACCGGCGCGGCGAACGCCGCCAGGACGCCCGCACAGAGGCCAGCGCACCTGCCTCGCGATCCCGTCGCCAGGCAGGGGCCGATACAGAAGCGGGTGCCGAGAACCAACGCCCGGCGGCGCAGGAACAGGACGCCGCCAATGGCAATCGCGGCCGCAACCGGCGCTCCGGGCGCGGACGCAATCGCCGCGACGAAAACCGCAACGATCAGGCCGAAACCGAGTCCACCGCCGTCGCAGCCGTGGCAGTTGCCGCCGCGAGCACCACGGGCACCGCTCCCGAAGCCGGAACTGCCGCACCGTCAACGCCGCAGGCCCAGCAACCCGCGGAAACCCAGGACAATGTCCAGGACATTGCGCAGGCGGGTAGCAACGAGACGGCCGGCACGGCCGCGGGCAATGGCGAGCAGACGGATCCGGAACGCCGGCGCCGTCGGCGCCGCAGCCGTCGAGGCAGGCGCGGCACTGACGCGGCGGATGCCAGCGTGGCCAATGCAGAGAACGGCGACAGTGACGTGGCAGCTCAACAGAACCAGGCAGACGATCTGGCAGATACCACGGCAGCCCGTGAGCCGGACACTGGCACAAGCCAGGAACCCGCGCCGGCGCCACAGCTTGCCGAAGCTGCCGAAAGCGTTGCCGCGCAAACCGGACAGGATGAAGCTTCTGTAGTCGAGGCTGCTTCCACCGCCGAAGAAAGCGGCGTGGCAGCCGAAGCCGCGCCCGTGGCAGCCGCTGATGCCGCCAAGGCCGATGAACAATCCACCCAAGCTGGGCCGGCTGATGTGACAACGCCCGACGCTCCCGCCCCTTCCACGCAGGAATCCGCAGCACTTGCAGCAGCCGCGCCAGTGTCTGACGACGGCACAGCCAGCATGCCGCAGCCTGATGTCGCCGAGCATGAAGCCACTAAGCCTGCGCTGGAAGAAGCCACCGGGCAGGACACGGTGACCACAACGCCCGCGGACGCCTCTGTGGAGGAAGTCACGGAAGTGCCTGCCAGCGTGACAAAGGCCATCAGCCTGGGCAATGGCATTCATACGCCCGCCGCGACAGCGGATGCCGAAGGCCGCACCCTCTCACCGGCCAATGGCAGCGCCAGCACGCTTGACAACATTCTCGCGAACGCGGGCATGCAACTCATCGAGACGCGCGCGGCGGCGGCGCCCCCGGCGCCCGAACAGCCCCAGCGTCTCGGACGCGCCCGCAAACCGGTCGCGAAAGTTGCGGACGAACCCCTGCAACAGGTGGAAACCCACTAGCCGCCCGTGCGGCGCATGGCAGCCTATGCGGCGGCCATGCAATAAAAGCCCGTTCAACAAAATTGAACGGGCTTTTATTTGGGAGGCCACCATTGCATTGGAAGGTCGCCACTGCAATGCGGCCCCCATGAATTCGGGCGGGTTGGCCTGTCGCCGGCTACGATGTTCTGGCCACGGCCTCGATGGGCTGGCGCACAAGCAGCGCAATGAGATGAGCCAGTTCGGTGCGCATTTCGCGCCGGTCCACCACCATGTCTATCGCGCCCTTCTCCAGCAGGAATTCAGCGCGCTGGAAACCTTCGGGCAGCGTTTCCCTGACTGTTTGCTCGATGACCCGCGGACCAGCAAAGCCAATGAGCGCCTTCGGTTCGGCAATGACGATGTCTCCCATGAATGCAAAACTCGCGGACACGCCGCCCATGGTCGGATCTGTAAGCACGCTGATGAAAGGCAGCCCTTCGGCGGACAGGCGGGTCAGCATGGCATTGGTCTTGGCCATCTGCATCAGCGAAAACAGGCTCTCCTGCATGCGTGCGCCGCCCGAGGCCGCCACGCAAACAAATGGGGTACGGTTCTTGATGGCCTCTTGAACGCCGCGCGCAAAGCGCTCTCCCACCACAGAGCCCATGGATCCGCCCATGAATTCGAACTCAAAGCAGGCTAGCACCACAGGCATAGCCAGAATGGATCCACCCACGACCACCAGCGCCTCGGTTTCATCGGTCTGTTTGACCGCTTGAGCGACACGCTCCGGGTACTTGCGACTGTCCTTGAATTTGAGCGGGTCCATGGGGCGGGTATTCTGGCCGATTTCAACGCGGCCCTCCGCATCAAGCAGCGACTCGATGCGTGACCTGGCCCCAATGCGCATATGGTGATTGCACTTGGGGCAGACATTTAGCGTTGCTTTCAGGTCTTCCTTGTACAGTACCGACTCGCAGGCCGGACATTTGACCCAGAGCCCTTCCGGCACCCGCCGCCCGCCAT
This sequence comes from Allopusillimonas soli, assembly GCF_004153445.1. Taxonomy (GTDB): domain Bacteria; phylum Pseudomonadota; class Gammaproteobacteria; order Burkholderiales; family Burkholderiaceae_B; genus Allopusillimonas; species Allopusillimonas soli. Next base: position 199,452 of record NZ_SDQC01000005.1, read on the forward strand.
CACTGTTGCGATTGATGCGCGGGGGCAAAATCTTGTCGATCCAACTCATGTATTTATCCCTTTTACGCCCGGCTCCCCGCCGGGATTTTCATTCTGTTTTACCCTTGCACCGCGACTTGCCGCAAGGTGGGGCCGCGAATGTTCCGATCAGCCGGTACGCTGCAATGCACGAGAAATCGTGCCCAGCCAGTCTTGCGCCGCCTCGATGGCCGCAACATCGGCACCCGTATCGTCCTTGCCCTGTTGTTGCGCATCCGCCACGGCGGACTCCATGGTTTCGATCAATTTGCTGCCGATGACCACCGCATCCGCGCAAGCCGCAAGCCGGCAGGCGCTGGCGGCATCACGGATGCCAAACCCCACGCCCACGGGAATCGAGACATGGCGGCGTATACGCTCGAGATGGCGGGCCACATCGTCGATGTCGATATGGCCCGCGCCTGTAACCCCCTTCAGGGACACGTAATAGACATAGCCGCGCGCAACCTGCGCGACCCTGGCAATACGGCCGTCTGTCGAGGTGGGGGCCAGAAGAAAAATGGGATCGAGTCCGTTGCCCGCGAGCTGGGCGGCAAACTCCTCTATCTCTTCGGGAGGGTAATCAACCACCAGCACGCCATCGACGCCGGCCTTGGCAGCAGCCTGTGCAAAGGCGGCCTGCCCCATGTGTTCGATGGGATTGGCATAGCCCATAAGCACGACAGGCGTCTCGACGTCGTCGCGGCGGAATACCGCGACCATATCAAGAACCTGCGACAGGCCTGTGCCCTTTGCAATGGCACGCTCCGTGGCACGCTGTATGACAGGCCCATCCGCCATCGGATCGGAAAATGGCACGCCAAGTTCGATGACATCGGCGCCAGCCTTGACCAAGGCGTGCATCAGCACCGGGGTCGCCTGCGGCGAAGGATCGCCGGCAGCAACATAGGGGATGAGCGCGGCACGCTTTGCGGCGCGGGTACGTTCGAACGCGGCAGCGAGCCGCGAATTGGAAGCAGTCATGTGAGCAGGCCCATCTACAGGGTAATGCCGCTGAAGTCGGCAACAGTGTGCATGTCTTTGTCGCCCCGGCCGGAAAGGTTCACAAGGATAATCTTGTCTTTTGGCAGCGTGGGGGCAAGCCTTGCCGCATGGGCAATGGCGTGCGCCGATTCGAGTGCGGGCATGATGCCCTCGAGCCGGCAGCAATCGTGAAAAGCTGCCAGGGCTTCGCCATCCTCGACGCCAACATAGGTGGCACGCCCGGCGTCTTTGAGCCACGCATGCTCCGGCCCCACGCCGGGATAGTCGAGCCCTGCCGAAATGGAATGCGTTTCGATGACCTGGCCGCTGCCGTCCTGCATGACATATGTGCGGTTGCCATGCAGGACTCCCACCTGGCCCGCATTGAGCGAGGCGGCATGGCGCCCCGAATCCAGACCCTCGCCGGCGGCCTCGACGCCTACGAGCCGTACGTCGTCATAATCGATGTAAGGATAGAAAATGCCCATGGCGTTGGATCCGCCGCCCACCGATGCCACGATGTAATCGGGCTGGCGTCCGGCATGGCGCGGCATCTGCTCAAGGCACTCGTCGCCGATGACAGCCTGGAAATCGCGAACCATCTTGGGGTATGGATGAGGGCCCGCCACCGTGCCGATAATGTAGAACGTATTCTCGACATTGGTGACCCAGTCGCGCATGGCCTCGTTGAGCGCATCCTTGAGCGTGCGCGAGCCAGAGTTGACCGGTACCACGGTGGCGCCCAACAGCTTCATGCGATAGACATTGGATGCCTGGCGGCGCACGTCCTCGCTACCCATGTAGACCACACATTCAAGACCATAACGCGCTGCCACTGTCGCCGTGGCAACGCCATGCTGGCCGGCGCCGGTCTCGGCAATGATGCGGGGCTTGCCCATGCGCCGGGCCAACAGTATCTGGCCCATGCAGTTGTTGATCTTGTGGGCGCCGGTGTGGTTAAGGTCTTCGCGCTTGAACCATATCTGCCCTCCTCCCAGCTTCTCCGACCAGCGCCTGGCATGGTACACAGGGCTTGGGCGGCCCACGAAATGCTCGAGCTCGTAGGCAAACTCGGCCAGGAACTCCGGGTCGGACTGGTATTTTTCGTATGCGATGCGCAGCTCGTCCAGGGCGTGCACCAGCGTTTCGGCTACGAAGGAGCCGCCATAGCGGCCGAAATGTCCGGTGGCATCGGGCAGGGAATAGGATGTCAAGGCTATGCTCTCTTTACGCATTGTGGCAGCAATACGGGCAGCCACCTTCGAGATAAACAAGCATTTTACCAGCCCCGGGGCGTAACAAAGGCGCGCCGCGCTCGTGGCGGCGGCGTCGCATTCCGCTACTGCCTGCTCGCCGTCACGCCAGCCAACTCGTTGAGCGCCGTCAAGGCGCGCGCGATCTGCTCCCCGTTGTTCACCTCTATGGTGAATACCATATGCGCCAGCGAGCGGCGGCTGTGCGTGTTGACGCCAACCACGCGTATGCGCAGGCGCGCCAGAACCTCCGACAGGTCGCGCAGCAAATTGGCCCGGTCTGGCGCATGGATGGCAATGTCCACCGGATACAGGGCGTCCCCCGTATCACCCCAGTCGACATCGATGAGGCGTTCTGGATGACGCGCGGCCAGCGCCGCGTACGACGAGCAGTCGTGCCTATGTATGGAAACGCCACGTCCCCGTGTGACGAACCCGACGATGGGATCGGGCGGTGCGGGTCGGCAGCAGCGTGCCAATTGCGTCAGCAAGGCATCCACGCCCACCACCAATACGCCGCTGCGTCCGGTGCGCACCACATTTTCGGTGCCGCTGGCATACACCCGAGCCTCGGGCTGCGGCGGGCCCGCATCGGCCGCCTCGCCCGCTTTTCCTCGCCCCGTCAACAGATAATCGATCTGCCGCAGGCTGAATTCTTCCTTGGCCACGGCCACATACAGATCGTCGGCGCGGGCGAAATCCAGTTGCTGGGCAAGCTGTTCCATATTGATAGCGGTCTTGCCCAGGCGCTGGAGCTCTTTTTCCACCAAGGTCTGGCCCTGCGCGATGCGCTGCTGGAGTTCGATGGCATTGAACCAGGCTCGCACCTTGGAGCGCGCCCTGGGGCTGGCCAGAAAGCCAAGCTGCGGGTTGAGCCAGTCGCGCGAGGGCCCGCCGGACTTGGCCGCCGTGATTTCCACTGTCTGCCCGGTCCGAAGCCGTGTCTGCAGCGGCACCATCTGCCCGTCGACCCGCGCGCCCCGGCAACGGTGACCAAGATCCGTATGCAGGTGATAGGCAAAATCGACCGGCGTGGCCCCGGCGGGCAACTCAATGACACGCGCCTGGGGCGTCAGCACATAGATGCGCTCGTCCTGCCTGCGACCCGACCTGGCGGCAGGCGTCCCGGGCGTAGCGGCGCCATCCGCCTGCGCGCCAGGATCGTGATCCCAGGCGAGCAATTGCCGCATCCACGCAATTTTTTGATCATAGGCGCCGGCCGCGGCCACCTGGCCACCGCGCGGCCCCGACTCCTTGTAGCGCCAGTGCGCCGCCATCCCGTACTCGGCGAACTCATGCATCTCGCGCGTGCGTATCTGGATTTCGAAGCTGCGTCCCCGCCCATCGGCCACGACGGTATGCAGAGAGCGATAGCCATTGGGCTTGGGGCGAGAAATATAATCGTCGAATTCGTCCGATACAGGCGTCCAGAGTGAGTGCACCAGCGCCAGCGCGCTGTAACAGGCGCGCTCGTCCTCGACAATGACACGCAGCGCCCGCAAATCGTGGAGTTGTCCGAAGGATAGATTCTTGTTCCGCATCTTGTTCCAGATGCTGAAGATATGCTTGGGGCGCCCACTGACCTGCGCGGCGATATGCGCCTCGGACAAGGCGCCGCGCAATTGCTCGACCATGGCGGTAATGGCGCTTTCGCGCTCGACACGCTTTTCCTCGAGTTGCCTGGCGATGGATTTGTAGATATCGGGCTCAAGGAAGCGAAAAGCCAGGTCTTCCATTTCCCACTTAAGCTGCCAGATGCCGAGTCGGTTCGCCAAAGGCGTGTACAGCTCCATGGTTTCACGCGCGAAGGCCCGCGGACACGGCGTGCGCGTTGCTGCATACCAGCGCAGGGACTGCAGCCGGGAAGCCAGCCGCATGAGAACAATGCGCAGATCTGCCGCCATGGCCAGAAGCATCTTGCGCCGCATTTCCTTCTGGTCGGTGCCGGCATCGTCTGCCGGCGCCGCCTGGCCGGCCAGGCGTCCCAGGTGAAGCAAGGCGCGGGTGCCTTGCACCAGGGCCAACACATCAGCCCCGAAACGCTTGCGCAAGGGGTGATTGCGCGACGGCCCCGTCTGGGCCCCCGGCGGCGCATCATCAGGCAACACCGCCAACAGCGCGCTTGCCCGCGTTTGCGCATCGCCACCCATGCCGGCCAGTATGCATGCAACCTGCGCGCTGTGCGAAGCCAGCGGCTCCCCAGTCGTGGCATACAGGGAAGCAAGCGGCTCGCGCACCCACAGCGCAGCTTTGTGCAGCAGGGCGAGGCCATCGTCATCCAGGCCTGCGCCGGCCTGCTCCAGCCAGGCGGCATCGAATGGCGGCGTATCGAGCGTTTCGTCGGATGAGATTGTGGACATGTCGAGAAGCTGTGCAGCGCGCGGCATACCGGATGCCACACGCCTCTATACTACCGTGCATTGGCTCGCATTTGGGCCGGCAAGGGCGACAGAATGAAGGACACTGGCGACAAAACCATTCTCATGATCTGGCATTCACGCACCGGCGCGGCGCGCCAGATGATGCAAGCAGCAGCGCGCGGCGCCCTCGATGTGGCCAGGCAGTTGGCCGTCCCCACCGCCTCCCCTGGGCAAGCCGGCGCACAGACGCGACTGCCGCCCGCGGCGCGCAAAGCCCATGATGGCGCACGCCTGTCGCAGGTCCGCGACATGCCGGCGCAATCGGGCATGGCCCTGCTGGACAGCGTCAGCGACATCCGTGGCGATCCACTGGCCCGCGCCGATTTTCAGGAACAGGGACTGCGGTTGTGCATACGGCATGCCTGCGAGACCCATGCCGAAGATCTCCTTGCGGCTGATGCCTATTTATTCTGCGCGCCTGAAAACCTGGCTGCGCTGGCCGGCGCAATGAAGGAGTTTTTCGACCGGACCTACTACGCGGTACTGGACATGTTGAATGGACGCCCGTACGCCTTGATGATCAGCGCGGGGTCCGACGGCAGCGGCGCAGCCCGGCAAGCGGAACGCATCTGCACCGGCTGGCGTCTTTCGCCCATCGCGCCCGCACTGGTGGTGAACTTTCGGGCCCAGACCGCCGAGCGCATCTGGGAACCGAAGATGCTGGAGCCAGCCGACGGCCAGGCTTGCCACACGCTGGGCGGCACCCTGGCCGCACTGCTGCTCTAGCGGCAGGCGGCTTGGAATGCGCGCCCGTTCAGGGCAGCGCAGCCGTCACCACGATCTCGACTTTGTAGTCGGGATTGGCCAGCCTGGCCTCGACCGTGGCGCGCGGCGGCGCGTTGCCGGCGGCAACCCAGGCATCCCATGCCTTGTTCATGCCATCGAATTCCTTCATGTTGGCAATGAAGATCTGCGCCATGAGGATGCGCGACTTGTCCGTGCCGGCGGTGGCCAGCAAACGGTCTATGGTTTCCAGCACCTGCGTGGTCTGGCCCTGCATGTCCAGTGACGCGTCATCGGGCACTTGGCCGGCCAGATAGGCCACACCATTGAAAATGGCCATGTCGGACAGGCGCTTCTCGACGTTGACTCGTTCCACTTCCTTCATTGTTTCACTCCGTTGAAAATCAAGATATCCCGACCGTGTCCAGGGCCAGGCCCTGGCGCGGTCCGGCGTTCGGAACCACGCTGCCTCAGGCAGGCGGCAATTGGAATACCTGGCGCAAATAGGCCAAGTAGGCAGGATCATCACACATCGTCTTTTCAGGCGCATCCGACACCTTGGCCACGGGCTGGCCGTTGCAGCGCACCATCTTCATCACGATCTGAAGCGGTTCGTGGCCCAGGTCGTTGGTGAGATTGGTGCCGATGCCGAAGGAGACCCGGCATCGGCCGGCGAAGCGCTTGGCAATCTCAATGGCGCGCGGAATGGTCAGCGAGTCCGAGAACACAAGCGTCTTGGTGCGCGGATCGGTGCGGTTGGCCTGATAGTGCGCCAGCAGGCGCTCGCCCCAGACAAAAGGATCGCCGGAATCATGCCGCGCGCCGTCGAACAGCTTGCAGAAGTACATGTCGAAGTCGCGCAGGAAGGCATCCATGCCATAGACATCCGACAGCGCAATACCCAGATCGCCCCGATACTCCTTGGCCCATACCTCGAGCGCGTAGACCTGGGAATCGCGAAGCCTGGGGCCCAGGGCCTGACAGGCCTGCAAGTATTCGTGCCCCATGGTGCCCAGCGGCGTAACGCCATGCTTGCGGGCCAGCAGGACATTGCTCGTGCCTGCAAAATGCGGCCCCATTTCGGCCTTGAGCGTATTCACCACTTCTTCATGCCAGGTGCGGGAGAAGCGCCGGCGCGTGCCATACTCGGCCACGCGGAAATCGGCCAGATCGGGATCCCCGGTGACCAACTGCATCTTGGTGCGCAGCCGCTCCCGCCCTTCCTTCCAGTTGGGCTCGCGCGATGTATTGCGGAAATACACCTCGTTCACGATGGCGAGCACCGGTATCTCGAACAAAATAGTGTGCAGCCAGGGGCCCTTTACCGTGATGTCGATTTCTCCCGGCACCGCGCTCGGTTGCACCACGATGCTTTTCTCGGGCAAATGAAACAGTCCCAGGAAATCGACAAAATCGCTTTTTATGAAACGCAAGCCGCGCAGATACTGCAGCTCGGGCTCGGTAAAACGCAACTGGCAAAGCGCATGAATCTCCTGGCGGATCTCCTCGATATAGGCCACGAGATTGATGCCAGGCGTGCGGCATTTGTAGCGGTATTCGACATGAGCCGCCGGAAAATGGTGCAGGACGACCTGCATCATCGAAAACTTGTAGAGATCGGTATCAAGCAGCGAGGTGATGATCATGACGCACGGGAGAAAATGTTTCAGCTACGTTAGCACATAGCAGCCAGTGTATTCGATGCGCCCAGGCGGGCGACTTCAGGATGCCTGCGCGGTTCGAGGAATGCGCATGGCCTGTGCCGCAGCAAAGACCTGTCGCCGGCATGACTATATCGGGTAATGGCCAGGAGGATTGGTTAAAATCGTCAGTATCTGAAGTTGGAGCACCACAATGACTCATGTAGTCACCGAAAACTGTATCAAGTGCAAATTCACCGACTGCGTCGATGTCTGTCCCGTGGATTGTTTCCGCGAAGGTGAAAATTTTCTTGTCATCGACCCCGATGAATGCATAGACTGCGCAGTGTGCGTAGCCGAATGCCCCGCCAACGCGATTTTCGCCGAGGAGGACGTGCCCGAGGACCAAGTTCAGTTCATCGCGCTGAACGCCGAGCTCTCGCCTGAATTCGGCACCATCAATCGCTCCAAGAAGCCTTTGCCCGATGCCGATGAATGGAATGGCGTGCCCGGCAAGCTGAAGGATCTGATACGCTGATGCATGCGCGGGGCCCAGCCTTGTTGCATAAAACCAACATATTCAAATGCAAAGAGCGCAACATGCTGTATGACCTGCACGAGCTACAACGGTCCTTTCTGACGCCGCTGTCCATGTTCACCGAGACCGGGGCGCAAATGTTCTCGCATCCCTGTAGCCCCCTCGCCTACACGCCCATGTCCCGGCACATCGCTGCCACCTACGAACTCATGCATCGATTGGGCAAGGATTACGAAAAACCCGCCTGGGATCTGCCCTTCACCGAGATCGACGGCAAGCAGGTTGCAGTCAGCGAGCAGGTTGCCGCCTCCCGCCCCTTCTGCCGGCTCGTCCATTTCAAGCGCCAGGGCATTCCCCAGGATCGCGATCCGCGTGTGCTGCTGGTGGCGCCCATGTCGGGCCATCACGCGACGCTGCTGCGCGATACGGTGCGCACCCTGCTGCCTCATCACGATGTCTATGTCACCGACTGGATAGACGCCCGCATGGTGCCGCTCTCGGAAGGCGGCTTCGGTCTTGACGACTACGTACACTACATCCAGGCCTTCATTCGCAAGCTTGGGCCCGACCTGCATGTCATGTCGGTATGCCAGCCCACGGTGCCCGTACTGGCAGCCATCTCGCTGATGGCCGCCAGCGGCGACAAGGCGCTGCCGCGCAGCATGGTCATGATGGGCGGGCCCATAGACCCGCGCAAGTCGCCTACCCAGGTCAACAAGCTCGCCACCACCAAGCCGTACTCATGGTTCGAGGACAATGTCATCGAACGCGTGCCCGCGCGCTTCCCCGGCGCCGGCCGCCGGGTGTATCCCGGATTTCTCCAGCATGCGGGCTTCATCGCCATGAATCCCGACCGCCACCTGCAATCGCACTACGACTTCTACATGGATCTGGTCAAGGGCGACGAAAGCGATGCCGAGGCGCACCGGCGCTTTTATGACGAGTACAACGCGGTACTGGACATGGCTGCCGAGTTCTATCTGGACACGATCAGGATCGTGTTTCAGGAATACCGGTTGCCGCGCGGCGAATGGACCATTGACGGCCAGACGGTGCAGCCCTGCGCCATCGAGTCGGTGGCGCTGCTGACCATCGAGGGAGAACTCGACGATATTTCGGGCCAGGGACAGACGCGCGCGGCACACGGCCTGTGCGACCATATTCCGGCGGAACGCAAGCAGCACTACACCGCAAAGGGCTGCGGGCATTACGGCATATTCTCCGGACGGCGCTGGCGCAAGGATATCTATCCTAAAATAGCCGCATTCATCCGTCAGGCTTGATGCGTGCCTCACCAGGGGCCGTGCTCCGTCAATCTGCCCGTATGTCCAGCAACACCCTCGTCGATCGCATCGACGCCATACTGCCTCAAACCCAATGCACCCGTTGCGGCTTCGACGGATGCCTGCCCTATGCGCACGCCATGGCGAATGCGCAGGCGCCCATCAATCGTTGTCCGCCCGGCGGCGATGAAGTCATACGCAAGCTCGCTGCCCTGCTGGACACTGAAACCATCGCGCTGGATCCCGACTGCGGCCAGCACGGCCCCCCCTTGCTGGCCGTCATTGACGAAGCGCATTGCATAGGCTGCACGTTGTGCATCCAAGCCTGTCCGGTAGACGCGATAATCGGCGCCAACAAGGTCATGCATACCGTGTTGCCCGATCAGTGCACGGGCTGCGAACTGTGCGTAGCGCCATGTCCTGTGGACTGCATCGCCATGGAGCCCGACCCGCAACCCTGGAGTGACGCGCGCGCCCATGCAGCACGTGTGCAGCACCGCGCCCGCGAGGCTCGGCTCAGCAGGCTGCATCATGAAGATTCCGCGCTGGCTGCGCGGACCCTGGCCAACAAGGCCCCGGTGTCCGCACATGCGGCCGACGATGCCGATGCGCGCCGGCAGGCCATAGAGCGGGCCCTGGCTCGCGCGCGGGAACGGCGTCGACAATTCCAGTGAAACCATGAACCAGGCCAAGCGCACAGAAATCTTTCGGCGGCTGCAGGCTGCCAACCCCGCACCCACCACTGAACTGGAATACAGCTCCACCTTCCAGCTGCTGATCGCCGTCATTTTGTCGGCCCAGGCAACCGACAGATCCGTTAACCTGGCCACGCGAAAATTCTTCCCGCAGCATGGCACGCCGCAAGGCTTGCTCGATTTGGGGGAGTCGGGGCTGTCGGACTTCATACGCACCATCGGCCTGTACCGGACCAAGGCCGCCAACGTCATCAAGACCTGTCACATATTGATGGCGCAACATGGCGGCGAGGTGCCGCAAGACCGTGCAGCGCTTGAAGCGCTCCCCGGTGTCGGACGCAAGACAGCCAATGTGGTGCTCAACACCGCCTTCGGCCTGCCGACCATCGCGGTGGACACGCATATCTTCCGCGTTGCAAATCGCACCGGTCTTGCACGCGGCAACACGGTGCTGGAGGTGGAACGCAAACTGGAGAAGGCCACACCCGCGCCCTATCGCCTGAATGCGCACCACTGGCTCATCCTGCATGGACGCTATATCTGCGTGGCCCGCAAGCCCAAATGCCCGCAATGCGGCATTGCCGATCTGTGCGAATACAAGGAAAAAACAATCTGAAGCAATTCCACCTATGAAAAACCCGCATGGCGCAACGCCAGGATAACTCGCATACTTGCGGTCAACTTTAGACAAATAACCATAACCGGCCCGCATGAGCAAATATATCCTGGAGACGCAGCACCTTACGAAGGAATTTCGTGGTTTTGTCGCGGTCAACGACGTCAGCCTGCAGGTGGAGCGAGGGCACATCCACGCGCTGATCGGCCCGAACGGCGCGGGCAAGACAACCTGCTTCAATCTGCTGACCAAGTTCCTGACGCCTACATCGGGCAAGATATTCTTTTCCGATCACGAGATCACCCACGAGAAGCCCGCGCAGATCGCGCGCCGCGGCATCATTCGCTCGTTCCAGATTTCGGCTGTGTTTCCGCAGCTCACCGTGCTGGAGAATGTACGCATCGGCCTGCAGCGCGCCACCGGCCTGTCCTATCAGTTCTGGCGCAGCGATCACGCACTGGACCATCTGAACGACCAGGCGCGCAGTCTGCTCGACCAAGTCGATCTGGGCCAGTTCGCGGACGAACTGACCATCAACCTGCCCTATGGCCGCAAACGCGCGCTGGAGATTGCCACCACGCTGGCCATGGAGCCGGAGCTGATGCTGCTGGACGAACCAACACAGGGCATGGGTCACGAAGATGTCGATCGCGTCACGCAACTCATCAAGAAGGTGAGTGCCGGCCGCACGATACTCATGGTGGAGCACAACATGAGCGTGGTGTCGCGCATTGCGGACCGCATTACCGTGCTGGCGCGCGGCGCCGTACTGGCGGAAGGACCTTATGAAGAAGTGTCCCGCAATGCCGACGTCATGGAGGCATACATGGGCACCACGGCGGGCGAACTCGAGGGAGCACACTGATGACTGCCGTCTCGCTTGAAATTTCCGACCTGCACGCCTGGTACGGCGAATCGCATGTCCTGCATGGCGTGAACCTTCACGTCAACAAGGGCGAAGTGGTCACGCTGCTGGGCCGCAACGGTGCGGGCCGCACTTCCACGCTGCGCGCCATCCTGGGCCTGACTGGCTCGCGCAAGGGTTCCATCCGCATTCAGGGCACCGAATCCATCGACCTGCCCACCTACCGTATTGCACACCTGGGCATAGGCTATTGCCCTGAGGAGCGCGGCATCTTTGCCGGCCTCACGTGCGAAGAGAACCTGCTGCTGCCTCCCGTGGTCGGCGACACCCTGGGCGGCGGCATGTCGCTGGCGGAAATCTACGCCATGTTTCCTAACCTGCATGAGCGCAGGCATTCGCCAGGCACCCGGCTCTCGGGCGGCGAGCAGCAAATGCTGGCCGTTGCACGTATCCTGCGCACCGGCGCCAACCTGTTGCTGCTGGACGAGATATCGGAAGGGCTTGCACCAGTCATTGTCCAGGCGCTTTCGCGCATGATTTCCGCGCTCAAGCAGAAGGGTTATACCATCGTCATGGTCGAGCAGAATTTCCATTTTGCGGCACCCCTCGCCGATCGCTTCTATGTGATTGAACACGGCCAGGTCGTGGAAGAGTTCGCCGCGTCGGAGCTGGCTTCCAAACAGGACACCCTCAATACCCTGCTGGGTGTCTGATCGACAATCTACCCACCGGCACAACCGGTATCAACAAGAAGGAGACTCCCACATGAAACTGCGCACTCTCAGTTCTGCGCTGGCACTGGCCGGTCTGGCTTTTGCGGGCACGGGACACGCAGCCGGCATATCCGACGATGTGATCCGCATAGGATTCATCACGGACATGAGCAGCGTCTACTCCGACATCGACGGCCCCGCCGGCGTCGATGCGGTGAAGATGGCCATCGAGGATGCCGGCGGATCGATCGACGGCAAGAAAATCGAACTGATCACAGCCGACCATCAGAACAAGGCCGATGTTGCGTCCGCCCGCGCGCGCGAATGGATAGACGAGCGCCACATCGATCTGCTTCTTGGGGGCACGAACTCAGGCGTCAATCTGGCCATGGCGGGTGTGGCCAAGGAAAAGCATGTGCCGTTCATCGCGGTCGGCCCCGGCTCGTCCAATCTCACGAATTCTCAGTGCTCGCCCTACACCATTCACTACGCCTACGATACCGTGGCCCTTGCCCGCGGCACGGGCGGAGCTGTGGTGAAAAACGGCGGCAAGTCCTGGTTCTTCCTCACCGCCGATTATGCCTTCGGCCACTCGCTCGAACGCGACACGACCAAGGTCGTGAAGGATGCGGGCGGCGAAGTGGTAGGCAGCGTGAATGTTCCGCTGGCCACCACGGACTTCTCGTCCTACATGCTGCAGGCGCAGTCCTCGGGCGCCAAAATCCTGGGCCTGGCCAATGCGGGCGGCGACTTCGTCAACTCGGTCAAGGCAGCCAAGGAGTTCGGCGTCTCGAACACCATGAACCTGGCTGGTCTGCTCGTGTTCATCAACGATGTGCACGCACTGGGACTGGAAGCCACGCAGGGCATGTACCTGACCTCAGCCTGGTACTGGGATCAGGACGACGCCTCGCGCAAATGGGCCGAACGCTTCTTCGAGCGCAATAAGCGCATGCCGTCTTTCCTGCAGGCGGGTGACTACTCGGCTGTCAGCTATTTCCTGAGGGCGGTCAAGGAAGCCGGCACGGATGACGCGGACACGGTCATGAAGTGGATGAAGTCCAACAAAATCGACGACTTCTTCACGCACGACACCACCGTGCGCGCCGACGGCCGCGTGCTCAACCAGATGTATCTCATGCAGGTCAAGACACCGGCGGAATCCAAGAAAGAATGGGATTACTACAAGGTGGTGGCGAAAATGAAGGGCGAGGACGTCTATACGTCGCCTGAAGAGTCCACTTGCCCGCTCCTCAAAAAATAACAATCCTGGACACCGGGGCTGCCGCGGGGCAGCCCCGCGCTGCGCACAGAGGCGGCTGGGCCGCCTCACCACGGACTTCATGATTTATGACTGCAATATTCGGCATACCCATCCAGGCCCTGCTGGGGCAACTGCTGCTGGGGCTGGTCAACGGTTCGTTCTATGCGGTACTGTCGCTGGGACTGGCCGTCATCTTCGGGCTGCTCAACATCATCAACTTCGCGCACGGCGCCCTGTACATGCTTGGCGCATTCGTAGCCTGGATGGGCCTGCAATACCTGGGCCTCAACTACTGGTTGATGCTGCTCGTGGCGCCGCTGGTGGTGGGACTTGTCGGGATAGTGCTTGAACGCACCCTGATCCGCCATCTTTACAAGCTGGACCACTTGTACGGCCTCTTGCTGACCTTCGGCCTGACCCTGCTGATCGAAGGACTGTTTCGCAGCCTGTACGGCGTATCGGGCCAGCCGTATGCCACGCCCGAACTGCTCAAGGGCGGCGTGAACCTGGGCTTTATGTATCTGCCCATCTATCGCGGCTGGGTGGTGGTGGCCTCCATTGTCATATGTCTGCTGACCTGGTACGTCATAGAGCGCACGCGCCTGGGCGCGCTGTTGCGCGCGGGTACGGAAAATCCCAAACTGGTCGAAGCCTTCGGCGTGAACGTGCCGCTGCTGGTAACACTGACCTACGGCTTTGGCGTTGCCCTGGCCGGCTTTGCCGGCGTGCTGGCTGCGCCCATCATGCAGGTTTCGCCGCTCATGGGCTCGAACCTGATCATTGTCGTGTTCGCCGTGGTCGTCATCGGCGGCATGGGATCCATCATGGGTTCCATTGTCACCGGACTGGGGCTGGGCGTGATCGAGGGATTCACCAAAGTGTTCTGGCCCGAGGCTTCCAATACGGTCGTCTTCATCATCATGGTCATTGTCTTGCTGCTGCGTCCGGCCGGGCTGTTCGGGAAGGAAAAATGAATCGTCAATTCTTGGGCTATCTGCTTGCCGTCATCTTGATCGCGATATTGCCTTTCATCGGCGCCTATCCGATCTTCATCATGAAAGTGATGTGCTATGCGCTGTTTGCGTGCGCATTCAATTTGCTGCTGGGCTACACCGGCCTGCTGTCCTTCGGGCACGCGGCCTTTCTGGGCGCGGCCGCCTATGCCCTGGGCCACGCGCTGGCGGTGTGGGGGCTGCCAACGATAGGCGGCCTCATATTCGCTACCGCCGTAGCTGCGCTCATGGGTCTGCTCATGGGCGCACTGGCCATACGAAGAAGCGGCATCTACTTTGCCATGATCACGCTGGCCATGGCGCAGATGGTATTTTTCTTCTTTTTGCAGGCGCCCTTCACCCACGGCGAGGACGGCCTGCAGGGCATTCCGCGCGGATCGCTGTTCGGACTCGACCTGCACTCCGACCTGAATCTCTACTACGTGGTCATGGCCATCTTTATTCTTGGCTATTTCATATGCTGGCGCACCGTCAACTCACCCTTCGGCCAGGTGCTCAAGGCCATTCGCGAGAACGAGCCCCGCGCCATCTCGCTGGGTTACAACGTCGACCGCTTCAAGCTGCTGGCCTTTGTGCTGTCGGCAACCCTGGCGGGCCTGGCGGGCGCCACCAAGGCACTGGTGTTCGTCTCCGCCACATTGTCGGATGCCACATGGCAAATGTCCGGTATGGTCATCCTCATGACCCTGATCGGCGGGTTGGGCACCTTTACCGGGCCTGTGTTGGGCGCCATCATCATCGTGGTGCTGGAGAACAAGGTGGGCGAGTTCGGGCGCTTTCTCGCCGAGGCCACCGGCTTCATGTGGTTCCGGTCGCTCGGCGAGTCAGTCACCATTGTCATCGGCTTCATTTTCATCGTGTCCGTGCTGGCGTTCCGCCGCGGCATCATCGGCGAAATCGCCCATCACTTCAAGCTACGCCGGGCCGGCACCTGAGAATACGGGCGCCGGTGGAAAATCGGCAGCCCATGCATGCCACCGCGGGAACCGGACTGAGTCGCACCCCAAACGTTGGATATCAATCTCCAACCTTTCGGGGTGTTTTCAATGAAATGCAGTGCCGATTTCGGACGGAAGGGGTCTCATCGTCACATACGCCGCGCCCTCCCCGCGCGGCGGGCAAGCCTAGCCGCTCAATACGCAAGGTTGCCTGGGCACTTATTTGCGCGAGGCGCCCAGCCCCAGATAGCTTTCGGCCACGCGCGGATTGCTGGCCAGATCGGCCGCCTGCCCTTCCATGACGATCTCGCCAGTTTCCAGCACATAGCCATAATCGGCCACCTGCAGGGCCGCTCGCGCGTTCTGCTCCACAAGCAGTATGGCCACGCCCGTGCTGCGCAGGCGCGCGATGATCTGGAATATCTCACGCACAATGCGCGGCGCCAGGCCCAGGCTGGGCTCGTCCAGCATCAGCAGCGCCGGCTGCGCCATGAGCGCTCTGCCCACAGCCAGCATCTGGCGCTCCCCGCCAGACAGCGTGCCGGCCTCCTGCCTGCGGCGCTCCTGCAGCCGGGGAAAGAGTTCGAACACTTCGTCCATGGTATCGCGCCAATTGCGCTGCCTGGCGCGATACAGGCGAAAGCCGCCAAGCAGCAGATTGTCTTCAACCGACATGCTGGCAAACAACTCCCGACGCTCCGGCACCAGCGACATGCCGCCGGCGACGCGGCGCTCCACCTGCCAGCCCGAAACCTCCCCGCCCAGATAGCGCAGCGAGCCGGCACTGCTCCCCGTGGCGGGAAGCGCACCCATGATGGCGTTGAGCAAGGTGGATTTGCCTGCGCCGTTTCCGCCAATGACCGTGACGATACTGCCGCGCTGGACACGGATATTGGCATCGGACAGTGCGGCCATTTTGCCGTAGCGCGCCGAGAGCCCGCTCACCTCAAGAACGAGATCCGCGCCCGCCATGGCTGCCGCTGATTTCCCTTGACTCATGCCGGCCTCCCCTGCGGCGCCTGTCCGGCATGGCCGGGCGCTTCGATCGCATCATCATCGTCGTCCACGCCGCCCAGATAGGCTTCCAGCACCGCGGGATCGCTCTGGATGTGGCTGGGCGTGCCCTCGGCAAGCTTGGTGCCGAAATCCATGACCACAATGTGATCGGTCAGATTCATAACAAAATCCATGTCGTGTTCGACGAGCAGGATACTCATGCCCTCTTGACGCAGTTGATCCAACACCCTGGCCAGATCCTGCTTCTCCTTGTAGCGCAGGCCCGCTGCGGGCTCGTCAAGCAGCAGCAGCACCGGATCGGCAGCAAGCGCGCGAGCAATTTCCACAATGCGCTGCTGCCCCAGGGCGAGATTGCCGGCCTGCTCGTACAGATAGTCCCCCAGACCCACGCGCTGAATCTGGCGCGCAGCCTCGTGAAGCAGTTCCGCCTCCTGGCGCCGGTCCGAACGCAGCACCGCCGGCAGCACACCGACCTTGCGGCGCAGATGCGCGCCCAGCGCAACATTCTCGAGCACGGTCATGCTCGGCAGCAGCTGCACATGCTGGAATGTGCGCCCCACGCCCAGTGCGGCGATGTCCCGCGCGCGCAGCGTGTCCAGACGGTGCCCAAGAAAGTCCACCTTCCCTGCAGTCAGCGGCAGCACGCCTGAGATGAGATTGAAGGTCGTGCTCTTGCCCGCGCCGTTCGGGCCGATCAGCCCCATGATCTCGCCGGCCTTGAGGCTGAAGTTGATGTCGTTCACCGCAACCAGGCCACCGAACTCCTTGCGCAGGTCGTCCACCCGCAACACCTGCGTGCCTTTCTCCGGGCGGGGACGCTGCGCCAACTCGGGCGCGGCCGCCGGCGGTGCCTGGCCGCGCAGGCTTGTCTGGCCGATCAACGACGCCCACCACCCCGCCAAAATCGGCCACACGCCGTGGCGCGCGTACTGCAGGACCAGCACCATGATGATGCCGAAAGCCACCAGCTCGAAGTTGGCCGTCGTGTTCAGCAGCTTGGGCAGCACATTCTGCAGTTGGTCCTTGAGCGTCAGGATCAGGCCCGATCCCACCACGGCGCCCCATACGCTGCCTGTTCCGCCCACCACGGCCATGAACAGGTATTCGATGCCATAGTTCAACCCGAAGGGGCTGGGACTGACAGCGCGCTGCATGTGCGCATACAGCCAGCCGGATACGCTTGCAAGGAGCGCGGCATAGACAAAGATAATGACTTTGTACGCGGCCATGTCCACGCCAAAAGATTCGGCCATGCCGCCGCCGCTGCGCAGCGCGCGGATGGCACGGCCCGGGCGCGAATCCAGGAGGTTGCGTGTGCCCCACATGGCGAGCAGCACGCACAGCCAGATCAGATAGTAGATCCGCCTGCCGTGTCCAAGGGAAAAACCGAAAACCGAGATGGGTTCGATGCCCGCGATGCCATCGTACTGTCCCAGGAATGCCAGGTTGCCGAACAAGTAGTACAGCGACAGGCACCACGCTATGGTGCCCAGGGGCAGGTAGTGCCCGGAAAGTCGCAGCGTAATGGCACCCAGCAGATAGGACACGGCAAAGGTAATGACCAGCCCCAGCAGCAAACCCAGCCAGGGCGACGGCACGACCGCGGTGGTAAGCCATGCGGAGGCATAGGCGCCGATGCCCACGAACGCGGCCTGGCCGAATGAAGTCAGCCCCGCAATGCCGGTCAGCACGATCAGGCCCAGCACCACCAGACTGGCCAGCCCGATATAGTTGAGGTGAGTGATCCAGAAGGTTGGTGTGGCGGGCAACAGAGGCAGCAGCAGCAGAATGGCCACCACAACAAGAAGCAGCAGGCGGTTCTTCATGCCTTTACTCCTCCTCGTCCACGGCGCGGCTGCCGAAGGATCGCCACACAATCACGGGAATGATCAGCGTAAAGACGATGACCTCCTTGTAGGCGCTGGCCCAGAACGATGAAAACGCTTCGAGTATGCCGACGAAAAGCGCGCCGCCCGCCGCGATGGGATAGCTGACGAGACCGCCAAAGATAGCCGCCACGAATCCCTTTAGCCCGATCAGAAAGCCAGTGTCATAGTATATGGTGGTAACCGGTGCGATGAGCATGCCCGACAGCGCGCCGATTGCGGCCGCCAGGGTGAAGGTCAGGTTGCCCGACATATTGGTGCTGATGCCCACCAGGCGGGCACCGCGGCGATTCACCGCTGTTGCCCGCAGTGCGCGGCCATAGAGCGTGCGCCCGAAGAATATCCATAGCGCGAGAATCAGCACGGCACACGTGGCCAGCACGAAAAATGTCTGAGCCGTCCAGTTGACAGGTCCCAGCTGTATGTTGCCCTCCATGAACGGCGGCGTGCGCCATCCTTCCGCGCCGAAAAACACCAGCCCCAGCCCCGTCAGCACGAAATGCAGTGCCACGGAAATAATCAGCAGCACCAGCACGCTTGCCTCGGCCACAGGCTGATAGACCAGGCGATAGAACATCGGCCCCATTGGAATGACCAGCGCCAGCGCGAAGATCACATTGAGCCACAGGGGCGTATCCTTGGCCACGATGTGCGGTGCGAGCAGATACAGGGCGATGGGAAGCGCCAGCGTCCAGAGAGCGGTGCGCCCCAGGCTTCGCCACATCTGGTGCCGCCAAGCGGAAAGGCATTCGATCAAAAACACGAGCACGCCCAGAATCAGCAGCAGGTTCACCGTCCCGGGCATCTTGCCGTTGACCAGAAAGGCCAGCGTCAAGGCGCCGAATGCGACAAACTCCCCTTGCGGGATGAAGATGACCCGCGTGACAACAAACACCAGCACCAGGGCCAGCGCGAGCAGCGCATAGATGGCGCCGTTCATGATGCCGTCCTGCAGCAGGATCAGGATGATAGTGAGATTCATGAGGGTACAGCCGTCATGCGTGAATGAAAAAACAGCCATGCAAGCCCGGGCTGCGCAGACCGGACGCTGCCTGGGGTGCCGGCCACGCCGCGCATCCAGCGAAAAAACGCGCGCCGCCGCCATGACAGCATGGCGAACGGCGCTGTCGCCGGAAAGCCTGTGGCGTTCCGGCCTTTACAGATCGGGTTGGTAGGTCCACTTGCCGTCGACGACCTTGACTATGACGCGTGCACGCTTGTCAAAGCCGGCGTGGTCGGTCGGGCTCATGGTGAACACGCCCTGCGATGCGGGCAGGTCTTTGGTCTGCTCGATGGCATCACGCAAAGCCTTGCGGAATTCGGGCGTGCCCGGCTTGGCGCCCGTCTTGAGCGCGCCCGGGATGGCGGTGGAAATCAGTAGGCCTGCATCCCACATGTGGCCGCCGAAGGTGCTGATGGTGCCCGCGCCGTACTTGGCCTCGTAGGCATTCTTGTAGGTCAGCGCACTCTTCTTGACCGGATTGCTATCGGGGAGCTGGTCGGCAACCAGCAGCGGGCCCGCAGGCAGGATCATGCCTTCGCAATCCTTGCCGCAGACGCGCAGAACGTCATTGTTGGCGGCCCCGTGGGTCTGGTACATGATGCCTTTGTAGCCCCGGCTCTTGAGTTCGCTTTGCGGCAACGCCACAGGCGTTCCCGAGCCAGCCACCAGAATGCCGTCGGGGTTGGCGGCGATCAGCTTGAGAATCTGGCCTGTCACGCTGGTGTCGGTGCGGCCATAGCGCTCGACCGCGGTCATTTCTATGCCCTTGGCCTTGGCGGCTTCGGTCATGACATTGAGCCAGCCCTGGCCGTACGCATCGGTGTAGCCGATGAAGCCCAGGGTCTTGATGCCTTGCTTGGCCATGGCGTCGGCCAATGCCTGAGCCATCAATTGATCGTTCTGCGGCGTCTTGTAGACCCATTTGCGCGGGCCCTCGACAGGCTCGACGATTTTCGCGTTGGCCGCCACGCTGATCATGGGCGTCTTGGTTTCGCCCGCCACATCCACCATGGCCAGCGAGCCGGGCGTCACTGACGTGCCCACCACAATATCGACCTTATCGTCGGTGATGAGCTTGCGCATGTTCTTGACCGCCACGGTGGTATCGGTGCCGTCATCCAGTACGATGTATTCGATTTTCTGGCCTGCGACCTCCGTGGGCAGCAGCGAAACCGTATTGCGCTCGGGAATGCCCAGGGAAGCGGCGGGGCCGGTGCTCGCCACCGTGATGCCCACCTTGATCTGGGCCGAAGCGAGCATGGGCAGGGCCATGACGACGGCGCCCGCCAGCACCGAAAGCCGTACCGAAGTGATAGTCATTGTTGTCTCCAAGAAAATTGCGCGCATTGCCTTTCCGTCCAAACGGCGACTCGGCGCAGAATGTTATACAGAATCTGCTCCGTCGTTCAAAATAGCGTATCAATTTACGACAGTGCAATACATTAGTATTTACCAGATAGTTTAGGTTTCTAGCACATCGGCGCTGGAAAGAGCAGCATTATGGCCCGGAAGATGGCTGCGCGCCTCCCCGGGGATTCCCTGCCCTCCCGCACGCCACCGGCGGCGGAAAGGACCGGTTGCAAGGGGAACCAACTGGCCTCGGCCAAAGTCGATTAACATTGTATTTGTCACTTTTCTATTTTTCGGCAGGTAAGCAAGTGGACAAGATAGTCAAGAGCGATGCGCAGTGGCGCGCCGATCTGGCCCCGGAAGAATACGCCGTCGCGCGCCAGAAAGGCACCGAGCGCCCATTCACCGGGCGCTACTGGAACACCACGGAACCCGGCATCTACCGATGTGTCGGCTGCGGCACGCCGCTGTTCCGCTCCGACACCAAGTTCGACGCCGGCTGTGGGTGGCCCAGCTACTTCGAGCCGCTGGACCCGGATAATGTGCGCGAGGAAACCGATACCAGCCACGGCATGGTGCGCACCGAGGTGCTGTGCAATGTGTGCGACTCTCACCTGGGGCACGTATTCCCCGACGGCCCGCCTCCCACCGGCCTGCGCTACTGTATCAACTCGGTTTCGCTCAAGTTTGAGCCCTCCTGATGAAAAAATTCCTATTTGATCTTTTCCCGCTGCTGCTGTTTTTTGCGGCATTCAAGTTCTCGGACATCTTCACGGCGACCGCCATTGCCATGATCGCCGCCGTCGGGCAGCTGGCCTGGCTGAAGGCGCGCGGCAAGGCCATAGAAGCCATGCACTGGATCAACCTGACCGTTATCATTGTGTTTGGCGGTGCAACGCTGCTTTTTCACAACGATGCCTTCATCAAGTGGAAGCCCACGGTGCTGTACTGGCTGTTCGGGTCCATCCTGATCGGCGCGCGCGTGCTGTTCAAGCGCAACCTCATGCGCAAGCTCATGGGAGACAAAGTGTCCATGCCCGACGCTGTCTGGGACAGGCTAAACGCCAGTTGGGCCGGCTTCTTCCTTCTGTCCGGCATACTCAACCTGTATGTTGCCTTTTCCGGCCAGTTCACCGAGGCGCAGTGGGTCAACTTCAAAGTGTTCGGCCTGATGATCCTGCTGCTCCTTTTTGTCGTGCTCCAGTCGCTCTGGCTGGGCCGGCATATCAAGGAAGACGCTGCGCCCAATAAGGCCCTGGCCGAAACAGAGGATCCATCCTGATGACCGAGGATCGCAAATCCCTACTGGCGCAACGCCTCTCGGTGCTGTCTCCCACCCGGCTGGACATCACGGATGAATCGCATCTGCACGCCGGACATGCCGGCGCGCGCGAAGGCGCCAGTCATTTTCGCGTGCGGATCTGGACACCCGCCTTCGAAGGGCTGGGTACCGTGGCCCGGCACCGCATGGTGTACGATCGCGTACAGGATCTCATGCCCTATCCCATCCACGCCCTGGCCATCGACGCCCGGGCGGATACTTGAAAAACCCAAAAGGAAACACATGAAACGTCTCGCCGTCCTGGCTGCCGCCTGCGTCATTGCCTTGCCCCTGCACGCACAGACCGTGGCCACTGTCAACGGGCAAACCATCTCGCAACAACAGCTCGATCAATTTGTCACACTGCTCATTTCCCAAGGTGCGAAAGACACGCCCGAGCTGCGCACCCAGGTGAAGCAGGAAATGGTCAACCGCCTAGTTGCGGTGCAGGCTGCCGAAAAAGCGGGTATAGACAAGAAAACCGACGTCAAGCAGGAAATCGAGCTTGCGCGCCAGGGTATCCTGGTGCGCGCGCTCATGGCCGATCATCTGGAAAAAAACCCCATCACGGATGCCCAGATGAAATCCGAATACGACAAGATCAAGAAGGCGCAGGCTGGCAAGAAGGAATACAAGCTGCGCCATATCCTGGTCGACGATGAACAAAAAGCCAAGGATCTGACCGCGGAAATCAAGGCCAAGAAAATCTCCTTTGCCGATGCGGCCAAGCAGGATTCCAAGGATCCCGGCAGCGGCAAGAACGGCGGCGAACTCGGCTGGGGCCCGGTCAGCAACTACGTTCCCGAGTTTGCGGATGCAGTCAAAAAGCTGAAGAAAGGCGAAATCACCAGCGCACCCGTCAAGACGCAGTTTGGCTGGCACATCATCGAGGTCGAAGACATGCGCGACGTGAAATTCCCCGACTTCGAGGACGTCAAGCCGCAACTGGAGGAAATGCTGCGCCAGGAAGAACTGGCAAAATTCCAGCAGGACCTCATCAAGAAGGCCGATATCAAGTAAGTGGCGGCCTGGCTCCCGCAAAGCCCGTTGCGGGAGCGCCCATCTGCCACCCGCCCGGGCCGTTGACTGTCGGTCGGTGCGGGACGGCGCTATTGGCCCAGGAGCGCCTTGAGGCCATCCTCGTCCAGGATGGCCACGCCCAGGTCCCGTGCCTTGGCCAGCTTGCTGCCCGCATCCTCTCCGGCCACCACATAGGATGTTTTCCGCGACACCGAGCCACTGACTTTCCCGCCGGCTGAAAGTATGTGCCGCGTTGCCTCGTCGCGCGTCCAGTTCGGCAGCGTTCCCGTAAGAACAAAAGTCCTACCGGCCAGGCGCACGCCCGCCTGGCTGGGACGTTGCGGCGAACGGGGCTGAACGCCCGCCGCCAACAGCGCTGCCACGACCTCCCTATTATGCGGTTCGGCAAAGAAGCGGATAATGGAACCGGCAACCACTGGTCCTACGTCGTTAACCTGGAGCAATGCGGCCTCGTCCGCGTGCATGACAGCATCGACGGAGCCGAAATGCAGCGCCAGGTCACGCGCCGTGGCCTCCCCCACATGCCTTATGCCCAGCGCGTACAGCAGTCGGCCAAGCTCGGGCGTGCTGGCGTCATGAAGCGCCGCAACCAGATTCTCCGCCGACTTGCGCCCCATCCTGTCATAGAGCGCAAGCTCTTCGGCGGTCAGCGTAAAGAGGTCTGCGAGCGTCTTGACACGCTCGCTGTCCACGAGCTGATCCACCAGTTTTTCGCCAAGCCCTTCGATATCCAAGGCCTTGCGGCTGGCAGCGTGGCGCAAGGTCTGCTTGCGTTGAGCCGCACAGAAAAGTCCTCCGGTGCAGCGGGATACCGCCTCGTCTTCGGGCCTCTCGATGGCTGACCCGCAAATCGGGCAGGTGTCCGGCATGACAAACTGCTTGGCATCGGCGGGCCGAGCCTGCACGACAGGCCCCACCACCTCCGGAATGACGTCGCCAGCCCGGCGGACAATCACGGTGTCGCCGATGCGTACATCCTTGCGGCGCACCTCGTCCTCGTTATGCAGCGTCGCATTAGTGACAGTAACACCGCCCACGAAGACCGGCTTGAGCCGGGCCACGGGCGTTATGGCGCCGGTGCGGCCCACCTGAACCTCGATGCCGAGCAACTGCGTAGTCTCTTCCTGTGCGGGAAATTTGTGCGCAATGGCAAACCGCGGTGCGCGCGAGACAAAGCCCAGCACCGCCTGCGCCGCCAGCGCATTTACCTTGTAGACAACGCCATCGATGTCAAAGGGCAGCCGGCCACGCTCCCCGCCCTGCGCATCATAGTAGCTGAGCAGGCCCTGCACACCGCGCACGGCCTTGCGGCCCGGACTTGCCGGCAAACCCAGGCTGGCAAGCCAATCGAGCATGCCCGCATGGGTATCGCGCGGCAGGCCCGCCAAACCATCTTCTTGACCAAACAATTGCGCCTGCGCTGTATCGGTGGACGGACGATCGCCCTTGGCGCCGCGTACCGCACCCAGAATCTCGCCCCAGCCATAGGCATAGAAGCGCAGCGGACGTTGTGCCGTAATACGAGGATCAAGCTGGCGCAGACTGCCAGCCGCCGCATTGCGCGGATTGACGAAAACCTTGTCGCCGCGCGCCCGCTGGGCCTCGTTGAGCCGTTCGAAATCGCCACGGCTCATGAGCACCTCGCCCCGCACTTCGAGCACCTCGGGCGCCTTGCCGCGCAGCGAAAGCGGTACTGAGCGCAAAGTACGAATATTGCTGGTGATATCCTCGCCCGTACGCCCGTCGCCCCGCGTCGCGGCACGCACCAGGCTGCCTTGTTCATAGCGCAGGCTGACCGCAAGCCCATCAAACTTGCGCTCCGCCATATACTCGACCTCGCCATCCTCCCCCGCCATGCCGGCCTCGCGCAAGGTGTCGGCGACACGCTTGTCAAAGGCCTCGATATCTTCGCGGTGAAAGGCATTGCCCAGGGAGAGCATGGGAACGGCATGCCGCACGCTGTCAAACGCGGCAAGAGGCGCCGCCCCGACGCGCTGTGTGGGCGAATCGGGCGTGATCAGATCGGGATGATCGGCCTCCAGCGCCTGCAGCGCATTCATGAGCCTGTCATAGGCCGCGTCGGAAATGCTTGGCGCATCCTCGACGTAATACCGGTGATTGTGCTCGGCAATCTGGCTGCGCAGATCGTCAATACGCTGCGCCGCCGAGGGTTCTCCCTCTTTCTTTGTCACGAAAATACCCTGATCGTCCGCTCCGAACCTGCCACAAAGCCGGCCTGCCCGAGGCGCTCGTACATTTCAAGCAATTGGCCGTCAATCGCCTGATCAGCGCTTTCGGAAACCGGCCGCCCCTGGTCATCCAGCAGCTCGGCATCCAGGCGGCGGGCCAGATCGCGCCCCACGCTGGCCATGCGGCTGAAAGCCTGCTCATCGGCGGGGCTGTTGGGCAGGTCGAGCAACAGGTCGACGCGGTTGACGCCGTCCGCCTGCACATCGGATAGATGCACGCCGTCGAAAAGCACGGTAAAGCGCGGCCTGCCCTGGTCGGACATCCAGGCAAGCTGACCCTGGTAAGGAAGAAAGCCGGCATCCTTGAGCACACGCGACACATCGGACAGCGAGCGCGTCTGCGGCATGCGCAACGCCAGGCCGACCTGGGCATCGAGTCCGGCACACAGGGCATCCAGTTCCTGGGCCTGCTGCATGACGGGCGCCTGCTCTGGTCCTTCCACCGCGCCATCGAAGCGCTCGGCCAGGCCTTGCGCCTGCGCCCACAGCTGCGACCACTCTATATCCGTCAAGGCCCCCCGGCGATTGGCCAACAGCACGGCAAGCTGCATGGACACATAGGATTCCTGTGGCCGCAGGCGGCTGCGATGGCCGCCTCCCTCGCGCTCCACAATGACGCGCACCGGCTTGGTACCCACCTTGTCCAGCGACGCGAT
Source organism: Allopusillimonas soli (assembly GCF_004153445.1). Classification (GTDB taxonomy): domain Bacteria; phylum Pseudomonadota; class Gammaproteobacteria; order Burkholderiales; family Burkholderiaceae_B; genus Allopusillimonas; species Allopusillimonas soli. The sequence goes on from NZ_SDQC01000005.1 coordinate 224,938, forward strand.
GGCTTCATAGAGTTGCTCGGAGGGTACCGGCTGTGCAAAGGCGATATCGATGACCGCTTCGGTGACGCCGTCGACCTCGGCTTCACCGCCCGCATCGTCGTCAGGCGCACGCTGCGCGAGCCCGGGCTCGCGCCGGTCAGCGCCGGCCTGGGCGTGGCTCATGAGAGGATCCTGCTCGCGTTCAGGAAAATGTTCCTGCATTTTCCGGCGTATCCGCCTGTCCTGCCACCAATTGAAGATGAGTACGATCAGGATCAGTATGACGCCAAGAAGTATCAAACCTATCTGCAAGTCACTCATTATCGGCCTCGTATTTTTCTTGCCATGCTGTATAGGCGCGCATTCCGCGTTCAGGCTTCCGCCAGTTGCAGCGCGGATTCGATATCGACCGCCACGATGCGCGAAACACCCTGCTCCTGCATGGTAACCCCAACCAATTGCCGCGCCATCTGCATGGCAATTTTATTATGCGATATGAACAGGAACTGGGTGTGCTCGCTCATGCTGCTCACGAGATTGGCATAACGCTCGGTGTTGGCGTCGTCCAGCGGCGCATCCACCTCGTCCAACAGGCAGAAGGGCGCGGGATTGAGCTTGAAGAGTGCAAAGACCAGCGCAGTGGCCGTCAGCGCTTTCTCGCCCCCCGACAACAGATGTATGGTGCTGTTGCGCTTGCCGGGCGGCTGTGCCATGACCTGGACCCCTGCATCCAAAATTTCGTCGCCAGTGATCGTGAGCCGGGCTTCCCCACCACCGAACAGGCGGGGAAAGAGATCGCCAAAGTGCCCGTTCACTGTATCGAAGGTCGCTTGCAGCAGTTCGCGCGTTTCCCGGTCTATCTTACGGATGGCGTCTTCCAGTGTCTCGATGGCCGCCGTCAGATCCGCGTGCTGAGCGTCCAGGAACTGCTTGCGTTCCCGCGCGGCCTCCAGTTCGTCCAGTGCGGCCAGGTTGACTGCGCCCAAGCCGTCGACCAGACGGGAAATGCGCTGCACTTCCGATTGCAGCCAGTTTGTGCGCCGCCATTCGTCAGGCTTGTCGGCCAGCATCTGGCGCAGTTGGTCGCGGTCGACGCCCTGCCCGTCCAACTGCTCTGCAAACTGCTCCACCGCCAAGCGCGCCGCCTGCTCCTGAAGCTGCAGCTCCGTGATGCGGCCCCTCAGGGGCTCGAGCGCGCGCTCCTGGGCAATCCGCTCCTCATCAGCGCTGCGCAGCGAAGCCGAGAGATTATCAAGCTCGATACGAGCCAGATTGAGCGCTTCCTCGCGCTCCGCACGCAATGCCACGGCATCCTGAAGCCCCGCCTGCGACGCGGAGGCATCGAGTTCGAAGAGTTCGCCCTGCAGGCCCTCGAGTTCGGCCTGGGCACGCTGCGCCTGATCGGCAGCCAGCTGCATGTTGCGCTTGAGATCGGCGATACGCGTGTGCAGTGCGCGCTCTGCGTACTCCGACTCCTGCACAGCCCGTTCTTTTTCACGCAGAGCCTGCCGCGCCTGCTCGGCCTGCGCCTGCAGATCCTCGCCGGATATTTCCGCATCGGCAAACCGGGATTGATGCTCACCAAGCTGCTCATCCAGCGTCTCGAAGCGCGTCTCGGCTTCTTCTCTTGCGGCGCAGAGCTCTTCACGCTGCGCGCGGATCTCGGCCAGCTCTTCGTGTATGCGCTGCGCCCGCTCGCCGGATTGCTCGGCACGCTGCCGCAGACGCGAATAGTCCAATTGCACATCATGCAGGCGCCGGGTGAGTTCGGAGACACGCTGGCGCACCGGCCCCTGTGATTGCGACAGCTGCTGCCAGGCGGTGTCGGCGCGCGCTGCGGCGCCCAGCGCTTCGTCGGCGATGAGCTGACTGGCCCTGATGTCGCGGCGTAGGTTCTCGATTTCCTGCTGGCGCGCCAGCATCCCCGACTGCTCGGAATCGGGCGCATAGAAGCGCACGCTGTGCCGGTCGACGAGATGTCCGGCCTTGACGACAAACACGCCGCCCTCGGGCAGGTTCGCACGCAGAGACAACGCCTTCTCGACGTCGGGGCAGATGTAGACATGCAGCAGCCAGTCATTCAGCAACGTACGCAACTCGGCGTCGCTAATGCGCAGCAGTCCAGCCAGCGGCTCCATGCCGGCGGCCGGCGTGGCCGCTGCGTCGGGCACGGGCAATTGATAGAACGCCAGTCGCGCGGGCGGCGCATCGGCAGCAAAGGCGCGGGCATGCTCGAGCTGGCGCAGCTCCAGCCCGGCCATGCGCTCGCGCAGCACCGCCTCCAGTGCGTTTTCCCAACCTGGCTCGATATGCAGTTTCTGCCAAAGCCGTCCAAGCTTGTCCAGCTCATGATGCGCCAGCCAAGGCTCAAGCGCGCCCTGCTTCTGTACGTCTTCTTGAAGCTTGGTCAAGGCGGCGAGACGCGCGTCCAGACGGCCCACGACCTGGCCGGCCTCCTGGGAGGCCCTGTGCGCCTCGATGCGCTGCGTATCCAGTTCGGGCAGCCGTTCCTCGAGCTCGGCCAACTGACCCTGCGCTTCCTGCAGCTGTTCCTCCATGGCCGCCGCGTCACCGGCCAGCCGCGCTATATCGGCGGGATCGGGCGTGTCCATGCCGCGCATTTCCTGCTCGAGCCGCTCCTGGCGAACCTCAAGCGCCTGGATCTGGCGGTCTGCGTCTCGCTGGGTTTGCGCAGCCAGGGCAAGCTCCTGCTCAACACGGGCCAGCCCCACACGCATCTCGTCGCGCGAGGCCGCAGCATCGCGAACGCGCGTTTCAATGTCGGGCAGCCTGGCCTGCGCATCATCCGCGGCGGCGCGCGCCTCTTCGGTGCGGGCAGCGGCTGCCTCCAGGTCCGCTTCGGACTGTCCGATTTGCTCCGTGCAATGCGTTTGCTGGTCGGCCCATTCCTGCATCTGCTCCTGCAGCTGGCTGCGGCGGGACTGAAGACGATTGCGGGCATCGACGACATGGCGAATCTCGGCTTCAAGCCTGCTGACCTGGGCGCCGGCCTCATACAGCAGACCCTGCGCGGCATGCACGGCATCGCTCGCGGCGTAATGGGCCTGCCGGCGCGACTCAAGGGCAGATTCGCCCGCGCGCAGGCCCGCAATGGCCTGCTCAAGGTCCGCCTGGGCCTGTTCGATGGCGGCAGACTTGGCCTGTTGGTCTTCTCTTGCCTTGCTTTCCCTCAAGAGCCACAGGGCATGCTGCTTCTGCTCGCCCTCTTCCTGAAGCCCCCGATACTGGCGCGCTACCTCGGCCTGTCCCTCCAGCTTTTCGAGATTCGCCCCCAACTCGCGCAGAATGTCTTCGACCCGAGTCAGATTTTCTCGCGTATCCCCGAGACGATTCTCGGTTTCCCGGCGGCGCTCTTTGTAGCGCGATACCCCTGCCGCCTCTTCCAAGTAGACACGCAGCTCCTCGGGCCTGGCCTCGATAAGCCGGTTTATCATGCCCTGGCCGATGATGGCATAGCCGCGCGCGCCTAAGCCGGTACCCAGGAAAATGTCATGAATGTCGCGGCGCCTGACCTGCTGATTATTGACCAGATAGCTGCTGGTGCCGTCGCGCGTAAGCACGCGGCGCACGGCAATTTCGGCATATGCGCTCCATTGGCCGGCCGCCCTGCCCTCGGCATTGTCGAACACCAGTTCGACCGAGGCGCGCGCGGCTGGCTTGCGGTTGCCGGATCCGTTGAAGATGACGTCCTGCATGGACTCGCCGCGCAATTCGGAGGCGCGGGTCTCGCCCAGCACCCAGCGCACCGCATCGATGATGTTGGACTTGCCGCAGCCATTGGGGCCCACCACGCCGACGAGTTGGCTCGGCGTGGGAATAACCGTCGGTTCGACAAACGATTTGAAACCGGCTAGTTTGATTTGGGTCAGACGCACAATAAGGAAATCGAAAAGAAGGATATCGGCGGCCAGGTGCCCCGGGGCGGCAACTGCCTGCCATGGATCGGCCGGCCCGCCCTGCGGCGCGAGCACGTATGATAACGCACCCGCACCGCCATCCACGGTCCGGTTTGAAAACACGTTATCATTTTCCGTTTATGGGCGCTTCGGGCGCTATACTCGTTAACATTTTTTTGCCGTCTGCATCATTCGGCACCGCACCATCCACCGGGACCATTCATTGAAAAAAGGCTTTTATCTGGTCATGCTGGCGCAGGCGCTATCGTCCGTGGCCGACAATGCCCTGCTGATCGCCGCCATCGCGCTGGTCGCCGATCTACATGGGCCCCATTGGATGGCACCCATGATGAAATGGTGGTTCGCGCTGGCCTATGTGGTGCTTGCGGCCTTCGTTGGCGCCTTTTCCGATGCCTACCCCAAGGGCCGGGTCATGTTCATGACCAACGCGGTCAAAGTGTGTGGCTGCCTGCTCATGTTCACCCACGGCTGGTACAACATGGATGACGGCGGGCAGCTTCTGCTGGTGTTCGTGGCCTATACACTCGTGGGCATCGGCGCGGCGGCTTATTCGCCGGCCAAATACGGCATCGTCACGGAGATGCTGCCTCCGGAACTGCTGGTCAAGGGCAACAGCTGGATCGAAGGCCTGACCGTCCTGTCCATCATCGTGGGCACGGTCCTGGGGGGCGTCCTCATCAGCCCTTCCGTGTCGGCTGCCATGCTCGCACATCCCTTGCTGGGCGTGGTCGTCTCCACGCGCACCGAGGCCGCCATCTTCATGATCGCTCTGGTCTACCTGGCCGCGGCGGCCACCAATCTGCTGATCCCGCGCACAAACGTGCGCTATCCCAGGCAGCAGCGCAACCCCATTGCCCTGACCCGCACCTTTTGGGGCTACGTCCGCATTCTCTGGCATGACAAACTGGGCCAGATCTCCCTGGCGGTGACCACGTTGTTCTGGGGTGCTGGCGCAACATTGCAGTTCATCGTCATCGAATGGGGTGCGCGGCATCTCGGATACCGCCTCGACCAAGCCTCGCTGTTGATGGGCGTGGCGGCATTGGGCACGGTGGGCGGCTCCATGGTGGCCGGCCGCGTGCCGCTTAAGCGCGCGCTTTCGGTCTTGCCGGTAGGCGTGGCCATGGGATTTGCCGTCATGCTGATGCCCATCGTGCGCGAGCCCTGGTCCGTGTATGGCGTGCTGCTGCTCATCGGCGCACTGTCGGGCTTTTTCGTGGTGCCCATGAACGCCCTGCTGCAGCACCGCGGCCATGTATTACTGTCGGCGGGCCATTCCATCGCCGTGCAGAACTTCAATGAACAACTGAATATTCTGCTCATGCTGGCGTTCTACAGCTTCCTTCTCTGGCTGAACCTTCCCATCAACGCCATCATCATTCTGTTCGGGCTGCTGGTCGCCATCCTGATGCTCGTCATCATCCAATGGAACCTCAGCAACCACCGGGCTGATCCAGGGCTGGAAAACACCATAGGGCAGCACGGCCACGGCCAGGCGCTGCGGCACCCGAGATAGCCTAGCCGCCACTTTGCGCCTCCGGACCGTGCCGCGCTCAATGCAGATTGCGCATGAGGTTTAGATCTCGCCACGCATCCAGCTTGTGCTGGGGGCGCAGCAACAATGAAGCGGGATGATAGGTCACCAGCGACGGGATATCCTGACCCGCCTCCGACCTGTATGAATGGACGCGGCCGCGCAAGGCATCCAGCTCGTCGCGCGTGCCCAGCAGGGTTTGGGCGGCAAGCCGCCCCAGCAGCAGCAGGCGCGCCGGCCGCAACAAGGCAATCTGCCGGCTGAGCGCAGGCATGCAGGCCTCGATTTCCTGCGCACTGGGCGGCCGGTTGCCCAGCGGCCTGCACTTGACCAGGTTGGTGAAATAAACGGATGCCTCGGCACCCAGCCCCGCTGCAGCCAGCATCGCCCTCAGCAGGGCGCCGGCCTTGCCCTGGAAGGGTTGGCCGGCCCGATCATCGTGATCGCCTGGCGCCTCGCCGATGACGAGCCAGTCGGGCGCCTGGGGCGCGCCAGCCCCAAACACCACCTGCCCGCGCGCCTCGTGCAGGCCGCAGCGCTTGCACGAGGCCACATGGGCCGCGAGCGCATCCCAATTCTGCGGCAGCGGCCCTGCCGGTTGGGCCAGGGATTGAACCGGGCCGGCGGGCGCGGCCTGGGGCTGGCGCTTGGCCGCGCGCTGCGCCACCACCTTCATCGCGTCGGCAGGCCCGCCAGAATCCGTTGCCGCCTTGCTGGGCGCGGAATCGGCGTCGCCGCGAGCCGGCATCGCCGGCGTCGTGCGCGGCGCAGGCTCGGCAACAGGGCTGCCGGCCGCGGGAATCGCGGACAGCCGCGCCAGCATATGCCGGTCAAGGCCGATTTCTTCCAGCCATGTGCGCTGCAGTTCGGACAACCGGGGCGCGCTCATGCCGTATCCAAGGTCTTGCTCATGACGTACGCATCCTCGCGCCGGCCATGTCCGGCCGGGTAGTAATCTTTGCGGGTGGCGAGCACGGCATATCCGCGGGCGCGATAAAAGCGCAACGCATTGTGATTGGACGGGCGCACTTCAAGCATGATGCGCTGCAAGCCCCTGCCGATCGCCTCCTCTTCGCAGCGCCGCAGCAGCAAGCCGCCCGCTCCCTTGTTTTGCGCGTCGGGCTGGACAGCAATGACCAGCAGATGGGCCACATCCGGCGCCAGCAACATCATCGCAAAACCCACCACCTGCTGATTATTCCGGGCAACCCATGCCTGATAGCCCGCCTTCAGCCCATCCGCAAAATTGCCCCGCGTCCAGGGAAAAGACTGCACGGAGCCTTCGATCGCCGCCACGTCGTCGAGATGCGCCGCCGTCATGGGCATGAGCCGCAGGGCTGGCGCGGCCTGACCGCCGGCCTCGGCAGCCGCGGCCAGCGGCACACCGGCCAGGCCATGCGCGCGCGGGTTGCCGCCCGCCCCCGCCTCCCGTTCCCGCACCGTGAACGCGACTTTGTCACGCACATACAGCGGCGCAGCCAGATCGGGCTGCATGCCGCGCCCCGCCTGCCAGTCTTCAAATGCCAGCCATGCGATGGACGACGCATCTGCGCGCAGCGGCGAGCCTATTTCCAGCCACTTTCGCAACACGCAGGCAACCGCGGCATCATCGCCTTCCTGCGTGTCCCGGGCGTGCGCGTACTCCGATTGCGTGCCGCCCGCGGGTGCGAGCCGGGCGAGTTCCGGATAGGCCTGCAGCGCGTCGCCAAGCAGGCGCACGCTGGGCTGGCTGCCGTCTGTATTGCCGCGGTCCAGGCCGTCCAGCCACAGGCCCACGTCGTCCAGCCCCAGCAGCATGGGCGCATGCAGTGTTTCCCATGCGCCGTCGTGACGATAGGCGGCCAGATAGGCTTCCCGCATACGCGCATCCTGTGCCACCACGCGGATGAGCGGTTCTGGGGCTGCCTGCCCCTCCTGCCGCCCCAGTTGCCCGCCAAGGGCCGCACGCGTATGCGCCATGCCGGAGGCGCCCGGGCTTGTCTGCCCATTGCAGGACCGGTCGCGCGCCGCGACGGCCAGCAGGGAAGGCACGGGCAGCACCGGAATATCCAGCGCGAATGCCATGCCCTGCGCCACGCCACAAGCCACGCGCAGGCCGGTAAACCCGCCGGGGCCCTGCCCGAATGCCACCGCCGAAAGCTGATGCCGGCCGATGCCGGCCTCGCGAAGCAGGTCATCGACCAGCGGCAGCAACCGCTGGGCGTGCTCGGCGGTTGCCTCGTGCTCGCGCGCCCACAGCAGGGTCTGGCCGTCGCGACAGGACAACAGCGCAACGCCGCAAAGACTGGACGAGGTTTCCAGCGCAAGAATATTGACAGTCATGGAATGGCATTTTATACGCTGGCGGCGGCGCGCGGCCGCAAGGAGGGATGCGGTTCCTCCGCAAAAATATACCGTTGCACGCATATAGCCGGTAAAATGATCAATCAGGCCAGTCCTGGGTACAACCTGGTTGACGCCAAAACAAAACCAACAATGTGCGGCCGGTATTTCCGTACAGATGTAACATCAGTTCGTACCAGAAGAATAATATGTAATTTCTTGCTACGCCCCTCTATGCGGGTTAACTCTACGCTGTTACATTTTCCCCATGAACACTCAAAACCAAACTCTCTCCCGCAAAATCCTCATCGTTGACGATGATCCGCGACTGCGCGACCTGCTGCGCCGGTACTTGTCCGAACAAGGCTTCAATGTCTTCGTCGCCGAAGATGCCAAGGAAATGGGCAAGCTCTGGCAGCGCGAGCATTTCGATCTGCTGGTGCTCGACCTCATGCTGCCCGGAGAAGACGGCCTGTCCATCTGTCGTCGCCTGCGTGGGGGACATGACAACACGCCCATCATCATCCTCACGGCCAAGGCCGAGGAAATCGACCGTATCGTGGGTCTGGAAATGGGCGCGGACGATTACCTGTCCAAACCTTTCAATCCGCGCGAGCTACTCGCCCGGGTAAATGCCATTCTGCGCCGCAGGGGCACAGAAGAACATCCAGGCGCTCCCAGCCAGGAAAACGAATCCATCGAGTTCGGGCCTTACGTGCTCAACCTGTCCACCCGCACCCTCACCAAGAATAATGAGCAGGTGCCTATTACCACGGGCGAGTTTTCCGTTCTTAAGGTTTTCGCGCGCCATCCCAAGATCCCGCTTTCGCGCGACAAACTCATGGAACTGGCCCGCGGACGCGAGTACGAGGCCTTTGACCGCAGCCTCGATGTGCAGATATCGCGGCTGCGCAAGCTGGTTGAACCCAACCCCTCCAAGCCGGTCTTCATCCAGACGGTGTGGGGCCTGGGCTATGTCTTCGTACCTGACGGGGGCAATTGATATCCTGCCTGTAGCCTGAGCAGGGCCCCTTCATGGTGCAAGAACTCACACACAGGCCCCAGAAGCAATCTCGTTTCCGACTGGGGCTATTCAGCCGCTCATTCCTGTTGCTGGCCGGCCTGATGCTGGTCAGCCTGGGTGCGTGGCTGCAGGTGTTTTTCAGCATGGAGGAAGGCCCGCGCGCCAAGCAAATGGCTCAGCGGGTGGCAACAGCCGTCAGCATCACGCGTTCCGCGCTCATCTACGCGCCTCCCAGCGTGCGCCCCGCGCTGCTCCTTGATCTGGCCACCAAAGAAAGCCTGCGTGTACAGCCGCGCGAACCCACGGACACACTGGCTCCACTGCCCAATTCCAACTACTGGAATCACGTCGCCGCCGAAATTAAAGACCGCCTCGGGCCCGACACCTATATCATGTGGTCCGTCAACGACGCTTCCGGCATATGGGTCAGCTTCGAAATCAACAACGACGAGTACTGGCTGGTGTTCGACCGCGAGCAGATCGGCCTGACCGCGGGGGCGGAATGGCTGGGCTGGGGCGCCACGGCCTTGCTGCTGGCACTCATCGGCGCAGCTGTCAGCGTGCGCTTTGTCAACAGGCCCCTGGCGCAGTTGGCCAAGGTTGCCCGCCAGCTGGCGCGCGGCGAAACGCCCTCGCCCCTTCCCGAGAAAGGCCCGGCCGAAATCCGCGACATGAATATTGCCTTCAACCGCATGGCTCGCGACATCCGCCAGACCGAGGCAGACCGGGAGATCATGCTGGCCGGTATTTCGCACGATCTGCGGACCCCGCTTGCCCGCATGCGCCTGGAAATCGAAATGAGCGCAGTGTCTGACGAAGCCCGGCAAGCCATAGACGAGGATCTGGCGCAGATCGACCACAGCATAGGACAATTGATGGAGTACGCGCGCCCGGCGGGCATGGTGCCCGAGCAGGGCGTGGATGTGTCCTCCGTGCTGCGCGACGTGTACGAGCGCGAGCGCAGCCATACCGAAACGCTGGGCGACATGCTCACCGCGTCGATCGAATCAAATCTCTATGCGAAAATCAATGCGCATGATCTGAAGCGCATCGTGACCAATCTTATCGAAAATGCCCGACGCTACGGGCGCTCTCCGTCGGATGACAAGGCACGCATCGAACTGACTGCCGGCCAGCAGGGCAATATTCTGGCGATCGAGGTTCGCGACCACGGCGCGGGCATTGCACCCACCGACGTCCAGCGTCTGCTGCGGCCTTTCTCCCGAGGCGACTCCGCCCGCACCGGCGTGAGTGGCGCCGGCCTTGGGCTGGCCATCGTGGAGCGCCTTCTGGGCCATGTGGGCGGCTCGCTGGAGTTGATTTCACGTCCGACCGGCGGCCTGGTAGCCCGCATAGAGCTGCCCAAGGCCCGCACACGCGGCATGGCGGCAGACGCTGCGGGCAGCCACGGCACGGCGTGAATCCTGTCCTCCGAATCGCGTAGAATCTTCTGTCAGGCCCCACAACGGCTGGCCAGACACACAATCAGGATCTCTTCATGAAAACCATAGGCGATAAACTCGAACCCTTCAAGGTCATCGGCGTAAAGCCCGGGTTCACGCAAGCTGAAGAAAACGGCGTCTCCGCTTTCGAGGACATCACCGAAAGCTCATTTCCAGGCAAGTGGAAAATCATCTACTTTTATCCCAAGGACTTCTCCTTCGTGTGCCCGACGGAAATCCTCGGCTTCAACAATCTAGCACCGGACTTTGAAGACCGAGACGCCGTCCTCATGGGCGGTTCCGTGGACAATGAGTTCGTCAAGCTGGCCTGGCGCCGCGAAAACCCCGACCTGGCCAAGCTGATGCATTATCAGTTCGGCGACACCAACGGTGCGCTGGTCGACCAACTGGGCATACGCGACCGCCACGATGGGGTTGCCTATCGCGCAACCTTTATTGTCGATCCAGACAACCTCATCCAGCATGTGTCAGTCAACAACCAAAGCGTGGGCCGCAACCCCGAGGAAGTGCTCCGGCTGCTCGACGGCCTGCAAACCGAGAAGCTGTGCCCATGCAACCGTGCCGTGGGCGGCGACACCCTTTGATTTCCCGCCGCCGCGACGCTCACTGGCCGTCGCGGCGCACAATCAGCGCGGCAACCGACGCCGCGATCCCTTCCTTGCGTCCCAGGTAGCCCAGGCCTTCATTGGTTTTTCCCTTGATGTTCACGTCCGCCGGCGATATATCCAGATCGGCGGCGATATTAGCCGCCATATCGGCTGCATGGGGCGCAATCCTGGGTGCCTGGGCGTGCACGGTGGCATCGATGTTCACCACGCGCCAGCCCGCCTTCGATACCTTGGCCCAGGCCGTGCGCAGCAACAGGCGGCTGTCCGCGCCCTTGTAAGCCGGATCATTATCGGGAAAATGCCGCCCGATGTCGCCCAGCCCCGCCGCGCCCAGTATGGCGTCGGTAACGGCGTGCAGCAGCACATCGGCATCGGAATGTCCCTGCAATCCGTGCGTGTGCGGAATGCGCACGCCGCCGATGATCAGAGGCCGTCCTGAAACCAGCGCGTGCACATCGGTACCCTGCCCGATCCGAAAGGAAAAACTCATTTCAACTCCAGATAATGTGTTGCCGCAGCCGCTGTCGGCCCCTGAGGCGCAGCGACTTCTAAAGCCATTTTTCCATCAGCACGAAGTCCTCCGGCCACGTGACCTTGAAATTGCGTACTGATCCGGGCACCAGACATGGTGCATAGCCGGCGCGTTCCAGCGCCGATGCCTCGTCGGTAAGCTGCGACAAGGCCGTGCCCGCCGCCTCAAGCGCGCCGAGCAGCAGGCCTGCGGGAAACATCTGCGGCGTCTGGGCCAGCCACAGCGCATCGCGGGGTACCGAGGCCTGAACGACCTGCGGCGCCTTCGCCTCGCCCGCATCGGCATCGCGCGCCCGCTTGACAGTGTCCGCCACCTGCTGCGCCAGCAGTCCCCCGGCGCCGTGCGCAAGACATGTATCGATAAGGCGTTCCAGGGCGCTAGGCGGCAGGCCCGGCCGGGCCGCGTCATGCACCAGCACCCAGTCGCCGGCGTCCAGGGCCGCATCGCGCAGCGCCGACAGGACGGTCTGGGCTCGCGTGGGGCCGCCACAGGCACGCCACACGGTGCGGGGCAAGCCAGACAGCGCCTGCGCAACCCATGGATCACCTTGGGCGACGGCGACCCTGACCTGCGCTATACGGCTGTCGGCCAGCAGCGCGCGCACCGAGCGACGCAGCATGGGCTCGCCCTTGAGCATCCGGTACTGCTTGGGCATGGTCTTGGGCGCAAGCACCGCGCCGCCCGATCGAGCCGCCTGCGCACGTGCGCCCACGCCCGCAGCAGGCACGATGGCAACAAGTTTGCTGGACATCTGTATTCCCGCCTCCAGAAATTCCAAGGCATTTTATAATGAGTGTCTACATGCTTACAGACACCGCAACTCCCGCAAGCCTCAACGTCATCCGTCCCATACTCAAGGCACTCAAGCCCGGACAGCGGCTGGCTCACCCTCTGCCCCCCGGTTCAGGCGATGCCTGGCTTCTGGCGGACCTTGCACGCGCCTGCGGCAAGACCCTGGTGGTGGTTTGCGCCGATCCCTTGGCGGCACAGCGGCTAGCCGATGAAATCGTGCTGCTGTCCCCGGATCTGCGCGTACGCCAGTTGCCGGACTGGGAAACCCTGCCCTACGACAGTTTCTCGCCCCACCAGGATTTGGTGTCGGATCGGCTGCGCACCCTCCATGCGCTCATGCAGCGCGCCGTGGACGTGCTGCTCGTGCCTGTCACCACAGCGCTGTACCGGCTGGCCCCGCCCTCCTTCATGGCGGCGTATACGTTTTCGTTCAAGCAGGGCGACACGCTGGACGAAGAAGCCTTGCGCCAGCAACTCATGCTGGCCAATTACAGCCATGTTACGCAGGTTACCGCACCGGGTGAGTTCTGTATACGCGGCGGCCTCATCGACCTGTTTCCCATGGGTTCCGTGCTTCCCTATCGGCTCGACCTGTTCGACAGGGAAATCGAATCCATTCGAAGCTTCGACATCGATACCCAGCGCAGCCTGTATCCGGTCAAGGAGATACAATTGCTGCCCGGCCGCGAGTTCCCCATGGACGAAGCGGCGCGCAATCACTTCAGGGCGCGCTTTCGCGAAACTTTCGAGGGTGACCCGTCCCGGGCACTACCCTACCGCGACATTGGCAACGGCATCGCATTCTCCGGCGTCGAATACTACCTGCCGCTATTTTTCGAGCATACCGCCACATTATTCGACTATTTGCCCGAGGAAACCATCACGGTCACGCTGGGCGATATCAGTCAGGCTATGCAACGCTTCGCCCAGGATACGCACAGCCGCTATCAATTCCTGAAATCGGACCGCGAACGGCCCGTTCTTCCGCCAGACCAGCTGTTTCTGGACGAAGAGGCCTTGTTTACGCAGCTCAAGGCCTTTGCGCGCCTTGCGCTGACCGCCGGCGAGCCGCATCCGGACTTTGCGCGTGCGCCGGGCGTCGCAGTGGCGCGCCGCGCGGACGACCCGCTGGCCAGCTTGCGCGCGGTTGTCCAGACCCGCGATCATCGCATCGTGCTGTGCGCCGACTCTGCCGGCAGACGGGAAACACTGCTGCAGATGCTGGAGGAATTCGGTATCAAGCCCGATACCGGCATTGAGACCCTGCAGGACTTCCAGTGCGCCGACAGCCACTTTGCGTTGATTGTTGCACCGCTCACCACAGGCTTTACCGTTCTCGGCCAGCATCTCGTCCTGCTCACCGAAAACGACCTGTATCCCGAACAAGGCCGTTCGCCGCGACGGGGCCGCCGCGCCCAGGAACACAGCTCCGATGTTCAAGCCATGGTTCGGGATCTTTCCGAACTGCGCGCGGGCGACCCTGTCGTCCATGCCCAGCACGGTATCGGACGCTATCAGGGCCTGGTTGAAATGGATCTGGGCGAAGGCCAGATGGAGTTCCTGCATCTGGAGTACGCAAGCGGAAGCACACTGTATGTGCCGGTTTCGCAATTGCATGTCATCGCACGCTACAGCGGCGCCGATCCGGAGCACGCTCCCCTGCATCAACTCGGTTCCGGCCAGTGGGACAAGGCACGGCGCAAGGCCGCCAGACAAGTTCGGGACGCGGCGGCGGAACTGCTTGCCCTGTATGCCCAGCGGGCGGCGCGCGAAGGCTACCGCTTCAAGCTCCCGCCAGCCGACTACCAGACTTTCGTCGAAGGCTTCGGCTTCGACGAGACGCCCGACCAGAGCGCCGCCATCGAAGCCGTCATCGGCGACATGACTTCGGGCCGCCCCATGGACCGCCTTGTCTGCGGCGACGTCGGCTTCGGCAAAACCGAGGTTGCGCTGCGCGCCGCATTTCTTGCGGTCATGAACGGCAAGCAAGTCGCTTTGCTCTGTCCCACGACCTTGCTGGCCGAACAGCATGCCCAGACCTTCTCGGACCGTTTCGCCGACTGGCCGGTGCGTGTGGCCGAGCTCTCGCGCTTCCGCTCCGGAAAGGAAGTCGCCGCAGCGGTGGAAGGGCTGAAGGAAGGCCGGATAGACATCGTTATCGGCACCCACAAGGTACTGTCCAAGGATGTCAAATTCAAGAGCCTGGGCCTGGTCATCATCGATGAAGAACATCGCTTCGGCGTGCGCCAAAAAGAAGCGCTCAAGGCGTTACGCGCCGAAGTCGATGTGCTGACCCTCACTGCGACCCCCATTCCGCGTACGCTGGGCATGTCGCTGGAGGGAATACGCGATTTCTCGGTCATCGCCACAGCGCCGCAGAAGCGCCTGGCCATCAAGACATTCGTGCGCCGCGAGGACGGAAGCACCATCCGGGAAGCCATTCTGCGCGAGCTCAAGCGCGGCGGTCAGGTGTATTTCCTTCATAACGAGGTGGCAACCATTCTCAACCGCCAGGCCATGCTTGAAGAGCTTGTCCCTGAGGCGCGCGTGGCCGTGGCCCACGGTCAAATGCCCGAGCGCGAGCTCGAGCAGATCATGAAGGGTTTTTATCAGCAGCGCTACAACGTGCTGCTGTGTACGACCATTATCGAAACAGGCATAGATGTTCCATCGGCCAACACCATCGTGATACACCGCGCCGATCGCCTGGGGTTGGCGCAGTTGCACCAGTTGCGTGGACGCGTCGGACGGTCGCATCACCAGGCCTACGCCTACCTGCTGACGCCTGGCGAAGATGCCATGACATCGAATGCCAAGAAACGTCTGGAAGCCATACAGGCCATGGAGGAACTGGGCGCTGGCTTCTTCCTGGCCATGCACGACCTGGAAATCCGCGGCACTGGCGAAGTGCTGGGCGAATCGCAGTCAGGCAATATCCATGAAATCGGCTTCTCGATGTACTCGGACATGCTCAATGCGGCGGTCAGAGCCCTGAAGTCAGGCGAAGAGCCTGATCTCGACACGCCTTTTTCCGCGCTGTGCGAAGTCAATCTGCACGCATCCGCATTATTGCCGGCGGACTACTGCCCCGATGTGCACGCTCGTCTGGGGCTTTACAAGAAGCTTGCCCATGCAGCCAACGAGGATGATCTCCTGCGCATACAGGAAGAACTAGTGGATAGATATGGCAAGCTGCCCGACGCCGCGCGCACTTTGCTGGCAACCCACCGCCTGCGCATTGCCGCCGAGCGGCTGGGCGTCATCAAGATCGACGCCAGCGAAGCCACTGTCTCCATCCACTTCTCCGCCAAACCCAATGTTGATCCGCTGCGCATCATCGAACTGGTGCAAAACCGGCGCGATGTGAAGCTGGCGGGACAAGACCGCTTAAAGGCCGAGATCAAGCAGGGGCAGAAAGTGGAAGCGCGCATCGAGGCGGTCAAGGCCTTGCTGCGTGCCCTCGCGTGATGGGCCCGGGCCGGAAGGCGCCATTGTGCGCTGATGGATTCAGTGACGAAGACGAAACCAGTTCAGTACGGCGTCCAGGGGGCTGAAGTTCAAGGCAAAGCGCGCCTGTTCGCGCACCACAGGCTTGGCCCGGTAGGCCACGGAATACTCCGCCAGGGCAAGCATGGCGAGATCGTTCGCGCCATCGCCCATGGCGATGATGTGTTCGGGATCGGCGCCCATATCCTTGGCCAGCGCTTGCAAATGCGCCGCCTTGGCCGCGCCGTCGACGATAGGCCCCTCGACCTCCCCTGTCAGCTTGCCCTCATGGACCTTCAACACATTGGCATGACAGTGGTCCAGTCTCAGGCGCTCTTGCAGCCTGCGGGTAAAAAATGTGAAGCCGCCTGAAACCAGGAGCGTGGCAAGCCCATGGCCGCGTGCGGTTTCCACCAGGCGTTGTGCGCCCGGGTTCAATTGCAGCCTGTGCTCGTAGACTTGATGCAAGGCCTGCTCGGGCACGCCTTTCAGCAATGCAACACGCCGGCGCAGGCTCTCGGCAAAATCCTTGATCTCGCCGCGCATGGCCGCTTCGGTGATGGCTGCCACCTCCGCCTTGCGTCCCGCCGCCGCCGCGATTTCGTCTATACATTCTATGTTTACCAGCGTCGAATCCATGTCCATCGCAAGAATGCGGCAATCGGCAATGTGCCGGATCCGGGCCAGGTAGGCGCAGTCCATGCCTGCCTGCAGGCATAGCGCCTCGACCTGAGCACGCGTATCGTCCTGCGCGTGCAGCAGGCGAACCGCCGTGGGTCCCAGGGCCTGCACGCCTTCGGCGCTTGCCAGCGCCGCCACTTTTTCCACTTGTGGCGCATAAAGATGGGGGGACTGAAGAATGATGTGTACGGACATGGGCAAAGATGGGAATACGAAACAGGCGCACGCGGCGAAGGCGCTCATTTTACCTTCTTCATCGGCGCCGGCTGCCATGGCTCGCAGGGGTGCAGGCCTCGGCAGCATCGCTGCCTGCTGTCATGCGCAAATAGAAGTGCCCAGCGTTACCGCTTGCGGGGCACCCGCATGCTTGCCACAATGCGCCATATACAGGTACCATATTCTTCATATCTATTTATTCATGGATGAATATTCGAATGGACAAGGTAGATAGAAAAATTCTTTCCATTCTCCAGCAGGATGCGGAAACACCCATCCATGCTATCGCCGACGCGGTCAATCTCTCCCCCACCCCGTGCTGGCGGCGCATTCAAAAACTGAAGGAAAGCGGCATCATCCGCAAGCAGGTGGCGCTGTGCGACGCGGCCAAACTCAATCTGGGCGTCACGGCATTTATTTCAATCAAGACCAGCCAGCATACGCAGGCCTGGCTCGACAACTTCGCCCGAGAGGTCGTGGACATCCCCGAAGTGATTGAATTCTACCGAATGAGCGGCAACGTCGACTACCTGATACGCGTGGTGGTGCCGGACATCGCCAGTTACGATGCCGTGTATCGCAAGCTCATACGCATAGCAGACCTGTTCGATGTCAGCTCTTCGTTTTCAATGGAACAGATCAAATACACCACCGCCCTGCCGCTTGATTATGCCGAATAGCCCTTCGCGGCTTACGCTTTTCTGCTTGCGGCCTTTCGCCGGCGCAGCAGATAGCGCACCACAAACCCCGGATATCCCAGCACCAGAAACAGGCTGAGCGTCACGGCATAGAATTCCCAGGTCTGCGCAAAAGGGTTGCCGATATTGGCCTCCAGCGCAAAACCCAGCACGCCGGCCAAACCATAGAAGACAAGCACCTCAAGCAGCCGGTCAAAAAAGGATTTACGCACGGCCAGGCCGCGGCTGCGCCAGCCCGGAAAAGATAGCAATGCCGCAAGCACAATAAATGCGCCTGCAACACGCGCCATGAACGAAAACAGGCTGCCGATGTCGCCAGCAAGGATAATGGCGCCGGCCAAAAGCGAGTACGCCAACCATCCCAGGGCTATCAGCAGCCCGAAAAAGATCAGCGAGACAATCAAGCGCAGCCAGGCCGGCATGGGTGCCTCGCCGGGCTGTGCCCAAGGCAGCATCAGAAAGGGTCGCTGCACGGCGAAGGGCAAATTGGCCGTAAGCAGCGAGAACAATATCACCAACCAAACCGCGAACGACTGACTCATGACCCTGACCTGTGGTGCGCCGCCTTCAGAAGCGCAGCGAACTCTCGATGACGCGGACGCACAGTGCCATCAGTCCGCCCGGCAATATGCCCAGCGCAAGAATGAGCAGACTATTGATGGACATGACACCGCGCGTGATAGCGCCGAGCTCGATGCTGGCGGGCTCGCCCTCGGGCTCATCGAAGTAGGCCATCTTCACGACGCGCAAGTAATAAAATGCGCCGATCAGCGAGAACATCACCGCGACCACGGCCAGGGCCACATGGCCCGCCCCTACTAATGCCTGCAGCACGGCGAGCTTGGCATAAAAACCAGCCAACGGAGGAATACCCGTCAAAGAAAACATGGCCAGCAGCAGCATGCCGGCAAGCACCGGGTTGCGTCGATTCAGCCCCTTCAGGTCGGCGATATCCTCGCTTTCAAATCCGCTGCGGCTCAGCAGCAGGATCAGGCCGAACGTCACCAATGTCGTCATGACGTAAATGATGACGTAGAACAGCGAAGATCCATAAGCCAAGGACAGCGATGCGCCCTGCCCGCCTTCACCGGACAGCAGGCCCAGAAACACAAAGCCCATTTGCCCTATGGTGGAATAGGCCAGCATGCGCTTGAAGTTCGTCTGCACGATGGCGGTCAGGTTGCCGATGGCAAGCGATAGCACCGCCAGCACCATGAGCATCGGCTGCCAGTCGATCGCAATGCCATGCAGGCCTTCAATCAGCAGGCGCAGGGTAATGACGAACGCGGCCAGCTTTGGGCCTGCAGCGACGATAAGCGTGACTGCCGTCGGCGAACCCTGATAGACGTCGGGCGTCCACATATGAAACGGCGCGGCGGCAAGCTTGAATGCCAGGCCGGCGACAATGAACACGACGCCGAACACCAGAGGCAGACGCTCCGCATTGCCGCTGGAAATGACCTGGGCGATAAGACGCAGATTCAACTGCCCTGTGGCGCCGTAAATCATGGACATGCCATACAGCAATATGCCCGAGGCCAGGCAACCCAGCACAAAATACTTCATGGCTGCCTCGGTAGCATTGACATCATCGCGGCGAAGCGCCACCAATGCATACAGTGCGAAGGACATCAGCTCGACGCCCAGATACACCGTCAGCATGCTGCCGGCTGAAATCATGACATACTGCCCCAGCAGGGCCAGCAGCGATAGCGAATAAAACTCTCCGCCGTTGCCCACCATGCCACGCACCTCGACGTACTCCCGGCCATAGATCAGTGTCGCGGCCACCACAGCGCAGGACAGCGCCTTCAGCAGGTGCGACAGCGGATCGGCCACATACAGGCCGCCGAATGCATTGCCCTGCACGCCGCTGTTCCATTGCCAGAGCGACAGCAGCGCCAGTAGAAGTACCGAGCCGATACTGACCAGGAATGTGCCGTGCCGTCTGTCCGACTTGCTGAAGGCATCGAACAGCAGGGTCGCGCAGGCCAGGACCAGCAGCAGTATCTCGGGCGCAGCCATGGCGAATTGATATTGGTTTTGCATGATAGTTCAGGTCTACAGTTTCGAGACGGAGACATGCTCCAGCAGGTGTTGCACCGAGACGTGCATGACGTCAGTGAACGGCTTCGGATAGATGCCCATGTACAGCACCGCAATGGCCATCAGGCCCAGGATGAAGAATTCCCGCGCGCTGAGATCGGACATGCCGCGCACGTTATCGTTGGCGATATCGCCGAAGGCCACGCGCTTGACCATCCAGAGCGAGTATGAGGCCCCAAGTATCAGCGCCACGGCCGCAAGCAGGCCAACCCAGAAATTATGCTGGACCGCGCCCATGATGACCGTGAACTCGCCGACAAAGCCGCTGGTTGCGGGCAGGCCGGCATTGGCCATGGAAAACAGCACGAAGTACGTGACGAAGCGCGGCATGACATTGATAACGCCGCCATAATCGGCAATACGGCGCGTATGCAGGCGGTCGTAGAGTACACCTATGCAAAGAAACATGGCGCCCGATACAAAGCCATGCGAAATCATCTGAATGATGGCGCCCTCGACACCCGCGGTATTGAAGATGAAGAAGCCCAATGTGACAAAACCCATGTGCGCGACCGAAGAATACGCCACGAGCTTCTTCATGTCGTCCTGGACGATGGCCACCAGACCGATATAGATGACGGCAATGAGGGACAGCACGATCATCATGCCAGCCAGGCTGTGCGAGGCATCCGGCGTGATCGGCAGGGAAAAGCGCAGAAAACCGTAGGCGCCCAGTTTCAGCATGATGGCCGCCAGCACAACCGAGCCGCCTGTGGGCGCTTCGACGTGCGCATCGGGCAGCCAGGTATGCACCGGCCACATGGGCACCTTGACGGCAAAGGCTGCAAGCAGCGCAACAAAGATTAGGATCTGCGGCGTATAGCCAAGGCGAACCTCATGCCACTTCATGATATCGAATGACCCACCCGATGCGTGCCATAGATAGATGAAGGCAATCAGCGTCAGTAGCGAGCCCAGCAGCGTGTACAGGAAGAACTTGAGCGCCGCGTATACCCGGTTCGGGCCGCCCCATACCCCAATGATCAGATACATCGGAATGAGCGTGGCCTCGAAGAAGACATAGAACAGCATGCCGTCCAGGGCGCAGAAAACGCCCACCATGAGGCCGGACAGGATCAGGAATGCCCCCATGTACTGGGCGATGCGGCTGGTGATGACTTCCCAGCCTGCCAGAACGACGATGATGGTGATGAAGGCCGTAAGCAACACGAACCACACCGAAATGCCATCGATGCCCAGGTGGTAGTTGATCGAGAAGGTTTCGATCCAAGGCCTGAGCTCGACGAACTGCATATTGGCCGTGGAAGGATCGAACCCGGTATAGAGCGGCAGCGTGACCAGGAAAGCCAGCACGGAGCCGATCAACGCCACGGTACGCGTCATGCCCGGGCGGTCGTCGCGGCCAACGATCAGCACAACAAGCCCCGCAATGATGGGGACAAAGATCGCGAGCGTTAACCAGGGAAAAGTAGAGGACGCCATGTCGCTAGCCATCATTGAACCGTCAATACGAAAAAGGTGATTAGAGCCATGATCCCGATGATCATCGCAAAGGCGTAGTGAAAGATGTAGCCGGACTGCAGATGCCGTCCGACTGCCGCCACCCAGCCCACGACACGCGCGCTGCCGTTGACCATGACGCCATCGATAAGGCCGCGATCGCCCGCACGCCAGAATCCGCGGCCCAGCGCGCGGGCGCCGCGCGCAATCACCTGCTCGTTGAACCAGTCGGCGTAGTACTTATTGTCGAGAATCCGGTTGATGAACGACAGCCGGCTGTGGATGGCCGCAGGTACGCTCGGATTCACGAGATAGCAGTACCAGGCCACGACCAGCCCTGCGATCATGAGCCAGAACGGCAGCGACGTGAAGCCATGCAGCGCGAACGCCACCCAGCCGTGCCAATGATGTGCCAGATCTTCCATGGCCGGATGCTGGGGCAGCGTGGCGATGACGCCTTCGAAATAGCCGTCGAACAACAGTGGGTCTATGAACCAGGCGCCTGCAACGACCGAAGGTATGGCCAGCAGCACCAGCGGCAGGGTCACCACCCAGGGTGATTCATGCGGCGCGCCGCCGTGGTGGCCATGGCCGTCGTCCTCGTGCGCGTCGTGCCCATGGGCATCGTGACTGTGCGATGCGTGCGCATCGAAACGCGCCTTGCCATGAAAAACCAGGAAATAGACGCGGAAGGAATACAGCGATGTCACGAACACGCCAATGGTGGTGGCGTAATACGCAAAGCCCGCACCCCAGACATCGGCCGCGCCCGCGGCCTCTATGATGTGCTCCTTCGAGTAGAAGCCCGAGAAAAACGGCGTACCCACCAGAGCGAGCGTGCCTATCAGGAAGGTGATCCAGGTAATGGGCATGTACTTGCGCAACCCGCCCATGTTGCGGATATCCTGATCATGATGCATGCCGATGATCACCGACCCCGCACCCAGGAACAGCAGCGCCTTGAAGAACGCATGCGTCATCAGGTGGAATATCGCGGCCGAATACGCCGAAGCCCCCAGCGCCACAGTCATGTAGCCAAGCTGGGATAGCGTGGAATAGGCAATGACGCGCTTGATGTCGTTCTGAACAATGCCGAGCACGCCCAGGAACAGCGCTCCGATTGCACCGATCACGATCACGAAGGACAGCGCCGTGTCAGACAGCTCGAATACCGGCGAGAAGCGCGCCACCATGAAGATGCCGGCCGTGACCATGGTCGCCGCGTGGATCAGCGCCGAGATGGGTGTGGGGCCTTCCATGGAATCGGGCAGCCATGCATGCAGCGGAACCTGGGCCGACTTGCCCATGGCGCCGATGAACAGGCAGATACATGCAACCGTCAGCAGTTGCCAGCCGGTGCCGGGGAATGTCATGCCCGCAAGCTTGTCGGCCTGCGCAAACACCTCGCCGTAATGCATGCTGCCCGTGTAGGCAAACAGCAGCGCAATCCCCAGCACGAAACCAAAATCGCCGACGCGGTTTATGAGAAAGGCCTTGAGGTTGGCAAACACCGCTGTTGGGCGCGTGTACCAGAAGCCGATCAGCAGGTACGACACCAGGCCCACCGCTTCCCAGCCAAAAAACAGCTGCACCATGTTGTTGGACATGACCAGCATGAGCATGGAGAACGTGAACAGCGAAATATAGGCAAAGAAACGCTGGTAGCCCGGATCGTCCGCCATGTAGCCTATGGTGTAGATGTGCACCATGAGCGACACCGACGTGACAACCACCATCATCAGCGCGGACAGCGGATCGATCAGGAAGCCAAGCTCCCATTTCGTCGTGCCGATCACTGTCCAGGTGTAGAGTGCGCCGTCGAAGGTATGGCCGTCCAGCACCTGGAACAGTACAATGACCGAGCCCACGAAGGAAATGGCCACACCCGTAATGGTGATGAGATGCGAGCCGCGGCGGCTCACCAGCCGGCCCAGGAAGCCCGTGCCGAACAACCCGGCGAGAATGGCGCCTGCGAGGGGAGCCAGGGCGATCAGAAGATAGAGACTTGTCGAATTCATAGTATGTGCAATCCCATCAACCCTTGAGCTGGTCAAGTTCTTCGACGTTGATCGTTTTCAGGTTGCGGAACAGCAACACCAGAATCGCCAGGCCGATGGCGGCCTCCGCGGCGGCAACGGTCAGGACAAAGAATACGAACACCTGCCCCGCCGGGTCGCCCGACCAGGTGGAAAACGCCACAAAGTTCATATTGGCCGCGAGCAGTATCAGCTCGATGGACATGAGCAGAATGATCAGATTGCGGCGGTTGAGAAAGAAGCCAAAAACGCCAATGGCAAAGAGGATGGCGCCCAATACCAGGTAATGCGCGAGTGTGAGTGTCATGTGTTGTCCCCTTGAGCCGGCTCAGCCTGGACGGGCGCGGCAGGCGCTTCCGTCTGCGATGCGATGCTTACGAGGCGCACGCGGTCCTGCGCCCGCACACGAATCTGCTCGGAGGGGCGCGTACGCTTGTAGTCTGCGCGCTTGCGAAGTGTCAGCGCGATGGCGGCGATCATGCCCACCAGCAGGATCACCCCGCCAACCTGAACAGCAAAGACATAATCGGTGTACATGGCCACGCCCAGCGCGCGGGTGTTGTCGTAATCGTTGGCAATCTGTGCGGCCGGCCCGGCATCCAGCCATGTGCTGACCACCACAAACGCCATTTCCAGCACCATAACCAAACCGATGACCAGGCCCAGCGGCAGATAGGTCTTGAGGCCCGCGCGCAGCTTCTCCATGCGCATGTCAAGCATCATCACGACAAACAGGAAAAGCACCATGACGGCGCCCACATACACAAGCACCAGCAATAGTGACAGGAACTCCGCGCCTTGCAGCATCCAAAGCATGGACGCGGTGAAAAATGTCAGGATCAGGTGCAGCACGCCGGTCACGGGGCTGGTGGCCGTTATGACGCGAAAGGCCGCGATGACCAGGATGATGGCCAGCAGATAGAACAGGACTGTAGAAAAAATCATGGGTGTCGGGTCCGCCATCAACGATAAGGTGCATCTTCGGCGCGACGGCGCGCAATTTCGGATTCGTACCGATCGCCGATGGCCAGAAGCATGTCTTTGGTGTAGTACAGGTCGCCCCGCTTTTCACCGTGATACTCGGAAATGTGTGTCTCGACAATGGAGTCGACCGGACAGCTCTCCTCGCAAAAGCCGCAGAAAATGCATTTTGCCAGGTCGATGTCGTAGCGCGTGGTGCGGCGCGTGCCGTCCTCACGCTCGGCCGACTCGATGGTGATGGCCAATGCCGGGCAAACCGCCTCACACAGTTTGCAGGCGATGCAACGCTCCTCGCCGTTCGGGTAGCGGCGCAATGCGTGCAGGCCGCGAAAACGGGGCGATGCGGGCGTCTTCTCCTGGGGATAGCGCAAGGTGATCTTGCGGCGGAAAAAGTACTTGCCCGTGAGCTTCATGCCCTTGAACATCTCGGACAGCATCAGGCTGCCGAAAAAATCCTTGATAGCTTCCATAATCTTGTCCCTGTGTCCTATTGCCAAATATTCCAGGGCGTTTGCATCCAGATCGCCACGAGCAGCAGCCATATGCCGGTAAAAGGAATAAATACCTTCCAGCCCAGGCGCATGATCTGGTCATAGCGATAACGGGGGAACGTCGCACGGAACCATATAAACATCGAAACCACGACAAATGCCTTCAGGCCCAGCCACAGCCAGCCGGGAACCCAGGTGAAGGGCGCGAAATCCAGTGGCGGCATCCAGCCGCCCAGGAACATGATGGATGCCAGCGCGGACAGCAGAATCATGTTGGCATACTCGCCCAGGAAAAACAGGGCAAAACCCATCCCCGAATATTCCACCATGTGCCCCGCCACGATCTCCGACTCTCCTTCGACCACGTCGAAGGGATGGCGGTTGGTTTCCGCCACGGCTGAAATGACGTAGATGATGAACAGCGGCAGCAGCGGCAGCCAGTTCCAAGACATGAAACTGATGCCGTGCTCGGCAAACCAGCCTCGCGCCTGGCCTTCGACGATGCCGCTCATGTTGAGCGTACCCGACACCAGCAGCACGGTAACCAGCACAAAACCGATGGCCAGTTCGTAGGACACCATCTGCGCCGCCGCACGCAGCGCACCCAGAAATGCGTACTTGGAGTTGGAGGCCCAACCCGCCACGATGACGCCATAGACGCCCAGGGAAGTAATGGCCATGAGGAAAAGCAGGCCCGCATTCACATTGGCCAGCACCATGTCGGGCCCGAAGGGGATGACGGCCCAGGCTGCCAGCGCCGGCATCAGCGTAACGACCGGCGCCAGTATATACAGCACCTTGTTGGCCTTGGAAGGAACAATAAGTTCCTTGGTAAGCAGCTTGAACACATCGGCGAAAGGCTGCAGCAAGCCACGGTAGCCCACGCGGTTCGGCCCCATGCGCACATGCATGGCGCCAATCATCTTGCGTTCCCAATACGTCAGATAGGCCACGCACAGAATGATGGGCACCGCTATGATCACGATCTTGACGACCGTCCAGACTACCAGCCAGGGCGTCGGCCCGATAAGTTCGGTGCCGAAGTTATTGATTGCAGTAAGCCACTCCATCAGGCACGCTCCACCGTAAGTTCACCAAAGCCGCCACCCAGCGGTTGTGTGAGCGCAAAGGCCGTCGAGATATGCACGCAGCCAGGCGCCACTGTGTCGTCCAGTTGGGCGGACAGGGTGATCTGCCCTTGCGCCGACTTGAACTTCAACACATCGCCATCCTGCGCGCCAATGCTGGCCAGCGTTGCGCCGCTGATGCGCGCACGCGGCGCACGCGATGCGGCTGTGGCCTGAAGCGCCTCGGCACGGCGCACGATGGCGTCGCTGCGGTATATGGGCACGTCGGCCACGCGCTCGATGCCCGCCGGTTTCGACGCAAGACCTGGCTTGACAGCCACCTCGTTGGACAGCCGCGCTTCCACGCCGCCGACCATGACCGTGTCGCGCACGGACTCTGACGTTTCGTCCTCAAAGCCGGGCAGTTCAAACAAATTGCCCAGAACGCGCAGCACTTTCCAACCCGGACGGGTATCGGCATAAGGCGCCGCCACGCCCTTGAAGCTTTGCACACGGCCCTCGGCGTTCACGAAGGTACCGGAGGTTTCGGTAAACGGCGAAACCGGCAGCATGACATCGGCCCATTCCTCGGCTGCCGAACGGTATGAAGTCAGCGCAACCTTGAAGCCCGCCGCCTTCAATGTGTCTAGCGCCCTGGCGCCATTGTCGCTGTCCAGGCCAGGCTCGGCGTGAAGCACAATGTAGCCTCTGAGCGGTTCGCGCAACATCTGCTCGGCGGTCAGGCCACCTTGCGCAGGCGTTGCGCCTGCCAGATAACCGCCCACCGTGTTGCCACCTGGTGTGAGGAAGCCCAATGTCGCGCCTGCCGCGCCAGCCACGGCGGAGGCATTGGCCGCAACCAGGCTGGCTTGCTCAAGCGACACAGCCATATTTCCGATCAGCACCGCAACCTTCTCGCCAGAAGCCAGGCTGGCGGCAATAGCCCGGGCCGCCTCACTGGCCTGTATGCCCTCGAAGGATGCCGGCGCTGCCTGCTGGGAAGCCTCGGCCAGCGCGACGGCCACTTCCGCCAGCGCGTTGGGCAACTGGCTGGGCGCCACATTGATGCGTGCCTGGACAGGGAACAGCGGCTCATCGGCCACGGAGCCAATAAAGGACACCTGCGTGCCTGTCTTGCAGGCCTGGCGCAGGCGCTGCGCCATCAGCGGGTGATCAGCGCGGATGAAAGAACCCACGACGAGCACGCGGTCGAGCTTGCCCAGATCAGCCACCGGCATGCCCAGCCAGGGAATGCCCTTGATCGCCTGGTCAAAACCGGGGTCGGTGACGCGAAGGCGGAAATCGACATTCTCAGAGCCCAGCCCGCGCGCCAGTCGGGCCAGCAAGGCCAGTTCCTCGACGGTGGCAATGGGACTGCCGATGGCGCCGATCTGATCGGCGCCGAAATTCTCGCGCACCGCATTCAGTCCGCGCATGGCGACCTGCAGCGCATCGGCCCAGGACGCTTCGCGCCACTGGCCGTCTTCACCCTTGATCATGGGGTGCGCCAGACGATCCTCGACGTACAGTGCTTCGTAGGAAAAGCGATCCCTATCGCTGATCCAGCATTCATTGACGGCCTCGTTCTCGAACGGAACCACGCGCAACACGCGATCCAGCTTGGACTGCACCACCAGGTTCGCACCGAGGCTGTCGTGAGGACTGACGGAGAAGCGCCGCGCCATTTCCCAGGTACGGGCCGTAAACTTGAACGGCTTGGACAGCAGTGCGCCGACCGGGCAGATATCAATCATGTTGCCCGAAAGCTCGGATTCCACGGCCTTGCCTACGAACGTGGTGATCTCGGCGTGCTCGCCGCGGTTGATCATCCCGATTTCCATGATGCCGCCGATTTCCTGGCCAAACCGCACACAGCGCGTGCAATGAATGCAGCGCTGCATGGCTTCGGTGGAAATGAGCGGACCCATTTCCTTGGCCACCACAACGCGCTTGGCTTCCTTGTACCGCGAAGCCGACGCGCCGTAGCCGACAGCCAGATCCTGCAACTGGCATTCGCCGCCCTGATCGCACACCGGACAATCCAGCGGATGATTGATGAGCAGGAATTCCATCACGCTCTTCTGGGCCGCCACAGCCTTCTCGGAGCGTGTGCGCACTACCATGCCGTTGGTGACAGGGGTGGCACAGGCAGGCAACGCCTTGGGCGCCTTTTCGACGTCCACCAGGCACATGCGGCAATTGGCCGCCACGGACAGCTTCTTGTGGTAGCAAAAATGTGGCACATACACACCGAGCTTGTGAGCGGCCTGAATGACCATGCTCCCCTCGGGCGCTTCTGTCTTTATGCCATCGATGGTGATTTCAACCATTGGAATGTCCTGACCTACAAATATTTGGGCACCACACAGCGCTTGTGCTCGATGTGGTGCGCGAACTCGTCGCGGAAGTGCTTGATGAAGCTGCGTACCGGCATGGCGGCCGCATCGCCCAGGGCGCAAATGGTGCGGCCCATGATATTGCGCGCCACGTCGTCGAGCACATCCATGTCCTCGGGGCGTCCGTGGCCATACTCGATGCGCTCGACCATGCGGTACAGCCATCCCGTGCCTTCGCGGCACGGCGTGCACTGGCCGCAGCTTTCCTCGAAGTAGAAATAAGACAACCGGAGCAGCGACTTGACCATGCACCGGGTTTCATCCATGACGATCACGGCGCCCGAGCCCAGCATGGAGCCGGCCTTGGCAATGGCGTCGTAGTCCATGTTGGTTTGCATCATGATGTCGGCGGGCAGCACAGGCGCGCTGGAGCCGCCGGGAATCACCGCCTTGAGCTTGCGCCCGCCCCGCATGCCGCCGGCCAGCTCGAGCAGCTTGCTGAAAGGCGTGCCGAGCGGGATCTCGTAGTTTCCAGGCAGCTCGACATCGCCGGTGATCGAAAAAATCTTGGTGCCTCCAGCATTCGGAACCCCCATCTCCAGGTATTCCTGGGCGCTGTTGCGGAAAATCCAGGGCACCGCGGCGAACGTCTCGGTGTTGTTGATGGTGGTGGGCTTGCCATACAGGCCGAAGCTGGCGGGAAATGGCGGCTTGAAGCGCGGCTGGCCTTTCTTGCCCTCCAGCGACTCAAGCAGCGCGGTTTCTTCGCCGCAGATATAGGCGCCATAGCCATGAAAGGCGTGCAATTGGAAGTCGAAGCCGGATCCGAGGATATTGTCGCCCAGAAAGCCGGCCTGTCTCGCCTGTTCGAGCGCCTGCTCGAAGCGCTCATAGATCTCGAATATTTCCCCGTGTATATAGTTGTAGCCCACGCTGATGCCCATGGCGAAGGCGGCGATGGCCATGCCTTCGATCACGATATGCGGATTGAAGCGCAGAATGTCGCGGTCTTTGAAGGTGCCCGGCTCGCCCTCATCGGAATTGCACACCAGGTATTTCTGGCCTGGCAGCGTGCGCGGCATGAAACTCCATTTCAGGCCAGTGGGAAAACCAGCCCCGCCCCGCCCGCGCAGGCTCGAGGCCTTGACTTCGGCAATGACGTCCTCGGGCTTCATGCCCGTGGTGAGGATCTTGCGCAGCGCCTCGTAGCCGCCACGCTTGACGTAGTCCTCGATGCCCCAGTTGCTGCCGTCAAGCCCGTCCAGAATCTGCGGCGACATGTGCCGGCCATGAAAAATCATGCTGGTCGAGAGGTCACCCGATGGAACAGGCGTCAAGCCCTGTGAAAACTGCTGCAAGAAGCCCGCGCTGCTCATGCCGACTCCCCATGTTCTTTGAGTTCCTGAATCATTGCATCAATCTTTTCCGATGACATCCGAACACACATATGCTTGTTGTTCATGGTCATGACAGGCGCATCGCCGCAGGCGCCCATGCATTCGCCTTCCATCAGGGTAAACATGCCGTCAGGCGTGGTCTCGTCGAAATCGATGCCCAGCTTCTGCTTCAGGTAATCGGCTGCCTTGACGCCATCGCGCAGGGCACAGGGCAGATTGGTGCAGACCGTGATCTTGAATCGGCCCACTGGATGCGTGTCGAACATGTTGTAGAACGTGGCGACTTCCTGGACAGCGATAGCGGGCTGGCCCAGATAGGCGGCGACATCATTGATGACGTCTGTGGAGACCCATCCTTTTTCGTCCTGGGCGATGGCGAGCGCGGCCATGATGGCTGAGCGCTTTTGGTCATCGGGAAACTTCGTGAGTTCCTGGTCGATTCTCTGATAGGCTTGTTCGGAAAGCAGCATAATTTGAATCCGGTATTTATACCCTGGCGTGTGCCGTGTAATTTAACGGTCGATCTCGCCAAACACGATATCTTGTGTTCCTATGATGGTGACCGCGTCGGCAATCATGTGTCCGCGCGACATTTCGTCCATGGACTGCAGATGTGCAAACCCCGGCGCGCGTATCTTCATGCGATAGGGCTTGTTGGCGCCATCCGACACCATGTAGATGCCGAACTCGCCCTTGGGATGCTCGACGGCCGCGTATGCTTCGCCAGCAGGCACATGCATGCCCTCGGTGAACAGCTTGAAATGGTGAATGAGATCTTCCATGCCGGTCTTCATCTTTTCACGCCGCGGCGGCGCCACCTTGTGGTTGTCGACGATGACGGGACCGGGGTTGTTGCGCAGCCACTCCACGCACTGGCGGATGATACGGTTGCTCTCGCGCATTTCGGCGATGCGCACCAGATAGCGATCGTAGCAATCGCCGTTGACACCCACCGGAATATCGAAATCGAGCCGATCATAAACCTCGTAGGGTTGCATGCGGCGCAAATCCCACTCGACACCCGATCCGCGCAACATGGGGCCGGTAAAGCCCAGCGCCTTGGCGCGGTCGGGGTCGACCACGCCGATGCCCACCAGGCGCTGCTTCCAGATGCGATTGTCGGTCAACAGTGTTTCGTATTCATCGACGCAGGTCGGAAAACGGTCGGTGAAATCCTCGATAAAATCCAGCATCGAGCCCGAGCGGGCGTCGTTCATGGCCTTGAGTTCTTTTTCGCCGCGGTACTTGCTGGATTGACCGTACTGGGGCATGGCATTGGGCAGATCGCGATAGACACCGCCCGGCCGATAGTAGGCCGCGTGCATGCGCGCGCCCGACACCGCCTCGTAGCAGTCCATGAGATCTTCGCGTTCGCGGAAGGCGTACAGGAATACAGCCATGGCGCCCACGTCAAGCGCATGCGACCCAAGTGACATGAGATGGTTCAACAGGCGCGTGATCTCGTCGAACATGACGCGGATATACTGCGCACGCAAAGGCACCTCGATGCCCAACAGCCGCTCGACAGCCATGACATAGGCGTGCTCATTGCACATCATGGACACGTAGTCGAGACGATCCATGTAGGGCAGCGCCTGCAGATAAGTCTTGTGCTCTGCCAACTTCTCAGTCGCGCGGTGCAGCAGGCCGATATGCGGATCGGCCCGTTGTATGACCTCGCCATCCAGCTCGAGCACCAGGCGCAAAACGCCGTGCGCGGCCGGATGCTGCGGCCCGAAGTTCAGTGTGTAGTTTTTGATTTCAGCCATGTTCTAGCGCCCTGCTCCGTAACCTTCTTCACGCACGATGCGTGGTGTGATCTGCCGTGGCTCGATGGTGACGGGCTGGTAGATCACCCGCTGCTGCTCGGTGTCGTAGCGCATTTCGACATTGCCGCTGAGCGGGAAATCCTTGCGGAAGGGATATCCGATGAAACCATAATCGGTCAGGATGCGGCGCAAGTCGGGATGGCCCTCGAAGACAATGCCAAACAGGTCGAAGGCCTCGCGCTCGTACCAGTTGACGCTGGGCCAGACATGCACAAGGGTGGCAATAACGGGAAACTCGTCGTCGTGCACATAAGCGCGTACGCGCAGGCGCCAGTTGTGGCGCACGGACAGCAGATGCACCACCACCGCAAAGCGCTGCGGATGCAGGCCTGGCTCGGCAACCAGCGTGGGCGCTCCCCAGCCGGAGTAGTCGATGCCGCAAAGGTCTATGCATGTATCGAAACCCAGAGAGTCGGTGTCGCGCAAGATAGTACAGACGTCGACCCACTTCTTGGCGGGAACCTCAAGCGTCAGCTCGCCAAGGGCGAGCTTGAGCGCGGCGGACTCGCCCAGTGTCGCGAGCAGATTCTGGTGTAGCGTTTCAAGCCGGGTCATAATGTAATTCAGCGTTGGATGTTGGCTACCAGGCGACTATCGCGCGATGGTATTGGTATTGCGGATTTTCGTCTGCATTTGGAGCAGGCCGTATACCAAGGCCTCGGCGGTGGGGGGGCAGCCTGGCACATAGACGTCCACGGGCACGATGCGATCACAGCCGCGCACGACGGAATAGGAGTAATGGTAATACCCGCCCCCATTCGCACAGGAACCCATGGACACAACCCAGCGCGGCTCGGCCATTTGGTCGTACACCTTGCGCAGCGCGGGCGCCATCTTGTTGCACAGCGTGCCCGCCACGATCATCAGGTCGGACTGCCGGGGGCTGGGGCGAAAAATAATGCCGAACTGATCCAGGTCGTAGCGAGCCGCACCCGCATGCATCATTTCCACCGCGCAACACGCAAGACCAAACGTCATGGGCCACAGCGAACCCGTCTTGGCCCAGTTGAGGAACTTGTCCGCACTGGTGGTAATGAAACCTTCTTTCATGATGCCATCTATAGCCATAATTTTGCCTCTATGCCAATGCCGGGCGCGAGCCTGGTGCCGCGCAGCCGAGCCCGCCAGGAGCGCGGGCTGTAAACCGGGCGGCATTCCTGCCGCCCGGTTTTTTGCAATCTATTCCCAGTCCAGTGCGCCCTTTTTCCATTCGTAGACAAAGCCCACGGTGAGAATGGCAAGAAACACCACAACCGTCCAGAAACCAACCAGACCCACGACGCCGTTGGCGATGGCCCACGGAAAAAGAAATGCAATTTCCAGATCAAACATGATGAACAGAATGGCGACCAGGTAGTAGCGCACATCGAATTTCATGCGCGAGTCGTCGAAGGCGTCGAAGCCACATTCGTACTGAGACAGTTTTTCCGCATACGGACGATGCGGCCCAAGTACTCTGCCTGCACCCAACAGGGCAAAGCCTATGCCCGTGGCCACAATAATAAAGAGCAGAACAGGGAAGTACTGTTGCAGGTTCATACCATGCTTCCAATCTCAATGAGTAAACTCTCGGATTGTAGCATTTTGAGAGCGTCATTCTGCTGAATGCAAGCTGTCGGACACACATCAGGCCAATAAAAAAGCCATCCTTGCGGATGGCTTTTTTGCATACAGCTATCTGCCTGTTCGTGACGGCCCGGCAAGCCGGGCCGCATCGATGCATGGACATGCCATGCAAGCCGATTAGAACTGGTGGCGGATACCGACGCCGACCAGGGTCGAATCGAGGTCGTCGATGAACAGCGCGTTCTTGGCGTACGAACCGATGGCGTACAGGTTGGTGCGCTTGGACAGGTTGTAGGTGTAGCCCAGGGAGTAGATCTGGGTGTCTTCCCAACGGCCGGTGCCCGAGGGCGCGTCGGTGGGATCAGCAACTTGCCACGAAGCCAGCACCTTGCCGTTGCCGACCGGAGCGGACAGACCCAACAGGTAGGAGTTGACCTTCAGGCCGTCAACACCAACGAAGGTGCCTTGGGGCAGAGGGCCGAAGCTGCCGCCTGCGAACCAGCCGTCCTTGGTTTGACCGAAAGCGCCCGAAACCTTGAGCACTTCGAAGTCATAGGCACCGCCGATGTTCCATTCCTTGAACTTGACTTCGTTGCCAAAGCCGTCGTCATCAACCTTGATCTGGTCATAGGTGGCAGCCAAGCCGATGGGGCCGTTGGCGTAGCGCAGACCAGCCGTGATGCCCTTGCCGTCCATATCAGCCGGGTTGGGGTTGGCACCGTCGATGTCCCAGCCTTGACCGCCTGCTACGCTAAACGAGTAGCCGACGCCCAGTTGGAAACCGGAGAAGTTGGGGGTTTGGTACATGACCATGTTGTCCCAACGCATGGTGTTGGCCGAGCTGAAGGACGTACCGACGTTGGCTTGGCCGAAGCCGCCGCCGAAGGGGTCAACAATACCGGGCAGGTACTTGGAAGCGATGTTGGTTTGACGACCAAGGTCCAGACGGCCCCAGGAATCGCCAGCCAGACCGACGGTGGCTTGACGGCCGAACAGACGGCCACCCTGGGCGCTGTTACCGGTACCCAGATCGAAGCCGCTTTCCAGTTGGAACACAACGCTCAGGCCATCGCCCAGGTCCTCAACACCCTTCAGGCCCCAGCGGTTGCCGGACTGAACGCCGTTGATGAGGCCGGTCTTCTTGGCTTCGTAATCGGTGTAGTTACGCGGCGTCTGACGGTAGTAGGCGGGGCCATCAACCTTTTGGTAGCCGATACCGCCGTCCAGGATACCGTACAGGGTAACCGACGTTTCTGCTTGAGCAACGCCGGCAAAGCCGACGACGAGAGCAGCAGCGAGCAGAGTCTTTTTCATGTAAGAAATCTCCGTAGATTTGAGTAACCAGAGCAGCGACTACCTAACTGTGCTGCTGCCCTTTCTAACTCCGCGATGGGAAGTTGCTGCTATTGCATCAAAATTCCCGCGACATGGCTATTGCCCCGGCGGCAAAAATGCGGTTTTTCGCCGATCGCGTTGGTTATAAACAACAAAACCGTGAATTTCCGGAAAAATTGTGCGGGTTTACCCGCATTTCATCTGTGGCGCGGACACTACAGAAAAGTCGCTTGGCTTTCCTTAAGCCTTTTTTCAAGTTCATTCTGTAATCCCTTGTTTTCATTGAAGGTTTGAGGCACTTCCAAACATTGCCAATTAGCCCTGAATTTTCAATGATTTACCGTCCGCGGCGAAGGCCAGGATGCCCTTGGAGCGGCGACGCGATGCGCCCCGCGGCAGGGGAACGCGAATCAGATGATGCGGCGCATGTGATTATCCCAGGACAAGCCTGTTTGCCGAGGCTTGATCGTCACCGGAACCGGCACGCGATCCCGGTGTTCCAGGGGCACGGCGCCGGACGGCCAGGCAATGGCGACAAGTGCCCCGCCTCCATTGCTGGCCAGGAACCCCCCATCCTTGCGGGGCGCGACGCCGCATCCATCGTGAAATGACGTCCTTCCCAGGCATGCGCCCGACGAGGCATCCCAGAACACGATGCAGTTGCCCACCGGACTGGAGGTGGCAATCCGGGTGCCAGATGCATCGCAAGCAACAGAACCCACATAATTGTCCATGCCGCGCAGCACGTCGGGCGGGCCCGCGAACAGATCCGGGTTGGCGCCGCGCCGGTGGCGCCCCACCAATGGGGGCCGTTCAGCCGCCGGGCCGGTATGCTGACAGCCGAACCACACCGCGCCCGCCGCGTCCACCGTCATGTGCCGTATGGAAAGGCGATTGAATTGCGGCGCCAGCGCGACCTGCTCCAGCAGGTCGCCGGTATGCAAGTCGATATAGGCGAGGGAAGGATGCATGTCATGCGCATTGAGCGCCAGCTTGCCGTAGTCGGGATGCGTCAGAATACCGCCGTTGGCCACGCACAGCGTCTGGCCGTCCGGCAGCAGAACCACTTCGTGCGGACCAACGCCGCCGCTATCGAACTCGCCGATCCGTCGATAGCCGCCACCCTCGCTGGCATCATATAGGCCCAGCACACCCTTGCCAGCTTCATAATCATTCTCGGTCGCGATCATCAGCTTGCCGTCGGGAGAAAAAACACCGTGGCCGAAGAAATGCCGCCCGGACTCTGCAGCCATGGCCTTTGGCGGGCCTTTGCCGTCAAAGGCGAATGCGACAGCGAAAAACCCCGGTTGGCGTCCGAATGCGACCGCCCTGCCACGCGCCGCATCAATCGCGAAGCTGTGTCCCCTGTCGGGCATGGGCACCACCAGGTGGTCCCGGCCGTGCGCATCAAGCACGACAGCCTGGTATTGCTGTCCTCGCTTGCGCGCCGCCAGATAAAGCGCCTCCTGCCCTGCCAGCACCGCCGCCGGTGCGAGCGCGCCAAGTCCGCAGGCTCCCATTGCGGCCAGGAACCGGCGCCGGTCCATTTCCCTCATGTACATGTGCTCAACTCCTGTTCTGATTCGGTGCGCTCAATCGCCATCCAGGGCATTGAAGCCTATGCTCACGCCAAAAGCCGGCGCCATGTGGGCATCAACGATATTCTTGGCGTTGTCCAGCAGAAGCGACTGGAGCGTGAGCCGCCGGTAGCCATCCTCGGTGCCCAGGAAAGCATCCAGACTTTCCGGCATGGCGGCAAACCCCTGCGCCGCGCGCTCCAGCTCGTCCCGCAGGCTGGCGCCTATCCAGCTTTCATCGCCCTTGTACTCAAAGCCTGTAGCTTGTGCGAATGCCGCCATTCCCTCCATCGAGGCCTGCATGGACTGTGCGAACAGGCCGCTGCGCCAGAATGGTGCCCGTTTCTCGCGCGCCGCCTGGCGGTTTTTGCCAAGCACAGGCATTATCTTGACATCGCGCGCGAACTGCAGCCCTGTGGACAGGGCTTTCATCGCTTCCGCAGCGACCTCCTGCTGATTGCGGTACAGCGGGTTCTCAGGCCCTGGCTGCGAGAACCAGCCCGCATACTCGCCACCCTCACCCCACGTTTGCACAAGCGTGGCGCCCACCCGGGCCAGATTCCCGGCCACCGCCACCGCATAGGTGCAAGCGGCGGAAAAATCGGCCTGTCCGCGTGCATCGTCGGCCACCAGGCCATGGTCCCGATACAGAACATACTCGAGGGCAGGCAGACCCTGCAGTGCAACGCTGTGGGTGGCAAGCGTCTCGGCATCCGGAATGGCGGGGTGTCCCGCCTCATCCGACGACCGCCCACCAGCCTCGTCCTTCCCACCAGCCTTGTCCTCCGCACCGGCCAGCAGGCCCTGGACCTGCCGCAGCGTCAGGCCGCGCGGATCTGGCCAGAATGCGATACGTTCGTAACGGTTCTCCGCCACAAGCGGTCCGAAGCGCAGGAACTCTATACCTGTCCACGCACGCACCAGCGCCGAGAAACCGTCGCGCACCCGGCCAGCCGGCGCAGGCTTCTGCGCCACGCAGTAGTCGTTTATGGCCGCCTGCATCTGTACCGCGGCTTCGTGAAAGCGCATCATGGCGGGCGCAATATATCCGCGCAGCAGATTCCCTCCAAGATCCTGTGGCAAGGGTGCCGCCTTGGCGCCAAGCGCGCTCAGCGCCAACAGCAGCCCCGCCGCCACGCGAAGAGGGGATGGAGAGAACATGCTCATGAAAAACCTCCATGGGAGACATTGCAGTGAATCATTTCAGGCAGCCGGCTGCGGTCCGGCTATAGCGATTCCAGAAAACGAATCAGGTCGGCACGCTGCGCCGGCGTCATGGCGACCACGCGGTCGCGCGCGGCCTGCGCCTCCCCGCCATGCCACAGGATGGCCTCAAGCAGAGTGCGCGCCCGGCCATCGTGCAGCCAAGTTGCATTCGGATTGACCGTCTTGGTCAAGCCTATTCCCCATAGGGGCGGTGTGCGCCATTCCCGGCCGCTGGCGTCGCCTTCGTCCTGGCCATCGGCAAGGCCCGGCCCCATGTCGTGCAGGAGCAAGTCGGTATAAGGCCAGATCAGTTGGAAGCGATGCTCGGGCCGACTGGCATCGCGACTGGTGACATACTTGGGTACGTGGCAGGCAATGCAGTTGGACGCATAGAACAGCGCCTTGCCCGCCAACACGCGCTCATCATCGACATCCCTGCGCTGCGGCAGCGCAAGATTGACGGAATAAGTCGTGACGAAATCCATCAGCCGGCCGGGCACCTCGTGCTCGCCCAGATGTGGCTGGGCGCCATGAGGCATGCGGGCACAGTCGGGCTGCGCTTCGGTGCAATCGCCATAATGACTGGGAAAAAGCGGTGTCGACAGGCCCATATCTCCGGAAAATGCATTGGCCGATTGCCGCTCCACGGTGGGCTGCCCGGCCTTCCAGTTGAATCGGCCCAGCACGCGCTCCCCGGTTTTTGGGTCGGTCAGCCAGTTCGGGCGCCCCGAAACGCCGTCGCCGTGATTTTTTGCTGCATGCGCGAGAATGTCGTCGATATGGATGGCTTCGAGCAGCCCCAGCCCCAGCATGGGCGGCGCAAGGCGCGGCGAAAGACGCGTGTCAGGATGCAGGGGGCCGTAGGCAAGGTTTTCGACGCGGTACGAGGGATCCATGAGGGTGACGGTCTCTCCGCCATTCAGCATCACAGGAACCTCGGTGTAGTCGATGGCAATCTGACCCTCGGCAGGGATCCCGGCCACGGCAAATGGCTGCAACTGATGGCCATAGACGGGATCGGGCAAGGATGCGACTTCACCCTGCCCATGCTCGGGCAAGGCCGCCTTTTGAGACGCTCCGCCGGCCGCCGCCGCCGCGGCTAGGATGCGGGCATCGCGCTGAATGCGCGTACGTGCTTGCTGCACACTGCCGGGCAACGACAGACGCACGAGCAGTGCCACGGCGTCGGCGCGCTGGTCGGGATCGAAGCCCGGCACCGTGCCGCGTCCGTCCTTGACATGACAGGCCTGACACGATCGTGCATTGAACAAGGGCCCCAGCCCGTCGGATGCCTGCGTGGAAGCCGGCGACGACACCCAATCCTTGCGAAACAGGCCGTTGCCCACGAGAAAGGCCTGGCGCCCCTCGAAGTCGAGGTTGGCCGAAGGATGCGAAAAAATGTCGCGGTTGATCAACTTGTCGACCGTGCCCGCGCCGCCCTGCATGAGCTCAAATGGCTCTGCCCGGTCAAACTGGGTGGCCGGCTGCGTGACCTTGGCAACCCGCAGCCGGTCGGCCGCGGACAGGTCGCCGCGCGCCGGGCGGCCCAGCATGGACCATGGATCGGGATGCCCAGCCTGCGCCGGCGCCTTGGAGGACGGCTCGTCAGTCGACTGGCTCGCGTGGCCTGCCATATTGGGTGCCGCACACAGAACGGCACCCAGGACGAATACTGCTGCGTATCTGGCCACGATGACTACTGGAATACGGCGTTGGGATTATCCAGGCTGTCCGATCCTTCGAGCGCGATATCGCCGAGTTCGAGTGTGGCGATCACGCGCTCGATGCTGCGGGTCTGCGAGACCAGGGCGTCGATGACATGCTGAACGACGGCATTACCCTCCGCGTTGCCCTGCCCGATCATTTGATCATAGGTTTCGATGGTTTCCGCCCGCGTCTTCATGGCCTGCATGGCACTGTGGGTGGCCGCCAGCCGTTCGCGCATTTCCTTATCGAGCGCGGGATCACGCGCCTGAACGAGCGCGGACAGGCTGGGCCCTTCGACTGTCGAACCGTTCGCGCGCCGGTATTGCCCCAGATATACATTCATCATGCCCACCTGGTTGTAATAGTGCGAGTTGTGCGTGTTGTCGGAAAAGCAATCGTGCTCCTCCTCGGGATCATGTAGCATCAGACCCAGCTTGATGCGCTCGCCGGCCAGTTCTCCGTACGACAGGCTGCCCAGGCCCGTGAGCATGGCCGCCAGTCCCGCTTGCGGATCGTCCTGAACCGCCTTGCGCGCAGCGCCGTCGGCCTGCCAGTTCCCCACCATTTCCTGAAGATCTTCGACCAGCATGGCGGTGACAACCTTCAGATATTGCACACGTCTTTCGCAATTTCCGCCCGTGCAGTTCGCTGGGTCGAAATCGGTGTGCGGCCTGTCGCCGGCGTGGCGCTGCTGGGGCGTGCCTTCGCGTCCCTCGGGTGCGGGGCCTGTTCCGTTGAGATCCTGGCCCCACAGCAGAAACTCGATGGCGTGATAGCCGGTGGCGACATTGGCCTCGTTGCCGTCGGCCTCATGCAGCACCTCGCGCAGCAGCGTTGGCGTAATCTCGCTGGTATCGACCTCTTTGCCGCCCACATTCAGCCGCGTATTCGCAATGACGTTGACAACGTAATAAGCGTTGACATCGGACTCCACGCCATAGGAGGCGTCAACGTAGTCGATCATGCCTTCGTCCAGCGGCCAGGCATTCACGCGACCCTCCCAGTCATCGACGATGGGATTGCCGAACCGGAAAGCCTCCGTCTGCTGATAAGGCACGCGCGCCGCGATCCATGCCGCCCGCGCCGCATCGAGCGTCTGCGCCGAAGGCTGTGCGGCCAGCATGTCAATGGCCTCTTGCAGCGCCTGCGCCGTTGACAGCGAATCCTGATACTTGGCAAGCGCCAGATCGGCATAATGGGCTGTAACCGCCTTGGGCTCGGGCGCGGCCCAGACCGTTGACATGAAAAGCGCGGCCATGCCCACGCCTGCGATGAGTTTACGCATGCTGCAAATCCCCCGGAAGATTGTCTGGCCAGGCGGCACTGAAGAGAAACGCCACCGCGCAACCGACCCGAAATCAGGCCCTCGCGCAGGCACGAAATAATGCGACATGCCGCCCGCCCTGCTGATGAACAGTATTTGCCGCCAGGCCAGCCCCACGCCAACCATTCAGCAAAACGTAAGTGTAAACGATTTGCATTTCGTGCCAACCACCCGGCTCGTGTCAGTGTCCTTAACTAGGGAAATTGCGCATATGCAGTTGTACGACAACTGATAACAATATGAGCACTGCCTTAACCGCAACAGGATAGACTTGCGTGGACATCTCTCAAACTTTTGATCGCCTCCTGCTGACCGGCGCCGCGGGTGGCCTGGGCACCGTGCTGCGCGACACCCTGCAGCCCTGCACCCGCATCCTGCGCCTGTCCGATATCGTGCCTGTTCAGGCCGGGCCGGATCAGGAGGCGGTTACTTGTGATCTCGCGGACAAACAGGCTGTGGACAAACTGGTCGACGGCTGCGATGCCATTGTCCATATGGGAGGGGTGTCTGTGGAACGCCCTTTCAAGGAGATACTTGAAGCCAATATCAAAGGTGTCTTTCATATTTACGAGGGGGCCCGCCGGCATGGCGTGAAGCGTGTCGTCTTTGCCAGCTCCAATCATGTCATTGGCTTCTACAGGCAAACCGAACGCATAGACGCGCAAGTTCCCCGCCGTCCCGATGGCTATTACGGCCTTTCCAAGGCGTATGGCGAAGAGATGGCCAGCTTCTACTTCGACCGCTATGGCATCGAGACCGTCAGCATAAGGATCGGATCGTGCTTTCCGGCTGTGAAGGACAGGCGCATGATGCATACATGGATCAGCGCCCGCGACCTGACACAGATCATCCTGAACGGCCTGATGGCCCAAAAAGTGGGCCACACCATTGTTTATGGCATGTCCGCGAACAAGAATGTCTGGTGGGACAACCGTTGCGCCGACCACCTGGGATACTTGCCGCAGGACACGTCGGAGGTTTTCCGCGATCAAGTCGAGCGCCAACCCATGCCTACTCCGGACGATCCGGTCAGCGTCTACCAGGGCGGGGCATTTACCGCCGCCGGCCCCTATGGGGACGACTGATGGTTGCCTACCATTTCGACTTCCCTGGCCTGCTGCCTTACTGGCACATGTTTCTGCAAGGCGCGCTGCTGACGCTGGAGCTGACACTTGCCTCCACCGTATTCGGACTGATTATCGGCATACTGTGCGCGATCGGACGCCGCAGCGCGCTTCGCCCCCTTGCGGTCGTCTGCGGCGTCTATGTAGAGGCGGTTCGCAATACGCCCTTTCTCGTACAGATTTTCATCTTCTATTTTGGCCTGTCCAGCCTGGGGCTGCAGATGCCTGCGTCCGTTGCTGCCGTCATCACCATGGTAATCAATGTCGGGGCGTACTCGGGCGAAATCATACGCGCCGGCATGGACGCCATACCGCGCGGGCAGATTGAGGCTGCCGAATGCCTGGGCCTGTCGCGCCCTCGCATCTACTGGCATGTGATCATGCTTCCGGCCTTCGAAAAGGTCTACCCATCGATCACTAGCCAGTTCATCCTGATGATGCTGATGTCCTCCGTGACGTCGCAGATATCGACCGAAGAGTTGACGGCCGTGGCCAACAACGTACAGTCCATCACCTTTCTGTCGCTCGAGGCCTATATCGTCGTTGCTGTTCTGTATCTGATCCTGGCGGTCATCCTGCGCTTTCTGTTCGTGTTGGGGGAAGTCTGGCTGTTTCGCCGCAAGCGTGTGCTGGCCCTGGCACGGCGCCGGCTGGCTGCCGCCCCCATCGCGGCCGACACGGCCAGCGCGTGAGGCGCCATCATGGAACACTTTACGCTCATTCAGTTCATCTACATGCTCAAAGGCGTCGGCTGGACCTTGATTCTGTCGCTGATCTCCTTCGTACTGGGCAGTGCGGGAGGGTTCGGCGTGATGCTCGCGCGCATCTCACGCGTCGGATGGCTGCGGTTTGCCACGTCGCTCTTCATTCAGACCATACAGGGCATACCTTTGCTCGTCTTGCTGTTCATCGTCTATTTCGGTGTGGGCGTATTCGGTCTGAATGTCGAACCGCTGGCAGCGGCCAGCATCGCGCTCATGATCTATGTCAGCGCCTTCCTCGGCGAGATATGGCGCGGCAGCGTGCAATCCATTGAAAAAACGCAATGGGAAGCATCCGAGTGCCTGGGCCTTTCACGCTGGCAATCACTGCGGCTGGTGATCATTCCGCAGGCGGTCAGGCTTTCGTTGCCTGCTACGGTCGGCTTTCTTGTGCAGGTCATCAAGTCCACGTCCCTGGCATCAGTGGTCGGGTTCGTTGAACTGACGCGCGCGGGCCAGATTATCAATAACTCGCTGTTCCAGCCATTTCTTGTCTTCACGCTGGTGGGCGTACTGTACTTCGCGCTCTGCTACCCGTTGTCGATATGGAGCCGGGCCATGGAAAGGAAACTCAATGTCGGCAATCGTTAAAGTCGAGAACATTCGCAAGCGCTTCGGCGGGAACGAGGTGCTCAAGGGCGTGTCCTTCGATATCCAGAAAGGGCAGGTGGTGGCGATCATCGGCCAGAGCGGTTCAGGCAAGAGTACCGCCCTGCGCTGCATCAATCATCTGGAACTCATCAATGGCGGCTCCATACAAGTGTGCGGCCATGAAATCGGCTCGCCGCATATCGACTTGCGGCGTCTGCGGCAGGACGTGGGCATCGTATTTCAAAGCTACAACTTGTTCCCTCACCTGACGGTCAGGCAGAACATCATGCTCGCGCTCAAGCATGTCAAGAAGCTGTCGCGCCGCGTTTGCGAAGAAAAGGCCGATATGGTGCTGCGCAAGGTTGGCCTGTCCGAAAAGGCGGAACAGTATCCGGAACAGCTTTCCGGTGGCCAGCAGCAGCGCGTGGCTATCGCGCGGTCACTGGCCATGGAGCCGCAGGTCATGCTGTTCGATGAAGTGACCTCGGCACTGGATCCGCAGCTGACGGGCGAAGTGCTGCGCGTCATCGAGGACCTCGCCCGCGGTGGGATGACGATGATTCTGGTCACACACGAAATGGCATTCGCGCGCCGCGTGGCGGACAAGATCATCTACATGCATCAGGGTCTGGTGTGGGAAACAGGGGGCCCTGAAATGCTGGAAAACCCGCAAACGCAGGAATTGCGGGACTTTGTGGGTACCGGTCTGTAGCGACCCGGCACCCGGATTCTTCTCGTTCAACCAGAAACCATCATTACCATGAGGCAATCAATGCGCATTTCCAAAACTCTCAGCAAACTCGCGTTCTGCTCCGGCGTACTCGCCCTGTGCGCCACGGCGCACGCGGAGGATGCTCTGGACCGAATCAAGGACGCGGGCACCATTCGGGTCGCCGTGGCCATGGGCGTGCCCATGTTCAGCTATGCCAACGCAAACATGCAGCCCGAAGGCTCGGATATCGACACCGCGAAGCTGCTTGCCAAGGACCTGGGCGTCAAGCTTCAACTGGTGGAAATAACCAATGCCGCGCGGGTTCCCACCATCCAGACGGGCAAGGCCGACATCGCT
This sequence comes from Allopusillimonas soli, assembly GCF_004153445.1. Lineage (GTDB taxonomy): Bacteria > Pseudomonadota > Gammaproteobacteria > Burkholderiales > Burkholderiaceae_B > Allopusillimonas > Allopusillimonas soli. Next base: position 268,175 of record NZ_SDQC01000005.1, read on the forward strand.
GTCGCCAATCTTTCCATTACGCCACAACGCCAGAAGGTCATCGACTTTTCCATACCCTATGCATCGCTGCAGACCATCGTAGCTGCGCCCAAGGATGTGAAGATCAAGGACTACGCCGACCTCAAGGACGTGACCATCGGCGTGACGCGAGCCACGGTAAACGACGCGGATATCAGCAAGAATGCCAGCGACGCAAATATCCGCCGCTTCGAGGATGACGCCACCCTGGTGACCGCAGCCGTGACGGGTCAGGTACAAGCGATTTCCTCGCAATGGCCCAATGTGGCAGAAGTGAACAAAAAGCTGACCGACAAGCCTTACGAAACCAAGTTCGTGCAGCATGAGTTCATGCTGGGCATTGCGCTGCCAAAAAACAATCCTAAACTGCAGGCTTGGCTGAACGATTGGATCAAGGCCAATCTGGCCAATGGAAAACTCAATGGCATCTATAAAAAGTACCATGGCAGCGACTTGTCCGGCAAAGTGGTAAAAGGCCAGTAGCACACTACAATCACTGTCGTCATGAGCGTTCTCACTTCCACATCCACGGCAATACGCCCGCGCCGCCGCGCCCGAAGCTTGGCGCAGGAGGTCGTGGACAGCCTGCTGGGGCAGATACAAAGTGGGGAACTCGGCAAAGGCGACCGGCTGCCCACCGAATCCGAGCTGATGCGCATGCTGGGTGTGAGCAGGACCGTGGTGCGCGAGGCCATATCCCGGCTGCAGGCGGCCGGCGTGGTCGAGACTCGCCACGGCATCGGCTCGTTCGTGCTTGAGGTGCAAGCGCCCCATAACTTCCACATTGATCCCAAGGAACTGGTCACGATTCACGACATCCTCGATGTCCTTCAATTGCGTCAAAGTCTGGAATCCGCCGCGGCGGGCATTGCGGCCATCAAGCGCAGCCCGCAGGATCTAGATCACATGCAGGCCATTTTGAGGGAATTCCGGGCGTTGCTTGAGGCGGGCAAGGAAACCGTGGACGCGGATTTTCGCTTCCATCTTGCCATCGCGCAGGCAACCGGCAACCGGTACTTCGTCGAGTTCATGTCCTACCTTGGACAGACAGTCATTCCGCGAACGCGCATCAACACAGCCTCCTTGGGCAAGGAAACCCAAGCGCGCTATCTGGAACGGGTGCATTATGAGCATGAGGAAATCGCGCGCGCCATCGCCATGCAGAATGCGGTGGTTGCCAGCAGCGCGATGCAATTGCATTTGAACAACAGCGCGGAGCGGCTGCGCTCGACGCTAGAAGGCTAGGGGGCGCGCGATGCCTGGCGACCGAGGGCGCCGCCCTGCCCAGCCCCAGATCCCTTGAGCGAGCGGAATCCAGAAACCGTTCGCAAAGCACGCAGCCTTCAGCACTGGCATGGCACTGGAAACACAACTCCAAACAGCGCTTCACATGACAGCGTGACCTATGGTTGTACGACAACAGATAACAAATGGCGCTTGCTCAGAAAAAGAAGAAGAGTCAGCGCCGAAGCGCCTAACAAAACGTGTATGAAAGATCTTTGGCTATGGCAACATGGGGAATAAAAATCCCCGTAAACCAATGGTTTATGGGGATTCTGTGCTTTATTCAATGGTGCCCGAGACCGGAATCGAACCGGTACGATCAAAGATCGAGGGATTTTAAGTCCCTTGTGTCTACCAATTCCACCACTCGGGCGCAACGCGGATATCGAACCCGCATCACATATAACCTGCCAGGGCCTGGCCCCACGGACCGACCAGCACGCTTCTAGCGGCGTTTCCGCCGAGGGCATGCGCGAGAGGCGGAAAGCCCGCGCGACTGGCGGAAGGTCAGGGATTCGAACCCTGGAGGGGCTTGCGCCCCTGCCGGTTTTCCTTGCCACTATAGCTTTCGCTACCAGGCTGCACGCCTGTTTGATGGTCTGGACTTTGTCTTCGCCGTGACCCTGCGGGTTTTAGGCGGGAGCCGTCAAGTCTCTACACGTTCCTGATCAGGCCAGGCTTCGCTCGGCGTTGCCTCGGACATGCGCATATCCAGGGGGTTCGCCGAATTTGACTCCTTACATCCACCACGTTTCCATGGCGGCGCTCGATTGAACAAGACCGGTGCATTCGACCACTCTGCCAACCTTCCGTCGGGCTGAATTGTACCTTATGCCGACGAGGGATCCGGGCCACGGGAATGCGACCTTGTCCTGCGCACAACAACTGCCCTGCCCCATGCAAGCCCGAGTAGCGCGGACAGGACCGAGGCCATCAGCACGCCCAGCTTGGCGGCCGCGAGAAGATTAAGGTTCTGAAAGGCCAGCGTGGCAATGAAGATGGACATCGTGAAGCCTATGCCCGCCAACAGGCCCACCAGCCAGACCGCCGGCCAGTTCATTCCTTCCGGAAGCTGGCAGCCGCCCACGCGTACGGCCAGCCAGCTTGCCGCCACGACGCCCATCGGCTTGCCCAGCGCCAGCGCCACCAACACGCCAGCCAGAACTGCGCGGGAGCCATCGGCAGCCAGATTGATACCATCCAGCGTGACACCCGCATTCGCCAGTGCGAACAAGGGCATCACGCCAAACGCCACCCAGGGATGGAGCGCCATTTGTACTCGGGTAACCGGAGGCAACATGTCGCGCTGCGCAAGCCGAAGCTGCCTGAGCGGTACGCCAAGATGATGAGGGTCGTGCTCAGCGCCGGCCTGACGTGCCTGCAGATCTCCGACGGCGCTGGCGGCGAGATGGAGTGGCGCGTGATGCGCCGGACGCAAGGCAACAGGCGTCAGGAGACCCAGCACGACCCCGGCAAGCGTGGGATGGGCGCCCGTCATGAGCAGGCCGGTCCAGAGTACCGCCCCCGGCACGATATAAGCGAGGGCGGAGCCCGCGCCGACACGCTGCAAGCCCAGCACCATGGCTATGCCCAGCGCCGCCACTGCCAGGCCAGTGTAGTCGAGACCGCCGGAATAGAACAGGGCGATGATGAGCACGGCGACGATGTCATCGATAATGGCCAGCGCCAGCAGAAATATACGCACGCTGCCCGGAATGGCGCGCCCAAGCAGCGCCAGCACCCCTACGGCAAAGGCAATGTCGGTGGCGGTGGGCACGGCCCAGCCCACGCGTGTGGCGGGGTCCGTATTGAAAACGAGATATATCGCCGCCGGCAGCAATACGCCGCCCACTGCTGCGGCCAGCGGGAGACTCGCAAGGCGGATGCTGGCCAGGGCGCCTTCGTGAATCTCGCGCCGTATCTCCATGCCCACGACCAGGAAGAATACCGTCATGAGGGCGTCGTTGATCCAGAAATGCAGCGACTGCACATAGGAGAAACCGCCGATGTCGACGCCGATGCGCGCATGCCAAAGCGCATGATAGCTGTCGCTGTAGGGAGAGTTTGCCCAGATGAGGGCAGCGGCGGCGGCAATCAGCAGCAATATGCCGCTGACGGCTTCGATGTGCAGGAACCGGGACAGCGCGGCGAATGCGTTCTCGGCGAATACCTGCGCGCGCGGCGGGGTGCGGTGAGGGAAATTGCTGGCCATGGTCGCAATGTCTCCGCGCGGCGGCCCGACCTGCGCTTGAACCTGCCCACTGCACCGTGCAATGCGACACCCGGCGCAATTCTAACCGAGTTCGCGAGCGCGATGCCAGCCCTTTGCCAAACTGGCGCCAAAGCGCTGTGACGGTAATAATGACGGTTTGACCCATTTGCAGGAGCAAGTATGAAAGCAGTGGAAATCTCAAAGCCCGGCGGACCCGAGGTGCTGCAGCTGGTCGACCGTCCCCAACCCGAGCCCAAGGCGGGAGAAGTCCTCATCAAGGTTTCCGCCGCAGGCATCAACCGGCCCGATGTGTTTCAACGCAAGGGCAACTATCCACCGCTACCGGGCGCGTCCGACCTGCCCGGCCTCGAGGTTGCCGGCGAGATCGTCGGCGGCGATGTCGGCGACACCGGCCTGTCCATCGGCGACCGGGTCTGCGCGCTGGTCTCCGGCGGCGGCTATGCCGAGTACTGCGCGGCACCGGCCGCCCAATGCCTGCCTATCCCTGCCGGCCTGTCCGACATCGAGGCCGCGGCACTGCCCGAAACCTACTTTACGGTCTGGACGAATGTCTTTGACCGCGGCGGCCTGTCGGATGGCGAAAGCCTGCTGGTTCATGGCGGCGCCAGCGGCATAGGCACCACAGCCATTCAACTGGCTGCGGCTCTGGGCCACAAAGTGTACGCAACAGCGGGCAGCGACGAGCGTGCCCGCGCAACGGAAAGCCTCGGGGCCGTGCTGGGCATCAACTACCGCACGCAGGACTTCGTGGAGGAAGTGCGACAGGCAACCGACGGAGAAGGCGTCAACGTAATCCTGGACATGGTGGCCGGCGACTATATCAACCGCGATCTTTCCTGCCTGGCCGACGAAGGCCGCATCGTCATCATCGCCCTGCTCGGCGGCGCGAAGGCCACCCTGGATTGCAGCCAATTGATGCGCCGGCGGCTTACCGTCACCGGTTCCACGCTTCGACCGCGGCCCGTAGCCTTCAAGGCGCGGATTGCACAGTCACTGCGCAAGCGCGTCTGGCCGCTGCTGGAAGCCGGCACGGTGCGCCCCGTCATCCATGCCACATTTCCGCTGGCCCAGGCCGCCGATGCGCATGCCCTGATGGACGCGGGAGAACAGATAGGCAAAATCGTCCTAACCGTCTAACACGCAGCATCGTCGTACGGCGGGAGGATGATGCCGCGGCGCACGCTACCGGGCAAGGCGGCAGCAAGCGCCAGGCCCGTGCGGCCGTGCGCCGCATCGCTTATCACGCTACAATGCCGGGTTAACCCAATTTCCGACTCTGGCACCCATGAGCTCATCCCCAAATCGCCGACGCCTGGTCATAGGCAACTGGAAAATGCACGGCACCCAGGCCGGCAATGCCACGCTGCTCGACGGCCTGCGCTCTGGCGCGAGCATGGCGGACGACCGCGACGTGGCCGTCTGCGTACCCTTCCCCTATATCCCCCAGGCCAGTACCCTGCTTCAGGGCAGCGGCATCACCTGGGGCGCGCAAGATGTCAGCATGCATGCCCAAGGCGCCTATACTGGCGAGGTATCGGCGGCCATGCTGGCAGACTTCGCCTGCAAACTGGTGCTCGTGGGGCATTCCGAGCGCCGCAGCATGCATGGCGAAAGCGACAAGCTCGTCGCGGACAAGGCAGTGGCGGCGCTGGGAGCGGGGATCACACCCGTCATCTGCGTCGGGGAAACACTCGAGGAACAACAGGCCGGGCAGACCAAGGATATCATCGCGCGCCAGCTGGCGCCGGTTCTTGCGCTGGGTGCGCAAAAGCTCGCGCACGTGGTGCTTGCCTATGAGCCCGTGTGGGCCATCGGCACGGGCCTGAGCGCCACGCCCGAGCAGGCTCAGGAGGTTCATGCTTTCATCCGCGACCGCCTTGCCGGTCAAGGATCCGCGCACGTGCGCATCCTGTATGGCGGCAGCGTCAAGCCCGACAACGCCGCCAGCCTCTTCGCCATGCCCGATATCGACGGCGCGCTCGTGGGTGGCGCCTCGCTCAAGGCACAGGATTTCTTACATATCGCAGCGGCCGCCTAGGCCCGGAGTTCTCTACATGCATTGGTTGTCATCCGTACTACTGGCGATCCAGGTCATATCGTCACTGAGCATCATCGTGCTGGTCCTGCTTCAGCAAGGCAAAGGCGCCGACATGGGCTCATCCTTCGGCAGCGGCTCAGCTGGCAGCGTATTCGGCGCCAGCGGCGCGGCCAACTTCCTCTCGCGCACCACCAAATGGGCCGCCATCATCTTCTTCGTGTCCACGGGCGGCCTGGCCTACATCGCACACCATCCCGCCAGCAAGGCCAAAGTAGAAAGCGGCGTCATGCAGGGCTACGAAGCGCCCGCCGTGCCAAGCACCGGCTCCGAGGTACCTGGCGGCGCCAACACAGGCGCATCGGTACCGTCCGCGCCGGCGCCTCAGGCGGCCCAGCCCCAGAGCGATGCCGCTCCCGCCGAGGGCGCCTCCGCAAACCCGGCCGGCAGCGTACCGGATGCCGCATCTACCAGCGCCCCGGCAACGGCGCCTTCCGCATCCGCGTCAACCGATACGGCCCCCGCTAACGCCGCAGCGGCCGACGGCGCAGGCTCGGAGTCCGACGCGTCAGGCTCCGAACCGAAACAGTAGCGTCTCTCCCATTTTGGCCCCTGCCTGAATGCCTCCCGGGAAACGGCATCGCAGGCAGATCAGGGGCATCAGCAACCGCCGGCAATTCATGCTAGAATTGCCGTCTTTCAAGCCGACGTGGTGGAATTGGTAGACACGCTATCTTGAGGGGGTAGTGGCGAAAGCCGTGCGAGTTCGATTCTCGCCGTCGGCACCAGCTTGGAATAGATAAAAGCCTATAGATCATTGATTTATAGGCTTTTTTATTTTCGTGTAGATAAATTCTGCGCAAAGCTGGTGCCCCGGCGTCTTAATGCAACAGGTGTATAGTGCTGAAGTCCCGGCTTTCGATCAGGAAGCGTCAACCCGCCGCACAGGTGTCGCAAACATATCGCATGCCGTGATTCAACTGTGGAGTCGAAGTGAAAGCTGGTGATACCGATCGCGGGGCACTCGTCCTGATGTTCCTGACCGTAGTGCTCTGGGCGTTCAGCTGGATAGCCATGAAAACGCTTGCGACCCTCATCGGCCCCTTCACCCTGGTCATGGTGCGCTATGCCATCGCCTTCGTGGTATTGCTCATCATCATGGTCGCTACCGGGCGCTCGCTGAAGCTGCCGCCGCTGTGGTTGATGCTTGGCATAGCCGTTTTCCAGACAGTCGCCTTCCAGTGCCTCTGTCAGCTTGCTCTGCAAACGGGCGGTGCCGGCCATGTCGTCATGCTGGCCTACACCATGCCATTCTGGGTCGTTGTATTCGCATGGCCCATGCTGGGCGAGCGGCCCACAGGCCGGCATATCACGGGCTTCGCGCTGGCAGGCGCAGGGCTCATCGGCATTATCGCACCCTGGGAGGGGCTGGGCACGATCACGGGGTCTTTGCTCGCCCTGCTGGGCGGTGCATCATGGGGGCTGGGCGCGGTCCTGTCCAAGATCATGTTCCGGCGGCATGCGCCGGAGGTCATGAATCTGGCTGTCTGGCAGATGCTGCTGGGCGTCGTCCTGACCTGGCCGCTCACCCGTATCTTTCCGCAGCAGGACATTGTATGGGGGCCAACCCTGTACTGGGGCCTGGCCTACATGGGCATCATGGCTTCCGCATTGGGATGGTGGCTCTGGTTATCGGTTATCAAACGCGTCAGCGCAACCGCAGCCGGTATGTCCAGCTTGGGCGTGCCCGTGCTGACCATCGTCTTCGCGTGGCTGCTGCTGCATGAGCGACCCACCAGCTGGGAGCTGGCAGGCGTGGTCATGATCATGGCCGGACTCGTGGTCGTGACGCTTGCCGGCGGAAAGCCAGCCGCCAGCCCGGCCAAAACACGCTAGCCGCCGGCAAATTCCGGCTGCGTCGGCGCCGCCGCCCCTACCCTGCCTCGACGGCAGCATCACTGGACGGCATGCGCGAAACCGCCATCCCACAGCACGGCACTGCGTCGCGCAAGATGGCGGTAATACCCTAGCGGGCTTTGGACAACTGGTCCAGAATAGCTGGATTCTCGAGCGTGGACGTATCCTGCGTGACGGGTTCACCCTTAGCCACCACACGCAGCAGACGCCGCATGATCTTGCCCGAGCGTGTCTTGGGCAGGTTTTCCCCAAAACGAATGTCCTTGGGCTTGGCAATGGGTCCGATTTCCTTGCCCACCCAATCACGCAATGTCTTGGCGATGGTTTCGGCTTCGCTGTCGTCGGGCAGGTTGCGGTTCAATACCACAAAGGCCACGATGGCTTCGCCCGTGGTGGCATCCGGTCGTCCAACCACTGCAGCCTCGGCCACCAGATCGTGCGCCACCAGGGCCGACTCGACCTCCATGGTGCCCAAGCGGTGACCAGACACATTGAGCACGTCATCGATACGGCCCATAATCCAGAAGTAGCCGTCGCTGTCGCGCTGAGCGCCGTCTCCTGCAAGATAGTAGCCCTTGAGTTCGGGTGGAAAGTAGCTTTTCTTGAAGCGGTCCGGATCGCCCCAGATGGTTCGTATCATGCCCGGCCAAGGGCGCTTCATGACCAGAAAACCGCCCTTGCCCCGCTCGACTTCATCGCCCGCTTCGTCCACGATGGCCGCCTCGATACCCGGCAAAGGCAGCGTGCAGGAGCCCGGCTTGAGCGGCGTGACGCCTGGCAGCGGCGTGATCATATGCGCGCCGGTTTCGGTCTGCCACCATGTGTCCAGCACCGGGCAGCGCTCCCCACCCACATTGGTGTAGTACCACATCCAGGCCTCCGGGTTGATGGGTTCGCCGACCGAGCCAATAATGCGCAGGCTGGTGAGATCGTATTCACGCGGATGGCGTTCCGGCGTCGCTTCCGCCGCCTTGGTCAACGAGCGAATGGCGGTGGGGGCGGTATAGAAGATCGAGACCTTGTGCCGCTGTATCATGTCCCAGAAGCGCCCAACATCGGGATAGGTCGGCACGCCTTCGAAAACAACCTGTGTCAGGCCCGCCGCGAGCGGCCCATAAGTGACATAAGTATGTCCGGTAACCCAGCCCACATCGGCTGTGCACCAAAACACGTCGCTGTCCTTGGCGTCGAATGTCCATTTGACCGTCAACAAGGCCCACAGCAGGAAACCCGCGCAGGCGTGCTGTACGCCCTTGGGCTTGCCTGTGGAACCCGAGGTATAAAGAATGAATAGAGGATGCTCGGCATTGAGCTGCTCTGGCTCGCAGGTATCGGCCTGATTGCCGCATACATCGTGCATCCAGAGGTCCCGTCCATCCCGCCACTGCACCTGGCCGCCGGTTCTACGGTAAACAATGACATGGCGCACACCTTCGCATCCACCCATCTCCAGCGACTCGTCCACTGCGCTCTTAAGTGGAATGCTCCGGCCACCGCGCATTTGCTCGTCGGCCGTGATCACCAGCGTGGCGCCCACGTCCACCGTGCGCTCATGCAGACTCTTGGACGAGAATCCGCCGAAAACGACGGAATGGATGATGCCCAGCCGCGCGCAGGCCTGCATGGCCACCACCGCCTCTATGGACATGGGCATGTATATGATGGCGCGCTCGCCCGCCTTGTATCCAAGCGCCTTGATGCCGTTGGCAAACTGGCAAACGCGAGCGTGGAGTTCCTTATAGGTGATCTGAGTGACCTTGCCGTCATCCGCCTCAAAGATAATGGCGGTTTTGTTGGCGGTGGGGGTGCCAAGATGTTTGTCCAGGCAGTTGGCTGACACGTTCAGTTCGCCATCTCCGAACCAGCGGTAAAACGGCGCCTTGCCGTCATCCACAATCTGCGTGAACGGTTTATCCCACACAAGATGCTCGCGTGCGAGCTTTTCCCAGAATGCATCCGGATTCTTGCGCGCATCCTCGCACATGGTCTGGTAGGCATCCATGCCGGAAATGGCTGCGCCCTTTACCAAGTTCGGAAACGGCGGAAATACGCGGTTTTCGATCAAGACGGATTCGATTTCAGTAGACATGTTGATTTGGCTCCTTGCTGTGTATTTGTTCGATTTATCGGCTCACCGTAGCGCGCGAGGCTTACTTCAGCCTGACAAATGCGGGCGCGTGCGCCCAATCGTTCGCACACGGCCGATGCGGCAGCACATCATCGACCTGCTGCCCAACTAGACAGCGATAGTATCGCGCACACGGACGCCTCGGGCAAAATCGAGCCGGCTCAGAACGATAAGGGCGGCCACAAAGAACAGCCCGGTGCAAAGCAAGGCCATGCGATGATTTCCGCCCGTCAACCAGCTGACCAGGCCGTAGAACAGCGGTCCCACCACGGATGCCAACTGCGTTGCAAATGTCCAGAGAGAATAAAATTCGGCCAAACGCGCGCTCGGCGCCAACGCGCCCACCATGGCGCGGCCCGCGCTTTGGCTGGTGCCCATGCAAAGCCCCGCCACCATGGCGGCAACCCAGAACATGGCAGCCGAGACGGCTTGGCTGGCCAGCAGGACCATGACCATCCACCCGCACAACGTGATGGTCAGCGCGCGCTTGTGGCCGATGCGGTCCTGAATGAAGCCAAACAGAAAAGCGCCTATCGCCGCTGCGATATTGACAACGAATATCAGCACCATGGTCTGGGCGATGGTAAAGCCCATGGCCTGGGTGGCATAGACGGATGACAGGGTAATCACCACCGAAATACCGGCCTGATAACAGGTGCAGCACATTAGCAGGCGGCGGAAATCCGGAAAATTGTCGCGAGTGTCGCGCCACCCCGACGCCAGGCGTACCAGCATTTTCTCCACTGGCCTTGCGCTCGGCGGCGTGCGCTCACGCAGGAACAGAAAGGACGGCAACGCTGCTATCGCAAAGATGGCTGCGGTCAGCAGCATGACCCACGCCACAGCCTGGTGCGTCTGCAAGCCACGTCCAGTTGCGTAGTTGACCAGGGCAATGGACAGCCCAAGCGTAAGCATGCCGCCCACATAGCCGAAACTCCATCCCCAGCCCGACACGCGTCCAAGCGCCTCCCGGCGGGCGATCTCGGGCAGAAAGGCGGCAACGGAAGATTCGCCCACGCTATAACAGTAGTTGGACACGGCGACAAAGACCAGACCCCACAGAATGTCTCCCGGCCGGGTCAGGCCCAGCAGCGCCGTGGCGATAACACAGCCCACAGTGCTGGTAAACAGCAGGCGGCGCTTGGCAGCGCGCGCGTCGGCGCGCGCACCCAGGGAGGGCATGGTCAACATGACCAAAAGATAGGACAGCGAGAGCGCACAGGTCAGCGCCAAGGTGCCCCAGCTTCGCCCCGCCGCCACCGAGCCCACGAAGTAGGCACTGAACACCGTGGTAAGCACCACGGTGGTATAGCCCGAATTGGCGAAGTCATACATCGCCCAGCTCCAGGCTTCGCGGGGCGATACGCCTGGATTCAGGGCCTGGCGAAACAAGCTCACAATTTCAGTGCCGCGATGCCCGCACGTGCAATTTCCACGTCCTCGGTGGATTTGACTCCGGATACACCCACAGCGCCAATGACATGCCCATTGGCAATAATGGGTACCCCGCCCTCCAGGATGGCCTCGAGCGGCACGGATAGAAATGCGGTACGGCCCTGATTGATGCTTTCTTCATAAAGGCGGGATTCGCGTCGGCCCAACGCAGCCGTGCGCGCCTTGCCCGGAGATATCTGCGCGGAAATCGGCGCCGCCCCATCAAGACGGGACAGACCCAGCAAATGCCCTCCATCATCCACCACGGAGATGGTGACGGCCCAGTTCCGGCCCTGGGCATGTTGACGTGCTGCTGAGAGAATGGCATCGACATCGCTAGCGGTAAGTACGGGTTTGGTATCCATTGCAGTCCTGCGTAAAAGTTATTGATTGACCGTCAAGAAGAGGCCGCCGGCCATGGATGAGGATAGCCATGCGGCGGCACTATAGACTAGCCTGCCCGCTGAATTGCGTAAAGGCGCGACCGTGCCGGCGCCGCGTCCTTCCCGCCAGTAACAAATTAGGGAGAGGAAAGTTCTTTACCTTCTCTTGACGTTTGGTTAAACTTTCCCGGTCCCTCAGTTTAATTTGCGTAAAACCGGCCTTTCGGGCACAGTTTGCGTCTAATTTTGTGGTTTTTAGTTGTTTTAATGCAACTTTCCACGTATTAGGCCAAAAGGCGGTTTTACCCAGACTCAAACGAACGCTCATGCCGCCACATCGAACACGACGCCTATCCCCGTACCTATTCATTCCCGATCAACTGTGGCGTAGTGCTCGATCACTGCTTATAGTCTCCACGCTGGCACTCGCTGGCTGTGCCACTACTCAGGGCCCTCAGTTCGCAGATTCCTCTCCCAGCCGTCTGGCTCGCGACACCTACCTCTCAAAAACGCAATCCGACCCGCTTGGCGCCTACCTCTCCCGCCAGGCACTCAGCTATCCCGCCGCGCCATCCGCCCAAATCGGACGCGACTCTCTTGTTGCCACGGCACTCAGCCTGCTCGGCACCAAGTACCGCTATGGCGGCGAGGCGCCCAGCACCGGCTTCGACTGTAGCGGCCTGGTCATATACGCCGCCGAAAAATCCCTGGGGTTGAAATTGCCCCGCCGTGCCCGCGATATCGCGCATAAGGGCAAGGCGGTCAAGCGCACAGAACTCAAGCGCGGCGACCTGGTCTTCTTCAACACACTGGGTCACCGGTACTCGCATGTCGGCATTTATCTGGGCAACCAGAAGTTCGTGCATGCGCCACGCACCGGCTCCGTCGTGCGCATCGAGGACATGGATGTGTCGTACTGGAGAAAGCGCTATAACGGCGCGCGTCGCTTGGCTGCCATTAACTAGCCCTTGGGTTCGCCCCGTAAAGCAAAAATGGCTGAAGCATGTGCTTCAGCCATTTTTTGTACAGCAACGTAATGGTTTCAGCCATTCATGCGTACCCGAGGCGAGCCTCCCTGTCGTTTTCCATTGGCCCTGTAGTTGAGTGGCTGAGCCGCCGCCTCGTTGGCAACCGGACAAGTTTCACAGTACCCGCATTGATTAAGCGCCTGCTTCATGCTGCATACCGAGCGGCGGCAGGCCAGCACGCGAATGCCGGCGCGCTGTGCCGCGGCGCGGAAGGTTTTCATGACATTGTGGCCAAGAAAATCGGTGAGAAGAATAAGGAGCTCTGTGCCTGACGGCAACTGCAGCGTCTTTTTTTGATGAGAAGGATCGCGTCCGCTGATATGGTGGCGTATAGCGATGTTGTGTCCCTTTAGCAACTCGGGAATGTTGCCGAGCCGATCGGCACCGACCACCACTGCGCTGACAAGTTGAGACATGGGAAGACTCCGGAACAAGAAAGTCTGGTAACGATAATCATTCTTATTTCCATTGTCAACGGGGCAACGCTGTAAAACTTCATTTCCCTCCGGAAACCAGGGGCGGAGACGCCAATCCGTCGGCCCTGGGCGACTCGTCTATCGCCTTTTGGACGACCTCTCGGGTGAGTTCGGGAGCAAGCATCTCGAGCAGGACGTAGACGTAATCACGCAGAAAGACACCCGACTTGACGGCGACATTGGTGACATGGGTGCCGAACAGATGGCCCGCCGGCAGGCCCACCAGTCCCTTATCGCGGCGAGGATCAAAAGCCATACCGGCAATGATGCCTATGCCCATGCCCACGTCGACATAAGTCTTGATGACATCGGCATCAATGGCTTCCAGCACAATATTAGGCACGACATCGTGAGACGCAAAGACCTCGTCTATAGTGCGGCGCCCGGAAAACGCGTGGTCATAGGTGACGATGGGGTACTGTGCCAGCCGCGCCAGGCTCAGGTCGCGCGCCTGACTCGAGGTGAGTTCCGCAAGCGGATGATCAGGTCGCACGACGATAACGTGCTCCCATGAGTACACCGGCAGGGCGGCCAGCCCAGGCGTGGTGGAGAGTGTTTCCGTGGCAATGGCGACGTCTGCCTGCTCATGCAGCACCATGCGCGCCAAGTGAGGCGGGTTCCCTTCCGCCAGCGACAGACGCACCTTGGGAAAGCGCTCGAGAAACGGCGGTATGACGCGCGGCAGAATATAGCGCGCCTGGGCATGGGTGCAGGCGATGACGAGCCCTCCTTCGTCCCGGCGGGCAAATTCGTCGCTGACTTTCTTGAGATTATCGACTTCGCGCATGATGCGGTCGATGACCTGGGCAACTGACTGACCGGGCTTGGTCAGCCCCTTGATACGTTTACCGTGGCGTTCGAATATCTTGATGCCGAGTTCGTCCTCGAACTCGATAATGGCCTTGGAGACGCCGGGTTGTGAAGTAAACAGCGCCCGCGCTGCCTCTGTTAGATTGAAATTACGGCGTATCGTTTCGCGCACGAAGCGAAATTGCTGGAGATTCATATGTGATGGCCTATTTTGATCAGCCATTATATGGAATATAGAAACAAGTTTATATCAATTCTAGTTATTAGTTTACGCCTGGGAAACACGGCGCGCTCGCCCCCGGTTCGTGCCCACATGCAGGACGGAAAAAAATAAAAGACCCGAGTCCGGCAAAACGCCAGACCCGGGCCTAGCCCCGACTCTCAGCACCATGTGAGTTGTCGGGATGACGCAATGGCCAGCCTTGTGGGCTCGGCCATGCTGCTGGCTTATTTCATGGAAATCGTCGTATTGACTTCCTTGGCATGGGCGGACCAGCGCGCGGTGACAGTCTTGGTTTGAGTCCAGAAATGAACCGCCTGTTTGCCGTTCGGACCCAGGTCACCCAGCTTGGATGCCCGCGAACCGGTAAAGCTGAACCAGGCCACTGGCACCGGAATGGGAATATTGATGCCGATCTGGCCTACATCGATATTGTGCTGGAAATAGCGGGCAGCGCCGCCATCCTGCGTAAAGACAGCCACGCCGTTGCCGTTGGGGTTGGCATTGATGAACGCCACAGCCTCTTCCAGCGTGTCGACGCATACGACGCACAGCACAGGTCCGAAGATTTCTTCCTGGTAAATCGACATCCCGGCCTTGACGCCACTGAAAACGGTGGGCCCCACGAAGTTGCCCTTCTCGTAGCCCTTGACCGACAGGTCGCGTCCATCGAGCAGCAGTTCGGCGCCTTCATCCACCCCTTTCTGAATCAACCCCTCGACGCGTGTCCGTGCGTTGGGCGAGACCAGCGGCCCGAGGTCCGCGCCGCGGTCCGAGCCGACATTGACCTTGAGTTTCTTTGCCCGCTCCACAAAATCGGGCAGCCAGTCCTTGGCGGCGCCCACCATGACGGCCACAGAGGTGGCCATGCAGCGTTGGCCTGCCGCGCCGAATGCGGCGCCCACCAGCTGGTTCAGCGCCACATCGCGATCGGCATCCGGCAGAATGACGCAGTGATTCTTGGCACCCATCATGGCTTGGCAGCGCTTGCCCGCCTGGGACGCGCGCTGATATATCTGCGTGCCCACATGCGTGGAGCCGATGAATGACACCGCCTTTATGTCGGGATGGTCGCAAATGCCGTTGGCCATGTCAGGGCCACCGTGCACGACGTTGAGCACGCCTGGCGGCAGACCCGCCTCCAGCGCCAATTGCGCCAGCATGAGGGACGAACTTGGATCCTGCTCGGAAGGTTTGAGGATGAACGTATTGCCCGCGGAGATTGCCATGGGAAACATGAAGCACGGCAGCATGATGGGGAAGTTGAAGGCGGTTATGCCCGCACACACGCCCAGCGGCTGGATCAGCGTATAGACATCGATGCCGGTAGCCGCGTTTTCGGCATACTCGCCTAACTGCAGCGAAGCCATGGCGCATGCATGTTCGATCACTTCAAGGCCTCGGCCGACTTCGCCTTCCGCATCGGGCAGCGTCTTGCCGTGCTCAAGCGAAATGGACTTGGCCAGTGCCGCTGTATTGTCGCGCACGAGCTTCTGCAGATTAAGCATGACCCGTGTGCGGGTTGCCTGGCTGGTATTGCGCCACTTTCCGTAGGCTTCCTTGGCGTTGGCCACGGCCTTGTCGAGCTCTTCACGGGTGGCGAAGGGTACCTTAGCCACGACCTCCTGGGTAGCGGGGTTAAGCACATCCCGCCACTCGGTAGTCTTGGATTGCACCAGTTCGCCACCGATCAATAGCGGTATGCGGGGAACTTCACTCATTATTGCGTCTCCTGAAAAAAATCAACTTTTCTTGACCAGCGGGCATGTGGATTCTGACAGCGGCTGGAAAGCATCCTTGGCGGGGATGGTCGCCATGAGCTTGGACAGATCCCACTCGCCCTTCGATTCCGAGGGCTTCTTCACCTCGTATAGATACATGTCGTGGATGACGCGGCCATCAGGACGTATGGATGCATTGTGCATGATTGGATCCTCGATGGGAATCTCGCGCATCTTGGCCGCCACCTCCTTGCCTTCTACGGAACCCGTGGCCGCCACGGCCTTGAGATAATGCAGCACGCTCGAATAGACGCCAGCCTGGGTCATGGTGGGCTTCAAGCCATCGAATGCGTCGGCAAACCGCTTGGACCATGCGCGCGAGGCATCGTCGAAATCCCAATAAAACCCATCAACGTACGACAGGCCCTGGGCGTTTTCCAGGCCCAAGGCGCGCAAGTCGGAGAGGAATATCAGCAGGGACGCCAGCTTCTGTCCGCCCTCCACGATGCCAAATTCACGTGCCTGCTTGATCGCATTCACAGTGTCGGCCCCGCCATTGGCCAGCGCAACCACCTGCGCGCCGGAACTCTGGGCCTGCAGAAGATAAGAGGCGAAATCGGGCACATTGAGCGGATGGCGCACCGCGCCGACGACTGTCCCACCCAGCGATTTCACCATGTCCGACGCGCCCTTCTCCAACGAATGACCGAAGGCATAGTCCACCGTGATGAAATACCAGGACTTTCCGCCCTTGTCTATCATCGCCTTCACACCGCCTACAGACTGCGAGTAGACGTCGAACATCCAGTGAAAGCCCACCGGCGAGCAATGGTCGTTCGTCAGGCCGGTTGTGGCCGGGCCCGAAAACATCACGACTTTGTCTTTTTGTTTCGCGATGTCCTGCACCGCCAGCGCCACCGCTGAGTTGGTCAGATCGGCAATGGCCGTCACGCCGTCGCGGTCAAACCACTCCCTGGCCTTGGCAGCTCCCACATCGGCCTTGTTCTGGTTGTCCGCCGATACCAGATCGATATCCATGCCCTTGCATTCAGCCTTCAGGCAATCGTCGATGGCCAGCTTGGCGGCCACCACCGATCCCTTGCCGCCCATGGACGCATACGTGCCGGACATATCGGTGAGGATGCCTATCTTGACCGGAGGCGTCGCCGCCTGAGCCACGCCTGCAATGCCCATGCATGTGCCCAGCGCCAGGAACAATCGGGATAGCTTCATACCTGTCTCCATATTTCTATTGTTGTGAGGTTGGGGTTTGACGTCCGGCATGGCCGCATTTTGTCTGGCCAGCGTCCCCACTACGCCGCCGTATATGCCTCTACTATTCGCGGCCCCACCGCTACAGGCAGTGTAGTTGTGTAAAAAACATATTTCCATGAGAATATTTGCACATTCATTGCTAATAAATGCGCAACGGAGACATCATGCTCGATTGGGATGGGCTGAGATATTTTCTGGAAGTGGCCCGCACGCAGCGTGTCAGCACCGCCGGCGCCCGGCTTGGCGTGCGCCATTCAACCGTATCGCGCCGCATCCAGGCGCTGGAACGCGAACTGGATACACTGTTGTTCGAAAAATCCAAGACCACTGGCTACACCCTGACGGAAGACGGCAGTCGGTTCCTGGCCTATGCCGAGCAGATCGAAGGCACGTTGAACTCGGCGCGCGAGGACATCGCCGGGCAATCGCGCACGCTGTCGGGGCATCTGCGCGTGGGATCCACGGAGGGCTTCGGCAGCTATGTGCTCTCGCCGCTCATGATCGACTTCCAGAACCGCTATCCCGCGATTACGCTCGATATCATGCCCGTGCCTCGATTCATCAGCCTGTCCAAGCGCGAGGCTGACATCGCCATTGCGCTGGAACGCCCGCAGCGCGGCCCTTACCTATGCACCAAGCTGCTGGACTACAGCCTGAAACTGTATGGGCACCGCGACTACCTGGCCCGTAACCAGCCCATCCGGACGCGAGGCGACCTGGCGCACCATGCCTTTATTGGATATGTCGACGAGCTGGTGTTCAGCGATCATTTACGCTATCTGGAGGATGTCGTTGCGCACACGCGCGTTATTTTTCGCAGCACGAGTGTGATTGCACAATATCATGCCGTGCTGCAGGGCCGATCCCTGGCCATCCTGCCATGCTTTATGGCGGAACAGGATGCGCGCCTGCAAGTGGTGCTCGAACAGGATGTCGCGGTGACGCGCAGTTTCTGGATGTACTGTCATGAGGATCTGCGCCATTCCGCGCGCGTCATGACGCTGTGGGACTTCCTCAAGCGCGCGGTGCAGTTGAACGCTCCGCTGCTCCGGGGTGAGTCAGGCGCGCTGCGGTTCCTGGACTGAGCACCGTCTTCGCGCTGGACGCTCCCCGGGCTGCGGACACATTGCTTACAATAATGCTTTCCCTTCCGTCGGCCCCCGCCATGAATGCACTGCAAGTACTCGAATCCAGCCCCGTCCTGCCGGTGATTGTCATCCATGACATGGACGTCGCTGTCGAGCTGGCGCATGCGCTGGTACGAGGAGGCGTAAGCTGCCTGGAAATCACGCTGCGCTCGGAAGCGGCGCTCGAAGCCATCGCACACATCAGCCGCGAGGTACCCGAGGCGCTGGTTGGCGCAGGCACCCTGCGCAATGCCCGGCAACTTGAGGCCGCCCTGCGCGCCGGCGCTCGTTTCGGTGTGAGCCCTGGCCTGACACCCGAACTCGCGGCTGCGGCGCGCAACGCCGACGTTCCATTCCTGCCCGGGGTCGCAACAGCGTCGGAATCCATGATCGCAGCCGATGCAGGCTTCACGGTACAGAAGCTGTTTCCCGCTCAGGCCGTCGGCGGCGTGGCGCTGCTCAAGGCTTTGTATGGCCCGATGCCGGATATCGCATTCTGCCCAACGGGCGGCATCAACGCGACCAATGCAGGCCAATACATGGCGCTGCCCAATGTGAAATGCGTGGGCGGCTCATGGCTGACGCCCGACGACGCGGTGGCGCGGCGCCAGTGGGATGAGATCACCGCGCTGGCCCGGCAAGCGTGCGCGCTGCGCACGGCCTCATAGCTCGCGCAGCGTTGCACGACATCCTGCCCGCTAGTCGGCCTTGTCCAGCGGATAGGCCGCCGGCGGTGTGTCACCGCGCAGCACGCACAGAAGATTGTCCACCGCCATGTGCGCCATCGCGGCGCGGGTTTCGTGCGTGGCGGATCCGGCATGCGGCAAGGCCAGCACGCTTGGATGGTCCCGTAGCGGAGAGTCTGCGGGCAAGGGTTCAGTGTCAAAGACGTCGAGCCCCGCCGCGCGCAGGCGGCCATGATCCAATGCATCCAGCAAGGCATCCTCTTGCACCACCGGGCCGCGGGCCGCATTGATCAATATGGCTTCCGGCTTCATCATGGCCAATTGCGCGGGCCCGATCATGCCGCGCGTGGCTTCCGTGAGCGGCAACATGACAACCAGAAAATCCGATTGCGCCAGGACATCGTTTAAAGATGCCGGGCATGCCTTGCCCTCCGGCAACCCACTATCGACCGCACTGCGCGTGTAGTACAGCACCGGCATGCCAAAGCCCAGTGCGGCCCGCCGCGCCACTGCCTTTCCGATGCGGCCGTAGCCGAGTATACCCAGCGTCTTGCCGTGCACATCCCAGCCATACTGCGCAGCCGTTATGCTCCGCCGCCAGCGGCCCTGTTGCACATAGCGGCCAAGTTCAAGTACACGCCGGCTCGTGCCGAGTATCAGCGCAAAAGTCAGATCGGCAACCGCTTCGGTAAGCACGCCAGGCGTGTGGCACAGCGTCACGCCGCGCTTCTTCATGGCGTCCAGAGCGAAATGATCTATCCCGACCGAAATAGTCGATATCACCTTGAGAAGGGGCGCCCGCGCCAGCAGAGAATCGTCGATGCGGTAGCCTGAGCCTATCAGGCCATGCACGAAGGGCAGCGCCTCGAAAAAAGCCTGTTCCTGCGCCTCCTGGCGTGGATCGGCCTCGATGACGTCGTGTTCGGCACGCACCCGCTCCAACTCTTGCGCGGGAAGCCCCCGGTATACCAGTACTTTCTTTCTGTCCATGTGATTATCCAGCAACAATGCGTGAGCCAGCAGACAACATGGTAGCCGATCAATCCATCCGGGCGAGCTCCGCGCGCGTCGGCAGGCCTTCCGTATCGCCCCTGACCTGGACCGCGCGAGCGCCTATCCATGCGCCGCGCCGCACGGCTTCGGTCAATGGCAAACCTTCAAGCAGCCCGCTGATAACACCCACTGCGAAACCATCGCCCGCGCCCACCGTGTCCACCACCTGCGCAACGGGGAACCCGGGCACATAGCCTTGCCCCGCTGCGTGGCTGAAGTAGGCGCCCTGCGCGCCCAGCTTGACGACCACCACCTGCGCACCGAGATTACGGTAATGCGCGGCAATCTCCTCGGGCGTATCGCATCCAGTCAGCAGGCGCCCTTCCTCGATACCCGGAAAGATCCAATCGGCGTCCGCCGCAAGCGCATTGATGCCTTGGCGCATATGCGCCGTGGAGGCCCACAGCGTTGGGCGCAGATTGGGATCGAAAGAGACGATCCCGCCCGATTTCCGCATCATGGACATGGTCTGGCGGGCCACCTCCATGCAGTTGCCGGAGATGGCGGCAAAGACGCCAGTGGCATGCAAGAGGCGCGCGGCACACAGCCACGCGGCATCGATTTCATCAACCCGCATAAGGCTGGCCGCCGAGCCCTTGCGGTGATATTCGACGGGAGGATCGCTGCCGTCGATAACGCGCCCCTTGAATTGAAAGCCTGTACGCTGCGCATCAGCGCATACGACATGCGAGCAGTCTATGCCCTCGCGTTGCATTTCCGCGAGCAGATACCGTCCCATCGTATCGTTTCCGAGGCGGCTGGCCCAGCCCACCTTGAAACCCAGACGTGCCAACCCGATGGCGACATTGGTCTCCGCGCCCGCCGTGCGCTTGTGAAAAAGCATGGCCTGTTCGAGCGGGCCGGGTTCATCGGCCACCAGCAAGGTCATGGCCTCGCCGAAGGTGATCACATCCAGCGCGTCAGTCTTGCGGTTTTCCCTCAACCGGGAAGTCATGATTCGTGTTCCTTTGCAAGTCCAATGTCAAAGACGTGTGGCCGGCCGTTTCTTTGCCGCCAACAGGGTCGCATTGATCGCGGCGCCGGTCAGGAGTTCAGTATCTGCCCGAGAAAAGTACGTGTTTTGTCGTGTTTCGGATTGCCAAAAAACTCGGCGGGCACGCCTTCCTCGACAATACGGCCATCCGCCATGAAAATCACGCGGTCCGCCACACTGCGCGCAAACCCCATTTCATGCGTCACGCACAGCATGGTCATGCCGTCCTGCGCAAGCCCTATCATGGTGTCCAGCACTTCCTTGACCATTTCCGGATCCAGCGCCGATGTGGGTTCGTCGAACAGCATGATTTTTGGCGTCATGCACAGGGCACGCGCAATCGCGACGCGCTGCTGCTGCCCGCCCGAGAGCTGGCTGGGATATTTGGCAGCCTGGTCGGCAATGCGCACGCGCCTGAGGTAGGTCATTGCCAGTTCCTCGGCTTGCGCCTTGCTGGCTCCGCGCGAACGCATAGGCGCCAACATGCAGTTCTGCAGCACCGTCATGTGCGGAAATAGGTTGAACTGCTGAAAGACCATGCCCACTTCCTGGCGCACAGCCTCTATGTTGCGCTCACCGGCCGTCAGCGCAATATCGTCGACCACGATCGTGCCCTGCTGTACCTTTTCCAATCCATTGATGCAGCGAATCAGCGTGGACTTGCCTGACCCCGACGGCCCGCAGATCACGATGCGTTCGCCCGGGGACACAGCCAGGGAAATATCCGTTAGGACCTGAAAATGGCCAAACCATTTGTTCAGGCCCTGGATACGGATGATGGGTTCCGAAGACCCCGCTTCCCGACGGACCGGCGCCGCAGCGGCTGTATTCGTATCAGTCATGGTGGGGAAAACCTCCGGAGATCGTTCGATTCATGACGATGGCGCGAGTCGCCTACTTCGAGCCCTTGGCTGCGGCGGTGCCGTCCGACAGCTTGGGCAGTGGGCTTCCCAGCCATTTCTGATAAAGCTTGTCAAAAGTACCGTTGTCGATGTTCTGCGTAATGAGCTTGTTGAATGTGTCCAGCGTCTTGGGTTCACCCTTGCGCATGGCCACCGCCATCTCCTGCTGCAGCAGCACAAATTTGGTGTCGAACTTGCCTGGCGCACGCTTGGCAATCTGACCGGCAACCGTGGTGGAACAGCCGATGGCATCGACCTGGCCGGAAAGCAGGGCCTGCATGGCGGAGGCGTCGTCATCGAAGCGCCGAATCTCGGCATCTTTGGGCGCTACCTTGGTCACGGCGATATCCTGCGTGCTGGCGCGCGCGACACCCACCCGCAATCCCGACAGATCCTCGGCCTTGCCGATTTTGTCGTCCTTGGGTCCAAACAGCACAATCTGCGCCGCCGAATAAGGATGCGAGAACTGTACCTGCTCCGCGCGCTTCGGTGTAATGGCCAGCGACGCAACGAGCACGTCGACCTTACCGGTCAGGAGAAAGGGAATGCGATTCGGCCCCGTCACGGGAACCAGTTCTATCTTTACGCCCAGGTCCTTGGCGAGTTGACGCGCCACATCCGCATCATAGCCATCCGGCTTGTTTTCTGCATTCAGGATGCCATAGGGCGGGAAATCCACCAGCAGCCCTGCCCGCAGCACACCGTTCTGCTTGATGGTGTCGATTGTTTCAGCGGCCGAGGCCGGCGCGGCTGCGGACAAGGCCAACGCGCCACAGCCCGCGAACAGGGCACTGACCAGGAAATTGCGTATCTTATTGTTCAGGAACATGATTTTGCCTCCATTAAAAATTCAACCGCCCGAAGCCGGGACTTCTAGCGCGCCAGCGATGCGGCCAGACGCCGCTCCATATAGCCCGCCAGCAGCGACAGCGGCCAGCACAATGCGAAATAAATAACAGCCACCACGGAAAACACCAGCATGGGCTGGAACGTGGCATTGTTGATGATCTGGCCCGCGCGGGTCAGCTCGGTAAAGCCGATGATGGCAGCCAGCGACGTGCCCTTGACGATCTGCACCAGATAGCCCACTGTGGGCGGCACGGCGATCTTCAGGGCCTGCGGCAGAACGACATCGCGCATCCTGTAGCGATAGGACAGGCCCAGCGCATCGGCTGCCTCCCATTGTCCTCGGGGAATAGCCTCGATGCAGCCTCGCCAGATTTCGCCCAGAAAAGCCCCGCTGTTCAAGGTCAGCGCCGTGGCGGCCGCAATCCAGGGATTGACTTCCAATCCGATCACGGGCGCGCCAAAGAACACCAGAAAGAGCTGCAGCAGCAGCGGCGTGCCGCGAAACAGCTGGATGAAGCCCATGGCCAGCCGCCGCGGGAGCGCATGTTCGGACGTCCGTGCCAATGCCACGGCAAGACCGACAATGCCTCCTCCAACGAATGCCATCAGCGACAACAGCACCGTCCATTGGGCTGCCTCAAGTATGAAAAGAAAGTCGGGGAGGCCGAAGATGCGCATTATCGTCTGTCCGGATAGTTCAGCCCCCACTGGAATACCAGCCGGAACAAATAGGAGAATGCCAACGTCAGGGCAAGATAGATGCCGGTGACAACGATATAAATCTCAAAATTGCGGAAGGTTTCGGACGTGAGATTGGCCGCCACCGAAGTCAAATCGTTGGCGGAAATGACCGACACCACGCTGGATGCGAGCATCAGGAGGATGAACTGGCTGGTCAGGGCCGGATAGATGGCCCGCAGTGCGGGCTTCAGGATCACAAACCGGAACACTTCCACGCGCGAAAGATTCAGCGCCAGCCCCGCTTCGATCTGGCCTCGGGGAATGGACTCAATGCCAGCGCGGACAATCTCCGTTGCGTAGGCGCCCAGATTGAACACCATGGCGACCAGCGCGGCGTAATAGGGAGACCAGCGTATGCCGATCGCCGGCAGGGCGAAAAAAAAGAAAAAAAGCTGTACGAGGAAAGGCGTGTTGCGGATGACCTCAATATAGACGCTGATGAGCCAGCGCAATGGCCGGGGACCGGCCGTTTTTCCCCACGCGCACAGAACGGCCAGCGCCAGCCCGAGAATCATGGCCGAGAACGACAGCTGTATCGTCATCCATGTGCCGCGCAGCAGGAGCGGCCAGGCGTCGAATACGGGACCGAACTGGAAATCGTAGTTCACGTTGTGCTGTATCCGTGTAATCGCGAGCGGCGAAACGTATGAAACCGGTTTCAGACTGGCATGAAAAGAAAACGAAATTGTAGCATCGACTTTTTTGCGACAGGCGTGAAACCGGGTTTTCCCCGAGCCTGGCCCATCATGCAATGGCTTGTCCGCCGGGGCAGCCATCCGCCTCTATTTCTACTGACGGCGTGTTGATCCTCGCGCAGCCAGAAGGCCTGGCAGCAACATACGGCGGGCCGGCGTGTCCAGCCCTCCTACACGCTGCAAAAGACACTGCGCGGCCAACTGCCCGATGCGGTCTGTAGGCTGCGCCATGGCGCTGATGCCGGGTCCCACAAAAGGCGCCCAGGGCGTATCGTCGATGCCGATGAGACCGATGTCGCGCCCGAGGCGCCATCCGAGCCGGGCGACTGCGGCAACCACCTGTAGTGTTACCACGGCATTGCCGGAAATCACCGCGGGAGACGCGCCCGCGGCACGCCGGCGCAATGCCTGCAATGCCTGCACCAGCGTTTCCTGATCGTCGACAGCGCTGTCCAGGCTTTGGCCCGAAACCGCCTGGCCGGGCATTGCATGCTGCACCAGAAAATCCTCGAATGCCCGTGATCGCTCGATGCGCGAACTGACCGCGCCACGCGGCTCTGTCACAAACAACAATTCACGATAGCCGCGCGCAAGCAGGTGCGAGGCGCTGTCGCCGATGGCCTGCCGGTTGTCGAGCGACACAAAATCCACATCAAGTCCGGGATGCAGCCGGTCCACCAGCACCACAGGTTTGCCTTGCGTCGCTGTTTCAAGCAGGGAGCCCGTGTCGTGGCCCATGGTGTTCAGGATGTAGCCTTCGACTTTGTACGAAGCAAGCGCCTTCAGGCCGGCACTTTCACGCTCGCGCTCATTGCCCAGGTTGAACAGCATGACCAGGTAGCCCGCCTTGCGGCACGCCTGCTCCGCGCCCCGCAGCACCGCCACGGAATAAGGATTGGCGATATCGGCCACGACAAGCCCGATGAGGCGGGACCGACCGCGCTTGAGCGCCTGGGCCATGGGACTGGGCACATAGCCCAGCTCGGCCACGGCGGCCTCCACGCGTGCGGCGATTTCCGGTGAAAGCAACGCGTCGCGATGATTCAGGAACCGCGATACGGTGGCCTTGGAGACGCCCGCGTGGCGCGCAACGTCGGCAATGGTATTGCGGCGGCTGGCAGGCTTGCTCATGCCAGGCTGACCCAGGCACTGTCCGCATGACTGCTATCGAGAACGGCCTGGATGAAGCGATGCCCCATGACGCCGTCGCGAAAATCGGGTAGCAGACCTTCAGGCGTGCTGCCGCGCCCGCCTGCCTGAATGCGGTCCGCCGCGTCGCGGTACAGCTGCGCAAACGCTTCTATATAGCCCTCCGGGTGTCCGGCGGGAATGCGCGTGGCATGCAGGGCATCCTGGCCTTGCACGCGTCCGCGCGTAAGCCGCTGCGCGGCGCCGCCCTGGGGCGTCAGCCAAAGCTCATTGGGATTTTCCTGTTCGAATCGCAACTGCGCATGCGTGCCATAGATGCGCAGCGTCAGGGCATTCTCGCAGCCTGTGGCGACCTGGCTGGCCCATAGCGTGCCGCGCGCGCCATTGGCATAGCGCAGCATGACTTGCACGTGATCATCCAGTACCCGGCCGTGCCCGAATGTGCTGAGCTCCGCAGCCAAATGACTGGGCTCCACACCACTGACATAAGCCGCCAACTGGTAGGCATGCACGCCCACATCACCCAATGTGCCCGCTGGCCCTGCCATGGCCGGATCTTCCCGCCAGGCGCCTTCGCCCGTGATGGCCGGCCCGCCCGCCCACCAGTCTTGAGCGTATTCGACCTGAAGCAACCGCAGTTCGCCTATTGCGCCCTGCCTCACAAGCTCGCGCGCATGCCGGACCATGGGATAGCCCGTATAGGTGTGCGTGAGCACGCAGACCAATCCACTGCGGGCTGCCTGCGCCTGGAGCATTTCGGCCTGAGCCAGCGATATGGCCAGCGGCTTGTCGCAAATGACGTGTATTCCCTGCGCCAGAAAAGCGCTGGCCACCGGGGCATGCAGGTGATTGGGCGTGACGATGGAAACGACATCGATGCCGCCCTGCCCCGCGCGCCGTAATGCGCCTTCGCATTCGGCCATCTCCTGCCAATGCAAGTAGCTGCGTTCCGATGCAATACCCGCCTCTGCGGCGCTGGCGGCACTTTTTTCCGGACGGCTGGACAGCGCACCGGCAAGCAGCTCGTAGCGATCATCCAGGCGGGCAGCCATGCGATGCACCGCGCCGATGAATGCCCCCTGGCCGCCGCCAACCATGCCCCATTTCAGTTTCTTGCCCATCATCTTTCCCGCATTCAGGCATCCAGTCCCAGCATGGCCCGCCGTTGGTCCGCCGAAACGCCGCTGTCGACAAAATCGTCAAAAGCGCGTTCCGCTACACGAATAAGATGATCGCGAATGAAGGACGCGCCCTCCGCAGCGCCCTGCTCCGGATGCTTGAGACAGCACTCCCACTCCAGGACCGCCCATCCGTCAAAATCGTACTGCGCCATACGTGAAAAAATGCCGGTGAAATCCACCTGGCCGTCGCCAAGAGAGCGAAAGCGACCCGCGCGCCCGAGCCAGGAAGCGTATCCCCCATAGACGCCCTGCCGGCCCGTGGGATTGAACTCCGCGTCCTTCACATGAAAGCATTTCACGCGTTCGTGATAAATGTCCAGGAAGGCCAGGTAGTCCAGTTGCTGCAGGAGGAAATGACTTGGATCATACAGAATATTGGCCCGCTCATGACCGCCGACGCCTTCCAGGAAACGCTCGAAGCTGATGCCGTCATGCAGATCCTCTCCCGGATGCAGCTCAAAACCGATGTCGACCCCCGCGTCGTCAAATGCGTCGAGTACCGGTCGCCAACGCCGCGCCAGCTCGTCAAAAGCATCCTCGACAAGCCCGGCGGGCCGCTGTGGCCATGGATAGAGATAGGGCCACGCCAACGCGCCTGAAAATGTGGCATGCGCGCGCAATTCCAGTCTGCGCGACGCCTGGGCGGCCAGCAGCAATTGCTGGTGTGCCCAGGCTTGCCGCGCCTTGGGCTTGCCGCGCACCGCCGCAGCGGCGAACCCGTCGAACAGCGTATCGTAGGCGGGATGCACCGCAAGCAGCTGCCCTTGCAAATGCGTGGACAGCTCGGTAATGGCCACGCCGGCGTCGGCCAGCATGCCCCGTACATCGTCGCAGTATGACTGGCTATTGGCTGCCTGCTCCAAATCGAACAGCGCCGGATCATTGGTGGGTATCTGCACCCCTTTGTAGCCCAGGCCGGCCGCCCATGCGGCCAGGCCCTTCAAGCTGTCAAAGGGGGCCTTTTTCCCAGCAAACTGTGCCAGGAAAATAGCCGGACCTTTGATGGTTTTCATGCACGACTCCGTTCAGAATGGCGAATCAGGAAAGTAGAAGTCCTTCGCATTTTCCTTGGTGATCAGGACCGAAGGAATGATGGTCTTGGCGGGCAGGGCTTCGCCCTTCAGGCGCGCCTCGGCAGTCAGCTTGATTGCGTCGTAAATGAACTTCGGCGAATAGGAAACATCAGCCTTGATGAGCGGATTGCTGTCGTCCAGTATGGTCTTGACCATGCCCTTGGCACCCGCGCCGCCAAACACGATCTTGATGTCCTTGCGATCCGCCTGGCGTATCGCCTTGAGCACGCCAACAGCCATATCATCATCAGCCGCCCAGACTGCATCAATGTGCTTGAAACGCGTCAGGTAATCCTGCATGACCTTGAAGGCGTCGTCGCGATTCCAGTTGCCGTAGCGCGCATCCAGTATCTTGATGTCCGGATGCTTGTCGGTCACCGCCTTGAAGGCGTCCATGCGCTCATTGTCAAGCGTGGTGGGAATGCCTCGCAGCACAACGACATCGCCCTTGCCGTTCAGTTGCTCCACCAGATACTCGGCGGCCAGCCTGCCGAACGCCGTGTTGTCGCCCGACACATAGGCATCCTGGGCGCTGGTGTCCGTCAGGCCGCGGTCGACCACGGTAATGTACACACCCTTTTTCTTAAGCTGCATGACCGGTTGGGTCAGCGAAGCCGACTCAAAGGGCATGATGACCAGCGCGTTGATCTTGTTCACCGTGAGCAGATCCTGCAGCTGATTGGCCTGCTGCGGCGCACCGCTGGATGTCTTCACAATGAC
This sequence comes from Allopusillimonas soli, assembly GCF_004153445.1. Classification (GTDB taxonomy): domain Bacteria; phylum Pseudomonadota; class Gammaproteobacteria; order Burkholderiales; family Burkholderiaceae_B; genus Allopusillimonas; species Allopusillimonas soli. Next base: position 296,307 of record NZ_SDQC01000005.1, read on the forward strand.
CTTCAGCTCGGGATGCGCTTTCTCCAACTCTTTCTTGGCCTGTTCCGACCACCACACCACGCCGGCTGTAAAGCTGTGCGTGGCGGCGGGGATGGACACACCCAGCGTGACCGGCTCGGCGGCCGGTGCCGCGGTGCTCCACATGCCCAGCATGGCGATGGCGCCCAGGCCGGCTGCAATACTGCGTAGCGATCGTTTCATTGTTACCTCCAGGTTTGGCTTTTTTAGGAAGAAAACCGGATACGCGGCCAGAAGGCGTGACCCGGAATAGCTCAGGTTCGGCGCCGTTGCAGGAACGCCACGATGATAATGACGAACCCCTGCACCGCCGCGTTCAGATAAACGCTGATGATGCTGGTGAGATTCAGGATATTGCCGATCACGGACAACAGGATGGCGCCCACAACCGTGCCCGTCATGGTTCCCGACCCGCCCTTTAGCGCCGTGCCGCCCACAATGACCGCGGCAATCGCCTCCAATTCCCATAGCAGCCCGGTGGTGGGCGTTGCCGATCCCAGACGCGGCACATACAGCACGGTGGCAATACCCACGCAAATGCCCAGCAGAACATAGGTAAGCGTCTTGGTCAGGTCCACGTTCACCGCGGCATAGCGGGCCACCTGTTCATTCGAGCCTATGGCTTGCACATAGCGCCCGAAGGCGCTGCGGTTCAACAGCAGGCCGCCCAGCAGCGCGATGGCCAGAAACACCCATACGGGGACAGGCACGCCGAGCAGGCTTGCGTAATACACAGGGCTGTATGCATCCGACAGATTCATGTCCAGCGTGATCGCGCCACCGTCGGACAGATAGGTCAGATAGGCGCGAAAGATGCCCAACGTGCCCAGGGTGACAATAAAGGGTTCAATGCGCCCCCGGGTAATGAGCAGCCCGTGCGCGAGGCCCAGCACACCCCCCAGCAGCAATGCGAAGGCCATGCCTATGGCAATTACCAGTGCCGGGGATGCAACGGCCCCCGTGAGCCCATTCATCACCAGAATCATGCTGCCGGCAATCAGTGCCGCCATCGAGCCGACAGAAAGATCGATGCCACCGGAAATGATCACAAAGCACATGCCTACGGAAATAATCCCGATGAACGATGTGCGTGTCAGCACATTCATGATGTTGTCGACATCGGCAAAACTGCTGTTAAGCAGCGTACCCGCAACGCACAGCAACACGAGGCCGGCGATGGGACCCAGACCGTGCAGGCGCCCGCCCCAGCCCGATCCGGAAAGCCGCGGCAGGCTGCCGCGCTCGTTCGCCGCCGCGGCGGTCTCTGACTTGGAGGGCGCTGCCGGGCCGCGTCCGCCCTCAGCTGGATTGGTGTGTTCCGGTTGCATGCGCAATCAGCTCCTTCTCGTTCAGTTGCTCCGCATCCAGCATGGCCGTGAGATATCCCGTGCGCATCACCGCTACCCTATGGCATAGCCCGATGAGCTCGACCAGCTCGGACGAAATCACAATGACTGCCAAGCCTTGCCTGGCCAGGTCATGAATGAGGAAGTAGATGTCGCGTTTGGCGCCTATGTCCACGCCACGTGTCGGCTCGTCCAGAACGACAATGCCGGGGCCGGGATGCAGTACCTTGGCCAATGCCAGTTTCTGCTGGTTGCCGCCCGACAATGAAGAGGCGAGCGCCTCCGGGTCTCGCGCGCGTATGCCGAACGCCTGAATGGCCTGCTCCATGGCGCGCCGCTCCGCAGCCGCGTCCAGGAGCGGATGCGTGTAGCGCTGAAGCGCCATTAGCGTAAGATTCTGCCGCATCCCGAAGGACAGAACAATGCCCTTGCCCTTGCGGTCCTCGCTCAGGTAGGTCAGCCCCTGGCGTGCCGCATCGCGCGGATTGCGAATCTGCGTTTCGCGCCCGCCTATGCGTATGCGTCCCGACGTGCGGCGCCGCAAGCCAAGCAAGCCTTCGAACAATTCAGTGCGGCCGGCGCCTACCAGGCCAGCAAAGCCCAATATCTCGCCCGGCCTGACCGAAAAACCGACATCATGCGCCCATCCCGGCACCTCGATTCCCTGGACCTCCAGCGCAAACTCCGCGTTTTCCGGAGCGTGAGCCTTGGATGGAAACAGGTCCTCGAGTTCGCGCCCGACCATCAGGTTGGCCATCTCCCGGCGTGAGACGGAGGCGGTGGGCCGGCTTGTGACGTAGGCGCCATCGCGCATGACGACAATGTCGTCGGTGATGCGCGCCACCTCGTCCAGCTTGTGCGATATATAGATGACGCTGCAACCCCGGCCCCGCATCTGGCTGATGAGGCCGAACAACCGGTCAGTCTCGGTGGGGGTGAGCGTTGCCGTCGGCTCATCCATGATGAGCAATCGCGCATCCCGGGCCAGTGCCTTGGCAATTTCCACCAGCTGCTTTTCAGCCACGATCAGTTGGCTGACGCGGGCATCCGGATCCACGTTCAGCCCGACACGCTTGAGCAGTGCAGCAGTTTCCGTGCGCATGCGCGCCGCGTCCAGGAATAGACCGCGCCGGTGCTCGCGGCCAAGAAAAATATTCTCGGCGATGGTGAGATCCTCGGCCAGGTTGATTTCCTGGTGGATAAGTACGATGCCCAGCATCTCCGCCTCACGTGGCGATGCGAAATCGCACGGCTTGCCGTCCACCCACACTCGCCCTTGCGTCGGACGCTCATAGCCACCGAGAATTTTCATCAGCGTGGACTTGCCGGCGCCGTTTTCCCCGAGCAGGCCGTGTACTTTGCCTGGCGGTAAAGAGAAGCTCACGTCGCGCAGCACGCGCACAGGGCCGAAATCCTTGCTGACCGATTCGAATGCTATCGTCAGACTCATCAAGCGCTCTCCCGAAGTACCAGGCTGTGCGGCAGAATGATGCCTTCCGCGCCGGATTTCTGTGTATCCAGCCTGCGCAGCAACAAGGCGGCGGCATGCCTGCCGAGATCGCGCATGGGCTGCGCCACCGTCGTCAACGACGGACAGGTCTGGCGCGCAAGATCAATATCATCGAACCCCATGACCGCCATGTCGCCGGGAACGCTCAGCCCACTGTCGTGCAGACCGCGCATCACGCCCAGCGCCAGTGTGTCGGACACCGCGAAAATGGCGGTAGGCGGATCAGTCAACGCCAATAGACCCGCAACCGCGCTGCGGCCGGCCGCGAAATCCAGCCCCTCGGCGCGAACCAGATATTCATCCTCGACCTCGATGCCCGCGGCGGCCAGCGCATCCATGTATCCCTGCAGCCGCTCGCGCGCATACATATAGCGGGTATCGGAATTGACGAAGGCGATCCGGCAATGGCCCTTGTCCAGCAGATATGCTGCCGCCTCGCGCGCTGCCGCGCGGTTGTCGATGCCCGCATAGGGAATGCCGGCGCCACGATCGAATTCGCAGCAAGCCACCCAGGGAAAATGCAGCGCCTCGGCCTGCCGCGCCTGCTGCACGGTATCCGGATCCAGGCAGATCGCCCCGTCGGCCCGGCGCGTGTGCAGCAGATCGAGATAGCGCCGTTCCCGGAACGGATCGCCATTGGTCTCGCACAGCAACAGCGCATAGCTGCGCGCCTGCACAGCCTCGTCTATGCCCTGCACGATCTGCGCATAAAAAGGATTGCCAATATCGGGCACCATCACCAGCAGCAAACGGCTTTCATCGGTGCGTAGGCTGCGAGCGAGTTGATTGACGCGATAGCCAAGTGCGTGGATGGACGCCGTGACCCGTGCTCGCGTGGACTCGCGCACGGCTTGGCTCGCGTTGAGCACGCGCGATACCGTGGCCACCGATACGCCGGCGTGCGCCGCCACCTGGGAAATGGACACTTTGCCTTCCCCTGCGGCGTCCCCGTCGAGCTGATGATGCTTGGCGCCCACTGCTTGTTCCACATTAATGTAATCGATTACATTATCCTGGGCGGCGCTGCCTTTTCCCATGCGGGCTTACCCTAAAGCCGTCCCGTCATTACAATGGGGTAACAATGGCGCCGCCAGGCTGATTCAGGCGCGCCGCGCGTAATGAAGGAAGTTCATGGCAACGACTCCAGCCTTCGATATCGTCTTTTTCGGTGGCACCGGCGACTTGGCCTTGCGCAAGCTGTTGCCGTCGCTCTACCACGCCCACAAGGATGGTGTCCTGCATCCCGATGGACGCATCCACGCCCTGGGTCGCAAGGCACTGGGGCAGGACGGCTACCTGGCGCTCCTTGAAGAGCGCGTGCGCCCGCGACTGGGCGAGCACGCCGACGAGCCGATGTGGAAAACCTTTCTGGCGCGCGTGCATTTCCATGTTCTCGACGCTCAGCAGCCCCAGCATTACGCCACACTGGCCAATGTGCTGGGACCTCCGTCGGACCGTGTCGTCGTGTGCTATCTGGCCACGGCGCCATCACTGTTCATCCCAATCTGCGAGCATCTCGCGGCGGCTGGTTTGAATCACTCCAACGTGCGGGTGGTGCTCGAGAAACCCCTGGGACACGACCTCCCCTCCTCCAACGCTATCAACGAAGCGGTGGGCCAGTGCTTCACCGAGAATCAGATCTACCGCATCGATCATTACCTGGGCAAGGAGTCGGTGCAGAATCTGCTTGCCGTGCGCTTTGGCAACACGCTGTTCGAGCCGCTGTGGCGGCGCGAGTGGATAGACAACGTCCAGATCACCATCGCCGAGGAGCTGGGCGTCGAAGAGCGCGGCGATTTCTACGACCGCACCGGCGCACTGCGCGACATGCTGCAAAGTCATCTGCTGCAATTGCTGTGCATGGTGGCCATGGAACCGCCAGCGAGCCTCACCGAAGACGCTGTGCGCGACGAAAAGCTCAAGGTGCTTCGATCGCTCAAGCCATTCACACCCGAAGACGTGCTCACCAAGGCTGTGCGCGGACAATACCGCAGCGGCGCCATCAACGGCAGGCCTGTGCCGGCGTATCGGGACGAGCCCCATGTCGACCCGGCCAGCAATACGGAGACCTTCGTAGCGCTGCAGGCCGAAGTATCGAACTGGCGCTGGTCGGGCGTGCCGTTCTTTCTACGCACCGGCAAGCGCATGCAGGAACGCGTTGCGGAAATCGTCATCAACTTCCGCCGCGTCCCGCACACGCTGTTTCCCATGCCCATAGGCCTGCAGTCGGGCAACAGGCTCGTCATCCGGCTGCAGCCCAAAGAGGGCGTGCGCCTGTATTTCCTTGCCAAGCAGCCAGGCGATGCGATGAGCCTGCAGTCCACGTATCTGGATCTGGACTTCCATGCGATGTTCAAGGCGCGCTGGTCCGATGCGTACGAGCGCCTGCTCCTGGATGTGATACGCGGGCGGCTTGCGCTCTTCATGCGACGCGATGAGCAGGCCCAGGCATGGTCCTGGGTCGAACCCATTCTTGACTGCTGGAGCAGGCACGCCATTGCGCCCAAGATGTATACCGCAGGCAGTTGGGGGCCCGCTGCATCCAGCGGCCTGCTTTCGCGAGCGGGCGTAGCCTGGCACGAGGAGGCCTGAATCATGTGGCGCGAATTTGAATCCTCCGTGGACTGCGCGCGGGCTCTAGCCACCGACATCGGCACCCGGCTCGAGCGCGTGGTCGAACGCAATGGCAGCGCAGGCCTGGCGGTATCCGGTGGCCGTAGCCCGATTGCGCTTTTCGAGACCCTCAGCGGTCTGGATCTGCCCTGGGCCGCCATCAACATCTCCCTGGTGGATGAGCGTTTCGTGCCCACCGACAGCGAGGACAGCAATGAACATCTTGTGCGCACGCACCTGCTTCGCGGCAGCGCGGCCCATGCGCACTTTACCGGGCTGGTCACGGACGCGGACGATCTTGCACACTCGCTCGAGACAGCCAACCTGGCCGAGGGCGATCCCGCGGTCGTTGTGCTGGGTATGGGCGACGACGGCCATACCGCGTCGCTTTTCCCCGGCGCGCCTCAACTTCCTCAAGGCCTGGATCCGCGCAGCCCCCAGCGCTACGTGCACATAACGCCTCCCCATGCCCCGCACGAACGCATCAGCATGACGCTACGCGCCATTCTGTCCGCGCGCCGCATCATTCTGCTCATCTCAGGCGCGCATAAACGGGAGGTATTGGGACGCGCCGCCACCGGACCCGATCCCGCCCTGCCCGTGAGCTATGTCATCAACCAAACCGGAGTTCCCTTCGATGTCTACTGGCACGCCTGACACCCCCGCGCCCGCGGCCTCACGCCAACACGAATGCCACCTGGTTGCCGACGTGGGCGGCACACACGCCCGTTTTGCGCTTTGCACCAGCGTCGACGACATTCACGGTATCGAGGTCCTCGGCAGCGACGATTTCCCCACCATGGAAGCGGCCATCCGCCAGTACCTGGCCAACCAGGGCAACCCCCATGTGCGGCACGCCGTCATCGGCATCGCCAACCCCATCCTGGGTGACCATATCAAAATGACCAATGCGAGCTGGGAGTTTTCCATTGAACAGTTGCGCAAGGCCCTGAAGTTCGAGAATCTGCATGTCATCAACGACTTCACCGCGCAGGCGCTGGCCATCCCGCATCTGCACGCCAACGAACTATACAAGGTTGGCGGCGGCGAGGCCGTGCCGGGCGCGGCATTGGGCGTTCTGGGCCCCGGAACCGGACTGGGCGTGTCCGGGCTCGTGCGCACGCCGAGAGGCCGATGGATTCCTCTTGCGGCCGAGGGCGGACATGTCAGCTTTGCTCCGCAGGACGACCTCGAAGCCATGCTCTGGCGCGCAGCGCGCGGCAAGCATCCCGACCATGTATCCGTGGAGAGATTGGTTTCCGGCCCCGGCTTGGCCTTCATCTATGAATGTCTGTGCAACGATGCCGGGCAGGCTGTGCAGGACTACTCCCCGTCCCAGATCAGCGAACACGGCATCGCCAATACCGATAGAATCTGTCGTCTTGCGCTGGATACCTTCTGTGCAATACTCGGCACCGCCGCCAGCGATCTGGCGTTGACCCTGGGTGCACGCGGCGGCATTTACATTGGCGGTGGCATCGTCAAGAAGCTGGGAGACTATTTTCATCAGTCCCCCTTCCGCATGCGATTCGAAGACAAGGGGAGGTTCAGCGGTTATCTTGCCGCCATTCCTGTCCATGTCATTGATGCACGTCAGCCCGCCTTGCGGGGCGCGGCCGCGTACTTCGAAACGCTGGCCAACGAATAGCACCGAACCACCCCGCACGTCAGCCAGCGCCAAGTCGCTGTCATGCCGTTAATGTCTTGATACACCAACCCACTCCCAGCATCCGTTCGGATTTCTTTCGGCGCTACGATAAGGGTGTGGCGCATTCCACAGGCAGAACCAATCGTGCGTCATCGGCACAATCCAAGATGGAGGTCACCATGGGCGAGTTCGCCAAGAAGACAGAAGCCAAATTCGAGGACGACTGCATACGTTTCAGTTGGGACAACGCCGACGGTAGGAGAGACTATGAGATCTCCGGCGCTGCGCTGCGCCAGGTGTTCGGTGCGCGTGACAACACAGGCAGCGAGCTACTTGAAGCATTTGAACGGGGTCGTGAACAAATAACCCGGGCGGTGGCCTTGTCTCTCAATGCCCCCACCGACGGCGTCACGGAACTGGGTACCGGGGATTTCGGGCAAGAAGAAAACAGCAACGGTATGGCGCCGCCGTAGCAGTTCTCGCGGTCGCCCAAGCTTCAGCCCGGCGGCTTCTGCCAGCCCAGCACTATGACGGCCATGCCCAGCAAGGCGATGGCCGCCCCAAGCCAGTCGTGCATGGACAGCTTCGCGCCATCCACGAAGCGCAGCCACAGAAGTGCCGTAACCACATACACGCCGCCGTACGCTGCGTAAACCCGCCCGCTGGCGGCGGGGTGCAGGCTGAGTAGCCATACGAACAAGCCCAGGCTGATGACGGCTGGAAATAACACCCACCAGGGGCCGCCTTTGCGCAGCCACAGATAGGGCAGATAGCACCCCACGATCTCCGCGAGCGCGGTGGCGAAGAACAGTGCCGCCGTCTTCAACATCATGGCGAGATCCCCATTGCGGCAGACACGCCGCCACCCCGCAGCGCACGCAACACGTCCTTGAGCTCACGCATGTCGTGCAGCACGACGCCGGCGCCTGCATCGGCCAGGCGCTGGGCCTGATCAGGCTCGTGATGGGATGCGCCGACGTAGCCCACCACCCGCATGCTGGCGGCCCGGGCTGCCTGCACACCCGCCTGGCTGTCCTCGATGACCATGCAATCCTCAGGTGCAAACCCCATTTCCTTCGCAGCAAATAAAAAGATATCAGGCGCCGGTTTGCCTTGCGCCACCTGCGCGGTACTGAAGATATGCGGCGAAAAGTCATCCCATAAGCCCGTCTGCCGCAGCGTAGCCCCCAGTTTGCCAGGTTGGCTGCTGGAAGCGACACAAAACCTCATGCTCCAGGACTTCAGTGTGTCCAATACATCGCGCACCCCGGGCAGAATGTGTAACTCCTGCTCGAATGCCAGCTGCAGCATAGGGCCAAAGCGCGTGCTGAAGTCATCCGGCAGGCGGACGGCATGCTCGCGCTGCAGCTCGGCCCACATGTCTGCATCGGGTATTCCGGAGAATCGTCGCGCCACCTCGTCCGGGGAAATGGCAATCCCATGATCGGCCAGTGCAGCGGACTGTACTTTGGCCGAGATGTATTCGCTGTCGACGAGCACGCCGTCGCAGTCGAAAATAAGAAGGAGAGGAATGTTCCGCATCATGCTCAACCCATTCGTTGATCGCAGCAGTCTCGGCCCTGAGTGGCCCGACGCGGCGACCTCAACCTTGGCATGATACAGGAGCCCCACCCGAAGCCGCCACGCTGTCGCCGAGCCTCGCACAGGTCCGGCGCAAGTCCATGGACAGCCACCAAGCCGTACGAGCAAAGACGTCTTGTCGTGTTCTGTTTCAATTTCATTTCGTCGGGTTTCATCGGCGCATCATTCGAGGCCTCCTGTTTCGCGAGATTTCATCCCTCCCCGCTGGCCGCAAATTTAAGGGTAGGATGATTCCAGAGTCTGTGCGGTCTGGCCGTACAGGCATATTCAGGGAGGCGAACATGTCCTTGACCCATTTCAGATACATGCGAACCTGGCCGCGCGCCGGCACTGCACTGCGCATGGCCCTGGCGGTGTGCCTTGCACTTGCCCTGTCGGCGTGTGCCTATGACGATCCGTTCTATGGTGGCTCCCGCGGTTACGGCGGCGGCTATGACCAGGACTACTACGGCGGCTACAACGACGGCCCTTACTACAACCGCGGCTATTACAGTGGGCGGGATGACTGGCGCGCCCGCGAACGATATCGCGCTGAACAACGACGGCATGTCGCCGAACAGCGCAGGCATCACGAAGCGCAGCGTCGCCGCATAGAAGAGCAACGTCGGCACCAGGCTCGCCAAGAACAGCGCAGACGTGCGGATCGCCATCGTTCAGGCACGCATGGCTCCGACTGGCGGCAACGCCGCCACGCAACGCCTGGTATTCATGGGAACGGGCAACCCTGGGTAAAGCCCGTGCCCCGCAAAAACCACTCCATGAGAAGGCACGGCGTGGATGAATTCGGAAACCGCTGAACTGGATGGGGTAGTCGGGCTTAGGCAGCCTGGCCCTTTGCGCCCTCGACGAATAGATCGACCACCGTATTGAACTCTTCCTCCAGATCGAGCTGCGGCCGGGTGAGCCAGCGCATAAGCGCGCCAAGATACAGATAATGAAAATAGACGCTCAATTGCGCCGACGATACGTTCGACCGCAGCTCTCCCCGCGCTTGCGCTGCGTCAATGAGCGATGCCCACACCGGCACCAGATCATTGTCTTTCCTTGAGACCGCAGTGGGATCGAAGCTGCGGAACTTATGACGGATGTAAGGCAGCAGATAGTCCGCATGCCGCTCACACCAGTGTGCGGACGCCTGAAGCAATACGCCAACGCCGGTACGAAAGCTGGCCTGTTCCATGTATGGCGTGCGTTGCGCCAAATCTTCCGCAAGCTGTGCCTCCAGCACGCTTTCCAGCAGAGCCTCCTTGACCGGGAAGTATTTGTACAAGGTCCGCTTGGAGACCTTCGCTTGACTGGCAACCTGCTCCATCGTCACACGCTCGTAGCCTTCTGATTCAAACAGGATGCGCGCGACCCGATGGATATGCGCGGGCATCTCCACGCGGCGCCTGGGACGATCAGGTATGAATGCCATATCTCAATGCATAATTAAATGCTAAAGTATACGACGTTTACTTTAGCATTTATCCTGGCTTATGAAAATCGCGATGCTTACTTATGGAACAGAGGGGGATACACGCCCATTGGCTGCGCTGGGTCACGCCTTATGCGAAGCGGGTCATGATGTCTGCCTGCTGGGGGATGCGCACAGCCTGGGCTCGCAACACCGCTTCGAAGGGCGGATGATGCCGCTTTCCGGCGACATTCAGGCGCTGTTCGGCAAGGGGGGACGACCAACCGGAGGGCGAGACACAGCCAAGGCATTGATCAGTTTGACCAATACACATGCGGCAGCCTGGATGAAAGAAACGTTGTCTGCAGCGCGCGAGTGCGACGCAATCGTGACTTCGGGGTTGGCCGGTTTTGTCGGACTCTCGGTCGCGGAATACCTGAAAATTCCAGTCTTGGGTGCAGGCATGATTCCTTTGACGCCTTCGCGGGCGTTCCCTTCTCCCTTCCTGCCGCCCGCCTGGATCCCCGCCCCGCTCAACAGGGCAAGCCTCGTCCTAACGAACCAATTGTTCTGGCTTGCTTTCAAGAAGACGCTTAATCGTGCCCGGGCACAGGTTCTGGGACTGCCTCCAAGAGCGAAGCTATGGACGGATCACTCTATGCTTTACGGCATCTCGCCAACGATATTGCCACCACCTGACGATTGGCCTTCCCATGCGCATCTTTGCGGACAATGGCGGCGTCCGGCCGACGCTGGATACACACCCCCTGACGCTCTGCGGGACTTCCTGGCCTGCGGCACGGCACCGATCTATGTGGGGTTTGGCAGCATGGCCGGAATCGATGTACCGCGCACGCTGGAAAAAATAATCGCCGCCTTGAATGGGCGCCGGGCCGTGGTCTGGCCCGGACGGCGTGATTCAAGATCAATGGATCTTCCTGACAATATCCTCCATATCGACGCGGTACCGCACGACTGGCTGTTTCCCAGAATGGCCGCTGTGATTCATCACGGCGGATCGGGGACATCGCACTCGGCCGTACGCTCGGGAAGACCATCCATCATCGTTCCGTTTACCGGTGACCAGCCTTTCTGGGCGCACCGTCTTCATCAACTTGGCGTAGCGCCCGCGGCAATTTCCCCGGCACGCCTGGACGCGAGCACCCTTCTCGCCGCCATCGATTTTGTGGAAAAGCCCGCTGTCGTCGCCCGCGCGGCCGAACTGGGCCGAAGAATGGCACGTGAAGATGGACTTATTGCCGGCGTTGCGCTGGTCGAAAAGATCTTTGCGAAGACAGGGAAAGCGTAATCGAAAAAGCCCCACTTCCCGGAAGAAAGTGGGGCATGGCAACATACGGCCCGCCGCGGGCAGCGGCCGGCGTCAGACTAGTCCATATTGTCTATCATGACTTGGCCAAAGCCGGAGCACGACACTTGCGTAGCACCTTCGAGCAGGCGAGCGAAGTCGTATGTGACCTTCTTGGACAGAATGGATTTTTCCATGCTGGAAATAATAAGGTCGGCCGCTTCCGTCCAGCCCATGTGACGCAGCATCATTTCAGCCGACAGAATTTCCGAACCCGGGTTGACGTAATCTTTGCCGGCATACTTGGGCGCCGTGCCGTGGGTGGCCTCGAACATGGCGACGGAGTCAGACAGATTCGCGCCAGGAGCGATGCCAATACCGCCCACCTGGGCGGCCAGCGCGTCGGATACATAATCGCCGTTGAGGTTCAGCGTGGCAATGACGTCGTACTCGGCGGGGCGCAGCAGAATCTGCTGCAGGAAGGCATCGGCGATCGAATCCTTGACCGTGATCTCGCGACCTGTCTTGGGATTTTTGAATTTGCACCATGGGCCGCCATCGATGGGCTGCGCACCGAACTCCTTCTGCGCCAGCTCATAGCCCCAATCACGGAAGCCGCCTTCCGTGAACTTCATGATGTTGCCCTTGTGAACCAGCGTGACCGAGGCGCGATCGTTGTCGATAGCGTACTGGATGGCCTTGCGCACGAGGCGCTGCGTGCCTTCGCGCGAAACCGGCTTGACGCCGATGCCGGAGGTTTCGGGAAAGCGAATCTTCTTGACGCCCAGCTCGTTCTGCAGAAATGCGATGAGCTTCTTGGCGTTGGCGCTCTCGGCCTCGAATTCGATGCCGGCGTAGATATCTTCCGAATTTTCGCGGAAAATGACCATATTGGTCTTCTCAGGTTCGCGCACCGGCGATGGAACACCCTTGAAGTACTGGATCGGGCGCAGGCAGACGTACAGGTCCAGCTGCTGGCGCAGGGCAACGTTGAGCGAACGAATGCCACCGCCCACGGGCGTGGTCAGCGGGCCTTTGATAGACACCACATACTCTTTCACCACATCGAGTGTTTCTTCGGGCAGCCAGACATCGGGGCCATATACCTTGGTGGACTTTTCACCGGCGTACACTTCCATCCAGTGGATTTTGCGCTTACCGCCATAGGCCTTGGTCACAGCCGCATCGACCACCTTCAGCATGACGGGAGTGATATCCGCACCAGTGCCGTCGCCTTCGATGTAGGGAATGATGGGCTGGTCAGGAACGGCCAGCGAGGAATCGGCATTGACCGTGATTTTCTGGCCCTCGGCAGGGACCTTGATGTGCTGATAGGACATGAATGCTCCAGTTGCTCCACGAAGCGTGGGATATCGTCAAAATTACAATAAGTGAATTTCTAGTCTTATATAAGAGTAGTTTAACGTACTTTCGGGCACGGTTAAAATAAAGGGTTCACAGGCAGTTTTACACGGAATCAGGCATGTTCAACCCCTCCCGCGAGCAGGTGCGGCAGTTTTTCACCGAGGCGTGGCACAAACGCAGAAACCACGGTGTGCTGACGCCGCTGGAAACCATGGCGGCGGATCTGGTCGAGCTGCATCCGGAGTACCACGCCGACCTCGAGGACCCCGAGCGCGCAAACGCGGATTTCACCGTTGAGGAAGGCCGCAGCAATCCGTTTCTGCATCTGTCCATGCATCTGGCAATCAATGAGCAACTGTCCATTGATCAGCCGCCGGGTATCAAGTCTGCATTCGAAGCATTGCTGGCCAACCACGATCCACACGATGCCGCCCATATCATCATGGAAGCACTGGGCGAAGTAGTCTGGGAAGCACAGCGGCTAGGCAAGCCGCTGGATTCCGACAAATACATCGACCTGGTAAGGCGGCACGCCACGCGCCGCTAAAGCGCTATTTTTCCACCGACAGAGATGAAGGCAAGCTGGCCAGCCAGGCGGTCACATTTTCGATATCGGTTGCCGACAGTTGGGCGGCCATGGCGCCCATGACGGCATTCTTGCGAATGTTGGAACTGGCGGGCTCGTTGTTGTTGCCGCGCTGGTATGCCTTGAGCGCATGAGCCAGATAATCCTGATGCTGGCCAGCCAGAATGGGATAGGCGGGCATGACGGGCGACTTGGCGTCGGCACCATGACAGGATGCACAGGTTTTCTCGAACAAGGCCTTGCCCGCATCCAGATCGGCTGCCGCGCTTATTCCCGAGGCAGCCAGCAAAGCGGAGCCGGCGATGGCGATTAACAATTTCTTCATACGGGCCCCCGATTACTTGAAGCTGGAATAATGAGCGGCAATGTCGGCCATGTCTTGAGGAGACAGGCTCTTCGCGATGGCTTCCATGGTGGGGAAGGTACGGGCACCGCTTGCATATTCCTTGAGGGCTGCCACGATATATTCGGCGTTCTGGCCCGCTATCATGGGTACGTGATACACCTCGGGAAAACTGGATTTATATCCCTTGATACCATGGCAACCTATGCACATGGATATTTTGCCCAGTGCTGCCTGCGCATCGCCCACGGGCGCGGCGTCCGCCGGTGCCTTGGCATCGGCGGCGAAGGCCTGGCCCATGATCGCACAGGATGCCAGGACGACCAACGCAGACAGACTGCGCTTCAGAGATGTTCGCGACGTCATAATAGCTCTTGTTTTGGCGTTATAAATTGAAAACGTTGACTTGAATCAACCACCCTTTGGAAAAACCCGATTGTACGATAATTGAGACAAGCAATACATCCCGACCTCCTTGTCCATAAAATCATGGAACATGCCAATGACCTCAGCAGCACCCGCAAATCATAATGAACGCTATACCGGCAGCGAGCGCTACGTTGCCACGGACGACCTGAAAATGGCCGTGAATGCGGCGCTTGCGCTGCAACGACCATTGTTGATCAAAGGCGAGCCCGGCACCGGCAAGACCATGCTGGCCGAAGAGGTTGCCGCATCCTTGGGCAGGCCATTGCTGCAATGGCATATAAAATCCACGACCAAGGCGCACCAGGGCCTGTACGAATATGACGCGGTGTCGCGCCTACGCGATTCGCAGTTGGGCGACGAAAAAGTGCGCGACATCGGCAACTATATCGTCAAGGGAATACTCTGGCAGGCTTTCGAATCTGCCCAGCCCGCCGTCGTGCTTATCGACGAAATCGACAAAGCTGACATCGAATTTCCCAATGATCTTTTGCGCGAACTCGATCGCATGGAATTCCATGTGTATGAAACCCGCCAGACCATCCAGGCCCGCCATCGTCCGCTCATCATCATCACATCCAACAACGAAAAAGATCTTCCCGACGCATTTTTACGCCGGTGCTTCTTCCATTACATCAATTTCCCGACGCCCGAAACCATGCGGGAGATTGTCTCCGTGCACTATCCCGATCTGCGCGAAGAAGTGCTGCGGGCGGCGCTGGATACGTTCTTTGCTTTGCGCGAAGCACCGGGCCTCAAGAAAAAGCCTTCCACGTCCGAGTTCCTTGACTGGCTTCGTCTGTTGATCAACGAAGGCGTGCCCGTCACCGACATCGCCGACACCACGCAGGACCTGCCGGTGCTCGCGGGCGCACTACTCAAGAATGAACAGGATCTGACATTGCTTCAGCGCCTGGCCGCCATGACGCGCCAGCGGCGCTGATGCCGGCGCGCACGCTTTTTTATCCAGATGTCCTCTCTCGTCGGAAACCTACACATGACCCACTTGAACGCAGCATTTCACCTTATGCCAGAGCCCGTTACCCTCAGCGGCAACGGTGTCAGCCTGATCCCGCTCGAGCCGCAGCATGCAGACGCCCTGCGGGACGCCGCCCACGATGGAGATCTCTGGACGTTGCGCGTGACATCGGTGCCTGAACCGGGCACCGAAGGTGCCTATATTGAGACGGCGCTGCGGGGGCAGGCGGACGGGCACATGCTGCCTTTCGCCGTCCGCGATGATCTGAGCGGCAAGGTGATAGGCACCACGCGCTATCACGATATCGTGCCGGCCATTGCCCGCCTGGAGATCGGCCACACATGGTATGCCAAGCGCTGGCAGCGCACGCACGTCAACACCACCTGCAAGCTGCTTCTGCTGCGCCATGCCTTCGAGACGCTTGGCGCCAGCATCGTTGGATGGCGCACCGACAACTACAACTTCGCATCCCAACGCGCCATCGAACGCCTGGGCGCCCGCAGAGACGGAGTCCTGCGCCATCATGCCTTACGGCGCGATGGCAGCGTGCGCGATACCGTCGCCTACAGCCTGCTGGCTGGAGAATGGAAGGAAGTGGAAAAGCACCTGGAATACCAGCTGACGCGCCATGCTCACTGACTTTTTCTATCACCTGCGCGCCCATCGGCTGCCGGTTTCGGTTCAGGAATATCTGACTCTGCTCGAAGCCTTGCAGGCCGGCGTGATGTCGCCTTCCATCGAAGATTTCTATCACATGGCGCGCATGACGCTGATCAAGGACGAAACCCAGTTCGACCGCTACGACCAAGCCTTCGCCGCCTACTATCGGCAGCTGAAGGTGGCCCTGCCCGCCGGCAAGGAAATCCCGCTGGACTGGCTCATCAAGGAATTCCAGAAAAACCTCACGCCCGAAGAAAAGGCTGCCATCGAGAAGCTTGGCTGGGACAAGCTCATGGAGCTGTTCAAGCAGCGCCTCGAAGAGCAGAAGGAGCGCCACGCCGGCGGCAGCAAATGGATAGGCACGGGCGGCAGCTCTCCCTTCGGGCATGGCGGCTACCATCCCGAAGGCATACGCGTGGGCGGGCCGTCGGCCGGCAACCGCACGGCCCTCAAGGTGTGGGAGCGGCGCGAGTATCGCGACTACGACGACCAGCAGGCGTTAGGCACTCGCAACTTCAAGATGGCCTTGAGACGCCTGCGCCGGTTTGCGCGCGAAGGCGCCGAACTCGAACTCGATCTGGACGACACGATCCGCAGCACTGCACGCAATGCGGGCCTGCTCGACCTGCAAATGGTGCCGGAGCGGCACAACACAGTGAAAGTGCTGATGCTGCTGGATGTGGGCGGCAGCATGGACGACCACATTGCCCGCGTGGAAGAACTTTTTTCGGCGGCGCGCAGCGAATTTCGCAATCTCGAGGTGTACTATTTTCACAACTGCCCCTATGAGTCGCTGTGGCAGGACAACCGCCGGCGCCATGCCGAGCGCACCGATACCTGGGACATACTGCGCAAATACAACGAAGACTGGCGCCTGATCATCGTGGGCGACGCCACCATGAGTCCCTATGAAATCCTGCAGCCAGGCGGCTCGGTGGAGCACTACAACAAGGAAAGCGGAGCCACATGGCTGCAGCGCCTGCTCGAGAACTGGCCCAAATCCGTGTGGCTGAACCCTGAGCCGGCTGGCTACTGGGAGTACCGTCAGTCGATTGCCATCATCAAGAATATTATGCACGACCGCATGTTCAGCGTCACAGTCAGCGGCCTGGAATCGGCCATGCGCAGCCTGTCCCGCTAGCGCGCGCCCACGCTCTTCGAGGCAGTACAGCTGAACTTTGGCGCAGAGACGGCGTCGAATCGGGCTGCTGTGTTAAAAGAGCAGAAGTAGTACCCTTACCTCACGGAAGCCTGAGCAATGACCAAGATTCTGCCTAAAGCCCTGGCCCGGGCCAGTGCCCTTTTTCTGTTCACTGCGCTGGGTGCCATCGCACATGCAGCCAGCCTTCCGCAGGGCGTCACGCAAGGCCCGTCGGTGGAAGGAGTCACGCAATATATGCTGGCCAATGGCCTGAAGGTGCTGCTTGCGCCCGACCCCTCCAAGCCCAGCACCACGGTAAACATGACGTATCTGGTCGGCGCACGCCAGGAAAACTACGGCCAGACCGGCATGGCGCATCTACTTGAGCACATGCTGTTTCGCGGCACGCCCACCACACCTAATGCACTTGCAGAGTTTTCGCGCCGGGGCCTTGCCGCCAACGGCTCCACAACCAGCGACCGAACCAACTACTATGCCAGTTTCGCAGCCGATCCGGAAACACTCGACTGGTTCCTCGGATGGCAGGCCGATGCCATGGTCAACTCCCTCATTTCCAAAAAGGATCTGGACTCCGAAATGACGGTGGTGCGCAACGAAATGGAGCGCGGCGAAAACAACCCCTTCCAGATCCTGCTGCAAAAAATGCAGGCCACTGCCTACCAGTGGCACAACTACGGGCATAGCACCATCGGCGCCCGCTCGGATGTCGAAAACGTCGATATCAAGCAACTGCAGGCCTACTATCGCGAGTACTACCAGCCCGACAATGCCGTGCTTATCATTACGGGCCGCTTCGATCCCGACACCACCCTGAAGACCGTTGCGGACGCATTCGGAAAGATCCCCAAGCCCTCTCGCACGCTGCCCCCGGAATACACAGTCGAACCGGTGCAGGACGGCGAGCGCGCCGTCAGCCTTCGCCGCCATGGCGGCACGCCTATTGTCGCGGCCCTTTATCACGCGCCTGCCGCAGGCAGCGACGACTTCACGGCACTGGACCTGGGCGTGTCCATTCTGGCGGACACACCCTCAGGACCGCTCTACCACAACCTGGTCCGTGAAAACCTGGCTGCCAGCGTATTCGGCTTCTCGGCGGACATGAAGCAGCCTGGCTACGTCTTTTTCGGTGCCCAACTGGAAAACGGCATGGACCAGGACAAGGCGCTGTCGGTGCTCGAACAGACGGTTGAATCAGTCGGCAAGCACCCCTTCACCGACCAGCAGCTCGAACGCGTGCGCAATCAGTGGCTGACAGAATGGTCTCAAATCTATGCCAATCCGGCACAACTGGCCAGCGCGCTGTCCGAGATGGTGGCAGATGGCGACTGGCGCCTGTTTTTTCTGGCACGCGATCGCATCACAAACATGAAGCTGGACGACGTGCAGCGTGTCACCGCCGCCTATCTCACCGCCAGCAATCGCACGAGCGGCAGATACATCCCCACGGCGCACCCCGTGCGCGCACCCAAGGCTACACAGCCCGACCTGGCGTCCATGCTCAAGGATTACAAGGGCAAGCAGTCAACGGGCCCCGTCACGGCGGCTTTCGATGTATCGCCCGAAAACATTGATGCCGCAACCGACCGCACTCCCTTGATGCTGCCCAACGGCGAGGTCAAGCTGGCGCTGCTTCCTAAGCCTACGCGCGGTAATCGTGTGCATGCGAATCTACGCATACAATTTGGCACCGCGGATACGCTGATGGGCGAGCGCGAGGTTGCCACTGCCGTTGCCGCGCTGCTGGATCACGGCACCACATCCATGTCCCGGCAGGAAATCCAGGACAAATACAATGCCCTGCAGGCGCAGGTCGGATTTGGCGGCGGCGGTGGCGTGCTGACCGTGAGCATGTCCACTGTACGAGAAAACCTTCCCGCGCTGCTCGACCTTGTGCTGCACGTTGTACGCGAGGCCGATTTCCCCACGAGAGAACTGGTTGAGTACCAGCGCCAAGCGGCGGCGGCCATTTCAAGCGCCATGTCGGAGCCCACGTCTCTGGCCTCGCGCGCCCTGGCCAGGCACGACAACCCTTGGCCAAGGGAAGATGTGCGCTACACACCCACCTTCCAGGAAGAGCGCGACGAAATAGCTGCCTTGACACGCCAGAGCCTGGAGAAATTTCATGCAAAATTCTACGGAACGGGCAATATTCTTTTCTCCGCGGTGGGCGATTTCGATGCCGAGGCAGTAAAAAAAGCATTGACTCAGGGTTTGAAGGGCTGGCAGGAAGCACCCGCTTATGAACGCGTAGACAATCCCTTCCATGTGGTGCCGCCGGAGCGTTTCGACATCGATACGCCCGACAAGGCCAATGCGTTCTATCTGGCGACCGCACCTTTGGAACTGCAGGATACAGACCCCGACTTTCCTGCCCTGTACTTGGCCAACTATCTTCTGGGCTCATCGGAAACCTCGCGGCTGTGGAACCGCATTCGGGTACAGGACGGCCTGTCCTACGATGTACGCAGCCAATTGAGCGCTTCGGCCTATGAGCCGTCTGGCAGCTGGACCATCTATGCAATCCATGCGCCGGAAAACAGCAAGAAGCTCATCGCCGACGTGGACGAGGTGCTTCAGAACGTCCTGAGCAAAGGATTCACCGAGCAGGAAGTCCGGGAAGGCGCTCAAGCCTTGCTCAATTATCGCAAGCTGGCGCGTGCACGCGATGGCACGCTGGCGGCTGCATGGATCAGTTACCTGGACACCGGCCGCACTTTTGCCTGGTCGCAGAAAATCGACGATGCGTTGCGCAAACTGAATGCAGACACCATCAATACAACCCTGGAACGCTGGCTCAAGCCCAAGCAGTTCAGCGCGGCGCTGGCTGCAGACAAAAGCAAGTGGAACTCGGCACCCAAACGCCTGGATGCCGAGCCCGCGGCACAGGAGCCCCGGAAGGACACGCCACAGGCAGATATGCCTGCCATCAATGCAACCGCAGAGCAATCGCACGCACCTGCATCGCCACACTCCGCTAAAACCCGCGGCGCGACGGCGGGCGACGCGGGGACGGGCAGCAAGGGCTCGGTTGCGCCTCAGACCAACAAGGCCAAAGATACGTCTGAACAGGCCAGCGCCGCGGCTGGCTAGGTGCGGCCGGCTAGGTGCGGCCGGCTAGGTGCGGCCGGCTAGGTGCGGCCGGCGAGGTGCGGCCGGCGAGGTGCGGCCAGCCAGGCCAACACCTGGTTCCGAGCGCCCCGTCCAGGTCTCGGTTTCATACAAAAAATTGGGCCGGCATATGCCGGCCCGGTTTTTCTATTGAATAAAAGTGCTATCAGGAAAAGAAGTTCTTGACCCGATCCGTCCAGGACTTGCTGTTGGGAGAGTGCTTGGCGCCGCCCTGCTCCAGGGAGGCCTCGAACTGCCGAAGAATCTTCTTCTGCTCATCGGATAGCCGCACAGGCGTTTCGACCGAAATATGGCAATACAGGTCGCCCGGATAGCTGCCCCGCACGCCACGTATTCCCTTGCCGCGCAGCCTGAACAGCTTGCCGGATTGCGTGCCTTCCGGAATGCTGATCTCGCCTTTGCCGGACAGGGTAGGCACTTCCAGGTTGCCGCCCAATGCGGCGGTCGTGAACGGAATGGTAAGTTCGCAGTGCAGATCGTCTCCATCGCGCTGGAAGATATTGTGCGGCTTGAGATGGATCTCCACGTACAAATCGCCCGGAGGCCCGCCGTTAACCCCGGGTTCTCCATTGCCGCTTGAGCGAATACGCATGCCGTCGTCTATACCAGCGGGAATCTTGACCTGCAGCGTCTTGTTCTTGCGGATGCGGCCCACCCCATCGCATGCTGTGCAAGGATCGGTGATTTCCTTGCCGGTACCGTGACAGGTCGGGCAGGTTTGCTGCACACTGAAAAAGCCTTGCTGCATACGCACAGTGCCCACGCCGTTGCAAGTATGGCATGTCTTTGGCGAGGTGCCGGGCTTGGCGCCCGATCCATGGCAGGTATCGCAGGTTTCCCAGCTGGGTACCCGGATTTCCGTATCGAAACCGTTGGCTGCCTGTTCGAGTGTGATGTCCAGGGAATACTTCAGATCGGCGCCCCGGTATACCTGCGGGCCGCCGCCTCGTCGGCCGCCACCGAATATTTCGCCGAAAATATCACCAAACGCATCGGCAAAACCCGCGGAACCCATGCCCGCGCCCATGCCGGAATTGGGATCGACGCCCGCATGGCCAAAGCGGTCGTAGGCGCCACGCTTCTGCTCGTCGGAAAGAACTTCGTAGGCTTCCTTGGCCTCCTTGAACTTTTCCTCAGCCTCCTTGCCCGGATTACGATCCGGGTGGTATTTCATTGCCAGCTTGCGGTAGGCCTTTTTGATTTCATCATCCGAAGCGTTTTTGGCCACACCCAGGATTTCATAGTAATCGCGTTTTGCCATGTGAATTGCTTTGCGTGCGTAACGCCTGTGTATTCTTGGGGCCCGGCATGCGGCCCGGGCCTCGTTGTGTGAACGAGAACGCCCGATTTCCGGCAAACAGCCAGAAACCGGGCACCATGAGAACTACAAACGAGCCTTACTGATCGCGCTTGACCTCTTTGAAGTCGGCATCGACCACATCGTCTTCAGCGGGCTGCGCATTGCCAGCTCCCTGCTCCGCTGCGGCCTGGGCCTGCATGTCGGCATACATCTTCTCGCCCAGCTTCTGCGCGGCGGCAGTCAACGCTTCGACCTTGCTGTCGATGGCAGCCTTGTCGCCGTCCTTCAGAACATCCTCGAGTTCCTTGGCGGCGTTCTCAATGGCTTCCTTCTCACCGGCATCCAGCTTGTCGCCATGCTCTTCCAGTGACTTGCGCGTGGAATGCAGCAAGGCGTCAGCCTGGTTACGGGTAAGCGCCAGTTCGGCCACGCGATGGTCTTCCTCGGCATTGGCCTCGGCATCCTTTACCATGCGCTCGATCTCATCATCGCTCAGGCCGGAATTGGCCTTGATGGTGATCTTGTTTTCCTTGCCCGTACCCTTGTCCTTGGCGGATACGTGCAGGATGCCGTTGGCGTCGATGTCGAAGGTAACCTCGATTTGCGGCGTACCACGCGCTGCGGGCGGAATGCCTTCGAGATTGAACTCGCCCAACGCTTTGTTGCCCGCGGCAATCTCGCGCTCACCCTGGAACACCTTGATGGTCACGGCCGGCTGGTTGTCGTCTGCCGTCGAGAACACCTGCGAATACCGCGTGGGTATGGTGGTGTTCTTCTGGATCATCTTGGTCATGACACCGCCCAGCGTCTCGATGCCCAGAGACAGGGGCGTCACGTCAAGCAGCAGGACGTCCTTGCGATCACCCGCCAGCACGGAACCCTGAATAGCGGCGCCAGCGGCAACTGCCTCATCGGGGTTGATGTCCTTGCGCGGATCCTTGCCGAAGAATTCCTTGACCTTCTCTTGCACCTTGGGCATACGCGTCATGCCGCCAACCAGAATGACGTCGTCGATTTCCGACACCTTGACGCCCGCGTCCTTGATGGCGATGCGGCACGGCTCGATGGTGCGATCGATGAGTTCCTCGACCAGGGCCTCGAGTTTCGCGCGAGTGATCTTCAGGTTCAGATGCTTGGGGCCCGAAGCGTCGGCCGTAATGTACGGCAGGTTGATCTCGGTCTGCTGAGTGGAAGACAGCTCGATCTTCGCCTTTTCAGCGGATTCCTTGAGACGCTGCAGCGCCAGCACGTCCTTGGACAGATCAACGCCGCTTTCCTTTTTGAACTCGCCGATGATGTAGTCGATGATGCGCTGGTCGAAGTCTTCGCCACCCAGGAAGGTATCCCCATTGGTGGACAGGACTTCGAACTGCTTTTCACCGTCGACATCGGCGATTTCGATGATGGAGACGTCGAACGTGCCACCGCCCAGGTCGTACACCGCTATCTTGCGGTCGCCCTTTTCGCTCTTGTCCATGCCGAAGGCCAGCGCCGCCGCAGTCGGCTCGTTGATGATGCGCTTGACGTCCAGCCCCGCAATGCGGCCTGCATCTTTGGTGGCCTGGCGCTGGCTGTCGTTGAAGTAGGCCGGCACCGTGATGACAGCCTCGGTGACTTCCTCGCCCAGGTAGTCCTCGGCAGTTTTCTTCATCTTGCGCAGAACGTCGGCCGATACTTGGGGAGGCGCCAGCTTCTTGCCTTGGGCCTCGACCCATGCGTCGCCGTTGTCAGCCTTGATGATGCTGTACGGCATAAGGTCGATGTCTTTCTGGACGGCCTTTTCGTCAAACTTGCGGCCGATAAGGCGCTTTACGGCAAACAGCGTGTTCCTGGGATTGGTGACGGCCTGGCGTTTTGCAGGCGCGCCGACCAGGATCTCGCCGTCCGGCATATAGGCCACGATGGAAGGCGTGGTGCGCGCGCCCTCGGCATTTTCGATAATCTTGACGCTGGTGCCATCGATGACGGCCACACAACTGTTGGTTGTGCCCAGGTCAATACCAATAATTTTGCCCATGATGTTATTACCCTGCTATAAATTTTGAATATGTAAACAAGCTGATGAAAGCCAGATGGGGACGTCTGTCGGGATTTCAAGGCTGCGCGCCGCAATTTTTGCTGAGACGGCCTTCCCGGTCGCCACGGCCACACCCCCTGCCGCCGCTTTATCCTTGCTGGCCTGGGCCGGCAGAAACCATGACCAGCGCGGGCCTCAGCACACGCTCGGAAATGGTGTAGCCCTTTTGAAGCAACTGAACGACTGTGCCCTCTGGCTGGCTGGAAGGAACCGACGATATGGCCTGATGCTGGTGCGGATCGAACTTGTCGCCCTCGGCTGGCGCCACTTCCTTCATGAGGTTGCGCTCGAACGCGGTATTGAGTTGGCGCAAGGTGGCTTCGACCCCTTCCCGCCATGCTTCCGCAGTCTGATCCGTCAGCGCCAAGGCAGCTTCAAGGCTGTCCCTGACGGGAATGAGACTCTCGGCAAACGATTCCGTGCCAAACTTGCGGGCCTTGGCCACGTCTTCCTGTGCACGGCGGCGAATGTTTTCCACCTCGGCGCGCGCGCGCAGCAGGTCCTCGTGGTAGGCTGCCACGCGCTCCTGGGCGTCGGCCAGCAATGCCGACAGGTCTTCGGCGGATGCCTGTTCACCCGGTTCGGCGGCATTACCGCCGGCATCATTGACCTCAAGCTGCTCAGAGGTGTCCACCGATGGACCCTGTTGCTGCGGGTCTAAGGGTTTCTGGGGTGCCGACATAAAAGAATCTCCACAAAACTGATGTAATTGGTCGCAATAAAAGGCAGTTGGGGGCGCATGCCCCCAATTTCAAGCTCAAGACCGCATGGGATTTTACTCGGGCCGTGCGGCAAGCCCTGCAGGTCTGGCCACGTGCCCTCAGGTTTGCCAGCCGGCCAGGCTCTGGCGGATGAAAGAAGCGAACCCCTCTGCCCACCTGGCATCGCCATTCAAGCAAGGAATGTAACGAAACGCCTGCCCTCCTTCGGAAAGAAAGGCATCACGGCACTGCATCTGGATTTCCTCCAGGGTTTCGAGGCAATCGGCCAGAAAGCCCGGACACATAACGTCCACCCGCTGTACACCTTCCCGTGCCCAGGCGCGCAACGTGGGTTCAGTATAAGGTTTGAGCCACTCCTGGGCGCCGAAGCGGCTCTGGAAGGAGACATGCACCAGATGCCCGTCCGGCCCGAGCCGCCCGCGCAGTGCCTGAGCGGTTTCCATACAGTCGCGATGATAGGGATCGCCTCGCGCCACGGTAACACGAGGCAGCCCATGGAAGCTGAGCAGCAGACGGTCGGGCATGCCGTGCTCGTCCCAGTGCCGCCGAACGGACTCGGCCAGGGCGTCGATGTAGGCTGGCAAAGTGTTGTAGCGCTTCAGGAATCGCAGTTCGGGCTGATTGCGCAGGCGCGCGGCATACGCGGCCACTTTGTCCACAGCCGTTGCCGTGGTGCTTGCTGCGTATTGGGGATACATGGGCACCACCAGCATGCGTTCGCAACCTTGCGCCCTCAGCGCGTCCATTGCCGAAGCCACCGAAGGGTTGCCGTACCTCATGGCCAACCCGACGCGCACGGCGTCTTCGCCGCCCAGGTGCTGCTGCAGGCCCTGCGCCAGCCTCTGGCTATAGACCAGCAGCGGCGAACCTTCCTCAAGCCAGATTTCGCGGTATCGCGGGGCCAGCGCATGAGGCCGGCGCAGCACCACCACGGTTCTCAGGATGGGTTGCCAAAGCCACTGAGGGATTTCGATGACGCGCCGATCCGACAGAAACTCGATGAGATAGCGCCGGATGGATGCCGGCGTCGGCGCATCAGGCGTACCGAGGTTGACGAGCAGCACGCCCAGGGGGCCGTGCGGGCGCGGCGCGGGCGCCGGCGCGAAGGCGTCGGGGTCCTGCGGCTCGGCCAGAAAACGAGATTCAGGCATTGTGGCTCAGTGCGTTGGAGAGCAGGCGGGATGTAATGTCGACTATGGGAATGACCCGCTCATAGGCCATGCGCGAGGGCCCTATGACGCCGAGCGTGCCAACGACCTTGCCATCGACGCCGTAAGGCGCTGTAATGACCGAGATATCATCGAGCGGCACCAGGCGCGAATCGCCCCCGATGTAGATCTGCACACCCTGGGCGCGGCTGGACACATCGAGCAGTTGAAGGAGTTCGGTCTTCTTCTCGAACAGCGAGAACATGCCTCGCAGGCGGTCCATGTCGGATGCAATCTCGGAAATGTCGAGCAGCTTGCTTTCCCCGGATATGACCAGGTCATCGTCGGACTCGCCCATGGCCGTGCCAGCCTCGACCGCCGCCTGCATGAGCCTCGAAATATCCGCCTGCAGGGATGACAGCTCTTCGGTGATGGCCATGCGCACCTCGTCGAAGGACTTGCCTGCGAAATGCTGGTTGAAGAAATTACTGGCCTCCAGCAGCTCCTGTTCGCTGTAGTCGCGATGCACAAACAGGATGCGGTTCTGCACGTCTCCATCGGGTGTCACAATGATGAGCAACACGCGTTTGTCGGACAGCCGGATAAACTCCATGTGGCGAAACACCTGGGCCCTTTTGGGGGCCAGCACCACGCCCGCGAACTGCGACAGGTTCGAGAGCAGTGCGGCCGCCGCCGTTACGGCGCGGCTGGGCTCGGCGGCGGGAAGCATTTCCCGTATCTGGCTGGGCGGCAGGACCTCGAAGCGCTGCACCGCAAGAAGTCGGTCTACGAACACCCTGTACCCCTTTGGGGTGGGAACTCTGCCTGCGGATGTATGCGGACTATGGATGAGGCCCAGGTCTTCCAGATCGGCCATGACGTTGCGTATGGTGGCCGGCGAAAGATCGAACATCTTGGACAGCGTGCGCGAGCCCACGGGCTGTCCTTCCGCAATGTAACGTTCTATGAGCGCCCTGAGGAGCGCATTGGCTCTATCATCCATGTGACTATTTTATTCAATATTGCCGGAACGGGCTGCATTTGGCCCTCTGACAGAGGGCAATGGACTCTATAATCAACGCAGGCCTTACTTCCTCACACATTCAGGTACAGGGTTCATGCACTTCAAAACCGTTGCAATTGTAGGACGGCATCAGGATACAGGACTGGACGCCCCCTTGCTCGAGCTGGCAGCCACCTTACACGCGCTGGGCTGCGAGGTGCTCATCGAGGCCGACACAGCCCGCAATACCGGCGTAGGGCAGCTGCCGGTGGCAAGCTACGACGATATCGGCAAGCAGGCCGACCTGGCAGTCATCATGGGCGGCGATGGCACCATGCTGGGAGCAGCCCGCAGGCTGGCCCACAGCGGTGTGCCGCTGATCGGCATCAACCACGGCCGCCTGGGCTTCATCACCGACATCCCCCTGTCCAGCGCCCACGATGCGCTTTCCAGCGTCATCCAGGGAAATTACGAGTCCGAGGAGCGCACGCTTCTCGAGGGACGGGTTACGCGCGCCGGCGAAACGCTGTTTTCCGGGCAGGCCCTCAACGACGTCGTACTGAATCGAGCCGGGCGCGGGGGCATGATAGAAGTGCGGGTCGAGCTGGACGGCACTTTCATGTACAGCCAGCGGGCCGACGGCCTGATCGTCGCCACGCCGACCGGCTCCACCGCCTATTCGCTGTCGGCAAGCGGCCCCATCGTCCATCCCCGCCTGAATGCCATCCTGCTGGTGCCCGTGGCACCCCAGACCCTCTCCAACCGGCCCATCGTGCTGCCGGACACTGGCACCCTGAGCCTCACCATCACGGCGCTCGGACGGGTCGAATCAGGCGCAAGCGTGCACTTCGACATGCAGACATGGTCCGATTGCCAGCCAGGCGATCGCATCGACGTGCGGCGAGCCGCGCATCGCGTCCGCTTCCTCCATCCAGAGGGCTACAGCTTCTTTTCCACGCTTCGGCGCAAACTATATTGGAACCATATGCCCCAACCCACGGACGAGGCCGAGTGATTCATGCTGCGCACCCTGCATATCCGCGACTTTGTTATTGTCGACGAAGCCCAGCTGCATTTTGATGCGGGTTTCACGGTATTTTCGGGCGAAACCGGGGCAGGCAAGTCTATCCTCGTGGATGCGCTCTCGCTGGCACTGGGCGCGCGCGGCGACGTCATGGTCCTGAGGGAAGGCGCCAGCCGCGCCGACATCACCGCGGTCTTCGAGCCTCCGCTTGCGCTGCACGATTGGTTGCGGGAGCACGAACTGGATCCCGACGATGCCCTGGTCCTGCGCCGGGTCATCGATAACCAGGGACGCAGCCGCGCATTCATCAACGGCCTGCCCGTGGCGCTGACCCAATTGCGGGAATTAGGCGCATTCCTGGTCGATATACATGGCCAGCATGCCCACCAAAGCCTGCTCAAGGCATCCAGCCAGCGCGAACTGCTCGACGCGCACGGCGGTCACGCGAATCTGGCAAGAGATGTGCAGCAGGCCTGGCATGCGTGGCAGCAGGCGCAGAAATCGCTGGAAGATGCCCGCCGCAATGCCGCTGCACTGCAGGAGGAGCGTGAAAGGCTGGCTTGGCGGCTCGAAGAACTCGACCGCCTGGCCCTGGGTGATGGCGAATGGGACACCATCAGCGCCGAACACAGCCGGCTGGCGCACGCCCAGGCACTGCTCGAAGGGGCGGGCGCCGCATTATCCACGCTCGACGATGAAAACGGCTCGGCGCGCCAGGCGCTTGGGGCAGCCGCCCAGCACATACGCCATCTGCTCAAGCATGATCCGCAACTGCAAGGCATCCACGACGCCATCGAATCCGCGCTGATCTCCACCGGCGAGGCGGTTTCTGACCTGAACAGCTACCTGGGCCGACTCGATCTCGACCCCGAGCGCCTGGCACAAGCCGAGCAGCGCATGGCAGCCATTTTTGATATCGCACGCAAATTCCATAGCGAGCCCGCCGAGCTTCCGGCCCTGCGCCTGCAACTGGCCGAAACGCTACAGGCCAGCCAGCAAGCCGCCGACCTTGAGGCGCTGCAGGCCAGCAGCGACGCCGCAGCTGCTCAATATGAAACGCTAGCAGGCATGCTGGGCAAGGCAAGGCGCAAGACTGGCAAGACGTTGGCACGCCGCGTGACGGAAGCCATGCAGACGCTTGCCATGCAGGGTGGCCGCTTCGACGTTGCCTTGCAACCGTGCCCCGCAGGCCCCCATGGCACCGAATCGGTGGCGTTTCTGGTGGCGGGGCATGCGGGTACCACGGCCCGTCCGCTGGCGAAGGTAGCCTCGGGCGGCGAGCTGGCACGCATCGCATTGGCGCTGTCGGTCATTGCCAGCCAAGCCGCGCGCGTCCCTACCCTGATTTTTGACGAAGTCGACACTGGCATAGGCGGCGCCGTCGCCGATGTCGTGGGCGGATTACTACGCCAGCTCGGCCAGAGGCACCAGGTATTATGCGTGACGCATCTTCCGCAGGTTGCCGCGCGCGGCATGCATCACTATGAAGTCAGCAAGACGACTTCCGGAGCGGGCACGGTGTCGAACATCGTGAGCCTGGACGATGCGGGTCGCGTAAATGAGGTGGCCCGGATGCTGGGCGGGCTGAAAATCACCGACACAACACGCAAGCACGCCAGAGAGATGCTGGCGAACTGAATGCAGCCAGCCCTCGCTGCGGGTTGCCCGCGGCAAGGGTCAAGACGGAGCCTGACAAACGACGCGTCCTCAGGCCGCGCTTTTCGTTTGGGTTCGTGCCGTCTGGCAATCAGGGCAGATACCGTACAGTAGCATCGTGTGGCTTTCGAGGATGAAATCTTTTTCCTTGGCTACCTTGTGCTGCCGCTTTTCGATCTCGGGATCGGTAAACTCGACCACCTTGCCGCAATTGGTGCAGATAAGATGGTCGTGGTGATCGCCGTCGTTCAGTTCGAATACCGCCTTGCCGCCATCGAACTGACTGCGCACCAGAATGCCAGCCTGTTCGAACTGCGTAAGGACGCGATATACCGTTGCCAGGCCGATGTCCACATCTTCGGCGATAAGCGTGCGGTAGACATCTTCCGCACTCTGGTGACGCTGGTCTGCCCGTCGAAAGATGTCGAGAATCTTCAGGCGCGGAAACGTCGCCTTCAGCCCCATGTTCTTCAATTCGCTTTGGTCGTTCATAGATAAAATGTCTCGGACGGGTGGATAACTTCCGGGCAAAGCACGAGCGTTTGGACGCCCGGAGCCGAAAGACGCTGATGCATCTATTGTTTTACCCTTTATGATAACGGTTTTATTCGATCTGGATAACAGGGGCGCCTAGTGCTCAACACAGAGAAACCAATTCGCCGCGCGATACGCGCATGCTTGGCGGCCAGCGTGCTCGCCACGACACTTGCCGCCTGCGGGACCGCCAACTGGGGCTTTCCCTATCGCCCGGATGTGCAACAGGGCAACTGGCTCACTTCCGAGCAAGTAGCCCAGTTGCGCCAGGGCATGACCCGTGATCAGGTCCGCTTCATCCTGGGCACACCCACGCTCCAGGACATTTTCCACAGCAACCGCTGGGATTATCCCTATTACAACCAGCCCGGATACGGAAAAGAACAGTTGCGCAATTTCACCGTTTGGTTCGACGGCGACCAGCTGGTGCGCTGGTCCGGCGACGAGCAGCCCGATCGCCAACCATTCGAAAGAACCGACACCGGCATGACGCCGCCAGACGGCGAAGAAAAGGACCGCGACACAGCCCAAACACAAGCGGAACCGGCTGCAGCAGCCGATGCTACCGCGCAGGCCAGTCAGACGCCTGATGCCGAAAGCATGGCCATACCCGACGCTACGCCGCTTGCGCCAGCCAGCGGAGCCCTTATCGACGGATCCCAAGTCACGCTGCCCGAGAGCGCGGATGCCGCGGCAAGCGGGCAGCCCGCAGCGACAGGGGATGCGCCACCCCCCGCCCCGAGCATCCAGGAAACGGAAGCGGCCATACAGGCCGAAAAAGACAAGGCGGAAGAACGCCGCTCGGGGCCGCGCCGCCCCCTGCTCAACAACCCTGACGCGCCCCGCAATCCGCCCGGATCCTATATCCCGGGCCAGCGTGCAAACGAACCTCTGCGATAAGGAACAACAATGCGTATTGCCATTTCAGGTGCTGACGGCCGCATGGGCCGCATGCTGATTGAGGCGGTGCTGAACAGCCCCGATCTCGAGCTCACCGTTGCCTTGGACCGCGCCGGTGCCCCCGGCGTAGGCCAGGATGCGGGCTCATTCCTGGGGCGCGATACGGGTGTGCTCATTACAGACGACGTGGAGCAGCTTGCGCAGGCGGACTGCCTGATAGACTTCACACGCCCGGAAGGCACGCTCGCGCATCTGGCCGCCTGCGTGCGGCATGGCACGAAATGCGTCATCGGCACCACCGGCTTTGATGACAAAGGCAAACAAGCCATTCAGGCCGCCAGCCAGAAAATTGCCATTGTATTCGCGCCTAACATGAGCGTGGGCGTCAATGCCACGCTCAAACTTCTCGACATGGCCGCCCGGCTTCTGAACGAAGGCTACGACGTCGAGGTGTTCGAGGCGCATCACCGCAACAAGGTCGATGCGCCGTCAGGCACCGCCCTGGCCATGGGAGACACGGTGGCGTCTGCATGGGGCAAAAAACTGGACGATATTGCGGACTGGGCCCGCCACGGCGTAACCGGCCCGCGCGAGACAGGCCGCATAGGGTTCTCGGTGGTGCGCGGCGGCGACATGGTGGGCGAACACACCGCCTATTTTTGCGGCACAGGTGAGCGCATCGAAATCACGCATCGGTCCAACAGCCGTGCAACGTATGCGCAAGGCAGCCTGCGGGCGGCCCGCTATCTAGCACGCAAAGATTTCGGGCTCTTCGACATGCAGGATGTGCTGTCCACCTGAACCGGCTCCTGCTCCAGCTCAACACCAAATCGTGCCCTGACGTCACTCTTGATGGCATGAGCAAGGCGCACAATGTCCTCCGCCTGCGCGCCGCCATGGTTGACCACGACCAGCGCCTGGCGATCATGTGTTCCCACCTGGCCCAGGCGGCGCCCCTTCCAGCCGGCCTGCTCGATGAGCCAGCCAGCCGCCAGCTTGTAATGGGATCCGCCCGGCTGGGCGTAGGAAACAAGGCCCGGATACCGTGCAAGCAGCGCATCCCGGCTGGCCGCAGTTACAACAGGGTTCTTGAAAAAACTGCCTGCGTTGCCCAGGATAGCCGGATCGGGCAACTTGCGCCGGCGTATCTCGCATACAGCTTCGTAAATGGCGCGCGGCGATACACCCGAAAATGGCGCGCCGATATTCGCACCGGGACGTTCCGCAGCCTTCCGCATGCTCTCGGCGCCAAACCCGGCAGTGCGCAGGCTGGCCAGGGCGTCGTTTCCGGCGCCAGCTCCTTCATCTGTCGCAGACGTCAGAAGCGCGCGTACGGCGGGGTGCTGCCTGAGATCAGGGTATGTAACAACCGGCTGCCATGGCCGGGGCAGCCGGAAGCGAACAGCCGCAATTAGCCAGCGGCCAGGTTCCGCATACTTGAACACGCTGTCGCGATAGGCAAACCCGCAATCGGGGGCGGCCATCTCAATGGCCCTACCCGCCCGCAAATCCCAGGCGACGAGGCTGTGGAAGCGCTGATCCAGTTCCACACCGTAGGCGCCAATGTTCTGTACCGGTGCCGCGCCCACAGTGCCGGGAATCAGCGCGAGGTTCTCCAGCCCAAACCATCCCTGGTCAAGGCAATGGGTGACAAAGTCATGCCAGACCTCACCCGCCTGGGCCTCGACAATCCAGGCGGTATCGGTTTCTTCCAGAAGGCGAATACCGCGCGTTTCCACCTTGATGACCAAGCCTTCCAGACGCGGCCCCAACACAACATTGCTGCCTCCACCCAACACGAACACGCATCGGTGCGCCTGCGCCAAAGCGCATAACGCGGGCAATTGATCCGGGCTGCGCAAGCGCAACAAGGTGGTCGCCAGAGACGGCAGGCCCAAGGTATTGCAAGCGGTCAAGTCCTGTTGGACGGTTTGCAGCACATTGATTTCCATGAGATGAGAGGCCGGCTGATCCGACTCGTGTGAAGCGCCTCATTGTAAACCGCGCGGTCTTCGAAGCCATGTTTTCGCGTCCGGCCAGGCTTGAGCGGAACAGAAAAATTCTGCTATAATTTTTTGCCTTGGCTGCTTAGCAGGTTGCCAGGCAGATTGCGGGAATAGCTCAGTTGGTAGAGCGCAACCTTGCCAAGGTTGAGGTCGCGAGTTCGAGACTCGTTTCCCGCTCCAATTTTTGATCTACAGACTTCCACTGGTGTCTGTAAGTCGTTGAAAAAAGGGCCGAAATGAACTGACCCCTAGAAGTTGGACGGTTACAGATTAGGTGGCCAAGGCCTGAATACGGTATTGCACCGGACTCAGGCCTTTTAGTTTTATTTTGATGCGGTCGTGATTGTAGTAGTGAATG
>NZ_SDQC01000006.1 GCF_004153445.1 Allopusillimonas soli
ACATCGCGGATTCCTAAGATAAAATCGACTGGGGACATCGGCATTCCTTCCATTAGACGTGTTTCTTCGCAAAAACAAGTTTAATGAATGCTGATCGTCCCCCTTTTATGATGAAGAGCCCGCTTCTTTTGCTAAGACAAGACTGCCTGTGTTGATGACGATGCATTGCGCATAGAGCAAAACACAATGAGCAAAGCACATGGTGCTTACTGTATTGCTCGTTGAATAGGCAAAAGCCAGTGGCCCCAGGCGAAAAAAACCCTCAGAGAGAACGGGCTTTTAGGGGAGTAATTTTGTGTGGATCTTATCCACCTGCCTCGCGTTAGGGTATGTCACGACGCCTGAAGCGTACGCACAACCATCTCCGGTTCATTCGCCATAATTTTCAGTAGAGCGGCTGCGGGACCAGTAGGATTGCGGTGGCCTTGTTCCCAGTTCTGAAGCGTCCGGACGCTAACGTGAATGGCCCTCGCAAACTCTGATTGCGACAGATGTGTTTTCTCGCGGGTCGCCTTGACATCGATCGTCTCAACCTTGAACACACGCGATGGCTCCAGCTCGCCCTTGCGAATAGCAACCGCCTGCTTCAGACTGGCCTGCAAATCATCAAATAAAGTATCACCCTTCTTCATAATCGAAGCTCCTTTACCAGTTCGCCCAGTGTCGCTATCTCGCCAGGCGTCAAATTGTCCTTTCGGGACTTTGGATAGGCGACCAACATGTAGATTTGTTGATCTTCACTAATCCAGTAGTAGATCACTCGGATTCCGCTACTCTTTCCCATGCCTTGTCGGCCATAACGAATCTTCCGAATACCACCCCCACCCGGAATGAGATCACCCCGCGCCGGATTCTCGATTAGCAGATTCTGAAGCCCGGTATATTCCTCATCTGATAACAAGGCAGTGATCAGCTTTGTGAACACCGGGGTTTCAATGAATTCCATCACGATATTTTATACGTCTCTGACGTATAACACAATCCCGACATGACGAGAATAGACGCTTATCAGAATTTGGCGAAAGCCTGGAACTCGAAAAGCGTGCCACAATTTGCCCGAGAGCGTGTCACCAAAAGGAAGCTGTCAATGATCAAGAAAGGGACACCCGGTACTCTTACCGTGGCTCAACTGGCGACTTTACTCAATGAAGCCTTGAAATCGGGCGTAAACAGGCCGGTGTACTTGATGGATCTCATGCCAACGGTGCCGTAAGTCGTGCACATGCAAATCATCCAGTCCAGCTGATACCGTCAAAGTACTGACTGGCTTCGGCGGTGCCGGGGGTATTGGAAGTCATTGAGGACGATAGTACGGGCACTTATCGGGCGGTCTATACGGTTAAATTTGCCGAAGCTGTGTTCGTCTTGCACTGCTTTCAAAAAAGAGCAAAAGCAGGATATCCACTCCCAAGCCCGACATGGACATTATCCGTTCCCGGCTGAAAATGGCCGAGCAACAAGCGCAGGAGCTTCAGAATGCAAAAACGAATCGTTGATGGCGTCGAAGTGCGACGTAGCTCTGGAAATGTTTTCGCAGACCTCGGCGTGCCAGATGCCAACAAACTCAAAGTCAAAACCGATCTAGCGATTGAAATCAGGAAGGCGATGAAGGTACATGGGCTGACTCAAACGGAGGCAGCGCAGCGCATGGGCATTTCGCAGGCGAAGGTATCAGGCATGATGCGAGGTGACTTTACGAACCTGTCCAAGCGAAAGCTAATGGAGTGTTTGAATCGCTTGGGCTATGACATCGAAATTAAAGTCAAGCCAGCAAACGAATCTTTAGGGCATCTGACGGTCGCACTCGCTTAGTGAAATGCAGGCTACAGTAATCACAACGGGCAATTGGATCAAATGGAGCTATCCATGATCGAGGAAGGGATACGCGATACTCTTACCCTGGCCCAACTGGCGGCTTTGCTAAATGAAGTCTCGGAATCAGGCGCAAACAGGCCGGTGTGTATTTGATGGACCCCGCTAACGCCATACGCCTGCCTGTATCGGAAGCATCCATTGAAATCGCTATAGATTCTATCCACCTTTGGGCGAGCACACAGAGCGATGAGCATGGTTCATAGGAACCGTAAGGCGGTGTGTTCTCGCCTCTGCCTTTCATCATTGCTGCCGATCCACGTACTCAACCAACTTCAAGAAGGTCTTCAGAACGATTTCAGCAGCGATGGGGTTAAACCCCCACTCGATAAGATCTGACCTCAAGGTATCGACTGACACTGTGGGGCTTTTATATCTATCCAGCAAATCGGAGTACAGGGACCGGTTGCGCAAAAAACGCACAAGTAAAGCCTTGCGTTGTGCCACGTCCTGGGCGAGTACGAATTGTTCAAACGCCTGTGTCGCAGAAAGATGGCTATCTCCCAACCTTTCCAACAACCCAAAATACCTTGCGCTTACTAGTGCTTGCAGTGCCACGCCGTTATTAGTACTTTTATACCCCATGTGCTTTGCAATGGTTGCTGTCGGAGTTGGTTGTGCACACACGGCGTCATATACTATTACGCATAAAAGCAATAACCTCCTCCAACTTAATGGAGGGTGCTCTTGGGTTTTCTTTGCGGGACGAGTATGCGTTCATGGTTACGCTTTTCCTTCTCGTATAAAACAGGACTGCGGAATTTCCCGGCGAGACGACAGTGGGCGTCAACCCAACATCGTTCAACAATTTATGAGGACTCCGCCGACGGTCGGAGATAGATCCGTCTCCGATGAATCCGTAAAATACCGCGCTCTTGCATCTGATTGAGAAGAGAGCTAACTGTTTGCCGACTTGCACCAATCATGTCAGCAATCTCTTGCTGGGTCAGGTCAATATCAATGCATATTTCCTTACCAATGTGCCTGCCACACTGATGTTGAAGCCTTACCAATAGCCTCAATAGCTGTTCTTCCGTTGACTCGCTGGATGAATTCAATAGGGTATCGCTTAATAGATATAAGCGTCCCAATAGCAGTCCGATTAATTCGCCCGATACACGTGGATGATTAGCAAGAAAATCCAGGAAATTCGCTCGAGAAATACAGTAAACAGATGCGTCACTACGGACTTGCGCAAACACTAAACGCGGGCCCATCTGAGGAACCGAAGCCAACCCGAATGGATCTCCCGGCATGCAAAACCAGAGAATCATTTCTCGGCCTGTTGCTGCTAGCTGAAAGACCTTCACACATCCAGACTTGAGGATGTACAGCTTATCTCCGCTGATTCCGGCTCGGAATAGGATTGTATTCCTTTTAAAGCTTTGGATATCAGCACGCTCGAGTAGCTGCTCCCTTTCCATTGGCTTAAGACGATCCAGAAAACAACTGCTTGCCGCTACCCACTCGGCTGGTATATGGAAGCGTTCGTATTCTGAAGTGGTCGTCGTAGTAGACACAGTTGCGTCCATCCAAAAAGTGTCGGCCAGTTGACAGATAATCCTGGCAGCTTAGATCAATATACTATGGCGCCGCACGTTAGATACTACATATCAATGAGGCACTCAAGGAGCCAAAATGCAGAATAAACAAGCCCTGTCTAGGCATAGTCGAGTTCGAGGAGGCTGGCTAGTAGCGCAAACACTCGCAACAAAAAAAACGGAAGTAGTGTTTACCATGAGCGGCGGCTTTATTAATCCCGTCATCGAAGGGCTGGTGCAACATGGAGTTCGTGTAGTTAACGCTCCAGATGAAAGGATTGCGGGGCATCTCGCTGATGGCTGGGCGCGAAGCTCACGTGCACCCGCAGTGTGCTTAGCGGGCCCAGAAGGAATGGGAAATGCAGTACCCGCAATGCTGGAGGCCTTTGGTCAACATTCTCCTGTACTGTTTATTACAGGGTCAAGCACAATTAAAAGAATGGGACAAGGCGGATTCAAAGAGATTGATCACGTCCGTGTGGCTGATCCACTTACCAAATATTCCGTGTTGGTTACTGACGGGAACCGGATTCCTGAATTCATTAATAAGGCTTACGAAATTTGTGGCAGCGGAAATCCTGGTCCTGTACACATATCAATTCCCACAGATTTGCTGTACTCGTCGTTCGATAACCCGAACAAGCGGCTAGATAGGCCGTTCAGTCTGACAGCCCAGCCTGAGCATTTGGCGTGGCCTGACCCGGGTGAGATCAACACATTGTTCGACAAGCTCGAGAAAGCGAAAAGGCCGGTGGTAATAGCTGGAAATGGAGTTTGGTGGGGCCGCGCCGAAACTGAGCTTGCTCGGTTCGCATCGCGATATGATGTTCCCGTGTTAATAGTTCCCTATCATCAAGCGTTATTTGAAGGTCAACTTCCTTATTACTTTGGATTAGCAGACATCCACCAATATCCACCCGCAGAAGCAATGTTACGTGATGCCGATTTGATCTTGAGCATTGGTTGTCGACTCGATAATATGCTCAACTTTGGCAACCCACCGCTAGTTCCAAAAACAGCTGAACTGATATGTGTGAATGGCTCCATTACTGAAGTAGCCGACAATCATGCGGCCGATGTCAATCTGCTCGGCCATCCAAGAATTGTGCTGTCAAAGCTAGCTGAAGCAAAAGAAGGTTCTGAGCCTGTCACGCGAGAATGGCTAAAGACTTGTCGCCAAGATCGCTCACGGTGGATAGGCGAGCTGCAGGAACTGATTCGAAAAGAGTCAGACAGCCGACCCATGCACCCACTTGCATTATCTGTTGAAGTCATAAATGCAATTGGAAGCAACGACTTCTTGGTCATTGATGGCGGGGATACACATTACTGGGCTGAGATGGCTTTAAACATAGCTGCGTTTAACGGCAAGCCCATTCGGGGCGTATTCCATCCCGGACCAAATAGTTTAATCGGATGCGGCATATCGTTTGGTATGGCTTTAAAGCTGATGCACCCAACCAGTAATGTAGTTGTGCTCAGCGGAGATGGTGCCTTTTTATCAGGAGGCTTTGGCATTGAGCTTGCGTTCAATGAAAATGTGCC
Source organism: Allopusillimonas soli (assembly GCF_004153445.1). Lineage (GTDB taxonomy): Bacteria > Pseudomonadota > Gammaproteobacteria > Burkholderiales > Burkholderiaceae_B > Allopusillimonas > Allopusillimonas soli. The sequence goes on from NZ_SDQC01000006.1 coordinate 4,959, forward strand.
TATCACGGTCGTGATTGATAATAACCGAGGCTTAAGCTCCATCGAACAACAACAAAGGCGCATTTGGGATAGTGGTGAACCGTGTGGAACTGCCTTCAGAGATGTTCCGTTTGATGGTCTATTTAAAGGCTTAGGCGGGCACGGAATAACTATAGATGAGCCTTCTGAAATTGCTCACGCCATCAGGGAGGCGATAGCCAGCAATCTTCCAGCATGCGTCAATGTTCGGACTAAGGGTGTCATCAGCCCCCTTGTTGAGGCGTTGACAGACAGACGTGCCAAGTCTTCGATAGAGTAAATGCATCAAAAAAATTAATGGACAATACGCCATTGAGGAGACCCATAATGATTAAGACTCATCTTTACCGCTTGTACATCGCCGCAGTAGTAATGGCACTCTTCACCACAAGTGCTGCCTCTCAGGAATCATGGCCTTCAAGCCCCGTGCGTATTGTCGTGCCATATGCTCCCGGCGGATCAATTGATATTTTGGCTAGACAACTTAGCAACGCTTTGTCAGAAATCTTGAATGCCACTTTCGTGGTAGAAAATAAATCCGGTGCTGCCGGAGCAATAGGAACTCAATATGTTGCCAGTCAGCCGGCGGATGGGTATACGTTTCTCTTTACTACTGTGAGTCATACCCTTGCACCAAGTTTACGAGATTTGCCATTTGATCCGCAGAAGGATTTCGTGGCCGTTATCAACGTAGCCGACAGCCCGCAAGTGCTAATCCGAAATCCCTCATTAAAAGTGGAAACGCTGCAGGAACTCATTAACATGGCCAAATCGCAGCCAGGAAAGCTAAGTTATGGTCACAGTGGTCATGGTGCGCCAGCAAACATCGCGATGGAGTTACTTAAGTCTAAGGCCGATATAGATATTCTGGGTATTCCTTACAAAGGCGCTGGGCCCGTGGTTACCGCCGTTAGGGCTAACGAAGTGCCGCTTGGGATGGCTAGCTTACCGGCTGTCGCTTCACTGTTAAGCTCTGGGCAAATTGCTGCATTGGGAGTCTCAACGCCACAACGTAACAAGCTCATCCCCCAGGTGCCCACTTTTGCTGAATCAGGCGTGCCTGGATACAACTTCAATACTTGGCTGGGTCTCGTCGCTAAAGTGGGCACTCCCAAAGAGGATATGGCTAAACTTGTCGATGCCACAAACGAGGCTTTAGCGAATCCAAAGATTCTCAAAGCATTTACATCGCAGGGATTTGACACAGTTGGAGGCACATCGAAAGATTTTGAACTGATGTTGAACGACGAGTTTGCTCGATGGCCTGCCTTACTTAAGGAGGCCGGCATTGAAAAACAACAATAAGAGTGCTGATCCGCTTCGGTTTCCCGGACAGTTGTCAAGGTTAGTGCCAGGCGTTTTTGATCCGCTCCCAGAAATTAGACGGTTTAAAACTGGAGAGAGGTTGCCTCTTTGGGTTTCACTGACCACTTTTGGACGAACTCGCTTGGGTCAGATGGCCGAGCGAGCCGTGGGATCCGCAATCAATCATCTATACATCGGGGACCACTGGCTCCGTCCAAAGGCGTTTTATCTTCCTGCCTGCACGTGTTCAGCAACTGCGGTCCGGAGACTTGGCAAATGATCACCGAGAAAGATGGTTGTATGATCAATGTGCCGATATTTCACATCGATGGCACCGGCGTAACCTACTTCATATTCGCACTCGGTGGATCTATTTCACCTCTTGAACGATTTGATACGGCAGTATTCTGGAGTCAGGTGCCTGATACGGATAAAATCACCACATTTTTGCTGGGCTCGATGGCTGGCTTCCTGCTCAAGCAGGCTTCTGCACCGGAAGAGAAGCGACATCCTTTGCGCACTGTCTTTATTATGCCTTTCAGCGGTCTAGTCGAAACGTTTTCTTCGGCTGCGATGTGCATACGATCTTCAACATGACTGAAATTTCCACACCTATATTATCGGTTAAGAATCCGCAACTGGCAGGAACCTGCGGCCAATAGCGCTCGGGCGTGGACATCCGCCCTGGTAGACGACCATGACTGTGAAGTCCCGATCGGTGATACTGGTGAAATGAACCTGGGATAGAGAACAAGCCGGTATCAAAATCAAGTCAAAACGGTTTAGTTAAAACTGTCCACCAGAGAGGATATTCCTCATGCAAGAATTAGCATGCAGGGCATTTACTGCGATCAATAGCTTGGTGCTCGGGGACGTGCCACCCCTGCTAACCCGCTACGCAATACGAAGCGCCTCGCGCTCCATGCCTGGTACATACGTCTCCAACGGCCGTCTCTCAAGCGCCATGGACAGCCAATCCGGATTGGAAAGCAACGCTCTTGCCAATGAGACAGCCTCAACACCCGGCAGCGCAAGACACTGTGAGCAATCATCCAAGGTTTTAAGCCCTCCGTTGGCAATCACTCGTGCTCGTGTAACGGCAGCCCCGATCACCTTGACGAGTGGCTCTCCCCACTGCTCGTCACGCAGTGCCTTGCGCGTCGATACGTGCAACAGATCAACACCGGCCGTCTCGAGCGCCGAGGCGATGGAGGTCATCTCCGCCTCACCGCCTGGCGGCGTGTATGAGAGATCGTCCATTTTATAAAGCGACATATTGAAACTGATCGGACGCTTCCCCACTACCCCGCGAACGCATTCTACAATCTGTACAGGAAGCCTCAAGCGATTTTCAAGCGACCCACCGTATTCATCCTCACGGCGATTGGTGCTGGCAGAAAGGAAATCATCTATCAAGTAACCCCTTGCCCCATGAATCTCAATTCCGTCGAAACCTGCTTCGACAGCGTAAGATGCCGCACGCTCAAAGCACTCGATGATCTGCTTGATTTCGGATGTGGTTGCTGCACGGGCAGCAGCATTCGGCCTTCCAGTTTGCCAAGTATTCCCCGCGGCGATGCCATCACTTGCCGCTATATGTTGAGGGTTCAAACCCGGTTCCGCCAGGCGGCCTCCATGCTGCAGTTGAGCAAAAATGCGTCCACCCATGTCGTGTACCGCACTGACAACGGTTCTCCATGTATCGCGTTGTGCAGCGGTACACAAACCTGGCTGGTTGAAATAAGCCCTTCCAGATATTTTATCTGTATAGAGCGCTTCGGTCATCAATAAACCGACGCCACGTCGGGCATAGTTTGAATAATAGAGCGGCATTCGCTCCGATACCGTGCCGTCCTCGTTGGCCTGCATCCGCGACATCGGGGCCAACACCAGGCGATTGCTGATCTGGATGTTTCTAATGTCCAGAGGTTCGAGGAGCTTCATGCTTTCTCCGATGCGGTATTTTTCTGGTGGAACTATATTGACGTGCTTGGTTGATGTTCAAGAGCAACGAAGCATTCAAACGCTTGGCCGCCCGCCTCACGGAAAGCAAGAAGCGCTCCAAGACTTCATCTTCGGTGCGCAGGTCGCTCGCTTGTTGATTGACGCTAGCGTTTAGGGCGGCAATCACACTGCCGTCGGCAGAGAATAATGGCACTGCTAATCCACCAACAGTTTCTTCCATTTCACCATGCACCCAGGCGTAACCTTTCCGCCGCGCCTCGATCACGGCTGACCTCAGCTTCTCAGGGTCGGTAATGGTATACGGCGTCAGCGGTATCAATGCCGTGTTCGCAAGATAATTATCAAGCTGATGATCATCCATACTAGCCAGAAGCACGCGCCCCATGGAGTTACAATAAATAGGCAGCCGCGAACCAATCGTAATACCGGTATAGCTTAGGATGCGACGTATCGGTATCCGCATCACGTACACGAGTTCGGTATAGTCCAGAACAGCAATGCTACAGGTCGCACCCAACTCATCGACTAGGGACTCAAGAACGGGTGCGGCGAATGACCAAAAAGGCATGGTCGACAGATATGCGCATCCCAACGACAGCACGCGAGGCGTTAAGACAAAACGACGTGCATCTATCCGTGTGGCGAAACCAAGCTCCTCAAGCGTCATCAAGACTCGTCTTGCCGTGGCCCTGGTCATTCCGGTACGGGCAGCCGCCTCGGCCAGGGTCAGGCCCGTGTGCTCTTCATTGAAGATCTGGATCATTGCCAGTCCTTTTGCCAGACCGTTAATGAAGGCCGGGTTCTTGCTGGTCGGCGACGGCCTGCTCATGATGACGGCACACTTAGTTCAAGCAATGCATCCACGGCAACAATCTGTGGGCCTGGTCCAACCATCAGCGGATTTATATCCACCGAAGAGACCTTGCCGCCCGCTTGGTGCACCCACTTTCCCAGGTCAACAACCATAGACGCAATACGATCAAGCGGCAGAGCCGGATCTCCTCTGGCTCCCTTAAACAGAGGCGCCATACGCAATGCTTGCACCTGATCAATCACATAGCCGGCATCAAATGGGTAGAGCATTGTGACCACGTCCGGCATAGCTTCAATATACTTTCCACCATCGCCTACAACCACCACTGCGCCAAAGTCCCGATCCCAACGCGCTCCGATCATCAGTTCACGCTGAGCGTTTAACATCGGCGCGACGATAATGCCATCCACATGCACGCCCAGATCTTTTGCACGCGCCATAAGCTGCCTGTATGCTGACGCGGCATCTTGCGGAGTGGCAATATCCACTTGGACAAGGCCGAGTTCTGACTTGTGTGGTAGCTTGGGGGAGCACGCCTTCATGACCCAGGGAGCGGTGACTTGTTCAAGCGCTCCCTGCAATTCGCTTGGGTTTGTGCAAACCACCGAACGAACAGTGGGAATACCCACTACTTCGAGCGTTTTCAGGCTGTCAAACTCAGAAAGAAAGCGCGTGCCCATCGTTGCGGCCCGACTGTCATTCGACGCCCTGTCATGCCCAACAATATCATACAGACGGCCAGCCACCTCCTGCAATTCACGTTGTTTGGCAACGTGTCCTAGAGCCTGCATAGCATCTTCGTCATGTTCGAATGTCACCACATCAGCCTGCTCAAACACTTGTCGCGTAGCAGCAAGAGGACATGCCAGGACAACCGGCCTATTAGTGGCTTTTGAGAAGGCAGCTACACTTTGGGCGAAGGCTGGAGCATCATATCCTTTACCGGACATCGGCAAACTGATAAAGAGCGCATCTGCCGTGTCATCCTGTGCGATGACGGACAGTACTTCTCCCAGAAGAGAGCCTTTCGTCAGCAATGCTGCAGTCAAGTCAATAGGATTCGTACTGCTTGCGAAAGCAGGCAGAATATGACTTAATCCAGCTTTCGTATGATCCGATAGCGCCACCATGTCGAGATGATGGCGTTCTGCGCTATCGGCCGCCATGACACATGCAGCACCGGAATTACTGATCGCTATGATCCTCGAACCACGCGGCTTCATCGGTGCAAGCAGAAGACGGGCCGAGCTAACCAGCTCTCTCATATCCCTGACGCGCAATATGCCCTGCTGCTTGAAGAATGCATCGATAACCTTATCTTCGGTGGCAATGGCGCCTGTATGAGAGCTCGCCGCAGCCTGACCCAGGTGCGTCGTCCCCGCCTTTAACGCCAACACGGAAACACCTCGGCGCCGTGCTTCTTTTGCAGCAAGGGCCAGTGTGCCCGGGTCGGCGATAGATTCCATATACAGCAAGATCAGCTGAATCGATGGATCTTTGGCCACGGCCAGCGCGAAATCCGCCACCGTGAGGTCAGCTTCGTTGCCTGTAGCATGTGCGTAGCGTACACCGATACCCGCGTTGCGTAGCGCCAAATATGGCACCATGCTCATTGCCCCGCTCTGGCTGACAATGGCAACCGGACCGTCCATTACTTCGACTTCGCCGATCAGGGTAGCAAAGCTCGCAATGCAGGCGCTGCCGAAATTCACCAGCCCCTGCGTGTTGGGCCCGATCAAGCGCATTCCATGATCTTGCGCAAGCTGTAGCATGCGCTCCTGCAGGGTATTTCCCTGTGTTCCTAATTCCCCAAACCCGGAGGAAATCACGACACACACCCGAACCCCCACCGACGCACAATTCTGGACCGCCTCGACCGCGGCCGCTCCTGGTACGCAGACGATAGCCATGTCCGGCACTTCCGGCAAATCAGCCAGGGCTGAATAGGCCTTTAATCCTTGCACTTCGGTCCGTCCTGGATTGATCGGATATAGCCGTCCCGTGTACGACAGACATCGCATGTACTTGATGGGGCGGCCGCCCACTTTATCGGGATTATCTGATGCACCAATGACGGCGATGCTATCAGGACGTAATGCCGCCTCTATCCAGGCTTGGTCAATCAAAGGCTCGACGATGTCGCTGCCCAGGCCTGCTTTTATTTGCTCAACTTTTGCAGCAACCTCCATCACTGAACCCTTACTCCTGCCTTATCAACAACCTCTTTCCATTTCTTGGATTCCTCTTTTATGTAGCTTCTGAACTCTTCAGTCGAATTACCAACTACTTCGACACCCAGATCATTAAGCCGCTGTTTCACGCCCGGGTCGTTCAATGCCTTTACAATCTCTTTATTGAGTCTTTCAAGTATGTGGTCGGAAGTCTGCCCCGGTGCTGCGAAGCCAAACCACGTCGTCGCCTCAAAACCGGTGACCCCGGCCTCTGCCATGGTGGGCACCTCCGGGAGCGATTTTGATCGCTCTGCGCTGGTGACTGCTAGCGCCCGCAACTGCCCATTCTTGATTTGCGGCAATGCCGTCGGCAAGTTATCGAACATCAATTGCACTTGCCCACCTATCAAATCTGTCAGGGCCGGTGCACTACCTCTGTATGGCACATGCTGGATGGAAACGCCCGCCAACATTTTATACAGCTCACCGTTCAAGTGCCCCGAGGTGCCATTTCCCATGGAAGCCATGTTTAACTTGCCCGGATGCTCTTTTGCGTAAGCCGTAAGTTCTTCTACACTTTTTACCGGTAGATCCGGATTGACAAGCAGCACATTTGGCAGCCTGCCAGCAAGCGTTATTGGCCGGAAATCTTTAGAGGCGTCATAGCCAGGATCTTCGTATAACCACTGGTTGATTGCGAGAATACCCGGAGATGAAATGAGAATGGTGTAACCATCGGGCGCCGACTTCGCCACCAAACGCGCCCCGATATTACCTCCCGCCCCGCTCTTGTTTTCAACAATGACACTGTGATCCATATTCAGTGCCATCTGCGCGGCGACCGATCTTGCAATGATATCGTTTGTCCCACCTGCGTTATATGGCACGATGATAGTTATAGGCTTAGCCGGAAAGGTGCTGGCTATCGCCAGGCCTGAAAAAGTGATCGACGCTCCAATTGCAATATTCAAAAGTAATTTACCAAGTAGTGTTTTGCTCAGCGTTGTTTTATGCATGATGATGTCTCCTCCCATGGGAGTTGGTCAATAATTCGAAATAGGTTTTCTCTGGGATCAGGTCATGGGTCCTCAGCCCGCGATGGCCAGACCTTTTTCTGCTCCGGCGTAAGCAATCGCACTGATTTCAATCAAAGCACCAGGACGTACCAAACCGGCGACCTGAACGCCAGTGGCTGCAGGGTATGGACCGTTATTGAATACCTCGCGTCTTACCTCTGCCGTCTTGTCATAATCCTTGAGCGTGGTGACATACTCATGAGTTTCGATGACCGAATCAAACCCCAACCCTGCGGCACGCAAAACCTTATCCATCTTCTGATAAATGAATCGAGCTTGCTCAACGATGTCTTCACCCACAATTTGGTGCTCATCGTTTACGGCGGTCATCCCGGATATAAAGAGCAGATCTCCTACTCTTACAGCGGGCGAAAATGTACTTTTCTTGGATGTATTGGAAAGCACGATGGGTGTAAGGCTAGGATTCACTCTGAACTCCCCGTTGAAAAATGCTTCAACAAATATCTTTGCACCACATAAGCATGCGGTTTACCGCCCGCAATAGGCAGGACATCGACGTTGAAACTCACGACAGCACGGTTCTTTGATTTCACCTGGATATCCGCCACGGTAAAGACAATTTCCACCTCGTCATTTACATAGACGGGAGAGCGATACTTCGCCTCGACACTCACCATAGCCAGCATGCTGTCATGTAAGGCCTTGGACAATTCAGTCGCTCCCAGTGCAGTCACTGCAAGCACCAACAAGCCATGAGCAATTGGCGCGGACAACCCTTGTGCTGCCGCATACTCCTGATCGTAATGGATGGGGTGCGCATCGCCACTCAAGCTTGCGAAAACCGTAAAGGATTCGCTGTCCAATACGACTTTACGTCTGGCCAGCACATCGCCTGGATTTAGGTCCGCGGCACCCAATTGCCGCGGATACGGAGTGGCGGAAACAGAATCAGGCGAGATCATCATCGGAGTGTCGCGCTTCCGACCAAGACCACCTGCTCGTCAACGGATGCCGTCAATACACCGTCTTCATCGATTCGCACATCAAACACATCACCAGGGCATACTGGGCCTACCCATTTAGTGTGAAGGCGGCCCCGATACAACCACTCGGCGCCGTACTTTCGAGCGCCCATTTCTGCCGCAAAGCCGCTCATATGAGGCCCATGGAGCAAGGTCCCCCTAAAGCCGCGCTCTTTCGCATAGGCATCATCGTAATGAATAATGTCGTTATCGCCATTGATTTTTCCGTAGCGATCAATTTTCTTCTGATCAATAGAAATAGCGCGCTGTATAGTTTTCGATATCATGGCTTACTCTGGAACGTGAAAACAATTAACCAAGGTGGCAATGGGTGTGTTGTCGAGGCGGCTAAACGTCCCTTCCCACTCTACGTAGTAACGGCCGCGCTTCTCGAATTTCTTGAGAATCTTGCCAGCCGCCACAACCTTGGTTGTTTCATCCGCCCAAATCGGGGTATGCCATTGCATGTCAACCTCGGCCATGACAATCCCCTGGATAGGAGGGTAGGTGCAATACAGAGGCACTGTCATATACGGAAAGATGACATTCGGCGGCGCGGCACGCCTGCCATCCACCATATAAAGGTCAGCATCTGCCTCAACGGACTCTATATACTCATCCACGATCGCCGGGGTAATGTCAAAGCTGACTGGTTTCAGTTCCATGCCTTCTACAAAATCACCATAAGGCGTGCCTGGCACACTACCTTCACGCGGCTTGATTTCATTGGGTCGAGTCACGGTATCTCTCCATTTTGCTCATTATTCTGATACTTCGACGTTCAATTGAACGCTTCTGATCATCCTAGGAAGGAGGGTTTAAGAGGTCAACGTTTAGACAAAAATGTGCGGTATGCGCACATTTTGAATTTAGTGCGAATATTCTTGAGGTCTGTATATCAATACGACATATGCACTCAAGGAGGCGGATATGGCGACTGGACACCGTCACAACACGATCAGGGCGTTGCTGCGTGCGACGAAAGACGGGAGTATCCAGTCGTATTAATTGCTGGAATATTGGTAAGCATGGGGCGATATTGCAAGCACTAACGAAAGACGCTATCTTGCTTCCTCCAGCCACTCTTCGAGTGGTGCCAGTAATTCCGTGTTTGAGGTGGATTAAGTATTACACGAGCGATGAATTGAATCGCTCAACGTAAAGGATAGCGATTCAGTTCATGACTTGGTCCCAAGCATGGCAGATCGGCTCTATTTTTCCGTGATACTGCAAGCGCCAGCCAGATAAGCTTCGCGGCAGCGTCCTCGCTGGAGAAATGCCTCCGAGCCTTGCGGATCTTGCGCAGCTGCGACTCAACGGCGCGCTGTACCGGAGCATCTCATGGTGGAGAACCCGTCTTTATATAAAATGCTTAGGAAATCCGCGAGTGTATGAAGATGACTCGAATAAATTGCGTTCCCGTACAGGAGCTTAGCGGCCCTCATTTAATAGCCGAGTATCGTGAGTTGCCTCGAGTATTTGCTCTTGCAGACAAAGCAGCCGCCCGGGGAAATTTCACCCAACCGGCCTGCTATACACTCGGAAAAGGCCACGTGCTTTTCTTCTATACGCGACTGGGCTACTTAGTTAAACGCCACGGTGAATTAATAAAGGAAATGAAGCGCCGGGGATACAAGCCGTCATTTAGCGGGATGAAGCGCCAGGATTTCCCTGGGATACCTGATGAGTATTGGCGAGACTGGCAGCCATCAGAGGATGCATTGAATTTAAATCGCCAACGCATCAGGGAGCGATCACCTCTAGCCTAACGGGGCCATCCCGCGACACATTCTTGCCAACAGTGCAGCGGCCACATGCTCGCACTTTCCCAAGGATCTACACCGCCGGGAAGCTGATAGACAGGTCAAAGCGGGACGTGCTCCTGATTGCCTCGTCAGTACAGATTCCGCTTGTAGTCGGCATCCAGGCTTTTGCGCATCAGGCTGGGAATAGAGACCAGCCCTTTGGCGACGAGCGCACCCATGCCGCGAGCCTTGTGCAGTTTTACATGCGCGGCGAAAATGGCTGCCGGGTCGATATCTGCAGGGGGAGAGATCGCCACCCACGGCAGGGCGCGCGCCAGCGCGTTGCTGTCGCGCAGCTCGGCTGAAGACGAAGCAATGCTAGTGACGAGCTTGGGAAGCTTGCCGCGCACAGTGAAAGGCTGCCTTAGCCGCAGGTCGGCGCTGATGCTGACCATGCCTTGTACGTGAACGACCTGGGCGTGTCCAGGCACGATCAGCAATGCCGATGCATGGGGCCGCTCCAGCATGTTGCGTAGGCTATCCGTGCGGCGGTTTCCCGGACGGTCCGCAAAACGAATACCGCCCTCATAGGATAGAGCCAGCAGCCCGGCCGGGTCGCCCCTGGGGCTGAGGTCGGTATTCAGCACGGTATCGGCAGTGGCCAAGGCCATGAAACGGCTCGATTGCAAGAAGCCGGCGACGCCATCGCTTGCTAGCTGCGCAGGCTGCCAGAAATCCGAACGCAGCAATGCCTTGGCGCAATGCAAATAGCATTCCTGCACGGCTATGACCAGAGTCTCGCCATCCGCATTCGCCACGCTGCCGTTTATGCGCAAAGTCTCACCTATGCCGGGAACAAGAAACAACAAGCCTACGCCGCATCCCTGTCGGGCCTGTGCGGGGTCGTCCATCGCCGAGCGCGGCAATAGAAGCCTGTTTTCATCTAACGCGGCCGCAAAGCCTGGCTTGTCGCCTGCGATGGTCACGTCGATGCGCTGTGCATCGCTGAAAGCAGCAAATGCCAGGGGCGATGCACGCAGCCAGCGGCGCGCATGCCCATCCAGATGGTCGATAACCTTCAGGTCGATGGCCGCAGGTTTGGCGCCAGCCTGTGCCTCAAGCTCGGCGATCGTCCGCAGCATTGTTGCCTCCCCAGCCATACAGTGCGGAAAACGCCACGGGTACCAGCAGCGCCAGCCAAGACACGACATCGCCGAGGCCGTCGTACAGAAGGCCGGACAGCAATCCGACAGTGCTCACGACGCCTATTACAATCGGCCAGAACCAGATTTTCATTGTGCCTGCACTCCTGTCATCTCCCCTGCCCCCTACGCTTCTCTGGTTTCGGCCTCGGCCAGGACTGCCAATGCTTCGCGGTGACGAAGATATTTCTTGCCCCACAGGTACACGCCGCTGCCCAGAACGATGATGGCGATAATGTCGAGCAGCGCCCAGACTATTTTCAGCGGCAGGCCACCATAGTCACCGAAATGTAGCGGCTGCGATATGAACAGCGACTTCACATACCAGGGCATTTCCCGCGTGTCGGTCAGGGTGCCGGTTTGCGCGTCCACCAGCACCGGGCGCAGCAAGCGGGCCGTCAGCGGGGTGTTGCCTTTCATGAAGGCGGTATAGTGGTGCGGGTCGGCAAATGCCGTACCCGGAAAGGCGATCAGACGCACTGTCATGTCAGGCGCGGTTTTCGTGGCCGTGACGAATGCGGCCTGCACCGAGCCATTGTCTTTCATGGGCGGCGCATTTTTATAGGGCTTGACCATGTCGGCCAATTGGTCGCTCTGCCAGACAGCCAGCACTATGGGATCCAGCGTATTGATAATGCCTGTTGCCCCTACGACCGTCAGCCATGCCACCGTGACGATACCCAGCAGATTATGCAGGTCCAGCCATTTGATGCCGCGCCCCTTCTGTCTGCGCACCGTGCCGAAATCCTGTTTGCGCATGAACGGCTTGTAGACCACCACGCCGGAAATTATGGCAATCAGTAACAGCAGACCCATAAAGCCAAGAAACAGCTGTCCGGGCAGGCCGGCATATAGGTCTTTGTGCAGTTGAAGCATGACCTCCATGAAACCCCTGTCATTGGGCTGGCCAAGCACCTGCGCGGTACGCGAATCGATAGCCACTGTCCAGAATTCATCTGGTGGCGCATCAACCTTGCTGGCCATGGACACCATCGTGATGTGCGGGTGTTCTCCCTCGTCCCAGAACATGTAGCGCACCACTTTTTTGGGTTGTGCCGCCAGCGCGCTTTCAACAATCGTGTCCAGGCTGGCATTGGGCGTACTTGCGGGCATGGACGGCGCCTCGACCTCGCCCGACAGCTGCTCGATCTCTTCATGGAAGATCAATGGCAGCCCGGTCAGGCACAGCACCAGCAGGAAGATCGTGCTGACCAGGCTGGTCCATTTGTGGATGAGTACCCAGGTACGAAGGTGCATTTTCTTAGAAATTCATTGTTGCCGACAGCATCACGATGCGGCCGGAACCAAGGAACAGATAGCCATCGGATACATTGCTTGCCGAACTGGAGGTCGCCCAATAAGATTTGTCGAACAGGTTGTCCACATTCAGGCGCAGCGTCAGGCTTTTGCCGGCAACCTTGGTTCTATAGCGCGCGCCGACATCAAAAGTGGTTACCGAGGGCAGCTTGTACTTGTTGCCCTGATCCGCATACTGCGAGCCTGTATAGACCACGCGTGCATTCAAGCCCAGGCCCGGGGTCAATACATTGTCCCAATCCACACCCAGTGATGCTTGCACATGCGGCACGCCCACGGCGTCATTGCCTTCGTTGACGCCGCCGACCATTTCGTCGAGCTTTCCGCGCATGAAGGTTACGCCGCCCAATACGCGCACGTCTCTCGCCACTTCACCGAAGGCGTTGATTTCCAGGCCGCGGTTCACCTGCATGCCATTTTCCTGGAGGGAATTATTGAATACCGTGGCGCTGGGACGCTTGATCTGGTAAAGGCTGACGGTCGTTGCAAAGTTGCCCCAGTCGTACTTGGCACCGACTTCGACCTGTTTGGTTTTCATTGGAGGCAGCGAGGCCGCCGACGTCACTGCCGGAGGCGAAGCCGACGCGCCTTGAGACAGGCCTTCGATGTAGTTCGCGTAAAGCGACAGGTTCCTGCTGGGTTTGACCACCAGGCCCACCACCGGCGTGATGGCGGATTCCTTATAGCCAGGGCCATCCGGCGCGTTAGTGGGCGTGGGAAAGTAGACGTAGTTCTGCTGTTTCACCGACTGATGACGCGCGCCCAAGGTCAGTTGAACGCTGTCTCCCATGAAAGACAGTGTGTCGGCCAGCGCATAGCTGGTCAGCGTTGCCTCGGTGTATTTCCCAACTGGGTTCTCTATGCCGTCTGTATTGTGATAATCGCTGGGTGGATCAATCGGCGCGTAAAGATTGTTTGGAATCGACGCATAGCCCCATGGGAATACAAAACCGATGTCGGAATCATTGGTCATGCGCGAAAAGCTGGCAACGAGTTTGTGCTTGACGGCACCAGTCGCGAACTTTGCGGTCAGGCCGGTTTCAAAGCTGGTGGTTTCGGGCTCGAATATCTGCCAGGCTGGAGTCGATACATAGTCGCCATTCATGCCCGTTAGGGTTGCATTGCCAGCAACCGCATCCATTTTATGCCTGCGATTGCCCAGTGCCGCATGCACGGTAATGTCATCGTTGATGTCATGCTCAATGCGCCCCACGACCGACGTGTCGCGCATGATGACACGGCCATAGCCGGGATAGTTCAGGCTGGTGTCCGACGGCGCGCTTGGCAGGCTGTCCAGCGCAGGGCTGATCGAGAATTGGCGCACTTCGTTGTCGATCCGCTGCGATACGTGCAGGATATCCAGCGATGCCCGCGTACGCTCGCCACGGTAGTCCAACGCAACGGACAACAGGCCCTCCCGATCTTCTTGATCATCAATGGTTGTACTGCCATCGCGATATACCCCATTGATGCGTATGCCGAACTGGCCGCTGTCGCCAAAACGGCGTCCCACATCTACATGCGTGCCGAATTGTGAATCGGACCAGTAACTGGCGGTCACGCTCGTCAAGGGCGTATCAAGAGCGCGCTTGGGTACGATATTGATGGCGCCAGCCACAGTGCCGCCTGGCGCCATGCCGCTGAGTAATGCGGAAGGGCCTTTCAGAATTTCCACGCTCTGGGCAACTTCCAGCGGGACACGGTAGTAGGGAAGTACACCGTACAGGCCGTTGAAAGCGACGTCCTGACTACTGAAAGGCAGGCCGCGAATGGTGAAGTCTTCGTTGATATTGGTGCGTCCGCTGCCCATGCGTACCGAAGGATCGACAGACACGAGATCAGCCAGCGTGCGCGCTTGATTGTCCTCGATCAATTGCGCGGTGTAGCTGCTCAGATTGAACGGCGTATCCATGAAATCAGAACCGCCCAGTATGCCCAGGCTTCCGCCCTCGTTGACCTGGCCACCCACATAGGGCGTTTGCGTCACAGGCTGTGCCGCACCCCGGACGGTTACGGCGGGCAAAGCCGTGACTGTGGATGCAGTTTGCGCTTGGGCGCTCGCCAACGGCAACGTCATGCAGGCGCATGCGGCGTGAACGGCCAATACAAGCGCGCTGGGGCGGACGAAACAGCGCCTCGCACCCTGGCCGCGGGCATAATGGGGATACGCATGCATGTTTATTATTTATCCCAATGTTGATATGCGTGAGAATCGGCAGACGGTATTCTTGCAATAGCAGCCAATTCTAATAATATAAATAAGACTTGTTATTATTTATATAATACACAGAACTTTGTCGATATCAAAGCTCCTCATTCAACACTTGTCGGCTGCGCCAGTAGAGGGCTCAATAGGGCCGGCCAGATACTTCAAGGCCAGGCATGCCACTTTCCGAGATTATCGGATCACCAGGAAGGAAGTCCCAACTCTTACCTGGAGTGGATATATAAAGCGTGTACGATTGCTTCAAGCAAGGGACTTCCTGCGCAGTGCTAGCACAAGCGCCAGCACCGCCAATATGAGTGGGGCAAAGGATACTACGAGCACCATGTCCCATCCATAAGCACTCAACAGCCCTCCCGAAGAGAACGATCCTATGGCCATCAAGCCAAATACAATGAAATCATTAAGGGACTGAACCCGTGTCTTTTCCTCTGGCCTATGGCTTTCAAGAACCAGAGCGGATGCGCCAAGAAATCCGAAATTCCAACCTATTCCCAAGAGAATCAACGTTGCCCAGAAGTGAGCAACGTCGATACCTGCCAAGCCCACTGCGGCTGAAAGTCCTGTCAGCAGCATACCCACCATTGCCACGCGCCCCGCGCCAAAGCGCTTGATAAGGCTTCCAGTGAAGAAACTCGGCCCGTACATCGCAATAACATGCCATTGGAGCCCCAGGTTGGCAGATGCTTGAGAATGGCCGCACATGTGCATCGCCAAAGGCGCGGCCGTCATCAGGAAATTCATCAGCATATAAGAGACTGCCCCGCTTATCACCGCGGCAATAAAGTGTGGTTGCCGCGCGATCATCGACAGGGGCCGACCGCCGTTCACTTCCGCAGCCGTTGGCATCGGCAGCCTGACGCCCAGTAATATGAACGCCGATATGGCGGCAACCACAGCTTGGGCAAGAAATGTGGCCGCGAATACATGTGGCTGCCATAGACTCATCGTCCAGGTAACAAGCTGTGGGCCGATGACGCCCGCCAGGACGCCGCCTGCCATAACAAGCGACAGCGCACTTGCGCGACGGTCGGCAGCCACGCCATCAGCGGCGGCAAAACGAAATGTCAATACCACGGCGGCATAGCCTCCACCAAAAAAAGTGGCAAGGCAAAACAGCCAGAAGGAGCCAAGGACGACCGCGAGCATGGCCAATAACCCCGTCAACACGCCAGCACCAGTGCCGGCCAGGAACGCAGTACGACGGCCATGGCGCCGGGCAATCATACCTGCCGGCAGGATGCATGCCGCCATGCCAACCACAAAAATGGAAATCGGCAAGGTGGCCAGTACGGGCGAGGGCGCCAGCATGTCGCCAACGATTGCGCCAGTCGCGTAGACCACTGTCGAGTTCGCTCCCGCAAGCGCTTGCGCAATGGAAAGGCGCCAGATGTTACCTCTTTGAACATTCCTGGGCAGTTCATTCAAATTACTTATCGCGGCGGTACCGTGTGCGCTGGTCATATGTATCCGTTTTAGGCGGGAAGGCCTTCTCTTCAATAAGGGGTCAAATAGATGCTGTTCACTTCTGCGCAGTCATGGTCAATACCACGCGGAACTTGGCATCCCCAGACGCCATCCTCTGACAAGCTTCGCCCGCCTGCTCCAATGGCATGCGCTCAATCCTGGGCCGTACGTCCGCCAGTACACTGAAGCTGAGTGCTTTTTCGCTTTCATAGGGAGAGCCGGTGATGGATCCCATGACGCTGCGTTCTCCGCCAATCAGCATTCCCAAGGGAACGGAAAGCGGACTCTTGCCTGGATTAAGCACGACCAGACGCCCTTTGGGTGACAAAGCGCTTATCAGCGCAGAGATGGTCTCCATGTGATCGATCATGGTAATCATTGCCTGCGCCCCGCCCATGTCCTTGATTCTCGCGGCGGCATCTTCCTGCCGGTTGTCGATATAAACGTGCGCACCCAGTGCCAATGCGTCATCGGCGATATCGGCACCGCGCCCTACCGCAACGACTCTGAAACCCATGCGGCGCGCATATTGAACTGCCATGTGGCCCAAGCCGCCAATACCCAATACGACAACGAGATCGCCCGCTTCGGCGCCGCATTTCTTCAGTGCGTTGAACGTGGCGACGCCGGCGCATAGAATGGGGGCCGCGTCCTCAGCGTCCAATTCGTCAGGAATCGAGACCAAACCGGCACAGCGTGCCAGCATCATTTCTGCATATCCGCCATCAATGTCAACACCAACAACTTGCTGATTTCTACAAAGCTGGAATCGGCCTTGCCGGCATTGGTCGCATTCGTTGCAGTGACCGCCGAGACGGCCCACGCCCACGCGTTGCCCCACCGCCCATAACGGCGGAACATACGGGCCAAGCGCCGCGATCCGCCCAACCACCTCATGGCCAGGTACACGCGACAAGCGGGCGGCGGCAGCCTTTTCTATATCGGCGAGGTCCACGCCACAAACGCCACAAGCTTCCACTTCAATCAGAACTTCTCCCGCCATCGGATCAGGCGCATCACGCGCAACTATCTCCAGCGTGCCCGAGCGGCCGACCTGCATCGCCCGATAAGTTTTATTCATGCCATCCCTCGACTGCGGTAGTTGGAGAAATGCTCATAATCCCCCGTCGGTAGGTTCTGGCCTGCAAGATGGCCGGTCTTGAGATAAATGCTCGCACCAGCAACATCCGCGATGAAATCCGGATAATGTCCGGATGGCAAGCGCAGCCAACTACCGCTGACATACTGTTTTTGTCCCTCGCTCAAGGTACCTTCAAGTATCAATATCTCGGCCCCATTGACGAAACCGTCGAAGACTCGGTTGCCCGCCATCAGGCGCTGCATGGTAACGTGCTCAGCATCGCTAGCGAACAATAGGCAGGACCGCCTGCCGCGCTGCGTTTCCCACCGAGACGTATCGCGCGTATCGATGCGCACGCTGCCGCGTTCGCTCGCGGACATCTGCCAGAGTTTGACGAAGATGACCGCCCCTTCCTTGCTTGAAGGTTGATGGCTGGACCCGGGCGGATTGCGTAGATACCAGCCAGCTGGATAATCCACTCGTCCTTCGGAGAGATTGCCGGAAAGGACCAGAATCTCTTCCCCGCCCGGATGCTCGTGGCGCGGAAAATTGGATCCGGCCGTATAGCGCACGATACTGGTCGCCCTAGCCTTCTCACCGCCCTGCCGGTCCAGCATGACGCGCTCGACCCCTGGCTGCGGCGAAGCTACCCACTGGTACTGTTGTGGTGTCACGACAGCTCGGCGCGAAAAATCCGCATTGACTAGCATATTCGTTATCGTTACCCGAGCTTAGACCATGTCGTAGATTCGCACGTGGGGAGCCGCAGCCAGCAATTTGGCCACGGATCGATTAGCGGTTTCGATCTTCAGTGTTATTTCCAGGTGGCTCATTGCTTCACTCCTGTGTAGATGCAGGGACAATTCTCCTTTAATGATCATCTAATCACAACGACGAAATTCTTTCTCTATACAAAAGAAAAACTTTACCGGTGGTTGACTAAGCCTCCACGCTGTGCTTTATTTGGCTAAAGTCTTTCTTCTCATGAAATCGCCCTCTTACCTCAATGCTTTGCGTGCGTTCGAAGCCAGCGCTCGCCATCAGAGCTTTTCCGCCGCCGCCACCGAAATGCACGTGACGCCGGCCGCCGTAGGTCAGCTCGTACGCTCGCTGGAAGACTGGCTCGGCTCACCGCTGTTTCTCAGGACTACTGGTGGGCGTACGCGTTTGATCCTCACCGATGCCGCCGAGCGCGCACTCCCGGACATCCGAGCAGGCTTTGATCGGCTGAACATTGGCCTGAGCAGACTGCGAGACGATTCCAAGTCTGGTGTGCTGACTGTGACAGTAAGCCCCGCATTCGCAGCCAAGTGGCTTTTGCCAAAGATAGAGAATTTTCAAGCCCTCTGCCCTGAGACCGATGTACGTCTTGATACTAACCTCAGACTGATGGATTTCGCTGCCCAAGGCATTGATGTCGGCGTGCGATATGGCCGAGGCGACTGGCATGGACTGGTAGTCGAAAAATTAATGGAGGAGCAAATCTATCCCGTCTGTTCGCCTGACTGGCTTGCAAGAAATGGCCCCCTTGATAACCCACAGGATCTCGCCGGCAAAGCGCTCATTCATGATTTATCAGTGGATACCCATATCGGCTTCGCCTCATGGAGCGCCTGGCTACAATATGCAGGCGCCACACAAGCCGACTCGACCAGGGGAATGCAGGTCAATAATTCGGCCGCCGTGTTGCAGGCTGCCATCGACGGGCATGGCGTCGCCCTGGCCCGCAGTGTCATGGCATATGACGATGTATCAGCAGGTCGGCTCATCCGCCTATTTCCTGATGTCAACCTGCTGTCCGAGTTGGCCTACTTTATCGTTTATCGCGCCGAAAGCGCCTCGTTGGCAAAACTGCAGGCATTTCGGCGATGGCTAATACTGGAGGCGACGCGGTTCAAATGATCAGTCCGACACCCGAACCACCAGCTTGCCAAGGTTGCTGCCCCGCAGCATGCCGATAAAGGCGGCAGGCGCCTGCTCCAGACCTTCCGCGATGTCTTCCGTCGGTATGACGAGGCCGGCCGCAAGCCATGTTTCCATGTCCTGGCGGAACGCATCGAAGCGCCTCTCATAATGATCCAGGATGATGAGACCTTGCATGAGCAGGCGTTTCTGCAGGATTGCCGTCATCAGTTCAGGCCGACGGTCGGGGCCCGGCAGGCGCGTATCCGTGTCGTTGTAATGCGCGATGACGCCGATCACCGGAACGCGTGCGCCTACGTTCAACAATGGCAACACGGCATCGAACACCGCGCCGCCCACGCTTTCGAAGTACACATCTATGCCTTGCGGGCAGCTGGCCGCCAGGTTCTCCGCAAAGAGCGGGTTGCGGTGATCGAGACATGCGTCCAAGCCCAGATTCTCCACCGCATGCCGACATTTCTCTGCGCCGCCCGCAATGCCTATGACGCGCGCACCTTTGATCCTGGCTATCTGCCCCACGATTGAGCCGACCGCGCCTGTGGCGGCGGCCACGACAACGGTGTCTCCCGCCTGCGGTTGACCTATGTCCAGCAGGCCGACGTAGGCGGTGAAGGCCGGCATGCCCAGCGCGCCGAGCGCCAGTGACGGGCGATCCGTGGCGCCAAGCGGCATGAGACCTTCCCCATTAGACACGGCGTAGTCCTGCCAGCCGGAGTTGGCCAGCACCAGGTCGCCAGCCTGGAATGCCGGATGCCGCGATTCTGTGACGCGGCAGACGGTACCTCCGATCATCACCTCCCCAAGGGAAATAGATGGTGCGTAGACGGGGCCATCCTCGTTCATCACGTTCCGCATATAGGGATCCAGCGACAGGTACAGCGTGCGCAGCAGCACCTCGCCTTCGGCGAGTGCCGGTAGCGGCCGCGTTTCGATGCGGAAGTTTTCCGGTGCTGGCAGGCCTTGCGGGCGCGAAGCCAAGAGGATGCGCCGATTGATCAGGTCAGTTTGTTTCACGGATGGATTCCTGGGGAGTGGACAGAAATTGGCTGCAGGTATCGGCGAGCGAGGCTTTTTTCGCCTGAACGACGCTTGCAACATGAACGGAACGCGGCCTGGTGGCGATCCATGCCAGCAGCATGGCCGCCAGGAGTACTACGCTGCCGGCAACAAAGACGGTTGAAACGCCGCTGGCGTCGACAATGGCGCCGCCGACGGCGGCGCCCGCTGCTATCCCTGTCTGGATGGCTGCAACGATCAATCCGCCAGCCGCCTCCGCCTCATCTGGAACAGCGTCCGCAACCCAGGTGGACCAGCTCATCGGGACGATGCCGAACACCATCCCCCAGGCCGCGATCATGGTCACGGCTCCCCATTGCGAACCGCCTAGCCCGGCCAGACCGATGCCCAGCATACCCATGATCAGAGGCATGGTGATCAGCGTGCGCGACAGGCCCCATTTGATCACCCAGCTTCCCATGGCGGAACCGAGGAAATTGGCAACACCGAATACCAGGAGCATTCCCGAGACGCCGCTTATACCCACACCGGTCACATCCTCCAGAAATGGACGCAAGTACGTGAAAAAGGCGAAGTGTCCCGCAAAGACCAGGCCTGCCGCCACTACGCCTATTCCGATGCCTGGGCGCCGCATCACCGCGAGCAGCGTTCCCAGGTTCGTGGCGCTGCGAGGCGCCATCCGCGGCAGCGTCGCGGCCTGCGTCACCAGAGCCACCAACCCCAGCGCGGCGCCGACCAGGAAAACCAGGCGCCAGCCTATGATCGCTCCCAGATAGCTGCCAACCGGAGCCGCGACAATGGTGGCGGCGGCCACGCCGCTGAATACGATGGATAAGGCGCGTGGAATGTCGGACTCGGGCACCAGCCGCATGACTGCAGCCGTGGACATAGTCCAAAACCCGCCGATTGCGATGCCGAGTAATATACGGGCCGCCAGCAACACAGACACATTGGGCGCGACGGCGACGAGCAAGTCCGATACAACGAGTAGTGCGGAAAACGCCAGGAATACGGCACGCCGGTCCACGCGATGCATGACGGTGGACACCAGCAGACTGGCAAACAGCGCCACAAAGGCCGTGACGGTCACTGCCTGGCCAGCACCGCCTTCAGTAACGCCCATGCCGGCCGCCATGGGCGTCAGCAGGCTGGACGGCAGGAATTCGGATGTGACCAGCGCGAAAACGCCCAAGGCCATGGAAAACACGGCGCCCCAGGCCGGCCGGGACGATTGGGTTGATGCATACATGAAACTCTCCGTCGCGAGGGCTGAAATGCCCTGTCATGGCGTGCCAGTTTAGAGTGGCAAAACAGGCATGTCTATGCTAAAAAACAGTAATTTTTTGATCATTCGTCTTGAAATTCACTTGCAACGAAAACAGGCCCTTCATGACAAAGACTGCCTCGCACACTGCGGCCTCCAGCAATCCGGAATACGCATCGCTTCCCGGCGACCTGATCAGTGAACTGCTGCTTGGCATGCGTCTTCACGGCGTCAACTACCATCGGGTGAAGCTCACGCCCCCATTCGGGCTGGGCTTCCACGCGGTCGGCGATCACGCCCAGTTCCATTTCGTCGCGCAAGGACCGGTGCATGTGCGCACGGAAGACGGCACACTGCATGTGCTGCAGACTGACGATGCGGTCCTGCTGCCACGCGGTGGGCGTCATGATCTGCTTTCCGCGCCCGACATTCATAGCCGGGATATCGCCTGCTTCGAAGCAGTCGTGTTGTGCGATGGCGTGCGCAGCGTCTGCGACGGCGCGGGAATGTCGTGCCGCGACCAGGACACGTTGATATTCAGTGGATGCATGGAGTTCGACCTCGGCGGTATGCACCCCCTGGTAGGGTTGATGCCGGAGATCATGCGAGTGGATACCTTGCTGGACCGCTATCCGGAAATCCGTCCCATGCTGGACGCCATGGAGCGCGAAGCGCGATCGCAGCGTGCCGGCTCCGCCGCCATCCTGGCGCGCCTGGCCGACGTCGTAGCCGCCTATATTGTGCGCGGCTGGGTGGAGTGCGGCTGCGGCGACGCTGCCGGCTGGATCGATGCGCTGCGTGACCCCCGCCTGGGTCGGGCCATTGCCGCCTTGCATCGCAACCCTGGAAAGAACTGGACCCTCGATGACCTTGCCGCCGAAATGGGACGCTCGCGAGCGGTCTTTTCCGAACGGTTTCTCGCCGCCACCGGCACCACACCGCATCGCTACCTGACGGACTTGCGCATGCGTCTCGCCCGGAAATGGATAGACCGCGATCGCCTACCCATAGGCGATGTTGCCGAACGGCTTGGTTATGGGTCGCAGGCGGCCTTCAGTCGCGCATTCAAGCGCAGCACCGGCCTGTCGCCCGGCGCCGCCCGCACGTCAGCATCCAGCAGCCGGCAAAACTGACGTCGCACCAGGGAAGGGGCGGCTGCCTGCGTGCCGCCGCCTCGCCGTAAATTATTTGATCTAAATCAATAAACGGTTAATCAGCTCCGCTACGGCAGGGAAAAATCCTTAATTTGCAATGGTTTGCACTTATCCTGTTGATTATTGATACAACTCGACCATACTGGTCACGTCACATACTCAACGAATCAGCAAAGGCAAGGTTTTGTCCACATCATCCGATATCATCACAGGTCGCGGAGTTTATGTCACACGAGGAGGACGGCTCGTGTTTATTGAGAGGTTCGAACAGAATCCACAGCTTGCCACAACGCAGGCGCATGGCTATACCGTCGAAGGGTCACGCGAGGAATCCGTTCGCGCCTGGCGGACATGGTCGCCAAACGGCGATGTGCTTACCGACGACGAGCCGCACTGGGATATTGTTCAGGCTGTGTAAGGCATGGCGCGGGAGCGCCTCTTTCATCGGGCACTGCTTTTACGCCGGCCAAAATAAATAAAGCAGCAAAATCCGGCTCAACTCGCCTTATCGAAAATTTGCCACACGAGGTAGACTCACCCGTTTTTCACTATATCGGCACGGCGTGCCGCACGCGGCGGTCCGCCATCGTCCTTGTCTGCCACTGCCATGACCTCGCCACCGCAGCATGCCAAAAGGCCTATCGATGATGAGCTGGATATCTTCCTGTTCTTTGTTCTTCTCTGGCGCAAGCGGCTGTTCATCTGGGCATGCATGCTCATCGGCATGGCCCTTGCGGCCGCCTATACTTATCTGGTTCCTGAAAAATGGACATCGACGGCGAGATTGCAGCCGCCCAAGATTGAACAGATCCGGGGCTATCTGGAACAGCGGCGTGCCATGGCACGCGTCGATGGCAACAAGACAGTCGATACCGCCGCGTTGACCAATGCCCTGTATAGCCGCTTCGTCGCGCTTGCAGCCGAAGCCCGCCACAAGATGGACTACCTAGCGGGCACAGCCTACTACCGCCGGCTTCTCAAGCATCGCGGCACGATGGCTTCGCCAGGCGCTCTTTACCATCTGGCTGAGGACGCGCTGCACATCAAGGCGCCTGAGGCGGGACAGATTGCGCCTTATCATGAGCTTTCTTTCACCGCCGACTCGCCGGAATCGGCCCAGCAAACACTGGCCGGCTTTATCGCCTGGATCAACGATCTGGCATTCCGGCAGGTGGATACAGAGTTCAACGACGCCCTCGACGCCCAGATCATGTCGCGGCAGACGGCGTTGCGCAATATCGATCTGCACTTGCATGCCGAACGCGACCATCGCATCGCTCAGCTCGAGGCTGCGTTGCATACGGCCCAAGCCGCCGAACTGGGCGATTACGCATTGGGCCGCGCGCAGGACGGCACCATGGTGATCGAATTGAGTGATGCACGGCGGCTGTATATGCATGGCGAAAAGTATCTGCGCGCCGAATTGGCGACAGCCAAGGAAACCCCCGTCATTCATCCGCCGCACTATCATGAGATGCAGCGCGACCTGCGGGCGCTGCAACCCTTGCGCTCGTACGACATCAGGACGCAATCCTACGATTATCAACTCGCGCCTACCCTGCCCATGCGCCGCGACAGCCCTCAACGCACCATGTCCATCATGCTGGGCGCCTTGCTTGGCATGCTTGCCGCCTGCTTCTGGACGCTGGTCATGGTCGGCCATGCACGTCAGCCTTATACTGCATGCGAATGAATGGAGCCCACGCATGCCACCCCCCTCCGCTACAGCCCTATGCTATGACTATGTCCGCGTCGAAGCCATCGTGCTCGCCTTCGTGCCTGCGTGGCGGCAGGCGGGCTTCGATGCAATAGTGGCCATTGCGCGCGGCGGCCTGGTGCCCGGGGTCATGGCGGCAACTGAGCTCGACCTGCCGCTGCATGCCCTGGCCTACGATCGCCCCGCCCGGCGGCCCACGTGGTACAGCGCCGGCCAGCCAGCGAGGCGATCTCGGCTACTGTTGGTGGAAGACATTGCAGGACGCGGCACGACGCTCAGCGACTGCGCCGCCTTCCTGCGCGCTCAGGGACATGAAGTTCATATTTTTACCCTGGCCCACGATGCGCAGTCACGCATCCGACCCGACTACGGCGCGCCCGTACCAGACGGCTATCGGGCCTGGTTTCCCTGGGAACGCACCTCTATTTCCCCGGGCTTCGACGCTACTGACAACCAGCCAAACCGTCCCGAATACGACTATGCGTACTGGGCCATAGATCTCGATGGCATCCTGCTCATGGATCTGCCGGAAGCCGACTATGCACGGGCGCTGAACGAGACGCTCGCTCGTCGAGACGCCTTGCTTCCCAGCAATACGCTGCCAGGGATCGATCTGCAAAACGTTACCATTATCACGGGCCGCCCCGAACAAGACAGGGAGCGCACCAAATCGTGGCTTGACCGCCACGGCTTTCATGGGTCGCTCGTCATGCGGGACGCGCGTCGGCATGGGCCGGCCGACACGCCCTTGCACAAGGCCCAGGCCCTGCTGGCACGGTGCCACACCCACTTTCTGGAAAGCGACCCCGTTCAGGCGCTGCAGATCGCGCGCATCGCGCCTGTGGCCCGTGTAATCTGGTGGAACGGCGGCGAGGCGCTGGCCGTCCATGCCAGCGAGGTGGGCGGACTGAAGCTGCTCTGAAGCACTCGCTGCAGCTGTTGACATTAAAATCTCCGCATCGGCCCGCATGGGCACGCATACTGGAGCCCCGCCTTGCCCAACCCCGCCCAGATCACCTGCGTCGAAGATTTCCGTATTCTCGCCAAGCGCCGCGTGCCGCGCATGTTCTATGACTATGCCGACTCCGGCTCCTGGACGGAAGGCACTTATCGGGCCAATACAGCCGATCTGCAAAAGCTGAAGTTTCGTCAGCGCGTCGCCGTCGATATCGAAAAACGTACGCTGCGCACCACCATGATAGGCGTGGATGTCGCCATGCCGGTGGCCATCGCACCCACGGGCCTTACCGGCATGCAGCATGCCGATGGCGAAATTCTGGGCGCTCGCGCTGCCGCCGCCTTTGGCATACCTTTTACACTCTCGACCATGAGCATCTGCTCAATCGAGGACATTGCCGAGCATACGCGCAAGCCATTCTGGTTCCAGCTATACGTCATGCGCGACCGCGATTTCATCGGGGGCCTGATCGACCGCGCAAAGGCGGCCAACTGCTCGGCGCTGGTTCTCACCCTGGATCTGCAGGTACTGGGGCAACGCCACAAAGACATAAAGAACGGCTTGTCCACGCCACCCAAGCCCACCTTGGCCAACCTCGTCAATCTTGTCACCAAGCCGCGCTGGTGCATGGGCATGCTGGGTACGCGGCGCCGTACATTCGGCAACATCGTGGGCCACGCAAAAGGCGTCAAAGATCTATCATCGCTTTCCACGTGGACCGCCGAGCAGTTCGATCCGCGCCTGAGCTGGGACGACATCGCCTGGATCAAGAAACGCTGGGGCGGAAAACTCGTAGTCAAGGGCATCATGGATGCGGCCGACGCCAGATTGGCCGTGGACTGCGGCGCCGATGCGCTGATCGTTTCCAATCATGGCGGCAGGCAACTCGACGGCGCCCCTTCCTCCATCTCGGCGCTGCCGGCCATTGCGCATGCGGCGGGTAAGGACATTGAAATCTGGATGGATGGCGGCATACGATCCGGACAGGATGTGCTGAGGGCCGTGGCCATGGGCGCGCAGGGCACGATGATAGGACGCGCATTCCTTTACGCACTGGGCGCCATGGGGGAGGCAGGCGTGCTGCGCTGCTTGCAGATGATCGCCAATGAGCTGGATATCTCCATGGCATTCTGTGGCCATACGGACATTCGCAAGATAGACCGGTCCGTTCTGGTAAACGGCAGTATCTTCGATACGCACGCCGCCTGAGCGGATCGCGCCGGCAGTGCGCGGCGCCGCCTAGTCGGGTTTGGTCATGGCGCGGGTCAGGCGCGGACGACCCGCTTCCTCACGGGTCAAGGCCTCGGTTTCGCGCATGGATGCCAGGCTGCGCAGTGTCAGCCGCTGGTACTGCCGCGTACCGAACTGCTTATGGGCAATCTCGGCATCACTCAGGCTGCGCATCACACGCGCTGGTGAACCCAGAACCAGACTGCGAGCCGGCACCTGCATGCCCACCTTCACAAAGGCCATGGCGCCGACGATGCTCGCATCACCCACGGATGCGTTGTCCATGACCACGGCATTCATGCCCACCAACACATCGCGCCCGATATAGCAACTGTGCAGAATGGCGCCGTGACCAATGTGCCCGTCCACATCCACCACAAGCTCGCTTTCCACCTGCCCATGTAAAACGCAGTTGTCCTGGATATTGGCTCCCTCTTTCACCACGATGCGTCCGAAATCGCCGCGCAGGCAGGCACAGGGACCGATATAGGCATGCGGGCCGATAACGACGTCGCCAATCAGAACGGCACTGGGATGTACATAGGCGGTGGGATCCACCACCGGTGTGATGCCGTCAAGCGCATAGACCTTGACCATGCCGCTGCCTCCGTTTGTCATGTTGAATGACGGTCATTATCGCGCCAGCGGCAGCTTGCTGCCCGCAATCGCCCGCTCACGCAATATATCTCCGCGGAACTGAAACAGCTTTGCCGGCCGGCCCGCCGCGCCCCGTGTCATCCTGCCCGTCTCTTCCACCAGCGCTTGCTGTTCGATGAAGCGTCGAAAATTCTGCTTGTGCAGCGGCCGTCCCGCCACCGCCTCGAATGCCTGCTGCAACTGCAACAGCGTGAACTCTCCGGGCATCAACTCGAACACTACAGGCCGGTAGCGGATCTTGGCGCGAAGACGCGCCATGGCAGTGGCGAGAATGCGGCGGTGATCATGCTGCATGTCGTGTCCCCATGCGGCTTCCTTCGGAAACGATGGCCCCCTCTCCTCGAACGGAAGCGAATTCGGATGAGCGGCCGGCCGACGCGCTGCCTCGGGTACCAGTCCGGCCTCGAACAGCAGCTCATAGCGCTGCAAGACCAGCTCCTCGTTCCAGGCGGCATGGTTATGGCCGAAGGTGTCTGCCACGCGCTGCATGCGTGTTTGCCGAGTGCAGCCGTCAGCGGCATTACACCAGTCATGCAAGGCCGGCAGCATGGCGGTGTCGAGCATACCCGGGCGACCACTGCGCCAATCTTCCCAGGGAAAATAAAAATACCAGTCGCGCCAGCCCGCCTCATGCGCGGGCGCTGCTTCATCGCCCTCTCGCGTCAGGCCGAGATAGCTGACGGAAATGACGCGACGGCCGGCCTGATCGGCACGATCGCGATCGGCAAAGGTATAGAGCTGCTCGACATAGCCCAATGGATGGTGGGTTTGCGCCTCCACCCAGGCTCGCATGCCCGCCTGCAGCGACCGGTGGGACGACTGGAATGGCCCCGCCGGCAAGGCATGGTGTCCGGCCCGCGTCAGCACTCGCGGCCTGCCCTGATTGACCGCCACAAGTACGGCGACCAGTTCGGCCTCGACCTGGTCGACAGATGCTGGAAACGAAGTAGCCTTGGGCAATGACATGGGTGCAGCGGGAAAATAGCCATTATAGGCATGGCTGCTGAAGCTATACCGTGGACGATATGGCGCCCACATGTTACGGTTGGCAAATTTTCCGGACCATCCCGCCTTTCATCGCATGCCCGCCCTCATTTTCCGCATCGTGCGTCTGGCCCGCCTGATGCCGCTATTGCTGGCTGTTGGCTGCGCCACGGTTCCCCCATCCAATCTCGACAATATCTGCGAAATATTCCGCGAACGGCCAGCGTGGCATGATGACGCCCTGGACATGCAGCGAAAATGGGGCGTGCCGCCGCAGGTGGCGATGGCCATCATCTATCAGGAATCCAGCTTTCGCGAGGATGCGCTGCCACCGCGCCGTTATTTGCTGGGCTTCATACCCTGGGGCCGCGTCAGCTCGGCCTACGGCTATGCCCAGGCCAAGGATGAAACCTGGGCCGACTATCAGCGCGAGGCCGGCAGCTGGTTCTCCGACCGGGACGATTTCGGCGATGCGCTGGACTTCATGGGCTGGTATATGAACAAGTCGCAGCGCCTGAACGGCGTATCAAAATGGGATGCCTATGGCCAGTACCTCAATTATCACGAGGGCTGGACGGGCTACCGCAACCGCAGTTATGAACGCAAGGCCTGGCTCAAGCGCGTGGCGGCCAAGGTGCAGGCGCGCGCGGAGCGCTTCGGCGCCCAATACCGCAGTTGCCAGGACGACCTTTGATACCGCTCTGCGACGCGCCTGAAAGCGCGCCGGATCCGGCGGCCCGTGGCCGGCGCTGCAAGGCCCAATGGCAGTGCCAGAACTCGTGCCGCCATCGGCGTTAACATAGATTGTCCAGAATTATTGCCAAGACAGGCATCTTTAAGCAGGAGACTTGAACGTGAAACTACAACGCAGCGAGCTGTTTCGCCAGCAATGCCATATCGGCGGGAAGTGGATTGACGCCGCCAATGGCGAAACCATTCCGGTCACCAACCCCGCCAACGGGCAGGAAATCGGTACGGTGCCCAAACTCACCGCGGAGGATGTGCAGTCTGCCATCGCGGCGGCCGACAAGGCCTTGCCTGACTGGCGTGCGCGCAGCGCCAAGGAGCGCGCTGCCCTGCTTCGCCGCTGGTACGACCTGTGCATGGAAAACCAGGAAGACTTGGCACGCATCCTTACACTTGAGCAAGGCAAGCCGCTCACCGAGTCGCGCGGCGAAATCGCCTACGGATCATCCTTCATCGAGTGGTTTGCCGAGGAAGCCAAGCGCATTTACGGCGACATCATACCGGCGCCCGCGCGCGATCGCCGCATCGTGGTGCTCAAGCAGCCGGTGGGCGTGGTGGCCGCCATCACCCCATGGAATTTCCCCAATGCCATGATTACCCGTAAGGCGGGCGCGGCGCTGGCCGCCGGATGCACCATAGTCATCAAGCCAGCCACTGCCACGCCGTATTCTGCGCTGGCCCTGGCTGAACTGGCCGCCCAGGCAGGCATCCCCGACGGTGTGCTCAATGTGGTAACCGGCGCATCCAGCGTTGTCGGCAATGTACTGACCGGCAGCGCTATCGTGCGCAAGTTGTCGTTCACTGGCTCAACCGAGGTCGGCAAGCTGCTTATGGAACAATGTGCCGGCACGGTCAAGAAAGTATCCATGGAGCTGGGCGGCAACGCGCCATTCATCGTTTTCGACGATGCCGATCTGGACAAGGCGGTCAAGGGCGTGATCGCATCCAAGTTTCGCAATGCCGGCCAGACCTGCGTCTGCGCCAATCGCATTTTTGTTCAGGATGGCATCTATGATGAGTTCGCAGCGCGGCTCAAGAAGACGGTGGAGGCCATGAAGGTGGGCAACGGCATGGATGATGGCGTGGACCTTGGCCCACTGATCGACGAAGCCGCGGTGGCAAAGGTCAAGGAGCACATCGACGACGCAACCACCAAAGGCGCCAGCGTGCTGACCGGTGGCGAAGGCAAGCAGAGCGGGCTGTTCTTCAGCCCCACCATCCTGGTGGATGTATCCCCGGAAAGCAAGCTCATGCAGGAGGAAACTTTCGGGCCGGTTGCGCCACTCATCCGCTTCAAGACCGACGACGAGGCCATCCGAATGGCCAACGACACGCCTTTCGGCTTGGCTGCGTATTTCTATACCACCAGCTACGAGCGCTCGTGGCGCGTGGCGGAGGCATTGGAAACGGGCATCGTCGGGCTGAACGAGGGCATTATTTCCACGGAAGTCGCGCCTTTCGGCGGCATCAAGGAATCAGGCGTGGGACGCGAAGGTTCCAAGTATGGCGTCGAGGACTACCTGGAAATCAAATACATCTGCGCGGGCGGCCTGGGCTGATTCGCCTTGCGCCGGCCGCCTGAGTTTCAGCCACGGCCGGCGCGGCGCTCGAACGCCTCATGGCGTTCGATGAGTTGGCGCGCCTGTATTACCACAGGCATGTCCACCATACGGCCATTGAACGTGCACGCTGCCCTGCCCTCGGCTTTCTGTTTTTCGAACTCGGCCACCAGGGCACGCGCCACCTCCACATCGGCCGCCTTGGGCGCAAACTCCTCATTGACAATGTCCACCTGCTTTGGATGGATGCAGAAAGCCGCGTCAAAACCCAGGCCGCGAGCGCGGCGTATTTTTTCCCGGAATTCGTCTTCATCCTTGAAATCGGCCACCGAACCGACAAAACCGATGGGCACGATGCCGGCACGGCGACAAGCCGCCACCGCCATGACATTGGGGATGTACAGTGCGTCGTCACTGACAGACATGCGCATGGTCGCCGCGAGATCTTCGGCGCCAATGATCATGCCGGCCACACGCGCGCCACGCGCAATAGCTGACATGTTCTCCAGGCCTTCGGCGTCTTCGACCATGGGAATCAAGCGGGTATGGCCTATGGGCAAGCCCTTTTCGGCCTCGATCTCATCCAGTATTTCTCCGATATAACGCACGTAGGCGGCATCGGGCACCTTGGGCAGCACCAGGGCGGCAACTTCGGCGCATACGGCGTGGGCAATATCCGCGATGGCCATGCGCCATGGCCTGTTGATGCGCACGGTAACGTCAAAACCCGCCGCCACGAATTTACGCGCGATGTCCTCAACCCTGGCTCGGGCCGTTTCCTTGTCCTGCGGTGCAACCGAGTCTTCCAGGTCAATTTGCAGCACATCGGCCTTGCGGCGTACAGCGCTCTCGATGAAGCGGTCACTGGATGCGGGGACGAACAGCATCGAGCGCCAGAAATTGATGTCAGCCATGAAAGGGCCACTCCTGTAGGGAAAATCGGAAACGCGAAGCCGTGTGATTGTAGCAACAGCGTGTCAACGGTGACGGCGGAAAAGGCGCTCCAGGCGTCGCCCCAGGCGAAAGCGGCTGATACCTCTTAGAAGACCATAGGACAGGCGGACTTTCTCCTGCCCCATGGGCAGACCCGATTGCAGCTGGATCCAGGATGACTTCGGATAGGCAAGCAACTGGTCGGGATAAACACTGCGATGGCCTATGATGAGATAGGCGGCAATGGCGGCGCCGGCCACATATCCAGTGCCCGCCACGCCGCCGAATAGCTCCACACCCATCAGGATCGCCGCCACGGGTGTATTGGATGCAGCGGCCACCACGGCCACCAGCCCTACCGCAGCGCCCAGGGCGGGGCTCATGCCAAGCAGCGGCGCCAGCGCGCCGCCCGTTACCGCGCCTATAACAAACTGCGGCGTCACAATGCCCCCGTAAAAGCCCGAGCCCAGGGTGATGGCCACCAGCAGTGTTTTCCAGAAAAAACCGAAGGAAGGCATGACGTCGCCTGCGAGCGCACTGTCCATCAAGGGCAGGCTCAGGCCCAGATAGTCGGTGGGCACGAACAGGATCAGAACGGCCAGCAAGACGCCGCCCAAAAAGGGCAGCATGGGCGGCCACAGGTTCATGCGCCGGCGCAACGCATCGAACAGCCTGTGACTGACCCGTACCATGTCCACGAACAGCCACGCAGCCAGACCACAGGCGATGCCGATGGCAATGGTCTTGAGAAAAAGCGCCTCGGAAAAGTCCGGCAGCAGATGCAGCTGATAATAGCTGTAGGGAATGCCCCAGAACTTGCTGATCTGGAACGACGAGACGCCAGCAATAATGGCGGGAAAGATAAAGTCGTGGCGGATGCGGCCGGCGGCCAGCACTTCGACGCCATAGATTGCACCGGCGATGGGCGTGCCAAACACGCTGGCGAAGCCTGCGCTGACCCCGCACGCCACAAGGCGCTTCTGCAGTTCAGGGTTCAGATGGAACAGCCGGCCCAAGCCCGATGCCAGGGTGCCGCCAATATGGGAGCAAGGCCCTTCCTTGCCCGCGGAGCCGCCGCAGGCAAGCGTGATGATGGCGGCCACGGGCTTGATCGCCAGCGTCTTGAATGGCATGCGGCCCGCCTGGGTGTGCACCGCTGCGATCGCGGAATCTTTCAGGCCGGTCGAGTTGAGTCTGTAGCCATAGTAGAGCAGCAGGCCATTCAGCAGGCCGCCAATGGGCAGCAACACCATCTGCAGCCATAGCGGAATGCCCGCGGTGCTGTCCGTCAGGAAGAAGAGGCCATGCAGGAAGACGCTGGTTCCGGTCCCCACAATGACGCCTGTGATTGTCGCCAGGAACAGCCACTGCAGCACAGTGGCCAGCATGACAGCGGGTTCGACAAGATTTATTCTGGGCATGATGAAGCGGCATTTTACCGGGAAGGGAAGCCAGCGGCGCGATGCCCTCACGCACGCAGCGGCGCACGCGCCCCCGCCACAGCTAGATGCGCGATGCCATGGCGTCCAGCTCATCCTGGATCAGCGACGCTATTTCGCGCTGACGCGTGGCTGGCATGCGTTCGGTGATGGCGGTAACACTGATGGACAGCACCGGCTGCCTGCGGCTGTCTGTAAGCGCGCAGCCAACACCCAACGCGCCTCTCACCGCGTAATTGCCCACTACCGAATAGCCGCGTGTGCGCGTGTTCTGCACCAACTGGCGCATTTCCCGGATAGTCATGCCGCCATACAGTTCAAGCTTGTCGCTATTGTGGTCGATGATGCCGTCCACCGTTGCATCGTCCAGTTTCGCCAGCAGGGCCATGCCGCCCGATCCCACGCCGAGCGGCTGACGCTTGCCCGCATAGGTTGCGAGAATCTGAACGGGATAAGGGCCGATCTCACGCCATAGGCTAAGCGACTCCGGCCCGTCGCGCACCACGAGGAACACGGCGTCGCCCGTGGCCGCGGCCAGTCGCCGCATGGCCGGGTAGGCGATCTGAATGCGCGGATCCTGGCCAGCCAGCGGCCCGCTTTCCTGGCCCAGGCAGGCCATGTATCGCTTGCTGCCGCCAACCTTGCGCACAAAACCGCCGTCCATGAGCGCGGCCAGCAGACGGTAAATAGTTGGCCGCTGCAAGCCGGTCGCGCGGGCCAGGCCAGTGATGCTCAGCCCGAATTCGGGGTTTTCCCGCAAGGCGTTCAGCACCGCTAGGCCCCGCCTTAGGGTGCGCGGGCCGGCGTCGTTGGTTTGTGCATCCTGAGTGTCCACAGTGCGTACGTAATATTTGGAAATAAGAGTGAATTGATTGAGAATTTCAGTTCGCAATTATATAACTGTCCGTTTCATGGACAACGCCTTTAACACGGGGCGATACCAAGGAGGAAACCACCTATGTCGATACGCAAAACATGGAACATGGGGCTTAAGGCCCTTGCAGCGGGTACGCTTGGCCTTGCCGGCCTGGCTTGCGCCTTCCCGGCTGCCGCCGCCTATCCCGACAAGCCTATACGGCTGATCGTGGGCTTCTCCGCAGGCGGCTCCACAGATACCGTCGCCCGCATCCTGAGCAAGGAAATCAGCCAGACCCTCGGCCAGCCGGTCGTGGTAGAAAACAAGCCAGGCGGAGGCAGTAATATCGCCGCCGACTACGTCGCGCGCGCCGATGCCGACGGCTATACGCTGTACATGGTCGCCGTCACCAGCACCATCAATGCCACGCTGTACAAGAACCTCGATTTCGATCTGATTAAGGATTTCGATCCCGTTGCCCTGGCCGTGCGTGTGCCCAACGTCCTGGTGGTCAATCCTAAATTGCCCGTCAAGAGCGTCAAGGATCTGGTTGCCCTGGCCAAGAAGGAACCCGGCAAGCTGAACTTCGCCTCGTCCGGCAGCGGTACATCCATCCACATGTCGGGCGAGCTCTTCAAAATGCTGACCGACATCGACGTCGTGCATATTCCCTACAAGGGCAGCGCGCCCGCGTTGAAGGACCTCATTGGCGGACAAGTGGACTACATGTTTGACAACATGCCTTCATCCTGGCCGCATGTGCAAGCGGGCGAACTGCGCGCCCTGGCCGTTACCACGACTGAGCGTTCCAAGACCGCACCCGATCTGCCCACCATGAACGAAGCGGGCTTTCCTGAGTGGCCTGATGTGTCTTCCTGGTTTGGCGTGATCGCGCCTCACGGCACGCCGCCCGAAGCCATCCAGACTCTCAACAAGGCTATCCGGGCCGCGCTGGCCAAGCCCGAGGTCAAGGAACACATGGCCAAGCTGGGCGCAGTGACCGCGGACACCACGCCTGAGCAGTTCGGCGACTTCATTAAGTCCGAAGTGGACAGCTGGGCGAAGGTCGTCAAGGCCTCGGGCGCAACCGTGGACTGATGCCATCGGGCCCGCTTCCGTACGGAAGCGGGTCTTACACGTTTTTTGATTGGCCGGCGCTTGCGCCGGATTCTTATATGATCTCCAAATCCGTAGGCAGTATCACAGAGGCGTTGGCCGATATTCCTGATGGCGCCACCATCATGATCGGCGGATTCGGCCTGGCCGGCCAGCCAACCGAGCTCATTGAAGGCCTGCTGGACCAGGGTGCGCGCGACCTCGTCATCGTCAACAACAACGCGGGCAACGGTGACACCGGCCTTGCCGCGTTGATCGGCGCGGGACGCGTGCGCAAGATCGTATGCTCGTTTCCGCGTCAAGCCGATTCCCATCATTTCGACCGCATGTACCGCGCGGGGAAGCTGGAACTTGAGTTGGTGCCACAGGGCAACCTGGCCGAACGGATACGTGCCGCTGGGGCGGGTATTGGTGGTTTTTATACACCCACCGCCGTGGGCACGCCATTGGCCGAAGGGAAGGAACAGCGCCACATCAACGGGCGCGACTACATCCTGGAGTACCCTCTTCACGCGGACTACGCGCTCATCAAGGCACAGCGGGCAGACCGCTGGGGCAACCTGGTATATCGCAAGACTGCGCGCAACTTCGGTCCCATCATGGCAACCGCTGCCCGTACCACGATTGCACAGGTGCACGAAATCGTGGCGCTGGGCGAGCTTGATCCGGAGAACATCGTGACGCCGGGGCTGTTCGTCAAGCGCGTGGTGGTGCCAGAAAGAAGCAGGACGAAGACCGAGGACACCTCGGCCTCTGCGGCGGGAGCAAATACATGAAGCGTCTGGATCGCGAACAGATGGCCGCAAGAGTGGCCCGGGACATTCCCGAAGGCAGCGTGGTCAACCTGGGCATAGGCCTGCCCACCAAAGTCGGCAACTATCTGCCGCCCGAAAGGGAAATCATATTGCACAGCGAGAACGGCGTTATCGGCATGGGTCCGGCGCCGGAGCGGGGGCATGAAGACCCTGAGCTCATCAATGCCGGGAAGCAACCGGTCACCCTGCTGCCGGGCGGCGCCTTCTTTCATCATGCGGACTCGTTTGCCATGATGCGTGGCGGCCACCTGGATATATGCGTACTGGGCGCCTTCCAGGTGTCATGCACGGGCGATCTGGCCAACTGGCATACGGGCGCGCCCGACGCCATACCGGCGGTGGGCGGCGCCATGGACCTGGCAACCGGCGCAAAAGATGTGTACGTATTGATGGAGTTACTCACACGGGATGGACAAAGCAAGCTGGTGGAGCGCTGCAGCTATCCACTGACTGGTGTCGCGTGTGTCACCCGCGTCTATACGGATCTGGCCGTGTTTGCGCTGCGCGATGGCGATGTGATGCTTGTCGAGGATTTCAGTGGACTTGGCCGGCAGGGCCTGGCGGACCTGATCAACCTGCCCGTGCACGAAAGCTGAAAGCCGCCCTGGCCAAGGCCGCGGCTTGCAGCCGGGATGCGGCGGACAGTTCGGGGCTGTCCAACCGAAGGGCTCGACAACGAATGAAAACAGGGCGGCTTAGCGCTGCCTTTTTTTGTCTGTGCCGCGTGCGGTCTTGATCATGGCGGTGCACAGCCCCCGCATCATATCCACTTCGTCGCGCGTCAGGGCATTGCGTCCGAACATATGCCGCATGCGCGGGGCAAGCTTCTTGGGATGGTCCGGATCCAGGAAACCCACCTCAACCAGGGCCTGCTCCCAGTGCGTCATCAGCGCCTGCACCTGTTCGCCGCTCGCTGGATCGTGCCCGGCATCGGCCTGGCCCTGCGTGCTGGGCAATAACGGCAGGCTCGCCGCGGCAGCCAGGGCATAACGCATTTCCCAGGCAGCCAGTTGCAATGCCTGCGCAACATTGAGTGAGCTGTACAGGGGATTGGCCGGAATATGACAGATACGCTGACAAAGCGCGATGTCTTCATTTGTCAGTCCTGAGCGCTCCGTACCCAGCACCACCGCCACCCTGCCCGCGGTCTGGCGCAGATGCATGCAGCCCAGATCGGCGGCAGCCCGGATATCGCAGGCTGGAGGCCCCAGATCCCGGGGGCGCGCGGTCAGGGCGAAGCCGAGTGTAACAGGCGCCAACGCTTCGGCCAGCGTCGGAAATATTCTCACGGCAGCAAGCACGTCGGTCGCGCCGCTGGCCAGCGACTGGGCCTCGGGTTGAATCAGCACGTCGTCGAAGCGCGGGGCCACAAGACACAGGTCACCAAACCCCATTGTTTTGATGGCCCGGGCCGCGGCGCCCACGTTGCCGGGATGGCTCGGCTGCACCATGATGAACCGCACGCGGTCGAAAAGAGGAGACTCGCCGGAGGAAAACGTCTGCGTCATTTAAAATAGTCGGTTTATAGTGTCTGGAGCCGTCACCTGCGCCGGCCCCACTTTTGCTCAATTACGGAATTTTATGCACCCGATGCTCAACACCGCCATCAAGGCGGCCCGCCGTGCTGGCACAATCATCAACCGCGCCAGCCTCGACCTCGAACGCCTTCAGGTGGCGCGCAAAGGGCCCAAGGATTATGTCACGGAAGTGGATCATGCTGCCGAAGAGGCCATCATAGACGCCTTGCGCACAGCCTACCCGGACCACGGATTCCTTGGCGAGGAATCGGGCACACACGTCCCCGCCGGGCAGCAAGACACCCAGGCTCAGCCTGAATTCCAGTGGATCATCGATCCGCTCGACGGCACCACCAATTTCATACACGGCGTTCCCATCTACGCCATCTCCATCGCCTTGGCCCACCGTGGCCAGATTACCCAGGCAGTCATCTACGACCCAAACCGCAACGAGCTGTTCACAGCCAGCCGCGGCGGTGGTGCGTTTCTGAACGACCGCCGGGTGCGCGTCTCGGGCCTCACCCGCTACCACGACGCGCTGCTTGGCGCGCACGTGCCGCGCTCCGCTTCCGGCAGCGCAGGCACGCAGTTCGAAGGGTTGCTGTCGGGCTGTGCGGCGGCGCGCCGGCTCGGGTCGACGGTGCTTGACCTGGCCTATGTCGCATCAGGCCGGCTCGATGGGTTTTGTGGCTATCGGCTCAAGCCCTGGGACATGGCTGCGGGAAGCCTGCTCGTGCTCGAAGCGGGCGGGTTGGTGTCTGACTTCGCCGGCGACCAGGGCTGGCTGCAGAGCGGCTCTATTGTGGCCGCCACGCCCAAGATATTCCCGCAGATGCTGGGGCACCTCGAACATTGAGTCAGTCTGCCAGACCCGAGGATAATGCCTGATGGAGTGGATAATCGATCCCTCGGCCTGGGTGGGTCTGCTGACCCTGGTGATTCTCGAAATCGTCCTGGGCATCGACAACCTCATCTTCATCGCCATCCTGGTCGACAAGCTCCCGCCCGCGCTCAGGGATCGCGCCCGCGTCACCGGCCTGCTACTGGCGCTGCTGATGCGCCTGCTGCTGCTGTCTGTCATGTCGTGGCTCGTGAAGCTCACGCAGCCCCTCTTCTGGCTGGGGCCGCTTTCGTTCTCGGGCCGGGACATCATACTCATCGTCGGTGGCTTCTTCCTGCTGCTCAAGGGCACCCTGGAGCTGCACGAGCGCGTGGAAGGTCGTAGCGCCGGCACATCGAACACCCAGCTGCATGCGGGGTTCTGGGTAATCGTCACGCAAATCGTCATTCTGGATGCGGTGTTTTCCCTCGACGCGGTCATCACTGCCGTGGGCATGGTGGACCACCTGGCCATCATGATGATCGCGGTGTGCATCGCTATCGGTCTCATGCTTGTTGCCTCCAAGCCCTTGACACGCTTCGTCAACGCGCACCCGACCGTTGTCATTCTGTGTCTCGGATTCCTGCTCGTCATCGGTTTTTCGCTGGTTGCCGAAGGGTTTGGTTTTCCCATTCCCAAGGGCTATCTCTATGCGGCGATCACCTTCTCCGTGCTCATCGAGATTCTCAACCAGCTGGCGCGCCGCAACCTGCGCAAACTGATTGAGCGACGCCCTCTGCGCGAGCGCACCGCCGAAGGCGTGCTGCGCATGCTGGGCAAACGACCAGTCGCCGACACGCCCGTGCCTGCCGCATCCGAGCCGCCTCCCGTCCAGGTTTTCGAGGACGAAGAGCGTTACATGGTCAGCGGGGTGCTCACGCTGGCAGACCGCTCCATACACTCCATCATGACGCCGCGCACAGATGTTTCATGGGTGGATCTGGACGATGCGGCCGAAGACCAGCGTGCCCAGATCATCAAATCGCCGCACAGTTTCTTTCCGGTCTGTCGCGGCTCTCTCGATGAAGTCATAGGCATAGGCCGAGCAAAGGAAATGATCGCCGATCTGATCAGCAATGGCGCCATCCGGTTGAATCGGCTGCGCGATCCTATTGTCGTGCACGAATCCATCGGCGTCCTCAAGCTCATGGACACACTCAAGCGTTCGCGCGGCCAACTGGTGCTGGTAACCGATGAATTCGGAGCCATTGAAGGCGTGGTGACGCCCATCGACGTCTTCGAGGCAATTGCCGGCGAGTTCCCGGACGAGGACGAAACACCGGATATCGTGACCGACGGAGAAAACCGGTGGCGTGCAGACGGCGCCGCAGATCTGCACCATCTGGAGCTGCTGCTCGACACCGATGGACTGGTCGACGACGATGAAGAGTACTCCACCTTGGCAGGCTATCTGCTGGAGCGCTTCGATCATCTTCCCCGTGCGGGAGAGAGTTGCCAATTGAAGCAGAACCGGAGAACATTCCGGTTTACAGTATTGCGACTCGACGGTCGGCGCATTGCCTCCGTTCTCATAGAACGCCTGCCAGCGCAGGACACTGACATGGAAAGCGATACAGAATGACAGATGCAGCGTGGTTCATGCTCAAGGCCCTATTTTTGGGACTCATCGAGGGATTCACGGAATTCATACCGGTTTCAAGCACAGCCCACCTGCTTCTCATTGGCGACTGGATCAATTTTTCCTCCGGTAACGACAAGGTATTCGAAGTCGTGATTCAATTTGGGTCCATTCTTGCAGTCATGTGGGTGTTCCGGGCCAGGCTTTGGCAGCTCATTGGCGGCACGCTGCGTGGAGAACCTCGCGAAGTGCTGTTTACGCGCAATCTGATTATTGCTTTTCTTCCGGCGGCCGTCATCGGCGCCATCGCAATCAACGGAATCAAGGCGCTCTTTCACAATCCCGCCGTGTTTGTCGTCACACTGATTGCCGGCGGCGTCATCATGCTATGGGTGGAGCGCAAGCCCCAGTATGCCAAGCAGGGTCATGCACAGGGCGCAGCGGCGGGCGATGCGACAGCGAATGCGGGCGACAGCGTGGCCAACCAGCACGCCAGCGCGCGCGCGCTGGAGCAGATAAGCTGGAAGCAGGCGCTGGTGGTGGGATTTGCACAATGCCTGGCCATGGTGCCCGGTACGTCGCGCTCGGGCGCCACGATCATCAGCGGCATGATATCGGGCATAGAGCGCAAGACCGCCACCGAGTTTTCCTTCTTTCTGGCCATGCCCACCATGCTGGCTGCCACCGTTTATGATCTGTACCGGCATGGCGCCGCCCTGAACGAAGCACAGACGAGCGCCATCGTTATCGGATTTATCGCAGCCTTTTTCAGCGCCCTGATCCTTGTGCGGGCAGTGCTGTGGTTTGTCGGTCGGCGCACCTACAGACCGTTCGCCTGGTACAGGATCGCACTGGGCGTGGTTGTCATGATCTGGCTGATGGCCCGCTGAGCGCCTCGGCCCACTTCAGACGGGCGCCTTGCGCATCCAGGACGACCCACCCTCCCCTGCGTGGCGATGCCCCATCGAACTCCCAATCGGGCAAGACAATGCGTCTGCATTCCCTGCCCGATATTTCCAGCGTATGTACCGCAGGGCGATGGGTATGGCCATGCACCATGAGACACACGCCGCTGCGCTCGAACGCCCTCGCCACCGCAACCGGCTCCACATCCATAATGGCCGCGGGCTTGTATTGATTACCCGCCATGCTGCGCCTGCGCGCAAAATCCGCGATACGGCGGCGCATAGACAGGCTCAAGGACAAAAAAAGCCGCTGAACGGACCGGCGGCGCACCAGCCTCCTGAAACGCTGGTAGGCGCGGTCTTGTGTGCAGTACTCATCGCCGTGCGACAGGAGCACCCGCCCCGCTGCTGTTTCAATCACCACGCTGTCGGGAAGCAGCCTGGCACCAACCTGCCGAGCCAATGTCTCGCCAAGCAGAAAATCGCGGTTGCCTCTGCCCAGCCACAAAGGAATACGGGCGGATACGTCCCGCAACGCCGCAAGCGACTCCCTCAGCCACTGCGGAGCGTCTTTTCCGGCAAAGTCGTCACCTATCCATGCGTCGAAAATGTCGCCGCATAAAAGCAAGGCATCCGCCTGAACGCATGCCTGCTGCAGAAAACGATGGAAGGCGCGCGCCGTGGCGGGGACATCGGGCCCTAGATGGATATCCGAAGCGATCCAGACCGTGCCGGGCAGCGCGAGCCGTTCGGGGCTATTCGACAACCGAGGCTTTCTCGATGACGACATCCTCGACCGGCACATCCTGATGAAAGCCCTTGCTGCCCGTTTTGACGGACTTGATCTGATCCACGACATCGGTGCCTTCGACCACTTTTCCGAAGACAGCATAGCCCCAGCCATTCGGCGTGGGTGCGGTGAAGTTCAGGAAGTCGTTGTCGGCGACATTGATGAAAAACTGGGCCGTGGCAGAATGCGGATCAGCCGTGCGCGCCATGGCGACGGTGTAGCGGTCATTCTTCAACCCGTTGTTGGCCTCGTTTTCGATGGGTGCATGCGTCTGCTTCTGTTTCATTCCCGGCTCGAAACCGCCGCCCTGGATCATGAAATTGTTGATGATTCG
This sequence comes from Allopusillimonas soli, assembly GCF_004153445.1. Classification (GTDB taxonomy): domain Bacteria; phylum Pseudomonadota; class Gammaproteobacteria; order Burkholderiales; family Burkholderiaceae_B; genus Allopusillimonas; species Allopusillimonas soli. Next base: position 46,701 of record NZ_SDQC01000006.1, read on the forward strand.
ATGAAAGATGGTGCCGTCGTAGAAGCCTTCCTTCACGTAACTCAGAAAATTTTCGACTGTCTTGGATGCCTTTTCGGCGTCCAGTTCGATGACAATGTCGCCGTGATTGGTCTGCAGGCTTACTCGTGGAGAAGTCATGGATTTACCTTGGTTGGGGGTTGAAGAGGCCGCCTGCGCCATGCCGCCCACCCCCAGAGCCAGGAGGAGCGCAAGCACAAGACCGGGCAGGCGCAACGAGAGAGTGAGTACGCGCAGCGTGGCGCGGGAAAGTGGCATGGCGGAAAACGGGGTCATCGGGAAACGATTCCAGTGCGGCGCAAGCCGCGTCAGTGTTTAAGGATCTCGGCGGCTTGATTGGCCTTGCGGCTGGCTCCGGCCTGCCGGAACGAGCGTTCGGCCAGCATGAGCTGGACTTCACCCAGATTCGCCTGGGCTGTCGCATACCCCGGATCGGCCTGCAAGGCCACAGTGAGTGCATCGCGCGCCATGTCCAGCTTGCCCTGCCTGACATACTCGGCAGCCAGATTATTCCATGGCTCGGGCAGTTCGGGATAGAGCGTGGTCATTTTCAGATAGAGCGCCACAGCGTCGTCATGCCGCCCCACGGCCGACAGCGCGCGGGCATGAAGAAACATGAGCTGCACGTCTGTGCCTATGCCGCCCTGGCTTTTCAGTTGCGCCTCGCGCTTCTCGATGACGTCCAGCGCCTGGTGTGCCTGGCCCTGATCCAGCATGCCGCTGATGCGGTCGGTGATCTGCGAGGCGGTCAGTGGAATGCTTGTATCGACATTCGGCTCAAGGGCTTCTAGCAACCGGGCCAGGCCCTTCCAGCCGCCTTCCTCGCGGGGTGCATCCTCGAACAGCTTGCCGGTGGACGGCGCGGGCGCAATGGCCGCGGTCACGCCTCCACGGCTCGGATCGAAAGCACCGAAGTCTGGACCCGCGTCCACCGAAGCGTTAAGATCGACGTGCGGCACAAGACCGGGGACGGGGGTCTGAGCCCGCATTGCCAGTGGCCATGAACCCAGCAGCAGGGTCATCGTTAATGCTGTAAATGCATGACAAGAATTTCGAAACACAGGGTATGGGCCTCTGACGTGAGTAAGATGACGGGCCGAAGGGCTGCAGCCGCATGCCAACGCAGATATGCGGGCGGGACTGCGCCGGTTTCACCCGCTTGCTATACTTATCGACCGCCATTTTAGCCTTGCTTGCGGTTCCGGACCGAGCGAAATCGAGTTTACCGCAGGCAAGCCTGGTACGCGTCACGCGTGCCATGCAACCCACCGTGTCTTTATCCGCTCATGCTGCACATTTATAACACCTTATCCCGAAACAAAGAGCCGTTCAAAACCGCAGAACCGGGCAAGGTGCGCATGTATGTGTGTGGCATGACGGTCTACGACTTCTGCCATCTGGGCCACGCTCGCATGCTGGTCAGCTTCGACGTCGTGCAACGGTGGCTGCGGGCCAGCGGCTATGCAGTCCAGTACGTGCGCAATATCACCGACATCGACGACAAGATCATCCGCAAGGCCGTGCAGACTGGCCAGCGGCTGGGCCAGGTCACGGCCTTCTACATCGATGCGATGCATGCCGACGAACACGCCCTGGGCGTGCAGGCGCCCGATGCGGAGCCGCGCGCAACCGAGCACGTTACCGACATGCTGGATATTATCGGCAAGCTGGAAAAAAACGGTCTGGCGTACCGTACAGGCGATGGCGACGTCAACTATTCAGTGCGCGACTTCCCTGGCTACGGCAAGCTGTCTGGCCGTTCTCTTGACGACTTGCGCGCCGGCGAACGCGTTGCCGTCTCCGCGGGCAAACGGGACCCGCTCGATTTCGTTCTATGGAAGTCCGCCAAGCCCGAAGAGCCGGATGAGTCCCGCTGGGCGTCGGCCTACGGCCCAGGCCGCCCAGGCTGGCACATCGAGTGCTCGGCCATGAGCCAGGCCTTGCTGGGCCTGCCACTGGACATCCATGGCGGCGGCCCCGATCTGAAATTCCCTCACCATGAGAACGAAATCGCCCAGACCGAAGGCGCCTTCGGCGGACAACTGGCCACGGTCTGGATGCATTGCGGCCCGCTCATGGTCGATGCCGACAAAATGTCCAAATCGCTGGGCAACTTTCGCACCATTCGCGCCACCATAGCCTCTGACCCCAAACTCGCGGACGGCCAGGCGAGCTATGAGGCCAATCCGCGCGAGGCCGAGATGCTGCGTTTTTTCATCGTGCGCAACCATTACCGCAGTTCGCAAAACTACACGCCCGACAACCTGCTCGACGCACAAAATGCGCTTGACCGCCTGTACCAGACGCTGCTGAACGTGCCGCCAGCCCCTATCGGGATAGACTGGAGCCAACCTCAGCCGGCTGCCTTCAAAGCCGCCATGGACGATGATTTCAACACATCCGGCGCAGTGGCCATCCTATTTGAGCTGGCGAATGAGGCCAACCGCTCGCGGTCGGCACAGGTCTCGGGCCAGATGAAGGCGCTGGGGGGCCTGCTGGGCCTGCTGCAGGCCGATCCCGCTGTCTACCTGCAGTCGCCAAGCCGCTACCACCGCGGCGTCTCGGGGGTCGCCCTGCTCATCACCGAGCAGATCGACGCGCTCATTGCCGAGCGGGCTGCAGCCAAGAAAGCCCGCGATTTTGCGCGCGCCGACCATATACGCACAACACTGCGCGAGCAAGGCGTCGAGCTGGAAGACAAGCCCGATGGCCTTACACAATGGCGTCGCGCCTGATCCAAGGGGAGGGAAATGTCTTTAAGCAGTCCAAACCCCGATGTCGACAAGCCCGGCTTCTGGGATGAAGCTTCGGCGCAGCTCATGCGGCGGGACCGCATACTCAAGAGGCTCATTCCTCACCATCACGGCGAGTGGCTGGCGCCATCGGGCACGCCCTTCGTGACCCTTGCCCGGGCCATTGTCGGGCAGCAGATTTCCGTCAAGGCGGCCGACAGCATGTGGGCACGCTTCGTCCAGGCTTGCGGGCGCACGCCCTCACCGGCATGCGTCATGCGGCTGGCCGAGACTGACCTCCGCCTTTCGGGTCTTTCGAAGCGCAAGGCCGAATACATTCTGGATCTGGCCGTGCATTTCGCCGAAAAAAGGATACGGCCCGCTGCCTGGCGCGGCATGGACGATGAATCGGTCATCTCCGAACTGTGCTCCATCCGCGGCATAGGCCGCTGGACAGCCGAGATGTTTCTCATCTTCAACCTGCAGCGGCCAGACATCCTGCCGCTCGACGATCTCAGCCTGCTCAAGGCAATTTCGTTACACTATTTCAGTGGCGAACCCGTTTCACGTTTCGAGGCCCGCGAGGTTGCTCAAGCCTGGGCGCCCTGGCGCACTGTGGCCACGTGGTATCTGTGGCGCAGCCTCGATCCGGCCTGCGTACGCTACTAAGCCGCGCAGCCCTCAAACAGGAAAACAAGCTCATTATGCGTAATACTTATCTGGAATTCGAACAACCGCTGGCCGAGCTCGAGAACAAGATCGAGGAACTCCGCTTCGTTCAGGCAGACTCCGCGGTCGATATTTCGGAGGAAGTCGGACGCCTGCAGCAAAAGAATCAGGCTTTGGCCAAGAGCATTTACGCCAAGCTCACGCCGTGGCAAACGGCGTTGGTGGCGCGGCACCCGCAGCGCCCCTATACTCTGGACTACGTGCGAACCATCTTTACCGACTTTCACGAGCTGCACGGCGATCGCATGTACGCTGACGACCTTTCCGTGGTTGGCGGCCCTGCCCGTTTCCATGGCATGCCATGCATGGTCATCGGCCACCAGAAGGGCCGCGACACCAAGGAGCGCGCCATGCGCAACTTTGGCATGCCTCGCCCCGAAGGCTACCGCAAGGCCCTGCGCCTCATGCGCCTGGCGGAGAAATTCGAGTTGCCCATCTTCACATTTGTGGACACACCGGGCGCCTACCCCGGCATAGGCGCGGAAGAGCGCGGCCAGTCCGAGGCCATCGGCCACAACCTCTATGCCATGGCCGAACTCAAGGTGCCCATCATCGTCACCATCATTGGCGAAGGCGGCTCCGGCGGCGCGCTGGCAATTGCAGTCGGCGACGTGGTCATGATGCTGCAGTACTCCACCTATGCCGTCATCTCACCCGAAGGGTGCGCGTCCATCCTGTGGCGTAGCGCCGACAAGGCGCCCGTGGCTGCAGACGCCCTTGCCATTACGGCGCCGCGCCTGAAAGAACTGGGATTGATCGACCGCATCGTCAACGAACCGGTGGGCGGCGCGCACCGCGATCCCGAAACCATGTCCCGCCAGCTCAGCCGGGCCTTGGCCGACTCCCTGCGCCAGGTGTCGGGCATGAGCCCCGAGGAGCTGATAGACCACCGCCTGCAGCGCCTGATGTCATACGGCCGCTTTCAGGAAGTGAACTAGGCGGCATGCTGCCCAATGCATTCTGGCGCGGCTTCGGCTCGCCAACCATGCTCGAGGCGCTTGAACAGGCCCTGCCCTCTCCACAGCCGGACCGCATTGCCGTTGCGCTCAGCGGCGGCGCCGATTCGGCCATGCTGGCTGCCCATGCAGCCCTGGCTGCCCGGAAGCGCGGCTTTGTGGTGCATTGCCTGCATGTGCATCATGGCCTGCAGGATCGCGCCGACGGCTGGCGCGACCACGCCCACGACTTGGCACTGAGACTGGGCCTCCCATGCCACACGCGGCGTGTCTGCGTGACGCAGGCACGGGATCTGGGCATGGAGGCCGCCGCGCGCGATGCGCGATACCAGGCATTGGCTGCCTTGGCGCGGGAAATTAAAGTCGCACACATCCTGCTTGCCCATCACCGAAATGATCAATCTGAAACCGTGCTGTTGCGCCTGTTGCGCGGAGCGGGGCCTGAAGGGCTGGCCGCCATGGCCCCGCGCATGCAGCGTGACGGCATCGCCTATCTTCGCCCCTGGCTGGACATCGATAGAACCATGATTCTAGAGCAGGCGGCCGCGTTCACGACGATATCCGGCTGGTCGCCCGTGCACGACCCCACCAACGCCGACGATAAGTACACACGCGCCGCTGTGCGCGAGCGGCTCGCTCCCGTGCTCGATGAACGCTGGCCAGGCTGGCGAGGCGTACTGACGCGCCTGGCCCGCCAGAGCGCTGACACACGCGCCGTACTGGGGGAAGTCGCAGCAGCCGATTTTGCCGGGTTGGCCCCATCACCCGATGGCCGCAGCTTCTCGCTCGCCGCGTGGCGCCAGCTGTCCATGGCGCGGCAGGCGCTGGTCCTGCGATACTGGCTAGCCCAGTCGGGGTTGCGCATGCCGAGCGACGCGCGCCTGCAAGACCTCATGCGTCAATTGCGCCAGCTCCATGCACTGGGACATGATAGGCAAATGCGCGTCAAGCACGGCGCCGATTTCATTCTTTGCGCACGTGGACGGGTCTACCTGGCCGAGGAGCGGGGCAGCGAGTACGGGGCTCTGAACGCAGAAGGCTGAGTATGCCAGCAAGCGGCCCGCGCTCGCACGCCCGCTGAAATAGTTCTGCAAATGACGTTAAAATGGTACGTTTTGGCCTGTCTGAGCGGCTTATTTGCGCTTTTTCGGTGCAAGGCGCCCGTATTCGCCGGCTTTTTATTGTCAACCAGCATAGAAACTCCAAGATGTCCCTGATCGTTCACAAATACGGCGGCACCTCCATGGGCTCGATCGAGCGCATCCAGAATGTTGCTCGACGCGTGGCCAAATGGCATGCCGCCGGCCACCAGGTGGTGGTGGTCCCCTCGGCCATGTCCGGGGAAACCAATCGCCTGCTTGGCCTGGCCAAGGAAATAACGCCCTCGCCCGATCCGCGCGAACTCGACATGCTCGCTGCGACGGGGGAACAGGCCAGCAGCGCCCTGCTCGCCGTCGCATTGCAGACACAAGGTGTGGCGGCACGCAGCTACGCTGGCTGGCAGGTGCCTGTGCGCACGGATGCTTCCTACACCAAGGCGCGCATCCAGTCCATTGACGATGCGCGCATCCGGGGCGACCTGGACGCAGGCCGCGTGGTCATCGTCACCGGCTTTCAAGGCGTTGACGATGAAGGCAATATCACCACGCTCGGACGCGGCGGATCCGACACCTCGGCCGTGGCCGTCGCCGCTGCCATGAACGCGGACGAGTGCCTGATCTTCACCGACGTGGACGGTGTCTACACCACCGATCCGCGCGTGGTGCCGGAAGCCCGGCGCCTGGGCGTCATTTCATTCGAAGAAATGCTCGAGATGGCGTCACTGGGCTCCAAGGTGCTGCAGATCCGTTCCGTGGAGTTCGCTGGCAAATATCGCATACCGGTGCGCGTGCTGTCCTCGCTCACCGATCCGCTCATTCCGCTCGAAGAAGAAATGGCTTCGGGCACCCTGATCACTTTCGAGGAAGACAAGAAAATGGAAGCAGCCGTTGTTTCAGGCATCGCCTTCAGCCGAGACGAAGCCAAGCTGACTCTGCTGGCAGTGCCGGACACCCCAGGAGTCGCTTATTCCATATTGGGACCGGTGGCGGCAGCCAATATCGACATCGACACCATCGTCCAGAACCAGTCTGTACGCGGCACAACCGATTTCTCGTTCACCGTGAACCGCAACGATTTCGCCCGCACGCTCGAGCTGCTCAAGAACCAGATCGGCCCGTCGGTCGGCGCCGCGGAAATCGTGCCTGACGACAAGGTCTGCAAGGTATCCATCGTCGGCATTGGCATGCGCAGCCATGTCGGCGTTGCCAGCCTCATGTTCCGCACCTTGTCCGAGGAAGGCATCAACATCCAGATGATCAGCACCAGCGAGATCAAGACATCGGTCATCATCAACGACAAGTACATGGAACTGGCCGTGCGCGCCCTGCACAAGGCGTTCGGTCTCGACCAGGATTCCTCGCTGCCCGAGAACCTGGACAAGGTCGAAATCTGAGCGGGCGGGCTGCCTGTTTTCAGGCCGCACCCGCAGCGAGAAGCGCGCCCATATTGTTTGGGCGTTATATGATCTCATGCTAGAATAGCCGACTTCATGCACGGAGACGTGGCCGAGAGGTTGAAGGTACTCCCCTGCTAAGGGAGCATACGGCTTATACCCGTATCGAGGGTTCGAATCCCTCCGTCTCCGCCAAGATGTGCTAAACCCCTTGAAATTTCAGTAGCTACTGGAATTACAAGGGGTTTATTTTTTACGTTAGGCGATAGCCTGACTGCCGATCTTCTCCACTACGGTCAACAGGCGCAGGGTGGGTCCGCCCGGTTTCTTGACGCCACGCTCCCAGTCAGACACAAGATTCTTGCTGACACATTCAGGTAAAGGGCAAAAATGGGCTGCTGTGGCCAGGCTCAGGTACAAAGGGGCACTCGGGTGGCTTGCTAAGCGATTGTGATGATATGGAACACTAGTCACCGGCGCTGGATGGTGTTAGCGTAAAGCGATGAGCCTCACGCCACTGACCTCCGCTTCGGCTGTCATACAGATGCACGCCTGGGCTGCGTTGTTGGCCTTGGCCGTTGGCGTTTATATACTCATACGCCCCAAAGGCAGCACAGCGCATAGATGGATGGGCCGTTTCTGGCTAATGGCAATGCTGGTTGCGGTGCTCTCGTCATTTTTCATTCACGAACTCCGCACGTGGGGACCATGGAGCCCCATACATATTCTTTCGCTGATCACGCTGATTCTTATGGTGCGAGCCTATCAAGCCATCCGGCAGCGCAGGGTGCCACTGCATGCAGAACTCATGAAATCGGCTTTTTACAACGCCTTGCTGCTGGCCACTTTCTTCACTTTCCTGCCGGGGCGCATCATGCACGAAGTCGTTTTCGGGCCCTCTGGCGCGAAAAATGCCTATGCAGCCATCCCTTTGTGGGCATGGATATTGATTGGCGTCGCACTGGTGGTGGGCGGACGGCACCTGCTTGCTCTGTGGAGCAGGAAGAGACTGTCGGCGAAAAAAGCTGGTCGCGATCTACACGCTTCCACCAAACATATATCGAGCTGAACAGCCTAAGTCATGGAAATAGCAATTCGCCGAATGGGTAAGACAGGCCAGCCGATTGCCAAGTACAAAGATATGACGACCGCGCCCTGGCGGCACGCGGCTGTCCCATCAAAACAAGGTGTGCCCGTTGTTGCGCTTCAGACGCCCTGCACTGGCTCTCCGGAGTGGGCGCGCACTTCGCGAACAGGCAGCGGCAGCTGCAGGCCGGCGGCGGCAAGCCGGGATTGCGCCTGACGGTACAGATCGAAACGCAGATCCCAATACTTTGCGTTATCCACCCATACGCGCATATTGACAGCGGCTGCGCTATCACGGTATTCCGTCACCATGACCTGCGGTGCAGGGTCGGCAAGCACATCCGCATGATGCTCGATAAGTTCGCGCAACTCGCGCATGGCGAGTTCCAGGTCGTCGCCGTAGCGCACGGAGACATCAATATCGAGTCGACGGGTGGCGTTGCGGCTGTAATTGATAATGGGATTGTTCCAGACCAGGCTATTGGGCAGCGTGAGGTGGATGCCGTCGAACTGGATGAGCTTGGTGAGAAACAGTCCAACTTCGGCTACCGTACCATCTCCCTGTCCTTTGACCGATACGTACTCACCGGCGCGTATGGGGCGTAGCGCCAGCAGCATAATGCCCGCGGCAATATTCTGCAGCGTGCCCTGGAGTGCCAGGCCGATGGCCAGACCCGCAGCGCCCAACACGGCGATGATGCTGGCAGTCTGCACGCCCAGCCTCGCCAGGACGGCAATGATGACAAAGACCCGGATCGCCCATACCGTAACGGTATAGACCATGGGGACGATGGTCGGATCTATACGCGGCGAACGGTCGGCCAGCTTGCGCAGGCCGCGGCCAATGACGGTGGATACTGTCCATCCGATGACGAGTATGGCAATGGTGACAACCAGGTTGAAAGCCAGGGCCTGTATGCTGGGCATAAAGGCCGGCACCTGCTGGAAAAAGTCCTGCATGATCAAAACCAATATTCAGAAGTAGGAACAAAACCGCCTGCCTATATGGGCAGACGGTCGCATCGCGTCATTGTATGCAGTATGCCCGCCAAGGAAAACCATGACTTATCCACCGCTACTGTGGACAAGTGGACGGACAACTTGGGCACTACTTCGAATACCCTAGTCGTATCAACGGCTTAGGCCACGCGTATGAAATTCATCCAAATCGCGCGCATGGCCTTGGCCGCGCGCCCTTTTCGAGCATTGCGGGATCCAGACGCCAGTGTCGTCGCCGCACACCGCCCCAACGGGCAGCCTGCGGCGCCCCTCAAAGGGAACGGCCGCTGATCAGCCTCACCAAAATCAACACGATGGCAATGACAAGCAATATGTGGATGAAACCACCAATCGTGTATGAACTGACCAGGCCCAACAGCCAAAGGACGACGAGAATAACGGCAAGGGTATAAAGCATAGATGTCCTCTTCTGATTTTCCGTGTTATCGGTTTTGTATTATTTGCACGCCACGGGCGCCTATTCCGATGCCTCATGTCCGACGATACCGCCCACCGCAGCACCGCCCACCGTGCCCAACGCACTCCCACCCGTCAATACGGCGCCACCTGCCGCGCCGATGCCCGCGCCAATCGCAGTATTCCTGCCCTGCCTGGACATGCCGCTGCATGCGCTCAGACTGGCCACCAGTGTCAGGATGACGACGGCACCCAGACAGCGTTTCGTTGTATTCATTCTCGTACCCCCTGCAAAAGTGAGTCCGGCATAATCCGCCGGCTGTCCGACTTCCCAGCAAGCGGCGTGCCCAAGAGGAAAATGGGGGCGGCTCCTACAGAGGGAGAGGGTCGCATACAACATAGCACCGCCGATGAGCTCGCACGGAAGCGGCGGGTAGGGGGCAAGGTTGGATGAGTATCCGAGAACGGCTGTCAGCACGGGGTGATTGGCGGGGGTGGCATGGAACTTGCAAGGGGTGCTGCGTACACATTCTGTCAGCAAAGGAGTAAGCCATGAAACGCTTCATTACAGCCACCTTGGTCGCACTGCCCATGGTCTTCGCCGCCCAGGTCCAGGCGCAGCAATCATCGGACGCGCCATCGTCGGATGCGCCGGCCGCACCGGGAGGGGCGCCAACGCCTGCACCCGCGCCGGCTCCCGCTCCGGGTCAGGCGGCGCCGGCGGGAGGCGGCTCTATGGGCGCGTCGGCGCCAAAAGCCGAGGAACCCACCGAAACGATTTCGGGCTGGAGCGTCAAGGATCAGATCATTGGCAAGGCCGTCTTCAACGAGAACGATGAAAAGATCGGCGATATCAGCGACGTCGTGCTCTCGCAGGATGGCAAGGCCGCCTACTTCATCGTGGGCGCCGGCGGCTTCCTGGGCGTCGGCGAACGCAATGTAGCCATCCCTTATGACAAGATCCAGCAAACCTCGGACAAGATGGTTCTGCCGGGCTATACCAAGGAGCAATTAAAAGCCCTGCCCAAAGTAGAAGTGGCGAAATAGGCGCCATGCCCGCCAAGCCGGGACGGGCCGCATCCGGCGTTGTCCTCGTCTATTCGGCGCGCGAGCGCGAGCCCGAGCATGAGGCGGTGGTTCACGCCCTGCTCGGGCAGCGCATTGCGGCGCTGCTGGAGCTGGATTTCGGCGGCACCCATGAGGCTGGCCGACGGTACGAAGGACGCACTTATCTTCTTCCCACCGAGACACTCATAGGCGATGCGCTGGCGCGCAGACTGGGTGTGGGCAGCGAGACCGACCTTTTCGGTGGCGCAGCGCCGTACCCCTTTGTGCCGACCAAAGCCATCAGTCACGCCCTACTCGATGGGAACGCTACTGCCCCGCAGGGGTGGTCGAAAGCTTTCGGCTCTCTCATTCACGGTGCCGTGCTGCGTGGCGTAACCGCTTTCTCCAGCGAAGACGCGATGCGTGCCGGGCGGATGTTGCTACGGCATGGTCCCGTGAGGATCAAGCCGGTGCTGGCAACTGGCGGCCGCGGGCAAGTCGTGGTGGAAGACGAGACAGCGCTGCGCGACGCACTGGATCAAGCCGATACGCAATCATTGAACGATTGTGGCTTGGTGCTCGAGGAAAATCTTCGAGAGGTCGACACATTCAGCGTGGGGCAGGTCCGCGTGGACGGACAGAAAGCCTGTTATGTCGGCCGCCAGTCTCTCACACCTGACAATCAGGGTGAAATGGTCTATGGTGGATCCGAGCTGCTTGTCGTGCGGGGCAGCTTCGATCGACTGCTGACCTTGGATCTGGATCAGGAAGAACGGCTTGCCATAAGCATGGCCCGCCAGTATGACCAAGCGGCCATGTCATGTTTTCCAGGTCTGCTGGCATCGCGACGCAACTACGATGTGGCCTGCGGCTGGGACAGCGCGGGCCGGCGGCGGAGCGGCGTCCTGGAGCAATCATGGCGCATGGGTGGCGCCAGCGCCGCAGAGATCGCCGCGCTGCAGGCCTTCAAGGCGGACCCGGCGCTCCACGCGGTGCGGGCAGCCACCATCGAAATTTTCGGTGCCGACGCGCCCGCGCCTGCAGGCGCCGAATGCATTTACCGGGGATACGACCCCGAAATGGGTATGCTGAGCAAATATGTAACGGTTCGGGCTTATGACAACCAGCAGCACCAAAATTGAACTGGTCATCGACGACGAACACTTGGCAGGTACTTTTCTCGCCCCTCAATCCAAAGTACCAGGGGTCTTGTTTGTACACGGTTGGGGCGGCAGCCAGGCCCGGGATCTGGACCGCGCCCGTGGCATTGCGGGGTTGGGCTGCGTATGCCTGACCTTTGATCTACGCGGCCACGAAAAGGAATCAGCAAGGCAGAAAACGGTGACGCGCGCCGAGAATCTGCACGACATTGTGTGTGCGTACGACAAGCTGGCGCAGCATCCCGCGATCGATACACATTCGATTGCCGTGGTCGGCACCAGCTACGGCGCCTACCTTTCCACCATTCTGACCACACTGCGGCCGGTGAAATGGCTTTCACTGCGGGTACCCTCTCTTTATCGGGACGATCAATGGACGCTCCCGAAACGGCAGCTCAATCGCGAGGATCTGGCCGAGTACCGGGGCAGCCCCGTGACACCCGAAGAGAACCGGGCCCTGGCTGCGTGCGCCGCCTTCACCGGCGACGTACTGATTGTCGAATCAGAGTACGACCATCTGGTACCTCACGCCACCATCATGAGCTACCGGGCTGCCTTCCAGAATTCGCATTCCCTCACACACCGGGTTGTCGATGGCGCCGATCATGCCCTGAGCGAAAAGGTGTGCCAGGAGGCCTATACTTCCATCTTGGTACACTGGATAACGGAAATGGTCGTCGGCGCACGCGTTGGAAGCCGCATCGGCCTGCCCTGATTCCCCAAGAACCCGCTGCCGCCGGCCCGACACGTCATGACGCCTTTTTCCATACTGGATCTCTCCCCCATCAACGAAGGCGGCTCCGCTGCTGAATCTTTCCGCCATACGCTGGATCTTGCCCGGCATGGTGAGCAATGGGGGTATCAGCGTTACTGGATGGCCGAACACCACGGCATGCCGGGTATTGCCAGCGCGGCCACCTCCATCCTCATCGGCCATGTGGCCGCAGGCACCCGCAGCATACGGGTGGGGGCCGGCGGCATCATGCTGCCCAATCACTCGCCACTGGTCATTGCCGAGCAATTCGGGACGCTCGAAGCCCTTTTCCCGGGCCGGATAGACCTCGGACTGGGGCGCGCTCCCGGTTCAGACCAGACCACATCCCGCGCGCTGCGCCGCAATTTATCCTCGGATGCCAACGAATTTCCCCGCGATGTCCTGGAGCTCATGGACTATATGTCCGATTCGCCGCAGCAGCCCGTGCTTGCGGTGCCGGGCCGCGGCGCGAATGTCCCTATCTGGATTCTGGGGTCCAGTCTGTTTGGCGCCCAACTCGCCGCCGCGTTTGGCTTGCCCTATGCCTTTGCATCGCATTTCGCACCCCAGCAGCTCATGCAGGCCATCCAGATCTACCGCAGCACATTCAAGCCCTCGGAGCGCCTCGACAAACCATATGTCATGCTAGGCTTCAATGTATTCGCGGCCGAAACAGACGATCAGGCCCGGTATCTCGCCACATCGTGGCAGCAGTCATTCGTCAACCTGCGCAGCGGTCGGCCTTCTCGCCTTCCTCCGCCGCGCCGAGACTATCTGGACGAGCTCGGGCCACAAGCCCAGGCCTTGCTGGATCACACACTGTCATGCTCGGCAATCGGCTCGCCCGAAACCGTTTCCGCACAGTTGCAGTCGTTCATTGCCCGCACCGGCGCCGACGAACTCATGATCACCTGTAATATGCACGAGCACAAGGCGCGCTTGCAGTCCTATGAAATCGCCGCCCAAGTCGGCAAGACGCTGCGTGCCGCCGTTGCCGAGCCTTGAACAGCCCGATGCGGCATGCAGCCAGCCTCTCTCTCCTCCGTGCTCCACACTTATCGTTTTCAGACATGGCCAACGAAGATTCCATCGCCTTCCGCCTCGCGCAGGTGCGCGAGCGCATTCGTAGAACCGCCGAGCGCGCCGGCCGCGCGCCAGACTCCGTGTCGCTGCTGCCGGTCAGCAAAACTTTCGGCGAGGCCGCCATTCGTGAAGCGGTGGCGGCGGGTGCGCACCGCCTGGGGGAAAACAAGGCCCAGGAAATCCGCAGCAAATTCGAACCGTTGGCCGACTGCAACATAGACTGGGTCATGATTGGTCATTTGCAAACCAACAAGGCCAAGGACGTTGCACGCATGGCTTCCGAGATTCAATCACTGGACAGGCTGGATCTGGCTATTGCGCTGGATCGCAGGCTGCAGCATGAAGGCCGCGCCATCGATGCGCTGGTGCAGGTAAAGACGTCCACCGAGCCCACCAAGTACGGCCTGCCCCCTGCGGAGCTGCCCGGCTTTCTACGCCAGGTTGCGGGCGACTTTCCCACCCTGCGAATAAAGGGACTGATGACACTGGCCATCAATCTGCCTGACAAGGATGCTGTACGCGCCTGCTTTCGCACGCTGCGAACGCTGCGCGATCAGATGCGCGAGCTGGCCATAGACGGTATCGAGATGGAGCGTCTGTCGATGGGCATGAGCGGCGACTTTGAAATCGCCATCGAGGAAGGGTCGACAGAAGTCCGCATCGGTACGGCCATCTTCGGCGGCCGCATCTACAACGACGACTACTATTGGCCCGAAACGCAGCGGCCTGGCAGCGCTGTCTAGGCTGCGGCGCCCAGCAATTTCTCGAAAATGCCGTCCGATCCCATTTGCCCGCCCTTGAGCATGACCTCCAGACCATCGAGATGCGATGCATCGGCATGCAGGCGGCACAGCGCAACGCCCGGCTCAATCTGTGTGCGATACGACAGGCCCCATACATCCAGAGCCTGAATGCAATGGCTCGACGTGTCGCCGCCCGCCAACCCAAGCCGCGCTGGGCGCACGCCTTGCAGAATGCTTGCCAGCAGGCGGCCGCCCGCCTCGGCCACGGTAGCCGGATCGAGACGTGCATCGTCCTGGCGATCGCCCGGGTCGGCAAGCACGGCCAGCACATGTCGGCCCGATTGCAGAGTGCGAATAATCGCGGCCTGGACAGCACGTCGGTCGTGCTCATTGTCTCCCAGCAAGACTGACATGGAAACGGGCATGTGTCTATACGAGGCCGCGGCTGCCACCTGCTGCGCCGTGCGCGGGGAGAGGCTGCCGGACAACACTAGAACCGGGCCGTCTCGCGCGGCATTGCCGGGCGCAACGTAATGCGCGTGGCTCACGGGTCCCGCCGGGCTTTCGACATCCTGTCGCGCCTGCGCCCAATGCGCCAGCAGCGCCTGCTCGACGCTGCTGGGCCCTACGGCCAGCACCAACTCATGCTGGGCATGCTGCCATATTACCCGTCCCACCTCGCGAAGATGCTCATCCATGCCCACATCAAACAGCACGCCGTCCGGCCCCGCCTCGGTGGCGCACGCCACTTCCCTATCGAGCCTATCGGCCGGCAAGGCATAGGCTGTATAAGGAATGGCCGACATGCGGGTCAGCCCCTGCGCGCATAGATGCCTGCGCAAATCGGCTTCATCCGAAGGCGTGACCGGATGCCGGCTCATGGAGGGATGGCGATCCAGGCGGAAAACCTCGCCCCCGGTCCGATAGGCTGCAAACAAGTTGCCAAAGACACAATAGCGCCCCAGATTGGGTTGGCCACCCACGACCGGCAGGAATCGGCCCGCTCGCAGCCGTTGCCTCAGCACGCGAACGGCGAGACCGATGCTCCCGATATCCGGCGAACTGTCGAACGTCGAGCAGGTCTTGTAATGAAAAACGGGTGCTGGCAGGGACGCCAGATAAGCGCCTATCGCCTCGAGTTCCTCGCGATGCATGTCGTTGCGCATCGCGCGCGCCGCGCCCGCAATGCCCAGGCAGTCCAGCGTGCCTGCGGCAGCGCGCTGCTCAGGACTGGGCGGGCGCAGAAACAGCATGGCACGCAGGCCTGCCCGCGCCACGGTAGCCAGAGTATCCGTCGCCCCCGTGAAATCATCGGCATAAAAGGCCAGGCGCAAAGCTGCGGTCTCGTCCACACTGGCGGGCCGCGCTGCGCGCCGCGGCGTCGCATCGGACCCGCCCGTTTGCACATGCATTGCGCGTTGTTGAGACATGAATCTATCTGCCATCGAAGAACGACAGAGCGCGCTGCAGTTCGGGCGCGCCGCGGGAGAATGCCTCCAGCGCAATGCCCTCGCGCGCGGCCTCCCACGCCTGGCGCAAGCTGGCCACACCAGCCGCAGGGCCATCAGGGTGCGCCAGAATGCCGCCGCCGGACATGAACAACAGGTCTTCTCCTGCCGCCTCGTAGGTCGCTGGTACGGTGCCGGCCCACTGGCCCGACGAGAATGCGGGCAAGACGCAGTCCTCAAGGCCGTCGGCCAGCGGCTTCAGGCAGTCTCTTGCCGATTCGACGACCTCGGCGTCCGTTTGTGAAAACTTGCCCTGCAGGCCATGCACATGCATATGATCGACGCCGGCAAGCCGCCACAGCGTCTGGTACGCCTGGAACGACATGCCCAACAGCGGGTGTCTGGACAGCGCGCCAAAACCATTGCGATGGCCGTGCAATGCCAGCGGTGTGCTCCGGCGCAGCGTCTGCACCGCGGAAAAGCCGCAGCTGTTCAGACTTGCCATGACACAGGTACCGCCCTCCCGTTCGACGAGATCGGCGTGCGCGCGCATCGCGTCGGTATCGTCGCTAATATTGAACGCCATCATCACCTGCTTGCCGGTGCGTTCACGGTGAGCACGAATCACGGCCATGACAGCGGGCACGCGTTCGGAGAGCGGTGCGTGGACTGGATTGGCGCACACTTCATCATCCTTGATGAAATCCACCCCCGCCTCGCACAAGATGCCCACCAGGCCTGCGGTTTGTTCAGGCGACAACCCGACGTTGGGTTTGATGATGGTGCCCAGCAATGCACCATGTGCAACACCGATTGCCGAGCGCGTGCCTGCAACACCCATACTGGGCATGTCGAATTGCAGGCGATAGCTGGATGGCAGGCGCAGGACTTCCAGTCGCATGCCGGTAGTCTCGCCCAGGTCGTACAGATTGCCGGCTACCGTGGCAGCCAGTGTAGGCAGATTTGCACCGATATTGTCCACCGGGAAGCGGACACGCACACGCGCCTGCGTCCATGGCCCGCTGATTCCTTTGCGTGCAAGCCAGGCGTTCGGCAGCGATGGCGCATCGGCGCGACCCACGACCTCCACATTCAATACCTCGGCGCGCGCGCGGGCGCGCAGCATATCGGTTTCGCCCGCCACGCGTGCAAAAGTCCCGCAAGACTGCTCGCCCGCCATCACCTCGGCAACCCGAAAGACGTCCAGCGGTGTTTCGATCAGGTATTCGGCTTCGAAATCATCCTTGCGCATGCCGACCTCAAAGCGTGTCCAAATCCGGGAAGGGGCGCACCGGTTCCTCGCCATCCCATCCTTGCGCGGCCCGGCGTATGGTGTCGAACAATCTTCCCTTGGGGCCAGCCACTTCCGAAAGCTCGATGACGGTGCCGGGATGATACTCCGTGTCGAAATAAACAAAGCGTCCGTTTTCGCCCACCTCTCCACTCATCACAGGCTTGAAGCCCTGCCTCATCAAGCGCTCCAGATCGTCGTCGTACTGCTGCGTCCAGTAGGCCACGTGCTGCAGCCCGGTGTGGCCCGCCCGCTGAAAATCACGGTACATGGAAGGCACATCGTTGCGGGTCTGGATCAGCTCCACCTGCAGTGGCCCCGAATTCGCCAGTGCGACGGAATTGTGCGGCGCATAGGACGCACCTCTATAGCTGTAGTTCCGTATGGGAACCTTGGGGTTGTAGTACCACGGGCCGACGCCCAGGCTGCGGCTCCAGTAGTCCATGGCTGCCTCGATATCCTCGACGACATAGCCAAGCTGACGTATCTCTCCAAAAAAACGGCTCATTGGATTTGCTCCAGATCACACACGGCAGCAACGCCGCGAATAACAACGGTTTGAATTCGGCCATGCCATCGCCTACCGCGGCATGGCCATTGCATCGCTTGCCTTGCGCCGCTATTGAACAAACAGGCCTGGCAGCCACAAAGACACGGCGGGTACCAATGTCACCACCAACAGCGACAGCAGCAGCGGAATAAAGAATGGAAGCGCGCCCGCAATGACACGATGCAGGGGCATGCGCGCCATGATGCTCACCATGTAAAGGCTCATGCCCACAGGCGGCGTCAGCAGGCCTATCATCAGATTCAGTACGACGACCACGCCCAGCTGAACAGGATCGACCCCAGCCGCAAGCAGCGCCGGCGTGAGGATGGGCGCGAGAATCAGAATGGCTGCAATGGATTCCATGAACATGCCTACCACCAGAAGCAGCACATTGACTATCATCAGCAGCACAAAAGGACTGCTGGACAAACCGAGCAGGAAACGGGTGGCGAGCATGGGCACCTGATCTATGGTCAACACCCACGCGAACAATGCCGCGGCTCCCACGATAAAGAGCACGCTAGCTGTTGCATGGACAGTTTCCCTTGCAGCCTCCATCACCGCCCGCACGGTCAATTGCCTATAGACGACAAACCCGAGGAACAGCGCATACAGAACGGTAACGCCAGCCACTTCCGTGGGACCGAACAGGCCGCTGACCAAGCCTCCTATCAGAACAAGGGGCGCGCACAGCGCGGGAAAGGCGACCACGGCCTGGCGCCCGATGATCCGAAGGCTGGACACGATGGTGTCGCGCGGCAGGTTCTGCCGCCTGGCCATGATGGCAATCTGCGCCATGAGCAATACCGTGATGATGAGGCCTGGCACAACGCCGGCCAGGAGCAGCTTCACTGCCGACACTTCCGCGGCGGACGCAAAGATGATCAAGGGTATGCTGGGCGGAAAGATGGGACCTATCGTGGCCGCGGCCATGGTTATGCCCGCAGCAAACTCCGGACGATAACCCTGTTCCCGCATCAGGCGCATCTGCGTGCCGCCCAAGGCGCCAATGTCGGCAAGGGCCGCGCCGGACATGCCCGAGAATATCAGGCTGGTCAGCACCGACACGTGGCCCAGGCCGCCACGTATCCGCCCAACAAGCAACCGGACCAAGTCGAACAGATGTCTGGTGATACCCGATGCATTGAACAGCGCGGCAGCAAAAATGAACATGGGCACGGCCAGCAGCGGTGTCGAATCCAGAGCATTGACCATGCGCTGGGCCAGTACCGACAGCGGTAGATCAAACAGCCATAGGACAATGCCCGCGGCCACGCCCATGGACACGGCGATGGGAACACCCATCAGCATGATCACCAGGAACAGGACAAGAATGCTCAAGCTCATCATGATGGTTGCCCTCCCGGCTGTTCGTCTGTTAACGCCCGCTGCGCGATGGCGCGATGCAGGCGCAGGATAGCCACTAGTGTGAACAACACCATGCCCAGCATCGCGGGAAGGTAGAAAATCAGATTGGGCATACGCAACGCGGGGGTGGCAAACTTTCCCGCCTTGACGAGAAACAGATAGCCTCCCGCCAGAAAGAAGCCGCAGAACGCCAGCGTGATCGCCTCATTCAGCACAAAAATGATGTGGCGTGCACGGCCCCGCAGCCGGCCGCTCACGATGTCAACGGCGATGTGCCCGCCTCGAAGCAGCAGCAATGGCACGGCAAGATAGACGATGCCCAGTCCGCCATACCGGGCCAGTTCGTCGGCCCACGGCAACCCCGCCTGAAAGGCATTACGCGCCACGACCTGTAGCACCACGAGAAAGGTGGTGAGCAACAGCATGATGATGGCAAGCCATTCAAACACTCGACATGCGGCCGTCAGGGCAGGCACAACCCTTCCGGAGCCTGGGGACTCGTTGGTTATCATGAATGGGTAACTCCGTCGGCGCCCTCTGACCGGGCATGTTCGAGCAAGCGGGCCTGCGCGTGGCGGCCCGTCTCAGTCAGGCTATTTGATATCGGCGATCTGTTTGTAGAGATCACCGTACTTGTCGGCAAATCGCTCTTTGACAAGCTTGCTCGCGTTGGCCCGGAAGGCTTCCAGATCCAGCCCCTGCTCCGGTCCGATGACCGTCATCTTCAGCGCCTTGAGCTTGGCCAGTTGATCCGCTTCCTGCGACTGCACCATTTCCGTTGCCTTGGCACGGGTCTCGTTGGCCGCGCGCTTGAATGCTTCCCGCTGCGCATCGGTCAGTTTTTCCCAGGTGCGATTGTTCATGATGATCACTTCAGGATTCATGATATGGCCAGTCAGCATCAGATGGGACTGCGACTCATAGAGTTTGTTTGACAACACCACATCCACCGGATTCTCTTGCCCCGACACCTGCCCCGTCGCAAGCGCCGTGGGCACTTCGGACCAATCCACGGGAACCGGGACGGCGCCCAACGCCTCGACCGCCGTCATGTAAATGGGAAAGGGCAAGGCACGGATCTTTACACCGGCCAAATCGGCTGGTGTCCGCACCGCCTTGTTGGCCGTCAGATTGCGTGTTCCGAAATAATAGGCATACAGCACCCTGACCCCCGCCGCTTCGATCAGGCCCTCATTGAGCTTTTTCATGACCGGGGAGTCGATGCTCGTCACCTGCATCAGATGCTTCACATCCCGGTACAGATAAGGTGTATCAAGCGCCGCAAACGGCTCATACAATGAACCGGTACCGCCAGCCGTATTGTGTGAAAGCGCAATGACACCCGTGGAGGTGGCCTCGGCCATCTCCTGCATCTTGCCCAGTTGCGAGGAGGGGTAGACCTGTATCTCTATCTCGCCGTTCGTGTATTCCTTTACCTTGTCCGCAAACATCTGCGCTTGCTGGCCGGCAACGCTGCTGGGTGAATTCATGTGGCCGTAGCGCAGTGTGAGCGCCGCGGAGGTGGCCGGGCTCGCGCCCAGGCCCAATGCCAGCAGGGTTGCGGCAATCAACATGCCCCGCCTGAACGGTGATTGCAATCGGATCATTGATGTCCCCTTGATTTGAATTGATGTGATATTCTGTGTAAATCATCAAAACTAAACGAAATTGTGCGCATAAGGGGTTTTTCCGTCAATCTTATTTAATGATGGTTTTTGATGTGAATACAAAATCAAGCAATACCATGCCTTCTCGGCGAAATCGGGCCGGCATCATTGATGTCGCGCAAAAGGCGGGCGTTTCCACCGCAACGGTGGATCGGGTGTTGAACAGGCGTTCCGGCGTCCGCGCGGCCACTGTGCAGGCTGTACTCAAGGCGGCAGCCGATCTTGGCTACCTGCCGCAGGATGATCTGTACAAAGCGCTACGCCCGCAACCCATGCGCCTGCTTTTTCTGCTGCCCGCAGGCACCAATCGTTACCTGAACATGCTGGGCGATTACGCCACCATGGTGCATGGGCAATTGGAACCCTTCAATGTGCAGTGCCGCAACCGCTTCGTGGAGGGCTTCGATGCTCGCATTCTTGCGGACACCTTGCTGCGGGAAGGCAAGCGCGTGGACGGTATCGCGTTCATGGCCCTGGAACATCCCCTAGTGCGCGAGGCGGTCAACCATCTGCATGAAGACGGTGTGCATACCATCACACTCATTTCCGATCTTTCACGTTCCGCGCGAGCCGCCTATGTGGGGCTGGACAACCGCGCGGCGGGGCGCAGCGCCGGCCTGCTCCTCGGCCGCTTCATCGGCTCGCGCAGCGGCAAGGTTGCCATGATAGCGGGCAGCCGCCACTATCGCGGCCATGAGGAGCGCGAGATGGGCTTCCAGCATATCCTGGACGAGAAATTCCCTGCGCTGCGCATGGTTGGCCTGCGCGAGGGCCACGACGATGCCGCGACCAACTATCGGCAATCGCGGCAACTGTTGGAACAGTATCCGGATCTCATCGGCATCTACAACATAGGGGGCGCCTCTGACGGCGTTGCCAAGGCCTTGAAGGAAACCGGACGCGACCAAGCCGTTGTATTTGTCGGGCATGGCCTCACGCCCGATACACGCGCCCTGCTCATAGACGGCACCATGGATGCCCTGCTTAATCAGAATCTGCACTCAACCATATTCAACACGGTGCGCATCTTTGCAAATGTGCGCGCTGGCCGTGAAGCCATGACTGGTGTGGAGCCCATGCAGATCAGTGTGGTATTGAGCGAAAACCTGCCTTGAACCGGCCGGCCGTCAAGCCCCGTGCCTCTTGGCCATCAGCATTGCAATCACGCCGTCATCGCGATCCTGGGCAAGCTGCACACTGTCGCGGCCGTGCGCAGCCTGATCCATGCCGTCGATCAAGGCCTTGCGTGTCGCCATGTCGAGCCGAGGCTGGCCCAGACTGGCCCACCACTGCTCCACCGGCTCGCCCAGCTTCTCAAGAAAGCCCGCCATGCCCTCCTCGCCGCCAGACAGATGAAAGATTCGATGCGGCCCGCACACTGCCCAACGCGCCCCCAGGCCCTCGGTCACGGTACGGTCCACGTCCTCCAGCGAAGCATAGCCATTGGCCACCAGGTATACGGCCTCGCGCCACAGCGCAGACTGCAATCTGTTGACCAAGTGGCCCGTGATCTCGCGACGCAGGCGCACGGTCTGTTTGCCCAGACCCTGGTAGAATGCCTCGGCCTCGTCCAGCGCCCAGGGCGCTGTGTGCTGTCCGCCGCAGATTTCCACCAGCGGCATCAAATAGGGCGGGTTGCATGGATGTGCTATCAGCAACCGCTCGGGATGGCGCAGGCCCTGCTGCAGGACAGATGGCGGTATGCCGGAGGAGCTCGACGCAATCACGCAGCGCGGCGACGATGCCGCCTCTATGCCGGCATAAACCTCGTGCTTAAGATCCAGCTTTTCAGGCAGAGCCTCCTGCACATGCGCCGCGCCGGACACCGCCCAGGCAAGGTCATCGGTCAGTACAGGCACTGTCGTGCGCTCGCCCACCTGGCCCAGCGCCTTCATTACCTGCTCAGCGCGTGCCAGCGCCGCATCCAGCATGTCCCGCGCGCCAGGATTGCTGTCCACGACCCGCACGGCCAATCCGCGCAACGCAAAGAAAGCAGCCCAGCCCGCGCCAATGATGCCTGCGCCAATCACCGCCACATGGCGCGCCGCCTCGACTGTCTCGCGCGCGGCGGGACCAGAAATATGATTGTCGGTGATGCCCATCAGTCAGATCCCCAGATGCCGCTCGACAATGGCGCAATCCTGCCTGAGCGCCTCGCTGCTGCCCGACCAGACAACCCGGCCTTTTTCGATGACATAGTGCTTTTGCGCCAGTTCCAGCAGCGGCCCAAGGTTCTTGTCGACGACTATCATGGACATGCCCGAACGGCTCAGCTCGCCCAGCACGCGCCAGATATCGGCACGCACTAGAGGTGCCAGACCCTCTGTGGCTTCGTCCAGAATGAGAAGCCGCGGATTCGTCATGAGTGCGCGGCCGATGGCGAGCATCTGCTGTTCGCCGCCCGAAAGCTGGTTTCCCATATTGCCCCGCCGCTCCTTCAGTCGCGGAAAGAATGCATAGACACGATCCAGATCGTAAGGGTTTTCCGTGTGATGACGGTTGGCCGCTGTGGCGAGCAGGTTCTCCTGCACAGTAAGCGTCGGAAATATCTGCCGCCCCTCCGGCACGAGCCCGACACCACACCGTGCCACCACATGCGAAGGACGCCCGCTAATGATCTCGCCGTCCAGGCGGATTTCACCCGCATGTGCGCGCACCATGCCCATGACACACTTCAAGGATGTCGACTTGCCCATGCCGTTGCGTCCGAGCAGCGTAATCACTTCTCCCTGACGAACGGAAAAGTCGACGCCATGGAGCACCTGACTACGATCGTAGCGCGCCTGCAATCCGCAAACATCAAGCAATGCGTTCATGCTGCACTCCTCAGCGGCTCGTCGTCGCCAAGATAGGCCCGGCGCACTTCCGGGTTACGCTGCACATGCGCGGGCGTGCCTGTGGCAATCGCCTTGCCATAGACAAGTACCGATACCTGATCAGCCAAGGCAAATACCGCCTGCATATCATGCTCCACAAGCAAAATGGTATAGCGCCGCTTCAGTTGTCCAAGCAACGTCACCATGGTCGACGACTCCGCCTGGCTCATGCCCGCCAGAGGTTCGTCAAGCAGCAGCAGCCGCGGCGACATGGCAAGCGCCATGGCCAGCTCCAGCTGACGATGTTCGCCGTGTGCGAGCGCCATGACGTCATCTTGAGCCCGCTGCGCCAGTCCCACGCTTTCCAGCGCCTGCATGGCAGGCTGCACCAGCGCACGCTCGCACAGGGCCGGCCGCCAGCATCGAAAGGAATGCCCCTGGCGTGCCTGAACCATGAGCATGACATTCTCCAACACGCTGAAGTCCTTGAGCAGTTGCGTGATCTGATACGACCGCGCCATGCCGCCCAATGCTCGCCTGGGGATGGGCCAATGCGTGATATCGCGCCCATCAAAGGCGATCTTCCCGGCGTCCGGCCGCAACTCCCCGGTCAGTTGGCTCATGATTGTGGTCTTGCCGGCGCCATTGGGCCCAATCAAGGCATGCAGTTCGCCGCTGCGCACATCAAGATTCAAGCCATTGGTCGCGATCAAGCCGCCAAAACGCTTGACCAATCCTGTCACGGAAAGCAAAGCCGTCATTGGTCGACCTCCCCTTGCATGTCTGAGGCGCCTGGCGATGTCCGCAGCAGGCCTCCCCATATGCCTCGGCTTGCATACAGCGCGGCCAGCAGAATGAGCGGCCCCAGAATGGCCATCCAGTGCTGTGTCATGCTGGACAGCGTTTCCTCCAGCGCGAGCAGAACAAAGGCGCCGATCAGCGGCCCCATGACGGTTCCCATGCCGCCAATGACCACGATCAGCAGAAACTCGCCCGAGGCCTGCCACGACAGATACGAAGGCGACGCGAATGTCGTGAGATTGGCCAGCAGCATGCCCGCCATTGCGCACATCAAGGCCGATACCACGAAGGCGCTGAGCTGATAGCGC
Source organism: Allopusillimonas soli (assembly GCF_004153445.1). Classification (GTDB taxonomy): domain Bacteria; phylum Pseudomonadota; class Gammaproteobacteria; order Burkholderiales; family Burkholderiaceae_B; genus Allopusillimonas; species Allopusillimonas soli. The sequence goes on from NZ_SDQC01000006.1 coordinate 71,168, forward strand.
ATGCGGGAATAGCCAGCGGCCATCATGCGCCGCTCATTGGACTGGAACCCGCGCAGCACATAGCCAAAACGGCTATGCACAATACGCCAGACCAGATACATGAACGCAAACAGCACCAGGAGCGCGAGATAATACAGCACCATCTTCTCGTCCAGCGAGGGAAGCGGATCCAGAATGCTTGGCTGGTAGATGGGCAGGCCGTCGTCGCCGCCATACTCCTTGAGGCTCACAGCCAGAAAGTAAAACATCTGGCCAAATGCCAGCGTGATCATGATGAAGCTGATCGCGCGTGTGCGCAGCGACACAATGCCAACCAGGCAGGCGGCCACGGTTGTCAGAACCAGCGTGATAAGCAGCTGCATCCAGCCATTGTCCATGCCATGGTAGGAAGATATCCCGACCACATAAGCGCCCAAGCCCACAAACAAGGCATGTCCAAGGCTGACCATGCCGCCGTAGCCCAGGGCGAGATTCAAGCCCGTCGCCGCAATGGCATAGATCACTATCCGTGTGGCCAGCGATAAATAGAACCCAAGATCAAGCCATGCCGTCAAGGCCGGCAGCAGCAACAGGCACACAATGATTGCTATTCCAAGCAGGGCGCGAGGCGACTGCCAGCGCAGTTGTTCAGGAAACATGCGAAATCCTCAGCGTTTTACCGGAAACAACCCATCCGGCTTGATTGCCAGCATGATTGCCATGAAAAGATAAATAAGCATGGATGCAAGCGCGGGACCAGCCGCATCGGCCACATTGCGCTCGAATATGCCGCGCAGCATGTGCGACATGTAGGCCCGGCCCATGGTATCCACCATACCGACCAACAACGCTGCATACAGTGCACCGCGTATGGACCCGATTCCGCCGATGACGATCACAACAAGCGCTAGTATGAGCACGCTGTCGCCCATGCCGGACTGCACCGAAACAATAGGCCCCACCAGCCATCCCGCCAGCGCGGCCAGGCCAGCGCCCACGCTGAACAGCAACGTATTGACCAGCCTGGCATTGACACCCAATGCCGACACGATCTCGACATGGGTCGAACTCGCGCGCACCAGCATGCCGACACGGGTTCGATGAATAAGAACGTAGATACCCAACGCAACCAGAAGGCCAGCAATAATGATAAGAAGCCGATAGCTGGGATAGCTCAGCCCCGCAACGGCCAGCGATCCGTTCGCCCAGCTTGGCAGTGACGTGAAGACAGGCTGCGAACCCCAGATCATGCGTGCGGTTTCATTGAAGAACATGATCAGGCCAAACGTGCCCAAAACCTGCACCAGATGGTTCTTGTCGTACAGCCGCTTGAGCGCCACGCGCTCTGCCACCACAGCCAGCAGCATGCCGCCGCCCACCCCGATCAGTCCGGCCAACAGAAAGGACTGCGTGTAGCGAAACGCTGTCGCGGCAAAATAGGCACCCAGCATGTAGAAAGAGCCATGACTAAGGTTGACAAAATTCATGATGCCGAACACCAGCGTCAGCCCCGCCGCCAGCAGAAACAGCAGCATACCCAGTTGTACGCCGTTGAGCACCTGCGAAAGAAAAAGGCTCCAGTCCATTCCGTACACATTCATCAAAGACAGAAAAATGTACCGGCCACCCATGGCCGGCACCCGGTCAGGCTAGCTGCGCTTGCATTCCTGGTAGTATGCGTCCTTGCTGTTCTTCAGGACTTTGCTGACTGTTTTGAGCGTTGCATTGCCTTCGGCGCCCTTGACAACCTTGAAGGCGTAGAAGTCCTGGATAGGGAACTGATTGGTGTTGAAACTGAAGTTGCCGCGCACAGACTTGAAATCAGCCGCCGCCACCGCTTTCCTGAGTGCCTGCAGATCGCTGACATCGCCGCCGGTCTTGGCCAGCGCAGACGCAATCAGCATCGCGGCGTCATAAGACTGCGCCGCGTACTCGGAAGGAATGCGATGGTACTTTGCCTCGAAGTCGGCCACGAATTTCCGGTTCACCGGATTGTCCAGATCCGGACCCCAGGCTGAAGCGTGCATGACGCCCAGCGCTGTGTCCTTCAGTGCAGGCAGCGTGGTGCCGTCCACCGTGGATACGCTAAGCAAAGGCACCTTGTCAATAAGACCTGCCTGCTTGTACGCTCGCACAAAGCTCACACCCAGGCCACCAGGGTAGAACACATAGACGGCATCGGGCTTCTCCGCGCTGATGCGCGACAGCTCCGCGGAAAAATCCAGCTGATTCAGCGGCGTGTAGATTTCATCGACCAAAGGTGTCGTATAGGTGCGTTTGAAGCCATTGACGAAGTCCTTGCCCGCCTGGTAGTTCGGCGCCATCGCAATGATGCGCTTGTAGCCCTGATCGGCGGCATACTGGCCCATGGCTTCGGCAAACTGGTCATTCTGCTTCGACACCACGAAGACATTGGGAAGACAGCGCTTGCCGGCCAATGGCGCGGGCCCCGCGCCCGAGCCCACCACAAGGATGTTGGCCGCATCCAGCTTGCGCGCCATGGTCATCATGATATTGGAGAAGGATATCCCCGTGACAATTGGCACTTTCTCCTTCTCGATCAATTCTTCCGCAATCTGGTTGGCCACTTCGGGCTTCAACTGGCTGTCTCGCGCCAATACCTCGACTGGCACGCCGCCCAGCTTTCCGCCGTTCTGCTCAACCGCCATCATAAAGGCGTCCAGCTTGTCCTGGCCAAGCGCCGCAGCCGGCCCCGACAACTCGGCCACAAGCGCGATCTTGACTGGATCGGCCGCCTGGGCGCCCGCAGCCCATCCCATGGCCAGCGCCGCGGATACCGCTATCAACAGTTTCCTGGTCTTCATTCCTGCCTCCTCTTTATTGTTTGAAAATGCGCAATCAAAGCTTTACGCAAACATTGCGCATCTCTGTGTAGAACTCCAACGAATGCACACCCCCTTCGCGGCCGATACCTGATTGCCGCGCACCGCCGAACGCAGTGCGCAGATCACGCAGAAACCAGGAATTGATCCAGCACAGACCGACATTCAGCGCCGCGCCAAGCCGGTGCGCGGCACTCAGATCCTGCGTCCAGACAGTGGCCGCCAGCCCGTAAGGCGTCTCGTTGGCCATGCGGATGACCTCGTCCTCGGTGTCGAAGGGCTGGATATGGCAGCAGGGCCCGAAGATCTCCTCCCGTATCACCGGCGAGGTTTCAGGCAAGCCAGTCCATATGGTGGGCTGCACCCAGGCGCCGTCCGCCAGCGGGCCGGTCATCCCAGGCACGCCGCCACCCGTGACCACTGTGGCACCTTCCTTCCTGGCCTTCTCGTAGTAGGACAGCACTTTCTCTCTGTGCTTGAGCGATACCAGGGGGCCGAAATCAACGTCGTCATCGAAGGGATCGCCCATGCGAAAAGATTCCGCGCGCGCCTTGAGCGCGGCCACGAAACGTTCAAAGATCGGCCTCTGCACGTAAACCCGCTCAGTGCCCAGGCAAACCTGCCCGGTGTTTTCGAACGTGGAGCGCGCGATGCCGGCGACGGCCTTATCGAAATCAGCATCCGCAAATACGATGCCCGGGTTCTTGCCACCCAGTTCCAGCGAAACCGGACGCAGCCCCTTCGCCGCCGCGGTCATGATGGCTTCGCCCGTTCGGGTTTCGCCTGTAAAGGTAATGCCGTCCACACCAGGATGCGCAGTCAGGTATTCGCCCGCCGACTCGGGGCCGAAGCCATGCACGACGTTATAGACGCCATGCGGCACTCCGACATCATTCATGATCTCACCCAGCAGCGTGGCGGTGGCCGGCGTGTCTTCCGAGGGCTTGACGACAACGGTGTTGCCACAAGCCAGCGCAGGGCCAACCTTCCATGTCATGAGCAGCAAGGGCAGGTTCCACGGACAGATGACGCCAATCACACCGCGCGGCGCACGCACGGCATAGTTCAACGCCCGCCCTCCATCTGGTGTATCCATGCCGAATGACTCGCCGGGTACGTTGCGGATCAAATCAGCAAATATCTTGAAATTGGCGGCACCGCGCGGGATATCCAGATGACTGGCCAGCCGGCGCGGCTTGCCCGTGTCCTTGATTTCGGCTTCCAGGAACTCGTCGAAGCGCTTGTCGATACCATCCACGATGGCATGCAGCAGATCCACACGCTGCTGTACCTTCAGGCTGCCCCATGGTCCCTGAAGCGCCGCGCGTGCGGCCTGTACAGCGGCATCCACTTCGGCCTGCCCCGCTTCATGCACCATACCGACCAGGCTGTTGTCGGCCGGATTGCGATTCTCGAATGTCTTGCCCGTGGCAATCCATTGTCCATTGATAAAGTTTCTGAAGTCCGCCATCAAGATCTCGTCTGTTATTGAAATGCCAGGTTTTCAGGATCCCCATCGCACAGGAAATCCCACATCCTTTCGAAGATGCGCCCCGCTTCGGTCGCGCGCAAGCGCGCCGCGCGCGGGTCCACTATCCCGTCTTCGCCAGCCAGCCCGGCACTGCGCAGCTGCAGCTCGATGCGCGCGGCATCCTCCAGATACCAGGTCAGCACAACCGCCTTTTCCAGCGTGGCGGCGGCAGTCACCACGCCGTTGCCACGCATGACGACGGCGGGTCCACTGCCCAGTGCAGCGGCGACACCCTCCGCCTGATCTTCGCTGCGCACAAGCTGCACGTCGTCCCACAAGGGCACGCCGGGAGAAAAGTAGCAGCCCATGCCGTGCCGCGCAGCGGGGGTGCGGCCTGCAGCCGACAATGCCATCGCATCGCGCGGCATGCTGCGCACCACGCCGCCCACATCCGGCCGGTTGCGATAAATCTGCTGATGGATGCGAACCTCGCCCAATACGCCGTCAGGCAACGGTCCGTGCACCCGCACCACAGCCCCGGATTCGCTGAGGATCATGCCCATGGGCATGGGTGCGCAAACCAGGAAGTGCGTCTCGTCCAGCCGGGTGCTGCAATGGCCATACGCATGGACCAGGCCCGCCCTGGCCAGAGCCCGTGCAGCCTGACGCACCAGGCGCTGACAGTCATGCGAAGCGTGGGTCATGACTTGAACTCGGGGATATCGGGCCTGGACCCCCACATGCAGAACGATGAGGGTATCGCCGGGAAGGTGCGTGGCCGATAGCTTTTTTCATCTTCGGCCGTGATGTGACGCACCCCCGTCGAGTACTCATAAATCATCCCGTCGGGTCCTTCGAAATATAAAAACATGGCGCCCGATGTGGGATGGCGCCCCGGCCCGAACCGGATCGGAATGCCGCGCTCCTGAAGCATGTAGAAGGCGCGCATGATATCGTCGATGCTTTCAACCTGATGGTTGATGTGCTGCACCCCCGGAAAGGCGGACGGAAACAGCGCCAGCTTATGATGGATCTCGTCGATGCGCAGCAAGGGCGCATCGCCGATACGGTCGCTGACCTTGGCGCTGAGCAGCTGGGTCCAAAAAGCCTCGTCCCGACGGGGATCCAGCGTCCGCAATCCGATATGGCTAAAACCCGTGATGCCTGCATCGCGCGAGGGAAAATAGCGGCGCCCGCTGTGATGCGGCGCAAACACCAGGTCGACGCTGTTGCCTGAAGGATCCTTGAAATTGATGAAATCGCGCACATAGCGCCGCTCCATCTCTTCCAAACTACCCTGCCGTGCCTGATAGCCATTGCCCGTTAATAAAACCAGGGCACTCTCCAGCTCTTCCGGCGTGTCCACTTCAAACGCCACGGTATGGTCTCGCGGATCACCTTCAAAGTAGCACAATGTGTGATCGCGGCTGTCCGAACGCAGGTAGACAGCCTTGGCTTCCTTTCGCGCAATTTCCAGCCCCAGGATTTCCGTGGCATAGCGCACGGATTCGTCCAGGTTGGCGGTACCCAGCCTGACATAGCGAATGTCATGCAGATGAATCACCGTTGTCTCCTTGATTCCTGTCGTTGCAGCGACTGCATTTTGTTTTAGGATAATTTCACAAACCTACATAGTCAATATAAATTCTCGATATTTTTTGATTTCTCGATGTAAGTGGCTTTATTATGTAGGCACGAGTAATCTACAGGCCGAGCTTCAAGCCCTCCGGCCCATAACCATAAAATCGCGTGCGCCATGCCAGATGACTTCTCCGCCTTGCTGCCGACGGCGACTGCCGCATCCCTCCCCGGCCTGCCGCCGGCCGCCTCCACCAAGACACTGGTTGGTTCGGCCTATCTTGGCCTGCGCCGCGACATCATCAACGGCACACTGCCGCCAGGCACAAAATTGCGGGTGGAACACCTGAAGACGGTCTACGGCGTAGGTGCCGGCACGTTGCGCGAAGCGCTGGCATTATTGGTATCCGATGCCCTTGTGGTGGCCGAGGGGCAGCGCGGCTTCCACGTAAAGCCCATGTCCATGGCGGATTTCTATGACATCACCGAGACCCGCATCCTTCTTGAATGCCAGGCGCTGCGCCAGGCCATCGGCTGCGGCGACGACGCCTGGGAGGGGCAAGTGGTGGCGGCCTTTCATCGACTGAACCGGGCCGAGAAACGCCTGGAAGGCAATCACAACGAGCGCTTCGAAGAATGGGAAGCGCGCAACCGCGATTTTCACCACGCTCTGATCAGCGCCTGCCGATCCGCGTGGCTGCATCATTTCCTGGCCATTTTGTATCATCAGGCCGAGCGCTATCGCCGCCTTTCCATAGAGCGCAAACCCATTCCGCGCGACGTGCATGCCGAGCACCAAGCCATTCTCGATGCCACGCTTGCACACGACGCAGACACGGCCTGTGCCCTGCTCACCGACCACATCCGCACTACCTACGAGGCTATCAAACAGCTGCCTCAGGCCCTGTTCGAGAACTGAAACCCCTGGCCGCCCGGCCCCGCAGAAGCCTTCGTCAATGCAGGCCGACGCCGGTTCTCGTCACGAGACCATGGTCGCGTCGCGCCACACGTAATGCAGCCAGCAATAAAGCCGATTCATGCCATACTTGCGCATGGCTTCTGAACACATGCGATTGGACAAATGGCTATGGGCGGCGCGCTTCTACAAGACGCGCAGCTTGAGCGCGCAGGAAATCGGCAAGGGACGCGTACATGTGAATGAGCAGTTGGCCAAGCCCGCACGCGAAATACGCATGGGCAATACTATTCATGTGCGTCGCGGCGATCTGGACATTACCGTTGTCGTACGCGCACTGAGCCATGCGCGCGGACCGGCGCCGGTCGCTCAGCAGCTATACGAAGAAACACCCGAAAGCGCCGCCGCGCGCGAACGCGCCGCAGAGCTGCGTCGCCTTGCTCCCGAGCCCGCCACAGACCTGCAAGCAGGCCGGCCCACCAAGCGCGACCGGCGCGAACTCGAACGCATGCGGCGCAGCCAGTAGCCGCGCAAGTCAATTGAATCTGTGACTACCGGCGGGCTGAACCGCTGCCGACATGCGGTCGATCGCCGTGGGGTTAATACGACAAGGGTAAACCCTTAGGCAACTTTGCAATGCTTGACCCTCTCATATCGCGGCATTAGGATGACCTGACGCCTTGCTGAATATCGGCGAGCGCGTGGTGATGACCAAGGCGGCATCGCCTGGCCATCGGTTGCAAGTATCTTGTTTCTTCAAGAATAAAAGGATATTGCATATGAACATGGCCGACTCCGCCGCCAGCAGTAGTACCTCGTCCGGACAGGCTGCACCCGAGATCCGCAGCAGCCATCTCCCTCCTGTCACCTACCGCGATTTACCCGAACCGCTACCGATGAAAAAGGTTATCGGGCCCAGCGTATTGCTGCTGGCCGGTTCGATCGGCTCGGGCGAGTTCGTCCTGTGGCCCTACATCTCGACGCAGACCGGTTTGGCGCTCGTTTGGCTTGCCACCATCGGCATTCTGACGCAGTACTTCCTCAACATGGAGATCACCCGCTACACGCTGGCCACGGGCGAAACAGCCGTGACCGGCTTCACCCGCCTCTGGAAGCCATGGGGCGCACTGTTCATCATCATGGCAGTAGTGCCATGGATGTGGCCGGGGTGGGCAACCGGCAGTTCCACGGCGCTAACATACGCGTTTGGCCTGTCGCCTGAAGCCGTGGTGCCCATTACCATCGCCTCCCTGGTCATCATCGGCATCATTCTGACGGTCTCGCCCGTCGTTTACAGGACAGTAGAGAAAATTCAATTCCTGCTGGTTGCACTCATCGTCCTGTTCATGCTGTACATGATATTCGGCCTGCTGAAAGGCGAGTCCTGGTCGGCGCTGGTGGCCGGATTCACTACGGAAATACCCAAGATTCCGGAATCCATAGGCAAGCTCCCCACGGCCCTGCTGCTGGGCGCCATTGCCTTTGCCGGCGCGGGCGGTGTCATGAATCTGGCGCAATCAAACTGGGTACGCGACAAGGGGCTGGGCATGGGCGCCCATCTGCCCAAGATCGTGTCGCCCATCACGGGCCAGGAAACCACCCAGGCATCGATAGGCTTCTTCTTTCCTCAGGACGAAGCCAATATGAGGCGGTGGCGTGGATGGTGGCGCGTGGCGGACCGTGAGCAGTTCGTCACCTTCTTCGTGCTGGGCCTGATCGCCATCATGCTGTTCATGATGCTGGCCTACACATATGTTGGCGTGGGCAGCACGGCACAGAACTTCGACTTCGTACGTCTGCTGGGTGAAAACCTGATCGCGCAGGCCGGCGGTTGGGTCGGGCCTGCCTTCTGGTTTACCGGCGTAGTGGTGCTGCTCTCCACAAACCTGACCGTGCTGGACATGATAGGCCGTATCGTGGCCGACATTGTCAAGGCCAACTGGCTGCGCGACAGCCAGGCCTGGACGGAAAGCCGCCTGTATTTCCTGGTAGTCTGGCTAATGGTGATCTTCGGCTCCGTGATCCTGCTCAGCGGGGTGAACCAGCCGCTGGTGTTGCTGGTGATCGCCTCCGCGCTGAACGGCCTGGTGATGTTCGTGTACTCCGTGCTGCTTATCCTGCTCAATCGCGGCATGCTCCCGCGCAACATCGGATTGGGCGGCGTGCGCTACGCTGCCGTGCTTTGGGCCGTGTTGTTCTATGGCGGCTTCTCCATCTACCTGGTGGTCAATCAGTTCGGCAAGCTGTTCTGATCCAGTGCAAACCTGACGCTTGCACCGGCGCGCTCGGTGCAAGCGTCTTTTTGACCGGAGCTGATCCATGCCAGGCTCGGCCTTCAGTCAACTCGTATTCGCCTGATTGTCTACACGTCACGCCTCCCAGACCGATGGCCATCCGCCCACGAAGCACATATAACTGCGCGCCCACTCGCGCTTGGCGTCGTCCACCACCAATCCTTGCCGCTCAAGCTTCTGCAGAAGCTGCTCTGGCGACGATGCCGGCTTATTGAATGGAATGCGGTTTATTGCCATAAGCGTGATATGGACGCAAAAAACCCGCCTTTTGCACGTCTGCGTATATTAGCCTCAGCGCGAGCGACACTGCCCAGTTGGATGGCCCACGCCATCGGCAAGGAAGCTGCTCGTGGCTGAAGGTTTCTTCGATCTGAGCAAGAAGGATCAACGCGAAGCGTTGGAATATGGACGTGCCGAATGCTTTGCCATTCGAAGAGTTGCTGCAAGAATGTTTGGATTTAGAATCAACAGTTAACAGCTTCACCGGCACCACCATCAATGACGACTAAAGGGCCGGCCATTAGGGCATGAGCAACCCACGAACCAAAACGCTGACTACTCGGTAAAGAACTCCGCCAACTGCCGTATCACCGTCTCTGGGGCTTCCTCCGGCACATAGTGTCCGCAAGCTTCTATCGTCCCACCTCTCACGTCGTCAGCTATGTACCTGATCGTATCGAGCAGTATGTTTCCCACGCCATCGCTTGCGCCCCAGGCCATGACTGGGATGGATAGGCGTCGGGTCGCCCGTCTTCGGTTTTGCTCCAATCCATCGCCGTTAAACAGTGCTCGGTAATATGCAAAACCTGCCCGGGCGGCCCCCGGCGCGCTGAAAACCCGTGTGTACTCATCCAGGTCGGCGGCCGTGATGGCCGACGAGATGCGCAGCTTGGCGCGAAAGAGCCAGTCCAGATAGGCTCGCTCCCTCCCCTCGACCAGCAGTTCGGGCAGGTCTGCCAAACGATTGAATCCGAAATGCCAGGTGCGGATGTTGCCCTCCTCGGATAGAACTCCGGCCGGTGGCGGCGGTGTTATGCCCGGCAATGCTGCGTCGTAGAGCGCCAAACGCCCGATGTCGCCCGGCCAGTCGGCAACCCAGGCATAGCTGATCCAAGCGCCGATGTCGTGTCCCGCTACATCCAGTGCTCCGTGGGACATGAGCCCAGTCTGCAGGGCGAATTGATGAAGGTCTTGCGCTACGGTGGCCAAATCGTAGCCAGCAATAGGCTTGTCCGAGTCCCCCAAGCCGCGCGGATCAATCGCAATAACCCGACGATCGCTAGCTGCCAACGCCGGCATAACATGACGCCATGTATACCAACTTTGTGGCCAGCCTGGGATGAGCAGCAACGGTCGGCCCTGGCCACCCTCGACATAGTGCAGTCTGATCGATCCGACTTGCGCTTCACGGTGTTGGAACTGTTGCCAGAAAGCGTGCGCGTCGAAATCACGTTGATTTTGGGCAGTGGTGCCTGTTGTATGGAAGGTATTCATGTTTGCTTCTCCAAAAAGGAATGAGGTTTAGTTGGTTTCGATGGGTACTTGTGCGCGGTGACGGCGCCATAATGCTGATAGCGTTCCAGCCGCCAGAAGCATGACCAGAACGGTGAATGCAATTCCAGCCGTCTGCACACCCACAGCTACGGCGGCAACGCCGAGACCAAGAACCGGCACGGCCACCGCCAGATAGACCACAACGAACAGCAGTGAGGTAACTTCGGCCTTCACATCATCGGGGCTCGCGGCGGCCACAGCGACGACGCTGCCAGCGAAGATTCCACCCTGTCCAAGGCCGGAGGCGACCGCACCGAGCGTGAGTAACACCAGCGAACCGGTGGCCATAGAGACGGCCAATACGCCTGCACCCAGAATCAGTACGAGGCACGACAACGGCAGCCTCACTGCGGCAGCAAAACGTCGCTGCAGAATCTGTCCGCACAAGGAGGCGACAAAGACAAGAAAGATCAGGCTTCCTATAACAGCCCGATTGGACACACCGGTGACCTTGGCCAGAATTTCCGGTTCAAGGGAAGTGAGCAATCCCAGCAAGGCAAAGGCAGCAAAGCAGGCGACGGCTGCAACCGCAAAGGCGGGGCGTACACTGCCTGGAAGCTTCAGCCGTTGACACTGCAGGCGCAGATGCGCCGGACGCTCGACTGTTTCGGGGCAGCGCAACACGACAACGCAGGCGGCGAGCAGCAAGACCAGATGCACGGCATACACGAGATGCAGCGGCCACGGCAAGTATTGAGAAACGACACCGGCCAATAGCGGGCCCAGTCCGAGCCCGCCCATGTTTGCGCAGGCAGCCAGCAAGGCGGCATGAGCCTTGCGCGCGGCCGGCGCCAGCTCAATGACGGCGACAGTCGCAGTCGCTGTAAACAAACCAGCGGATAAGCCGGAGAAGGCCCGAGCGCCCAACAGTATCCAGAGTCTTCCACCGTCCAGGAATAATAAGGAGCTCACGATGGCCGCAGTTAGTCCCGCTGCAAGTATCGGGCGGCGTCCTACCTGGTCAGACCACGGACCGCATGCCAAAAGCCCGCCGAGAACCGCAAATGCGTATGTTGCGAAGATGACTGTCACCGCCTGTTCGCTCAACGCGAATTGCTGCTTGTAAAGTGGGTATAGCGGCGTTGGCAACGTCGTGCCAGCCATGACGACGACGAACGCGCAGGCCATGGCGATGTACCCATATGAGGGGGCATTGGCCAGGTCAGCAGCGCGGGAGGTGTTTGACGATACGGACACGAAAGTTCCTTGATATTATTAGAGAATGATTGTTTCCTAAATAGGAAAAAAAATTACTCCAGTGCGCGCATTGCTTGTTCAACGATCATGTTGATCTCGTCCGCACCTGCCCCTCGTTTGCCCAGCACACGCAATCCTTCCACCACACACAAGAGATAGCGTGCCGATACGCGCGCGTCAAGACGGCTGGGCAAGGACCCATCAAGGATGCCTTGCTTGATGAACCGGGTCAGACGCTGCTCGTTGCCGGCAAGTGCCTGGAAGAGCCGATGTGCAAGCGCCTCGTCGAACGTATCGACCTCCGTCAAGCCGCTCAACACCATACAGCCTCGGCGTCCTTCCAGGCCGTGAGACACATCAGCGTAGCTGCGCAACATTGCGAGGATCTTATCCCTGCCTGTCCGCGCCTCGTTCAATCGATGCTCAAGTGCCATTTCGCGAATTGCAAGGTAGCGGTCAAGCGCGGCGACAAAGATCGCACGCTTATCCTTGAATGCCTTGTAGAGGCTGCCGGCTGTCAAACCCATTGCCGCGCGCAAATCGGCGATGGATGTACCGTTGTACCCGCGTTCGCGAAACAGCAGCACGGCCGCATCGAGAACCTGTTCCATATCGAATTCGCGTGGGCGGCCGATCTGCCTATGATTTGAGAATGTCATGGACTGATTATAGAGAACGATCATTCTATAAGTCAATGCTATCTGCCCAGATCAAGCGTTCGCCGCGACCGACCGGTACGATTAAGAATCCGACATGGGGTTGATGATGATCGCGCACAGCCTCAGAGAGTGGTCGCGAAAGGTTACCACCGCGTGATAGTTATACCCGCTAGCTGTAATGCAAAGGAAAGAGATGTGAGCGTGCTGCTCGACTCAACGCAAATCAGGCCACGGCGCCTCGGCGCTCCATGCCCGAAGATAAGCCTGGGGAATCAAAAATCCACCTCCACGGATTCATTGATAATCAGCCGCCAGCGAGCTTCCCGCTCATGGTGTTGCGGCATCCCTTCGATCAAAGGCTTGACGGACGGGCCCAGCGGCACGGCCGTTTTGGCCTTCTTGATGAAAGGTTGAAGGGCCTGCGCCTGTCGAAGATGACGCATACGTTCCAGCAAGTAGCCCAGCCGACGCACGGACGAGTTTTCGTAATGAGCGGCGATTCTGGACAGTACCGCCGGTTGAGCTTGCGACCCCAAATCCTTGACGATCTGCGCCGCACCGTTGATACCGCCCGCCTTGTGGAAGTAGCGAATACAGTCGAGCAGCGTCAATTCGACGCCGGCAACGTTCGCAAAGCCCGCATCGCTTTTCAGCCGGTCCAGCCAGTCTTCGCGGTTGACCTTGGCGAACGCTGCAGGATTTTGATAAATGAACGCCATCCGGTGCCGGCCGATCTCGAAGCCTCGCATCTGTTTGGGCACGATCACCTGGAACACCATCGACGCCTGGTGCGAGGCTCCATGAAAAGCAGCCGCGCGCAGCAGCGTGACGCGGTAATCGACCTGGAGGTATTTCATCAGCGGATCAATCCAACGCACCGGATCAGGCGCACCGATGTTGCGGTCTTCGGGGCGAAGAATCAGATAGAAGCCGTGCCGGGGATTCGCCAGACGGTGTTTGCGCGCCTGGCGCAAAAGCGCCATGATTTGGGGAAGCTAAATCTATCCCGCCAGACATAGGTACGCCGGATAACGCCCATTTTGATGGCTTATTCATAGGGAAAGCATACTCATTACAATGTCAGTTACACGAGCATGCGCTCCTCACACGTGGATCCAGCAATATAAGCATTGCCTCAACATTACCCCAACTCGTTCTTAAAAAAACGTAGCCTATTGATTGTTAATGAATAAACCGGATATAAGCGCACACCCAGGCCACACCCCCATGATGCAGCAATATCTCCGCCTCAAAGCCGAGGCCGGATCGCATCTGCTGTTCTATCGCATGGGCGACTTCTATGAAATGTTCTACGAAGATGCCGAACGTGGCGCGCGCCTTCTTAATCTGACACTGACCAAGCGCGGCACGTCCAATGGCGCGCCTATCCCCATGGCAGGCGTGCCGCACCATTCCATGGAAGGCTACCTGGCTCGTTTGGTGGCGATGGGCGAATCGGTGGCCATCTGCGAACAGATCGGCGATCCGGCAACCACGAAGGGGCCGGTGGAGCGCAAAATCGTTCGCATCGTCACCCCCGGCACCCTGACCGACGATGCCCTGCTGCCGGCCAAGGCCGACCGCGTCATAGCCGCCGTCTGGGCCGTGCGGGTACGCCGCGAGGAGCGCGCGGGCCTGGCCTGGATGAATCTGGCCAACGGACAGTTCAACGTGTGCGAGTGCGGGCCTGCCATGCTGGACACCGAACTCAGCCGTCTGGACCCGGCGGAGCTAGTCTGCGCGGAAAGCGCCAGGCCAGCGGCGCGCGACGGCATGGCCATCAGCGCCATTCCTGACTGGCATTTCGAAACCGATGGCGCACGTGCCGTATTGCAGCAACACTTCGGCATCGACTCGCTGACCAGCTTCGGCCTGGATGATGTACCCGTTGCCACCTGCGCGGCCGGCGCCCTGCTCCGCTATGTCAGCCGCACGCAGGCCCAGTCCCTGTCGCATGTGCAGTCGCTGCGCGTGGACCAGCCTGGCGAATACGTGGTGCTCGACCCCGCCACCCGCAGAAACCTGGAACTCACGGAAACCATTGCGGGAGAAACAAGCCCGACTCTTTTCTCCACGCTCGACCATTGCCAGACGCCAATGGGTAGCCGTCTGCTGCGCCGCTGGCTTCACCATCCGTTGCGCGACAACGAACCCGCCATGGCTCGGCAGAATATGATCTCGGCACTCGTGTCGGCACCACCTGGCGCCAGCGCACTTGACGCGCAACCGCCGCTGGAAGCGTTACGCATCACGCTGGACCGCTATCCGGATATCGAACGCATTGCCACCCGGATTGCCTTGCGCTCGGTACGGCCGCGCGAGCTGGCGAGCCTGCGCGATGCGCTTGCCCTGCTGCCCGAACTGAGCAGGCAGTTGACCGCCGACTTCGGCAACGAGCCTCAGTTGACTCAATATGCCCAGACGCTGTCGCTGGATCCTGCGTTGGCCGACTTGCTGCACCGGTCCATTGATTCCGAACCGGCACTCCTGATAAGAGAAGGCGGCGTGATCGCCACAGGATACGACGAAGAACTGGACGAACTGCGCCGCCTGGCCAGCGATAACGGGGAATTTCTGGTGCAGCTCGAAGCGCGCGAGCGTGAGAACACCGGCATACCGACGCTCAAGGTCGAGTACAACCGCGTGCATGGGTTCTATATCGAAGTCTCGCGAGCCCAGGCGGACAAGGTACCGCCCGAGTATCGCCGCCGCCAGACCCTAAAAAATGCGGAGCGCTTCATCACGCCCGAACTCAAGGCCTGGGAAGACAAAGTGCTGTCTGCAAAGGACCGCAGCCTGACTCGCGAAAAATGGCTGTTCGAGCGGCTGCTGGATGAACTGGCCGAACAGGCGCGGGCGCTTTCCCGTTGTGCCACCGCGTTGGCGGAAATCGATGCCTTGGCCGCGCTGGCCTGCCATGCCTTGCAGAATGACTGGACGGCTCCCGATCTGGCGGAGCCCGGAACGCTTCGCGTCGAAGCGGGGCGTCACCCGGTTGTGGAACACACCATAGAGCAGTTCACACCCAACGACTGCGAGCTGGGACCCCAGCGGCGCATGTTGCTCATCACCGGCCCCAATATGGGGGGCAAATCCACTTATATGCGGCAAGTTGCGCTCATTGCGCTGCTGGCTCGCGTCGGCAGCTTCGTGCCGGCGCAAAGCGCGAGCATTGGACGTCTCGATCGCATCTTCACCCGCATCGGCGCAGCCGATGATTTGGCCGGCGGGCGATCCACCTTCATGATGGAAATGACCGAAGCATCGTCCATCCTTGCCGCCAGTACACCGCAAAGCCTGGTGCTCATGGATGAAATCGGCCGAGGCACATCCACGTACGACGGTCTGGCGCTGGCCTGGGCCATAGCCTACCGTTTGCTCACGCACAATCAGGCGCTCACCCTGTTCGCCACGCATTATTTCGAGATCACTCGCCTGCCCACCGAATCGCCGGCGGCGGCCAACGTCCATCTGGCCGCTGCTGAATCTTCATCGGGCATCGTGTTTCTGCATGAGGTGCGCCCGGGACCAGCCAGCCGCAGCTATGGCATCCAGGTGGCACAGCGCGCCGGCATTCCGCAGGCCGTCATCCGCCATGCGGCGCGCGAACTGGCACGCCTGGAAGCCAGCGGCGCACCCACGCCGCAACTGGACCTGTTCGCCGCAGCCGCTGCCAAAGGCGACGGCGACGCATCCGCGGGGAACCACGATGCGGCATCGGGCGTGCACAGCGCGCCTGATAGCTTGCAGGAGATCGCTGAAGCGCCGCCCAGCGGCGCAATCCGGCTGATGGAAGACCTGGCCGCCCTGGATCCGGACCAACTCACGCCTCGCGATGCGCTGGACGCGCTGTACCGTTTGCGCAATGATTACCTGGACCTCGGCTGACATGGACATCAACAAACCTTTGGACCTGCTTGGCGGCCTGACTCCCCGGGCCTTTATGCGCCGCTACTGGCAACGGCGTCCCTTGCTCATTCGGCAGGCCATTCCGAACTACGTACCGGCACTGTCCATCACGGACATTCGCCGGCTGGTGCGCCGCGAAGAGGTGGAATCGCGCCTGATTTGGCATGACAGCCAGGGCTGGCATATGAAGCACGGCCCGATGAGCCGCCTGCCTGCCATGAACAAGCCGCAATGGACCGTGCTGGCGCAAAGCGTGGACCTGCATGATGACCGCATGGCCGCACTCATGCATCGTTTTCGCTTCATTGCCGATGCCCGGCTCGATGACATCATGATCAGCATAGCCAGCGACGGCGGCGGAGTGGGCCCGCATTTCGACAGCTACGATGTCTTCCTGCTGCAGGCACATGGCCGCAGGCGCTGGCGGATAAGCCGGCAACGCGATCTTTCCCTGGAACCCGATCTGCCGCTGAAGATTCTGCGCAACTTCCAGCCGCAAGAAGAGTACGTACTGGAGCCGGGCGATATGCTGTACCTGCCGCCGCACGTTGCCCACGACGGTGTGGCCGAAGGCGATTGCATGACCATCTCCATAGGCTTTCGCGCCCCCACCCAGGCGGCCTTGGCCTGCGGCATGCTGGAGGCCGCAAACGACCAGATCATGGCCAATCTCGGCGACACAGGTGGTCTCTACGGCAGCCCCGTCATTCCCGGTGCGATCTTATCTGCCACCTACAAGGATCGCGGCATATCCGCCACGGCGAATCCCGCAGCGCTGCCGCAGCGCCTCATCGACGCAACACTGGCCGCCGCGAGCAAGATTCGCTATGACGAAGCGCTGGCTTCGCGCTTTCTGGGAGTCTGGCTCACCGAGCCGCCGGCAGGCGCGATATTCGAACCGTCGGATGACACCGCACAAACAATCCTATCTGAAGGCTTGCCACGCGAAGGCAGCCTGATATTGGACCGCTGCACGCGCATGATGTATCGCAAGCGGCAATTGTTCATCAACGGCGAGACGGCGCCTGTACCGGCCAGCGCCGCCATGCGCCGTCTGGCCGATCGCCGCGTGCTGGAATGTGCGCATCGGCTTGCTCGGCACCTGACCACGGAGGAATGCAACACGCTCGCCCGCTGGCTTGAGGATGGCTGGCTGCATTACCACCCAGCGTAACCTGGCGCCGTGGACAATATGCCTTTTTATATCGATACGCGCACCCAAATAAGCTTATAAGCAATAAGGAAATAAAAAAGCCTTCGTTCCCGCCCTGCCGCCAGCTCCCTAGAATGCAGGAATATATTCAATTCCCGTGAGCATCACATGCTGGCCCCTTCCTATCTCCCCGAATCAAAGCACACCCTGATAACCGAACTGACCGATGGCCTGGAGTCCAGCGCCTTGAGCTGGCTGTCCGGTTACTTCGCTGGCGTGGCGCACGGCCGACAATCTGGCCGAGTGGCTGCGGCGCCGCCGGTTATCGCCGTGGCCGAGCCCGAAACCGCGCGCCGACTGACCATTGTTTTTGGTAGCCAGACCGGCAACGCCAAGCGCGTGGCCGAGGCTTTGTCCGAACGCGTGGCCGTGGAAGGACTGAACGTTCGCCTCGTGCGCGCCGACCGGTATGCAACACGGGAGCTCAAGGACGAGCAACTGCTCTACATCGTCATGAGCACCCAGGGCGATGGCGACCCGCCCGACGATTCCATTGCCTTCGTCGAGTTCCTGAACAGCCGCCGCGCGCCAAAGCTTCCGCAACTCAAGTATGCCGTGCTCGGCCTCGGCGACTCCAGCTATCCCGATTTCTGCGGCATATCACAACGTATTGATGCGCGTCTCGCCGAACTGGGCGCGGAACGCCTGCAGGAGGCCGGCGCGGCTGACCTGGACATCGAAACCGTTGCACTGCCCTGGCAGGATGGCGCGCTGGGCCACGCCCGCAAAGCACTACTGCAAACCCAGGCCGCCTCGGCCGCCAATGTTACGCCGCTGCGCCCCAAAGCCTCCGTCACACGCGAGCAGCCCTTTCATGCCGAGCTGCTTCTGAATCAACCTATCACGGGCCGCGGCAGCGACAAGGATATCCGTCATCTGGAGATATCCCTGGAGGGCAGCGCCTTGCACTACAAGCCTGGCGATGCGCTCGGCGTTTGGCCGACGCAATCCGAAGCGCTGGTCGAGCGCGTTCTGGCGGTTCTTGCGCTGGACGGCAATGAGGAAGTCGAACTGGGCGGTACTCGGCGCACACTGGGAGATTGGCTGCGCGGCCATCGCGAACTGACCCAGATCACCCGACCATTTCTGGCTGCGCATGCCGAGCGCGCCGGCAGCGACGCGCTCAACGCCTTGCTGCAGCCATCGGGCGCGCAGGCGCTGCGCGAACTGCTTGAATCGCGCCAATTGATTGATGTGCTGCGAGCCTGGCCAGCGACATGGACTGCCGAAGCGCTGCTCAAGTCTCTGCGTCCACTGACGCCCCGCATGTATTCCATCGCATCGAGCCAATCGGTGGTCGAGGAAGAGGTACATCTGACGCTGGCCCATGTTGGCTTTGAAGTGGACGGCGAAGACCGGTGGGGTGCAACCTCCCATTTTCTATCCAATCTGGTGGAGGGTGAAAAGCTGCCTATCTTCGTGGAAGAGAACACGCGTTTTCGCCTGCCCGACGATGACGCGCGCGACATCATCATGATCGGACCAGGCACGGGCGTGGCACCGTTCCGCGCCTTTGTCCAAGAGCGCGCCGCCGCACAGGCCGCCGGACGCAATTGGCTGTTCTTTGGCAATCCGCATTTTTCCACGGACTTTCTCTATCAGACGGAGTGGCAGCACGCGCTGCATGACGGCCATCTGCATCGGCTGGACTTGGCGTTCTCGCGCGATCAGACCGAGAAAGTATATGTCCAGCATCGCATGATGGAACGGGCCGCCGATCTGTTTGCATGGATAGAGGGAGGCGCCCATCTCTATGTTTGCGGAGATGCCACGCGCATGGCCAAGGACGTGCATCAGGCATTGCTGCAGATTGCGATCCAGGAAGGCCGGATGGACGATGGCCGGGCCCGTGCTTGGCTGGATGATCTGGCAGCACAGGGGCGCTATGCCCGCGACGTATATTGATCACAGCAGGAACCCATCAGCATGACCAACCCTTTCTCCGGCGCCAATGGCGCCGGCAAGCCACTTTCTCACCTTGAGGATATCAAGGCGGCCAGCCGTCATTTGCGCGGAACCATCGAAGAAGGCCTGAACGACCCCGTTACAGGAGCCATTAGCGAAGACGACACCAAGCTGCTGAAATTTCACGGCAGCTATATGCAGGATGATCGCGACATTCGCGACGAACGCCGCCGCCAGAAGCTGGAGCCGGCATACGCCTTCATGATACGTGCACGCCTGCCGGGCGGCGTCGTAACGCCGCAGCAATGGCTGGCTTTCGACGACATTGCGCGCAATTACGCCACCCGCGGTCTGCGCATTACCACACGCCAGACGTTTCAATGGCACGGGGTCATCAAGACCAGGCTCAAGGCCACCATGCAGGCCATCCACAATGCCATGGCCACCACCATCGCGGCCTGTGGCGACGTCAACCGCCAGGTAGTGGGCTCCGTGAATCCGCATCTGTCGAGCCAGCATGCGTTGGCCTGGGAGTGGATCAAGAAATTGTCCGATCACTTCATCCCCCGCACCCGCGCCTATCACGAGATATGGCTGGATGGCGAGCGCCTGACCGATGAGCCCGAGGTGGAACCCATCTATGGTTCCACCTATCTGCCACGCAAGTTCAAGATCGGCATCGCGATACCGCCCACCAACGATTGCGACGTGTTTGCTCAGGATCTCGGCCTCATAGCAATTATCGAAGACGGTGTGCTGCGGGGCTTCAATGTCGCCGTGGGCGGCGGCATGGGCGCCACCCATGGCGACACCACGACCTACGCCCGTCTGGGAAGCCTGATCGGTTTTGTGACACCCGAACAATTGCTGACGGTGGCTGAAGCCGTGGTGACCACACAGCGAGACTACGGCAATCGCGCCGAACGCCAGCATGCACGCCTGAAGTACACCATCGATCATCTTGGCCTGGCCTGGTTCAAGGGCGAAGTGGAGCAGCGCACCGGCTTTGCGCTCCCGCCGCCACGGCCCTATCATTTCGATCAGAACGGTGATCGCTTTGGCTGGGCGCAGGGAGAGAATGGCCTGTGGCACCTGGGGTTGTATGTAGAATCGGGCCGCCTGTGGGATCAGGGAGACCAGCAACTGCAGACTGGCGTGCGCGAGATCGCCAAGATACTGAAAGGCGAATTCCGCATGACCTGCAATCAGAATCTGGTCATTGCGAACGTGGCAACCAAAGACCGAACCAGAATCGATAAGTTGGTGGCCAAGTATGGGCTCGATGGATATAAGGCCCAGAGCGGCATCCGCCGCCACAGCATCGCCTGTGTGGCCTTGCCCACCTGCGGCCTCGCCATGGCCGAGAGCGAACGATACGCGCCAGAATTACTGGGCAAGCTGGAAACCATCCTGGATGGACACGGCGTGCTGGACGCGCCCATTCTGCTGCGCATATCCGGCTGTCCGAATGGATGTGCACGCCCCTATCTTGCCGAGATTGCCCTGATCGGGCGCGCCATCGGTCGCTATGACCTGCGTCTGGGTGCCAACTTCACCGGCGAGCGGCTCAACGTCCTATATCGTGAAAACGTGGCCGAGCCCGAAATTCTGAGCAGCCTTGATACACTGTTCGGCAGCTATGCCCGCGAACGGAAAGCCGATGAAAAATTTGGCGACTTCCTTATTCGCACAGGCGTATTGCCTGCCCCAACGCAGAATCTCATCCCCATCGTGCTCGAAACCGTTGCCTGAGCATATGGGTGTCCATGCCAAGGCCGTACCATAGTCCGGACCCATGAAATTATTTCCATTATTCGCCGACCTTTCGCAGCGCCGCGTCATGGTCGTGGGCGGCGGCGCCGTCGCCGAGCGCAAGATCAACAGTCTGCTGGCTTCCGATGCCGACGTGGTCGTGGGCGCTCCGTCGCTCACGGATGCCCTGGCCTCCCTGGCTACGGCGGGACGTATCCGTCATCTGGCCGGCACGTTCGAACAAAGCTGGTTGGACGAAGCATGGCTGGTGATCGCGGCAACCGACGACAGGAATCTAAACCGCCGCATCGCCGATCTTGCGCGCGCTCGCCGCCTATTCATCAACGTGGTCGATGATCCCGAGTTGTGCTCCTTCCATGTGCCTTCCATCGTCGACCGCGCACCCCTGACTATCGCCATCTCGTCCGCGGGTCATGCTCCCGTCATCGCACGGCGCGTACGTGAACGCATTGAAAGCCTTTTCGACCACAGTCTCGGCGCCCTGACTGCACTTGCCGCCCGCTATCGCGATGCCATCCGAAGGGGCCGGCCCGAGCTACGCGCACGGCGCAATTTCTATGACTGGCTGATCGATGGCCCGGTAGGCGACGCAATGCGCCGCCAGCAGCCCGACGAAGCGGAATCACTGCTGAGTGCAGCCCTGCATCAGACCCAGGCCCCATCGCGCGGCAAGGTGGTATTGGTGGGAGCGGGGCCAGGCGATCCTGGCCTGCTCACTATCAAGGCGCTGCGCGCGCTGAACGAGGCGGATGTGATTCTGTACGATCGCCTGGTGGATGATGCGATTCGAGACCTGGCGCGACGTGACGCCATGCAGATCGCGGTGGGCAAGCGTACGGGCGAGAATCATGACGCGACACAGGCTCGCATCCACGCCCTGATGCAGGAACACGCCAGGCAAGGCCGCCTGGTGGTGCGATTGAAGGGAGGCGATGCTTTTGTATTCGGACGGGGTGGCGAGGAACTGGCGTTTCTGCGCGACCAAGGCATTGATTATGAGGTGGTGCCTGGCATAACGGCGGCGCTTGCCTGTGCTGCCTACGCCGGTGTGCCGCTCACGCATCGGGATCACGCCCAATCGGTACGCCTGGTCACGGCCCACTGCCGGGAAGATGCACTGTTGCAGGACTGGCCATGTCTTGCCCAGGACAAACAGACATTGGCATTTTATATGTCGGTTGGCCAACTGGAGACACTGTCCACCCAATTGCAGGCTCATGGCCGCTCAGGCGATACACCGTTTGTAATTGTGGAAAACGGTACACGCCCGACGCAGCGCCTGCTGCATGGCAAACTAAAGGATCTTCCCAGCCTGGCTCAACGGCACGCCATCGTATCGCCGGCCATGTTGCTGATTGGCGAAGTGGCAGGCTTGGCGCCGAACCTGAACTGGTTCGGCGCCACACTGGAAGCCTGACAGCCTGCCGATCATGTCATGTGGTTGGACAGCACCGACAGTATGCGCTTGGCCGTGCCATCTTGCAGTATCTGGCCGGACTTGTCGAGTACCGTGACCTGTGAGGTGGCGCCCTGCCCCGCCACGTGAATGCGATAGCTGGCGGCCTCGGCGGTATTCTTGGTGCCAAACAGGCGGCCGAAGAAGTTCTGCTGCTCGATTTTCTCGCCCGTATCGCTGTCCAAATACCGAATGTAATAGTCGCCCGCGGAACGATCGCGATCGACCACCTCGAAGCCAGCGGAATCGATGGCCACGCCAACACGGCGCCACGCCCTGTCGAAGTCCTCTGACAGGTTCAAGGCAGTCTGGTCTTCGGCCAGAGTCGGCTCCTGCAAACTGTCAGGCGCCTGCTCGGCCTGCGCCACTTGTTGCTGGGCCTGCTTGACGTCTGTGCCCAGATATACCATGAGGCGTGCCAGCATGGCGGCGTTCAGACCTGGATCTTCCTTGCCGTACACCCACTTGAACGTGGCACCGTCGCCCGACGGGGTCTCTTCCATGTGCTCGTGGCTGATGTATACCTCAGTCTTGCCATTGACCCGCTCGAGGCGTGTGCGGAAGCGGTCGCGTTCGCCACTGTCGAAAACCTGGTCAATGATCGCACCCAGCGCCGACCGTATCCAGCCTTCGGGAATTTTTGCCCGGTTTTCCGCCCAGTCTGTCTGCATCAGCCCGGCCTTGGGATCGCGTGAATGCAAGGTAAAGCCTTGATCGATCCAGAAGTCGACGACTTTCTGGTAGACCGCACTGGCGGGCTGATCTACAACCAGCCAGCGCAGATCGCCGTCGCGCATGACTTCGACACCCGGTGTCTGCGGCAGCACGCGATCCTTGTCGCTGGCTGCCTGGCGCGCCTGCTGCGAGCTGGCATACTGGCTGTAGGTGGTGGTGCCTTCAGGTGCGCGATAGCGCGCATTTTCATTGGCCTGGGTGAGATCGGGTGGAATGCTGAGCGGCTCGCCCGCGACTGTACTCTTGTAATCGACGGACTCTTCCGCGCCGGTAAGCTGCTTGACGGCCGAGCACCCGGAAAGGACCAGCACGCCCATGCCCATGGCAAGGCAGGCGGCGTGTTTGTTGATACGCTGTTTCATCATTTAGATCAGACCCGCTTCTTTTAACGCATTGCGCACCACGTCGTGGTACTGCTCGTTCAGGGGGGTGAGAGGAAGACGATAGCCAAGCTGGGTGAGCCCCAACTCGGCAACCGCCCATTTGACGGGGATGGGATTGGCCTCGACGAAGAGCACCTTGTTCAGCACGGCAAGGCGCGCATTGAGCGCCCGTGCCTGCATGCCGTCCCCGCGTATGGCCGCCGCACACAAATCATGCATGAGGCGCGGCGCGATGTTGGCGGTAACCGAAACGTTACCGTGCCCCCCCAGCAACATGAGCGCAGCCGCTGTGGCATCGTCACCGCTGAAAACCCGGAACGCTGCGGGCACACTGCGCAAAAGCAGCGCGACGCGGCCAATGTCGCCAGTGGCATCCTTGACACCTATGATGCCGGGTACCTGCGCAAGCCGTAAAATGGTGTCGTTGGACACATCAGCTACCGTGCGGCCCGGCACGTTGTAGAGCAGCGAAGGCAGCTCGACCGCCTCCGCAATGGTACGGAAGTGTTGGTACAGGCCTTCCTGTGAGGGCTTGTTGTAATAAGGCACGACCGAGAGCCCCGCTTGCGCACCCACGCGCAGCGCGTGGCGCGACAGCTCGATGGCCTCGGAGGTGGAGTTGCCGCCCGTGCCCGCCACCACCGGAATTCGCCCCGCCGCATGCTCGGCCGCCACGCGGATGAGCTCGGCGTGCTCATCGACATCCACCGTGGGGGATTCTCCGGACGTTCCCACCACGACCAGGCCATCGGTACCCTGCTCGACATGCCAGTCGATAAGTTTTCGATAGGCCTCGAAGTCCAGACTGCCATCGGGGAGCATCGGGGTTACCAATGCCACCAGACTGCCACCCAATGCGGGGGCCGTCGAATCCGTACTTGTTGCCATGATAGGAAGGTTCTCCGTGTGCTGACCAGGCGGTATGTGCCTGTAAAAATGCAAGTTTACCGGATTAGCGGATCAAATTTACAAAAACCAGCCCACAATGGCCTGGCCGAGCGCAAGGAATGGTTGCAATACGTGCCAGAGTATGCCTGTGACCATCAGGACAATAACGATGAGCAAGCCGTATGGCTCGATACGAGAGTACTGCCAAGCCGCGCGCGAGGGCAGCAGGCTGAATACCACACGGCCGCCATCCAGCGGCGGGAGCGGGACGAGATTGAGCGCCATGAGCACCAGATTGACCTGAATGCCGGCGATGGTCATCTGCACCCAGAAGTCGCCCTGGCTGGCGCCCGACTCAGCCAGCAAGCGCAATCCCAGTGCCCAGATAATGGCCATGACCAGATTGGAACCCGGCCCCGCCAGGGCCACCCAGAGCATGTCGCGCTTGGGACGGCGCAGCCTGCCCCAGTCGACGGGCACGGGCTTGGCCCAGCCAAACAGCAAACCGGCGCCGCCCAGCAGCTTGGTGCTGAAAAGCAGGAAAAGCGGCACGGCAATGGTGCCGATGGGATCGATGTGACGCATGGGATTGAGCGTTACCCGGCCCATCTGCCAGGCGGTGGGATCGCCGAACATGCGGGCCACATAGCCGTGGGCTGCCTCGTGCAGTGTTATGCCGAAAAGCACAGGCAGGGCATAAACGGTAATGGTCTGTATCAGCGTATCCATGGATATCCGGGTTTAGGCCACAAAAAACCGGCGGCCGCTAAGAATAGAAGCCGCCAGGCGAAAAAAGTTCGTGAGATTGAAACGGTGCGTCAGTCGAGCCCCAGTGTGGAGAGATCGCCTTGGCCGCGCCGGATGACTTCCGGCAGCGGACCGGTGAGGTCGATGACAGTCGTGGAAAGCAATGGACATGGCCCTCCGTCGATCACGGCCGCCAGCTGATTGCCGTAGCGCTCGAAGATCTCCTGGGCCTCGTTGAGCGGATCGTCTTCCCCCTCGGGGATAAGCGTCGTCGACATGAGGGGAGACTCGGCCGCCTCGACAAGCGCCAGCGCGACGCGGTGGTCGGGAACGCGTATGCCTATGGTCTTGCGCGACGGATGCGACACGCGGCGCGGCACCTCCTTGGTGGCCTCGAGAATGAATGTCCAGGGCCCAGGCGTGGCCAGCTTGAGAAACCGATACTGTTTGTTGTCCACTCGCGCGAAGTGGCTGATTTCGGCCAGATCGCGGCACAACAGGGTGAGATGGTGACGTGCATCAAGCCCGCGCAGACGGCGCAATGCATCGGCAGCGGCCTTGTCATCCAGCCGGGCCACGACCGCATAACTGGAATCGGTGGGTACGGCCACCAAGCCACCGTCGGCCAGGAGCTGGCCAGCCTGCTTCAAAAGACGCGTCTGGGGATTTTCGGGGTGAACGACAAATAACTGAGCCATTTAACTTATCCTAACACTCTTGTTGAGTGAGTTCGAATTTTTATTCCGCCCGGGGCAATACAATCAGGCCTCGGCGCGGCCAGATCCCGGTCCGCCCGATCCGCCGCCAGCGAGCCGGACGGCAGCATACCCGAATGGTAACGCGCCGAAGCCGGCGCCGCACGGGCAAAAGAAAAAAGGGGAAGGACATGCGACTTGGGAATGCACGGGAAAGCAGCAATATCGAGGACAGACGCGGTCGGCGCCTGCGTGTCGGCAGGCGCGGAGGCATTGGCATCGGCACCATCGTGCTGGCGCTGGTAGCCATGTATTTCGGCGTCGATCCGAACGTTGTTCTGCAGATGGCCGGCGGCCCGCAGGAAAGCTACGAAACGACCGACGCGGGCGCACCCCCTCCTCCCACTCCTCAGACGCAGTTCGTCTCCAAAGTATTGGCCGACACCGAAGACACCTGGTCCGCTGTGTTTGAACAACAGGGCTGGGGCGCCTACCGCGCGCCAAAACTGGTGCTGTTTAGCGGTGTAACCCCCACGGCCTGCGGAACCGGCCAGGCGGCCATGGGCCCCTTCTACTGTCCCGCCGACAGCAAGGTCTATCTGGACGTGAGCTTTTTCCAGCAGATGGCAGAGCAACTGCATTCTCCAGGAGATTTTGCGCAGGCTTATGTGGTGGCGCATGAAGTGGCCCACCATGTGCAGCACCTGCTTGGCATTACCGATCAGGTCGATCAGGCCCGCCGGCGCAATCCCCAAGCGGCCAATACCCTGTCGGTGCGAACGGAACTGCAAGCCGACTGCCTGGCCGGCGTGTGGGCCCATCATTCCGACAGCCAGCGAAACACCCTGGAAGAGGGAGATATCGATGAAGGGCTGACCACCGCAGCCGCCATCGGGGACGATCGCCTGCAGCGGCAATCGCAGGGTTATGTGGTGCCCGATTCATTCACGCACGGCACATCGGAACAGCGCGTGCGGTGGTTTTCGCAGGGCTACAAATCTGGCGATACCGGCCAATGCGATACCTTTGCCGCATCGTCGCTCTGACGCTTGACCCGCGACGCCGCCGACGTCGAACGCTGCCTCGGGGTGCCGGCCCCGGCCAGCATCCGTCGAGGCACGAAAGCTCTATTGGGCGGGCCTGACCGGCTCCATGGTGGAGTTGTCCTGGATAGGTGCCTCTGTGCTACCCTGGCTGCCCGAAGATGGCATGCTGGAGGGGGGCATGCTGGAGGGAGACATGTCGGAGGACGGCATCGTCGTGGACGGCATGGTCTGGCCGGATGTTGAAGGCGTGGTGTAACCGGTGCCCGAGCTGTTCGTGCCGGCCTGATCTGCGGGAATCTGCGTCTCGGTAATCTTGAGCGTGGGCTGGATGTCTATTTTCTGGGCTTCGATCCAGGCCTGATGCTCGGCCGCCGTTTCGTGTGCCTGAGCGGCAAAAGGCGCAGCCATGATGGCAGCGATAATCAGCGATTTGGTGAGCGTTTTCACAGTAGCAGCTCCTTATGGAAGTTTGCCGACACCTCATCGTAGAGGAAACCACGGCCCTGGCGCAGCCCCAATCGTTTCCGTGCGTCACTGTTTATATCGGGCAATGACTGACTGAACACAAGGGTTATCCCGAATAATCGGCTGCGCCGCCGCGCGCCGGTCATAGATTGTTTCATGCTCCGGCGGCTGGCATACCGTGTTTGGAGGTCGGCGCGATAATGCGAGCCACAAAATGAGACAGCAAAAGCCGCGGATGGTTTCATGCTAGAATCCCGTTCTTTGCAGCGCACGCCTACCCCGAATGGTATACTTCCGGGTTCGCAGCACTGCTTTCGGGTAGCAAGGTCGGTTTCCGGCTTGTTATCCGCAGCACCGCTCAACGGTGACCGTAGCTCAGTTGGTAGAGTCCCGGATTGTGATTCCGGTTGTCGTGGGTTCGAGCCCCATCGGTCACCCCAGTATTTCTGCAGGTTTCGAGCATTTTCAGAAACTGCTAAACGGTGACATGGCGCCGAATTGGTGACATGCACTAATGGGCTCGGGCTCTTCCCCGGGCTCTTGGCCTTCCCTCACGATCAGGGATCAGCGCACGCTTCAAACTCGGTTGATCACACCATTCCAGCCGCATTGAGCCAACACTCGCATGCGGTGATTCTCAAAGTTCCCGAACCCATGCGCTCGGCGCGAGCGCATCTCCATCTTCGTGTGGAAGCCCCGGGTAACGCCACTGGATTTAGAAAAGCGCCACATGCGCATATCGGCTCCCGCCAATCGGCGTCAGGGCGCAACGCAGGCATGCGCAAGTCGTACCGAGTGTCTATACTTACGTTTTCTCATGATTTGCGCCTACCCTCGGCGCCACATCCACGCGGCCGGCGAGCCGCCTGCGCACCGCACACCTGAAGCATCAATGCAGCGCATGTTCCTGCCGGCCCTGGCACTGGCAAGGAATACAAGAAAAGCAATGGCCCTTCGTTTCGAACATGGCGCACGCGACACCCTGCGTACGCTGCATCCGGGTTATTTCGCCATGGTCATGGCCACAAGCGCCCTGTCTGTCTCCATGTACCGCCATGACGTACCCTTGGCACCCACAGTGCTGCTGGCATTGAACACCGTCTTCTTCGTGGTGCTGGCGGTGGCATATATATGCCGCGCCTGTCGCCACTGGCCGGATTTCCTGGCGGACATCCACAGCCACAGCCGCGGCATGGGCTTCTTCACGCTAGTGGCCGGCACAGCCACATTCGGAACGCAGATTTCGCTGCAGACAAATGCGCTATGGCTGGGCATGGGCCTTTGGGGGCTGTCCGTCGTGCTGTGGATCATCATCAACTATGGCGTACTGGCTGTCCTGACAACCAAGGCCGACAAACCATCGCTGGAACATGGATTGAACGGCGCCTGGCTGCTCGTGGTCGTGGCCGTCCAATCGCTGGTCGTGCTTACGATCGTGCTGCTGGGCCATGGCGCGCTGCCCACGCTGCGGCATGAGTTGGACTTCGCCGCGCTGGCGCTGTGGCTGGGCGGCGGCGCGCTGTACATGTGGATCATGACGCTGATTTTCCTGCGCTACACATTCGTGCACATGATGCCCGAGGAGTTGACCCCGCCTTACTGGATCAACATGGGGGCGGTCGCCATTTCCACATTGGCCGGCGCCCTGCTGGTGGAGCATGCGCCGCTGTCGACAGTGGTGACGGACATTCTCCCCTTTGTAAAGGGATTCGTGGTGTTCTTCTGGGCCATTGCCAGCTGGTGGATACCCATGCTTGTAGTCCTGAGCTTTTGGCGCCATGTCCGGCGCAGCATTGCGTTCTCCTATGACTCGCTTTACTGGGGCGGCGTCTTCCCACTGGCCATGTATTCGGTCTGTACCTTCCATCTCGCGCGCATTTTCCAGGTGCCCTTTGCCACAGCCTTGTCCGGTCTATTCATGGTGTTGGCCGGCATTGCATGGCTGGGCGTCTTCGTAGGCCTGCTCGACAGTCTCATTGCCACCGGCTTTCGAAACCGGCCATGATGGCCTGAAGAAACGGCAATCATGGCTTGCCGGCCTCCCGCAGCCTGGCATGGGCCTGCCCGTGCGGCAAGCAACCTCCAGCAGGCCACGCACGAAGCCGCATTGCGCAGACCTGTATACTTAGCGCTGCCGGCATTCTTGCCGCATAGAACGCACTTATGGTCCTGAGCTGGGTTACCTTCCAATATCTGTTCCAGGAATACTGGCCGCACCTGGTTTTCCTGCTGAGCCTGGTTATAGGCGGCACGGCGGCCGTGCATGCCGCCATGACCAAACAGGACGTGCGCGCGGCCATTGCATGGGTTGGCGTCATCATCATGTCACCCCTGCTCGGCCCCCTGTTGTATCTCATTGCAGGCATCAACCGCGTCCGGCACGAGCATATTACCGACCAGCAGAACCGCAACCTGCGGGATTACTTCAGCAACCCCGACCTGCCCATCGCCACGCCCGAACAGCTGATTTCCCCGCATTTCGAGTCGCTGCGGGTGCTGGGCGACCGCGTCAGCCACTTTCCATTGCGCAGTGGAAACCAGATCAGCATCCTGCGCGGCGGCGATGAAACGTATCCCGCCATGATCTGCGCCATCGACAGCGCGCAGAAGTCCGTCGCCTTGCAAACGTATATTTTCGATGACGACAGCGAGGGGCGAAAAATCGTCGATGCGCTGGCCCGGGCGCACGAGCGCGGGGTACAGGTGCGCGTGCTGATCGATGCCGTAGGCTCCCGGTACTCCCGTCCCCCGGTCATCCGCCGCTTGCGCCGCAGCGGCATCCCCTGCGCCCTGTTCATGACCAACCCCCTGGGCATGCGCATGCCGTACGCCAATCTACGCAGCCACCGCAAGATTCTGGTCATAGACGGCTGCACGGCATTCACCGGCGGCATGAATATACGCGAAGGTTTCGTGACGGCCGTCGCGGGCAAGGACACGGCATTGGACACGCATTTCCGGGTCGATGGTCCCGTCGTGCTGCAACTGATGTCCGTCTTCGCCCATGACTGGTCGTTCACCACCCGTGAGGAGCTTCCTCATCTGGACTGGTCCTGCGACATCTGGGGCGCATCGGGACCACGCGTGCCGGCCCGATGCATCCGCTCGGGGCCGGATCGCTATATTGTGGGCACACACAACATGCTGCTGGGCGCCTTCGCTGTCGCCCGGCGCCACATAAGGATTCAATCGCCCTACTTCCTGCCCGACCAGGTTCTGCTGGGAGCCCTGAATACCGCCGCGCGGCGCGGCATCACGGTTGATGTGGTGATACCGGGGCGCAACAACCTGCGCCTGGTGAACTATGCCATGACGGCACAGCTCGACCAGATCATCCGCAATGGCTGCCGCGTGTGGCGCGCGCGCGGCAACTTCAACCATTCCAAGCTTATTACCATCGACGGCATCTGGTCGTATGTGGGCTCGTCGAATCTCGACCCGCGCAGCCTCAGGTTGAATTTCGAGCTGGATATGGAAATCTACAGCGAGGACACCGCCGCCGAAATTGAAAGTCTTATCGATGACGAGATCGCGCAAGCCGACGCCGTCACGCTGGAGTCGCTGGCCGCCATTCCCTTCCGAAAGCGCTTGCGCAATCGCGTCATCTGGCTGGCAAGTCCCTATCTCTGAACAAGAGGGCTTGCGCCCGCGACAAATGCGGCAAAAGAGAGCCAGCAAAATCGACTCTCTTGCCGATGCCCGCCCAAACAAGACCGAACGCCTTGCGCAGGGCCGGCAAGCGCACCTAAATGGCCGGCCCCATGACCAGCTCCGGCAATATCGTCACAATCTGCGGGAAAATGCACAACAGAACAATGGCGAACAGCATCACCAGCACATAGGGCAATGCGCCCCACAATATGTCCTTGGTCGGCACATCCGGCGCAATGGAATTGAGCACGAACAAGTTCAGGCCCACCGGAGGCGTGATCAGGCCTATCTCCATATTGATGGTCAGCACCACTGCGAACCAGTACGGATCGAACCCCGCTTGCGTGATGATGGGAAACAGCAGCGGCGCGGCCATGACAATGATCGCAACAGGAGGCAGGAACATGCCCGCCACCAGCAGGAATACATTGATGATGGCCATGAGCGCCCAGGGGCTGATCTGCAAGGAAGCGATCGTCGCCGCAAGCGACTGCGTGATGTAGAGCGATGACAGCGCGAAGGCAAACAACTCGGCCGACGCCATGATCATCATGATCATTACGCTTTCACGCATCGCCGAGCCGAATATGCCCGTGAAATCGCGAATGCGAAACAGCCTGTACACCAGCACCACAACGACCAGTGTCAGCAGTGCACCCGCGCCCGCGGCCTCCGACGGCGTTGCCACGCCGCCATACAGCACGAAGAGCATGCCGGTAATGATCAGCAGCAGCGGCAGCACTCGCGGCAGCGTCGCCAATTTTTCTTTCAGCGAATAACTCAGCGAGCCCACCTTGAAGCGAAAGCCCTTGCGCCGCGCGTCAAAAAGAGCCCAGGCCATGAACATGGCCGTAAGCATGATGCCGGGCAGCACGCCCGCCAGGAACAAACGCCCAATGGATGTCTGGGTGGAAATGCCGTAGACAATCATGGTGACGGAGGGTGGTATGAGGATGCCCAGCGTTCCGCCGGCCGCAATCGATCCGGTCGCTACCGTGTTCGGGTATCCGCGCTTGGTCATCTCGGGTATGCCCATTTTTCCAATGGCAGCGCAGGTGGCAGGACTGGATCCGGTCATCCCCGAGAAGATGGCGCATGCACCGATATTGGACAGCACGAGTCCACCCGGCACCTTGTAAAGCCACCGGTCCAGGGCCTTGTACAGATCGCCCCCTGCCGGCGTGCCTGCCACGATGGCACCCATGAGCACAAACATGGGTATTGCCACATATGCCAGATTGGCAATACCCGCAAACATGGTTTCGGTAATGACGTAGATTACGTCGGGCCCCATATCGAGAAACAAGCCGGTAATGGCGGCCAGGCCGAGGGCAAACGCAATGGGCATGCCTGTACCCAGCAAAAGGCACAAGCCGACAATGATGGAGATGCCTGCAGTCGTGGGGGTCATGGATGCGCTCCCTTGAGCTTGATCATTTCAACGATGTACTGCAAGCTCAGAAGGGCCAGCCCGACCAGTACAGGCGTCAGTGGTATCCAGAGCGGATAGGCGGCCACGCTTGGGGTGGTCCAACCCCCGTCGATGGCCTCATAGAGATGGATGCCCGTTGCAATAGTCATCACAACGCAAAACACCAGGCCGCAGACCGACCCCACCCATTCCATGCGATAACGGGTCAGCGGTTTGACCAAAAGCTGTATGACATCCACGCCCACATGCCCCTTCACCAGCAAGACATAGGGTGCCCCGAGAAAAATGGCCGCCGTGGCACTGAAGACCACCGCCTCGGTCTGCCAGATGGTGGCCGCGCGCAATATATATCGCATGATGATCATTTCGCATACGACCACCATTGCAAAGGTCAGCAGCAAGGCCGATAGCACACCGCAGGCGCGCGACAGCGTATCAACGCAAACGACAAAGCGTCGTAATGACATAGAAGATCCTTGTTCAGGTCCGCAACATGGAGCTGAGTGCGAGAAAGAGGAATGCGGGGGAAAACGCACGACGACAGGGGCATGCGGGCCGGGAAAGGCGTGCCCCTCGTTGCCGGCGCCGCCCCTGCGCGCAACCTACTTGACTGCCAGCGCCTCGTCCAAAAGCTTCTTGCCGCCTTTCACGTTCTCGGCAAAGTCCTTGTATGAGGAATCCTCGGCGACCTTCATCCAGGCGGCATAGTCGTCGGCGGACATGGTCACCACCTCCACGCCAGCTTTCTTGAAGATGTCGACCATCTTCTGCTCGCCCTTGCGTGATTCCGCGTCAAAGTATGCTTCCGCCTTCTTCGCAGCCGCCATGATGGCTTCCTGCTGTTTGGGTTCAAGGCCGTCATAGACTTTTTTGGACATGATGACCGGCTCATACATGAACCACAGCGCATTCTCGCCAGGCGCGGTCAGGCACTTGACCTGCTCGTAGATGCGATAGGAGACAAAGCTCGAGTTCGATGTATTTGTCGCATCCAGTACGCCAGTCTGCATGGCGGTGTAAATTTCCGAGGACGGCATGGAGGATATGGAGGCGCCCGCCGCGGCCAGCATCTTTTCGAAGGCGGGGCCCGCCGCGCGTATCACCTGGCCCTTGATCGTATCCGGGCTGGTGATGCATTCCTTCTTGGAGGCAAAGCCGCCTGCCAGCCAGGCATCGGCAATAACTATGGCGCCCTTGTCCTCTACAAGCTTCTTGATGTCCTGCATGAAGGGCGACTTGTTCAACCGTTCGGCATGGTCGTAGTTGCGAACCAGGCCAGGCATAAGCGTGGCGGAGAACTGCGGCACGCGACCCGATGCATAATCCAGCGGGAACGCGGCCATGTCCAGTTGGCCGCGCGTAATGGCACCCCATTGCTCGGTGGCCTTGTAGAGCGACGAGCCAGGGAACACCTGAATTTTCAGGCCCACATCGGCCTTGGCCACCTCTCGGGCGATGATCTGCACCATTTCATCGCGCGGGTCGCCCTGCCCTCCCGGAAACTGGTGAGAAGCACGCAGTGTGGTCTCGGCCGAGGCTGTCCCCGCAACGGCCAGTACGGCAGCCAGGGCTGCATAGCGAAATACGTTTTGCATAGTCTGTCTCCTGAACTTATAAAAATAAAAACTTATGCTGCGTTCGCGGCCAGGCCGCCCTGTTTTCCCCGTGGATTTTCCTCCTTGTCCATCCGCGATACCCACTACGTTCTGGCGGCGCAGCAAGGCGCCGCCACTCCCCCGCGATGTCTACAACGCCTTGTAGCGCTCGCGCAATACGTTCTTCTGCACCTTGCCCATGGTGTTGCGCACAAGCTGATCGGTAAAATGCACACGCTTGGGCACCTTGTAGTTGGCCAGGCTCTGCTTGAGTTGTGCAATGATGGCATCGCCATCCAGCGTTTCTCCTTCACGCGGCACAACAACCGCAACGACGGCTTCGCCGAAATCGGGGTGTGGCACACCGATGACCGCCGATTCGTTCACGCCCGGCATTTCATCGATGACCAGTTCCACCTCTTTCGGATAGACGTTGTAGCCGCCGGAGATGATGAGATCCTTGCTGCGGCCCACAATCGTAAGGTAAGTATCCGGAATGCCCTGGCCGCCAAGCTGGCCCAGATCGCCAGTTCGGAACCAGCCGTCGCCGGTGAATTCCTGGCGAGTCTTCTCGGGCATGCGCCAATAGCCTGAAAATACATTTGGTCCGCGCACCTGCACATTGCCGACGCCGCCGGGCGCCACCGCCCCGCCCTCATCATCCACCACGCGCAGGGATACGCCCGGCAGCGGCTTGCCCACCGTACCGCGCAGGCGCGGCCCCTCATTCGGATCATAAGGGTTGGATGTCAGCATGATGGTTTCGCTCATGCCATACCTTTCGAGTATGGTGTGCCCGCTACGCTCACGGAAGGCATCGAAAGTCTCGGCCAGCAGCGGCGCGGATCCCGAAATAAACAGCCGCATATTGGCGCACACCTCGCGGCTGAAGCGCTTGTCGGCCAGCAAGCGAACATAATAGGTGGGCACGCCCATCATCACCGAGCTGCGCGGCAGATAAGACAGCGCCTGGTCGATATTCAGCCGAGGCAGCCAGATCATTGTGGCGCCGGCCAGCAGAGCGCCATGCGACGCCACAAAAAGGCCGTGTACATGAAAGATGGGCAGCATGTGCAGCAGCACGTCGTTCTGGCGCCACCCCCAATATGTATTCAGCACCTGCGCGTTGGAGCCCAGATTGCCGTGGGATAGCATGGCCCCTTTGCTGCGCCCGGTGGTGCCGGAGGTATACAGAATTGCGGCCAGGTCCTCGGGCCGGTTCGATGCGGTCGGGAAGTCTGGCTCCTGGCTGGCGGCCGCCACGGCCAGGCTGCCGCTGCCGTCGGCATCCAGCGTGTACACATGCGGCGTACCGGCCTTCTGGGCCAGTTCTGACACCCAGGCCAGATTGGCGCTGTCGCACACCACGATTGATGGCTCGGCATCGGTGAGAAAATACGCCACTTCTGCCGAACGATACGCAGTATTGAGCGGCAGATACACCAGGCCTGCACGTATCGTGGCAAGGTAAAGCATAAGCGCCTCTGGCGATTTTTCCACCTGCACGGCCACCCGGGCGCCATCAGGCACATCGAGCGCCCGCAGCAGCGCAGCCAGGCGCGCGCTCATGTCGTCGATGTCTGCGTAGCTGTAGCTCCTGTCCGGCGTCTCGATGGCCGTCTTCGACTTGTCCGAAGGAAAGCCCGACGACAGCAGGGCATACAGATTGGCATTGCCTTCCAAGTTCATTCTCCAGTGAATACCGGCGCGCGGCCGGCCAGAAATGCCTCGACGCCTTCCCGGTGATCGCGGCTGTCTGCATAGCTGAAAAAGCCTGCGAGCTCATTGTGATCCAGCGACCGGGCGTCTGAAACAAGGCGCGCGGCAGTGCGTTTATTGATGCGTGCGGCCAGCGGTGCTCCATGTTCCAGCCTCCGCGCTACACGCGCGGCGTCGCCAGCCGCCTCGCCATCCGGCACGACGCGTGTCAGCAAACCCTTGGCCATGGCTTCGGCCGCATTGAATACGCGGCCTTCCAACAGGATTTCCATCGTCACGGCTCTGCCCGCCAAGGCCAGCAATCCACGCATTTCATCGGGTGCCATGGGAAAACCCAGGCGGTTGATGGGAACGCCAAAGCGCGAAGAAGCCTCAGCAATGCGCAAGTCGCACTGGCTGGCCAGTTCCAGGCCGCCGCCCACGCAAACACCTTCTATGCACGCAATAACCGGATGTATGCACTGGCCCACAGCCGCCAGGGACGGCGCAATGATTTGCGTGTGATAGTGCAGCACGCTCTCAAGATTGCCGCGCTCGCGCGGAAATTCGCTGATATCGGCGCCCGCGGCAAAGTTGCCGTCCTGTCCTTTCAGGACAACGCAACGCAGGCTGTCGTCGTCGGACAGTGTTGCGAAGACGCGGCCCAGCTCCCGCCACATGGCAACGCTGATGGCATTAAGCCGCCCGGGGTGACTCAATGTCACGGTGGCCACGCGTCCCTCGCGCGACAGGAGCACCTGCCCCGGCCCCGCTGGCGATTCCCCCTGCCGCCGCGCGCGCGCGCCGCCTTGAGGCTGGGCATCGGGCGCCTGTCCGTGTGCGTTCAAAGCCATCTCAAATTCAATCCCAGTTTGGGCTTGCCTTCGGCAAGTTGAGCGAGGTTATCGTCAAGCTGGTCCAACTCATACAAATAATTGGCCATGATGCCGCAAGACTGCGCCATCCCCTTGGCTGAACAATCGGCCCCCCAGTTCAGGCGCTCGATGCGGGCACCGTTGCCCAGGTGAAATCGGGCCACAGGATCCAGTGGCTGACCGTTCTTCATGGATTTCAGATAGTGCAGCGCCAGGCGCAGGCCATTGCGCTGCACCGTGTCACTGGCCTGTCC
Organism: Allopusillimonas soli; assembly: GCF_004153445.1. Taxonomy (GTDB): domain Bacteria; phylum Pseudomonadota; class Gammaproteobacteria; order Burkholderiales; family Burkholderiaceae_B; genus Allopusillimonas; species Allopusillimonas soli. The sequence goes on from NZ_SDQC01000006.1 coordinate 108,379, forward strand.
CGCTGCGGCGTCACGCAGACGCTGTACCCATTTGGCGCCCGCCTCCGGATCATCCTGGGCCTGCTGGCGCTCGGTCTTGTCGTGCAGCAGTGCATGCAAGGCCTTGCCATCCTGCTTGCCCAGCCAGTCGGCAAAACCCGGTATGGGGGAAAGCGTGGCAAAAGACTTCAGGCGCGGCAACTCGCGCAGCAGTTCATCAATGACGCGCTTGAGCAAGAAGTTGCCGAAACTTATGCCGCGCAGGCCGGGCTGCGTATTGGAGATGGAGTAGAAGATGGCCCAGCGCGCCTTCTGGGGAGGATCGGACGGCACATGTGGATCAAGCAGCAGCTGTACGTTGCCGGCCATCTGCGGCGCGAATGCCACCTCGACAAAGATGAGCGGCACATCGCTCATGCGAGGATGAAAAAAGGCGTAGCACCGCCTGTCCTCGGCCACACGGTGCCGCAGCTCCTCCCATGAATGTATTTCATGGACGGCTTCGTATTGGATGAGCTTTTCCAGCAGCGACGCTGGCGAGTCCCAATTGATGGGGCGCAATTCCAGCATGCCGACATCAAACCAGCTGGACAGCAGGCCTTCGAGCTCGTGTTCGAGCACCGTCAGGCCCGATACCTGTTTGCGCCAACGCAAAAGATCGGCGCGCAGATCCACCAACAGACGCAGATTGTCGGCCTGGGCATACAGCCGTCTGAAAAAACGCAAGCCTTGGTCTTGCCTGGGTTCAAGGGCCGCGCTGGCCTGGGCCAGGCTACCCACCATGGCGCGACGATCCTTGTCGGATGCGCCGATGTAGCGCGCGCCCCACTGCTGGGCCAGCCTGTTGGCGGCCACATCGGTCAGTCGGGCCGCGAACAGCGGCCGCACATCGGCCGCATTGGGAATGTGATCCCGCTCCAGCCAGCGGCCAAGGCGCGCAATCAAGCCCTGCGGGGCTTCGGGCGCCACTGCGACGTCAACTGTGCCGCCGTCCCGCGCCCCAGGCACAAGCACGGCTGGCGCGCTTTTATTCTTCGCCTCTCCTGCCTGAGCATCTGCGGCCGCCTTGGCGGCGCGCGGCGGATCGGTCTGAGTCGCTGTCATGTCAATCTCCCGCAGTGAGCGCGGCGGCGCGCTCGGTAGTGTCGCACTCATCTTGTGCAGCCAGGATGTGCAGGGCATCAAGCTGCCGCATGAGATGCTTGCGCGTGAGCGCCTCCGCGCCTTCGGGATCGCGCGCTTTCAGCGCGGCGAATATCGCCATGTGCTCGGCGCAGGAATCGGCAATGCGTCCGGGCACGACGAGGCTGCGATGACGCGAAAGGCTGAGCAGCTTGCGCAAGTTGTCGATGAGATCGGAAAGCCAGCGATTGTCGGCCAGGGCCTGAACGGCCTCGTGGATAACCGCGTTGCTGGCATAGTATTGATCGATGTCGCCCAGCTTCGCGTGCTCCTGCAGACGCTGATGCAGGGGCTCCAGGCGGCGCAGATCCTCGTCGGTGACCTTGCGGGCGGCCTCGAACGCACAGCGTCCCTCGAGCATTGCCATGAGCGGGAAGATGTCGTCCAGATCGCGAACCGACAGCTGATTCACAAAGCAGCCCCTGCGCGGCTCGAGCCGCAGCAGGCCTTCGGCCACCAGAACCTTGAGCGCCTCGCGCAAAGGTGTGCGGGAAATCCCTAGCTCGCTGGTCAGTTGGCTCTCGTCTATCCAGGCGCCCGCCTGAAGCTCGCCGGACTGGATCATGGCACGCAGGCGATCGGCCACCTGCTGGTAGAGGACCTGTTGAATGATGCGTTGTGCCATGACGCCTCCTTGCGGCTGCCTGAACGCCTGAACTCATCATAATTCATAATTATGGATAATGCCAGAGGGCGGCGAGGGTATGATGAGAGTCTTCGCACGGCGGCCCGCCGTGCCATCACTCTCTTGCGGAGCATTCGATGAAAGTCGCCGATTCAGCCGGCCTGCCTTCAAATGAACCATTCAACTGGCATGACGAAACCACCGTGCTGCACGGCGATGCGGCGCTGAACGCCGACGCGTCTGTCGTCCCGCCCATTCATTACAGTGCCACCTATCGCGCCCGCAGCGCGGCCGAGTTTGCGGACATGGCCAATACCCCGCGCCACCCGGGCTTCTATAATCGCTACGGCAATCCCGTACACAAGCATGTGGAAGCCATTCTCGCCGAGCTCGAACAAACTGAAACCGCATTATTGATGGGCTCCGGCATGGGCGCCATCAGCACCACCATCCTGTCCCTGGTCGAACGCGGCGATCACGTTATCGCCCAGCAACGCCACTACATGAGCACCTCGAAGCTGTTCGAGGAAGTGCTGCCGCGATTCGGCGTGACCTGCACGCTGGTGGACCAGACCGACAACGAGGCCTTCGCCGCCGCCATCAGGTCTGAAACACGGCTGATCATGGTGGAAACACCAGTCAACCCGACGCTTTCCCTCACCGACCTGAAGGCTGTTGCGGATCTGGCGCGGCCGCGCGGCATCATCACGGTCGCCGACAATACCTTTGCCTCGCCGCTGAACCAGCGCCCCCACGAGTTGGGCATTGATATTGTCGTACACAGCGCGACCAAGTACTTCGGCGGGCACCATGACCTGATGGCCGGAGCCGTGTGCTGCAGTCAGGCACTGGCCGAGCGCATCTGGCCCATGCATGTCACGCTTGGGTCTGTGTTGTCGCCCATGGATGCATGGCTGCTGTTGCGCGGCCTGCGTACGCTGCCTCTGCGCATGGAGCGCATCAATGCGAATGCTCAGGCCGTGGCGGAATGGCTGGAAACCCAGCCCGCCATCGACCGTGTCTTTTATCCCGGCCTGCCCAGCCATTCGCAGCACAATCTGGCCCGCCGCCAGATGAAAGGCTACGGCGCGGTCATAGCCTTTTCCATAAAAGGCGGCTTCGAAGCCACCAGCCAATTTGTATCGTCGTTGAAGCTGGCCACACATGCCGTGAGTCTGGGCGGCGTGGAAACCCTCATTGTTCATACGGCTGCCATGTGGGCCGGCACCATGACCGAAGCGCAGATGCAGTCGGCCGGGATAGAGCCGAATTTCGTGCGCATGTCGGTGGGCGTGGAGCACATAGACGACCTCAAGGCCGACCTGGCAACTGCTTTGGCGGCAATAGCCTGAATACGCCGGCAACACGGCCGTGCGCCCCAAAGCGCTGCCGGGCCGCAGCCAGGCGGGATATGGCGGATCAGCCCGCCTGCTCGCGCAATGCCGTTTTCAACACTTTTCCATAGCTGTTCTTCGGCAGCTCGTCGCACCATACATAGCGACGCGGCTTCTTGAATGAAGCGATCTCGTCGCGGCACCATGCTTCAAGCGCCGCGGCATCCAGGGTGCGGCCCGCACGCGCCACCACGAAAGCCACCACCTCCTCGCCCCATTCCGGATGAGGCGCACCCACCACGGCCGTCTCGAATACATCGGGATGGCGGGCCAGCACCTCCTCGACCTCACGCGGATAGATATTGGTGCCTCCTGAAATGATGACGTCCTTGGAGCGGTCTGTAAGCGTCAGGAAGCCATCCGCATTCAGAAAGCCGATATCACCGGTGCGCAACCACCCATCGACCAGGGTTTGAGCAGTCGCGGAAGGGTTCTCCCAATAGCCTTGCATCACCGCTGTCCCGCGCGTCACGACTTCGCCGCACTCTCCCACCGGCATGTCCCGCAGATCCGCATCCACGACGCGCACCTCCATGCACGATTGCGCCGTGCCAACCGAGGCTATCCTGTGCACCCAATCAGGCTGACTCCGGTCCGCGATGGCCTCGCGCCGCATGGCGGTGATGGTCATCGGGCTTTCACCCTGCCCATAAATCTGGGCGAACTTCGGCCCCATGACATCCAGCGCCTCAATGAGATCGGCCGCATACAGGGGTCCGCCACCCAGCACGACGGTGCGAATGCCGCCCGCGCCCCCGCCGTCGGACTGTACCTGCCGAACCATGCGCTTGAGCATGGTGGGTGCCGCAAACATCGACACGTTCTCGAGCTCCGCTGCCAGGGAAAGAATCTCAGCACTATCGAAACCGCGTGAGCACGGCACCACATGCCTGGCGCCGCAACGCACGAACACGAAGTTGTACAGACCCGCACCGTGCGACATGGGCGCCGCGTAGAGCGCCGCGTCGCGCGAATGCACGTCATCGACATCCAGCGGATAGCACAGCGACATCGCCATCAGATTTCCATGCGAGAGCATGACGCCTTTGGGGCGGCCGGTTGTGCCGGACGTATAAAACAGCCATGCCAGCGCATCATCCTGCAAGGCGCGGGGGGCGACCAATGGCTCGCTATGGTCGCCGGACAGAATGGCCTCGACGCTGCCGCTGTCCAGCCCGAGCTCCCGGCATCCATCGGGCAGGCGCTGCTGCGCCAGGGCTGCGCCACCGTCGGAGAACAACAGCGCGGCGCGCGCATTGGTTGCTATCCAGGCAGCCTCGCGCGCATGCAGCTTGTAGTTGATCGGCACAATAACGCCACCCAGCCACCACACCGCGTACATAAGGATGAGGTAGTCAGCCCGATTCGGCAGATACAGCGCCACCCGGTCGCCCTGCTTCAGGCCATGCGCTGTTTCAAGATGGCGCGCCAGTGCGCAGGCGCGCGCGGCGAAGCAGCGGTAATCAGCCTCCAGTTTGGTGCCCGTAAACAGAGCGGGCGCCGCGGGTGTGGACAAGGCGCGGGCATGCAGCCAGTGTGCAATATTCATAGGTCTCCTCGGCTTTACTGCCCGTTATGGTGTACCGCCGCCCATGAAAAGTCCAGCGCCTCGATGGCAGGACTGCTCAGGTCACATACTCGAAAGGCCTGAAGCGCCGCAGCGCCATGATGGCCGCCATGGACAGCAGGAAGACACACACTGCCATGACGGGTATCGACCACCAGTTGTCCGCATCCATTAGCGGCGTGGCATCGTCCAGGCGCTGCAATATGAAAATATGGATGCAATATACGCCCAAGGTACACGCGGACAGCTGCTTCAGCGGGCCCGCATACTCCACCACGCGAGTACCCAGGCCATAAAGCACGTTGAAGGCGCAGAACGAGGATGCCAGCACAAAGGGAGACAGATAGTCATAGAAAAGCGGATCGGGCTCGCCACTATGGCGGGAGTAGGCATAGGTAGCCAGCATGGTCAGGCTGCTGAACAGGGCAAACAACATGACATTGACCAGCCAGTAGCGGCGCCGGTCCCGCTGCCGCATATAGAGCTCCCGCACATAGGCACCGAGGAATAGATAGCCCACAAGCCCGAAGAAGGAGCCAACGCCATAGACCTCAAGCAGATCGGTGTCGATGCCGGCAAGCGTCTTGACTGTAGGCCAGGCGGATACCAGCGCCCACAATGCCAGATAGGTCTTCTTTTCCACGGGCCCGGTCGCATGCCAGATCTTGCGCAGGAAAGGCACAAACAAATATATGCCGACAATGGCGTACAGATACCAGAGATGAAATGTGACCGGCCCATTGGCCAGCGTGCGCAGCCAGTCGTACCATGGCCCGTAGTGTTCGCCCTGGAATGTATTCCATGTCATGTAGAAAAGCGACCAGAACAACAGCGGCGGCAATATGCGCAGAAAGCGCTTGCGCAAGAAGGCGGGCAGGGGCTCCTGCCTGCCCAGCAGCAGCACACCGGTAATCATCAGAAACAGCGGCACGCAGCTTCGCGTCAGCGAATCGTAGAAATTGCTTGCCCACCATTGTCCATCGAACGAATGGAAATTCAGCGCCGCGACATGCAGCAATACCACCATGAAGCACGCCACCACCCGCGCCATGTCCATGGCCGCACTGAACCTGTGTCCTCCTGTCTGCATAAAAAGCCAATACTCCGATGACGCCCTGCCCGGCATGAATCTGAGATGCGCGGGCGGCGCCGTGCGTTTTTCATCTCTCCTTCATAGGTAACACGAACGCCCAGCGGGTGTGCTTGCGGCTATTTCCAAGTGTTGCGGAGGGTAAATGCCGAGCCGCCTAAATATCACGCGGCAACCCGGCCGTAGGCAGTGGGGGCCCTGCCTGTCGTCCGGCGAAACATGGCCGAGAAGGAAGACGGACTCTCGTAGCCCATGTCCAGTGCAATGCGCGTGACAGCCTGGCCCTGGGAAAGGCGCGAGATGGCCACGAACACACAGGCCTGACGCCGCCACTCGATAAAGCGCAGGCCCGTGGCAGCCACAAACCGCCGGTAGAAGGTGCGCTCTCCCACATGCAAGGCCCGTGCCCACGCGCCAGGCGTCGCAGCCTGGGTCGGATTGCGCAGAAAAGCGTGACACAGCGCCGCCAGTTGCGGATCGCGGGGCATGGGTAAGTGCAGCGGCGCGGCGGGCAGGCTGCAGGCCTCGAGCAATAATGCCCGCATGAGCGCCCCATCCCGTCCCTGGGTGTCGTACAGCACCGGCACGCGCATGGCTTCGTTGATCAACTCGCGCAGCAGCGGCGACACCTCGATCACCTGGCATTCCGGCGTGTTTTGCGGCATGGCCACAGGCCGGAAATACAGGCTGCGCGTCGTCACCCGGGAAGTGCGCAACTGGTGCATTACTCCTGCGGGTATCCACAGTGCGAAACCCGGAGGCACTATCCAGCTGCCTACCTGTGTTTCCAGTTGCAGGATGCCGCGCGTGGCATACAGAAGTTGCACGCGTGCATGCCTATGGCTGGCCACGATGTGGCCGTCGGGATAATCGGACTCGACTGCAACGATATCGCGGTCTGTGTTTTCAAGCAGATCGATTCTGTGGAACATGGCCCTGGCCGAAATTCGACAATGAATGTCCTATATTCTAATGACAGTCATACCCTTTAAGCCTATATTTTTATTTAAACAATCCCGGCTTTCCCTGAAACAGGTGTGCAAGAAATGAACCAGGCAAGTGTGATCGCCACGCCAGATATTCCTCCAGCCTCGCCCGACGGAGAAGTCCTTATCAGTCCCAACCCGGCGACACCGGCCGCCGCCGAAAAAAAAGAGGGCGTGGCGTACAAGGTGCTGGGCGCCATCAGCTTCACCCACTTGCTCAACGACATGATGCAGTCGGTCCTGCTGGCGCTTTACCCCGTCCTCAAGGGCAATCTCTCCCTGAGCTTCGCCCAGATCGGCGTGATCACCCTGGCCTTCCAGTTTTCCGCGTCGCTGCTGCAGCCCGCCATTGGCGCCTTCACCGACAAGCGGCCCAAGCCCTATTCGCTGCCTATCGGCATGGGATTCACCTTTCTTGGCCTGCTGCTGCTGTCCCAGGCATGGAGCTTCGCCAGCGTCGTGATGGCCGCGGCACTGATCGGGATGGGTTCGTCCGTGTTCCACCCCGAATCCTCGCGCGTGGCGCGCCTGGCGTCCGCGGGCCAGCACGGCCTGGCGCAATCCATATTTCAGGTCGGCGGCAATCTGGGTTCGTCGCTGGGACCATTGCTGGCGGCCCTGATCATCGTGCCCCTGGGCCAGGGCAGCGTGGCATGGTTTTCGTTGGCGGCGCTGACCGGCATGTTGGTTCTCTTGCGGGTCAGCCGCTGGTATTCCTTCCACCTGACCAGCGTGCGCGGCCGCAAAAGCCTCTCCCGTATTGAAACCGGCTTGAGCCGCCGGCAGGTCGGCATTGCGCTGAGCCTGCTGCTGGTGCTGGTGTTTTCCAAGTATTTCTATTTGGCCGGCCTCAATAGCTATCTCACTTTCTACCTCATGCACCGGTTCGATATCTCGATACAGAATGCCCAGTACTGCCTGTTCGTTTTTCTGTTTGCCGTCGCAGTGGGCACTGTGGTTGGCGGCCCGGTGGGTGATCGCATCGGGCGCAAGCGGGTGATCTGGGGGTCCATTCTAGGCGCTGCCCCCTTTGCACTGATACTGCCATACGCCAACCTGCCATGGACCATCGTCTTGGTCTTTGTCATTGGACTGGTCATCGCCTCGGCCTTCTCCGCCATCCTGGTCTACGCGCAGGAACTGGTGCCGGGCAAGACCGGCACCATTTCAGGTTTGTTCTTCGGGCTGGCATTCGGCATGGGCGGCATTGGCGCGGCAGCGCTAGGCAATCTGGCCGACGCCACCAGCATCGAATTCGTCTACAAGATCTGCAGCTTCCTGCCTCTGCTGGGCATCGTGGCCTTTCTCTTGCCGGAGCGCAAGCGAGCCGTTCGCGGGCATTGACAGCACTGCGCCTGTGCGAAGTTCAACGGGTTTGCGCCTGGCCTGACGCCTGGGCATCTCCATGCAGAATCAGGTCCGCGCCTTTTTCGGCGATCATGATGGTGGCGGCGTTGGTATTGGTGGACACCATGGCGGGCATGACCGATGCATCAATGACGCGCAGCCCGTCCACACCCTGTACGCGTAGCGCAGGATCGACTACGGCGCGCTCATCGCTGCCCATGCGGCAGGTGCCACTGGCATGAAACACTGTGCCGCCTTTGTTGCGGGCAAATTGCTCAAGCGCGGCACGGCCGTTCACGGTGTTGCCGGGCAAGTATTCCTCGTCTGTGGTCAGGGTACGGAACGATGGTTGCGCGTAGATGTCGCGCAGCACCTCCAGTCCCGAGACCAGGGCATCGATGTCTTCGCGCTCGGTGAGATAGTTGGTAACGATCTCGGGCGCCGTGTGCGGATCGCTGCCCGTTATGCGCACGGTGCCGCGCGACGCGGGACGGCATTGCGTGGCCGAGGCCGAAAACCCTGAAAATGCATGCAAGGGGTCGCCTGGCTTATCCACCGACAGCGGCATGACATTCAGCAACACGTCAGCCCTGCCGTTGCGCGCGTGCGCACTGCACACCATGCCGCCAACCTGCCCCGCCCCCACCGTCAGCGGTCCGCGCTGGCCGAACAGCCACTGCGCCCCCATCTTCGCAAGACTGAACGGATTGCGCACGTCGTCGTTCAGCGACATCTTGCGGCGCAGCTTGACGATGACCCGGGCCTGGTAGTGATCCTGCAGATTCGCGCCCACTTCCGGCGCATCCCTGTGAACGGCAATGCCGTGCTCGCGCAGCAACGCGGCGGGGCCAACGCCGGACAATTGCAGTAACTGCGGCGACTGGATGGCTCCAGCGGCGAGTATGACCTCGGCATCGGCGTTCGCCCGGTGCACCGTGCCGTCTTGCGTCCACATCACGCCGCAAGCCCGGCCATTCTCGATGACGATACGCGACACATGAGCGCCCGTGCATATCTTCAGATTCGGCCGCTCACGCACCGGCCGCAGAAAAGCCGTGGCCGCATCGCAGCGCCAGTGTCCGCGCAGTGTCAGTTGATAGGCACCGATGCCGCAATCGTGCTCGCCATTGAAATCGGGAGAAGGCGGATGCCCCGCCTCCAGCGCTGCCTGAACCCACGCTTCGCAGCAGGGATGGTCGTTGCGCAGATCGGACACGCATAGTTCGCCCTGAGCGCCATGGTATTCGCTGGCACCGCCTTGATAACATTCCGACTTGCGGAAATACGGCAGCACCTCGCGATAGCTCCAGCCGCTGGCGCCGCTGCGCGCCCAATCATCGAAATCAGCATGTTGGCCGCGAATGTAGAGTAGGCCATTGATCGCGCTTGAGCCTCCCAGGCCTCGGCCACGCGGCCAGACAATCTCGCGATTTCCGGTTTCTGGCTGCGGTCGTGTGGGAAATTGCCAGGAAAAGCGCGTGTCATAAATGGTGCGGAAGTATCCCACGGGAAGCCGTATCCAGAAATGATGCTGGGCGCCTCCCGACTCCAGCAGCAGTACGCGGCAGGCTGAATTCGCGCTCAGGCGGTTGGCCAGCAAACAGCCGGCCGAGCCCGCGCCTATGATGATGTAGTCGTAATGTTCAAGAGTGGCCATGAGTTTGCTCGCGTGTCCCTTGCCTGTATCGAGGCGGCCACGACGCCAAAACGCCTGCGGCCATATCGCATGACGTCAGCCGTGCCCCCCGCCATCCGGGACGGCCAAGCCCAGTCGTGTGAAGGCCTCCGGCGGCGCCTCATGGGCGCACATGATGTCCGCCATCGCGCCCAGCAAGCGCCGCTCTATGTCCTCATCACGAAATGGATGCTGCTGCGCATAATCGGATTTCAGGTCGTACAGTACGGTGGTCGTATCCTCGTAGCCGCCACCCTGTCCCTGATGCCCAGTTGGCTGTCCCTTCACGTTGCGTCGCGCGGGTACTTTCAGCAACGGCACGCCTTGCGTGAAGCCAAAGGGCTCGACCAGTTGCGCGCCGCGCAGCTCGTCGACATGAAACAGGCTCTTCAAATGCATGGGCATGAGCGTATATTCATACAACATTTGGCGCGTCATGTCCTCGGGATAGCGGAAATAGGTATAGCGGCCGTCGGTGATATTGGTGCCCGCGCCGAACATACCGAACACGGCGGCCTCCCGCGAGGACTTGTCCTGCTCAAGCACGGGCAGCAAAGAATGACCGCGCACCGTCTCTGGCGCCTGCACGCCATGCAAGTCCAGCAGCGTGGGCATGATATCCATGGTCTGGGTCAGCGCACTGCGTCGGCTGCCGGCCTGGCTGGCGAAATCGGGATGATGCACCATCAGCGGGATGTGCGCGATCTCGTTGTAGAAAGGCATGCGGTTCTTGCCCCACCAATCGTGTTCGGCCAAGAGAAAGCCATGATCGGTAGTCAGAATAACCGCCGTGTCCCGCCAGAGATCATGCCTGTCCATGTAGTCAAGAAAACGGCCCAGATAAAAATCGCACATGCTCAACAACGCGGCGTAGTTCGCGCGCAGTTCCCGCACTTCCAGGTCATGTTCTTCCAGCCGCTTGTAGCGCGGCCAGTCCAGGATGGGGCCCGTATATCCAGTGGGATACCGTTCCCTGAAGCGTGCTGGTGCAAAAAAGGGCTCGTGCGGATCGAAGCATTCCAGATGCAGCAGCCAGTCCTTCGCGCCGCGGTTCCGGTCCAGAAACTCGAAAGCGGCGTCAAAAGAACGCGGGCAGCAGAAGTCGCTTTCTTCCCGCATAAACTCACGGTTCACCATGGCCTGTACGCGCCCGTCCTGCCCGCCTTGGGGCTGCTGCATCGCGTGATACATGGTTTTGAACCGTTCGAGGGGCGGTTCTACCATGGCCTTCCATTTGTCCCACTCCTGCCCGCGAATAAACTCCCAGGAAGAATAACGGTTATGGTAAGTAGCGCCGCCATCCTCCCAATAATGATAATGGTCGGATACCAGGTGCGTGTAGGTGCCCGCCGCGCGCAGCAGCTCGGAAAAAGACTGGTCGAAAGGCTCCAAAGGCCCCCAGCTGCGATGCAGGAAATTCAGCCGGCCGGTATGCATGTCGCGCCGCGCGGGCATGCACGGCAGGCTGCCAGCAAAATGATTGTCGAATGTGACGGCCCGCTCGGCAAAACGCTTGAAGTTGGGCGTATGCACGGATGTGCCGCCATAGCACTCCAGTGCCCCACGCACCAGCGAATCGAACAACAGGAAAACTGTGCGCATGGCTCAATCCAAGTGGATATCGGATGCCTTGGCCACCGATTTCCATTTTGCATAATCGTCGTGCAGATATGTCTTGAATGCATCTGGCGACATCGGCTCGGCGGCACGCATGCCATTCTTGACCAGCGAAGCTTGCAGGCTCTTGTCCTGTGCCGCAGCGGTGATCGCGTCATGCAGGGTCTTGACGACCTCCGGCGGTGTGCCCGCCGGCGCCAGGTAACCCAGCCATTGATCCAGGTCGAAGCCCTGAACTCCCGCCTCGGCCATTGTGGGCACGTCAGGCAATTGCGGCACGCGATGCGCGCTGGCAACCGCGAGCGCCTTGATCTTGCCGTCCTTGATCTGCGGCAGCGCCACGACTGCATTGGCAAAGTGATAATCCACCCTTCCGGATATCTGATCCACCATCGCTGGCGGCCCGCCCTTGTATGGCACATGCACCACATCGATATGCTGTGCCGACTTCAGCATCTCTCCGGCAAAATGGCCTGGCGTACCAACGCCCGCGGACGCATAGGTCAGCTTGCCCGGCTGCTTCCTGGCCTGGTCTATCAGCGCTTGTACCGAATCGGGCCCATTCGGGCTGGTTACCAAGATCAACGATGTATAGGCCGCCACGGCAATGGGAACAAACGACTTCTCCACATCGTAGGTCAGGCCCTTGCGGATGGCGGCGTTCATGTTCATGGCACTGGTGGTCAGCATGACGGTGTAGCCATCGGGTGCCGCACGCGCCACCTCGCCGGCGCCGATCGCACCGCCTGCGCCAGGCTTGTTCTCGACAATCATTGGAACGCCGAGGCTGGCCTGCGCTTTGTCCGCCACCGACCGCGCCAACAGGTCTACCAGGCCGCCGGCCGGCCATGGCACCACAACACGAACAGGCTGGGCGGGATAACCGGCCGCCTGAACAGGCCCGCTTAATAGGGCGCACGATGCCGCCAACGCTGCGGCCAGGGGAATGGATTTCTTGAACATGAGTGTCTCGCTCCTGAATGATGGCTGAGGCTACAACCTGTTTTTATAATTGGTATTATAAGCCATACGTTATATCTTTAGCAACTAGAAAGTCGACGCTGCGCAAGCCACACAGCAAAACGCCGCCTATGGCTTCAAATCCATCTCCACGTGAATGGCGTCGCCCCGATACGTGACTTCGGCCAGATAAATAACCTCACCCGCCGCATTGCGGAAGATGCGCCGCACTTCCGCCACCGGCGCATTGATGGACAGCCCGAGACAGCGCGCCACCTCGATGTCCGCCGTGCCTATGGTCAATGTCTGGTGTGCATCAGCGACCACCCGCATTGATGCCAGCAGAGGGATGACGGTATGGTTGCGGAACCCCTCCGGATTTCGTCGGAAGAGATCATCGTCCATATAGATGCTGATAATGCAATAGGGATTGCCATCGCGGGCATGTATGCGCCGCATGAACACGTAGCGCGCCCGAACCACCCCCTCGCCTGGCCGCAGGGGGGGCAGGCGCGTGGATTCGTCGATATTGACGATAGTTGGCTGCGTGTCGTGATAGACCTTGGCCAGTTCATCCAGCGTGGTGACGACGTTGATCCAGCGATCGCTGGCAGGCTGGTGCGTAACAAAAGTGCCACGCCCCTGCTGGCGCGATACCAGGCCCTGGCGAGCCAACATGTCAATTGCCTGGCGTACCGTCACGCGCGCCACACCGAATTCCTTGAGCAACTGCTCCAGCGTCGGCAGCCTGCAGCCCTGCGGCCACTCTCCGCGGATGATACGCTGGCGCATGAGTTCGGCCAGTTGCAGATATAGAGGTACCCGGCTATCCAGGATCTTGGATTTCATTGGATCACGCCCGACAGCAATGACGCACCGGGCGTCACAAAAACAGATCCGCCCAGGTTTTGCGCCGGACGTATTAGTATTATCTTATTTACCAGCCAGTATACAGACCACGCTGGCCGCGGCATCACGAACACAGGAAACCTTCGATGTTTCATACCATCACGCAGGAATACGACAGCAAGCAGCAGCATTATGCCGAACTTTTAATGCAGGCCCAGGGCCTGCTTCACGGCGAACATGACATGATCGCCAATGCCGCCAATTTCAGCGCCTTGATATTCAACAGCCTGCCCAAGCTGAACTGGGCGGGTTTCTATCTGTTCGACGGACGGGAGCTGGTTGTAGGCCCCTTCCAGGGCAAGCCCGCCTGCGTGCGTATCGGCCTGGGCGCCGGCGTCTGCGGCACCGCCGCGCAGACCCGCCAGACCCAGGTCGTCGCCGATGTCAACGCCTTCGCGGGCCATATCGCCTGCGACGCAGCCTCATTATCGGAAATCGTGGTGCCGCTGATCAAGGAGGACGGCAGCCTGCTTGGCGTCTGGGACTGCGACAGTTTCGTCACCGAGCGCTTCGACGAAGAAGATCGGCACGGCATGGAGGCCCTTTGCGCATGTTTCCTGGGCAGCCTGGAGCGCAGGCCTGCCATGATCAATGACGTTTCCCGGAGCATCTGATGAGCAAGTCCCCGTTGATTCAACCACAGTCACTTCTCGCCATCCAAAAAGCGGCCGATGGCAATGTCCTGGTGCTGGATTGCAGCTTTGACCTTGCCGATCCCGCCGCAGGGCGGCGCGCCTTTGAGGCCGAGCACATTCCCGGAGCACGGTATGTGCACCTGGAAGACGATCTGAGCGCCCCCAGGACGGGGCGCAACGGCCGCCATCCGCTGCCCGACGCCCAGGCCTTCGCACAATGCATGGCCCGCCTTGGCGCGCGCAACGACACGCACATTGTCGCCTACGATAACGCCGGCAGCATGTATGCCGCGAGGCTGTGGTGGATGCTGGGATGGGCAGGCCATGCCGCCCGCCAGGTGCTTGATGGCGGCCTGGCTGCATGGAAGGCCGCCGGACTGCCCACCGAGGCCGGCGATCCGGCTCAGGCGGCTGGCGGCAGCTTCAGTCTGCGTGCGCCTCTTGCCGCAACCGTCGACTACGCCTATGTACGCGCCAACCTGGAAAGCAGCGAACGCCTGGTCATCGATGCACGCAATGCCGACCGCTACGCGGGCCGCAACGAAACCATGGACGCCAAGGCCGGCCATATCCCGGGCGCGCGCAATCACTTCTTCATGAACAATCTGGACGACAAAGGCCATTTCAAGTCTCCCGAAGCATTACGCGACGCGTTTTCCGCCCTGCTCGGCGAGCGTAAGCCCGGCGAAGTTGTCCATCAGTGCGGCTCCGGCGTCACTGCCTGCCACAACCTGCTGGCCATGGAGATAGCGGGCCTGGGTGGCGCGGCGCTGTATCCCGGCTCCTGGAGCGAATGGAGCCAGCAGCCCGATGCGCCCGTAGCGACTGGCCAGGAAACCGCATCGTGACGCCCCTCAATCTGCGCGGCCGTGTGGCGCTGGTGACGGGCGCCGCCGGCGGCCTGGGCGCGCATTTTTCCAGAACCCTGGGTCGCGCCGGAGCCAAGGTGGTGCTGACCGGCCGCCGCCTTGATCCATTGCAAGATCTTGCCCGGCGGCTTGGCGAGGAGGACGGCATAGAGGCGCTGGCGATATCGTCGGATGTCAGCGACGCGGATTCCGTGCATGCCTGTTTCGATGCGGCGCAGGACGCTTTCGGCGTCGTCGACATAGTGGTCTGCAACGCGGGCCACGCGGCGACCAAGCCATCGCTGTCCATGTCGGATAGCGACTGGGATCAAGTCGTCAACGTGAATCTGAAAGGCGCCTGGCTGGTGGCCAATGAGGGGACGCGCAGGCTGGTTGCCGCAGGCAAGCCCGGTTCGGTCATCGTTATTTCGTCCATACTTGGGCATCGGGTCGCAGGCGGCGTGGTCAGCTACGCCGTATCCAAGGCGGGCGTCGAGCAGATGGTGAAGGCGCTGGCGCTGGAATGGGCAAGGCATGACATCCGCGTCAACGCGTTGGCACCCGGCTACATCGAAACTGACATGAACCGGGAATTTTTCTCCAGCGAAGCCGGACAGGCAATGATCAAGCGCATCCCCCAGCGCAGGCTGGGACAGGCTCGCGATCTGGATGGCCCCTTGCTGTTGCTCGCATCCGATGCATCGCGGTATATGACGGGAAGCACCATCGTCGTCGACGGCGGCCACTTGCAGTCGTCGCTCTGACAGGCGCGGCCGGCAGAGCCTGAGCAGCGCCGTGTCCGAAATGGCAAAAGGCGCGGCGTGCTGCGCGTCAGATCTCCTGCTGCATGCCCATTTCCACGACGCGATTGGGCGGTATCTTATAGAACCGTGTGCTGCGCGTCGCATTGCGCGCCATTAAGGCAAAGATGCGCCGCTGCATGCGGGCCAGCAAGGGCAGCTTGCGCACCACCAGTACCGTCTGCCTTGAAAGGAAGTACGATACCTGCAGCGGCTCGAGATTGAGCTCCGGCAAATCCTGCGCCAACTGTTCCAACATCTGCGGCACATTCGGCTCCTGTTTGAAGCCCCATGTCGCCCTAGCCTGCCAGCTCGACCGACCCACTTTTTCCAGGATATATCTCTCCTCGAACGGCACATAGGGCACACGCGCCGTCTCCACCGTCAGAAACAGCACCTGTTCATGCAATACCTTGTTGTGCTTGAGATTGTGCAGCAAAGCGGGCGGAACAGTGCCGTAAATCATGCTCATGAAAACCGCGGTGCCCGGTACGCGCGTGGGCGGATAGGTTTCCAGGCCCTCCATGAACTCCTTGAGTGTATGTGTTTCCTCCGACAAGGCCTCATGCAACCGATGGCGTCCGCGCTTCCAGGTAATCATCAAGGTGAAGATGGTCAGGCCTATTCCCAAAGGCAGCCAGCCTCCCTGCGGTATCTTGAGCGCGTTGGAGGAGAACAGCAGGATGTCGATGAGCAGGAATACCGTAAGCGCGGCCAGCCATATGGCGCGCCGCAAGCCCTTGGCCTTCCTCGGAAGCACCATGAAGGCTAGCAGCGAGGTCATCAGCATGGTGCCCGTCACAGCGAAGCCATAGGCATGGGCCAGGCGGTCAGACGACCCGAAGCCCACGATAAGCACCATGACCGCGACGAATAGCAGCATGTTCACACGCGGCAGATAAATCTGGCCTTCGGCACTGGCGGATGTGTGCTCGATCTGCATGCGTGGCCAGTAGCCCAGCTGCACCGCTTGCCGGGTAATAGAGAAGGCGCCGGAAATCACGGACTGCGAGGCAATGATGGTGGCCAGCGTGGCGATGACCACCAGCACGAGCAGTGCAGGACTAGGCGCCAGCAGGAAAAATGGATTCTTGATGGCCGCCGGATCCCTCAGCAGCAGCGCGCCCTGCCCGAAGTAGGCGCACACCAGCGCAGGCATGACCAGGCCGTACCATGCCAAGCGTATGGCTCTGCGACCGAAATGGCCCATGTCCACGTAGAGTGCCTCGGCTCCCGTCACCGAAAGCACGATGGCGCCCAGCAACAGGAACACGTCCCAGGGGGCATCCTGTATGAACTGAAGCGCCCACAGGGGATTGAGCGCCTGCAGCACCATGGGCGTCTGCACGGTGCGCCATAGTCCGAGCAGGCCGATGACCAGGAACCACACCAGCATGATGGGCCCAAACAGCTTGCCCATGGTGCCGGTGCCGCGTGACTGTATGGCAAACAGACTGGCCAGCACGATCAGGGAAAGTGGCACGACCCAGCTGTCCAACTGGTCCGACACGATACCCAGGCCCTCGATGGCGGACATAACAGAAATCGCGGGCGTAATGATACTGTCGCCGTAGAACAACGATGCCCCGACCAGGCCAAAGCCGATATAAAGCCAGCGCTTCCTGCCTTCAAGCCGCGCTATGGCCAGCTCCATGAGCGCAAGAATACCGCCTTCGCCCTGGTTGTCGGCCCTCAGAATGCAGGCCACGTATTTAAGAGACACAACGATGGTCAACAGCCAGAACAGCAGCGACAGAACGCCCAGGATATGTTCGGGATCCAGCACCGGAAATGCGGACAGCGATACTTTGATGGCATACAAAGGGCTGGTGCCGATATCGCCGAAAACCACGCCCAGCGTGCCAAGCAGGATGGCGGGACTGGGCCGCAACGCGTTGGGTGAAGCCGGACTTTCTCGATGAATAGCGGTCATGAAAGATAGGGGCATTTCGCCGCGCATGGAAATGCCTGTGAAAAATGTCCGCCCTACACGATTCGAACGTGTGACCGCTCGCTTAGAAGGCGAGTGCTCTATCCAACTGAGCTAAGGGCGGCCAGAAAGTCCGGATTATAAACGGGCTGGCGACAACCTGCCTTACCCGGCGTTTAAAAACTGCTTACATACGCCCAAGCGTTATTGGCTTGTGGATGCTAAAGTTCTGCTGTTATAGGAAAATACTGAATATATATTCATTCCATGTCTTTCCCTCCATTATCGCGCTATGCCATTGTGGCCACAGGCGTCCTGCTCTGTACTGCCAACGCGACTGCCGGCATCACCTACAAGCTATCCCAACCCCAGGCGTTGCCGGGACAAACCGTCGACATCACTGGCGTACTCTTCAACGACACACAAGATTCCCTGTCGTGGTCCCCGCCCCACGAGCTGGTCATCCAGTGGCGCGGCCAGGACGGCCAGGTCATCCGCAGCCTGGCGCAACTGGCCGACGGCTCCGGCGAAATCACGCTTCCGGTCAATAACTTCGTGACGCTGGTCTGGCACGCGCAGGTGCCAGCCGGCCTGACTGGCCTGCAGGCCGTAAACGTGGAAGGTGATTCCACACTCATGGCGCTGGACACTGGCGTCATGACCCAGGTGGCCTCCGCGCCCGCCACAGGGCCCGTCGTGGATACTGGCAAGGTCAGTGCAGACGGACAGTCCAACCCGCCCCTGCCCGCCACGACCGTGGCTGAAGCGCATGCATCGCCATCCAGCGGTCCGACGCCCGTTGCGGTACAGGCATCGGGCTCCAACGCGGCCTTCGACAACTTCCGCAATGCCTTTTCGCCCTACGAACCCGTGTACTTTGACCTGGGCAACAACAACGGGCGCAATGCGCGCTTCCAGCTTAGCTTCAAGTACCGCCTGTTCCAACCCGAGGATGCCAGCAACCCGTCATTCGTCGACAACTTCTATCTTGCCTATACCCAGACATCGCTGTGGGACCTGTTTTCGGATTCGCACCCATTTGTGGATACCTCGTTCAAGCCCAGTGTGTTCTGGCGCAAGGATGCATTGTGGGAATCGCCGGGACACAACTGGTTCACAGGCCTGCAATCGGGGGTGGAGCATGAGTCCAACGGCAAGGACGGCGACGACACGCGTTCATTGAATTTCGTCTATGTACAGCCCGAATTCAATTACCGCTTTTCAGGCGGCAGCACGCTGACCTTCGCGCCCAAGATCAAGTCCTACTTCAGCATGGACGAGAATCCCGACTACAGCGACTATTTCGGCCATGTCGACTGGAAGCTGCGCTGGGCCCAGGACAACGGTCTGGTGCTCAGCGGTCTATACCGCCAGGGGCATGGCGGACACTACGCCACTCAGCTAGAAGCGGCATGGCCGTTGCGCCGCACGCCGCTCAACATGAACGGCTATCTGCATGTGCAGTACTTCAAGGGCTATGGCGAGACGTTGCTGGACTACAACCACAAAGTAGGGTCGCAGATACGCATCGGCCTGGCGCTGGTGCCCTGACTTGCATGCGCGGCGTGTGGCTTGGGTACGGGCGCCGCTGCCGTGCCCGGACAGGGCTGTAACTGTGTCGCGTCTACAGCTCCAGATAGGCCTGCCTGACCGATTGGTTACCGGCCAGTGCAGCCATACTGCCCTGAAAGCGGATTACACCCTTTTCGAGCACATAGGCCCTGTCGGACACGAGGCGCGCAAAATGCAGATTCTGTTCTGACAGCAAAATACTGACGCCCCGGCGCTTCAGCGACAGTATCATATCGGCCATCTGCTCCACGATGACCGGCGCAACGCCTTCGGAAGGCTCGTCCAGCAGCAGCAACCGCGGATTGCCCATCAGAGTTCGGGCCACGGTCAGCATCTGCTGCTCGCCGCCGCTCAGCGCGCCGGCCCGGCGCCGCGCCAGCGCGGCAAGATGCGGAAACAATGCAAACACATCTTCCACGGCCCAGTCCGTCGCACCATGCCCGGCCTGCGCGTCGCGTTCGGGCTTCCGGCGGCCGGTAAGTAAATTCTCGACAACCGTCAGCTCGGTAAATATTCGTCTGTCCTCGGGCACATAGCCCAGGCCGAGCCGTGCTATTTCATGCGGCTGGCAGCGTGCGATGTTCCTCCCCAACAGGTGTATGCCGCCTTCGCGCGCCGGAATCAGCCCCATGATGGCCTTGAAGGTGGTGGACTTGCCCGCGCCGTTGCGGCCCATGAGCGCCACCACCTCGCCCCGCTCCGCTTGCAGATCTATATCGCGCAGGATATGGGCCGCCCCATACCACGCATTCAGGCCGCGCACCGCCAGCAATGGCGTCAACGCTGTCGCCCCTCTCTCCTCTTCCCGTAAGCCCGCACCTGCGCCTGCTTGCGGATCGGAATGGACTGTGGCCGCCCGCGGTGCGCACGCTTCCGCCTCGGTGCGGTTCGAGGGGGCCGCCGGCGTCAGCGCCGGCCGAGTATCGTCATCCTGGAATGTGGTGCCAGTGCCGAAATACACTTTGCGCACCTGGGGGTCGCTGCGCACTTGCGCAGCATCGCCTTGCGCGATGAGGCGCCCGCGCGCCAGAACGAGAATGCGGTCGGCATAACCGAACACCACGTCCATGCTGTGCTCCGTAAACAGCACCGCCATCGTCCGCTCTCGCGCCAGTGCCTTGACACGCTTCATGAGGGCATCGCGCTCAGCCGCTCCCATGCCGGCCGTGGGCTCGTCCATTAGCAGCAGCCGCGGCGCGCCCGCGAGACTCATGGCTAGTTCCAGACGCTTGACGTCGCCATAAGCCAGCTCACTGCAAGGGCGCGCGGCCTGGTCTCGCATGCCGACTTCCTCTAACAAGTCCAGTGCTTCGCTTCTATACAGGCTGCTCGCGCGCCGCCAGCAGGACCAGATGCGCCCGCGATGCGCCAACAGGGCGGCCTGAAGGTTTTCACTGACGGTGAGCGAGGTGAAGGTGGCAGCGACCTGGAAACTGTGCCCTATGCCCAGCCGGGCAATGCGGTGCGGTGCCATGCCCATCAATTCATGCCCGTCGAACTGTACCGAACCAGCCGTGGCGGCCAACTGCCCTCCCAGCATGTTGAACAAGGTCGATTTGCCTGCGCCATTGGGCCCGATGAGCGCCACCATTTCACCCGCATCCAGCTCGAAGCCAACGCCATCCACCGCGCGGTTGCCGTCGAAATCGCGGGCCAGGCCCCGTACATGCAACAGCGTCATGGCCGCCCCTCCCGCCGCTTCAGAACTGCGGCCCAGCCGGCGATGCCCTGAGGAAATGCCAGAACGACCAGTAAGATGACCAGACCGAAGAGCGCATGCCAGTATTCGGTCACGCCCACAAAGAAATCCTGGAGCACTGTGAAGACGGCGCCCCCGATCACCGGCCCCGATAGCGACTGGATGCCGCCCAGCATGACCATGACCAGCGCTTCCACTGACTTGCCCACGGTCATGACTTCCGGCGATGTACCGCCCTTGGCAAAGACATACAGCGCGCCCGCCAGCCCGGCCAGGGTACCCGCCGCAACAAACGATACCCATTGAATGCGCCTGACGGGCATGCCGCTGGCGCTGGCCCTGAGCACGGAATCGCGCGTGGCGCGTAGCGCCATGCCATAGGGCGAAAAAGCCGCGCGCCTGACCAGGATCACCGCCGCCGACACCAGCAGCAGCGTGAAATAGTAATAGCCCCTGCCCGACAGCCAGTCCTCGGGCCAAACACCGAACAGGCCGTTGGAACCGCCGGTTACGTCATCCCATTGAAAGGCAATCGACCAGATGATCTGCGCGAAGGCCAATGTCAGCATGGCCAGGTAAACGCCCGTGAGCCGTGCACCCAGCAGGCCGAACAGCATGGCGGCCACGCAGGCCAGCATCGGCGCCAGCGCAATGGCGGGCAGCATGCCGACACCCGCTGATTGAAACAGCAGCGCCGCGCCATAGGCGCCGAGCCCGAAATAGGCCGCATGGCCGAAGGAAGGCATGCCGCCCAAGCCCATCATGGCATGCAGGCTGACTGCGAACAATATAGCGATCAGCACATCCTGGGCCAAGATGGGCAGATAGGGCAAAATACCGTCGAGCAGCGGCAAGGCCAGCAAAGCCGCCAGCGCCAGCGCGGCAGCCAGGCGGCCAGCGCCGCGAAGGGAAGCGAGTGGCGCGGCGGGCGGCCCGATGTGACGCGAGATGGCCAGCGGTCTGCCGCACAGCCCCCAAGGCCGCACCGTCAGCACCACGGCCATGAAAATGAACTCGATCACGAGCGTGAGCCGAGGAAACGCAATAGAAATGCCCCCTATTTCCACCACGCCCAGGCTGATGCACAGCGCCTTGAGCTGCGCAATGATGACAGCCGCCAAATAGGCCCCTGGAAGCGAGCCCATGCCGCCCACCACCACGACCACAAAAACATCTCCAATAATGCTCAGATCAAGCATGAGGCTGGCCGGCTGCCGCGGCACCTGCATGGCGCCGCCCAGGCCCGCCAGCAAGGCGCCAAAGGCAAACACGCCCGTGAACAGCCAGGCCTGGTTCACGCCCAGGGCGCCAAGCATTTCGCGGTCCTGCGTGGCGGCGCGCACCAGCATGCCCCACCGTGTGCGCGCCAGCACCCACCAAAGCGCCAGCAGCACGGCGGGACCGACCACCATCAGCAGGATATCGTAGACGGGCAGATAGCGGCCCAGGATGGGCAGGGAACCCTCCAGGCCTGGCGCCAGCGGGCCAAGCAGGTCATCAGGCCCCCATAGCCATAGCGCAAGATCGTTGAACAGCAGAACCAGGCCGAAAGTCGCAAGCAGCTGGAACATTTCCGGCGCCTGGTAAATGCGGCGCAAGAGCAGGATCTCGATCAGCGCACCCAGCACGCCAATGACAAGTGCCGCGGCTAGAATAGCCAGCCAATATCCCGGCGCCGTGTTCCCCCAGGCGGCCACTAGCGTATAGGCGACATAAAGCCCGAGCATGTACAGCGAGCCATGGGCAAAATTGACGATACGGCTGACGCCGAAGATCAGCGACAAGCCTGCGGCAACCAGGAAAAGCGAAGAAGCTTCGGCCAGGCCATTGAGCACCTGAACGACGAGACCGGAAAAATGCATGAGTCAAGGCAAGAGACGCTCCGCACGAACGCCTCTTTCCATCCTAGTTCGCCGAATCAGGCCGCCACGCCCGAACCTGCGCATCGTCAGGCTGCACGCTGGCGCCATCGACATACCGGAAGTCGGTCATGACGCCGTGGCCATCCTTGATGGCCAGGCTGCCCACATAAGCGCCCATGGTTGACTGATGATCTATGCCTCGATACATGATGCGCCCGAAAGGCGTGTCCACCTCCAGCCCCTTGAATGCCTCTATCAGGGCATCGGTGTCGGTGGAGCCGGCCTTGGCAATGCCAGCGGCCAGCGACTTGATCGCGTTGTATCCCACGACCGTGCCCAGGCGGGGATAGTCGTTGAAGCGGGCGCGGTAGGCCTCCAGAAACGCCTTGTGCTCCGGTGTGTCGATGGCGTACCACGGATAGCCGGTCACCACCCAGCCTTCGGGCGTTTCATTACCCAGCGTATCCAGGTACTCGGGCTCGCCCGTGAGGAGACTGACGGCCGACAGCCCCTCAAAGAAATTGCGCTGGGATCCTGCACGGACAAATTTAGTCAGATCCGTGGCAAACAGCACATTGAACAGCGCATCGGGCTTGGCGTCCGCCAAGGCCTGCACCACATTGCCGGCGTCGATCTTGCCCAGTGGGCTCGCCTGTTCAGCCACAAACTCGACATCGGGCTGTGCCTGCTTGAGCAGCGTCTTGAATGTGGTCGCGGCGGACTGGCCATATTCGTAGTTGGGATAAACAATGGCCCAACGCTTCTTGTGCATTTTTACCGCCTCGGGAATGAGCATGGCCACCTGCATATAGGTGGAGGCCCGCAGCCGGTAGGTGTAGCGGTTGCCGTCAGCCCAGACGATCTTGTCCGTCAATGGTTCGCTGGCGAGGAAAAATCGCTTCTTGTGCTTGGCGAAATCGGCCACCGCCAGGCCAACATGGGAGAGAAACGTGCCCGTCAGCACATCGACCTTCTCGCGCGCGAGCAACTCCTGCGCGGCGCGCACCGCATCGCCGGGGTTGGCGTTATCGTCGCGTATCACCAACTCAAGCTTGCGGCCATTGACGCCGCCGGCCGCATTGATTTGCTCCAGCGCCAGCTCCATGCCGTTTTTATATGGCCCGAGAAAGGCGGGCTGCGCCTTGTAGCTGTTCAACTCGCCTATGCGAATGACGTCCTGGGCGGCGATCGCGCAAAAACTGGCAATAGCAAGAGCGGTGCCGGCAAGAAGCCGGGAAGTAAGCCGGAAAGATATATGCATGATGAAATCCTGGGCGGTGGCTGAGAAAGGTCAATGAGCCGCACAGGGAATCAGGCTGCGTGCCCCGACGACGAATAATTATGCTAACAGTGAGCATAATTATTCGTCAAGCCACTATTGCAGGGTCGGATCATGAAAGTCCATTACACTAGACCTCCTGAATTTTTCTTGCAATGCATGCGGAACCTGACCTTACTCTTCATTGGCTGCAGCCTGGTGCTTTTGACGCTGAGCCGCTGCATGCTGGCCGCCTGGCAATGGCAGCGCGTCAAACAGGCGGGTGGGCTGTGGCCCATCATTCGCGGCGGTGCGCGCATCGACGCCAATCTCATCGCTACGCTGGCCGGCATTCCGCTGATTCTTTCACCATGGTTCGGTGATTCATCCCTTGCGATCGGCATCACCCGTGGGTGGTTCATGTTCGGATGGGTGCTGATGGTTCTACTGGAGGCATCCACCCCGCAATTCATCGATGAATACGACACCCGCCCCAATCGCCTGTACGTCGAATATCTGAAACATCCGCGCGAAGTTTTCGGCATGCTCTGGAAAGGCTACAAGGCTACCCTGATCGGCGCTGTGGCCGTGATCGCGGCGCTCGCCTGGCTAGCCTGGTGGCTCTTTCATCGCGCGCAACCCGATGCGTCCATGGCCTGGTGGCAAGGCATTCTGTTTTCCGTCGCCGCCGCCGCCGTCGTGGCCCTGGCCATACGCGGCACACTCAAGCACCGTCCCATCAACCCGTCCACGGTTGCCTACTGCGCGGATAGTATGCTGAATACGCTGCCGCTCAATTCGCTATACAGCGTGGCCTACGCCATCTACAGCATGAAAAACGAGCGTTCGGCCACGCGTGTATACGGCCATATGGATAGCGAAGAGTGCAATGGCCTCGTCTTGCGGGAGGCGGGCATCGGCCAGACCCGGCAAGACATACCCAGCCTGCATGTGCAGCATCCTGCGCGCCGGCGCGAGCGCCCGCTCAACCTGGTGATGATCGTCGAAGAAAGCCTCGGCGCGCAGTACATTGGCAACCTGGGCGGCGCGGGCTATACGCCCTGCATCGACGCGCTGGCAAAAGACGCATGGAACTTCACCCGCGCCTATGCGACCGGCACACGCTCGGTGCGCGGCCTGGAGGCGCTCTCAGCCGGCTTTCCACCCACTATTTCCGACGCCGTCCTGCGTTTATCGGGTGCCCAAAGCAACTTCTTCACGCTGGCGCAACTGTTGCGCCAGCATGGATACCATTCCCGCTTCATCTACGGGGGAGAAGCCCATTTCGATAATATGAAGAACTTCTTCCTTGGCAACGGATTCGATCATGTGCATGATCTGCCCCACTTCCAGGAACCCGCTTTTGTAGGCACATGGGGCGCCAGCGACGAAGATATGTTCAATGAGCTGCACCGTCTGCTGCTGAATGACGGCGACCAGCCCACTTTCACGCTCGCATTCTCCGTGAGCAATCACTCCCCATGGGAGTACCCCGAAGGGCGCATCACGCCGGAAGGAGATCCGCGCAGTGTCTCCAACACCGTGCGCTATGCCGACTGGGCCATTGGCCGGTTCTTCGAACAGGCACGCACATCGGACTACTGGAACAATACGGTTTTCTTGCTGGTTGCCGACCATGACGCCAAGGTCGGAGGCGCCCGCCTGGTGCCTATGCGTCACTTTCATATCCCCGCCATGATTCTGGGCGCGGATGTAGAGGCGCGGCGTGATGACCGTATCATCAGCCAGATCGATCTGCCGGTCACCCTGCTCTCGCTCATGGGACTGGAAACCGAACACCCCATGCCTGGCCATGACCTGACACAGGGTGGCGGCGGACGCGCGATGATGCAATATAAAGAGAACTACGGCTACCTGCAGGGTGACCAGCTCGTTGTGCTCGAGCCGCATCGTGGTGCCACTCAGTACCGCTATCAGGCTCCCGACGTCTTCGATCCGGTAGCCCTTGATGAAACGCTTGCGCGCGTTGCATTGGCCCACGTACTGTGGCCCAACCAGATCTACAACGATCGCGCCTACACCCTCCCCCACCTCCAGACCTGAAGGATATCGCCCTCGTGCCTGCCGACCCGGAACCCCCGTCCGCCCTATTCTCCCATGAGTCTCGGAGGGTACGATGATGGACTCGCTGATAGTGCTGCTCACCGATCCGGAAGCATGGATAGGTCTGCTCACGCTGGTCGTGCTTGAGATCGTCCTGGGTATCGACAATCTGGTCTTCATCGCCATTCTCGCCGACAAGCTGCCGCCCGCCCAGCGCGACCGGGCACGCCTGATAGGGCTGGGCCTCGCGCTCATCATGCGGCTGGCGCTGCTCTCGGCCATCTCATGGATGTTCCGGCTTACGCAGCCCTTGTTTTCACTGGGCCCATTCTCCTTCGCCGGGCGCGACCTCATACTGATCGTAGGAGGCTTTTTCCTGGTGCTCAAGGGCACAATGGAGATGCACGAGCGTGTGGAAGGCAAGCACCACGGCATGGCGGGCCCACGCGCCTACGCCAGTTTCTGGATTGTGGTGACGCAGATCGTCGTGCTGGATGCGGTTTTCTCCCTGGATGCGGTCATCACCGCGGTCGGCATGGTCGATCGGATCGAAGTCATGATGGCCGCCGTGATCATTGCGATCGGTATCATGCTGGTTGCCTCCAAGCCATTGACACGCTTTGTCGGCGCGCATCCGACGGTCGTCATACTGTGTCTTGGCTTCCTGCTCATGATAGGCTTCGCGCTGATTGCGGAAGGCTTTGGGTTCAAAGTGCCCAAAGGCTATCTGTACGCCGCCATCGCTTTCTCGGCAGTGATCGAGGGCCTTAATCAACTTGCCCGGCGCAAGCTGCTCAGCATGGAAACCATGCGGCCTATGCGTGAACGTACAGCCGAAGGCATACTGCGCATGCTTGGCAAGCGCCCGCCCAATGTGGACACACCCGTCGATCCTGAAACACCCGCAGCCGCCGAAGCGCCCTTTGGCGTCGAAGAACGCAATATGGTCAGCGGGGTACTACGCCTGGCCGACCGCAACGTCCATTCCATCATGACGCCGCGCACCGACATCAGCTGGGTGGACCTGAATGATGACCCAGAGGACATCCGCCGCGAGATCCGCGAGACGCCGCATGGCTTCTTTCCCGTCTGCCGCGGATCGCTGGATGATGTCGTGGGCATAGGACGGGCCAAGGACATCATTGCCGACATCCTCATGCGCGGCGCGCTGGATGAGCGCAAATTGCGTCCACCCATCATCGTGCATGAAACCGTGCGCATTCTGGACCTCATCCAGACCCTGAAATCCGCCCGCGGGCAGCTGGTGCTGGTCATCAATGAATTCGGCGCCGTGGAAGGCCTGGTCACGCCCATCGATGTGTTCGAGGCGATCGCCGGCGACTTCCCCGACGAGGATGAAACGCCCGACATCATCGTCGATGAGGAAAACCGCTGGATAGTGGACGGCGCGGCCGACATGCACCAGTTCGAACAGGCCCTGCAGATCGAAGGCCTGATGGAAGACACCGACGAATACAGTACGCTCGCCGGCTACCTGCTGAGGCAGTTTGGCCGCCTGCCCGCACCGGGGGACGAAGTCGTCGTGGATAGCCTGCGCGGCCAACTGCGCTTCGATGTGCTCGAAATTGAAGGCCGACGCATCGCCAAGGTACTGGTGGAGTTGCTGGCGCGTCAGGATGCCGAGCACGGCGCGGAAAGCGACGACGTCGGAGGCCCCCACAGCTGATGACTGCGCATCAGGGCCGGGGCGCGCGCCCCTTTTGTGCTATATTGTGCGGCTATTGCAAAAACGTCGGGGCGTAGCGCAGCCTGGTAGCGCATCTGGTTTGGGACCAGAGGGTCGAAGGTTCGAATCCTTTCGCCCCGACCACACAAAAACGGGCACAAACCGTGAAATCAAGAGCTTACGCCATCTTGCGCGCAAGCTCTTTTTTCTTGTCCGATACATTTGCGGTAAAGCGCAATTGCGTTCAACGAGCCAACATACGCCGCATGCAATCTCGTGCCGACCGCATGATGCAAATTGCAGGGGCGTGGGTTCGCCAACCCAACCCATGCCCTTGCGTGCCGAACAACAAGAACACGCAGGCGCATCTTCAATGCAGTAATCTAGTCTCCGCGAGGAACACTCGGGAGGCAGTCATGGCAAACTATCTTGCCGCATTGACCATAGTACTCATGCTGGGCATGGTACTGGCGCGGATCGCCTTGATGAGCGCAAACGGCATCAAGGCCTTCCGGTTCGGCGAAACGGACAGAACAGACTTTCTTATTCCGCCTTTCGCTCTGCTCTATTTCTATCTCGTGTTCGCCCAGGCCTTCCATTGGCCCAGCATCAGCAGGCAAGAATTCCTGCCCTTTGAGGCAGTCGGCTGGATAGGCGTAGCGCTTTGCCTGGCCGGATTGCTGTTATTGCTATGGAGTCTTGTTTCATTCGGACGAAGCTTCCGGGTGGGTATCGATGAAGACAGCCCCGACCGGCTGGTTACCACAGGTGTGTTTGCCCTTAGCCGCAATCCGATTTACGTGGCTTTTGCCGTTATATTGCTGGGACAGTTCCTTATTTTTTCCAACTGGATCCTCCTCGCCTATCTTGGCGCTGGATTCTGGCTTTTCCACCGCCAGGTATTGCGGGAGGAAAAATTCCTGAACAAGCAATATGGCCAGGCCTACGCCGACTATTGCCAGCGGGTCAGGCGATATCTGTAAAGCAAAGCCCGCTTATCCACCCGCCACGCCCAGCGCATCTTTCAGCAAGGCAACCCGCGGATTAACCGGCCCCTTGCGGAAAATCAACGCCACCACGCTGGAAGGCGGCTCGGGAAACGCGCGTATCCGCTTGATTCGTCCCGTTTGCGATTGACGGTGCAGGGGTATTGCTTCAGGCACGATACCGACGCCCAAACCGTCGGCAACGAGCTGTACCCTTGTCGTCGGACTGGTGGATTCGATTACAGGCAGCGGCACGGGCACGCCAGCGTGCGTGAAACAGTCTTCAATGAGCTTGCGGCCCATAGACCCTTCGGCTGGCATCACCCATGGCTCCCGCGCCAGACTAGCCCAGCCCACCTGCCTCGCACGAACAAGCGGATGCGCGGTGGAAGCCACCACAGCGTACTGCACCTCAAACAGTTTGATGAATTCAAACGCCCCCGCGTCGGACTCCAGCATCTGAAGTGGAAAGGTGGTGACCAGCGCATCGAGTTCGCCCCGCTGCAATGCGCGGATCAGGGCGGGTACAGGCTCCTCCAGTAATTGCACCCGGATCGGCATCTCTCGTTTCACCAGCTTGGCAACAACGGCGGGCAGGTACGTCTGCGCCACAAACGGCGGTGCGCCTACCCGGATCTTGGCCTGGAAGCGATCCGCGGTGACCGCCTCGGAACGAAGATGCGCAAGCTCTTTGAGCAGAAGCCTCGCGCCGCGAAGCACAGCTTCCCCCTGGACGGTCGGCGTCAAGCCGCGCGCGCTGCGGAAAAACAATGGGAAGCCAAATGCGTTCTCGATTTCCGCCAGCGCCTTGCTCAGGGCTGGCTGAGTCAGACTGAGCGCCTGGCCGGCGGCGCGCAGACTCCCTCTTGCCTGCACCTCCGTCAGTAAACGCAAGTGCCGAAAACGCAGCTTCGCCACCAGATGATCCGGCTCCATCGAAGCGTTCATCAACTAGATATAAAACATAAAGTTATCGATATATAAAAATATATCACTTTTTATATTCACCTCGATAACCTATTCTGCAATGCACTACAAGGAGACGCCATGCAACGCCGCCATTTCTGCCTGGGTGCCCTGTTTGCCAGTCTGGGCTTCAACACCACCGCGCGGGCCACGCCGGCGAGCTACCCGTCCCGGGCGGTCCGCATCATCGTGCCCTATGCTGCCGGCGGGGGGCCGGACGTCATGATGCGCCAGTTCGGCCCCAAGCTCAGCGCGGTACTGGAGCAGCCCGTCGTGGTTGAAAACAAGGTCGGAGCCGGCGGCGTGCTGGCGGCGCAATATGTCGCCCAGGCCGACGCTGATGGCTACACCGCCTTGCTGGGATCAAACTCGCACCTGATCCAGAAAGCATTGCAACCTGATCTGGCTTTCGATCCGCTCAATGATTTCCTGCCTGTCACTGTCATTGCCACCTCGCCCACCGTGCTCGTCGTGTCTGCCAGCTCGCCTTATAAAACCCTGCAGGATCTTATTTCCGCATTGCGCGCCAATCCAGGCAAACTGAATTTTGCGTCCGGCGGCGTCGGATCAGGGGCGCACTTGGGTGGCGCAACCTTTCTCTCCCTGCTGCACGCGAATGCTGTTCATATTCCTTTCAAGGGTTCAGTCGAAATTCCAGTCTCACTCACGCGTGGGGACACCGATTTCGCATTCGCCATTGCAGGCACCGCCATTCCGCAGGTCGAGGACGGCAGGCTGCGCGCCTTGGCCGTGTCCAGCCGCGATCCCATGCCTCAGCTGCCCAACGTGCCCACGCTTCACGGCATCCTGCACAGCGAGCTGGCGATCCAGGAATTCTGGTTTGGCTTCTGGCTGCCCCAAGGATCGCCGCCCGAGGCGGTGAATAAACTCTTTGCCGCCACAACCACAGCCCTCCAGGATCCTTCGGTAAAGCGCAAGTTTGCAGCAGCCGGAACCCGCGTCATCCAAAGCGATAATCCACAAAGCTTTGCAAGCTTCATACAAAGCGAATATCGCAAATGGGCCGAGATCATCAAACTCACCGGTGTCACCGCCGGCTGACGGAGTGCGCTTCATGACAAAACCGCTCGAAGGCGTGCGCGTGCTGGATCTATCGCACGTGATAGCCGGGCCCCTCGCTTCATTCTATCTGGCGCAACTGGGCGCCGAGGTCGTCAAAGTGGAACCGCCATTGGCTGGCGAAGTGCTGCGCTCCATGAAAGATGAGGCTGATACCGATACGCCGACCGGGTTTTCAGCCCTCAACGCAGGCAAGCGATCACTGGCGCTGGATATGAGAACGCGGCAGGGCGCCGAACTGCTGCGCACACTCGCTGCCTCTGCCGATGTGTTCATCGAAAACTTCCGGCCAGGTGTGGTCGCCCGGTACGGGCTGGACTACGCCACCATCAAATCCATCAAGCCCGACATCATTTACTGTTCCATCTCGGGTTTCGGTCAACAAGGCGACTGGTCGCGGCGCGGCGCCTACGATCATGTCGTTCAAGCCTTGACCGGCATGATGATGATGTCGGGGGAGGGAGACGACGCCCCGCCGCTCAAGGTGGGCTTCCCGGTCATCGATGTAGCCGTAGGCATGCTCGGCGCCCTGTCCATCGTTTCCTCGCTGCATCGCCGCGCCCGCGACGGCGTCGGGCAGTATATCGACGCCTCCATGGTCCAGGCCTCCCTGATGCTGATGTATCCCAACGCCTGCTCCTATCTGAGTGACGGAACAGCAACACGACGGGTTGGCAATCGTGGCTATACCGGCAGCCCCGCCGCTGATACATACCGATGTGCCGACGGATGGCTGGCGGTCGCGGCAAACACCCCAGCCCAGTTCCGCAAGCTCGCTGCCGTCATCGGAATAGAAGATTTATGCAGCGATGCACGGGCCCTGAATCTTGCCGCATTCAATCGCCCCAATGGCTTCGTGGTGCCGAACGATCAAGACTACGTTGTCGGTTGTTTGCGCAAGGCATTTGCGACCCGCAGCGCGGCAGAGCTGGAAGCGCTGCTGGGCCATGTCGGCGTGCCCGCTGCCAGAGTAAGAAAACTTGAAGAGTTTCTCGATGAGGTGGACGCCACGGCGTGCGTGAACCTGCCAGATTACCGCTTCCAGCAGGCCGGCCGCGAAGTAAGGTCGCGGGGTATCGGTTTCGCGCTGGAACAGGACGGCGAACCCACCCAGGCCGGCGCGCCATCGCTGGGCCAGCACAGTCGCGCCGCGCTGGCCGATGCGGGCCTGGATGATGACACCATCACCGAACTCGAGCGCGTTGGTATCATTCGCACACAGGTCGAAGCCGCCACGCCGCCGACCTCCTGACAATTTCAATACCTGGAATAATCGATGACACAACTTTTACAAGGCCGGATTGCCATTGTGACGGGTGCGGGCCGCGGTCTCGGCCGGGCGCATGCGCTGGAACTTGCCCGCCACGGCGCCAAGGTGCTGGTCAGCGACCTGGATGCCGACCGGCCAGGCGCCGATGCGCTGGCCGTCGTAAACGACATACGCGCGGCCGGCGGCGAGGCGCACGCACGCAGCGCCGATGTAACAGACCCACTGCAGGCTCAGGCAATGGTGCAATCGGCCATCGAGCAATGGGGCCGTGTGGACATTCTGGTGAACAACGCGGGCATTCTGCGCGACAAGACGTTTGCAAAGATGAGCCTGGATGATTTCCGGCTGGTCATGGAGGTGCATTTGATGGGCGCGGTGCACTGTACCCATGCGGTCTGGAACAGCATGCGTGACCAGAACTACGGGCGCATCGTGATGACCACTTCCTCTTCGGGGCTCTATGGCAACTTCGGGCAAGCCAACTACGGGGCGGCAAAAATGGCGTTGGTCGGCTTGATGCAGACACTCGCCCTCGAAGGCGAACGCTACGACATCCGCGTCAACTGCCTTGCCCCCACGGCTGCCACGGCCATGACCGAAGGGCTGCTTGAAGCCGAGGCGCTCAATATGCTTTCACCGGCCGCAGTGAGCCCGGCTGTGGTAGTCCTCGCAGCGGAAAACGCTCCAACCCGAACCATTCTGATGGCTGGCGCAGGAGGTTTCGAACAAGCGAACATCACCATGACGCAAGGCATATACCTGGGAAAGGCAGAGTTGTCGGCAAGCAGCCTGATCCACCGGTTGGACGAGGTTTCCGACCGTCGGGGAGAAACCATACCTGCCACTGGATTCGATCAACTGCGCCATGAAGTCGCCAAGGCTCGGACGGCCTCGCCGCAGACCAGTTCACGCGCCTGAACCTTCCGTGCGCTCCGCTTCGCGCCCAGGCGGCAACTACGAAATAGTACGCGTTCGTAAATTTTGTTGAGTTATTCCCTCCCCCAGCCTATTATCTCGTCCACAATAAGCAGGGCGATGCCGGGGGGAAGATGGACCAGTGGAAGAGCTGGTTGGACCGGGCTTTGCGCGAATTCGAGGCACTCAAGGCCGAGGAACGTGCATTGCTTGACGCATTGCGGGAAGCGGAGCGCACGGAAGACTTCGCCTTGCGAATCAGGGCGCGCGAACAATGGTTCGAGGCGCGCGCTAAGGTGATTACCCTGAACGAACAGATCGTTCAGCATCTGAATTCCCAACCGCCCAGGTAAACAGCCGTCGAATATCCCTGCCCCCAAACCCGTCCGGCCTCACCGTCTTGAACCACTCCCGCGATTTCGCTGGCTGACCTGGTCCTGACTGGCACCGATCTGGCTGGTGTGCCCATCCTTCTTGCTGCGATTCTGCTGATCGCCGTGGCTCTTCTGATCTTCACGCCGGGTATCGTCATCCTTGGGTGCGGGTTTATCGTTTGCCATCATGTAAGCTCCTTGAGCGCCGGCAGGCCTTTTGCCGGCTGCGTGGGTATGGCTGGATCCGCAGCAAAATATGTGCCGCATAAGCGACACTGGGCCGCATGACCGGCGCTTATGTCGCATTCGCCGCATGAAATGAAAATACTTGTTGACCTGTCCTCCGAAAAGGCCTACTCTTGCGCGAGGTAGATAGTTAGTTAGGTTAGTTTCGAGTCAGTTTGCACAGTTACAAGTTGTAGGTGCCAATTCAATATCTTTACGCCTGGTGACCCTGCCAAACCGGAGCATTTCGCTCTTAATCAACAGGAATAAAGCATATGAGTAATCAACGTGAATTCGGCATCGTAAAATGGTTCAACAACGACAAGGGCTTTGGCTTCATCTCGCCAGAAGCCGGCGGCAAGGATCTCTTCGCCCACTACTCTGAAATCTCCGGTAGCGGCCACCGCTCCCTCGAGGAAAACCAGCGTGTGAGCTATATCGCGGCGGCGGGCCAGAAGGGCCCCCAGGCAACAGCGATTGAAGTCGCGTAATAAAGCGATTGCAGTGAATAAAGGCCCCTGACGGGGCCTTTATTATTTTGGCCCAGGAAACAAGCGCAAAAAGCCGCAACGGCTCATTGCCCGTTTCAGGCCCATGCCGCCGGACATGTTTCCGCGCGGCTGAATCCCCCCACACCCTCCCGGCACCCTGTTCCCCGGGTTCGCTGCCGCATGGCCGCAGCGCACTCGCACCCTCAAATGGGTTTTTCCCTCAAGCAGCCAGGCAAACATCCGCGTTTATCTTTTTCGGCGCCGAAGCTTCATGGCGTGAGCGCCCTGCGCCGCAGCGAATATCGCGACCGCTTGTTCGTTTCACCATGCAAGCCACTGCCGGGACAGCGCCAGCCTGAGCCTAACCACACACCATCGCCTGCCTGGCGAATAGGGTGTGTCGTGACAGGCATACCTCAGTGTATGAGCATCGCATCCGCAGTTGGCTATTTTGTTGCCCTCTGTTCAGAACCCACTCAATGTACATCCGATTCAAGCTTCGCCTACTGGCCTTGCTGCTTTCAAGCGCTTACGCTGCGCATCCTCCCGCGTCCGCGCAGGCAGAAAATCATGCGGAACGCGACGATCAATCGTCCGTCAACGTGAACGGCCAGAAGCCTGACAAGGCGCATTCACTCAATGCCGCACGCAAGACCGGGCGTGTTTCAGCGCTGGACGACATCGTGGTTACCGGTACGCGCAGCATCGACGAAAAAGGTCATGACGACGTCTACGAAAAGGATATCGCCAACGCCTATGTAGATCGCGCGTATCTGGAGCGGCACAAAGGTGTTTCCGTGGGCGACGTATTTGCCGGCATGAACGGGGTCTACAACACCGACAACCGCAACGGCGCCGCGCTCTTTCCCAATATTCGCGGTTTGTCTGGAAATGGGCGCATACCCGTCACCGTCGATGGCGTAGACCAGTCGCTTGATGTGTGGATGGCAATGCGTGGCATAAACAACCGCAATTATGTCGACCCCAATATGTTCCGCAACATCTCGGTGGAGAAAGGCCCTGCCATAACGCGAGGCATGAAAGGCGGCATCGGCGGCTCCGTGGCCATACGCACCATCGAGGCGTCCGATATTATTTCACCCGGCAACAACTGGGGCATGGAAATCAAGCTCAACACTGCCACCAATTCCGTCCAGGATTCCTCCGACCCCTACAGCATAGTCGGCAAGGATTACCGAGACATCCCCGGTGCAATCACCGCAACCACCTGGGCCACCCCAGGTGTGGCATTCACCGAACCATGGGTTCAAATGCGCGAACGCTCCGATGTCCAGCGATTCAATCACCATAACCGAAGGGCCTTCCTAAGCGGTGCCTATCGGCATGAATATTTCGACGCCATGCTTGCATACAGTAATGCACGTCGGGGCAACTACTTCGCGGGCACAAAGGGCGCCGACGATTATCTTTCAAATACGGCACCCATCGTCGACTTTATGCCGCAAAACCTCTATCCCAACCTGGCACGGCTCTTTGCCCCCGGCTACGAAGTCCCCTACACCAGCACCCATAACAGCAGCACGCTGTTCAAGAATAACTGGCACCTTCCCAATGGCCAAAAGCTCAGCCTGGGCATGAGCCGCAATCAGCTCGACTTTGGCGAGCTGCCGCCGGCACTTGTCGAACTCTTCCTCAACATGAGCGATCTTGATCCGGATATCAACTTTGCGCGCACCCGCTTTCAGTACCCTTATCCGCCCACACAGGTCGATCAGAAAACATACCGGCTCAACTATGAGATAAAACCGCAAGACACCCGCTGGCTGGATTTGCAGTTTTCTCTCTGGCGCGCTGTGAGCAACAACAAGCGCTACCATACCGGCGATGCCACGTATCAAGTAGGCGCTACCGATCTACTGTGGGACACATGGGTGTTCTGTAAAACCATTCAACGCATCCAATGCCAAGGCCTGTACGGCATGGGTACCATCGACCCTGTTCACCCGCCACCGCGGCAACCCAACACCGACAACCAATACAACGTATTCATAGGCACCCTTCAACACACGCAATCCACCAAAACAGGCATAGACGTAAGCAACCGCTTTCGCCTGAACGACAGGCTTACCCTGACCGCCGCCGCGGACTGGCAGTACGAGCGCAAGACGGACTACATGCCGATTGAAACAGCGGTAATAGGCGGTGGAATAACCGGCACTGCATTCGGTCCAGCATCCGGGCGGCGCCAGGAGTACGGAGCGGGCATGAATCTAAGCTGGCGCGCGACCGACAGGTTGCAGATCAGCGCTGGAACGCGTTACGGCGCCTATTGGGGATTTGATGACGAAACAAACAATCGTCTCGCAAAAGAGGATAAACGCTGGGCAAAAAGATCAATCAACACACACCAGCTTATTCACTATTCACAAATCGTCAGCGATGAAGAGCTGGCGATGCATAAAAAGCTCTTTACTGCTATACAAGATGAAGAATGGGTAAAGTTGGCGGAAGAGTATCTGGCGTACATGGAGGCGAATCATTTCCATTCCATGCAGCGGGATTATAAAACCGGGCTCCAGTGGTGGTTCGTGCGATGGCCCGTACCGCTGCACGACGGCAAGGCTGACCGCAAACAGAATCCATTCCATAACGGGCAGATCAATCTTTCCGAAACAGTCGAAAACCCGCAAGGTGTCCCCGGCGTCTACAAAAAACACAGATCTTTGGGTGGTATTCCCCACAGGTTTAAATCGATCAAACCAGATGATCCATGGGAGCGTCCTGAAAAGCAACGCAGTCATGCGTGGACGTCACAACTGACAGTCTCCTATCAACTGAATGAGCGTGCCCGCATCTATACACGCGCAGCCAGCATGGCACGCTTTCCAAGCATTCTGGAAACCGCCAACCGACGCAGTATTGTCGGCGAGTTTCCGTATACACCTAGGCCAGAGCATAACGAGGCTTGGGAGATCGGCTACGTGCACGACCTGAACAACCTTTTACCTCACTTGCGGGTGGCCGATATCAAACTTAGCTACTACCACAACACCATACGCAATTTTTATGATCGAACCGAAAGCATGACTACCCTGCAGTTCGACCGCAAGATCATGAGCGGTCTGGAGATGCAAAGCCGCTTCGATGCCGGCCTATTCTATGGCGGATTGGCCGCCACCTTACGCCTGCGGCAAGACATGTGCGATGCCGACTATGCCGTGCAACTCGACCCCGCTCGCGGTCGGTGGCCTAAATGCGTTCCCGGAGGCTTCGCTGGGACCATGGCCTTCTACAGCCTGCAGCCCAAATACTCGATAAACGCTGATCTAGGCACCCGCCTGCTGCAAAACAAGATGGACATTAATGTCCGGATGCGCTACCACAGCCGTACCGAAAACAATAGACTTGAACGCATCGTAATGCGAGATGCTGATCGCGACCTGTATCTCTGGTCCACGCGTCCCTTTTACTGGAACAACGTCATGCTGTTCGACCTGTCCGCTGAATACTGCATCAATCGCTTCAGCAGTGTTCGGCTATCGATCGACAACCTGACCGACCGGTATTACCTGGATCCATTGGCCAGGGTAGCCCAGCCGGGCCCGGGACGTACGGTAAATCTGGACCTCGCCTTGCGATACTGATGGCTGCCAGCCCTTTTGCTGGCGCCAATGTTCTTCCTGTTGTTACGGAGATGCAGTATGAAGAAGTTTATGGTTGCCGCCACCACACTTGCACTGACCGGCGCATGGGTTGCGGTGGCGCAGGCCGCCAATGTCCAAGGCAGTTCATCCAACAATGCAATGCTTGTCATTGACAAATCGGATTTCCCGCCTTTCGTCAACCCACTAGAAAAAGCGGGGCTTCGCGTGAAATACGAAAACGATAAAGAATCCGGCACCATCGATATCTTCGGCGGCCCGGTCACGCAGGTTCGCAATGCCGCCAAAGCCAACGAGGCAGGGGCCTTCTTTGCAAAGCTCCCCCTGTTGCCCATCTTCAATGTTGCCCAGGTTTGGTATAACGACCAGAACCCCACAGCCAATGTTTACAGCATTCGCCAACTGATGAAGCCGCCATTCGGCGCTTGGCCTGAGTTCGGCGGACTGGTCGTGGGCCAGGTCAAGGGCACCGAAAGCGGCCAGGGCGTCTACTTCGGCGAGTGGTCCAAGGCCGTCAGCACACCCACCCAAAGCGACAGTACCGACCTGCATATGACTGCTACCGACCGCATTGTCTGGTACGTGGGCGACAACGCCGTCACCACCATGCCAACCCTGGTCAATGCCCAGTACAAGGTGGTTGGCATACACCTGACGGGAACCAACGACAATCTGCCGCATGCGCCCAATCTGTACGGCGGCACGCTTACCGCCAACTACAGCGCAGGCCATGGTGCAATAACCGGCGCCATTTCGCGCGGCAGCCACAACGTGGACTTCAACGGTACGGCCATCTTCGCAGACGGCACTTTCAAAAAAGACCAGCTAATAGAAGGTCGTTTCTATAACGAGGCCGCTGCGCTGGCGGGCATTTACACCGGCGGTGCCGCAAATGAGCACATCGCTTTTGGCGGTAGCCGCTCCAATTAACCTCTGCCCAACCATGCCTGCCATGGCATGACAACCGGGGCCGGTTCGCCGGCCCCTTTATTTTCCTCCTCTGGCACTTGCAGGCCAATGTCCGGCTGGCAATCGCCAGGCATCCCTCTGCCCGACATGCCGCTAACGCCATTACTTTCGCACCGCCTCGCTGTCGTGCTGGCTGCCTTGTTGGCCAGCCTCGCATCGATTACCGCCAGAGCCGGCGATGACGACAATCGGTTTCTCATGAAGCACAGCCGTCTTGCGGCGCAATACCATGCCATAGCACAGCCCACCAGTGTGACCGCTCCGCCCGGCACCGTACTGCACGAAGGCCGGATCCATGAGGTGGGCACGCACCCAGGCGATCTTGAGTCCGCCATCTATATGTCGCTCAATAGCGGGCAATGGGAGAAGGTGGCTGAGTTCACCAGCCGTTATCGCCTCCTGCGCAAACACCGCCATGCCCTGGTCGACATGGCGGACGCGCTCCATGCCCGCCACCGCGGGGACTATCGCACGGCCTTGCGGAAGATGCAGGCGGCGCATAACGCCGAGCCCAAAGACGTCCGCATTCAGCTGGAGCTCGCCCGTCTTTTATTCGAGGACAACCAGGCCTCCAGCGCCCACGATTTTTTCATGCTTGCCCGCTCTGGCGGCCTGCCCCATCACGCCAGCGACATGGCGCGGCAATATCTGGCGATGCTGGACGCCCGCGCTGGCTGGCATGGCGCTGCGGCAATTGGCCTGGGCCATAACAGCAACATCAATCAGGCCAATGGGCGCCGCAATTGCCTGACAACACATAGGGACATCTGCCTGCTCGAACGCCGCATGCCCAAGCCCGTCAGCGCCGGCATGGCAAGCTACGAAATATCGCTGGAACGCCGCTTCAACCTGCGCGGCAACCATAACCTGCTCGTGCAACCCATGGGTTATGGCAGCCGATACCGCCAGGGAAATGCCCCAGGCAACAACGCCAACGCACGCTACAGCAGTCATATTTCGCTGATGTATCTCGGCTATCAATATCTGGATGCGCGCACTGATATTCGTGTACTTCCTTATCTGGAACACCATTACCAAGATGGTCGAACCAGCCATTTGGCTGGCGGCCTGCAGATCGACTGGCGCCACGACTTGAGCAGCCGCTGGCGGATGGGCAGCCAGCTCGATGCCAAGCGCTACCATTACAGCAAGCCGGCGCAGCTGTTCGCCGATGACAATACGCAATACCAGGGCGGTGTGTTTGCAGCCTACATGCCAACCCGGTCCATGTCCATCCATGCAGGCCTGGATATAACACGCAGAATATTTGCTGTGTCCCAGGCCAGCAACAAGGAAGTGGCCTTACACGCGGGCGTATTTCATGCACTCCCAGGCAGGCCAGGCATATATCTGAATGCACATGGCATCAGGCGCCGAAGCCGGAACGACGCATTCGATGGCTTTCTCGGCGCCCGGCGAACCGATTCACAACAGGTCTATATCGCCGCCATCGGCGCCCAAGCCTGGCAACTGGCCGGCATGACGCCAGAGCTGCGCATACGCCATGTCGTGAACCGCAGCAATCCGACCTGGGCATTCAGCTATCGGCAGACAGAGGTCATCCTGCAGTTGCGCAAGAGAATATAAGGCACTCATGCGCGCAAATTGCCACAACGCGCTATATTCGTTGACATAAGCGTATCGTGACTGAGCGGACCGCTTCCCGCGGCAATACGCCGGAACACCTAAACTGGCGTTCCCTACGCATACGCCGCAGACGCAAGGACAATGCATGGCACGGATATTGATTGTTTCGAATCGGGTAGCCCCAATCACGGAAGGCCAGGTATCCACCGGAGGCCTGGCTGTGGGTGTACTCGATGCACTGAAAAAGACCGGTGGCATATGGATGGGCTGGAACGGCAGTGTTGGCAGCAAATCCGGCGACCCGTGCTCGCAGGATGAAAACGGCAATATTTCACAAATCACATGGCCTCTGTCCCAAAGGGATTACGATACCTTCTACCGGGGCTTCGCCAATGGCGTGCTGTGGCCGGCATTCCACTTTCGCTCCGACCTCATTCACTTTCGCGACGAGGACTACGAGGGCTATCGGCGAGTCAACCGTCTTTTTGCCGAACAGATACAGCGCGTGGCCAAGCCTGATGACTTGATCTGGATACACGACTACCATTTTCTTCCGTTGGCCCAGTACTGCAGAGAACTTGGCCTGAAAAACAGGCTAGGCCTGTTTCTGCACATTCCTTTTCCCAGCCCCCCGATTTTTCGCACCATTCCCAACAACGATGCTCTGGCCCGCGACATGCTGGCATATGATCTCGTCGGCCTTCAGACGGCGGGCGACCGCAGGGCGCTGCACGACTACTGCGAGCGATGTCTGGGCGCATCCAGTACCGATGGAGCAATAACGCTGGATGGCAAAGTCACCCGCACCGGCGTGTATCCCATCGGCGTATGCCCCGAAGACATCCAGCATCTGGCCCAGGAACATAAAAACAGCCGTGAAGTGGTCAAGCTGAAATCGGGCCTGCAGCACCGCAGGCTCATCATCAGCGTCGACCGCCTGGACTACAGCAAAGGTCTTATAGAGCGCTTCCGCGGTTTCGAGCGCCTGCTCGATACGCGCCCGCGCTTCAGAGGAGCCGTGTC
This sequence comes from Allopusillimonas soli, assembly GCF_004153445.1. Classification (GTDB taxonomy): domain Bacteria; phylum Pseudomonadota; class Gammaproteobacteria; order Burkholderiales; family Burkholderiaceae_B; genus Allopusillimonas; species Allopusillimonas soli. The sequence continues at coordinate 149,574 of NZ_SDQC01000006.1, forward strand.
GTTCGTTCAGATTGCACCGCCATCCCGCACTGACGTGCATGGATACCGCAGCCTCCGGCAAATGCTGGAGCAAACATCGGGGCGCATCAACGCGCGCTGGACGGAGTTGTCCTGGACGCCGATACGCTATATGAACCGGTCCTTCGATCGACCGACACTGATGTCGTTTTTTCGCGCATCGCAGGTCGGCCTGGTGACCTCTCTGCGCGACGGCATGAATCTGGTGGCCAAAGAATACGTTGCCGCACAATCGGAGGACGACCCGGGCGTGCTGGTGCTCTCGGAGTTCGCCGGCGCCGCCGATGAATTGGCCGAGGGCGCACTCATCATCAACCCGCACGATACAAGCAGCATGTCCAAGGCCCTGCAGGCCGCGCTGGATATGCATGCAGCCGAGCGCAGACAGCGCCATCAAACCATGATGCAGGTTCTCAAGAAGAATGATCTCATCGCGTGGCGCGAGCGATTTCTCAGCGACCTGGAAAATCCGCCGTCAGGCGGGTAGGTGTCAGGCGTTGTCCGAAGCGCCCGACATGGCGCCGGCCTCAACGATCCGTTCAATCCAGCCTGGCAGCGCATCTTGCGCGGCCAGGCGCAGCCGCGCCGACGTAGCCCCCGGCCCGATCTTGACGCTGGTGCCGCCCAGGGCATTGGCTTCCCGAAAAGCGGTCTCATCGGTCGTATCATCGCCAACCATCAACGGCTTTCTTCCTGCAAAGGGTATATCACGCATCAGATATGACAAGGCACGCCCTTTGTCCACGCCCGGGAGTTTGGCTTCCACCACCATTTTGCCAGGCAGCAGCTCGAACTGAGGAAATCTGCTTCGCACTGTTTGCATGATGCCTCGCACGGCATCCGCCGCCTCCGGTGCCTGCCGGTAATGCACCGCAATACCAAAATTCTTGCGCTCGAGCAACACGCCGGGCATGCCCCCCAGCGATTCATCCAAGGCATCTGCCAAGGCGCGCACAATACCCGCCGCATCATTGGCAGGCGCATGGATATTCCCGCTGCTGTCGCGGATGATGGCCCCGTGCTCGGCACCCAGGGGCAATACCAATGGCTGCAACAGGACATCGAGCGTTTCCAGCGGGCGGCCAGAGATGACGGCTAGCGCACCGCCCGCGATGCAGCCAAGGCGCTCGAGCATGCCGAGCGTGGCGGGCGGCACACTGGCCTGCTCCGGGCGTTCGGCCAATGGCGCCAACGTGCCATCCAGATCGAAGAAGAATGCCCAGGCTAAGGAATCGGGGATAAAGTCTTGCAATGCGCGCATTGATAGATAGTAACGCGGTATTGCTGTACATTCTGCTGTTGTCCATGCTTATCTTGCCCCTGGAGGTGACATCATGCAATGCCCTACCCTTTTTCGGCGCAATCCTGGCCGGCTACTTTGCACGGCAGCCCTCTGCCTGTCTGGCCTGGCACTATCAGCCTGGACGCCCTCCGCGCTCGCCCAAGCGCCGGCACAGCAGAAGATCCAGGTTCCCGGCTACTATCGCATGATGCTGGGCGATCTCGAAGTCACGGCACTCTACGATGGCTATGTGCCCGTCAGTTCTTCATTGCTCAAGGGAGCCTCCGCCCAGGACATCCAGAATCTGCTCAACGGCATGTTTGTTCCCATGCGAAACAAGGGCGCGCAGACTGCAGTCAACGGCTTCCTGATCAATACCGGCAGCCATTTGATTCTCGTTGACGCCGGTGCCGCCAGCTGTTTCGGGCCTACACTGGGCGCGCTGCCGCGCAATCTGGAAGCCGCGGGCTACGAGCCCGCCCAGGTCGATACCATTCTGCTCACGCATCTGCACGGCGACCACGCCTGCGGGATCACCACAGCGGAGGGAAAGGCTGCCTTTCCCAACGCCACAGTTCATGTATCTGATGACGAGGCGGCCTATTGGCTGGACGAGAATGTCGCCGCCAAGGCACCGGAAGATAAGAAAGGAGGTTTCGTCCTGGCGCAAAAAGCTGTGGCGCCCTACAAGACCAGCGGCCGGCTTGCGCTGTTCACACCCGGCGATGAAGTTGCACCCGGCGTCAAGTCCTGGCCTTTGCCTGGACACACACCAGGGCACGGCGGCTATCTCATTGGAACAGGCAACGATCAGTTGCTTTTCTGGGGCGATGTCATACACAGCCATGCTGTGCAATTCAGCCATCCCGAAGTGGCCATCGAATTCGATGTCGATCCGGCCAAGGCCATCGTTTCGCGCAAGGAAGTGCTTGCCGACGCGGTTGCCGACAAGCTTTGGATCGCCGGCGCACATTTGCCTTTTCCGGGCATAGGCCATGTGCGCAAGACCGACCAAGGGTATGACTGGGTGCCGCTCGAATACACGCCGCTATAGCCGTATGGGCATGCAGCAGCCGTTACGGCGGCACAATCGCTCAGCCTGTATTCAGCATCGCTACAAAGCGTATCGGCGCCGCCGCAAGGCGGCACACAAGATCATGTTTCCTATGGAAATTGGTGTGCAGCCCATGTTGCAGATCATTACCTTGTGATGACCAAGAAAGCGCGAGCAACGTGAACCAAGCGAAGGGCGGCGGTTCTCAGGTGCCAGGGCATCCGCATCGGTTGACCCCATCCGGACGCAACGGCATCCGGATACTTCTCAGGAGCTAACTTCCATGAATCGTTCCTCACGCCTCGCCATCACTCTCGCCACAGGCGCCCTGACCACAGGCCTTGCATTCGGGATCGCGCCACTGGCCCAGGCGGCCACGCAACATGCCGCCAGCGCCAAGCATGCCACCAGCCATCATCACAAGAAAACAATAAAGAGCAAGGCGCACAAGACGGCGGCGCCCGCGGCCAGCAACGCCAAGTAAATTAGCCGGGCTTCCTGCAAGCCGCCTCGGACATAGTTCGAGGCGGCATCACCCCAAGATCCGAGGCTTAACCCATACCGGGCGCCGCCTGCACCGACGCATCCCCGACTTCCTCTTCGCTCCATTTTTCCGCGCTGGCGCCGGCCAGTGCGCGCACGCGCTCCTCATCCCGCGCAAACTCCGAGGCCAGGCCCTCGTAGACGATGCTGCCATCATCCAGCACATAGGCCCGATCGGCCACTTCGACCGCGGCGCGCACATTCTGCTCGATCAGCAGCACGGACGTGCCTTCATCCCGCGTGGCGGTAATGACTCTGAACACCTCCTGCACAATCAGCGGCGCCAAGCCCTGGGATGGTTCGTCCAGCAACAGCAGGGACGGGTTGAGCAAGAGCGTGCGGGCAATTGCCAGCATCTCCTGCTCGCCGCCGGACAATTGCCGTCCCTTGTTGCCCTTGCGTTCCGCGAGACGGGGAAACAACTGATAGATGCGACCGATATTCCAGGGGCCGGGCCGTTCTACCGGCACCTTGAGATTCTCGTCCACGGTCAGGTTGGCAAATATGCGCCGCCCTTCTGGCACGAAACCCACCCCAAGGCCGGCAATCCGGTAAGGCGGCCAATGTGTCGTGTCCTTGCCGAAAACCGTGACGCTGCCGCTGCGCGCCGGCGTAAGCCCCACGATGCTGCGCAAGGTGGTGGACTTGCCTGCGCCGTTGCGCCCGAGCAGCGTTACCAGTTCACCCTGCGCCACATGCAGGCCAACGCCGTCCAGAATATGGCTCTTGCCGTAGTAGGTGTGCAGTTCTTTGACTTCAAGTGCGTTCATTCCGCTCCTCCGGGCCCTGCTGCCCTCTCGTACAAGGGCAGTGACCGGTTAAGGCAATATTCAAGCAGCCTTGCCCAGATAGGCCATCTGCACGACCTCGCTGGCCGCGATTTCATCCGGGGTGCCTTCATCAAGCACCTTGCCCTCCGCCAGCACGGTTATCCTATCCGCCAGGTTGAATATCACGCGCATGTCGTGCTCCACCAATACAATAGTGAGCGCCTGCTGGCGGTGCAATCGACGTATCAGCATGGCCGTGCTGTATGTCTCGTGGCTGCCCATGCCGGCAGTCGGCTCATCGAGCAGGAGAATGCGCGGCTCCAGTGCAAGGGCCATCATGATCTCGGTCGCGCGCTGGTCGCCATGGGACAGTTCGCCCGTGAGGCGATCCGCATGGGCTTCAAGCCTTCCCATTTCCAGCAACTCCTGCACGCGATCCTTCACCCGCGCGTTGTCGGCACTGCTGATCCACGGACGCAGACGCAGGCCCAGTGCCAACTCTACCGGGCTGCGCAGGTTCTGGCGCACCGTCAGTTCGGGAAAAATCTCCGTGACCTGAAAGGTGCGCGCCATGCCGAGGCGTACACGCGCATGCGGCGGCATCAGGGTAATGTCGCGGCCCTCGAGGAATATTTGGCCCTCTGTGGGGCGGAAGAAGCCGCTTATCAGATTGAAAAAGGTGGTTTTGCCTGCGCCGTTCGGGCCGATCAGCGCGCGCAGTTCGCCCTTCTCCACGGCCATGGACACGTCGCTCACTGCGACCAGATTGCCGAACCGCTGCGTAACGCCTTTGACCTCCAGCATGCTCATGACAGCCTCCTGCGGATGATGCCCAATACACCGCGCGGAAAGAACAGCACGATGAGCACAAAAAATATGCCGATGAAGAACATCCAGTTTTGCGTATAACTGGACACGAAATCCTGCAGGACCACAAAGATGGCTGCCCCGATCAACGGGCCCCAGAAGGACCGCATCCCGCCCACCACGGCCATGATCACGAAGTTGCCCGACAGCGTCCAGTGCAGCGAGCGCGGATCCACGAAGTTGTTCAGCAAGGCATACAGCGTGCCAGCCAGGCTGGCGAACAAGGCTGAAATGATGAATGCGATCCAGATGTGCCGTTCGACGGGTATGCCCAGAAAGCGCGCGCGACGCTCATTTTCCCGGATGGCCAGCAATGTTCGGCCGAAGGGCGAGCGCAGGATAAGTGCCATGACCCCTACCGATACGGCAAACAGCAGCAGGACAAAGTAGTAGAAGGCCAGGCCATTATGCAGCAAATCCACCTGCGTGAATCCCAGATCCAGGGGCATGCGCCGCCAGCCGGTGAGCCCGTCGTCTCCGCCCGTGACGGTATTCCATCTGAATGCGATGAAGTAGAACATTTGCCCGAATGCGATGGTCACCATGGCGAAGTAAATGCCGCGCAGCTTGACGATCAGTGCGCCCACCACCGCCGCGGCCGCAGTGCCGACCAGCACGCCCACCAGCATGCCCAGCGGCGTGCTGGGCACAAGGTACTTGATCATCATTCCCACGCCATAGCAGCCCAGGCCGAAATAGGCGGCGTGACCGAAGGACAGCACGCCTGTGAAGCCGAGCAGAAAGTTGACCGACATCGCAGCCAGGGCCAGCACGAGTACGCGCGTGGCCAGGCCGGTATAGCCGCCCACGGCGCCCATCCAATACGGCATGGTCAGCAAGACCAGCCACAGCACAATCGTCCAGATTGTTTTTTTGTTCGTGTCGCTCACAGATTCATCCCCTCTTCACCCAGCAGCCCACGTGGGCGGACCAGCAACACCGCGGCCATCATCACGTAAATGATGGCCTCCGAGGCCGATGGCAGGTACACCGTGGCAAGACCGGCCGCCACGCCAATCAACAGGCCGCCGAGCAGCGTGCCGACCAGGCTGCCCAGCCCGCCAACAATGATGGCGACAAAACTGGGCATGATCAGGGAGTCGCCCATGGTGGGCTGCAGGCCGAGCAGGCCCGCAGCCAGCACGCCGGCCAGGCCGGCCAGATAGATGCCCAGGCCGAAATTCAGATTGCGAAGTATTCGCACATTCACGCCCAGCACCGACACGGTTTCAAGGTCCAGCGTCCCGGCCCGTATGCGTATGCCCAATCGTGTGCGCGTCAGGATGAAGAACAGGCCTGCCACGGCGACGGCCACCAGCACCACCATGAATACGCGATAACCAGTCAGGAAGAATAAATAGGTGCTCAGCGGCGTGGTGAGCCATCCCGGCACCTTGAAAGGCAGGCTCTGCGCACCCCAGATGTAGCGCAATCCATCCTCGAAAACATAGGCCAGCCCGAAGGTAAGCAAAAGACTGTAGAGCGGGTCTCGGCCGTAGAGGCGGCGTATCATGAGCCGCTCCACAACAAGACCCAGGATAGCGGTGATAACCGGCGCGACGACCAGCGCGCCCCAGAATCCCATGTAGGGCGCCAGTTCGTAGGCGATATAGGCGCCCAGCGCCAGAAAGCCGCCATGAGAAAAATTGATGACGCTGGTCAGATTGATGATGAGGGACAGTCCGAGCGCCATAAGCGCATAAAAGGCGCCCACGATCAGACCATTGAAAACATTGAAGATGATGAGTTCTGTCATTCAGTCATCCATGCATTGCAAAAAGGCACGGCAGCAGGCGCGGCTGCGGGCATAGGTAGTGAGCGTGACCATCGCCGCCCTCTCGGCGGCGATGATCATTTCGTGATGCTGGCTCAGGCCTTGGGCCAGGTCATCTTGCAGCCCGATTCCTCCACGGTGCCGGCAACATCTTTGCCATGCACAACGGTATCGACATGAAACAAGTCGTCGGGCCCCGCTTCGCCCTTGGCCTGGGCATGGCCCACGAACAGCGAACCGATGAGCTGGTTCTGGCCTTCCCGATAGAACGGCGTATCTGGCATCAGGCCCACTTCCGGGGGCAATTCCATGCCCTGCAAGGCCTTGGCCATCTTGACCGCCTCCAGCGATTTGGCTTTGTTGGCGGCCAACGCGCATGTCCAAGCGCCCACATAGCCGAACCAGGTCCGGGCAGTGGGCACGCGCCCGCTCTTCTTCTTGATGGCCGCCACAAACTCGTCCACATGCGGCACATTGGGTTGCACGTGATACCACTCCGCCACCCAGTCGCCGATACGGGCCACAGGAGGAAGACCTTCCAGCACTTCCAGCTCGGTATTGGCGCCGGCCAGGTGAATGCGCTTCTCCAAACCGAACTGCACGGCTTGTTTCAATGCATTAAGCAGGTCGTCCCCATTCATCAGGAATACGATGATATCGGGATTGGTCGCCTGGGCCTTGATCAGATAGGAGGAAAAATCGGTAGTGCCCAGCGGGATGAGATCCTCGCCCAGCTTGGTGCCGCCATATTGCTTCAGGTTGGCGTCATAGCCATCCTGCAGCGTATGGCCAAACGCATAGTCCGATGTCAGGAAATACATCTTCTTGCCGTATTGATCCATCAGGGTCTTGGCAATGGCGTTGGTCAGCATCCGTGTCGTATTGCAGACACGGAAAACATTCCAGTGGCAAGTCTTGCCGGTGATGGCATCGGTATGACCACCCGGCACCACGTGCAGCACGCCCTTCTCGAAGCTGACTTCGGCCATGGCCAGCGATAGCGCGGAGTTGACATTACCCAGCAAGAAGTTGACCTTGTCGCGGTCGATAAGCTTGCGCGCCTTTTGTACCGCTGTGCCCGCGTCGCCGCTCGTGGAATCTTCGATCAGCAATTCCACCTGGCGGCCCAGTATGCCGCCCTTGGCATTGATCTGTTCGACAGCGAGCTGGCAGCCAGTGAGTTCGTTCTTGCCTGTTGCGGCGTAGGTGCCGGTAAGGGGATTATCCAGACCCAGCTTGACGGCCTGTTCACCTCGTGCCTGGATGAGCATGGGAGGTGCCAATTGGGCCACTCCAGTGACTGCCGCCAGTTGCAACACGGCACGCCTGCTCACCGCACCCGGTTTCTTTTGCTCCATGGGGACTCCTCCTGCGCAGCCTGCACACGATATTTGCCGCACCATGCTGCATAGCCACTGTTTATTCGTGGCTTTATGCAACACCGTCACGCAATCGATGCAGGCCATGTCTTGGTCTGCGATCCCCTTTTTTTAGATTGCCTGCTTCACCATAAGCCTGTCAATAGGTTTCAGCATGCAAGACCAATTGGTCTTTACATAACCCTGGGACGCGAGCCTGGAGGCGCTTGTCGCATCATATTTGCGCACCGGCCCGCCAACGCGTCACCTCGTCACGCAATTGGCGCCGAATGACCTTGCCGGTGGTGGTCATGGGCAATTCGTCGACGAAATAGACTTCGCGTGGATATTCATGTGCAGCCAGCCTGTGCTTGACGTGCTCCTGCAGTGCCGTGCGAAGCGCCTCGTTGCCTTCCTGGCCATCCTGGAGAACCACAACAGCCACCACCACCTCGGTGCGCTGCGCGTCGGGCGCGCCCACCACCGCCACCATCTTCACTGCGGGATGCTGCAGGATGCAATCCTCGATTTCACCCGGCCCTATGCGATAGCCCGCGGATGTAATGACATCGTCGCTGCGGCCAAGGAAATGCACATATCCGTCTTCATCCATATGGCCCGTGTCGCCCGTAATCAGCCATTCGCCGATGAATTTCGCCTGCGTTGCCTTTTCGTTGTTCCAATAGCGCAGGAACATCACCGGATCAGGCCCACGGACCGCGATATGGCCACTGTCTCCAGCCGCTTTTACCTGGCCGTCCTCGCCCACCACTGCCACATCGTGGCCTGGCACAGGACGCCCAATGGCCCCCGGCCGCACAGGCATCAAGTCCGCGCAGGCCGACACTGTCATGTTGCACTCGGTCTGGCCGTAGAACTCATTGATGGTCAGCCCGAAGGTGCGACGCCCCCATTCAAGCAGCTCCACGCCCAGCGTCTCGCCGCCGCTCGCAACTGAACGCAGGCTGTAGCGCCAGCGGTTTTCAGGCTGATGTACCGTACGCATCATCTTGAGCGCCGTGGGCGGCAGAAAGGTATTGCGCACGCCGAAATCCTGCAGCAGCTGAAAAGCGGCTTCGGGCGTGAACTTCTGGAAACGATGCGCCACGACCGGAATGCCGTGATGCCAGGCGGGCAACAGCACGTCGAGCAGGCCACCTATCCAGGCCCAGTCGGCGGGCGTCCATAACCTATCTCCCTCCTGCGGCAGCACATTGTGGGAAATCTCCACGCCAGGCAGGTGGCCCAGTAATACACGCTGCGCATGCAGCGCGCCCTTGGGCTGGCCTGTGGTACCGGAGGTGTAGATGATGATGGCCGGATCATCGGCATGTGTGTCGGCGATGGGCAGATCATCGGACTGCTTTGCCATTTCGGCGTGCATGTCCAGCGTACCGTGACGCGCGCCGTCTATGGTCAGCACCGTCTGCAACGCAGGAAGCGCGTCACGAATCTGCGCCAGCTTGGCCGCGCCCTCGGCATTGGTGATCACGGCACGTGCGCCGCTGTCTCCAAGCCGGAATTGCAACGCTTCGGCGCCGAACAATGTGAACAGCGGAATGGCAATGCAACCCGTCTTGTAGCAGGCAATGTGAGCGAATGCGGTCTCGGGCGCCTGGGGCAGCAAAATGCCCACCCGGTCGCCTGGTTCCACACCCAGGGACAGCAACAACCGGCCAAGGCGGTTGGACGCTTCGTGCACGGCGCCGAATGTGTACTCATGCCCCTTGCCCATGGCATCGACATGTACCAGCGCGAGCCGGCCCGGATCCGCTTCGGCCCACTTGCCGCAGGCATCATGACCGATGTTGTAGCGCTGTGGGATGTTCCATTGGAATCGCTCGCAGGCATCTTCGTAACTGCTTGGCGACGACGGCAGCATAGTGTGTCTCCGTATTGTTGTTCTGGTTAGGGAAAGTATAGTCCCGGCATGCTCAGGCTGGCCGCGCATTGGCGCCAGAGCCTGCCTCGCCGTCGCGCAGTTGCGCAAGGCTGCTTTGTATTTCATCGCGCAGCCAGTCGCGCAGTGCAATCAACGGCGCCCAGTCCGCCAGCGCGGGAGGATATACGAGATGATAGCTATGGCCATATTCGTACTCCACGGATATCGGTGAGAGCTTGATCAAGCGTCCCGCGCGTATGGCGTCCGCGGCCAGCAGCTCGCGCGCCAGCGTCAAGCCCACGCCGTACTCGGCCGCCTGCAGCATCAACCCCATGTCGTTGAACTGTGCCACTGGCTTGACATCGGCCTGTACACCGGCCTCGGCAAACCAGGCATTCCATACCTTGGGATCGCCCAGCAGGGGCTCGCGCAGCAGATCGCTTGCCGGCGCGCCAAGCAGCCGGCGCGCATCGATGGCGCAACCCACGACCACCAGCGGCGTCAGGGTATCGAACAGCTGCTCTGACATCAGCCCTGGCCAAGGACCAAGCCCCTGGCGCAGCGCCGCATGAAAACCGTGGCGGTGCAGATCCGCAACCTGCTGCGAGAACTCCACTTCCAAGGCGATGTCGGGGTGCAGCACATGCCAGCGCCCCATGCGCGGCAGCAGCCAATGCTGGGCAAACGATGGCAAGACCGATATGCGCAGGCGCTGCGCCACGCCGCACGCCGCGGCTGCCGCGGCATGCGTTCCTTCTTCCAGGCGGGCCAGGGCGGCCTGCGTGGCGCGAAGCAAGGCGACGCCAGCCGCATTGAGCTCCACCCGCCGTCCGCGGCGCTCGAATACAGGAAACCCCAGCCTGCTTTCCAGGCTGCGTATCTGCTGGCTTATGGCGCTGTGCGTGAGATGCATGGCCTCCGCAGCCGCGCGCAGGCTGCCAAGCTCGGCAACGGCACGAAAGGCAGGCAAGGTATTTAAGGGCAATCTACTCATTATTGGTAAGCATAACTGACCAAGCTAGGCAGAACAAGTCGATATACAGCAGACATGTGGACGCTTATTCTTACCACATGTTCTCTACGCATAGTGCGCAAGGGAAATTTCATGGACCGCCCCAACCCGGAGACCATCATGTCCAGTCACAGAACCGGCAACCTCGGCTTCGCCGCCTCCTGCACCGACGCGCCCTGCGCCGCGCCGGACATGCCGAACCATGCATCCACGGATCGCTCCCGGGCGCGGAATGAATGGCGCACCGGCCTCGCCATTTTCCTGCGTGCTGTCATGCGCCACCTGCGCCTGCCCCTGCCCGATACCTCAACCCCGAATGCGACCCTCATCCGCCACAATGAACTAAACAAGGCCTGGGCCAGCGCCTTGCCTCGTCTAAGTCATCTTGATGCGCACGTATTGCGCGACATCGGCGCCCCGCCTTGGGTCATCTCGGAAATCGCCTGGCGCCAGCATCGCGTAGCGCACCTGCATACCCACCGGTACCTGCGCGACATCGACGTGTGTTGACCCCCATCCATTCCGGCGCACGTGATGTTTTGTCATGCGCGCTCACCCAGGGCTCTCTATAATGGTTCCCGCCTTCATGTTCGCACTCGGACGAAGGCGTCCCGGCCAACTACATGGAGCCTCTATGTCCTCAAGCAATCAGGAAGACCTGGGTAAACTGATCCTGCGTCTCGTCGTAGGAATTCTCATGCTGTTCCACGGCATCTCCAAACTTACAAACGGTGTCAGCGGCATCGAGGGCATGGTCGCCTCCCATGGCCTGCCGGGCTTTCTCGGCTGGGGAGTGTATATCGGCGAAGTCATTGCGCCGCTGCTGCTCATCGCTGGCATCTACGCACGCGCCGGCGGCCTGCTGGTGGCTATCAACATGATTGTGGCCATACTGCTGGTGCATACCGGCCAACTTTATCTATTGAGCAAAACAGGCGGCTGGCAATTGGAACTGCAAGGTTTGTATCTGTTTTGCGGCCTTGCCATCGCCCTGCTGGGTGCGGGACGCTACAGCCTGGGCGGCAGTTCGGGACGCTGGAACTGAAAAACGTGCGCTGTCGCCTTATTTAGCGCAGCCATGTGCGTGCTCGGTATCAAGCGGCATGCCAGGGCCGTCCTTCGAGCGGGGCTGCGTGCTACTGCCGCGCTTATTCAGCCAAAACGGCCAGTTATATAGTCTTCTGTTTCCTTGCGCGCGGGCTTCACGAAGATCTGGTCGGTGTCGCCAAACTCCATGAGCTCGCCCAGGTACATATAGGCGGTGTAGTCCGAACAACGCGCCGCCTGTTGCATGTTGTGTGTCACGATGACCACGGTGTAGTCCGATTTGAGTTCCGCTATCAGTTCCTCGATCTTGGCCGTGGAAATAGGGTCCAGGGCGGAGCATGGTTCGTCGAGCAGCAGCACTTCGGGCTTGATGGCCACGCCGCGCGCTATGCACAGCCGCTGTTGCTGCCCGCCCGACAGGCCGTTGCCGCTTTGGTTCAGTTTGTCCTTGACCTCGTTCCATAGCGCCGCCTTGGTCAGCGCCCATTCCACCCGCTCGTCCATTTCACCCTTGCTTAGACGCTCGAACAGCCTGACGCCAAAGGCGATGTTGTCGTAGATGCTCATGGGAAAGGGCGTGGGCTTCTGAAACACCATGCCGACCTTGGCGCGTATCAGCGAGATGTCCATCTTCGATGTCAGAAGATTCTCGCCGTCAAGGTTGATTTCTCCCTCCGCGCGCTGTCCCGGATACAGCTCATACATGCGATTTAACGTGCGCAGCAAGGTCGATTTGCCGCAGCCCGACGGCCCAATGAACGCCGTCACTTTCTTTTCACGTATGGACAGATTGACGTTCTTGATCGCGTGATAGTTGCCGTAATAGAAGTTCAGGTTCTTGACTTCGATCTTGGCGCGTTCGGCAGGTATCGTCGTGTGCATGGTGTTTCCCTGGCCCTGCCCTTGCCGGGCTGGCCTGTATCTGTATTACTTGCGAAAGAGGCTGCGGGCAGCGATATTGATGCCCAGAACAAGCAGCGTGATCAGCACGGCGCCAGCCCAGGCAAGGTGATTCCAGTCTTCAAAAGGGCTGGCCGCGTACTGGTAGATCACGACGGGCAGGTTGGCCAGCGGCGCATTCATGTTCCAGGACATGAACTGGTTGTTCAATGCGGTGAACAGCAGGGGCGCGGTTTCGCCAGAAATGCGCGCCACCGCCAGCAATACGCCCGTAATGATGCCTGAGCGGGCTGCACGGTAGCAGATGAAGGTGATAATGCGCCACTGCGGGCATCCCAGGGCGGCGGCGGCCTCGCGCAAACTGTTCGGAACCAGCATGAGCATGTTGTCCGTGGCCCGCACCACCACGGGAATCACCAGTATGGCCAGCGCGAAGGCACCGGCCCAGCCCGAATAATGCCCAACCTGCGCCACATAGACTGCGTAGATGAACAGACCGATGATGATGGACGGCGCGGACAGCAAAACGTCGTTCAGAAAGCGCGTGGCCGGCGCCAGCCACCCGCGGCGCCCGTATTCGGCCAGATAGGTGCCGGCCAGGATGCCAATGGGCGTGCCGATCAGTGTTGCCACGACGGCCATCATGATGCTGCCAACAATGGCGTTGATGAGGCCTCCGGCGGCACCCGGCGGCGGCGTACTTTGCGTAAGCAGTGTCAGCGACAACGCTCCGCCCCCTTTGATCAGGAGGGTAAGAATGATCCAGAACAACCAGAACAGCCCCGAGACGACGGTAAAGCCCGACAGCGCCAGCATCAGCCGGTTGAAACGCTGGCGGCGTCTGTAAATGCGGTTGTTCAGGCTGACGATGGAATCGGTATCGAACATATTGGGGCTGCCTGCTAGCTTTTTGCACCCTCGCTCCTGCCCAGTCGCAGCAAGAGCAGCTTGGACAAGGCGAGAACGATAGTCGTGATGAGGAACAGAATCAGGCCCAGCTCCAGCAGCGCCGCCTTCTGCATGCCGCCCGCCTCGTTGAACTCATTGGCCAGCGCCGAGGCAATGGAATTGGATGGCGAGAATATGGAGTCGGGCAGGTTGAATGCATTGCCGATGACGAAGGTGACGGCCATGGTTTCCCCGAGAGCCCGGCCCAGCCCCAACATGATGCCGCCAATGACACCCGATCGGGTAAAGGGAAGGACTACCTTCCACACCACCTCCCAGGTGGTGCTACCAAGGCCGTAGGCGGACTCTTTCAGCATGGGAGGCACCAGCTCGAACACATCGCGCATGACAGCGGTAATGAACGGGATGACCATGATGGACAGAATCAGGCCCGCCGTAAATATGCCGATGCCGAAGGGGGGGCCGGCGAAGAGATTCTGCAGTACAGGAATATCTTCGAACAGGGCGATGAAGCCGGGCTGCACGTATTGCTGGAATAGCGGCACGAAGACGAACAGGCCCCACATGCCATAGATGATGGAAGGAATGGCCGCCAGCATCTCTATGGCTGTCCCCAGGGGCCGGCGCAGCCAGACAGGGGAGAGTTCGGTCAGGAACATGGCGATGCCGAAGGACACCGGCACAGCAATCGCCAAGGCGATAAAGGATGTCAGCAGCGTGCCCACCACTGGCACCATGGCGCCATACAGATTCTGGACGGGATCCCAATTATTGGTCCACAGAAACGCGATGCCGTTTTCGGCGATGGAGGCACGGCTGCCCCATATCAGCGAAAGCATGATGGCGCCCAGCAGGACGAAAACAAAGAACGCAAAAATGCGCGTCAGGTTCTTGAACAAGACATCCATGAGCGCGTTGCGGTTATTTTCCATGGGTATGTGTGCGAAGGGTCGGGGCCGTATTGATGAAAGCCGGAAGCCGCAAGCTGCGGCTCACCCTGCATTTTCGCATAAGCAAGGACGCTAGGCCGCGGGCACCGCTGCAAGGCGGGCTATAGGTCCGCCTGCGGCCGGAGACGGCAAGACGCCCGCCGCCATGCCGGATTACTGCTGGCATGGCGACGGACACTGTGATTATTTCCAGATAGCCTGACCGTCCGAGGACTTGATTTCGTCCTTCCAGGCTTGCACGATCTGCGCCGTGACCGAATCGGGCATCGGCACGTAGTCCAGCGCCTTGGCCATGTCGTCACCCTTCTCGAAGGCCCAGTTGAAGAATTTCAGCACTTCCAGGGCCTTTTCGGGATTTTCCTGCTTCCTGTGTACCAGAATGAAGCTGGCGGAGGTCACAGGCCAGGATTCTGCACCCGGCTCGTTGGTCAGCACGACACCCATGCCCGGCGCGCTTTTCCAGTCGGCATTGGCCGCAGCAGCCGCAAAGGCCTCCTGGGATGGCTGAACAAACTGACCATCCTTGTTCTGCAGCTGTGTCCAGGACAGCTTGTTCTGCTTGGCATAGGCATATTCCACATAGCCGATCGAGTTCTTCAGCTGCCGCACATAAGCGGCCACGCCTTCATTGCCCTTGCCGCCCTGGCCGGTGGGCCATTTCACAGCCTTGCCCTCGCCCACTTTCGCCTTCCAATCGGCCGACACCTTGGACAGATAGTTGGTCCAACCAAAGGTTGTGCCTGATCCGTCCGAACGGTGCACAACAATAATGGCTGCATCCGGCAGCTTGAGGTCGGGATTAAGCGACTGAATGGCGGGATCATTCCACTTCTTGACCTTGGCCAGGAAAATATCTGCCAGCACCTCGCCCGACAGCTTGAGCTTGCCCGGCTCGACGCCGGCGACATTCACCACCGGCACCGTCCCGCCGATAATGGCCGGAAACTGGAACAGGCCGTTTTTTTCCAAGTCGGGCCCTTTCATGGGATCGTCCGAAGCGCCGAAATCGACAGTCTTGGCAATAATCTGCTGCTGGCCGCCGCCCGAACCTATGGATTGGTAGTTGATCCGGTTGCCGGTTTCAGTCTGGTATTGGGAAGCCCATTTTGCATAAATGGGGTACGGAAACGACGCGCCCGCGCCGGTGATATCGGCCGCCTGGGCAGCCAGTGCGGCGGTGCCCAGGGCAATGCCGGCGGAAACTTGTATCAGCATGCGCTTGATCATTTGATGTCCTTTTGGGTGGTCAAAATCAGCAGGATTTTTTTCTGCTCAGACGACATATTAGACATGCAATATGACATGTTCGTGACAGTCCGGCATCCGCGGACTACCCCAAGGTCTGCAGCAGCGACTCATGCAGATTGACAGGCTTGCCACGGCCCCTTACCTTGGCATAGGTGCCATCGGGCAGTGCCCGCCATGCCAGTTGATTGTCGCGCATCGCCAGGGTGAAGGACTCGTTGATGACTCTTTTCTTCAGGGCGGAATCGAGTATGGGAAAACCGACCTCGACACGGCGAAAGAAATTGCGGTCCATCCAATCGGCCGACGAGAGATAGACTTTCTCCTCGCCCCCGCTGTAGAAGTAGAAAACGCGGGCATGTTCGAGGAAACGGCCAATGATGGACCGCAACCGTATGTTGTCGGACAGGCCCGGCACACCCGCCCGCAAGGCACAGGCCCCCCGCACGATCAGGTCTATGTGCACCCCCGCCGTGCTGGCTGCGTACAAAGCCTCGATGATCTCCGGCTCAAGCAGCGAATTCATCTTGGCCATGATGCGCGCCTTTCGCCCTGCCCTGGCCGCCGCGGTTTCCGCCCGAATCAGCGCCATCATGGTTTCGTGCAGGGTAAACGGGGACTGCAGCAGCGTGCTGAGCGGCCGGCGCGCGCCAAGGCCGGTCAGCAGGGAAAATACCTTGTCCATGTCCAGGCACATCTGGGGGTTGGCTGTCAAAAGGCCGAAATCGGTGTACAGCTTGGCTGTACGGGGGTGATAGTTTCCAGTACCCAGGTGCCCATAGCGCCGGATCTGGCCTTTTTCGCGCCGCAGCACCAGCGCCATCTTGGCATGTGTCTTATGGCCAACAACACCGTAGCTGACATGCGCGCCAACTTCCTCGAGCCGTGCCGCCCAATTGATATTGGTTTGCTCATCGAAACGGGCCATGAGTTCGACCACGACCGTCACTTCCTTGCCCGCGCGGGCTGCGGCCAGGAGCAAGCGCATCAATTCGGAGTCTTCGCCGGTGCGGTAGATGGTCTGCTTGATTGCCGCCACGGACGGATCCGTGGCGGCCGCCGTCAGGAAGTCGAGCACCGGCTGGAAAGACTGGTAAGGATGGTGCAGCAGGCGATCCTTCTGGGCAATGGCTGCGAATAGCTCGCCCGGCTTGCCCATGACGGTGTCAAACGGCGCGGGCGCGTGAGGCCTGTGGACGGGAAACAACAGGTCGGGCCTGTCCACGACATTGCACAACTGCATGAGCCGCGAAAGGTTCACCGGGCCGCTGACACGATACGTGTCCTGCGGTTGCAGCAGGAACTCCTGCTGCAGAAAGGCCTCGAGCGCCTCCGGCATGATGTGATCAATTTCCAGCCGCACCGCGGCGCCGAAATTGCGCTGTGACAATTCCCCCTGCAGCGCCTGGCGCAGGTTGGTGATTTCTTCCTCGTCCACGAACAAGTCGCTGTTGCGGGTTACCCGCCACTGATACACTCCCTGGACGTTCAGGCCCGGAAAAATGTCTCCAACAAAGGCGCTGATGAGCGCCGATAGCAGAATATAGCCGTGCGGCACGCCGGAAATGGATGAAGGCGCCCGCATGATCCGGGGCAACGCCCGGGGCGCCTGCACAATGGCAATGGACGCGCTGCGCCCAAAGGCGTCGTTGCCCGACAGCGAAACAATGAAGTTCAGACTCTTGTTATAGACGCGGGGAAAAGGGTGCGCCGGGTCCAGGCCTATGGGAGTCAGCATGGGCATGACTTCACGGTAGAACTCGGCGTGGGCCCACTCGCGCAGCGCCTCGCTCCATGCGGATGGCTCCATGATGTCTATGCCTTCCTTGCGCAGTCGGGGCAGGACCTGCTTGGTAAGCAGCGCATTCTGCCTGTCGATCAAGTCGTGGGCAGCTGTTTGCACCTGCTCGAAAGCCTCCGCGGGCGTCATGCCGTCCGCACCGATCACCCCTGGGTTCTGACGCTGCTGCTCCTTCAGGCTGGAGATACGGATCTCGAAGAACTCATCCAGATTGGAACTGACTATGCAGAGGTAACGCAATCGCTCCAGCAGGGGTGTGGCAGGATTCTCTGCCATCGCCAGCACACGCTCGTTGAACTTGAGCAGGGAGAGCTCGCGATTGAGCAGGACAGAATGCGATGACGAAGCGCTGGACATAGGCCTTCCGAAGCAGGGGACGGACTGTTTTACTGCAAATTGATGACAATTCAGTGACAGGGCATGAAAAAAACATGCACCATGCCCCAATACTATCCAAATGCCCTATCCAGCGCCATACATGGGCCGCATCGCCGGCCTGTCAAAAACGGAAACTATAATCTAGCGGTATTTTTTCGAGACCGAACCGATGGATCAATTACTCGCCGCGGTCGACCTGGGCTCCAACAGCTTCCGGCTTTCAATCGGCAAGGTGGTGCAACAGGACGGCGTAGCGCAAATCTACGCAGTCGACAGACTGAAGGAATCGGTGCGGCTGGCCGCCGGGCTGGACGACCGGCACAATATCGACCAGGCCGCCACGGAACGCGCCATCACCGTACTCAAGCGTTTCGGCGAGCTGCTGTCGGGCTTTCACCCTAACCGGGTCCGCGCCGTAGCCACCAACACTTTCCGTGTCGCGCGCAATGCATCCGATATCGTGCAGCAGTGCGAACAGGCTCTCGGTTTCCCCATAGAGATCATCGCCGGCCAGGAAGAAGCGCGTCTGATCTTTTCAGGCATCAGCAACGAACTCCCCCCCTCCCCCAACCGCCGGCTCATGATAGACATCGGAGGCGGCTCCACCGAGGTCATCATCGGCAAGGGCTTTCAGCCCATTCATCTGTCGTCGCTGTTCATGGGGTGCGTCAGCTACACCAAGCGATTCTTTCCCGATGGACGCATCACGGCCACGCGCATGGCCCAGGCACAGTTGGCCGCTCGGGGCGAGTTCGAACGGATATCCAGGCTGTATCGCCAGACGGGATGGCAGGAGGCCTATGGTTCGTCGGGCACGGCCAAGGGGTTGATTGCCGTGCTGCAAGAAGGCGGCCTTTCACGCAAGGGCATTACGCTGGAGGGCTTGGAAAAGCTGAAGGCCAAGCTGATCCAGGACGGCAGGGTCATCATGAGCGAACTGCCCGGACTGAAGCATGATCGCTCCCTGGTATTGGCAGGTGGCCTCGCCATTATGCTGTCCGCCTTCCAGGAGCTAAAAATCAAGGCGATGGCGCCCGGCGAGGGCGCCTTGCGGGTCGGCGTGCTCTATGACCTACTGGGCCGTGATTCCGACCACGACAAGCGGCACGAGACCGTGCGCCAGTTCATCAAGCGCTATCATGTCGACACCAATCAGTCGGAACGAGTCAGGCGCATAGCCCTGGACTTTTTCAAGCAGCTCGGCCTGGAAGACACGCCCGAGAACCAGGAACTCGAACGCGCGCTGGGATGGGCTGCCGACCTGCACGAAGTTGGCCTGAGCATTGCGCACGACGATTATCACAAGCATGGCGCCTACATCCTGGAGCATGCCGATATGCCGGGCTTTTCCAACGACGACCAATTGTTGCTGGCTAGACTCGTTTTGGGCCACCAGGGCAAGATGTCCAAGTTGCGGGGCCTGGACATAACGCGCGCCACCTGGCGCGCCCTGCTCTGTCTGCGGCTGGCAGTCCTGCTGTCCCGGCGGCGCGAAAATCAGGAACGCGTTCCAGTCAGTCTGCGCACCGACGGCCATCTGGTTGAAGCGCGCGTGGACGAGGCGTGGCTGGAAGCCCGGCCGCTTTCGGAGTTTCTGCTGAAATCCGAGGAAAAAGAGTGGCGCAAGGTGGGCACGCTGTTCAGGCTAAAACAGGCCTGAACCAAAGCTGGCTCAAGCGCAAGATCCAGGCCAATTTTCACTACAGGCCGAAGTGGCGGCGGTAACGGGTGTCCATGTGCTGCACATCCAGCAACACAGGGAAGTCCGCCGTATTGAAATCGGGATCCCATGCCGGCTCACCGCATATTGCCGCGCCCAGCTTCAGGTAGCCCTTTATCAGCGGCGGGATGCGCGCAGGGAGGCGTTGACCGCTGTCATCGACCGGATAACGGTGCAGGGGCATCACCCGAGGCATTTGCGGCTGGTTGGCCATGTCCGCCTGTGCACGGCGCCAAACTTCGCGTGCGGTTACGCCATCGTCCCGCAGGCTGACACTCGCGCAGCCCAGAACATGGCGAAACCCCGCCCGCTTGACCATATTGGCAATGCCCGACCAAAGCAGCATGATGACCGCGCCGTTCCGATAATCGGGATGAATGCAGGATCGACCGACTTCGACCAGATTCCGCCTGATGGCGCCCAGGCCAGACAGGTCGAATTCAGACTCGGAATAGTAGCCGCCGGCCTTGCGCGCGTTGTCCGGGTCAAGCAGCCTATAGGTGCCCACCACCTTGCCGGTGCCTATCTCGCTCACCATGAAGTGCTCGCACCACGGATCGAACCGATCCGCATCCAGGCCATCCGTCGCATCGGGAAAAACAGCGTTCATTTCTTCGGTGAATACGCGATACCGCAGCCGCTGTATGGCCTCAAGCTCCTCGTTGCTGCGCGCCAGGCCCATGGCCAGGCCGCCGGTTTCCGGCCCCGCGCACGCGGCGCTGGCCGGTATGTTGGACTGAATACGTGCAAGTTCTAACATGCGGGCTACTCCGTGAAGTGGCCTCCAGTGTGCATGCCGGATGTTGCAGGTTTTTGTACCTGGCGTTACGCGTTTGTTAAATTCACTGCAAGGAGTTTCTGTATTCCTTGCTCGGCCAGGTCCTCGTCCTCGGCTTCGACCATAAGGCGAAGCTTGGGCTCGGTACCCGATGCACGGATCAGCACACGCCCGCGCTCGCCCAGCGCAGCCTCCACCTCGGACCGCGCGCGGGACAGGCCGTCATGATGCTGCCAGTCGAGACCAGGGGTAAGAGGAACATTGACCATCTTCTGCGGATACATTTTCAGCGACTTCACCAGATCCGCCAGCTGAAGGCCGCTGCGCCGCATGGCGGTCAGGACCTGAAGCGCCGCAATAATGCCGTCGCCCGTGGTATGCAGGTCGAGACACAGCAGGTGGCCGGAGCTCTCTCCGCCATAAAGCCATCCATGCTTCTGCATGTTTTCAAGCACATAGCGGTCGCCCACCTTGGCGCGTTCGAAGCCGATACCCAGCGCCTGCATCTGCTTTTCAAAGCCGAAATTGGTCATGAGCGTGCCCACCACGCCATCCACCGGATGCTGAGTCATGCGGTCGCACACTATGGCGTACAGCAACTCGTCGCCGTTGTAGATACGACCTGTGCTGTCCACCATCTGCAGCCTGTCGGCGTCGCCATCCAGCGCAATGCCAAGATGGGCCCCCCGCTCGCGGACCACCTCGGCCAGATGCTGGGGGAACATGGCTCCCACGCCGTCATTGATGTTGAAGCCGTCGGGCGTGCACCCGATGGCATGAACCTCGGCACCGAGTTCGCGGAATACATGCTGGGCAATGTGGTATGCCGCTCCGTTGGCGGCATCGACGACGATGGACAGGCCCGAGAGATCAAGCTCGTTGGGAAATGTACTCTTGCAGAACTCAATGTAGCGGCCCGCCGAGTCCTCCAGGCGGCGAGCCCGCCCCAGGTCTGCCGAACCCACGCAGTCGAGGGGCTCATCGATAGCGGCCTCGATTTCGCTTTCTATTTCGTCGGGCAGCTTCATGCCCTGGCCGGAGAAGAACTTGATTCCGTTATCCTGGAACGGATTGTGCGAGGCACTGATGACAATGCCGGCCTCGAGACGCAGCGCGCGCGTCAGATAGGCCACCGCCGGAGTCGGCACGACGCCGGCCAGGAGCACGTCCACGCCGGCGGCGGAAAGCCCGGCCTCAAGGGACGATTCAAGCATATAGCCAGAGATCCGGGTGTCTTTACCGATAATGAGCGCGGGACGGCCCCGCCCATCCTGGCGCCGCTTGCGCGCCAGTACGCGTCCCGCAGCGTAGCCCAGGCGCAGGGCAAACTCGGCGTTGATGGTGGTGCCGCCCACTTCGCCCCGAACACCGTCCGTGCCGAAATATTTACGCTCTGTCATGAAAAAACTCCGTGTTCTGCGGCGCGCCAGACCTTGATCGCGTCCAGGGTGGCGGCCACATCGTGGACACGCAATATGCGCGCGCCTCGCGCCAGGCCCGAAAGCGCGGCTGCAATACTGCCCGCCAGGCGTTCGGACGGCTCACGTCCCACGATATGGCCTATCATGGATTTGCGCGACAGGCCCAGAAGCCAGGGCAGGCCCTGGCTGTCGATCTGACCGAGCTGGCGCAGCAAGAGGTAATTTTGTTCGGCAGTCTTGCCAAACCCGAAGCCCGGGTCCAGTACGATGCGGGCGCGAGCCACGCCGGCATGTACCAGGGCCTGGACTCTTTCGAGCAGAAACGCCTGCACTTCGGCCACGACATCACGATACTGGGGCGCCTGCTGCATGGTGCGCGGCTCTCCCTGCATATGCATGACGCACAGACCACAAGGGCTATCCGCCACCACGTCGATGGCGCCGGGACGCCTGAATCCGTAGATATCGTTGATCATGTCGGCGCCTGCTTCCAGGGCGGCGCGCATGACCTCCGGCTTGAAGGTATCCACCGACAACGGTACGCCGCAATCGCGCAGCGACCGCACGACTGGCAGAACACGGTCGAGCTCCTGTTGCAGTGGCACCGGGTCCGCACCCGGACGTGTGGACTCGCCGCCGATATCCAGCATATCGGCACCTTCCTCAAGCAGCCGGTGGGCGTGCCGTATGGCTGCAGCGGGATCCGGATGGGCGTTGCCGTCGGAGAATGAGTCGGGCGTGACATTTACGATGCCCATGACAAACGGACGCTCGAGCGCAAGCTCGAAGCGTCCGCAAAGCAAAGTGTCGCCCATGTGGCAGCCTACCAGCGGCAGAAGCCGAAAGATCAGACCGGCGTGGCCGCGGTGTCTCCGCCAGCCGGGGTCATGCCCGTGGGCGGCGTCTTGTCGGACGTGTCGGATCCGGAAGACGGCGGCTGGGGCGACCGGGGAGGACGGCCTTCCATGATGTCCTGGATCTGATCTGCATCGATGGTTTCCCATTCGAGCAGCGCCTTGGCCATGGCTTCCATCTTGTCGCGGTTCCCCTCGATGATGTTCCGCGCCACCGTATATTGCTCGTCGATGATCTTGCGGATCTCATGATCCACCTTCTGCATGGTGGCCTCGGACACATGCGTGGTCTTGGTGACGCTGCGACCAAGGAATACCTCGCCTTCGTTCTCAGCATAGACCACAGGCCCCAGCGAGTCGGTCATGCCGTAGCGGGTAACGATATCGCGCGCAATTGCGGTGGCTCGCTCGAAGTCGTTGGAGGCGCCGGTGGTCATTTGGTTCATGAAGACTTCTTCGGCGATGCGGCCACCAAACAGCACCGCGATGGTGTTCAGCAGACGTTCCTTGTCCATGCTGTAGCGGTCACCCTCGGGCAGTTGCATGGTGACACCCAGCGCGCGCCCACGCGGGATGATGGTGACCTTGTGGACGGGGTCTGTCTTGGGCAGCATGCGCGCCACGATGGCGTGCCCCGACTCGTGATAGGCCGTGTTGCGGCGCTCTTCCTCGGGCATGACGATGGAGCGGCGCTCCGCACCCATGATGATCTTGTCCTTGGCCTTTTCGAAGTCGCTCATGTCAACGGTGCGACCACTGCGGCGCGCGGCGAACAGCGCGGCCTCGTTGACGAGGTTGGCCAGGTCGGCGCCCGAAAACCCCGGCGTGCCACGCGCCAGAATCAAAGCGTCGACATTGGTTGCCAGAGGCACCTTGCGCATGTGCACCTTGAGAATCTGCTCGCGCCCGCGGATGTCGGGCAGTGATACCACGACCTGACGGTCGAAGCGGCCAGGGCGCAGCAACGCGGGATCAAGCACGTCGGGACGGTTGGTGGCGGCAATGACCAGAACACCCTGGCCTGTTTCGAAGCCATCCATCTCGACGAGCAACTGGTTCAGTGTTTGCTCGCGCTCGTCGTTGCCACCGCCCAGGCCGGCACCGCGCTGGCGGCCCACCGCATCGATTTCGTCGATGAAAATAATGCAGGGCGCCTGCTTCTTGGCATTTTCGAACATATCGCGCACTCGGGCCGCGCCCACGCCCACGAACATCTCGACGAAGTCGGAGCCGGATATGCTGAAGAATGGCACCTTGGCTTCCCCCGCGATGGCCTTGGCCAACAGGGTCTTGCCGGTGCCAGGCGAGCCGACCATGAGCACGCCGCGCGGGATGCGACCGCCCAGACGCTGGAACTTGGTGGGGTCGCGCAGGAAATCGACCAGTTCCTGGACATCTTCCTTGGCTTCATCGCACCCGGCAACGTCGGCGAAAGTAATGTTGTTGGTGTTTTCATCGAGCATGCGGGCGCGCGACTTGCCGAAGCTGAACGCCCCGCCCTTGCCGCCACCCTGCATCTGGCGCATGAAGAATATCCACACCCCGATAAGCAGCAACATCGGGAACCAGGAAATGAACAGGCTGGTAAGGAAAGACGGCTCTTCGCGCGCCTTGCCCGACACCTGCACGCCCGACTTGACCAGCTCGGGCACCATCCAGAGGTCGCCGGGCGACGTCAGGCTGTAGGGACGGCCGGCCTCCGGCGTGACGTACAGCGTATCACCCTGTATGTCCACCTTGTTGATGCGGCCCGCCTGCGCATCCTTCATGAATTGCGTATAGGACACGGTATCGGTGGCTGCGGCGCGCCCGTCGAACTGCTTGAACACAGTGAACAGGACAAGCGCGATCACCATCCATATCGCGACCTTGGAAAACGAGTTGTTCAAAGCCTATCTCCTGCTTGTGATCCCTGGCCGCCCCGCCTGACGGCGGCCCGGCCCCGCAGCCGGGGATATCACAGTCATTTCCGCCCTTTCCTCCCGCCCGGATGAGGCTGGGCGCACAAGGGCCAATTGTCAATAAGTCATTCTACCTGATCGCGCGCATCATGTATTGCGCCGCCCAAGACCGGCCTTCAGGCCGCGCGCCACCAGAAAAGTTTCCGACGACTTTCCCCGCGAGGCCTTGGGCTTGCGTTCAGCCACCCGCTGGAAATTGCGCTTGAAAGCCTCCACCACCTGTGAAAAGCCGCTACCGTGGAAAGCCTTGACAATCAAGGCGCCTTCGGGCTTGAGCCAGCGGCAGGCAAAATCGAGAGCAAGCTCGCAGACATGCTGTATTCGCGCGGAATCCGCAGATCCCACACCAGATAAGTTGGGGGCCATATCCGACATTACAAGGTCGACCGCCTGGCCGTCGAGCATGCGCTCAAGCTGGCCGAGCACGTCGTCTTCGCGGAAATCGCCCTGCATGAACGTCACACCTGCAATAGGCTCCATGGGCAGCATATCCAATGCGATGATGCGTCCCCGTATTTCACCGCCTGGTCCCGCGAGACGCTCGCGCGCCACCTGCGACCAACTGCCCGGCGCGCTGCCCAGGTCGACGACCACATCGCCCGGACGCATGAGCTTTTCCGCATCCAGTATCTCGGTCAGCTTGAATGCGGCGCGCGCCCGGTACCCCTTTTGTTGCGCCATTTTCACATAGGGATCATTGATATGCTGCTGCAGCCAGTCCCTGGAGAATTTTTTCTTTGCCATTCCCGTACAATTCCAACATGGCTAAACTCGATATGACTTCACAGCAGCGCAGTACCCTGCGCGCCGCTGCCCATTCCCTGCGACCCGTCGTCCTGATCGGCGAACGCGGGCTGACAGATCCCGTAATCAAGGAAATCGACCTGAATCTGAATGCCCACCAGCTCATCAAGGTGCGCGTTTCAGGCGATGACCGCGAAGCGCGTGTGGCAATGATAGACCGCATTTGCGATGCCCTGTCGTGCGCGTTGGTGCACCACCTGGGCAAGACGCTTATTCTGTACCGCCCCGACCTGGAAGCCGAGCGCAAAAAACACGAGGCCGAGTACGCCACTCGCGCGCTGCGCAAGCCTTCAGAGCCCTACGTACCCAAGAAGCAGGCATCGCAGGGTGCCGGCAGCGCCAGGAAAGCTGCCGACAAGGCCGCCCGCACAGCGCGCAGCGGCGCCGCCAAGCCGGCAAAACCCGCCGAAGCGCCGCCCCGTGCTCGTCGGAGCACAGGCCGGCCGGGTGCCGCAACCAGCCCCCGCCCAGCTCACGGCATCCCCCGCCGGTCTGGCAGCGCATTGTCCTTGCGGGCAGGTGCACGGCGCGGGCTACGTTCGGGCAAGGGCTGAAAAAAACAGGCCGTCAGTATACGGCCTTGCATGACACCGCTGCGCAGCCGAACGGCGCGCCGGGAAGTCGCCTCTACTTCTACTGATAGCTGATACTCAACACTTCATATTCGCGCACGCCGGCGGGCGCCTTGACCTCGACCACGTCGCCTTCCATCTTGCCAATCAGCGCGCGCGCAACCGGACTGGACACGGAAATGAGATTGGCGCGGATGTCGGCCTCGACATCGCCCACGATCTGATAGGTGACACGCTCACCCGAGGACAAGTCCTCGATCTCGACTGTTGCGCCGAACACCGCGCGGCCGTCAACGTCCAGGGCACTGGGATCAATGATCTGGGCATTGGACAGCGTGCCTTCCAGCTCGCGAATTCGGCCTTCCACAAAGGCCTGGCGCTCGCGCGCCGCATCGTATTCGGCATTTTCAGATAAATCGCCCTGGGCGCGCGCCTCGGCGATGGCATTGATGACCTCGGGACGCTCGACTGTCTTCAGACGGTGCAGTTCCGCTTGCAGGCGCTCGGCGCCGCGTGCTGTCAACGGTATCGTGGACATATGCTTCCTGATTCAAAAGTAAAAAGACGCTCCTCACGAGGAGCGCCTGGCACTATGGTATACGTGGGTGCACGGCACCCGGGAGGTCGAGCCGCCGGATAGCCGCGGCGCAGACTGTGCGGCACGGGTATGGGCGTGGCTCAAAATAAAACCCCGGCCTGGTTCGAACCGGGGTATGCGTTCATTGTCGGCAATGTTCGCGAAAAATGCAAGCCCCCCGCCGGGTTTTTGAGGAAAACCTCAAACTAAATGCAACAATCTGAAATCAAAGCGTTTTTTGCCGCCCCATCCCATTCAGCAATGCGTACAGGATAATGGCGCCGAACGTCGCGGTACCGATGCCGTCGAGCTTGAAAGCGCCGATCTGCACGGAAAAATTGCCGGCTCCCAGCACCAGGGTGACGGCGGCGACGATAAGGTTGCGGTTGTCGCTGAAATCCACCTGGTTGACAACCCATATGCGGGCGCCGGCCACCGCGATCAAGCCGAACACGACCACCGACATGCCGCCCAGCACCGGACCGGGTATGGTCTGGATGACGGCACCGAACTTGGGAGAAAAACCCAGCAGAATGGCAATCACCGCGGCAATAACAAAGACCAGTGTGGAATATATGCGTGTGACAGTCATGACGCCGATATTCTCGGCATAAGTCGTGACACCCGTACCGCCCACGGCGCCGGACACCATGGTCGCCACGCCGTCGCCGACGAAGGCTCGCCCCAGATACATGTCCAGGTCCCGCCCCGTCATGGCGCTGACCGCCTTGATATGGCCAAGATTCTCGGCAACCAGAATAATGGCCACCGGCACGATGACGCTGATAGCATGGAGCTCGAACACCGGCGCATGGAAGC
Source organism: Allopusillimonas soli (assembly GCF_004153445.1). GTDB lineage: Bacteria > Pseudomonadota > Gammaproteobacteria > Burkholderiales > Burkholderiaceae_B > Allopusillimonas > Allopusillimonas soli. The sequence continues at coordinate 176,870 of NZ_SDQC01000006.1, forward strand.
GGGGCAAGCCGATCCAGGGCGCCGCGGCGATCTTGCTGAAATCGAGCGGCGCTCCCAGGCCCAGCCCATTGGTCAGCACGCCGTATATCACGCAGGCCAGCAGCAGACCGACCAGGATCAGCAGGCGCTGCGTGGCGCCGCGCGTATAGACGGCAATGCCTCCCACGCACAGAACGGTCATGAGCGCCATCATGGCCTCAAACGTGGAGCCGCCCATCGCACCCTTGGCGGCTATTGGCGCCAGATTCAGCCCGATGACGGCCACGATGGCGCCCGTAACGACGGGCGGCATGAGTGTGTTGATGCGCACGGCGGCGCCACCGAAACGCGCATCCATCCACCAGACCAGCAGACCGATCAGCGTGTAGACGAAACCGCATGCAATGATGGCGCCCAGGGCCGTGCCGATATTGGCGTTGAAACCCGCTCCCGTATAGCCGGTTACCGCAATGACGCCGCCGATGAATGCGAAGCTGGACCCCAGATAGCTAGGCACCCTGCCACCGACGAATACGAAAAAAATCAATGTGCCGACACCCGACATCAGTATGCAGATATTGGGATCGAAACCCATGAGAATGGGGGCGAGAATGGTGGAGCCGAACATGGCAACCACGTGCTGCGCCCCCATCGCGATGTTCTGCGGCCACCCCATGCGTTCGTCGGGTTGCACGACCATACCGCTGGGCCCGCCCTGGACACGGCGCCAGCGCGGAAAGTAGGAATCTGACATGGGAAGCCCTTTTTTTCGTTCTTGCTTGCGTTGAGGGGAGACACTGAGGCGAGAGTGTACGACTGTCCGCGAGTCCAGGGCAAGAAATGGGCGCTAGAATGCGAAAAGCACATGTTTATCCCAGGCGCGGGCTGCTTTTCGCAACAGGCCGCGCAGACGCCGACCAGGACACCACGCAGCATGACCACCCAATTCTGGCTGATTCGCCACGGAGAAACACAATGGAACGCCGAGCGCCGCTTGCAGGGCTGGAAGGACGTTCCGCTCAACGACACCGGAATCCGCCAGGCCGAGCGCCTGGCTCTCGGCCTGCGTCCGCCGCATTTCGACACCGACGTCGATGTCATTGTCAGCAGCGACCTTGGCCGCGCTCATGAAACCGCACGCATCGCCGCCAGCCACTTGGGCAGGCCGATTGAAACAGCGGCAGGCTTGCGCGAGCGCAACTATGGCATCTACGAGGGACGGGACTGGGCCTGGCTCAAGGGTGCCCATGGGCCTGGCATCAATTTTCTCGATCCCGGCCAGTTGCTCGAGCAGGGCGAATCGCTCGCACAATTCCATGACCGCATCGGACAGGCATTCGCAGAACTGGCGCGACGGCATGCGGGCAAGAATGTACTGGTCTTTTCTCACGGCGGCGTCATCGATATCTGCTGGCGCCTGGCGAGTGGTCTGGGGCTTGACGCGCCGCGCCGCGATCCCGTCCTGAACACCAGCATCAACTATTTCTGCATTCACGACGACGGTCGATGGCAATTGCTGGACTGGGGCTGCGTCTCGCACCTGGAAGATGCCGCGCTGGATGATGTGCTCTGAAGACCTGCTCTAGTTTTTCCCGTTCTGCCGGGGCTTGCGTTTGCGCCGCGCGGCCACCCGATCGTACAGCCCGTTGGGCACCAGCCTGAGCAACCGGGCGACAATCCCCATTTGCCAGGGAATAATGGCATAGCTGTCGCCTCGTTCAATCGCTCGCAGCGCCCGATCGGCAAAACGCGCCACCGGCATGAGGAAAGGCATGCGATACGGATTGGCTGCCGTCATGGGTGTGCGAATGAAGCCGGGCGCCACCGTCACAACTTTGATGCCGCTGCCGTGCAATTCCACACGCAGGCTTTCACAATAATTGCGCAACGCCGCCTTCGATGCACTGTAGGCGCCAGCCCCCGGGAGGCCGCGCACCCCAGCCACACTGCTTATGCCCACGAGCGTGCCAGCCCGCCGCGCTTTCATGGCAGCGATAAAGGGTTCGAACGTGGCCACGGTTGCCATCAGATTGGTCTGGATCACGGCTTCAAAGACGCCGAAGTCATCCAATTCCTCGGTGAGCGTCCCGACACTGATACCCGCGCAGGCAATCACGACATCCACCGGTCCGCCATCAAGGAAATCCAGCGCAGCCGCGTGCAGGGCCTTGCGGTCGCGCACATCCAGCACGTAGCACGCATGCCCCGTTCCGGGCAGGCTCTCGCGCACGCGATCCAGGGCGTCGGCACGGCGGCCAATCAGCGCCAACTGATCGCCGCGCCGTGCGCAGGCCTGGGCAAGCGCGGCGCCGATGCCGCTGCTCGCTCCAGTGATGAATACGCGCCGCATGCAAAGCGCGCGCAGCTAGTGCGCCTGCATGGCCGCGTGCAAGTCCTGGAGGGCGTAGACTTTCAGCCCGCCGCCATTGCGCAGGTACTGCAAGCCTTCGACGGCAGCCCGGGCGCCCGTGATGGTCGTGAAGAAGGTGACGCGTGCGGCCAGCGCATTCGTGCGTATCATGCGGGAATCAGCAATGGCGTTGCGGCGCTCTTCGACCGTATTGATGACCAGCGCAATCTCGCCATTCTTGATCATGTCCACGATATGCGGCCGCCCTTCGGTGACCTTGTTCACTACCTGCACCTTCAGGCCCGCTGTCTCGATGGCCGCCGCCGTGCCGCGCGTGGCCACGATGCTATAGCCCAGGTCGCTCAGACCACGCGCCACTTCGACGGCGCGCGGCTTGTCTTGGTCGCGCACGCTGAGAAATACGGTCCCCGACTCTGGCAGACGGGCGCTGGCTGCAAGCTGTGATTTGACGAATGCCTCGCCAAAGCTTTCGCCCACACCCATGACTTCGCCCGTGGATTTCATCTCGGGCCCCAGGATGGTGTCCACGCCCGGGAACTTGACGAAGGGAAACACCGCCTCTTTGACCGAAAAATGGGGCGGGATGACCTCTTTGCTGATGCCCTGGTCCGCCAGCGTTCTTCCAGCCATGGCGCGCGCGGCAATCTTGGCCAGCTGCAGGCCGGTGGCCTTGGATACAAACGGCACCGTGCGGGAGGCGCGCGGGTTTACTTCCAGCACATAGACATCGCCATCCTGCACGGCAAACTGCACGTTCATGAGGCCTTTGACATTCAGTGCCCGCGCCATGAGACCCGTTTGGCGCTTGATTTCAGCAACGATGTCGGCAGGGAGCGAATAGGGTGGCAGGCTGCAGGCCGAATCGCCCGAATGCACGCCCGCCTGCTCGATATGCTCCATGACGCCGCCAATGAACACGGTCTCGCCGTCGCAGATGCAGTCGACATCGACCTCTGTGGCATTATTCAGGAAATGATCCAGCAGGACGGGGGAGTCATTGCTGACCTTGACCGCCTCGCGCATGTAGCGCTCGAGATCGGCCTGCTCATGCACGATTTCCATGGCGCGCCCGCCCAGCACATAGCTGGGCCGCACAACCAACGGATAGCCGATTTCGCCTGCCAGCGCCAGGGCCTCGCCCTCGGTGCGTGCAGTACGATTGGGTGGCTGGCGCAGGCCCAGCTTGTTGAGCAGTTTCTGGAAGCGTTCCCGGTCTTCAGCAACATCGATGGAGTCGGGACTGGTACCGATAATGGGTACCCCATTGGCTTCAAGCGCCCTGGCCAGCTTGAGCGGAGTCTGGCCGCCGTACTGGACTATCATGCCGACAGGGTTTTCTTTGTGGACGATCTCAAGAACGTCTTCCAGCGTGAGCGGCTCGAAATAGAGACGATCTGATGTGTCGTAGTCGGTGGACACGGTTTCGGGATTGCAGTTGATCATGATGGTTTCATAACCATCGGCCCGCATGGCCAGCGCGGCATGAACGCAGCAATAGTCGAACTCGATGCCTTGCCCGATGCGATTCGGGCCGCCCCCCAGGACAATGATCTTCTTGCGGTCGGTGGGCGCGGCCTCGCACTCGTCTTCATATGTGGAATACATATAGGCCGTGCGTGTGGGAAATTCTGCTGCGCAAGTGTCAACCCGTTTGTAGACGGGGCGAACGCCGAGCTGATGGCGCAGCTTGCGCACCTCCGCTTCCGTGGTGTCGAGCAGGAAGGCCAGGCGGCGGTCGGAAAAACCGCGCCGCTTCAATTGCCACAGTGTGCCGAAATCGAGCTCGGCAAGGGTTTTCTGTTCGAGCGCCAGCTCGATGTCCACGATTTCCTTGATCTGTGCAAGAAACCAGGGATCGATGCTGGTGAGCGCATGCACCTCCTCGAGGCTGAATCCCTGCGCAAAGGCATCGCCCACATACCAGATGCGCTCGGGCCCGGGCTCACCCAGTTCGATCTGCAGCTTCTCCCGGTCGGTGGTTTTCTGATTCAGGCCGTCTACACCCACTTCGAGGCCGCGCAAGGCCTTCTGGAAGGACTCCTGGAAGGTGCGGCCTATGGCCATGACTTCGCCCACCGATTTCATCTGTGTGGTCAGGCGCGAATCGGCCTGCGGGAACTTCTCGAAGGCGAAGCGCGGTACTTTGGTGACCACGTAGTCTATGGTCGGCTCGAACGAGGCCGGCGTCGCGCCGCCCGTTATCTCGTTGCGCAGCTCGTCCAGCGTGTACCCAATGGCCAGGCGCGCCGCGACCTTGGCAATGGGGAAGCCCGTCGCCTTGGAAGCCAAGGCCGATGAGCGCGATACGCGCGGGTTCATCTCGATGACAATCATGCGGCCATTGACCGGGTTGATCGCGAATTGCACATTGGAGCCGCCGGTATCGACGCCGATTTCACGCAGCACCGCAATGGATGCGTTGCGCATGATCTGGTATTCCTTGTCGGTAAGCGTCTGTGCAGGCGCCACGGTGATGGAATCGCCTGTATGCACACCCATGGGATCGAGGTTCTCGATGGCGCACACGATAATGCAGTTGTCGGCGCGATCGCGCACGACTTCCATTTCGAATTCCTTCCAACCCAGCAACGACTCCTCGATGAGCAGCTCGTTAGTGGGGGATGCCTCCAGGCCGCGCCGGCAGATGCTTTCGAACTCTTCGCTGTTGTAGGCAATGCCGCCGCCCGTGCCACCCAGGGTAAAGCTGGGCCGTATGACCACGGGAAAGCCCGACGTGCCGATTTCTTCGGCTATACGGCGCTGCACATCCCAGGCTTCGTCCATGGAGTGTGCCACGCCGGACTTGGCCGATTCCAAGCCGATGCTCGTCATGGCCTGCTTGAATTTCTGACGGTCTTCCGCCTTTTCAATGGCATGCTCGTTGGCGCCGATGAGCTCAACGCCGTGCTTCTGGAGCACGCCGTTGTGAGCCAGGTCGAGCGCGCAGTTGAGCGCCGTTTGGCCGCCCATGGTGGGCAGCAGCGCATCGGGTTTCTCGCGCTCAATGATTTTTTCGACCGCCTGCCACGTAATGGGCTCGATGTACGTGACATCGGCCGTCTCCGGGTCGGTCATGATGGTGGCCGGATTGCTGTTCACCAGAATGGTGCGGTAGCCTTCGGCCTTGAGCGCCTTGCAGGCCTGGGCGCCGGAATAGTCGAACTCGCAGGCCTGCCCGATGATGATGGGGCCAGCCCCGATGATAAGTATGCTTTTCAGATCTGAACGCTTGGGCATGATGCTGGATTATTTTTGACCGGCCATGAGGCTGATGAATTTGTCGAAGAGCACGACAATGTCGTGCGGGCCTGGGCTGGCTTCGGGGTGGCCCTGGAAGCAAAAGGCGGGCGTGTCGGTAAGCTCGAAGCCCTGAAGGGTGCCGTCGAAGAGCGACACATGCGTAACCCGAACATTAGCGGGCAGCGTGTCGGGATCGACATTGAAGCCATGGTTCTGGCTGGTAATGAACACCCTGCCGGAATCCAGATCCTGTACGGGATGGTTGGCGCCGTGATGACCGGTTTTCATCTTGATGGTCTTGCCCTTGAGGCTCAGACCAAGGATCTGCTGGCCCAGACAGATGCCGAACAGGGGAATCTTGCGCTCAAGCGCAGCCTTGGCGGTTTCGATGGCATAGCCGCATGGCTCGGGATCACCGGGCCCGTTGGACAGGAACAGGCCATCGGGCTTGAGCGCCAGGACATCCTGGACGGGCGTCTGCGCGGGAACAAGGGTGATGCGGCAACCCCGGTCCGCCAGCAGGCGCAGAATATTGCTCTTGATGCCGTAGTCGTAGGCAACCACATGATATTTGTTGCCCGCCTGGGCGGCGTAGCCCTTGCCCAATGCCCAGGTTCCCTCGTTCCACTGCCGGGACGCCTCGATGGACACGGTACGTGCCAGGTCCTGGCCGGACATGCCCGGAAAGCTGCGCGCCAGCGCTACGGCTCGCTCGGCGTCTTCGCCGACCAGGATGCAGGCGCCCTGCGCTCCGCCCTCGCGCAGGATGCGCGTGAGCTTGCGCGTGTCGACGCCGGCAATGCCGACAACGCCCTGGGCCTTCAGGTACTCTGGCAGGGAGCGTGTAGCGCGGAAATTGGACACCCGCAGGGAGCAGTCACGCACCACCAGGCCGGCGGCATGGATACGCGTGGACTCGACGTCTTCTTCATTGACGCCGGTATTGCCGATATGCGGATAGGTAAGCGTGACGATTTGCCCGCTGTAGCTGGGATCCGTCAGGATTTCCTGGTAGCCCGTCATGGATGTGTTGAAGACGATCTCGGCGACGCAATGACCATCGGCGCCAATTGAAACACCCCTGAAGATGGTACCGTCCGCCAAGGCAAGTATTGCAGGAGGCGACCCGTTGGTCCCCTCGGAAAAAAGTGACGGCAGCACTGTAAACCCCGGATTTAAAGTCGATAATTAAACCTTACGATTATACCAGTGACCGGAGCCTCCTCCCGTTTCTGGGTTGCAGCCAGGCGCTGCGGCAGGTGCCGGCGGGCCCGCCGTAAAACACATCTGCATTGCCGGGGCGGCCGCCCGGGACACAGCGCCACCCGCCATGGCGGGGCATGGCCGCCCGTTTGCGCAGCGCCTGATGGCCTGTTGCCCGATGATGCCGCGCATGGCCGCCGGGACAATTTGGGGGGCATTCCAAAAATGGCTTACAGTAGGCACTGAGACCGAAATTTTCTGGACAGTGTGTGCATATGACCAATCAACTCGATGCCCTGCGCAAGTTCACGACTGTCGTCGCCGATACCGGCGACTTCGATGTCATGCGCAAGTACAAACCCACCGACGCAACCACCAACCCGTCCTTGATCCTGAAAGCAGTGCAAGAGGAAGAGAACCGCGAACTGGTGCGCAAGGTGATGACCGATCACCCCGGCGTGTCGGCCACCGAGCTGGCAAGCCAGATACTGGTGGCGTTTGGCCGCGAAATTCTTTCCATCATTCCCGGCCGCGTGTCTACTGAAGTGGATGCACGTCTGTCCTTCGACACCCAGGCCAGCATCGAACGGGCGCGCCAGATCATCGCCATGTACAAGCGTTCTGGCGTGGAGCGCGACCGTGTGCTGATCAAACTGGCATCCACCTGGGAAGGGGTGCAGGCGGCCCGCATCCTGCAGGCCGAAGGCATTCACTGCAACATGACGCTGATGTTCTCGCTGCCCCAGGCGTTGGCGGCCGCGCAAGCCAAGGTCCAGCTCATTTCCCCCTTCGTGGGCCGTATCTACGATTGGTACAAGAAAGACGCAGGCGACAAGTGGGACGAGGCAGCCAACAGCGGCACCAATGATCCTGGGGTCCAATCGGTCCAGCGCATCTACGATTATTACAAGGCTTACGACATCCGCACGGAGATCATGGGCGCGAGCTTCCGGAATACCGGCCAGATCACAGCGCTTGCGGGTTGCGACCTACTCACCATCAGCCCCGACCTGCTTGAGGCGCTGTCGCAAAGCGAGGCGCCGCTGCAGCGCCAGCTGGACCCGGAAGCGGCCCGCAAGGAAGCGCCGGAATGGCAAGCCAGCAACGAGGTGGCCTTCCGCACCGGCCTGAACAACGACGCCATGGCCACTGAAAAACTGGCCGAAGGCATACGCAAGTTTGCTTCGGATGCCATCAAGCTCGATGAGCTGATCGCCAAGGCACGCGCCTAGCCAGCCGCCCAGGCCGGGCTGAAGCCCGGCCTGCCCGCTAGAGCTTCTCCGTTTCTCCTGCCTTGGGCTTCCACGACAGCAGGCGGTCTTCGATGAGGCTGACCATGCCGTCCAGCAATAGCGCAAAAAGCGTCAGAACGACAATACCCGCAAAGACCGTATTGACATCCAGCGTACCTTCCGCCTGCAGGATCAGGTAGCCTACGCCCGCAGCCGATCCCAGGTACTCGCCAACGACCGCACCCACGAAAGCCAGGCCCACGGACGTATGCAGGCTGGAAAACACCCAGCTCGTGGCAGACGGAATGTATACATGACGCAGCAACTGCTTGCGATTTGCGCCCAACATGCGCGCATTGTCCAGCAGTGTGGTACTGACTTCACGCACACCCTGATAGACGTTGAAGAACACAATGAAGAATACCAGCGTGACCGCAAGCGCGACCTTGGACCATATGCCCAGGCCGAACCACATGCCGAATATGGGGGCCAGGATAACGCGGGGCATGGAGTTGGCCGCAGTGATATAAGGATCGAGCAAGGCGCTGGCGCCGCGAGACAATCCCAACCAAAGGCCGAAGGCCAGCCCGCCAACAGTACCGATCACAAAGGCCAATATGGTTTCGGACAACGTGATGCCCAGGTGCCGGTAGATGCTTCCGTCGGTCACAAACCAGGCCCAGATAACCTTGGCCACTTCAACAGGCCGGCCAAAAAAGAAGGCAAAATTGTTATCGCGCGCGGCGAGGTACCAGGCAACCAGCACCACCACCAAAAGAAGCACTTGCCAGAAACGCAGATTCAGATTGTTTTTTTGTGACTTGGACATGGTCAGGCCTGCTTTTGCTGGGCATAGCCCTTGAGAACTTCTTCGCGCAACACCCCCCATATTGCCTTGTGCAGTTCCACGAAGCGGGGATGGGTGCGCACCTCGGCCACATCCCGTGGGCGGGAGATATCGATGGCAAACTCGCCGATGGGGTGCGTGGACGGGCCCGCTGAGAGCACGATCACGCGATCGCTCATGGCAATGGCCTCGTCCAGATCGTGCGTGATGAAAAGCACAGCCTTGCGCTTGGCCATCCATAGTTCAAGCACTTCGTTTTCCATTAACTGGCGCGTCTGGATATCCAGCGCCGAAAAGGGCTCGTCCATGAGGATGATGTCTGGATCGCGGATAAGCGTCTGCGCCAGCATGGCGCGCTTGCGCATGCCACCCGACATCTGGTGCGGATAGCGGTTCTCAAAACCACCCAGGCCCACGCGGCGCAGCCACTCCATCCCCTGCTCGCGCGCCCGGGCTGACGGTGTGCCCGCAAACTCCAGTCCCGCAATGACATTGGATAGCGCATCGCGCCAGGGCATAAGCGCTTCGCCTTGAAACATATAACCCGCCCGCCGATTCACGCCCGACAGCGGCTGGCCGAACACGCGCACCTGCCCGGACGAAGGCGCCAGCAAGCCGGCCCCCACGTTAAGCAGGGTCGACTTGCCGCAGCCCGTGGGGCCCACGACGGAAACAAACTCGCCGGGGGCCACGGAAAGCGTCGCCTCATGCACCGCTGTGTAGCGCTTGCCGCTGCCGTCGTTCGAAGCAAAGGTGCAGGTAATGTTGTCGAGCGAAAGTGCTGCTTCAGGCATGGGGATATTTCTTGTTGGCCTTGATCACGTAATCGTTGGTCCACACCTTGGAAACGTCGATCTTGTCCTTGGGGAAATTGGGAACAAAGGCGGCAAGCGCGTTCAGCGCGGTCTGGGGCCCATCCTCCGGCACCATGCCGTCGGGAGACAGCGCCTCCATGTTGCCCTTGAGCGCGAGCTTGTAGAGATCGGGATCGCCAAGTAAGTATCCTTCGGGGACCGTTTTGGCGATTTCATCGGGGCTGGCTGCCTGTATCCATTTGTCCGCACGCACGATGGCGTTGGCCAGGGCCTGCACGGTGTTGGGATTGGCGTCAATGAATGACTGCGAGGTATACAGGCAGCCGGAAGGCATGTTGCCGCCAAATACCTGCTTGGTGTCCTTGAGTGTGCGCGTATCCGCAATGAGCGTGACCGCATCCTCCTTGACCAATGTGCTGATGACGGGGTCCAGGTTGGCGATGGCATCGATTTGCCCCGTGCGCATGGCCGTGATGGCACCAGCACCCGCGCCGACGCCGATGTAGGACACATCGGCGGGCTTCAGGCCATGTTGGGAAAGAAAGAAACTGGCCATCATGTTGGTGGATGAACCGGGCGCCGTGACGCCTATTTTCTTGCCCTTGAGATCAGCGGGCGATTTGTAGTCGGGCATGGTTTTCTTGGAGACCGCCAGCACGATCATGGGTGCGCGCCCTTGCTGCACAAAAGTACGGTATGCCTGCCCCTTGGACTGCAACGTGATGGTATGTTCGAAGGCGCCCGAGACGACGTCGGCGCTGCCGCCCACGACGGCTTGCAGAGCCTTCGAGCCGCCAGCGAAATCAACGACCTTGGCATCCAGCCCTTCGTCCTTGAAATAGCCGTTGATATTGGCGATGGAAAGCGGCAGGTAATAAATAAGCGCCTGGCCGCCCACAGCGATGGTGACTTCCTTCTTTTCGAGCTCCTGCGCACGCACAAGAGCGGGCGCAAAAACGGTGGCGCCTGCAATACCGGAGAGCTTGAGCAGGTCGCGGCGGGATATGGACATGAGATATCTCCTGTTCGTTATTCTGTATGGAAAACAGCCACGTAATAGTAACCGGAACACCGCGGTGGCGGTACAAAACCGCAGGGGAATTTCAGGCGCCGCGCCGCTCCATGAGCGCCCAGGCAATGGTTCCCGCATCCACGTATTCGAGTTCGCTCCCGGCCGGTACGCCCCGCGCCAGCCGGCTGACGGCAAGGCCGCGGGAACGAAGCAATTCGGCCAGATAGTGGGCTGTGGTTTCGCCCTCGGCCGTGAAATTGGTGGCAAGGATGACTTCACGCACGACACCATCGGCCGCCCGCTCCAGCAGGCGGTCAAACTGCAGCGCCTGCGGGCCCACCCCTTCAAGCGGCGCCAGCCTGCCCATGAGCACGTAATACAGGCCGCGATAGCCGTGACTGGATTCGATCATGTTCTGGTCTGCCGGCGTCTCGACCACGCATAGCAAGGTGGGATCACGCTTCGGGTTGGCGCAGGTAACGCAGATGTCGTCTTCGGAGAACCCGTTGCAACGGCTGCAATGTCGCAGGCCCGCCACTGCCGTGGCCAGGGCATGGCTGAGCTGTTCCGCGCCGCGCAGATCGTGCTGCAGCAAATGGTAGGCCATGCGGCGCGCCGAACGCAGTCCAACGCCAGGCAGACAGCGCAGCGATTCGATGAGCGTCGTCAGCGGTTCGGGCTCGGGCAGTTCGGGTTCCATGGCGCCTGCGCCGTCAGAACGGCAGCTTCATTCCCGGCGGCATGGGCATGCCTGCCGTGACGGCGGACATTTTTTCCTGGGAGGTTGTCTCGGCCTTGCGCAAGGCGTCGTTGAACGCCGCCGCGACGAGGTCTTCCAGCATGTCCTTGTCGTCCTCCAATAGGCTCGGATCGATGGTGACGCGCTTTACGTCATTGCGGCAGGTCATGGATACCTTGACCAGGCCGCCGCCCGAGGCGCCTTCGACAACAATATCGGCCAAAGCCTCCTGCGCCTTCTTCATGTTTTCCTGCATCTGCTGCGCCTGGCGCATCAAGCCGGCAATCTGACCTTTCATCATGGATAGGATTTCCTGAAATTAAGAATTGAATAATCTGCCTACGCAGCCCGCTGGCGAAGCGTGGCACTGATGGAACCAGGCACCACGCGGGCGCCGAACTCGGAAATGAGCGCCTGCACAAACGGATCGTTGGCAACCGCCTGCTCGGCCTCGCGCTGCCTGTCGGCGCGCCAGGCCTGCTCGACGGCATGTGCAGTGTCGTCTCCGGTGACGCCATATTCGACATTCAACTGGACCGCGGCGCCAAAATGCTCGGACAGCACGGTGCGCAGACGCGCCCTGCCGCCGCTTTCGGCCAGTGAGCGGATGGCCACACGCAGGGTGATGGCATCGCCCTGCGCCGACACCCATTCGCTCTGGCGGGCGAGCTCGGCGGCCAGCCCGGTTAGCGGCAATGCAGCGGCCAGCGCGGGCCAGGTCTGCGGCGTGATATCGCCGGGCCGCGGTTGGCGGTGCTTTCTTTTTCGCCCGGGCGCAAGGCCGGCCGGTAGGCCCGCGCCGTCCTCTTCGCGCAAGGCATAGCCGCCGGGCACCTCGTCGGCGCCATCCTCGCCGTCGGCTGGAATGAAGCGTGCATCGTCAAAATAGGCATCGTCCGGCGACATGGTTTCGAACGTATCAGCGTCCGAGGCTGACGGCGGCGGCGGGCTGGGCGCATCCTCCCAGGCGGGCACGTCGTCATGGGCCGGTTCCGGGCTCCGCTGGGCCGGGGCCGCCCCGCTCTTCCCGGACTGAGTCGATTCGGATTCGTCGTGAGCAGAAGACGCCGGGTCTGTGGCTTCGTCCGCCACGGTGTGCGCGCCCTGCTGTTGCATCGTGGCGGTATTGGATACCGATGCGTCTGCAGTCGCATTGCCGGCGGACTTGACTTGCGCGGGCATATCGGACGCGGGACATGCTACCGATGCAGCGGACGCTTGGCCCGCTCCCGCGACAGCAGCCGCCGATGGCGATTCAGCAGCAGCCGGTACCTCGCGGCCGCTGGTGGGCTGGCCGCCCGATGGCGCAGGCCCTTGCCCCGGGCCGCCGTCCGGCACCAACGACAGCATCCGCAGGCAAGCCATGACAAAACCCGCATACTCGTCGGGCGCCAATGAAAGCTCACCGCGGCTGTGCACGGCAACGGAATAAAACAGCTGCACTTGATCCGCATGCAGCATGCCGGCAAGTTCGGCGATATCGGACGCCAAAGGGTCTTCGGGCTGTGTGGCGCCCGGAATACGCTGTTCGATGGCAATGCGGGACAGAAGCACCGCCAAATCAGCCAGGGCGCCGGAATAGGATAAGCCGCGCTCGGCAAGCTCGTCCGCAACGGACAACACTTGCGCCGCGCTGCCTGCGGCCAGCGCCTGCAGCAGGCTGACCAGGTGACGCTGATCTATGGTGCCCAGCATGCCGCGCACGGCGTCGCTGGACAGGTCGCCTGCGCTGTAGGCTATCGCCTGATCCGTCAGCGACAGCGCATCGCGCATAGAGCCGCTGGCAGCTTGTGCCAGCAGCCGCAGCGCGGGCGTTTCGTAGCGGATGGATTCTTGGTCGAGCACGCCCTGCAAGTGGCCAACAATGGCCTCCGCCGTCATCTGCTTCAGGTTGAACTGCAGGCAGCGCGACAGGACAGTGACCGGAATCTTCTGCGGGTCTGTGGTGGCAAGGATGAATTTGACATGCGCGGGTGGCTCCTCCAGGGTCTTGAGCATGGCGTTGAACGCATGCCCCGTCAGCATGTGCACCTCGTCGATCATGTAGACCTTGAACCGGCCGCTGCTGGGTGCATAGACAGCCTGTTCCAGCAGTTGGGTCATTTCCTCGACCCCGCGATTGGACGCGGCATCGAGTTCCACGTAGTCGACAAATCGGCCTGCGTCGATTTCGGTACACACCTGACAGACGCCGCATGGGGTGGGCGTAATGCCGGTTTCACAGTTCAGCGATTTGGCCAGGATGCGCGACAGCGTGGTCTTGCCTACCCCCCGAGTGCCTGTGAACAGCCAGGCATGATGCAGGCGTTGCGTGGACAAGGCATGCGTCAGCGCGCGCACGACGTGATCCTGTCCGATCAGCGCGTCGAAGGAGCGCGGCCGCCATTTGCGTGCTAGTACGAGATAGGTCATGCGGAGCCCAAGCCACCAAGGGATAAACGAAAAGTGTACCGGATTCGGCGCTGCCTGGGGACGCGGGTTGGCACCCGGTAGTGAAAGGGCGAGCCTGACTTCGGCACTGACTCTGAGCGACTATGGCTGCTTCGTTCCCGACCTGACCAGGTTCACCGCCGAACCATGCGAAGGGGCCCGCCAGCTGCATTCTAACAGGTGTGAGGCTTTCCCGCGCGCCATGCCCGCCGCCAAGGACAGCAGAGTCCGGCTGGTTCTCCGCCGGCCGAGGCCTTAGCGCATGGGATAGTCAACCCAGATGTCGGCGCGCGGAAAATACAGAGCGCCGCGCGCAGGCCGTCCATCAAGCGCGGTGACATGCGCGCAGTAGCGCTCGATCTGCGCACGATACCGCTCCCGCATTCGGTCTGCATAGTGCTCAACGGACTCACCATCCTGCGGGCGCCCGGTCTTGTAGTCCACGACGAGCCAGTCGTTTTCCTGGGAAATCGCCAGGTCGATGATGGACACGCGGCCGCTGATATCGAGCAGGGACCATTCCCGATAGGCCTGCGCCACCTGCAAAAGCCACTGCCCCCTTGCGCTGGACAGCGTGGCGCACAGCGTGTCCCTGATGGCCTCGACAGCATGATCCAGCGCGGGCTGCGGCAGCCCTGCGCGGCTCAGCTGTCGCCGAAAGACTGGCGCGCAATCATGAACACGCCCAGGAGACCAGGCCGACAAACCTTCGCGGCCTATGCGCTCAAGCCAGGCGTGGGCCACCGTGCCTATCACGGCTTCCTCGCCAGCATCGTCGCGCCAGTTCCAGGCCACGCCTCTGGTTTCCACCAACGGTTTGATCCCCGCCTCTTCCCCCTTGTCGTTCAATATTTCGGCGACAGGCGCATCCGGCTGCGGAAGGCTATCGAGCCTACGCCGCGCCAGCCACCGCCTTCCGGAGGCCTCGCGCGCCGCATCCGGGGCACGCAAATCGGCCGGCGGCAAGGCCGGCGAGCCAAGATGCTCCCACAAGCGGCCTAACAGCGAACCGGGGACAGGCGTCTTGACCGATGCCTCGCCGTCCAGGCCTACCTCGCCGATCAGATGCAGGCTGCGCCGCGCGCGCGTCAACGCTACGTAGAGCAACCGGTCGGCCTCATAAGCAGCACGCTTCTTTTCGCGCGTCATCAGATAGGCGGACACCGGATCTGTTTCGCGGGCCGCCCTGTGCTTGATGGGCCCCATCAACAGCGCTCCTTCGTGGTGCTCCAGCATCAACAGCGGCTGGGAATCGCCGCGGGGCATTTTGTGCAGCCCCGGCAGGATGACGGTCTCGAATTCAAGTCCCTTGGCCTTGTGAATGGTCATGACCTCCACTGCGCGGCCACTGCCTTCAGGCGCAGCAAACAGTTGCTCCACCCGCTGCTCAAGTTCACCAGGATCCAGATTGCCGTAGGGCGAGAGTTGCTCGATCAGGCGAAACAAGCGCTCGGTATCCGCGACATCGCCGGGGCCGCCGTATATATCGAAGCCCCCCAGTCGCCGCCAGATGGATGCCAGCCAGGCGGCAAATGGGACGGTGCCCGCATCGTTGGCGTCGTCCAGCAGCACACCGGCCGCCATCCGCAGGCGACGTGCCTCGCTGGCTTCCAGATGACCCCAGTCGGATGTCACCGGTTCCTCGGACGCCATGGGCATGCCGTCACCGATCGTTGAACCTGTCGGCAAAGCCAGCGCTGGCGGCGCCTTGCCTTCCATCCACGCCCGCAGCAGGTCGGGCACGGCGGCATCGGGATAGTCGCCGCACACGCTGTGCAGGCTGGCCAATGTCAGACCGCATAGGGGCGAGCGCAATACAGACAGCCAGGCAAGGCGATCGGCCGGGTGCGACAAAGCGCGGGCGAGCTGAGTGAGGTCGATGACGGCCTGGCGGTCCTTCAGCGGTACGAGGTCCACAGCCCGGCAAGGAATGCCCGCTTGGGCAAGGCGATGGACGATGCCGGCCAGGTGCCCGCGCGCGCGCACCAGAATGGCGACCGGATGGTCGCTATCGGGATTGTCCTCCAGTGCCTGGCGGGCCAGCCTGACCACCAGATCCTCCGTCTGGCGGCTCGTGTCCTGAGCATCACGCTCGTCGTGCGTCCAGATGGGGTGGAACGTCATGGGCGGCCCTGATTCAGGGTCGCGAAACGGCACGGAGGGTGTGTAGACAATGGCGCCCAGGCCCGGGTGATTCTCAGCGGGAAAAATCGGCTGGCAGGTGTCGTTCACCCAGGCCACGATACGCCCCTGCGAACGAAAGTTCTCGCTGAGTTCAAGCGCCGTCACGGGGATATGGCCAATACCGTGTTCCTTGACGCGAAGAAATCCACCCACATCGGCCTTGCGGAAGCGGTAGATGGATTGCATGGGATCACCGACCAGGAACAGCGTGCGCCCATCGTCCGGCTCCCATCCGGCCGTCAGGCGCTCCAGCAGCGCGATCTGCGTCTGGCTGGTGTCCTGGAATTCATCCACCAGGATATGGCGGATGGAACGATCCAGGGCCAGCAACAATTCGGTCGGTGCGTCCGCCGCACCCAAAGCGTTCAATGCGCGCTGCGACACCTCGATAAAATCCACTTGCCCAGTCTCGGCGAACCGAAGCTGCAATTGCGCCGCAGCCAGCCACAGCACTTGAATCAGGCTCCCCAGCACAGCTTCCTGACTATCGCTGTAGCCCTCTCTTGGCGCCACGCGGATCTCATGCAGCGTCCGCACCCAGGCGTCCGCCTCCGACACAGCATTGAGCCACGCCTGGAATCCTTGCTTGTATGGAGATTTGGGCTCGAAGCCTTCCCTGGCCGTCACCCGCCGGCGCGGCAGGCCCTGTTTCGTCAGCAAGGCGTCGGCCAGCGCCTGCCAGGCGTCCAGACTTGCCGCTTCGGCTGGAAAAGGCGTGCCGTCCCATCGCCCCAGCGGCCCTGCGTCCTGCCCCGTCTTGCCGGCAATGACCTCTGCGGCATGGCGCAGCGCGGGTGCCAGGGCCTGCGCCCACCCATCCGGCATGCCGGCGCGCAGGCGAGCCAGATCCGTTTCTATCGAAGTCGCCAGATTATGGCGCAATACATCCATCTCGCCGCCCTCGGACAGCAAAGGCAGCCATTGATCGCGGCTTGCAAGCATCTGTGCCAGCAGGTCGCGCGCTGCGCGCAGATCCACATCCAGATGTTCGACGAGCGCCGCCACGCAGGGCTCATTGTCGGCCATGGCCAGCGTGGCCTGCGCCGCGGCCTCGTAGTGCGCCTGCGCGTTGTCGGTGAAGGCCGGCATGCCGCCCAGCGCGCTCATCCAGGGCATGGCGCGAACCAGATGGGCACAGAAGGCATCGATGGTCCTCAGTCCCAGGCGCGCCGGATATTGCAGCAGATCCCAGCCCATTTCCTTGTCCCGGGCCATGGCGGCCCGTGCAAGCTTCCAACTGCCCAGGCGATATGGGTCGTCGGGCGGATCTTCGTTCAGGCCGAGACGCAGCTTGTCCAGCAAACGTTTGTGCATTTCGGACGCCGCCTTGCGGGTGAATGTGATAGCCACAATTTCCTCGGGCTTGCCCACGGTGGGAAGCAAGGCGAGGATGCGGTCGGTCAGCAACTCCGTCTTGCCGGAACCCGCCGGCGCCTGCACCAGGAACGAGTGCTGCGGATCAAGGGCTGCAAGACGCAGCGCACTGTCACTGGGCTGCTTGTGTGTCATCCGGATATTCCTCGTTCAGGCGCAGAAAGGGAAGGACGTCGCAATAGCGCATGTCCTCAGCGCGAAGATAAGTGTTGATGGCAACGCCGCTTACATACTCTTCGGCAAGATCATTGATGGTGGTACGCCACAACAGCATCACGTCGCGCCAGCTTCGGCCGGCAAATGCCGGCCAGTCATCCAGGGTGGCCATGCCTTCCATGCCGCAGTCGCCGTCCTGCAGGCCGCGCGCCTCGATGCCGCGCGCATGCAGCTTCACCAGGGCCATCGCCGCCACGGCATCGCTGTTTCCGGCCAATACCGAGGCATAGAAAGGCAGCTGCAGCCCCACCGGGCGCTCCCGCATCCAGTCGGCGCGGGGCTCGACATTGCCGCCGCCAGACTTATAGTCGATTACTACAAGGCGATCGTCCAGGAGTGCATCAATGCGATCCACTCGCAGCGACAGGCTCAATGCGCCATGGTTCCATTCGCAGTTTTTCTCGACTTCAAGCACCCGAAAAGGCGTACGCGCCAGCTCGTGCATGACCCACGCCATAAGCACGCTCCGCGCGCGATGCATCTCCAGCTCCTTGAGCCGGGGGCCATATTCGGGCAGGTGCTCCTTGGCCGCCTGGGCGACGACTTCCTCGAGCAGCGCGACCAAGCGGCCTGTTTCATGTGCGGCCCACAATTCGGCCTGGTCACGCAACATGCGCCACAGCAGCTCGGCGGCCTTGTGCAGCAACAGGCCGCGCGCGTTCTGATCGAAAATATCCGCATAAGCCGGCAGCGCGCTGGCACCCAGACGATATTTGGCAAATGCCCAAAGCGGGTTTCGCGCCTGGGTGTCAATGACGCCGATGCCTCCCCGCGTACGCGCGCCCCGGACCAATGCCGGCCCGCGTTCATCCAGAATGCGCTCCATCGGCACGTTTTCGAACGATGCTTGCGCCCTTGCCAGCACGGCATCCATCCAGGGCTCGGACTCACACTTTGCCGCCTGCGCAACGAACGGGCTGGGACGCAGCAGGCGCTCGCCTTCGTATTGCGCGTGGCTCAGCCAGACTTCAGGCGCGCACTTCAGCAAAGCCGCGTACAGGGTGTGCGCCCAATGAAGCTCGCGCTCCGGTGTTGCGCGCGGTGCCTCCGCATCGCGCAGCGCTTGAAGGGGTATGAAAGGGTTGGGCCGTGCGGGAGCAGGCAGCACTTCATCGGTGAGGCCCAGAACCCACACGCCGTCCCACCGCCCGCCTTCAGACTCAAGAAAGCCCAGCACATCCAGTCTTGCGGCTGGATCGCGTTGAGGCTGGAAAGGCGTCTCGTCTGCCAGACGGCGCAGCAGCACGGATGCGGCGTACCGGCTTAACACACCAACGACTGGAGACAGGTGTGCCATGCGTTCCAACAGGCGCTCAAACGCTTCCACGGACTGGAAAGCATGACTGTCGAGCATACCGCTGCCTGGAAAACCCAGAGTTATCAGGCAGGTCCGGAATTGTTGGCGCCAGCCGTGCGCTGTGCCGTCGCAGGGCGTCGCCGCCAGGTCAAGCCAGCATTGCTGCCAGGCTGCCGCAAGCTGGGGAGCATGGCGCATAAGCTGCTCACCGAAGGCCTGAACAGATATCGACACGGTGCCACGGCGCCGCCAGAGCGCGTCAAGCCGTGCACGGCCGGCGCGCTCCGCCCTGCTTGCCACGCAGCCTCCCGCCAGCAGGGCCTGGCCCAGTTCCGCCACGGGGCAGACGCCGTCGCGGTCGAACCGTGCGAGCACGCGCAGCCATGCAAGTGCCGCACGCGCAAGCGGCCACTCGGACAGCGGCCGCGCCACGGCAATGTTGTAGGGCGTTTGCGGGGCAAGGTGCTCGCGCAGGCAGCGGTGCGCCAACGCGCTATCTTCTTCAAGCCGAGCCGCGATAATGGCATAGCGGCCTTGGGGATGCGCGCTCAATTGCCTGGCGGCCCAGGCTGCTGCCAAGCGCCATTCGGCGTCTGGTTCGGGCACCTGCAACCACCGGCATGCACCCGCGGGAATCGCACTGTTGCGCAACGCCACCACTTGTATGCCGCGCCGCTGCAGCGCGGCGATCATAGCGCGCAGCCTCGGGGCCAATTCATTGAAGCCGGCCAGCACCAGCGCACCTATGGGCACATCCAGGCGCTCGTCTTCCAGGGCCCCGCAGACCCGCTCCCAGAGCATGTTGCCATCCTCGGCATCCAGTTCAGCCAGGCTATTACGGTAGGCATTCCGCCATGTCAGAAAATGAAGATACTCTGCCGTCTCCTGCCCGGCTGGCACCTTGATGCGCCAGTCGTCCATGAGCCGGTCAGCTTCAGCCGCAAATTTTGCAGCCTGGGAGACGTCCAGTAGACCATGCCCCGCTTCGGACTCAATATCGCCAATGACGCGTTGCCACAGCCAATGCGCTCCGAAGGCATCCACAGTGTGCAGAGGCTGGGAAGCGTTTGGATCGAAGGCCAACTGCTCCGCCAGGCGATTCACCCATCCCGACAGCGGCACAACCTCGGGTGCCGCCATGACCCGCCTGCCCTCTGTCAGCGTGGACGTGAGCTCCGCCAGGACCCGGCGTGCATGACGATTGTTGACTGTCAGGATAAGCGTCTGGTGGGCGGGCCACCGCGCCAGCGCATCAAGTTCTATGGTGTCCAGATCTTCCATGTGGTCGCCAGCAGGTCGTTACGGTTATAGCCTGCCATTCTAACGAGTCGGCACCGCCGTAGAAACCGCCACGCGGATTTCAGCCTTTACCCCTCCTCGCCTCAGTTGTTATGCTTGCCTGATCCCACTGCTGCGCCGGGCCCATGCGCCGCGCCAGAAACAAGAACGAATGGAGCATTCATGCCGCGCCTGCTATCCCATATACTGTCTGCCTGCCTGCTGGCCCTCGCGGCCACCGCACCCTCCAAGGCAGCGCCGCCATCCGCCACCGACCTGCAGGCACTTCGCAACTTCGAACTCACGCCATCCTTCCTCGAACGCTATTACGCCTATGAGGATCTGGCCGTCGAAAAGCCCTGCGAGCTGTCGCCGCTTTTGGTGCTGCAAGACGACGGCCGCATGTCGCTGGATGACACTGTACGGAAATTCGAGTCCCGTCCCGGTGTGGAAAAGGCACTCGCCGAGTCAGGCCTTACCGGCAGGGAACTGCTGCTCGGCACCATGACGCTCATGGGCGCCGCCATGCAGGAGCTGGCGGCACAGCACCCCGACATCGTCAAGCAACATCCCGATGCCACGAGGCTGGCCATCAGCGATGCCAATATGGCCTTCTACAAGGCCCACCAGGACGAGTTGCATCGGCATATGGCCGAGCGTGCCCAGAAGGCAATGGCCAAACGGGGCGGCAAGCTGCCCCCGTGTATGAGAGGACAATAGGACACACTCATGGCTGCGACCTCTCCCATCGAACTCAGCGGTTCCATCGCCCTGCGCTCAGGCAACCAGAGCTGGGGCAGCCAACGTCGCATGGCCCTGCTTGAGGCCATCGCGCGGGAGGGTTCCATCACCGCCGCGGCGCGCAGCGTGGGCATGAGCTACAAGGCGGCATGGGACGCGGTCGATACCATGAATAACCTGGCGGGAGAACCCTTGGTGCTGCGCACAACCGGCGGTCGGCGCGGCGGCGGCGCCACACTGAGCGACAAGGGCCTGCAATTGTTGGCATTGTTCCAGCAAGTAAGCCGGGAGCATGCCCGTTTCATGTCGAGGCTGGCACAAGTGCAGGATGCGTCGGCCGACAATCTGGAGCTGATACAACATATGATGCTGGAAACGTCCGCACGCAATCAACTGCTGGGCACAGTAAGCGCGGTGCGCCCAGGCGCAGTCAACGATGAAGTGGCGCTGTCGCTGGCCGAAGGCCTGGACATCGTCGCCAACATCACCAGCGCCAGCGTCCAGAATCTTGGCCTACAGCCTGGTCGCCGAGCCATGGCGCTGATCAAAGCTTCGTCCATCATGGTCGGCACCGTCGATGGACCATTGCGAATTTCAGCGCGCAATCAGCTCGCCGGCAAAATCGATGGCATCAACAAAGGTGCAGTAAATGCCGAAGTGCGCATCGCGCTGCCCAGCGGCCACGCGCTGGTTTCCATCATCACGATGGACAGTCTCGCCACCCTGGGCCTGAAAACCGGCCAGCCGGCCTATGCGATCTTCAAGGCATCCAGCGTCATGCTGGGTGTCATGGACTGACCTGAGGGCGAGATGGTGGCATTTTGCGCCGCCATCAACCCCTGCGGCGTGCAATCGCCCTCGATCCGGCCATCGCGTATGCGAAATACCTGATCGGCCAGCATCACGGCGTCCTGCGGATCGTGTGTGATCAGAATGGTCGGGATATCCAGTCTCGATTGCAAGGCGGCCAGTTCCTCGCGCATACGGACGCGCAAGCCGGCATCGAGCGCGGCCAGCGGCTCGTCCAACAACAGCAGCCTCGGTTCTACGGACAGGGCACGGGCCAGTGCGACACGCTGTTTTTGCCCTCCTGAGATTTCCGATGGATAACTGTTCAATATGGCGTCCAGATCGAATGCATCCACCCATCGCCGTGCCACTTCGGGCAGCCGCCTGCCGCGCGGGTTCAGCCAGCCGCGCGTCAGGCCAAAAGCGATATTCTGGATAACCGTCAGGTGGGGGAAAAGTCCATAGTCCTGCTGCAAATAACCCAGGCGGCGCGCTTGAGGCGACAGCGCAATACCCCGGTCGGAGTCGTACAGCGTCACCCCGTTGACGACAATGCAGCCGCGATCCAGGCGCAGCAGCCCTGCGATGGCACGTATGGTGAGCGACTTGCCCGCACCCGAAGGACCAAACAGGGCAATGCGGCGGGCTTGGGAGCTCAGCGATACATCCAGATCGAAAGCGCGCGTGCCAGCCTCGACGCGCCGGTGGATATCCAGACTGATCATCGCAGCCCTCCCGGCATGCCCGACATACGGGCCCGGCGCGGCACCAGCGCTCCCGCCACCCATAGAATGACGACGCAAGTGATTGACGTGACGATCACCAGTACGTTGGCCAGATGATCGTTGCCAGCCTGCACGGCTTCATAGATGGATATGGACAAGGTTTGCGTACGGCCAGGAATGCTGCCCGCGATCATTAGCGTGGCGCCAAACTCTCCCAGGGCGCGCGCAAAGGCCAGCAGCACGCCCGCGACTATGCCACGCATTGCCAGCGGCAGTGTAATACGGAAAAAGATGGCGGCCTGTCCCACACCCAGCACCCGCGCGCCGTTTTCGAGATTGTGGTCCACGTCCTCGAAAGCGGCGCGCGCGCCCTTGAGCACCATGGGAAATGCCACGACCGTGGCCGCCACCACCGCTCCCTGCCATGTGAATACCAGCTCGATGCCCAGGCTGGACAGCCACTGACCCAGCCATCCGCGGCGCCCCAGCAGCACCAGCAGATAGTAGCCGGTGACGGTGGGCGGGAGCACCATGGGCAGCGTCAATATGGAATCGATCATGTCGCACCAGCGCGAGCGCCAGCGCGACAGGCCATAGGCAATGGAAATGCCGAGCACGGCCGAGAAGAAGGTCGCCCATCCGGCGACCTTGAGTGAAAGCAGCAGTGGTACGGTCAGTCCGTTCATGGTGATGCGTCCCTGATGCCATCGCAGACGGCATCAAGCTGCACAGGCGTTCAGGGTTTGGAGAAACCGTACTTGGCCAGGATTGCCTGGCCCTGCTCCGAGGAGACAAAGTCGATATATGCCTGCGCCAGCGGATTCGCCCCCTCGCGCTTGACCAGCGCAATCGGGTACAGAACCGGAATGGGCGATGCCATTTTCTGCACGACCTTGACCTTCTCGGGCATGATGGCGGCATCCGTGGCAAATACAAAACCGGCATCCACCTCGCCGCGCGCCACATAATCGAGCACATGCCGCACATTCTGGCCCAGCACCTCGCGCTTCTTCACAGCCGCCCAGTCGCCGCTCTTCTCGAGGGCGGCCTTGGTGTATCGTCCCACCGGCACGGAGGCCGGATTGCCGAAAGCAACACGGGTTACAGCATCACCGCCCAGATCCTTGACCGACTTGATGCTACGGGGATTGTCGGCCGGCACAATCAGCACGACTTCGTTGCGAACGAAGTCGTGCCGGGAGTCGGTCACGATAGCGTCCTCCTTGGCTGCCTTGTCCATGGCGGTTTGGTCGGCAGATGCAAAGACATCAATAGGCGCTCCCTCGATGACCTGGTGCGCCAGGGCGCCCGAGCTTGCGAAACTGTTCAGCACCTTGGTATCGGTATGCAGCTTCTGAAACGCTACGCCCAACTCAGTAAAGGCATTGGTGAGGCTGGACGCGGCCGCCACGAGCAAGTCGCCCGCTCGCGCCTGCGCTGTCAGGCCCATGGCGAGAAAA
The DNA here is from genome assembly GCF_004153445.1 of Allopusillimonas soli. Classification (GTDB taxonomy): domain Bacteria; phylum Pseudomonadota; class Gammaproteobacteria; order Burkholderiales; family Burkholderiaceae_B; genus Allopusillimonas; species Allopusillimonas soli. The sequence goes on from NZ_SDQC01000006.1 coordinate 200,802, forward strand.
AGCGTTGTTGCCAGCCAGAGTTTTGTCTTCATGATATGGATGTTCCCGAGATGGATGAGATCGAAATGGTGCATTTGTATCAGGCAGTCAATCGAAATATATATAGGTATATAACGATAGTCAAACCAGCCTTGCGCTAACATGCCCATCGTCATCCATCAAAATTTGCATACGCACAGACGGCCGTGTCTTTCGTACCGCCCCCCTCCATCGACACATTCCTCGACGCCGCGTGGCTGGAGGATGGCCTTGCCGCCAATACGCTATCAGCCTATCGCCGCGACCTCACCGCGTTCGCGCAATGGCTGCATGCCACAGCAGGCAAGGCACTGGAAACTGCCGACGCCGGAGACATACAGGCCTGGTTCGCTGCACGGCACGCGGTTAGCAAGGCTACAACCGCGAACCGACGCCTGGCATCGCTGCGACGCTATTTCTTGTGGGCCTTGCGCCAGGGCCTGGTGGCCCAGGATCCATGCCTGACACTACATGCCGCCAAGCAGCCCTCCCGCTTTCCCAAGACGCTGTCCGAAGCCCAGGTCGATGCGCTGCTGCAGGCACCCGATACAGATAGCACACTGGGCCTGCGTGATCGCGCCATGCTGGAAACCCTGTATGCAACCGGCCTGCGGGTCAGCGAGCTGGTGACCCTGGGCATGCTGGACACCAGCCTGAACGAAGGAGTGGTGCGCGTGGTCATGGGTAAGGGAGGCAAAGACCGACTGGTGCCGCTAGGCGACGAAGCCCACTATTGGATCACGCGCTATCTCGCCGCCTCACGGCCGGCGCTGCTGGGCGCGCGCCGCAGCGACGCGCTGTTCATTACCGGACGGGCTGCCCCCATGACGCGTCAGTCGTTCTGGCTTATCGTACGCAAATACGCGGCGCTGGCCGACATCCAGGTGCCACTCTCTCCTCACGTCTTGCGGCATGCCTTCGCCACGCACCTGCTCAACCACGGCGCGGATCTGCGCGTGGTACAGATGCTGCTTGGGCATGCCGATATTTCAACCACCCAGATATACACCCATGTGGCCCGCGAACGGCTCAAGGCCCTGCACGCGCGCCATCACCCACGAGCCTGAGCATCATGAGCAAGGACAAACACGTTTCCGAAACACCCGCCACGCATCTACTTCGCCAGGCCGCAGTCCCCTTCAGCGAGCATCCTTATGAGTATGTGGAACACGGCGGCGCCCTGGAGGCGGCAAGACAGTTGGGCTTGCATCCGCATCAAGTCGCCAAGACGCTGATCATGGAAGACGAAAATGCGCGGCCGCTCGTAGTCGTCATGCACGGAGACTGTGAAGTATCCACGAAGAACCTGGCCCGCCAGACAGGCGCCAAGCGCATCAGCCCCTGCTCGCCAGAAACAGCGCAAAAACATTCCGGCTATCAGGTGGGCGGCACTTCGCCATTCGCCACCCGCAAGCGCATGCCGGTCTGGATTGAAGCCACATTGCTGGATTTTGGCGTCATGTATGTAAATGGCGGACGGCGTGGTTATTTGATCGGCATAGCACCTTCTGTGGTAATGAAGGTGCTGGGCGCCAAGCCGGTGGAGGCGTCGCTGCCCAAGTCCTAGCAACCCGCCCGCCAGGATATCCAAGCAGCGCGCAGGCCGTCAGACCCTGTTGCCAGCGCGGCGCCGACCCGTCGGGGCACGTCCCTACGCGAGCTGGCGCAGCAGCAATGTCCAAAATGCCAAACGCTGCGGCAAGGTGGAAACCAGTATGTGCTCATGCAAGGTATGCGCGCCGTCACCATCAGCGCCCAGGCCATCCAGCGTGGGCACGCCCATAGCGGAAGTGAAATTGGCATCGCTGCCCCCACCCGTCATGGGGGCGTCCTCGAGATCGAAGCCCGCCTCGCGCGCATAGCGCTGGGCCAGTGCCAGCAAGGCGGTCGATGCTTCGGTTTTTTCCATGGGCGGGCGATTCAGTTCGACATCGATGTCCAGTTCCACGTCGGGATCCACGGCGCACAGATTGCGCATGCGTCGCAATACCACGTCGGCTGCGCCAAGCGTTGGCACGCGGAAATCCACCACACAGCGGCAATGCGCAGGGACGGTATTGGTAACAGTGCCGCCAGCTATGGTGCCGACGCTGACGGTAATACCCTGGCCGTAGTCGGTCATGCCCTCCAGCGCCAATACCTGGTGCGCCATTTCACGGATGGCACTGCGTCCTTTTTCGTGCTGCATGCCGGCATGCGCAGGCCGCCCTTTCACACCCAGGCGCAGCATGCCTGTGCCCTTGCGGGCGGTGACACAGCGGCCACCGCCAGGACGCGCCGGCTCACACACCAAGGCATACTTGGCATTGCCGGCATATCGTTCGATGGCGGGGCGCGAGGCATGGCTACCTGTCTCCTCGTCCGGCACCATGAGGAAATCCACCGGCAGCCGGGTGTCCCCGGCCTGTGAAAGGCCCGCCAGTGCGGTCAGCGCGAGATAGATGCCCGCCTTCATGTCATAGACACCCGGCCCATACAGGCGATCGCCATCGACGCGACAGGGATTCTCACGCAGCGTGCCAATGGGATGAACCGTGTCCAGATGGCCAAGAATCAAGATGCCGGGCCGCGTGTCCTGATCTGCCCTGTTGGTAACATGGACCAATGGCCCGGTATCATTGCCTAGCAATGTGACCGTGACCCCAAGCCCCGCCGCACTGGCCTGCTTACGCACCCGCTCCGCCATCGCGGCTACGCCTTCGGGAGAATGGGAGGGGGATTCGCAGCGTATCCAATCCTGGATGCCAGCGACAAGCTGATCTGTTTCAGTGACGGTGTTCATGGCGATCTCGGGTTAAAGATGCCAATGATCTCATGCCATGCGCCAACCCGCCAGCGAGCGGGCCGGGCGGCCGGACAAGTCCGGCTGGCAACTGCCGCGGCCCAATATGCGCCGGCACACTGCCGCTGGGAACCTACGCAATGGTCTGGGCAAGCCGCAGCACGGTGACACCAGGCCGTATGTTCGCGACTGACGGCATGATAAGCACGCAGTTGTCGTAAGGCGCGACCACAGGCTCGCCATCCTCCCATCCTATCAGCGTGCCCGCGGCAAGGCTTTCGAGTCCCTTCCAGTCTCGGGCGAACCGAAATCGGCCGCTCGGCGAACTGATGGCTTGTGTCACGCGCAAGGCCTGTTGGCGCGAAGCATCCGCAGCAAGCCAGCCCGATGGAACATCGGCGCGGTCGAGCGTTTCCGCCTCGATGAGAAAACGCGCCATCTGATCCAGGGCTACGTCTCTCGACTCTGGCGCGCCATGGAAGCCGCACTCGATCAGCAATGCACGGGTACCATTGTCATCCGGCGCTCCATGTCGGCCATAATCGCGCATGCGCACACCGGCGGCATGGCCGGCATCCGCAATGACGTTGGCCGGATTGCCGAGCCGAAGAGCAAGGTCTATGTTGCGCTGGTGCATCCCGGTAAGCTGCAATGGCACGTCGGACGTCGACATCGAGTGAAAGTCCATGAGCCAATCCGCCTGGTCAACCCATGGCCGCAGTTCGGCAGCGCGGCGCCGCTCGCTTGTCGTCGGGTCCGCAAGCTTGTCCGGGCTCCAGACGCGATTGAGATCTTCGTCAACAAAACGGGAAGGCAGATAATCGCTGGGGTCGAACCGGTCAAAAGCCGCCAGATTGCAGAATGCCAGGGTCAGCGTTCCCCTGCGTGGACACAGCCCGCTTGCCAAAAACGCTTTGAGCGCCCACGCGCCGCACAGTTCGTTGCCGTGAATCAGTGCGCTCAACATGACTTTGTTGCCAGGCTCACCGGTGTCAAAATGCCAGACCCCCGGTGTTCCGGTATTGCCCAGCCGCTCGGCGGAAAGATCCGGACAGGCGAGCGCAAACGGACGCGGTGGTGACACGGCAGCGTGAGTCATGAGGCGCTTCCCTTGCTTTTTCTTGGTGGCGTCCCCGGCAGGAATCGAACCTGCAATCTTCCCTTAGGAGGGGAAAGTTATATCCATTTAACTACAGGGACAACGGGTTTTCATGGAGTATAACGTAAGCCGCATGTACACTAGCTTTAGCTAGGAATGACGCGGCTTTCTTATGACAACCTTCACTCAAGTGGGCAAAAAATGGCGTGCCCAAATCGCGCCGCGCCATACCCTGCAATCAGCGTTGCTTCCTGCATGTTTACCGCCTGCGAAACGATACCCATGCGCCATGTAACAGCAGCCTTGGGGGCAATTCCCGGCTCTTTCATTGTGGGGACTATTGTTTTAATGTCTTAAACAATCGATTCTTGATCTGTCTTCCCACCCGACTCCACCTGCAGCGTACTGATCGATCTATGCTCATCGTGAGACTCACAACGCAGGAAGTCAAAATCACACCCTTGGTCAGCCTGCAGTACATGTTTCTGATACAACCATGCATAGCCGCGAAGAGACATTGGCTCCTTGCTTTCAAAATTGGCCATACGCCTGGCCATTTCAACTGCATCGACGAGAAGATCAATGCGTTGGCGCGATACCGACAGGCGAATACGATCACCATTTTGCACAAAAGCCAGGGGGCCACCTATCGCTGCCTCAGGGGTGACATGCAGTACAACAGTGCCATAAGCAGTGCCGCTCATACGCGCATCTGATATCCGCACCATATCTCGCACACCAGCGTGAGCCAACTTGGAAGGGATCGGAATATATCCCGCTTCTGGCATCGCTGATGCTTTTGGTCCAGCGTTGCGCAGAACAAGAATGTCATCCGCATTAACGTCCAAATCAGGTGAATCCAACCTATCAGCCATATCTTCAAGCGTGTCGAAAACAACCGCACGTCCTTCATGTTCGAACAGCCGCTCGTCGGCCGCCGCCACCTTGATGAGTGCCCCCTGTGGAGCCAGGCTTCCGTATAGTGCGCGAAGACCGCCTCCTTCGTAAACAGGATCAGCGCGCCGACGAACTACATTCGTATCTGACCATAGTTGCGCATCGTCAAGCTCTTCGCCTAGTTTGCGCCCCGTGACAGTCAAACAGTCTAAATGCAGCAGGTCACGAATCTCTCTCATTACGGCCGGCAGCCCGCCTGCCGCGTTGAGATCCTCCATGTAATGGGTTCCTGTGGGCTTAAGGTTAACCAGTACGGGGGTGTCCTTGGATAGTTTGTTCAACAGATCAAGGCTCACTGTAATACCTAATCGTCCAGCTATTGCTGTTAAATGAATAAGGGCATTTGTCGACCCTCCCACAGCAAGTAGAACCCGCAGTGCGTTCTCGACCGACTTCTGCGTAACAATCCGATCAGGTGTGACATTCTGCCGCGCCAACCAGACTGCCTGCCGACCTGTGGCTTCGGCTGCCCTCAACCTATCTGCATGAACCGCCGGGATAGTGGCGCTACGGGGCAACATCATGCCAATGGCTTCGGCAATGCAGGCCATGGTGCTTGCAGTTCCCATTACCGCACAGGTGCCTGCCGTTGTAGCCAGTTGGCCTTCGATCTCCTCAATCTGCTCCGATGAGATATCGCCGCCACGAAAGTTTGACCAATGCCGCCGACAATCAGTGCATGCTCCAAGCCGCTCCCCCATATATCGGCCAGTCATCATCGGACCACCCACAAGTTGAATGGCGGGGCGCCCTGCCGACAAGGCACCCATCAATTGGGCAGGAACGGTTTTGTCACACCCTCCCACTAGCACCACACCGTCCATGGGCTGTGCCCGCACCATTTCCTCGACGTCCATTGACATCAAGTTCCGGAACATCATGCTGGTCGGATAGATAAACGGCTCTCCAAGCGATACCGTTGGGAATGTGATCGGAAGAGCACCCGCCGCCAGTACGCCACGCTTGACCGCTTCGATCAGCTCAGGAAAATGCCTGTGGCAATTATTGAAACCACTCCGCGAGTCAGCAATACCAATAATTGGCCGATCCAGCTCATCCCCTGAATACCCCATCGATCGCGCAAAAGATCGACGCAGATACCGTGAGAACTCAATGTCACCGTAATGCGTCAAGCCCCGATATAGGCCCCGCTGCTTATTGTCAAGCATTCGACTACTCCGCCTTAGATCCCCATACCTGAGGATTGACCATTGCTTCGGGCTGTTTGTTAGTGAGGGCATCGATCAGATTGCGAGTAGCAAGGTCTATCATTGCGCGACGCGTTTCTACAGTCCCGCTGCCCACATGGGCTTGCAACACCACGTTACGCATGCTGCAAAGCGGGCTTTCCGCAGGCAGTGGCTCTTTTACCATCACATCCAAGCCAGCCCCAGCAATTTCGCCAGATTTCAATGCCTCAACCAAAGCCTGCTCGTCAACTACCGCCCCCCGCGACGTATTAATGAGGTAGGCTGACGACTTCATTATCTTAAGCTCACGCTCGCCGATGCTATTGCGAGTGGCATCCGTCAAGGGAACATGAATGCTCAAAAAATCCGCCTCTGCCAAGAGCGCCTCACGATCGCGATACTCGGCTAAGCCCTCGCTTTCGGCGTCTGAACAGCGATTTCGATTGTGGTAGATCACGTTCATATCGAAGGCTTTCGCAGTTTTTGCTACGACTCGCCCTATGCGACCCATGCCAAGCAAACCCAGTGTTTTTCCGCGAATGTCACGAGTAAGTGCTGGCGCCCCCTTGCTTGCCCAGGTTCCATCACGCACATAGGTGTCTCCATTGAGCATATCGCGGCCAAGGATAATAATCATTCCAAAAACGAGATCAGCAACAGCAGAGTCTAATACCCTAGGCGTATTGCAAACAAGAATGTTACGAGCATTAGCAGCGGCCACGTCCACATTATCGAACCCCACCGCAAAGTTCGAAATTACGCGCAACTTAGGCATAGAGGCCATGACCCCTTCGTCAAGTTTCGTTCGTACAGTGCACACTATGCCGGCTATTTCCTGCAGTCGGTCCGAGTCAAGGGCATCTTCCAGGCGCTTTCCGACCGGCACATCCACGATATTGAAGTTCGCTTCAATACTGGTACGTAGATCCTCAGGCACAGGCGCAGAAACAATGACATAGGGGTGGGACATGAAATCCTCCTTATTGATATGGGTTGATATGGGTGTGCTCTATTGCACTAGCCCTTCGATATCAGTGGCGAAAATAGGCTGCTCATTCGAGCTGACAAGTTCAGGGTTATTCGGGTGCTCCAGATAACGTCCAATTATCCAGGCCCCATCCTGGGGATTCTCAGTCACCTCAACGATGGCACCATCTGCTAGCTTCACTCGTACTCCAGGCACCAGCTCGTTGAGATTTATTGTCTTAGAATCAGGCATGATGTTCTCCTGTGCCATACATAATGCGTCACAACATAAGTTGTTCTACCGGTATACGTACACTCATACCAGCCAGCGAATCAGTCATGATTATTTGACAGGAAAGGCGACTAGTAGGCGACGGATCTGGCACGATCTGAAGCAGCGCTGATTCCGACATATCGGGAGCAGCGATTGCGCTGAAATGCTCTGGGTCGACATGCACATGACAGGTGCCGCATATCGCCCCGCCGCCGCACTCGGCAACAATACCTTCGATACCCTCCCGTCTGGCCGCCTCCATCAGAGACCAGCCTACTGGGACATCAATAGGTTGCTCAGTACCGTCGGGCAGCACAAATTTCACTATGGGCATTATTGGGATTCCTCCTCTGGAGAAATAGTGACGGGGGCGGCGACATCGGCCGGCATACCGATCCGCTTGATGTTCTTAACAAACTCTATGGGACTGTCCACTGCCTCAACCACGGCCAAAGTGCCGCCCTGGTAACGTTCCACAATCCATCCGTTCCGTGTGACAAGAATGTTTTCTTCGCATGGCACTCCGGGCCGAATTAAACCCGCAACCTGTAGCCGTCTGCCATGCTGCTCCGACCAGAACGTGCAAGGACGATGTGCCGGTAATGGTTTTCTCGCAATCACCGTAGCAACAATGCGAGCTTGCTCCAGCGCATTCTGAACACTCTCCACGCGAACATGCGCATTAAGGATGGAGCGATAGCGGCTCGCACAATCGCCAATTGCATAAACATTGCGTGAAGAGGTGCGGCAGATCTCATCCACCACAATGCCGTTATTGCAGGCAAGGCCGGCCAACTCAGCCAACCTAGTATTGGGCGCCGCCCCAACGGAAGCTAACAAAACATCCGCTTCAAGCCATTGCCCGCAATCGAGCTCAACACGCCACGAACTCTCTTCATACGCACATTGACGAACGGCGCTACCGTGGATCAAAGTGATGCCTGCTTCCCTATGCATCCGCTCAAACTCGCGCGAGGTGTGGGCAGAAACACGACCGGCCATTAATGTAGTCGCTTGCTCCAACACCGTCACACGAGCGCCCAAACCTATTGCCGTAGACGCCACCTCCAAACCTAAATAGCCCCCGCCGACAACCAGCAAGTGCTTACCAGCCGCTAACTTGCTCCTTAGACGCAATGCATCATCCGCTGTACGAATCATGTGCAAACCTGGATTATCCAGGCTTGGCAACTCCCGCGCGCTCGCACCCAAAGCCAATACGCATTGCCGGAAATTGATTCTGCGCCCCAAGTCGGTAATCAATTGACGAGTGTCTGTATCGACTCGCGTAACGCGCTCCCCTCTTAGGAAAGTTATCTTTTGCTTCTCATAGTTGTCCGCAGCCTTCAGTTCAATACGATCAAATGTGGTTTGGCCTGCAAGGAATGCTTTGGATAGCGGCGGCCGTTGATAGGGTATGCGAGACTCCTCTCCCAGCAGAATAATGCTCTCCTCATAGCCCGCAGCACGTAGAGCAAAAGCGCATTCGACGCCGGCATGGCCTGCACCGACAATGACTGTGTCTGCTTTGATCGATTCATTTTGTATGCCGACCAACCTATCCTCCCACATGTATCCTGGTGTCATGGCTACTACATACTTATGCATGCCCGCATTGACGCAAATGCACACTACACAAGCATCCTTGCGGCGCTTCTCACGCCACAGGTAATCAAAAGAACGTTGTCAACGCTTTAGACAACAGCACATTCTGATCTAAAAAAATTTCACGGGTGAGAATCTTCCAATCACCGCCAACGCCCAGCAAGGTGTCCAACCGTTTTCCCACAAACAGGCTTTCCTCATCCTGGAGGCGGTTCTGATACACAAGAAAGCGCGACCGCACTTTTACCTGCTTCCCCCCTTCCGCCCCTTCTCTCAAATCAAGCACACGTATATTGGATACCAAATGAGAGACACGTGATGCTGGCTCCTCGGCCCAATGAATTCCCGTCCCAATCTGAGCCACGCGTTGGCGTAATGTATTGATACCCTCATCAAACCAGGCAGCCTCGCCTTTGGCCGAATACTCCTGATCCATCGCATCGCGGCGGACATTGCGCGCAAGAGGCATACGGTACTGAATGTCCTCGTGTAGCAACTCCAGCCACTTGTCGAAACGGCGTTCGTCCAACAGGTCGGCCTCCCGAAAATAGAATTGCTGGATATCCCACCAAAGCTCGATTGAGCTAGACTGAGCCGACTGTTGCACATCGGATTCCATCATTTCATCCTCCCCAGTTGCGTGGCATTTCACGCAAATTCCACCCGCTCGCCGCTTGTTTTGTTTGATCAAGAGTCACGCTTCACGCCATTTGGCATACGGTCAAGCAAGCGCGACACTGTATTCTCAATATGGTTGCGAGCCAGTTGCCGAGCCAATTCCGGGTCGCCTCGTTCAATGGCGTCAAAAAGCAACTGATGCTCACGCTGAGCATCCGTACCACGACGAGCATTCGCCGAACGCGTACGGGATACTTCCAAGTTACGCACCAGTAACTGACTAAGGAAGCTGAAGAACTCAATGTAGTGTTCGTTCCGGGTCGCCTCCGCAACTGCCCGATGGAATCGCATATCAGCCTCAACACCGGCCACCACATTGTCAGTTTCAATTGCATCAGCCATGTCCACTAACGCACCGCGCATGGCATCAATATCAGAATCAGTTCGGCGCAACGCTGCCAAAGAGGCGGCCTCGATCTCAAACCCCCTACGAAGCTCCACAATACTAATGATCTGCTCGATATCGCCGTCTTCCGCAGCATGCATACGCAACACGGAAGGGCGAGCCACCGCCGTAATAGCGAGGCCCCGCCCTTGTTTGCTTTCCACAAGGCCATCAGCCTTCAAGCGCGACACGGCTTCGCGCAGGGCCGTACGCGAAACGCCCAACCGTTCGGCGATTACCTGCTCAGGAGGCAAAATTTCGCCAAGACGATATTGCCCGCTAGTAATTTCATTGATCAGAATTTCAGTAATTCGATCCGTTAGGCTGACGGGCTCGGATCGCCGATCCGACTCTGGACGACGTTTAAGAAGGGCCATGTTTCAACACTCCAATTACTCGTGTTTATAATATTATATTACTAATGGAATTTTTGGAAGATAGAAAGGGAAAATACCTCAATAAAGCACGTAATTTGTATGGAATAAGCTTCGTATCTATTGCAGTTATTTTTGTAAATCATTGATATTAAACTAAAAATTAAATTTATTTCGACTGCTAGCTTCAATAGCTCAATTCTCTTGATCTTATTAGTGTGATTATACTACAATCAAAGAAATCATTGAAAATGAGGATAGCCATGGAGCCAGTAGAGCAGCTCGTTCGAGCCGATGAGGGCTTGGTTAAGCGTGCCATCTTCTCAGACGAAGAAATTTTTCGAGAGGAAATCAATCGAATCTTTTCACGCGCTTGGTTGTTCGTCGGCCATGAAAGCTTGATACCCAATCCAGACGACTACTTCGTATCACGCATGGGGAGTGACTCGGTCATCCTTACACGCAATCGGCAGGGTGAAATTCAGGTACTACTTAACAGCTGTACTCACCGCGGCATGAAACTGTGCCGCTATGATCAAGGTAACAACCGAACTTTCACCTGCCCATATCATGGCTGGAGCTTTTCCACTGATGGCAATCTGGTCGAGCGTCCAGGAGAACTGGTAGGCGTGCCAGGTCATGCCAGCCACTACAAGGGAGATTTGGATAAAAAACAATGGGGCCTGAAACGGGTAGCACACGTACATAATTACAAGGGGGCGATATTTGCAACCTGGGACGCAGGCGCCCCTGCATTTGAAGATTATCTCGGAGATATGCGCTACTACCTGGATTCTGCGCTGGATCACCGCGATGGTAGTCCTGGCGGATCTATTGTTATAGGCGGCGTACAAAAATGGCGTGTTGGCAGCAACTGGAAGATGCCAGCGGAGAACTTTATCGGCGATCTATATCACGACATTAGCCACCGATCAGTGGATATCGTCGGGATAGGGCCAAGCGGCGGGCGAGGCAGACGAGATGCCATGAAGGGCCGAGTTGCGATCGCTTTTCCTGCACTGGGACATGGCCTACTGGGAAACCTGCCTCATTACGAAGAGCCCGAGTACCAGGCGAACTACGCAGCCGATCCAGAAATTGAAAAATACTATCGAGATGTACATCAGGCTCGCATAAGAAACCTCGGAAATCAGATGCGCGTTCGGCACCGCGTTGGCACCATCTTTCCAAACATGTCTTTTCATGGTTGGCAACCACGCACCATTACTGTGTATCACCCCATCAGTCCCTCTGAAATGGAAATGTGGCGCATGTATTTGGTGGACGCAGACGCACCAGCAGGAGTCAAAGAGGCAGCGAGACACTATTTTCTTCGCTATTCCGGTCCGGGAGGCATGACTGAGTCCGATGACATGGAAAACTGGACCGGCGCCACCGAGGCCAGTCGAGGCAGCATTGCTCGAGAAATGTATTTTAACTATCAAATGGGTATCGGCCACTGTAAGCCCGTCCCCGAACTACGTGGCGCGGTTGTCAGTAATGAATTCACCGAAGAAAATGCGCGCGCGTACTACCGTCGCTGGGGGCAATTCATGTCTGGAAAATCGTGGGACGAATTAATGCCCACATATGAGATCAAAGACGAAGCCTGTCTTCCCCTCACGGGCAGCCAGCTACCGTAGCATCGTCGACCGTACCATACGCCGTGCTGAGAGCACAGAGACAATTTCAATAGGCTGCCAAGTTCTGGCCATTACCTAGGCCTTTGCTTTGAAGCCATATAACGCAGCTCAAACAGGCTTCACAAACCAAAAGGAGACACTCAATGGAACGCCGTTCGCTTCTCAAGCTGTTGGCCGCTGGCGCCGTATGTGTGCCATACAATCGCCTTATGGCGAAGGGCCAAGACTACCCCACCCACACAATTCATATGCTGGTAGGCTCAACACCAGGTAGCGCAACCGATCTGGCTTCACGTCTAGCTGCTGAAATTTTGCAGAATAAATATGAGCAGACTGTTGTTGTCGAGAATAAACCAGGTGCAGGCGGCGTTATTTGCATGATTGACGTTGCCAAAGCCGCCCCAGATGGTTACACATTGCAGTTGGGGGGCCTTGGACACAATGTTATTCCTCCGGTCACGCGCACTGGCTTGCCCATTGATATACCAAATCAGATCATGGCCATTGCACAAGCAGCGGAGTTTGTAAATGTGCTTGTGGTACGTAAAAATCACCCAGCAAACAACCTGCAAGAGTTCATCGACTATCAAAAAAATAGAAAGAAACGCGTACTGTACGGCAGCAACGGCATTGGAAGCTCATCCCATATGACTAGTGAGCTCTTCGGCATTCGTACTGGCTTGAATTTAGAACACGTTCCCTACAAGGCCGCCAGCGATGCGCTGATAGGTACAGCCAACGGAGATCTTGACTTGCTATTTATGAACATGCCGCCTACTTTACCCATTATTCAGACAGGGCAACTTAAAGCGCTTGCTGTAACCAGTAGTTATCGCGCACGGCAGCTTCCGGATGTTCCAACAATGCAGGAGCAAGGTATGAGCGACTTCGACGTGACGAGCTGGTTGGGCGTATATGCACCCGCAGGCTTGGCACCCGAGATAGTACAGAATCTGTCGGACACTCTGGTCGAGGGGTTTGGCTCTCAAAAATACAAGCAAAAGTTCATCAATGCTGGATTTGAACCAAAAGTACGCAATGCTAAAGAGTTTGCCGAGTTTAACCAAGCAGAACTGAAGCGCTGGGGGGATGTAGCGAAGAAGGCGGGTGTAAGCCTTCCCTATGGCAAGGCCTAAATATTTCGTTAGCTCATCCTCACACCAAAAACCTTTACAGCCCAGCACCATCATCCTTCAGCAAATCCTGAAACTCTCCATCGGAAGGTGATCGTTGCAAGGCTTCTATGGGCATTTCTCCATGGCTAAATCCTAGAGCCTTCTTGATTGCATGGCTCATAGTTTCGACGTATTCATGTGGCATGCCTGCTGGGTACAGTATGCCCAGCAGGCTCCGACCACAAATCCTGGCACGCCAGATTCATTAGTAACGGAGACGTCGGGGCGCAACGCGGCTAGTTATGGCATGGCCAAGCGCAAAAACGTACCGTTGCCGGCTGAAGAAAATTGAACTCACCCGGATACGCCTTGGCATATGCAATAGAGCCCTCAAAATCATCGAAAGAAGCTCGCGGGCTTGCAAGCATAATAAGCAGCAGATCGCACAAAAACCCATCGACTCGAAATCTTTAAGTTTGCCGTGGTCGAAAGCATCATGCACGAAGTAGAGAAAGCTTCGGCTTATAGAAATGTAAATATCGCTATAGTCTATTGCTATCGCCCCCTTGTGCGTGAGACCGGGCGTCGTGTTCTCCGCAACCATGTGCATCATCGACAAGGCGGGCGAAGCGGCTATGGCTATGAAGGAAATGCCGCTGGCTTTGTGAGTTCGGCGGCAAATCATATTCATTGAAACAATGAACAAGTATCTCTTGTTCAATGCGCCTATAGTAGCGCTAGGTGAGCTCAAAAATCCTACAAAGGGCTCGCGAGGAGGTTACAGCCTTTGCGCTCAGAACCCACGAAGTTACTCCACGCTGAAATACGAAAAAAGAACACGAAGGAGAAGCAAACCATGAGAACCCCACTGCTTTCATTGCTGTGCCTGTCTGCCATCGCCTACGCTGCACCGGGCGTCGCCGAAACACCGCGGGACGAATTCTTCTGGCTGGGGGAGATGAATAAAGCGACACTGGTCATCAACACCGACGAAGGCCTTATCGAAAAATCCATGGCCCCGGGTTTTGCCGCAGGCATAGAAAAAGTCATCGAGGATGGAAACAAGGAAGGAGGCAAGCGTCCATCCACCGTGATTACTTTCGAACCCCTGATGATCAAGGCCGCGGGCTCCGAAATCACGCTGCTGCATGCGGGACGCTCGAGTCAGGACATGCACGCAACCTACCGCGCCGCCATTCTGCGCGACGGCTTGCTCGACCTCGCCCAGCAACTGCAGGACACATCGACGACACTCGTGAATCTGGCCGAGAAGAACGCAGCCACCATTGTTCCCAACTACACCAATGGCGTTGCCGCGCAACCCAATAGCTATGGCCACTACCTTCTGGGTCATGCCGCAGGCCTGCGGCGCGACGCGCAGCGCATTCGGGAAGCTTATGCGCGTGTCGATCGATCGGCCATGGGCACCACCGTACTGAACGGCACCAGCTGGCCGCTGAATCGGGAAAGAATGGCCCACTATCTCGGATTTCCGCGCATTGTGGACAATGCATACGACGCCGCGCAGATATCGTCAATGGAGCACCCTGTGGAAGCAGGTGCCATCGTGATGAGCATTGCCTTGCATACTGGCCACTTCATCGAGGATCTGCTCACTCAGTATGCCCAGCCCAGGCCATGGATACTACTGCAGGAAGGCGGCGACAACACCTATGTTTCCAGTGCCATGCCCCAGAAGCGCAATCCTGGCCTGCTGAACAGGACGCGCAGCAGCGCATCCACCGCGCTGACGCTGGCATTGGGACCCGCCATTCAGGCCCACAACATCACACCGGGGATGCCGGACCCAAAAAGTGCCAAGGCCAACAGCGCAATGGTTGCCAGCGCAATCAAAGCCTTGAAAAACTGGGATGATGTCATGAAGGCTTTGGTCGTCAGCCCCGACCGCGCGCTGGAAGAGCTGAACAGCGATTGGACCGCCTCGCAGGAATTGGCCGATTCGCTCATGCGCAATCATGGGCTGCCGTTTCGCATCGGCCACCATTTTGCATCCGAGGTCGTCAGCTACGCCAAAAAGAACAACATCAAGCCGCTGGACTTTCCCTACGCGCAGGCGCAGCGCATCTATGCAGAAACCGTGCACGGAAGTGCGTATCCGCAAACTCTGCCCATGACGGAGGAAGGTTTCAAGGCAGCGCTGGATCCCGTGTCGATTGTGAACCATCGTGCAACGACGGGCGGCCCGCAGCCGGCGGAAATGAAACGCATGATTGCCGATGCGAGAAAAGACCTTGCCGAACAGCAGACATGGATCGATGCGCGGCATGGCTACATCGATGCAGCATTGAAGCAGTTGGACGCCGATTTCCAGAAATTGCTGGATGCGAGCAACAACTCGTCGCAGGAGAACAAGCCGACAGATGCGGCCTGACACTCAACGTTCTGGCACGCCTGCGCGCGAGGCGCAGCGCGCCAAATAAATGGCGAGGCTCCACCTGGCAGACATGGAAAAGGCCGGCAAATGCCGGCCTTTTCCATGTCTGCCAGGCTGCTGCTGAAGCGGCCTGGACACAGCGCAATGCTTACTCGAGCGTGATGTTGCCCTTCTTCACGACCTCGTGCGCCCAGTCGTACTGCTCCTTGATTTCCTTGGCGAACTCGTCAGGCGTATTGCCCGAGGGCGCCGCGCCCTGTTTCTCAAGCGAAGCTATCACCTCAGGATCCTTCAAGGCCTTGACAGCGGCATCGTGCAGAACATCGATGATTTCCTTGGGCGTACCCTTGGGCGCCAGCAGACCGTACCAGGCCGGCTGATTCAGCTGCGGATAGCCTTCCTCTGCCAGAGTGGGGACATCCGGCAGGGCTTTCAGACGCTCAGGCCATGCAATGGCCAGAGCACGCAGCTTGCCGGCCTTGATCTGCCCCATGGAAGAGGGCAGGTTGTCGAACATGCTGTCGATCTGTCCGCCCACGGCGTCGGTAACAGCCGGACCCGAACCCTTGTAGGGCACGTGAATGGCTTCGGTGCCGGTTGCCTGCTTGAAGGCTTCGCCAAAAAGGTGAAGGACCGAGCACGTACCCGAACTGCCATGGGTGTACTTGCCTGGATGATCCTTGAGCTGCTGCACAAATTCCTTGAAAGTCTTGGCAGGGAACTTGGGATTGACTTCGATGACATTAGGCACATTGGCGAAGTTGGTCACCGGCAGGAAGTCTTTCAGCGGATCATAAGGCAGGTCTTTGGGGCGGCACGCGGGATTCACCGCCATGGTCGAGACGGTGGCGATGGACAAGGTGTAGCCGTCCGGTTCAGCGCGCGCTGCCTCGGATGCCCCAATGGCGCCACCGGCGCCACCCTTGTTCTCGACAACCATGGCCTGGCCGAGCACCTCGCCCATTTTCTGCGTGACGATCCGCGCCACGATGTCAGTGGAGCCGCCGGGAGCAAACGGCACGATGACACGAATGGCCTTGTCCGGGTAGGCAGCATGCGCTACACCTGCCGCACCAAACATGGAAGCTACGCCGGCAACGAGGGTAAGTGCGGCAAACTTTCTGTGGAGGTTTTTCATTTAGTGATGTCTCCGAAAAGGGGTATCCAGTAAGCGAAGAAAACAGCCTGGCTCGTAGCCAGGCTGTTTGTTTCAGGGTGGAGAATAACAGTAAACTACCCCATCTTGGCTGGTTGCCAACAAAAAAAGTTACAAATTGGCATACTGGATAACCCTGCCCCTACAGGCCGCTGCTGCAGTTTCTCTATGTCCGTTCTCCTGCTAGTACTCCCGGATTTCATGCTCATTGGCCTGGGTTGGTTGCTGTATAACAAGCTGCGGTTCTCAGGAGACTTTTTCCAGCACGCAGAGAAGCTCGTCTATTTCGTACTGTTTCCTGCCCTGTTGTTCCACTCCATACGCCAGACACCGCTTAGCCCTTCATCGGCCTACCAATTGCTGCAGGCCGTGCTTGCGCTTCTGGCCTGCGGTGTGGCGGCGGTTTGGCTGGCCATGCCGGTATTGCGGCCCCAGCCGATGGCGCATGCGTCCATCGCGCAGTGCGGCTACCGCTTCAATACCTATATAGGGCTCTCTCTGGCATTGGCCATGTCGGGCACGGAGGGCCAGACCGTCATGGCCGTGATCGTGGGGCTGTCGGTGCCCTTTGCCAATGTGGCTGCCGTCCACGGCCTGGCCCGTCAGCAGCCTGGAGGGCGCATCCTGCGCGAGATTGTGCGCAACCCGCTCATTATCGCCACGGTAGCCGCTCTTGCCTTCAACTTCCTGCACATCCCGGTGCCGCATGTGATCGATGTGGTGCTCAGCCGTCTGGGGGCCTGTGCCATCGCCATCGGCTTGATGTGCGTGGGCGCCACATTGTCACTTTCCGGCGGACGTGGCGCCGGAAAGCTGATGGGCTGGATTGTCGTTGTCAGGCTGCTGCTCATGCCATTGGCAGCCATCGTGATAGGCTGGGCCCTGAATCTTCCGCCGCTCGAACGTCAAATACTGTTGTTATTTGGCGCCTTGCCCACGGCATCGTCCGCATATGTGCTGGCTGCCCGCATGGGTGGAAATGGGCCTCTGGTCGCGGTCACCATGTCTGTCACAACTGTGCTCGCCGTCATTACCATTCCCTTCTGGCTAACAATCGGCTTTAACTGATAGCCTAAAACCATGGCAACACAAGAACCAAAAATAGATGCAATTTCGATTCAATTGCCAGATGAAGCTGCAACAAATGCGCTGGCCCAGGCATTCGCGCCCATGCTTTGCGGCACGCATCCGCGCCTTGGGCCCTCGGTAAAAGGAGGCCGCATTCACCTCAGCGGCCACCTCGGCGCAGGCAAAACCAGCTTCGTTCGAGCCCTGCTTCGCGCCGCAGGAATCACTGGAAGAATAAAAAGTCCCAGCTACGCACTGCTTGAAAGCTATAATCTTTCTAACTTATACTTCTATCACCTTGATTTTTATAGATTTAGCGATTCGCGCGAATGGGTGGATGCAGGATTCAGAGAAATCCTGCGTGATGAGGCGGTGGTTTTGATCGAATGGCCGGAACAGGCGGGCGGCTTGCTCTCCTCTCCGGATATGGATATCAGGCTCGACTATGCAGATGTCGGGCGTCATGCCTCCCTTGTCGCCCATAGCGATAAAGGAAGACTATGGCTGACGACACTTGCCTCCACACAAAAGGACATAATCCGGCAGATGTCTCCCGGCGCCGGGTCCTAGCGACTGCGGGCTCTCTGCTGCTTCTGCCCGTCATCCCCTCGCTCAGTCAGGCAGCCACCATCGTGGCCGTGCGGACCTGGCCGGCCGACGAATACACCCGCGTCACCCTTGAGATGGATTCCGAGCTCAAGGCCGAACACTTCATGCTCGAACATCCCGACCGGCTGGTCGTGGATATCGACGGACTGAGCATGAACACCGCGATCAAGGAGCTGGTATCCAAGATCCAGCCCAACGATCCCTATATCGCCGCGGTGCGCGTGGGCCAAAACCGACCGGGCGTAGTGCGGCTTGTGCTCGATCTCAAGCAGCCCATCGCGCCCCAGGTGTTCACGCTCAAGCCAATTGGAGAATATAAATATCGTCTTGTGCTGGACTTGTACCCGAAGGTGGCGCAAGACCCGCTGTTGGCCATCCTGAACGAGGCTCAGGATGATCCACTGGCCCAAGTGCTTGAAGACCTGGCCCGCAACAATCCACCGGATGCGCCTGTCCCGTCAGTGCCAGGCCAGCAATTGCCTCCGGTCGCCACCACACCCCGTCCCAAGCCCCCCAGGCGGACGCCCGACGTATCTCCCATGCCGGCGCCCCCCACACCCGACCGTCCGCTCCTGATTGCCATCGACCCGGGCCATGGCGGCGAGGATCCGGGTGCGCATGGCCGAGGCGGCACCAAGGAAAAGGATGTTGTGCTCAAGATAGGGCTCAAACTGCGCAAGCTGATCGACGCGCAGCCCAATATGCGCGCCTATATGACGCGTGACCGCGATTTCTTCGTGCCGCTGCACGTGCGCGTACAGAAGGCACGGCGCGTCAAGGCCGACCTGTTTATTTCCATTCACGCGGATGCATGGATCAAGCCCAGCGCGCGGGGCTCGTCAGTGTTCGCGCTGTCGCAGCATGGCGCCACGAGCGCCATGGCCCGCATGATGGCCAAGCGCGAGAACGACGCCGACCTGATCGGCGGTGTGAACCTGGGATCGCATAACCAGCAAGTGGCCAAAGTACTGCTGGACCTGTCAACGACCGCCCAGATCAACGACTCCATCCGCATCGGAAGCCGGGTTCTGCAAGAAATAGCAAAAATCAATACATTGCACAAAAAGCATGTAGAGCGGGCAGGCTTTGCCGTGCTGAAAGCGCCGGATATTCCCTCCATCCTGGTGGAAACAGCGTTCATCAGCAATCCGGCGGAAGAGCGCAAACTGCGCAGCAGCAAGTATCAGGAGCAGATTGCCGAAGCGCTGCTGACCAGCATTACCGATTTCTTCGACGCCTCGCCCACCCTGGCGCGGCGCGCTTGATACGGCCTGGCCGCTTGGCGACTACGCGTCATCGGCCGCAATCGCCTCGGCTGGGCGGCCGAGCGCTGTGAGCATGCACCGTCGGGGGCCCGGTGCTAGCTTGCTGAAGAGCGCCTGAGCAGCCGCCACAGCACTCCCAGTACCACCGGCACCACGGCGGCGCTGACACCGATCAGCACAATGGTGTTCAAATGTTCCTTGATGATGGGCACGTTGCCAAAGTAAAAACCCAGCGTGATCAGCCCGCCCACCCACAGCACCGCGCCAACCACGTTGAACACCTGGAAACGCACGATGCTCATGAGCCCCACACCGGCCACAAACGGTGCAAAGGTACGAATGACCGGCAGAAAGCGCGACAGGATGATGGTCTTGCCGCCATGCTTTTCATAAAAGGCATGTGTGCGCAGCAGTGCGCGCTGATCCAGAAAGCGGACGCGGCTTGTGAATACCTTGGGGCCGATGTAGCGGCCGATATGATAATTGACCGTATTGCCAAGCACACCTGCCACAATCAATATGAGAGCGAGCAGCACTGGGTCCAGCATGCCGCTGGCGCCAAACGCCCCCGCGATGAACAGCAGTGAATCGCCAGGCAGGAATGGCGTGACGACCAGGCCTGTTTCGGCAAAAACAATAAGAAACAGAACCAGATAGATCCATTGCCCATATTGCACTACCCACTCGCCCATGAATTGGTCGATGTGGAGGATCATGTTGAATAAATCGAGCATAAATTCCTGTAAAGGTGGGTGCGAACGCCCCAGTTTATTCCAGCATTCAACATGCCGCGAACCTGAGGCTAAAATCAGTGCATGACCGCAATGTCCAATCCCGCCCTACAGCGCCGCGCGATCGCCCCGCTGCCCGATCGCCTTGTCAGCCAGATCGCCGCAGGCGAGGTCATCGAGCGCCCCGCCTCCGTGCTCAAGGAGCTCATGGAAAATGCCATCGATGCGAGCGCACGGGCAATCGAGGTCAGGCTTGATGGGGGAGGCATACGCCGCATCTGTGTCAGCGACGATGGCAGCGGTATCCCGCCGCAGGAGTTGCCTCTCGCGCTGACGCGCCATGCAACCAGCAAGATCACATCGCTGGATGAATTGGAATCCGTAAGCTCCATGGGATTTCGCGGCGAGGCATTGGCCTCGGTGGCTTCGGTTGCTCGCCTGGCCTTGACATCGCGCACCGAGGGCGAGCCCCATGCCTGGCAGGTTACGGGACCGCAGGACCGGCCCTCGGCCGCCTCGGGCTCTGTGGGTACCACAGTGGATGTGCGGCAGCTTTTTGATGAGGTGCCGGCCCGTCGTAAATTTCTTCGTTCAGAAACCACTGAGTACGGCCACTGCCTGGATGCCTTCGAACGCATCGCGCTGGCTCACCCGCAGATTGCATTCCGCCTGTTTCACAATGACAAGGCGCAGAGAAACTGGCGGGCCAGCGATGTCGGACAGCGCGTGCGCGAAGTGCTTGGGCAGGACTTCGTGTCGCAATGCCTTTCCGTCCATCGTGAACTGGGCCTGATCGCGCTCGAGGGCATTACCTGCCGCCCCACCTTTGCGCGCAGCCGCAGCGACCGCCAGTACCTGTACGTCAACGGGCGCTTTGTCAAGGACCGCAGCGTATCGCACGCCATTCGCCAGGCCTATGCCGATGTGCTGCACGGAGACCGGCAACCCGCTTACGTGCTCTTTCTGGCTGTGGATCCAGCCACAGTGGATGTCAATGTGCACCCCGCCAAGCACGAAGTGCGCTTCCGGGACAGCGGCGCGGTTCACCGGTTTGTCAGTCAAACATTGGCACAGGCGCTTGCGGGAGCGGGAGGCCACGCCCTGGCGGAAGCCGGCAGTTCGCATGACGGCAAGGCTGGCGCAAAGATGCCGGACACGGATATCCCACAAGAAGGCGGCACACAACCCTCCGTGCCTGCCGTGCCGGGATCCGCGCCGGAGGACGGATGGCGCCGCTTCTCGGCTGCTCAGGCCGCCTCAGGAAACCCTGGACATGTCTACAGCCGACAGCGGACCTTCCCGCTACGCGACCCGGCGGGCGGAACCGATACGTGGCAGGCCTTCTACCGCCCCGCCGACGGACTGAACGTTGATGGCGTCGGCGAGCATGAGACAAAAAGCCCGCCGGCCGCACATGATACGGACGAATACCCGCTGGGCATGGCCCTGGGCCAGCTCCATGGCATCTATATACTGGCCCAGAACAGGCATGGACTGGTGCTGGTCGATATGCATGCCGCCCACGAACGTGTCGTCTACGAGCAACTCAAGCGCGCCATGGACGCGCGCGATCTGCCGCGCCAGGAATTGCTCGTACCCGTTGTATTCAATGTCAGCGAGAAGGAGGTTGGCCTGGTGGAAGAGTATCAGGCCACGCTGGACGAACTGGGGCTGGGCATCCGGCCGGCAGGGCCGGCCGCGCTGGCCGTGCGCGCCGTGCCGGCGCTGCTCGCCGGTGGCGACATTGAATCGCTGGCGCGCAGCGTATTGCGCGATCTGGCCAGCGTGGGCATGACGCCTCATCTGACTGAGCAGCGCAACGAACTGTTGTCCACCATGGCCTGCCATGGATCGGTACGCGCCAACCGCCGGCTGACGCTGGATGAAATGAACGGGCTGCTGCGGCGCATGGAAGAAACCGAACGCGCGGATCAGTGCAACCACGGCCGGCCCACCTGGATGCAATGGCCCATCGCCGAGCTCGACCGCCTGTTCATGCGCGGCCAATAGTCCGGCATGGCAACACCCATACTCTGTCTTGCGGGGCCGACCGCTTCCGGGAAATCCGCTGCGGCGCTCGCCCTGGCCGAGCGCTGGCCTCTTGAAATCATCACGGTGGATTCGGCCACCATCTACCGCGGCATGGACATCGGCACAGCCAAGCCCAGTGCCCAAGAACGCGCCCGGGTGGCGCAACACCTTCTGGACATACGCGATCCGGCGCAAAGCTACTCCGCGGCGGAATTCGCACACGATGCCAGGCAACTGATCCGGGACATCCGCGCCAGAGGCAACATCCCCCTGCTATGCGGCGGCACCATGCTGTATTACAAGGCGCTGCGGGAAGGCCTGAACAACCTGCCTCTGGCCAATGCGGCTGTTCGCGCCCAGATAGACCAGGAGGCCGCCTCGCTGGGATGGCCCGGCTTGCACAGACAGCTGGCCGGCTACGACCCCGAGACTGCCGCCCGTCTGTCGCCCAATGACAGCCAGCGCCTGCAGCGCGCCATCGAGATTTACCGTGTCAGTGGCATACCCATGTCGGCCTGGCTGCGCAAGGCACGCCCCTCCGATGACGCAGGCCATCGATACATGACACTCAGCCTGGAACCTTCGGATCGCCTGGTGCTACATGCGCGCATTGCCGCTCGTTTCGGCCAAATGATGGATCAAGGCTTGCTGGCAGAGGTAGCCGCGCTGCACGCCCGCAGCGACCTGCACACCGGCCTGCCTTCAATGCGCTGCGTGGGCTACCGCCAGTTGTGGGCGCATCTGGATGGCGATGCTCGCTTGCAGGCCGCCGTTGAGCAAGCGGTTGCGGCCACGCGCCAATTGGCCAAGCGCCAGCTGACATGGCTACGCGCCCAACCCGAACGCGTCGTCGTGGACTGCCTGGCCGCGGATGCACGGGATCGCATCATCGATGCCGCGGCGCAGGTCTGGCGCTGACCGCCAATATTGGGCGCACTCCGTCCTATACCACGAAAGTCTGCGGGCCTTCGCCCTGGGCCACGATTTCACCCAGGCGGCTGACGGTTTCGCCTTCTGCCCGCAAGGTTGCCGTGACCGCATCCGCCGACGCGGCATCCACCACTACCACCATGCCAACGCCGCAATTGAATACGCGATACATTTCCTGGTCTGCAACGCCGCCATTCTCCTGCAGCCACTTGAACAGGGCAGGCATTTCCCAGGCATCGCGATGCAGGCGCGCCGCCAGGCCCGGCTGAAGAATGCGTGGAACGTTCTCCAGCAATCCGCCACCCGTGATGTGCGCCAGGCCCTTGATGCCGGCTTCATGCGCCGCGAGCGCCGCCAGCACGGATTTCACATAAATACGCGTGGGCGCCATGACGACATCCTCGAGCTTGCGCCCATCCAGATCCTGGCTGGGGCGCGCATTCGCGTGGCTGAGAATCTTGCGGATCAGCGAGTAGCCATTGGAGTGCGCGCCGCTGGATGCCAGGCCCAACACCACATCGCCCTGCGCAATGGACTTGCCGTCGATGATCTTGGATTTTTCGACTGCCCCGACGGCAAAACCCGCCAGATCGTATTCCCCATCGGGATACATACCCGGCATCTCGGCGGTTTCTCCTCCGATGAGTGCGCATCCCGAGAGCTCGCAGCCCTTGGCGATACCTGCCACCACACTGGCAGCGGTATCCACCGATAGCTTTCCGCAGGCAAAATAATCGAGAAAATACAAAGGCTCCGCCCCCTGCACCAGGATGTCGTTGACGCTCATCGCAACCAGGTCTATCCCAACCGTGTCGTGCCGCTGCCATTCGAACGCAAGCCTCAGCTTGGTGCCCACGCCATCGGTGCCTGACACCAGAACGGGCTGCTTCAGATGCGGCGGCACTTCGAAGAGCGCGCCAAAGCCCCCTATACCCGTGAGGGCGCCGGCGCGCATAGTACGGGCCGCAAGGGGCTTGATGCGGTCGACGAGCGCGTCGCCCGCGTCGATATCAACGCCCGCATCGCGGTAGGTCATGGAAGCGGATGGTTTTTTGGTCATGAAAAGTGCTCCGGGATAGCCGGCGCCCGGGTGGAGCGGCCGCTATCGAGAGAAAAGCTGCGGGATGTGCAAGAATTGCGTGTTTAACTTGATGAACCTGGATTTTACGATGAACCCGGCATGACCATGTCCCAGCAACTCATACTCGACCTTCTGCCGCCTTCACCTCCCTCGCTGGACAACTTCGTGCCTGGCGGCAATGCGCAGGCGCTGGATGCCCTTTCACGGTGCAGCCCCGGTCATGCGATCTATCTCTGGGGCGCGCCGGGCGCCGGCCGCACCCATCTGCTGCGGGCCTGCGCGGAGCGCGCCGATGCCATATATATCGAGCCCTCCGACGCCGCCGATATGCTAAGGGACGCGGCCATGGCAGATACCCCTCCCTTTCGCCTTTTGGCCGTCGATGACGTGGAGCGCCTGGACGACAGCGCGCAGGCGGCGCTCTTCAGCCTGTACAATCGCTGGCGCGAGGTAGCCGCCACGCCCCTAGCATTTGCCCTGGTTCTGTCCGGCAACCGGGCGCCGCTGTCCATGCCTTTGCGGGAGGATTTGCGCACCCGGCTGGGATGGGACCTGGTTTTCCGGCTCGAGTTGCTGTCGGACGCCGAACGTGCCCAGGCGCTGGAAACCCGGGCGCTGGAGCGGGGGCTACGGCTGGCACCCGAAGTCATCAACTGGATACTCACCCACCATTCGCGCGATATGCGCCTGCTGAGCGCATTGCTGGACGCACTTGATCGCTACTCCATGGAAAAACAACGCGCAATCACACTGCCCTTGCTGAAGGACCTGCTGCGCACAGCGCCGCCTTCGCCCAACGCCGGCTGAACTCTCCCGGCGTCACACTGCCTTCTTGACCAACACTGCCATGACACGCCCGCAACACCTTGCTCTGTTCGACCTGGACCACACACTGCTGCCGCTGGACAGCGACTATCAATGGGCCGACTATCTTGCCCGCACGGGGCGCGCCGGTGATCCGGCCCAGGCCATACGGCGCAATGACGCACTGATGGAGCGCTACAAGGCCGGAGCCCTTAGCGCCGAGGAAGCCGCCCAGTTCATGCTGGGCCTGCTGACCCGCACCACGCCGGCCGAGTTGGCGGCCTGGCACGAGCAATTCATGGCCGAGGTCGTACGCCCAGCCATAAAGGCCAGTGCGCTCGAACTTGTGCAAAGACACCTGGCGCGCGGAGACCTGTGCGCCATTGTCACCGCTACCAACGAATTCGTTACGGCGCCCATAGCCCGCGCCTTCGGCCTCAGCCATCTGATCGCCACCGTACCGGAACAGGCGCTTGGTCGGTACACCGGCCGGATACATGGCATAGCCAGTTTCCAGGAAGGCAAGGTCACGCGCGTAAACCAGTGGCTGGCTGGCCTGGGCCTCGCTTTGAACGAATTCGAATCCTCCTGGTTCTACAGTGATTCGCACAACGACCTGCCGCTGCTGCAAGCCGTCACCCACCCCGTGGCCACCAACCCCAGTGCAGCGCTGCGTCAACACGCCGAGACGCAAGGCTGGCTGATTCTGGATTTGTTCAAGGACATGCAGGACGCAAAGTCCTAAAATAGCACCATGCTCAAGCAAACAATAAAAAGTTTTGTAGAACGTCTGTTCATGTCCGCGCCGCGGGGGCCGGAACGCCTGCCCCGCGAAAAACACGGCATCGACCGGCGCAAGGTGTCGCGCCATGCAATAAAAGTCTGCGAGGTCCTCAAGAAAGAGGGCTATGAGGCCTATATCGTCGGCGGCGCCGTGCGCGACCTCATCGTGGGCTTGGCGCCCAAGGATTTCGATGTTGCCACCAACGCCACGCCGGAGCAGGTCCGTCCGCTTTTTCGGCGAGCGCGCATCATTGGCCGGCGCTTCCAGCTCGTGCACGTGGTGTTCGGCCAGGAAATCATTGAAACAGCCACGTTCAGGGCCACCGCAGACGGGGACGAATACACCGACGAACACGGGCGCATTCTGCGCGACAATCTGTTCGGCACACAACAAGACGACGCGGCCAGACGCGACTTTACCCTCAACGCGCTCTACTACGATCCCCTCTCTGAAGAGGTCATCGACTACCACCAGGGTGTGGCTGACCTAAAAAAGCGCGTTGTGCGCATGATAGGCGAACCCGAAGCCCGCTACCGCGAAGACCCCGTGCGCATGTTGCGCGCCGTGCGCTTTGCCGCCAAGCTTGACGGGACGATCGATCCCGCTTCCGCCGAACCCATTGCCCGCATGGCCTCGCTCATCGAACATGTGCCCGCATCCAGGCTGTTCGACGAAACCCTGAAGCTGCTCACCTGTGGGCACGCCATGGATTGCCTGCGTCAGCTGCGCGCCATGGGACTGCATCGATCCCTGCTGCCTCTGGTCGATCAGATATTCGCGGAAGAAGGGGGCGAAGCGTTCATTGAGCTTGCATTTGAGCGCACCGATGCCCGTGTGCGCGCGGGCAAGACCGTCAGCCCGAGCTTTCTGTTTGCTGCCTTGCTCTGGAAACTGGTTAACAAGCGTTGGCAAGCTTTGTGCGCGGAAGGCGAGCACAAGGCCCAGGCCCTGGTGCAGGCGGCGGACATGGTCATGGAGGCGCAGACACGCAAGCTGGCCATCCAGCGCCGCTTTCAGTCCGATATGCGCGAAATCTGGTTCATGCAACCTCGTTTTGAAAACGCCAGCGCGCGCAGCATCTGGCGCATGCTCGAACAGCCGCGTTTTCGCGCAGCGGTCGATTTCCTCCAGTTGCGCGCGGAAGCGCGGGAGGTGGACAGCGTGCAGGCGCAATGGTGGATGGATCTGGCCGATGCCGATGACGCCACCAGAGCGATCATGCTGGAGGCCTATCAGGCCCAGCAACGCAGCCGGCCAGCTGGCGCACGCCGTCGCCGCGGCCGCGGCCGTCGCTCGGGCGGCGCCAACAGCCAGCAGGGTGCGGTCGAACGGGGCCGCACCGCATCGGAATAAGAGGTCGCGCAATTATGATTCCAGTATGGAAGCGGCGCTCGGCAGTCCCGCCATGCCCGAAAGCGTGATCCGCTGCTATGTGGGACTGGGTGCCAACCTGGATCAACCCAGGCGGCATGTGGAGCAGGCCGCCCAAGCGCTGGCGGCTTCACCAGGTGTGGCTCTGCTGCGCCTGTCGCCCCTGTATCGGAGCGCGCCTGTGGAATCAAACGGCCCAGACTATGTCAATGCGGTGGCGCAAGTCGACACCCGCCTGCCACCCGATGCTTTGCTTTCATTGCTTCAATCCATAGAGTGCGCACATGGCCGGCAGCGACCCTATCGGAACGCGCCACGCACGCTGGACCTGGATCTGCTGCTGTATGGCGGACGCCATATCGATACGCCGGTGCTGACAGTGCCGCATCCGCGCATGCATCTGCGCGCTTTCGTGCTGCAACCGCTGTCAGACCTGGATCCCGGTCTGTGTCTTGAACAGGGATCCGTGCACGCGCTGCTGCTGGCCTGCCAGGGCCAGCGCCTGGAGCGGCTCCCGGACTGAGCCGTTCCACGCCCTCGGGTAAGCGAAACATGACCGCGGGCCAACCGTTTTCTGGCGGATCCGCCTGCGCATTCCCCAATCGCGGAGCAAACCCCAAACCTAGTCGTTGCGGTCTTTCTTCTGGATGAGTTCTATCTTGTAACCGTCCGGATCCTCAACAAAGGCAATGACAGTCGTGCCATGTTTCATGGGCCCGGCTTCCCGCACAACCTTGCCGCCTTTTTCCTTGATGCGGCTACAGGCCTCGTAGGCGTCATCCACTTCCAGTGCAATGTGCCCGTAGCCGTCGCCCAGTTCGTAATGACGGGTATCCCAGTTATAGGTGAGTTCAATCACGGCACCTTCGCTTTCTTCCTGGTAGCCCACAAAAGCAAGCGTGAATTTGCCGTCGGGATAGTCCTTGCGACGCAAGACGCGCATTCCAAGAATATCCGTGTAGAAAGACAGCGAGCGATCCAGATCGCCCACGCGAAGCATAGTGTGCAACAAACGCATTTCATATTCTCCTGTTCGCATGCCGGCACGCATGCACTGCCATGCCTGCCTTGTTGGGAAAGTGTATCAGCCTGCCCGTCGCCGCCCCGCTGTTGGCGGGCACGGCATGGCAAAAATGCCAGGGAATTGTTTTCGGATTAACAGCGGCCTGTCGTCAGATTAATGGCAGCGAAGCGGGGTCGTGCCGACGCAAGACATCCCGGGCCGCCTCGAAGCCGGGCAGAATACGCCCCACCTCGCGCCAAAAGTCGGCGCTATGGTTCAAATAGCGCAAATGGGCAACCTCGTGGGCAATGACATAGTCGATGACATCGTGCCGAAAGTGGATGAGACGCCAGTTGAGCATAATATTGCCGTCGCTGCTGCATGACCCCCAGCGCGTGGCCGCGGAGGACAGCCGCCAGCGCCGCACAGCCAAGCCGTTCGCATCCAGAAAATGCTGCAGTCGCGCGCCAAGCCATGCTTGCGCTTGCTGCTGCAGCCAGGCGTAGGTGCTGTCACGTACGCGCAGGGGATCGGCGCCGGCCGGTAGTCCAAGCACAAGCTGGTCGCCAGCGGAGGGC
Source organism: Allopusillimonas soli (assembly GCF_004153445.1). GTDB lineage: Bacteria > Pseudomonadota > Gammaproteobacteria > Burkholderiales > Burkholderiaceae_B > Allopusillimonas > Allopusillimonas soli. The sequence goes on from NZ_SDQC01000006.1 coordinate 229,694, forward strand.
GCGAAAGGCTGTCCCGTAAACCATGGTCTGGCATCGCCGCCGCCAAGCCGAAGCGTGATGCGCTGTCCCATGTAGGGTAATTGGCCGTCCTGCTGCCACAGCGTGTCCGCCGTGGCCTGCTGTGCCTTGCGCTCATGGCGCTCACGCAATTTACGCACGATCCAGCGCGACTTCTCAATAACGGCTTCATCGATCTGCCGCAACGTAACCCAGTTTGGCGCAGTAACCAGCAAGCCGCCATCGTCAACGGACAGCCCTATGCTTCTGCGGCGCGAGCGGCGCAACAGAAAGCCTATGGTCTGCTGGGGTGTGGAAACCTCACGCCAGCGCATGCCATCGGGCAGCACCGACGGCGGGGCAATGGGAACGGGCAGCGCGCCGCTTTCCGGGGACTTCTCGCGCGACACGTGCCGGGCATCACCGGGTACGGCATGCTTGTCAGAAACCTGGATGTCTTGTGCCGCGCCAGACACATGCGAATCCATACTGGAGGCAGGGGCCATGGCGCCGCCGGCGGTGGGGCCCGCTGCGGGCAAATCAGCAAACAAATCGAGCTGTTCAGGCCGCGCCATACCGTTCAGGATTAAGCACGCGCATTTCCCCTTCTATCCAGTCATGCACCCGCTTATTGAGCGCTTCAGGCGACAGGCCGTCAGGATGGATCAGCGGGCCGATGGAAACTGTGATCGTACCGGCCTTTTTGATGAAAGCCTTGCGCGGCCAAAGCTCACCAGCATTGTGCGCCACGGGAATGATCGGCGTGCAGGTGCGCGAAGCCAGCAAGGCGCCCCCCATTTTATAGCGCCCTTCCTTGCCTGGAGCGATCCGTGTGCCTTCTGGAAACAGAATGGGCCAGCGCCCTTCGTCGATGCGCCGCTGTCCCATGCGCACCACCTGCTCGAAGGCATCCCTGCCACGCGATCGGTTGATGGGGATCATCTGCAGCAGTGCCAGACCCCAGCCGAAAAAAGGAACCCAATGCAGCTCGCGCTTGTACACAAAGCAGAGTTCGCGCGGCATGTAGGATGGAAAAAACAGGGTCTCCCAGGCTGATTGATGCTTGGAAAGCAGAATGCCCGGGCCATCGGGAAGATTTTCCCAGCCCTTGACTTGCCAGCGTATGCCAAGAATGGCCTTTGCACCCCAGACCGCCATTCGCGGCCAGCCCACAGTGAGCCGATAGCGCCAGTGCCGTGGCAAGGGAGCCCACAGCAGGCAGAGGAAGGCATAAGGAATGACCGTGACGATAAGAAAAAGCTGATATGCCGCCGCTCGCAGCACCCCCATCATTGCGCTTCTCCCGCGAGCAGCGCATCGGCGACACATGCCAGGCTATCTCTGATCTGCGTGCCTGCCGGCAACGATCCACCGTCCTGCGTCTTGCGGCCATTGCCTGTCAGCACCAGCCACGGCGCGCAGCCGGCCGCGGCGCAAGCCTGCAGATCGCGCAGCGAGTCGCCGACTGCTGGAATGCCGGCCAGGCTCATTTCATAACGCCTGCCAATATCCTGGAACAGCCCAGGAAGCGGCTTGCGGCATAGGCATCCGTCGTCAGGCCCATGAGGACAGACGAAAATTGCGTCTATGGCTCCGCCCGCCTCCGAGACCTCCCTGCGCATCTTGGCGTGTATGGCGGTGAGCACATCCATGCTGAACAGGCCGCGTGCGATGCCCGACTGGTTGCTGGCGATTACAACCCGCCAGCCGGCCCGCGACAACCGCGCAATGGCCTCGATGCTGCCAGGCAACGCAATCCATTCGTCAGGCGTCTTGACGAAATCGGCACTGTCCTGGTTGATGACGCCGTCGCGATCAAGAATGACAAGTTTCACTGCGCCAGCCTCGATATGTCGGCCACCTGATTCATGAGCCTATGCAGACTCGCAAGCAGGGCAAGCCTATTGGCGCGTACGGCGGGGTTTTCGGCCATGACCATGACATCCTTGAAGAAGGCGTCGACCGCATCGCGCGCGCCCGCCATCGTAGCCAGGCTAGCGGCGAACTCACCCTGCTCGAACTGGGCGCGGGCCTGCGGCGCCAGCGTCGCAATGGTGTCTGCAAGAGCACGCTCCGCAGGTTCCTGCAAATGCTCGGCGTCCACCTCGCCCGGCGCGGATTCCGCCTTCTTGAGCAAATTGGCGATACGCTTGTTGGCAGCCGCCAGGCTCACTGCCTCGGGCCGTCCCGCAAAGGCGCTGCAGGCCTGTATGCGCGCCTGCACCTGATGCAGCGGCGGCGCAAGCGCCAGCACGGCATCGATGACATTGCGATCCGCCTCGCCAGCGAGCTGATTTCTATAGCGCTCATAGATGAAGGCCTCGATTTCCTGCGTCGTTCCGCCGGCAATTACGCCTCGCTTGAAGGTGCCCGCAGCGGCCTCCAGCAGAGTGTCCAGCGCCAGAGTGTTGCTGTCGCTCACCTTCAGGTAGCCGCCCGCCCGCAACTGCTCGTAGGCGCTGATCAGCCCCAGCGCCGCGCGCCGCAGGCCGAAGGGGTCGCGCTCTCCTGTGGGCGCCAGACCTATGCCCCAGATACCCACCAGCGTTTCCACGCGCTCGGCAATGAACAGCACCGTACTCGTAAGCGTGGCATCGGTCACGGGCGCATCGAGCCTGATGAGATATTGATCCCTTATGGCGCGAACCACATCCTCGGGTTCGCCATCGGCGGCGGCGTAATAGGCGCCCATGATGCCTTGCAGCTCGGGAAACTCGCCCACCATGCTGGAACTCAGGTCCGCCTTGGCCAGCAGCGCGGCGCGGCCGGCCCTGGCGGGGTTCAGGCCGAACTGCTCGGCCACATGGCGCGAGACGCGGCGCACACGCTCGACGCGCTCGAATACCGAGCCCAGCTTATTGTGATATACGCTGGACGCCAGCCCCACGACGCGGTCGGGCAAAGGCGTCTTCAGGTCGGTTTCGAAGAAGAAGCGCGCATCGGCCAGGCGCGGGCGAACCACCCGCTCATTGCCCTCGATGATATTGGACGGATCATCCACCTGCATATTGCTGACGATAAGAAAACGATGTGTCAGCTTGCCGCTGTCCGGCTCAAAGAGAGGAAAGTATTTCTGATTGAGCCGCATGGTCAGGATGAGGCACTCCTGGGGCACTGCCAGAAACTGCTCGTCAAATTGCCCCGCATAGACGGTGGGATGCTCGACCAGCGCCGTGACCTCGTCAAGCAGCGCATCGACCTCGGCGCCCTCGCCTATCGTGGCACCCACATCGGCGGCACGCGTAAGCAACTGTTCGCGGATAAGGCCACGCCGTCCGTCAAATGAAGCAACCACCTTGCCCTGAGCGGCAAGCTGCTGTTCATAGGAAGCCGCGGTAGTGATCTCTATGTCGCCTTCCGACATGAACCGATGGCCCAGCGTGCGGCGGCCCGATGTCAGCCCCAGCGCCCGTGCTGGCACGATCGTGTCGCCCCATAGCACCACCAGCCGATGCGCCGGACGCACGAACTTGACGCTGGTAACGCCATCGGCCAGTTGATACCGCATCACCTTGGGTATGGGCAGGCTGCCGATGGCGTGGTCCAGGGCCTCCTGCAGCCCCTCGCTCAGTAATTTCCCCGCAGCCATACCACGCGCATAGAGGTAATCCTGCTTGCCATCCGACTCCGTGACCAGGTCCCCGACGGACAGATGGCCCAGCCCCTTGGAGGTCAATTTCTTGGTCAGCGCAGGTGTAGCCGCGCCGCTGTCGTCCAGGCCTATGCGGGCCGGCATCAGTTTCTCGGTGAAGGACTGATCGGGCGCGCGTTCGAGCACGGCATCGAACCGCACGGCCAGCCGGCGCGGCGTGGCGAAATCAACTGCTCCGCAGCCTTCGGCGAGCAGATGATGCTGCGCCAGGATCTTGCGTATGCCCTCTGAAAAAGCCTTGCCCAATCGATCGAGCGCCTTGGGAGGCAGTTCCTCGGTAAGCAGTTCAACCAGCAATGCCTGGGTTTGAGTGGGAACGGCGGCGCTCATTGTGCGTCCTCCGTGGCTGCATGGGCCAGCATGGGAAATCCTAGTTTCTCGCGTGAATCGAAATAAGCCTGGGCAACCGCGCGCGACAGGTTGCGAATGCGTCCTATGTAAGCCGCACGCTCCGTGACGCTGATGGCGCCCCGTGCATCGAGCAAATTGAAGGTGTGCGCCGCTTTCAACGCCGCCTCATAGGCTGGCAACGCCAGGGGCACCTCGATAAGGCGCTGGGCCTCCGCCTCGTAGTCATTGAAATGCGCAAACAGCATGGTGCTGTTTGCATGCTCGAAATTGTAGGTGGACTGCTCGACCTCGTTCTGGTGGAACACATTGCGGTAATAAACCTTGCGCCCGTCCGCGCCTTCCGTCCAGACCAGGTCGTAGACGCTTTCCACGTCCTGCAGGTACATGGCCAGGCGCTCCAGGCCATAGGTGATTTCGCCCGTCGTAGGTGTGCAATCCAGGCCGCCCACCTGCTGGAAATAGGTGAACTGCGTCACTTCCATGCCATTGAGCCAGACCTCCCATCCGAGTCCCCATGCCCCAAGCGTGGGATTCTCCCAGTCGTCCTCAACAAACCGGATGTCGTGCTGCTTGGGATCTATGCCCAGCGCCCGCAGCGAGCCGATATACAGATCCAGGATCTCTGGCGGGGCGGGCTTGAGCACGACTTGATACTGATAGTAGTGCTGGAGCCGATTGGGGTTCTCTCCGTAGCGGCCGTCCTTGGGCCGGCGCGATGGCTGGACATAGGCGGCACGCCAGGGCTCCGGCCCGATGGCCCGCAGAAATGTGGCGGTATGCGATGTGCCAGCGCCCACTTCCATGTCGTAGGGCTGCAGGAGGGCGCAGCCATGCCGGTCCCAGTATTGCTGTAGCGTTAAAATGATTTGCTGAAAGGTGAGCATGTGCGATGGCAAGTATAGCGGTGGGCCGAAAAATTCTTCGATTTTAACTGCTTCCCCGCCAACACAGTCGCAACCATGCCCGCCGCCTCCCAATTTGCGGCTCCACCGCCCCCGACCGGCCATCGGGAAGGGCGCAAGATACCGCACATCAACAAGGAAAGCTCATGTCTGACGTGGTAAAGGTTGAAGTCCAATCCGGCATACAGATCGTCACCCTGAACCGCCCCGAAGCCCGCAACGCGATCAACCTGGAAACCGCGCAGGGCATCGCCGCGGCCATGCAGGAGCTTGACGAACGCGAAGATCTGGTTATCGGCATCATTACCGGCTCGGGCGGCACCTTCTGTGCCGGCATGGACCTGAAAGCCTTCGCGCGCGATGGCCAGCGGCCCTATGCCGCCGGCCGGGGCTTCGCCGGCATCGCCGAACGTCCGCCGCGCAAGCCGCTCATCGCGGCGGTGGAAGGCTATGCGCTGGCGGGCGGCTGTGAAATCGTGCTCTCCTGCGATCTCATCGTGGCGGCCGAGAATGCCAATTTCGGCCTGCCCGAGGTCAAGCGTGGCATCGTGCCGGGCGCGGGGGGCATGCTGCGCCTGCCCAGCCGCATCCCTTATCACATCGCCATGGAAGCCATTCTTACCGGCGACATGATGCCCGCTCCCCGCATGCACGCCTATGGCCTCGTCAATCGCCTGGTCGCCCCAGGCAAGGCCCTGGAAGCCGCCATGGAGCTGGCCCGCGCCATTGCCGCCAACGGCCCGTTGGCCGTGCGCACGGCCAAAACCGTTGTGAGCGAATCGCGCGACTGGCGCGAAGCCGATATGTTCGACCTGCAGCGCCCTCGCATCGCGCATGTGTTCACGTCGCACGATGCCAAAGAGGGCGCCACGGCCTTTGCCGAGAAGCGCAAGCCGGTCTGGACCGGCAAATAGGTCTTCCCTTACTGTTTTCCCGCAGGCGGGCCCACGGCGGTCCGCCCTTTTACATAGAGCTCCGCCATGACCCTCATCAAAGAAGAAGATCTGATCCAGTCCATTGCCGACGCGGTTCAGTTCATCAGCTACTACCATCCCGCCGACTACATCCGCCACCTGGCCCGCGCCTACGAGCGCGAAGAGAATCCCGCCGCCAAGGATGCCATCGCTCAGATTCTTACCAATTCGCGCATGTGCGCCGAGGGCAGGCGCCCCATCTGCCAGGACACCGGCGTGGTCAACGTTTTCCTCAAGATAGGCATGGACGTCCGGTTCGATACGCGCCTGAGCATGCAGGATCTTTGCGACGAAGGCGTGCGCCGCGGCTATACCAATCCCGACAACCCGCTGCGGGCATCCATACTCACCGATCCGCTCTTCACCCGAAAAAACACGCGCGACAATACCCCCTGTATTGTCTCCGTCGAGCTCGTCCCCGGCGACAAGGTCGATGTCCAGATCGCCGCCAAGGGCGGCGGCTCTGAAAACAAATCCAAGTTTGCGATGCTCAACCCCAGCGACTCCCTGGTCGATTGGGTGCTCAAGACCGTTCCCGCCATGGGCGCCGGCTGGTGTCCGCCCGGCATGCTCGGAATAGGGGTGGGCGGCACGGCCGAAAAAGCCATGCTCATGGCCAAGCAGTCGCTCATGGACGACATCGATATGCACGAGTTGCTCGAGCGCGGCCCGCAGAGCAAGCTCGAAGAATTGCGCATCGAGCTCTATACGAAAGTCAACGCCTTGGGCATAGGCGCACAAGGCCTGGGAGGGCTCACAACCGTACTCGACGTCAAAATCAATACCTTCCCCACGCACGCAGCGTCCAAACCTGTGGCCATGATACCCAACTGCGCCGCTACGCGGCACGCCCACTTCACGCTCGACGGCAGCGGTCCCGCCGTACTTGCGCCGCCTTCTCTGTCCGAATGGCCAGACGTACACTGGGCGCCCGACTACAACGCATCCAGGCAGGTCGATCTGGATGCGCTCACGCCCCAGGAAGTGGCCGGCTGGCAGCCCGGGCAGACCCTCCTGCTCTCTGGCAAGATGCTCACCGGCCGCGATGCCGCCCACAAGCGCATCCAGGACATGCTCGCCCAGGGCGAAAAACTTCCGGTCGATTTCACCAACCGCGTCATCTACTATGTTGGCCCCGTGGACCCCGTCGGCGAGGAGGTGGTCGGCCCCGCGGGCCCCACTACCTCCTCGCGCATGGACAAGTTCACCGACATGATGCTGGACAAAACCGGCCTCATTGCCATGGTTGGCAAGGCTGAACGCGGCCCGGAGGCCATCGAGGCCATCCGCAGGCACAAGTCAGCCTACCTCATGGCGGTCGGCGGCTCGGCCTACCTCGTCTCCAAAGCGATACGCGCGGCCCGTGTCGTCGCCTTTGAGGATCTCGGCATGGAAGCCATCTACGAGTTCGACGTCAAGGACATGCCCGTTACCGTGGCCGTCGACGCCACAGGCACGTCCGTGCATGACACAGGCCCCCGGACCTGGAAGACCCGCATTGCCGAAATCCCTCTCGTCCCGGTAGCTTGACCCGCCGGTTTGGCCGGGCTGCCCCACGGCAGCCGTGTGGCGCGGCCCGTACGGTCCGGGCCCGAACGGCTGCAGTCCGGCCCCGCGTCGCCAGCGCAGCATCCGGGCCGGTTAGCCACAGCCAAACCACCCCTTGCACAAAAACAAATTCAAAAATCCGCCGGATGGAGGCACTCTATCCCTTGCAGATCTGTCTGCAATCGGACAAGACCAAGGAACACCCATGACCACCCAAGACCTCGGCGCCTGGATAGGCCGTCAGGAAACCATCCACGACAACCTCGATGCAGGCCACACTGAAAAGGTCGCCCTTACTCTTGATGAGCCCGCGCCGGGACCTGGCCAGGAACTGCCCCTGCTCTGGCAATGGGCGTATTTCATACGTGGCGTTCCTTACGCCGAAATCGGTGGCGACGGCCATCCCAAGCGGGGCGGGTTTCTTCCTCCCGCTGATGATCGCAACCGCATGTGGGCGGGAGGACGCCTCACGTTTCTGCAGCCCCTGCGCGTTGGCAGCCCCGCAGTCAAGCAATCCACCATTCTGGCCATCAATGAGAAAACAGGCCGCACCGGCAAGCTTTTGTTCGTGACCGTCGGCCATCAATACAGCCAGGATGGCCAGTTATGCATAGACGAGGAACAGGACATCGTCTACCGCGAACCCAGCCCACCCCGGCTGCAGGGTTCCACCCAGGCGCCGCAAGCCCAGTGGTCCGAAACAGTGGAGCCGAGCAGCATCATGCTCTATCGCTATTCCGCCGTGACCTTCAACGGCCATCGCATCCACTATGACTATCCTTACGTCACGCAGGAAGAAGGCTATCCTGGGCTTGTCGTACATGGCCCCATGCTGGCCACCCTGATGTGCAGGTCATTTCGACGCGCCAACCCAGACCGCACGCCCGTTTCCCTGTCCTACCGCGGGCTGCGCCCCCTGTTCTCGCCTCGCCCGTTCCAGTCTTCGGGCCGCATTGACCAGGCAGGCAAGGCACATCTCTGGATAGAGCAGGACGATACCCTGGCTCACGAAGCAGAACTGGAGTTCAAATAATGCACAACACTCCCGTCCAAGGCACCAACCCGCGCCCTCTGGAAGGCATCACCGTCATCAGCCTTGAACACGCCATTGCGGCGCCGTTCTGCACCCGCCAGCTTGCCGATCTGGGTGCGCGCGTCATCAAGATCGAACGGCCTGGGGTCGGCGACTTTGCGCGCAAATACGATGAGCGGGTCAAGGGCCTGGCATCCCATTTTGTCTGGACCAATCGCTCCAAGGAAAGTCTCACGCTCGACCTCAAGCGCCCGGAGGCTCGCGAAATTCTGGACAAACTACTGGAAAAAGCCGACGTGCTGGTACAGAACCTGGCGCCAGGCGCGGCGGCACGGCTTGGCCTTTCCTTCGAGGCCCTGCACCCCGGCCATCCGCGCTTGATTGTCTGCGACATCTCCGGCTATGGCGAGGGCGGCAGCTACGAAAAGAAGAAGGCCTACGACCTCCTCATCCAGAGCGAAGCCGGCTTCCTGTCTGTGACCGGAACGCCGGAGCACCCAGCCAAGGCTGGCTGTTCCATTTCCGATATCGCCGCCGGCATGTACGCCTACAGCAGCATTCTGTCTGCGTTGCTGCTTCGCGAGCGCACGGGTGTCGGCAGCCGCCTGGACGTGTCCATGCTGGAAAGCATGGTCGAATGGATGGGTTTCCCCATGTATTATGCTTTCGATGGCGCGTCGCCGCCCCCCCGGGCGGGCGCGTCGCACGCCACCATTTATCCTTATGGACCTTTTCCCGTTGGCGACGGTACTGAAGTCATGCTCGGCCTGCAGAACGAACGCGAATGGGCGGCATTCTGCAGCGTGGTGCTAGAGCAGCCTGAGCTTGCTTCCGACGAACGCTTCAGCTCAAACTCGCTGCGCGTGCGCAACAAGGATGCTCTGCGCGTCCTTATTGTCACCAAGTTTGCAACGCTCTCGCGCACCCAGGTCATCGAGCGGCTTGAAGCCGCCCCCATTGCGAATGCCAGCGTCAATACCATGGCGGATGTCTGGGCCCATCCGCAACTGCGGCAGCGAGAACGCTGGACCCAGATCGACAGTTCGGTAGGCCCGCTGCCGGCCTTGATTCCACCCGCCACCAGCTCGGCATTCCAGGCGCGCATGGACCGCATTCCGGACCTGGGCGAGAACGCCGCCGCTATTCTCGGGGAATTGGGCTATGACGAAGACCAGATCGCGGTTTTCAAGCAAGAAGGGATGATCTGACGGACATCACCCGCGCTTCAGGTCCTGGGGCGCGAAATCATCGACCTCTATGACCTGGGCGGCCGATTCCTCGGCCGCCTCAAGTACCTTGGCCTGCTCGTCGGTGATGGCGCCCCGGGCATGCGCCGCCTGCCAGTCATCGAAGCCCGCCTTGCGGATGCGGTCCAGCAGCGGTTGGGCGTCGATGGCCAATTCGTAGGCACGCTCGAGCTGTTCCACCGTGGGACTGTCGTGCCCCTCCCAGACGGCCCCGACCAGACGATCTCGGGCAGTGGACGGATCGAGCAGAATCTCGGCGCAATCGCCTGTAATGGCGTCGGGAGTGCGCCGTGCGCGCGACCAGGGCGGCAGCACCAGAAAACGCAGCAGGCCCGCGACAGATCTTGCTGGTAGGTTGACCAGCACTTCGTCCATGCAGCGATCCATGGCCGTGAAAGCATGCAGGGCACAATACCGCACCAGCGGCAAATCGGCCTCGTGCTGGCCCTCGTCGTGCCAGCGCTTCAGCACGGCGGACAACAGGAAAAGCTCCGCCAGGATATCCCCCAGCCTTGCCGACAACATTTCCTTGCGCTTGAGTGTCCCGCCCAAGGTGAGCAGCGCCATCTCGGAAAGCAGCGAAAAGGCCGACGTCCAACGCGAAAGTCCGCGATAGAACGGCGCCGCCGCACCCACGCCGCGTGGCACGCTAGCAAACTGCCCGGCCGTCCACGCCAGGCCGGTGGCGCGAAGCGCGTTGCGCGTGCTATGGCCCAGATGCCGCCATATCACCGCGTCGAAATCGTCTTCGCCCCTGGCGGTATCGGGGTTATTGATGGCCTGGATCTCCTGCATGAGGTAGGGATGCGCGCGAATGGCGCCTTGGCCGAAAATAATGAGATTGCGTGTAAGAATGTTCGCGCCTTCGACGGTGATGGCCACAGGCAGCGCGCGATACAGATTGCCCAGGTAGTTGCTGGGGCCATCGATGACTGCCTTTCCTGCATGAATGTCCATGGCGGCGTTGACCGATTCGCGCATGCGCTCGGTGGCATGCAGCTTCATGATCGCCGACACCACGGCCGGCTTGATGCCGGTGGCCAGTCCGGCACATGTATAGCGACGCGCCGCTTCGACCAGATAGGCATTGGCGGCCAGGCGCCCCAGTTTTTCCTGGATGCCCTCGAACTTGCCGATGGGAATGCCGAACTGTGTCCGCACCCGCGCATAGGCGCCCGATGTGTGTGCCGTAAATGTGCACGCGGCGGCAGACAGCGACGGAAGAGAGATGCCGCGCCCCGCCGCCAGCGCACTCATCAGCATCTGCCAGCCCTTGCCGGCCTGCGCCGCACCGCCGATTAGCGCATCTATGGGCACGAAGACATCATGCCCCTCCGTGGGCCCGTTCTGGAAGGCCTGCATCGCGGGCAGATGGCGCCTGCCCGTCACGACGCCGGGCAGGTTGGTGGGCACCAGGGCCACGGAAATACCGGGCTCGGGATCCCCACCCAGCAGGCCATCGGGATCGGACAGCTTGAAGGCAAGCCCCAGCACGGTGGCGACCGGCGCCAATGTAATAAAACGCTTGCGCCAGTTCAGGCGGATGCCCAAGGTGTCGATGCCATCGACATCCTGGCGGCACACCACGCCGGTATCCACCATGGAGGCCGCATCCGACCCTGCTTCTGGACTGGTGAGGCCAAAACACGGTATTTCCTGGCCCTTGGCCAGTCGCGGCAGCCAGTAGTCGCGTTGCGCCTGCGTGCCGAACTGCAGCAGCAGTTCGCCTGGACCCAGTGAGTTGGGCACCATGGCCGTCACGGCCGCAGTTACGGAGCGTACGGATAATTGGCGCACCACCTCGGAATGCGCATAGGGGGAGAAGCCCAGCCCGCCGTACTCCTTGGGAATAATCATGCCGAAAAAACCCTGCTCCTTGAGAAAGGACCAGACTTCGGGCGGCAGGTCGCCATCGTGCCAGTTGATCTGCCAGTCGTGCAGCATGCGGCAAACCTGCGCCACCGGCCCATCCAGGAATGCCTGCTCTTCAGCGGTAAGGCTTGCCGGCGGCAGGTCGAGCATGGCCCGCCAGTCGGGCTTGCCGGCAAACAGCTGGGCCTCCCACCAGACATCGCCCGCATCAATGGCTTCTTTCTCGGTATCGGACAAACGCGGCATGGCCTTGCGGCCCATACGGTAAAGCGGCTCCGTCAACCAGCGGCGACGCCAGGCTCTCCAGTTCATGAGGCACCTTCCCAGATATCAAGACACATTCATTATCCCCTGAAAGACGGCATCCTGAACAGGCGGACGCCATATGGGTCTGGGTTCACCCAGCTAATGTCTGCGACAATCATGTCTGCCGCAATCCGAAAATCAGGACCTCATGCTCAATACGCTCTGGCTCGCGTTCTTCGTCGTAGGCGCCCTGTCGGGCCTGTACCAATGGCTGGTGCTGCACGATACCGACGTGTTTGCCCGTATCGTGGGCGGCCTGTTCGACATGGCCGACCTGTCGGTGCAGATCATGATCCTGCTTTTCGGCACCTTGACGCTATGGCTGGGTTTTTTGCGCATCGCCGAAGCCGCGGGGCTGGTCGAAAAGCTCAGCCGGCTTCTCGGCCCGCTGTTCGCGCGGCTCATGCCGGGCGTGCCGCGCGGCCATCCAGCCCTGGGGCTCATCACGCTCAACTTTGCCGCCAACGGTCTGGGGCTGGACAACGCGGCCACGCCGATCGGGCTGCGGGCCATGCGCGAACTACAAAGCCTGAACACGGATCCGAAATCCGCCACCAACGCGCAAATCCTGTTCCTGGTGCTGAACTCGTCGTCGCTCACGCTGCTGCCCGTCACCATCTTCATGTACCGCGCGCAGCAAGGTGCGCCCGATCCGGCCATGGTGTTCCTGCCCATATTGCTGGCCACGTCGGCCTCCTCGCTGGTGGGCCTGCTGTCGGTCGCGTTCATGCAGCGGCTCAAGCTCTACGATCCCGTTGTCCTCGCCTGGTTGGGTGGCATCATCCTGGGGCTGGGCGGCATCATGGCCGCGCTCGCCACGCTCAGCACCGCCGCCATCCAGGCCACGTCCTCGCTGGTGGGCAATCTGGTACTGTTCGGCATCATCATGGCCTTCCTGCTGGCAGGGGCCTGGAAAAAGGTGGCCGTGTATGAATGTTTCGTGGAAGGCGCGCGCGAAGGCTTTGGCATTGCACGTGATCTGCTGCCCTACCTCGTCGCCATGCTGTGCGCCATTGGCGTGCTGCGCGCCTCGGGCGCGCTGGATGTCATTCTGGATGCAGTACGCTGGCTGGCGCATGGCGCTGGCCTGGATACTCGCTTTGTCGATGCTTTGCCCACCGCATTGGTCAAACCTTTTTCGGGCAGCGCCGCGCGCGCCATGCTCATCGAAACCATGCAGCACTTTGGCGTGGACAGCTTCCCTGCCCTGCTGGCCGCCACCGTGCAGGGCAGCACAGAAACCACCTTTTATGTCCTGGCCGTATACTTTGGCGCCGTCGGCATCCAGCGCGCGCGGCACGCCGTGGGATGCGCCGTGCTCGCGGATCTGGCCGGGGTGCTCGCATCCATAGGCATCTGCTATTGGTTCTTTGGCTAGCCCGAACCGAACCCCGAAGTCTCAAAGCGAAAAAAACCGCCTAGACGCCGCTTCCCAGGTCGAACAGGCTTGTAGCCTCAACCTCCAGGACCTGCTCATCGCGCTGGTTGAACACGCGCCAGGTCCAACGCAGTATGCCCAGGTCCTTGCGCGACTCGGACGTGCGCAGGGAATCCACCTTGGCCTCCAGGCGCAGCGCATCGCCAGGACGCACAGGCTTGAGCCAGCGCAGCTTTTCCAGCCCTGGAGAGCCGAACGACTCGGAATTCTGCAAGGCCGCTTCCACCGCCATGCGCATGGCTATGCCGCACGTGAGCCAGCCACTGGCAATCAGGCCATCCCAGCGTCCCGTCCGGGCTCGCTCGGGATCCACATGGAACCACTGCGGGTCATAGGCCTTGGCAAATGCCAGCATTTCTTCTTCGCTGACGACCACGGGGGGATGGGTGATGACCATCCCCACCTTCAGTTCACTGAATTTCATGTTGCTTCCACTCTTTTTCTGAAGCCAGCAGTGTAACTGTTTGTCGGGGCATCGGTGCCGTTCCCCCCGGTGAACCGTGTCCTCAGTAGGTTTCAAAATGAAGGCGGCCCTGCGACTTCAGTTGCGCATGCAGCGCCGGCCAGTCATGCCCCGCCTGGGCCGCCACCGCCTCCAAGGCCTGAAGCACGCCCTGCTCCATTCCCTTCAGTCCGCACACATAAATGCAGGTATGCGCGCTGCCCAGCAGGGCGGCCATGTCCTCGCCACGCTCCTGGATCAGATCCTGGACATAGCGCTTGGGCTGGCCGGGCTCGCGCGACAGGGCCAGATTGATATCGATGAAATCACGCGGCAGCTTCATCAACGGCCCGAAATAAGGCAGCTCGGCCTGCGTGCGGGCGCCAAAGAACAGCATGAGGCGACCGTCGAAAGCCGCGTCCTTGAGCAGGCGGCGGCAATGCTCGGTCATGGCGCGCATTGGCGCCGATCCTGTTCCCGTGCAAATCATCACAATGTTGGCGCCCGGATGATTGGGCATGAGGAAGCTCTGCCCGAAAGGCCCGATGACCTGCACCGTATCGTGCTTCTTCAAGTCGCACAGATAATTGGAACATACACCGCGCACCGGCGAGCCGTCATGCCCGATGGTGACCCGCTTTACCGTTAGCGCAAGATTGTTGTAGCGCGGCCGTTCGCCATCGCGCGGGCTGGCGATGGAATACTGGCGCGCATGATAGGGCCTGCCATTTTCATCGGCGCCGGGCGGAAAAATAGCAATGGACTGCCCTTCCAGCACCGGAAAGGTCGTACTGCCAAAATCCAGCACAATATGGCGGATGTCGCTCTCCGTATCGTCACCGCTAACCCTGTAATTACCCACGACTGTCGCCGTGACCGGGTTCTTGTGCGTGTACAGATTCACATAGGGATGCGCCGCGGACCACGGCGGGATGCTGGCTCCCGCAGCCGTGGATGGCAGGCCATCCAGCATGATCGCGCCCTCATCCCCCGCTTGAACTGGCTGGGCGGCATCGCCGGACTTCTGCTCGTCCGCCGCACCCAGGACTGCCTCGTCCGGCAGAGCCTGGGGAGCGGGCAGTTCATCCCAGGAGAACTGCTGCTCCAGCGTATAAGGCTGATCCGTGAGCACCTTGATCCATGAATCCACGGCACCGGTCGGGCAAGGCGGCACACAGGCCATGCAAGCCTGGCAGATGCTTGCATCGACCACATAATTGTTGTCGTCGTGGGTTATGGCATCAATCGGACAGGTTTCCTCACAGGTGTTGCAGCGTATGCAGACCTCGGGATCGATCAGGTGCTGATTAAGGATGCGTGCGGGTATGGGTGCGTTCATGTTCGCCTCCCTCGATGCCAGGCTTCCGGCTCAGTTGAACCGGATGTATTCGAAGTTCACGGGCTGGCGGTTGATGCCGATGACCGGCGGTGCGATCCAATTCGCAAACTTTCCGGGCTCAACCACGCGGCCCATCAACGACGCCACGAATTCGCGGTCTTCCGCAGAGGGCAGCCAGTCATGCTCGTGAGCGCGCCATTGTTCCTCCGTCACAACCGTGCCGTCGGGCGCCACGCGTATGCCCGCTAGCGAGCCGATACGGCGGTTGAAGGCCTTGTGCGGCAACTGCAGCCGGAAGGCAATGCCCTTCTTTTCCAGCACCTTGTTCCAGCGGCCCACCCCGGCCATCGAGTCCTTGATGAAGTCATCGCGCAGCACTTCGTTCAGGGCATTGAGCATGGGCACTTCCACCTCGCGCAGGCGACCGTCCGCCACTTCCAGCACCTTGTAGGTGTCGTGCTTCAGGACATGGTCATCCGTTCGCTTGCCTTCCTCGTAGCGGCCTTTCAGTCCGGCGCTGTAGAAAATGGCAGCGTTGGAGGACTGATCAGCCCCGAACAGATCGATGGTGACGCTGTAATGGAAATTCAAATAACGCTGGATGGTCTGGAGATCTATGACACCCGCTGCGCGCACGCTCTCCGGGTTCTCTGTACCCAGCTCGTTCATGACATCGGCGGTGCGCTGGAGAATGCGCGACACGCCCGACTCGCCCACAAACATATGATGGGCCTCTTCGGTCAGCATGAATTTTGTGGTGCGGGCGAGCGGATCAAAACCGGACTCAGCCAGGGCGCACAACTGGAACTTGCCATCCCGGTCGGTGAAGTAGGTAAACATGAAGAATGCCAGCCAGTCCGGCGTCTTCTCATTGAACGCGCCCAGGATCCTGGGGCTGTCCTGGTCACCCGAATTGCGCTGCAGCAAGGCATCGGCCTCTTCCCGGCCATCACGTCCGAAGTAGCGGTGCAGCAAATACACCATGGCCCACAAATGGCGGCCCTCCTCGACATTGACCTGGAAGAGGTTGCGAAGATCGTATTGAGAAGGCGCCGTCAGGCCCAGGTGCCGCTGCTGTTCGACTGATGCGGGCTCGGTGTCGCCCTGGGTGACGATAATGCGGCGCAGGTTGGCGCGGTGTTCACCCGGCGCCTCCTGCCATGCATCGCGGCCCTTGTTCTCACCGAAATGGATCTTGCGTTCGCCATCTTGCGGCGCAAGAAAAATGCCCCAGCGGTAATCCGGCATTTTCACATGATCGAAATGCGCCCATCCGTCAGGCTGGACGCTGACTGCCGTTCGCAGATAGACATCGAAACTCTGGGCGCCCTCAGGGCCCATTTCCTGCCACCAATTAAGATAGTTGGGCTGCCAGTGTTCCAAAGCGCGTTGCAGCGCACGGTCATTGGAAAGGTTGACGTTGTTGGGAATTTTGTCTGTGTAATTGATGCCGGACATGTCTCTTGCTCCTGAGGGTTGTGTTGGGGCCTGCTACACGCGATTCCAGTCAAATGCCGCCTGCTCGCCCTTGCCGTACAACTTCAGGGCGCCTTTTTCTCCCGACGCATTGGGGCGATAGAAGATCCAGTTCTGCCATGCAGACAGACGCCCGAATATCCGTGTCTCCATGGTTTCCTGTCCGCCGAAGCGAAGATTGGCCTCGAGGCCGGTCAGCGAATCAGGCGAAAGCGCACTGCGCTCCTCAATGGCGATGCGTATCTCATCGTGCCAATCGATGCCGTCCAGGGCATAGGTCACCAGGCCCAGTGCCTCAGCCTGCGCCGGCTCCAGCATGGCGCCGATCTGTTCCCGCAACGCCTGCATGGGCTGTGCCTCGTCATAGAAGCGGCGCGCCAGGCGGCTCTGCCCGCTTACCATGGGATAGTGGCCGAAGTTCAGCTCGCTCAAGGCCACCCTCGCCGGTCGCCCGGCGTCGGGATCGTCAAGCATGTAGATGCGATCGCATGCCAATGCCAGTTCCAGCAGCGTGCCGGCAAAGCACGATCCTTCTTCGATCAGCGCAAACAGCGAACGGGAACTAACGTCCAGGCGGGCAAGCGCGCGCCGCAGCATGCCCGCGACCTCGCGTACAAACCAGTGGCCGCTTTCGCGCGCCAGCGTCTCATCGACTGCCATTACCAGGGCCGGATCGCCCTCCGTCTTGAATATCCACGTACCGATATCCAGCTCGTTGGTACGCATGTTGAGTATGGCGTCGTCAAGCTCACGTGCCAACTGCAGCGGCCACCAGGCAGCGCCTTCTCCCAGTATGCCTTCGATATCCCGCGCGGGCGGCGACTGTGGCGCGCGCACCGTCCAGGTTGCCAGGCGTCTGCCGCGATCGATATCGACCTGCACAAGCCGATAGGCGAGCCCGTCCGCGGAATCCGTGCGTTCAATCGGCGTCAATGCGATCCCCTGAGCATCAGCCGGGCGATCACTCTGCGCCGCCAACTCAAGCGCCCGGGCCTGGACAGCCTGGGAGAACTGTGCCGGCTTGGCCACCGAGTCGACCAGTCGCCAGTCCTGAGCCCGCTGGCCTCGTATGCCTTCGACCAGCGTACAGAAAATATCGGCGTGGTCGTGCCGCACACGGCGCTTGTCCGTCAGGCGGGTAAGGCCGCCGGTTCCAGGCAGGACGCCCAGCAGCGGCACCTCGGGCAGCGCAACTGACGACGAGCGATCATCCACCAGGAGAATTTCATCACAGGCCATGGCCAGTTCGTAACCACCGCCGGCGCAGGCGCCGTTGAGCGCGGCCAGGAATTTCAGCCCGCCGTGCCGGCTGCTGTCTTCCATGCCATTGCGGGTTTCGTTGGTGAACTTGCAGAAATTCACCTTCCAGGCATGACTGGACAGGCCCAGCATGAAAATGTTGGCGCCCGAGCAGAAAATCCGTTCCTTGAGGCTGGTCACCACGACAGTGCGCACTTCGGGATGCTCGAAGCGGATGCGCTGCAAGGCGTCATGAAGTTCGATATCCACGCCTAAGTCATACGAATTGAGCTTGAGCTTGTACCCCGGGCGGATGCCGCCGTCCTCGGCAACATCCATGGCCAGAGTGGCCACCGGTCCATCGAACGTCATGGACCAATGCCGATACCGGGAGGGATCGGTGCGGAAATCAACAGATGTGGTGGTATCGCTCATGATTCATCCCTTGTTGTCTCGTTCCGGCGAAGTGAATAATAATTCCTTCGCACCATTTATAAATGCAGAATATTGCATTTTTTTGGATGCGTCAAGAAAAATGCATAAAAATGCATACCACAGACAAGATGCGTGATTTACGGCCTAGGCTTCCAGCCCAGTTGCCTCGCGGACATGCTCCCGCAAATGCGCAAAGCAGTCCTGCAGGGTGACCTCGCTGGTGAGACATTGCCAGTCGGCCTTCGCATAAAAGGCCTCACGACTGGAGAGAATACGCTTGAGATCGGCCATGGCCTCGTTGTTGCCCGCCATGGGGCGGAAATCGCCTTGGGCCATGACACGCTGCATATGATCCTCGGGAGAGGCCCGCAGCCAGATGGTGTAGCAATGCGATAGCAGCAAATTCAGCGTGCCAGGCTCGGACACAAGCCCGCCCGGCGTGGCCAGCACCATTTCCGGGTAGATTTGTAAAGATTCCTCAAGCGCGCGGCGCTCGTAGCGGCGATAGGCCGTGGGGCCATAGAGGCTGTGTATTTCGAGAATGCCGCAGCCGGCCACCCGCTCGATTTCGGCACTGAGCTCGACGAAGGGATACCCCAGATCGGCCGCCAGCAAACGGCCCAGCGTGGATTTGCCGGCGCCGCGCAGTCCGATCAGGGCAATCTGCTGCAGCTTGTTGCGCCGCTGGGCATCGGGATCGTCAAACAGTTCGGCCAGCAACTGCCTGGCGCGCTGCAGATCCTGCTCAGGGCGATCCTCAAGCAACTGCCGTATCAGCAGCCACTCCGGGGTGGACGTGGTGACATCGCCCACCAGCTCCGCCAGCACGCAATTGAAGGCGGAGGCAATCTGCCGCAGCACGAGGATGGACGCATTGCCCACGCCCTGCTCCAGATTGGCAAGATGACGTTCCGACACGGAAGCGGCCCTGGCAAGCTCCTTTCGCGTCATGCCGCGCCGGGCTCGCATCCGGCGTACCCGCTCCCCCAACGCAGCCAGAAAAGGGTCTGCGCCCTCGCCGCGCGCATCGGAACCCGCGGACACTGTACGCCCGCGTTCTGGGGAAGCGGGATCGACTGCTTTATTTTTCACCCAGAAAAACCCTTATCTGACGATGAATATGCATTATAGTGCTTGACTTGGTTTGGTAAAAGACATAATTTTGCATCAGGATGCACAAGTTTAACGCGCGCCAGGGCACCTTCCCGGGGCGCGCCGCCTGGCCTCCCCGGGCCAATAAAGCACTATAAATAGACGGAGATATCTGATGCAAGCCTGTCCCGCGCAACTGAATTTCGCCAGTCATCTCATGCAGGTGAATGCCGGACGCGCTGAAAAAACTGCTTATATCGATGACACCGGCAGCCTGTCCTATGGTGAATTGGCACAGCGGGTCGCCAAGTTCGCCGGGTTGCTGCATGAGATGGGGCTGAGACGGGAAGAGCGCATTCTGCTTGTCATGCTCGACACCGTGGACTGGCCTGTCGTGTTCCTAGGCGCGCTCTACGCAGGCGTTGTCCCTGTGGCCATCAATACCCTGCTCACCTCGCAGGACCAGGCCTATATCATGGAACACAGCCGCTGCCAGGCCGTGTTCACATCGGGGCCGCTGCTTGCAACAGTACGGGAAGCCTTGGCCCTTGCGCGACACGAGGTCCGGCATGTCGTCGTCTCGGGCACTGCCGACGCGACGCAGGCTGACCAAATTGATCTGGCAACCCGATTGCGGAAAGCCGGCGAGGCACAGGCGGTTCAGACACAGGCAGACGAGGTCGCGTTCTGGCTGTACTCTTCGGGATCCACCGGGCAGCCAAAGGGAGTGGTGCATACCCACGGCAATCTATGGCATACAGCCGAGATCTATGGCAAGCCCATACTGGGCGTACGAGAAGACGATATCGTGTTCTCCGCGGCCAAGCTCTTTTTCGCCTATGGCCTGGGCAATGCGTTGACCTTTCCGCTTTCGGCGGGCGCGACCACTGTGCTGATGGCCGAACGGCCAACCCCGGCCGCCGTCTACAAACGACTGGTCGATCACAAGCCCACTGTGTTCTGTGGCGTGCCCACGCTATATGCTGGCATGCTGGCACATGACGATATCCCTGACAGAAGCCTGGTGGCCATGCGTGTCTGCGCCTCGGCGGGTGAAGCCCTGCCACGCAACATTGGAGACCGTTTCACCGATCATTTCGGATGCCTGATTCTTGACGGCATAGGCTCCACTGAAATGCTGCACATCTTTCTTTCCAACCGCGCTGACGATATACGCTACGGCACAACCGGCAAACCGGTGCCTGGCTATGAAGTCCAATTGCGGGATGAAAACGGAGGACTGGTGGCGCCAGGCGCCATCGGCGACCTGTACATAAAAGGCCCGAGCGCTGCACTGATGTACTGGCACAATCGCAGCAAGAGCCGCGAGACCTTCCTGGGCGACTGGATAAAGAGCGGCGACAAATACGTGTGCGATGAAGATGGCTACTACACCTATTCAGGCCGAAGCGACGACATGATCAAAGTCAGCGGCCAGTATGTGTCTCCAGTCGAAGTGGAGAACACGCTCGTTCAGCATGCAGCTGTATTGGAAGCCGCCGTGATCGGCGTGGCAGATGGCCAGGGCCTGGTCAAGACAACCGCCTATGTCGTGCTGCGTTCGGGCACGGCGCCCTGTGAGGCGGTGCAGGCCGAGCTGCAGGCCTTCGTCAAGGCGAATCTGGCGCCATTCAAGTATCCGCGCACGATACACTTCATCGACGACCTGCCCAAGACCGCCACTGGAAAAATACAGCGCTTCCGCCTGCGCCAAATGGAGAGCCTTCACCCATGATGTCCGTAAGCACGCCGGCCGGCACGCGCGGCTTCGCTGAGATTCAGGCGCTTGGCCGCCCCCTGTCCATAGAATACGAGCTCATCGCTGCTGACAAACCTGAGGCTGATCTGATCATCTTCCTGCATGAAGGACTAGGGTCGCTTTCCATGTGGAAAGACTGGCCCGCGCGGGTGTGCGAAGCTGCCGGCTGCCGAGGCCTGGTGTATTCGCGCAACGGCTATGGCGCCAGCACGCCGCGCGGAGAGCAAGAGCATTGGCCCGTAACGTATATGCACGATCAGGCCCGTGAGGCGCTGCCGGCATTGCTGCGGGCCTTGGGGCTGGAGAATGAGCGCCCGGTCTTGTTCGGCCATAGCGACGGCGCCTCCATTGCCCTGCTGTATGGCGCAATGTACCCTGAGCGCGTCAAGGCCATTGCCGTGGCGGCGCCGCATGTATTCGTGGAAGACATCACCGTGGAGAGCATATGCGCCGCACGCCAGGCCTGGCTTGAAACCGACCTGCCGCAGCGGCTGGGGCGGTATCACCAGTATCCCGAACTGACCTTCTGGGGCTGGAACGATATCTGGCTTGATCCTGCTTTCCGCGACTGGAATATCGAAGAGGCGGTAAGCGGCATCCGCTGCCCGCTGTGCGTCATCCAAGGCAGAGAGGACGAATACGGCACACTGAGGCAGGTGGAAAGCATCCGGAAGCATGCGCCCCAGGCCCGTGCGCTGATTCTGGACAATTGCCGCCACTCGCCGCACAAAGACCAGCCCGCAGCCGTCATCACCGAGATCTCCGCATTGATTCATTCGCTCGATTGAACCGCGCCTCGTGCGCATCCCATGGCAGTATCCTTCCTATATAAAAACGAGGAGAAGACAATGAAGAAAATCGTGACCCACAGCGCGCTCGCGGTGCTGCTGGCGCTGGGTGCCGGCACAGCCTGTGCGGCTGTCAAGGTGGGCTTCATGCTGCCGTACAGCGGCACCTACGCAAAGCTGGGAGAAGCCATAGAAAATGGTTTCCGGCTTTATGTCATGGAGCAAGGCGGCAAGCTCGCGGGCCAGGAACTCGAATACTTCAAGGTAGACGACGAGTCCAACCCCGCCAAGGCGCCCGAGAACGCCAACCGCCTTATCAAACGCGATCAGGTGGATATACTGGTCGGAACCGTGCATTCGGGCGTGGCCATGGCACTGGCCAAGGCCGCCAAGGACGCGGATGTTACCCTCATCATCCCCAACGCGGGTGCCGATGCCATTACCGGCCCGCTATGCAGCAAGGGAATTTTCCGCTCCTCGTTCTCCAACTGGCAGCCGGGCTACGCCATGGGGCCTGTGGCCGCAAAGAAGGGCTACAAGACCGCCGTCACCATTACATGGAATTATGCTGCCGGAAAGGAATCCACCAACGGCTTCAAAGAATCGTTTGAGAAAGCCGGCGGCAAGGTCATCGAGCACCTCACTCTGCCCTTTCCCAAGGTGGAATTCCAGCCGCTGCTCACGCAGATCGCGTCGCTCAAACCTGATGCGGTGTATACCTTTTTCGCAGGTGGCGGAGCGGTCAAATTCGTGCAGGATTATGCCGCATCAGGCTTGAACCAAACCATACCTTTGCTGGGCAGCGGTTTCCTGACCGACGGCACGCTGGAGGCGCAGGGTGACGCAGCCAAAGGCATACTGACAACCCTGCATTATGCCGACGGCCTCGACACGCCGCGCGACAATGCCTTCCGGGCCAGCTACGCCAAGCAATACCCCGACATGCCGCCCGACGTATACGCCGTACAGGGCTACGATGCCGCGCAGATGCTGGAGGCCGGACTGAAAGCCGTCAATGGCGACGTAAAGCAAAAGGATGCCATGCGTGCGGCCATCAGCGCTGCCACCATAGACAGCCCGCGTGGCAAATTCACACTCTCCAAGGCGGGCAACCCCATCCAGGACATCTACCTGCGTGAAGTCCAGGGACACAAGAACCAGGACATTGGCATTGCCGCCAAGGCGCTTGCCGATCCGGCGCGCGGCTGCAGGCTCTAACAACCGGCCACACATGCGCGGCATGATGCGCAAACGCACTTGCCGCGCATGCACCGCGCCCAAAACCGGGAGGACTCCGCCGTGGATCCGGTCATCTTTCTGATTCAGTGCCTGAATGCGGTCCAGTACGGCCTGCTGCTATTCCTGGTAGCCAGCGGCTTGACGCTGATCTTCGGCATCATGGGCATCATCAATCTCGCTCACGGCAGCTTCTACATGGTCGGCGCCTATATGGCCTTTGCCCTGCAACCGCTTGTTGCCCAGCATCTGGGCGCGGGCTTCGCCGTTACGCTGCTGGCCTGCGTCGCCCTGACCGCAGTCATGGGCTATGTTCTCGAATGGGCCTTCTACAGCTTCCTGTACAGCCGCGACCATTTACAGCAGGTACTCATGACCTACGGTCTGATCCTCGTGTTCGAAGAACTGCGCACGCTCATCATAGACAACGATGTGCACAGCGTGCCCGTGCCGGACTGGCTGGCGGGATCCATCCCGCTGGGCGGCGTCATGACTTATCCCGTATACAGGCTCTTTATTTCTGCTGTCTGTCTGCTGGTGGCCGGGCTGCTGTACTGGGTGCTGACGAAAACCCGGCTGGGCATGATGATACGCGCGGGGTCAAGCAACCGGGAAATGATCGACTCCCTGGGTATAGACATCAACCGGCTGTTCCGCATCGTGTTTGCCATCGGGGTGGCACTCGCCGCCCTCGCCGGAGCGGTCGCGGCGCCGGTCTCGTCGGTCTATCCCGGCATGGGCAATGCGGTGCTCATCATTTGTTTCGTGGTCGTCGTCATCGGCGGCATCGGCTCCATCCGGGGCGCGTTCGTAGCGGCCATGCTGGTAGGCGTCGTCGATACCTTTGGCCAGGTGTTCTTTCCCGCAGCGGCCGGCGTCATGGTGTACTTGTTGATGGCCGCCATTCTCCTGTTCAGGCCCGAAGGGTTGTTCCGGCAAGGTTGACAAATGCACAAGACTCTATGCGCCCTGTCGCTGCTGGCCCTGGCCGGACTGATCGCGCTGCTGCCCATGGCACTGTCCGACTACTATACAGGCCTGACGATCAAGATCATGATCTACGCCCTGTTTGCGCTCAGCCTGCAACTGCTCGTGGGCGGCGCCGGCCTTGCCAGTCTGGGCCATGCCGCCTTCTTTGGCATTGCGGCATATTTTGTCGCTCTTCTCGCGCCGCAGGCCGGCCCGGGCAACATGTTCTGGCTGCTGCCCGGGGCCATGATCGCCGCCATGGTTTATGCGGGCCTGACGGGCGCACTCGCGCTGCGCACGCGAGGTATCTATTTCATCATGGTGACGCTCGCATTCGCGCAAATGGCCTACTACGTCTTTCACGACACCTCGGTGGGCGGGGGCACGGATGGCATTTATCTCTATTTTCGCCCCGAACTTCGTGTCGGCGAACTGGTACTGCTGAACATCGACCATCCTTATGGGTTCTATCTGTTCACGCTGGCCTGCCTGCTGCTGACCTGGGCCTTTCTGGCCATGTTGATGCGCTCGCGCTTCGGCGCCGCACTGACCGGCATTCGCGTGAACGAGCAGCGCATGCGTGCAGCCGGCTTCTCGACCTATGGCTACAAACTGGTCGCCTATATCGTGGCTGGCGGCCTGGCCGGCGTCGCCGGTTTTCTATATGCAGCCAAGGATGGTTTCGTCAATCCCGAGTTGCTGGCCTGGGAGCAGTCCGGCCTCGTGTTGCTGATGGTGATCCTGGGAGGAACCGGCCGCCTCTGGGGCGCCATCGTCGGCGCCCTGGCCCTGACGCTGCTTCAGGAAGTGTTCCAGTCCCAGGCATTGCTGGGCGACTTCGCCAAGAACTGGCACCTGCCCTTCGGGCTCGCAATCATTGGTCTGGTCGCCATCCTGCCACATGGCCTGGCTGGCCTGCCCGGATTGAGGTGCCGTCCGCGCGGGAAGGCGGGCACGCCCAAGTCTTCCGCATCCGCATTGTGAAGGACACGTCCATGCCGCAACCCTTGCTATCTGCCCGCCATATCACCCGACGTTTCGGCGGTTTGACCGCCATCGACGATGTGTCGCTGGACTTGAAGCGTGGCGCTGTACATGCCGTCATTGGCACCAATGGCGCCGGCAAGTCCACACTGGTCAGCGTACTGGCTGGCGAGCTGGCGCCCCATGCCGGCACGATTTTCCTGCGCGACCAGGATGTCACCGCATGGCCGCAGCCGCGCAGGGCGCGTGCCGGCATGGGGCGCAGCTACCAGCGCACAACCATCTTTCCGTCTCTGACAGTGCATGAAAACTGCCGTATCGCGGCGCAGGCCAGGCACCAGCACTTCTGGCACTGGCACATCGCGGCGCGCAACTGCAGATCCAGCAACGAGGCCGCCGACCATGCACTCGCCCTGGCCGGCCTGGACAGTGCGCGCTCACGCGTGGCCGGCCTGCTCTCGCATGGCGGAAAACGGCAGCTTGAAATAGCGATGAGCCTGGCCACAAGCCCCGATGTCCTGCTGCTGGACGAGCCGCTGGCCGGCATGGGTGCCGAAGAAACCGGGCGCATGCTCGAGCTGATGGCTTCGCTGAAGGCGGACCATGCCGTTCTGCTGATTGAACACGACATGGACGCCGTGTTCAGGATTTCGGATGAAATCACCGTCATGGTCAACGGCACAGTCATTGCACATGGCGATCCCCAGACCATACGGGACGATGCGCAAGTACAGGCTGCCTATCTTGGGGAGGACGACGCATGACCCCGCTTGTACAGGCCAGTGGCCTGCATGTCCATTATGGCGCCAGTCACATCCTGCACGGTGTTGACCTGCAGATCCGCGCGGGCGAATCCATTGGCCTGCTGGGCCGCAACGGCATGGGCAAATCCACACTGATCCGCAGCATCATGGGGCATGTCGCACCCACTGAAGGACAGATCATCATTCGAGGCAGAGACAGTACGCGCGCGCGGCCGCATCAGGTAGCCCGCCTGGGCGTGGCTTATGTGCCGGAAGGGCGCGGCATTTTTCCCAATCTTGATGTGCGTGAGAACCTGCTGGTGGCCGCACGCCCTGGCTACGATGGGCGCCGCGACTGGACGTGCGCAAGCGTCCTGCAGATATTTCCCCGCCTGCAGGAGAGGCTAGGCCATGGAGGACAGCAGCTTTCCGGCGGCGAACAGCAGATGCTGGCCATAGGCCGGGCCTTGATGACCAACCCGGATGTGCTGATTCTCGACGAGGCGACCGAAGGTCTGGCGCCGCTTGTCATCGCCGAAATCTGGCGCATCATCCGGGCCATACGAGAAACAGGCGTGGCAACGCTCATCGTCGACCGCAATTACCGCAAGGTATTAGCGCACACCGACCGCTGCGTGGTGCTGGAGAAAGGCATTGTGGTCGAAGCGCGCGACAGCGCCGCCCTGGCGCAGCAGTCGGCGTTGCTCACGCGTTTTCTGGGTGTGTAGGGCCTCAAAGGCGTGGAAGTTCAATCGGTAGGCGGCGAGCCAACACCACGCCGACTCTCCCGGGGTATGAATACGGGGCAGCACCCCGGGTGTGACACCTCAATCAGGCGCGGCGCTCGGCTCGGCGGCCTCGAACGCGGCTGCAGCCCGGCCCAGCCGGTCATTGACCGCGCGCCAGGCCTCGCTGCGCGGTGGCTGCTCCATGACGATGAGATCGTAGCCGCCTTGGTCAAGGTCGCGCAACAGCGCATACATATCTTTGGCAAACGATGCCGCGTCGGCAGCATGGCGGCGCCAGGCAATTTGGCTGTCCGCATTCTCGGGAGGCGCATCGAACACCACAGCCACACACCGCCGGGCCGCGCCGGACTCCGTCTGCGCCCACGCATCGATGGCGGCGCGGCTCATCAGTTTCAGTGGCGTACGGGGCGCGTAGTGTGCCTTGAGCGATCCCGACACCCGCGGCGCCGCGGCATCGGGTCGGGCAATCGCCCCTCCCAGCACCTGCGCAAGCTGCGCGGCGGTAACATGCCCTGGCCGAAGCAGTACCGGCTCCACACCCTGCTCGACGCGCGAGACATCGACTATCGTGGACTCAATGCCCACTTGCGATGGGCCGCCTTCGAGCACCAGAAGCGCGTCCTCGTCCAGATCCTGGAACTCGCTGCGCACATGAGATGCCCGCGTGGGTGAAACCTGACCGAACTTGTTTGCCGAAGGGCCCGCCACACCAGCCTGGCCGCTGCGGCGCAGCGATGCGAACTGCCTCAGCAGGGCCTGCGCCACGGGATGCGAAGGACAGCGCAGCCCCACGCTGTCCTGCCCGCCGCTGACAGCAGGCGGCACATGACGAGCGCGCGGCAGAATCAGCGTAAGCGGGCCTGGCCAAAAAGCCTGTATGAGCGCCTGAGCCTGGGGCGGCACGGAAGCGGCCCAATAAAGCAGATCCGCCTCGGGCGCGACATGCACAATGACGGGATGGCTGGAAGGTCTTCCCTTGGCAGCGTAGATGGCGGCTATCGCCTCGGGATTCTCGGCATCCGCACCCAGGCCGTAGACGGTTTCGGTAGGAAACGCCACCAGCCCGCCTGCATCGAGGCGCCGCGCCGCTTCGGCCAGCAGGCTGGACATGTCCTGAGTCATGGCTGCGTGGACCAGGCAATGCCCAGTGCCGCCGCAACACGCGCCGCGCCCGACTGTGCCTGCGCCAGCGTGGCGCCGACGATATTCACATGCCCCATCTTACGGCCTCGCCGCGCTTCAGCCTTGCCATACAAATGCAGGCGGGCGCCGGGCACCGACAGGACGCGACGCCAGTCGGGCTCGCGGAGCGTGCCGCTATCCGAATCGAACCAGACGTCGCCCAGGATATTGAGCATAACGGCATTGGTCAGGCAGCGCGTATCGCCCAGTGGTAGTCCGGCCATGACGCGCGCCTGCTGTTCGAACTGGCTGCATGCGCAGGCGTCCAGGGTGTAATGCCCGCTGTTGTGCGGCCGGGGCGCAATTTCATTGGCAACCAGGCTGCCGTCCTGAAGCACAAAGAACTCCACACACATGACGCCCACATACTCGAGCGCCGTCGCGATGGCCACGGCGGCACGCTCGGCCTGCGCGTCGATGTTATCGGATTCCCACAAGGATGCATCCGCTGTATTGCCCGCTTCGCCGCTACCCGCATCAGCGGCTGAAGCGCTCAATGCCGCATCGACGGTTGAAACGGCAAGTATGCCGTCACGGTGCTCGTTGCGTGCCGACGGGTACAGCGCCGTAGCGCCATCGCGCCCGCGTGCAAGCACCACGGACAGTTCGTAATCCAAGGGCAGCATGGCCTCAAGCACGCATTCCGCCCCGGAAAACGCACGAAATGCGTCCAGCGCCTCTTCGCGAGTGCGCACGCGCGCCTGGCCTTTGCCGTCGTAGCCCAGACGCGCAACCTTCAGAATGCCCGGAAAGAGTGCCACGGGCGCGCCCTGGATATCGGCTTCATCGCGGACAGCCACGTACGGCGCCACAGGCACACCTGCTTTCTCGATAAAGGCCTTCTCGCTGATGCGATCCTGGACAATGGCCACGGCATGGGCGCCTGGGCTCACCGCCGACGTGCGCGCCAATACGTCAAGGCTGTCGGCAGGCACATTCTCGAATTCCGTACTGATTGCCTTGCAGCGCTCGGCCAGCCGCGCCAGTCCCGCCTCGTCGCGATAGCCAGCCTGAATATGGAGCTCCGCCACCGCTCCCGTGGGACTGTGCTCGTCGGGATCCAGTACCGCGACCTTGTAGCCCATGGCCTGCGCGGCCTGACAGAACATGCGGCCCAACTGGCCGCCGCCGATCATGCCCAGCCAACTCCCCGGCGGGAGATAAAAATCGGCGGAATTATCACTCATGATGAAAAACCTGTACGCGGAAAACAAAGAAGATGCGCGGATTTGGCGCTATGGCCACAGATGTGGATGCCCTTGCCTACGCACCCGGCGGCGGCACGGCCATGTTGCGCGCCGCATCGGTCTGACGCGCGCGGAAGGCTGACAACTTTTCCTGCAAGGCGGCATCTGTCGTGGCCAGGCAAGCGATCAGATGCAGGGCGGCATTCGCGGCGCCAGCCTCGCCGATGGCGAACGTGGCCACCGGCACGCCGCGCGGCATCTGCACAATGGACAACAGGGAATCTTCACCACGCAAATAGCGTGACGGCACGGGGACGCCATATACCGGAACCGGCGTCAAGGCCGCCATCATGCCAGGCAAATGCGCGGCGCCGCCTGCTCCTGCGATGATGCCGCGCAACCCCCGCTTCGCCGCACTGGCGCCATACTCCGCCATATCCAAAGGCATGCGGTGGGCGGATATGACGCGCGTTTCGCAAGGAATGCCGAACTCGTCAAGCATGGCAACCGCATGCCGCATGATCTCCCAGTCGCTCGACGAGCCCATGATGACACCCGCCACGGGCGCACCCACAGTGCCGCGGCCGGCTACGGCGGGAGAATGATTCGAGGTCGATGCTGTCATGAGGATTCCGTTTGAAAAACCTGTTCTGCGCGGCGGCGATCTAGGCTGCCGTCAATCGGTCCAGTGCTTCGCGGTACTTGGCGGCGGTTTTTGCCAGCACATCGGCTGGCAGCCTCGGCGCCGGCGGCGTCTTGTCCCACACCTGTGTCTCAAGCCAGTCACGCACGAACTGTTTGTCGAACGACGGCGGGCTGGTGCCTTCCGCATACTGATCAGCCGGCCAGAATCGCGAGGAATCGGGTGTCAGGACCTCGTCCATGAGATGCAGCCTTCCGGCTTCGTCCAGGCCAAATTCGAACTTGGTATCGGCAATAATGATGCCTTTGTCTGCCGCGTGGCGGGAAGCCTCGGCATACAACTGCAGGGTGATGTCGCGTATTTGCACCGCCAGGTCGCTGCCCACTTCCTTGACCACATAATCGAAGTCGACGTTCTCATCGTGGGTGCCGAACTCAGCCTTGGCCGCAGGCGTGAAAATCGGCTCGGGAAGCTTGCCTGCCTGTTTCAATCCCGGCGGCAGCGCAATGCCGCACACGGCGCCCGTGGCCTGGTAATCCTTCCAACCCGATCCGATCAAATAACCGCGCGCCACTGCCTCGACCAGAATGGGCTTGAGTCGCTTGACCACCACAGCCCGGCCCGTCACCTGATCCCGCTCCTGCGGCGTCACGACATCCTCTGGCGCAATATCGGTGGCGTGATTGGGCAGAACATGGGCAAGCCTGTCCAGCCAATACGACGTCAGTTGCGTAAGCACCTGCCCTTTGCCGGGGATAGGATCGTCGAGAATGACGTCGAACGCCGAGATGCGATCGCTGGCCACGATAAGCAGCTTGTCGTCGCCGACGGCATACATATCGCGCACCTTGCCGCGCCCCAGCAGAGGCAGTGATGTGATGGAGGATTGGTGTAGGGCCTGAGCCACGATGTGTCCTTGAAACGAAACATCCCGCCGGACGCGCCGTGCGGGATGGGGAAGGGAGTCGGCAGCCGTTTACTGGACCACTTGTGCCAGCTTGCCGGCAGCGTAATTGCTGGCCATGTCGGAAAGCGAAACGGCCTTGATCTTGCCTGCGTTGCCTGCGGTGCCAAACTGCTGATAGCGTTGCACACAGATGGCCTTGGCCGCCGCGCGCGCAGGTTTGAGGTACTCGCGAGGATCGAACTTGGAGGGGTTCTCCGCCATGAAGCGGCGGATGGCACCTGTCATGGCCAGGCGAATATCGGTATCGATATTGACCTTGCGCACGCCGAACTTGATGGCTTCCTGGATTTCCTCGACCGGCACCCCGTAGGTTTCCTTCATGTCGCCGCCAAACTGGCGGATCTCGGCCAACAGATCCTGGGGCACACTGGAGCTGCCATGCATGACCAGATGCGTGTTGGGCAGACGCTGGTGAATTTCCTTGATGCGGGAAATGGACAGGATGTCGCCCGTAGGCTTGCGCGTGAACTTGTAGGCGCCATGGCTGGTGCCGATGGCGATGGCCAGCGCATCGAGCTGCGTCTGGCGAACGAAGTCCGCTGCCTGTTCCGGATCGGTAAGCAACTGCTCGCGCGTCATGGTGCCTTCGGCGCCGTGGCCGTCTTCCTTGTCGCCCTTCATGGTCTCAAGCGAGCCCAGGCAGCCCAACTCGCCTTCAACGGTGACGCCAACCTTGTGGGCCATCTCGACCACGCGGCGGGTGACATCGACGTTGTAATCGTAATCGGCAATGGTCTTGCCGTCTTCGCGCAGCGAGCCATCCATCATCACGCTAGAGAAGCCCAGATCGATAGCGCCCCGGCATACGTCGGGTGACTGGCCGTGATCCTGGTGCATGACGACGGGAATGTTGGGATATGACTCGACGGCGGCCTGGATGAGATACTTCAGGAAGCCTTCGCCGGCATATTTGCGGGCGCCGGCGGAAGCCTGCATGATCACCGGGCTGTCGGTTTCAGCGGCGGCTTCCATGATGGCCTGAACCTGTTCGAGATTGTTCACATTGAACGCGGGAATGCCGTAGCCATTCTCGGCGGCATGGTCGAGCAACTGGCGCATGGAAACTAGGGCCATGAATAGACTCCTGCAATGGATTGAATGATTCCCGCCATTTTACCCGAATGGCCGGCGCATAACGGGCGTGCGCCGGGTGTTCGCCGCAATGCGCGCCCTTGGCAGCCTCCAATGGAAAACTCAGGAGGTGGATTCAGCCGGCCGGCGCGCCGATTTCGGCCGGAAGGCTTTCACGATGTGTTCATGTGTATCGATATACGGCCCGCCGATCAAGTCTATGCAATAAGGCACGGCCGCAAAGATGCCAGCCGCCACGGCAGCCCCGTGGTCGTCCTTCAGTCCCTCCAGCGTTTCGCGTATGGCTTTGGGCTGGCCTGGCAGATTGATGATGAGCGCCGCATGGCTGGGCGTTTCGCGAATGACAGCCACCTGGCGTGAAAGAATGGCTGTGGGGACGAACCGCAGGCTGATCTGCCGCATCTGTTCGCCAAAGCCCGGCATTTCCTTGGTTCCCGCCGCCAATGTGGCCTCCGGCGTGCAGTCTCGGCGGGCAGGCCCGGTGCCGCCCGTGGTCAGCACGAGGTCGCAGCCGGCCTGGTCCACCAGCTCGATCAGCGTATCGGTAATGCGTCGAGGTTCATCCGGAATCAGGCGCTCCACATATTGCGGAGGGGCGGTAAGCGCCGTGTCCAGCCAGCTGCGCAGCGCCGGAATGCCCTCGTCCTGATAGACCCCGCTTGAAGCGCGATCGGAAATCGACACCAGCCCCACCAGCAGTTGATCCGGATGGGCGCGCACCATGCGTTTTTCATTCGACATAAAACCTTTCCCGCTGAGTTTGAACGCTAGTGCCTGATGGCAACTGTCTTGACTGTGGTAAAGCCATACAGGGCCTCGTACCCCTTCTCCCGGCCATATCCCGATTGGCCGGTGCCACCGAACGGCAGCTCCACCCCGCCGCCGGCGCCATAATTGTTGATGAACACCTGACCCGAGCGCACTTTGCGCGCAAGACGCATCTGCCGCGCACCATCCGATGTCCATACCCCGGCAACGAGGCCAAATGGCGTCCCGTTGGCAATGCGCAGGGCCTCGTCTTCGGTATCGAACGGAATAGCTGCCAGGACGGGCCCGAAAATCTCTTCTTGCGCCAGCTTGTGGCTGGGCGGCACATCGCTGAGCAGGGTCGGAACCTGGTAGAAGCCCTCCTTGGGCGCATTGGCATCCATTTGCCCGCGCGCAGCAACGGTGATGCCGGCCTCATCCACAAGGCCCAGATAATCCCGCACGCGATCACGCTGACGCGCGCTGATCAGTGGGCCGCAATCCGGGTCGTCGCCCGCCCTGCCTGTGCGCGTGGCCTGGAAGAGCTCGGACAGCCGAGTGATGACATCGGCGTAGAT
This sequence comes from Allopusillimonas soli, assembly GCF_004153445.1. Classification (GTDB taxonomy): domain Bacteria; phylum Pseudomonadota; class Gammaproteobacteria; order Burkholderiales; family Burkholderiaceae_B; genus Allopusillimonas; species Allopusillimonas soli. Next base: position 262,661 of record NZ_SDQC01000006.1, read on the forward strand.
GGCTCGCTGCACAAGCAGCCGGCTGCCCGCCGAGCAGGTCTGCCCCGCGTTCTGCACAATCGCATTGAGCCAGACCGGCAAGGCGGCCTCGATATCGGCATCGGAGAAGACAATCTGCGGCGACTTGCCGCCAAGCTCCAGCGTAACCGGCGCATAATGCCCCGCCGCGGCCATGGCCACCTGGCGGCCCGTCTGCGGCGAGCCTGTAAACGATACATGATCAACGCCGGGATGCGCCGCCAGCGCGGCACCCGCTTCCGAACCGAGACCCGTCACGATATTCAACGCCCCTGCGGGCAGGCCCGCCTCCATGGCAATCTCGGCGGCGCGCAGCAGCGACACGCAGGCATCCTCTGCCGGCTTGACCACGCAGGCATTGCCCGCAGCCAGGGCGGCGCCGACGCTGCGTCCAAATATCTGCAAGGGGTAGTTCCAGGGCACGATATGCCCGGTGACGCCATGCGGCTCGCGCAAGGTAAAAACCGTGAACTGCTCGGGATAAGGAATGGTCTGGCCGTGAAGCTTGTCGGCAGCACCCGCATAGAACTCGAAATAACGCGCCACAGCCCCCGCGTCGGCCATGGCTTGCCGCAGCGGCTTGCCGGTGTCGCGGGACTCCATCCGGGCAAGTTCTTCCTGATGTTCGAGCAAGGCCGCACTGACGCGCCAAAGCAGGCGGCTGCGCGCAGCCGGCGCCATGCTGCCCCACTCGCCATCGAAGGCAGCTCGCGCGGCGCGCACAGCCGCTTCGATGTCCGGCTCCCCCGAGCGCGCAATCTCGGCGTACAGTTGCCCATCAGAAGGGTCCACCACGGGCAGGCTCTGCCCCGACATGGCGCTCAGCCACTGATTGCCGATGAAATTCTTGTAGATCATGCCTGTGTCTCCTTCTGTGGCCCGGTTCGTGTTTCAACGGACGGGAAACAGCCTGGCGCCGGATGCCGCCAGTGCGCGATCACGCGCGCACTGACGGTATCCAGGCATGCGGGAGTACGCCTTTGGACCCTTATCAGTCTTGGGCGCGCTTTTGCAGGATGTCCACCGCCGGCAGCGTTTTGCCTTCCAGGAACTCCAGGAAGGCGCCGCCACCGGTTGAGATATAACCGATTTTTTCCTGGATGTCATACTTGTCGATGGCGGCCAGCGTGTCGCCCCCGCCGGCAATGGAAAAGGCGGGCGAATCGGCAATGGCCTTGGACACAGTCTCTGTGCCGTGGGCAAAAGCGTCGAACTCGAAAACACCCACTGGCCCGTTCCACACAATGGTTCCCGCCTTGGCAAGAATGCCGGCCAATTGCTGCGCGGTTCTGGGCCCAATGTCAAGGATCATGTCATCATCCTCGACCTGCTCGGCCGTCTTGGTGCTGGCCTGCGCATCCGCGCTGAATGACTTGGCACATACAACATCGACCGGAATCGGCACAGCGGCACCGCGCTTTTTCATCATGTCGATGACGGCGCGCGCCTGCGCCACCTGCTCGGGCTCTGCCAGGGACTTGCCTATGGGCAGGCCCGCCGCCAGCATGAAGGTGTTGGCAATGCCGCCGCCCACCACCAGTTGGTCCACCTTGTCGGCAAGCGCCTGAAGGATGGACAGCTTGGTCGAGACTTTGGCCCCGCCCACGATGGCAACCAGCGGACGCCGGGGCTCATGCAGCGCCCGCCCCAGAGCGTCAAGCTCGGCTTCAAGCAAAGGGCCCGCGCAGGCCACCGGCGCAAACTCGGCCATGCCATAGGTCGTGGCCTCGGCGCGATGCGCGGTGCCGAATGCATCGTTCACGTAGATGTCGCACAAAGCAGCCATTTTCCTGGCAAGCGCCGGGTCGTTCTTTTTTTCGCCCACATTGCAGCGGCAGTTCTCCAACAGCACCACCTGGCCAGGCGCAGTGCCGACACCATCGACCCAGTCGGTGGCGAGCGTGACAACCTGGCCTAGCAGTTCGGACAGGCGTTCGCCGACAGGCGCCAGCGTATCGTCGGGCCCGACAATGCCTTCCTTGGGGCGCCCCAGATGCGAGGTGACCATGACCGCGGCGCCGGCATCCAGCGCCATCTTTATGCCAGGCACCGACGCACGCACGCGGGTGTCTTCGGTGATCTGGCCGTCCTTCAAGGGCACATTGAGGTCGGCGCGGATAAATACACGCTTGCCGGCCAGCGCGCCCGCGCTGGCCAGGGACGAGAGAGTCTTGATGGGTTTCATGAAACGGGCTTACTTGGCCGACATCAGTGCAACCGTGGTATCCAACATACGATTGGAGAATCCCCATTCGTTGTCATACCACGACGACACCTTCACCAGCGAACCCGACACCTTGGTCAGGCCTGCATCGACCGTGCTGGATGCAGGATCGTGGTTGTAGTCGACCGACACGAGCGGCTCTTCGCTGTAGTTCAGGATACCCTTGAGCGGACCATCGGCAGCAGCCTTCAGAATGCGGTTGACCTCTTCGACCGTGGTCTCGCGCGCAGAGATGAAGGACAGATCAACAATGGATACATTGATGGTCGGGACGCGAATGGCATAGCCGTCAAGCTTTCCGTTCAGCTCGGGCAATACCAGACCGACGGCCGAGGCGGCGCCCGTCTTGGTGGGAATCATGCTGTGCGTGGCAGACCGCGCACGGCGCAGATCGGAATGGTATACGTCGGTAAGCACCTGGTCGTTGGTATACGCATGCACCGTGGTCATGAGCCCGTTGACCACGCCCAGCGCCTGATGCAGAGGCTGGACCAGCGGTGCCAGGCAGTTCGTGGTGCAGGAGGCATTGGAAATGACCGTATCGCCGGCCTTGAGCACGCCGTGATTCACCCCGTATACGATGGTGGCGTCGACATCCTTGCCACCAGGCGCCGAGATAACGACCTTCTTCGCCCCACCGTTCAGGTGCGCACTCGCCTTTTCCTTGCTGGTGAACAGGCCCGTGCATTCGAGCACGACATCGACGTTCAGCTCGCCCCAGGGCAAAGAGGCAGGATTGCGCTCAGCCAGCACGCGGATCTTGTCACCATTGACAACCATGTAGTCGCCGTCCACTTCGACCGTCCCGGGGAATTTCCCATGGGCGGTGTCGTAGCGCGTCAGGTGCGCATTGGTCTTGGGGTCGCCAAGATCGTTGAGGGCCACGATCTCGATGTCGTGTTTCTTGCCATCTTCGTAATGCGCACGCAGAACGTTGCGCCCAATACGCCCATAGCCGTTGATTGCCACGCGAATGGTCATTGCATAACTCCTGTTTTATAGAACCTTTTCCACAACCCGGCGCGTGCCGGGCTGATCGACCCCTGAAGCAACCCGGCCCGCGCCGCGCAGCCCCACATTACAGACTACAGAACCTTTTCCACTGCCTGAGCGACATGCTCGGCCGTGAAATCAAAGAATTTGAAAAGCGCGCCGCCCGGCGCCGACTCGCCATAGCGGTCAAGCCCGACGACCGCGCCATGGATGCCCACGTATTTGTGCCAGCCCCATGTCACACCGGCCTCAACCGCCACGCGCGGCAGATTCTTGGGCAGCACCTGCTCCCGCCAGGCTTCGTCCTGCTCGTCGAATACGTTGCAGCAGGGCATGGACACCACGCGCACCGCAATGCCCTTTTCCGCCAACTGCGTCTGCGCGGCAAGCGCCAGGGCGACTTCCGAGCCCGTGGCAATGATGATCGCCCGCGGCGCATCGGCATCGCGCAGCACATAGCCGCCGCGCCATATCCCTGCAATAGTGGCCTCGTCGCGCGGAACAAACTCGAGATTCTGACGCGAAAGCAGCAAGGCAGTCGGGCCGCCCTCATGCACATCCATGCCGATGCTGGTGGGCCGGCTCGCGGCGTGAGCCCAGGCCACCGCGGTTTCCGTTGTATCGCAGGGACGCCAGACGTGAAGATTGGGTATCAGCCGCAAGCTGGCTGCGTGCTCGACGGACTGGTGTGTGGGGCCATCTTCGCCCAGCCCGATGGAATCGTGCGTCAGCACGTGGACAACGCGCTGCTTCATAAGCGCTGCCATACGAATGGCGTTGCGGGAGTAGTCGGAGAATGTCAGGAAAGTGCCGCCAAACGGAAGATAGCCTCCGTGCAGGGCGATGCCATTCATGATGGCCGACATGCCGAACTCTCGCACGCCGTAGTTGATATGGCGCCCGAAACGCAGATGCAGTTGCCCCGCCCGCACAGGCTCAACGCCCTTCCAGTCGGTGAGATTGGAGCCGGTCAGGTCGGCCGAACCGCCCAGCATTTCGGGCAGAACATCCACAAGCGCCGTAATGGCCAACTGCGAGGCCTTGCGCGTAGCCACGGTTTCAGCCTTCTGGTTGGTGTCCTGCACAAAAGCGTTGACGCGCTCGGCGAAATCCGCCGGCAGACTGCCCTTCATGCGCCGCAGAAACTCGGCGGCCTCGCGAGGATAGGCTTTCTCGTAGGCATCGAAGCGCTGCTGCCATTCTGACTGCAATTTGGCGCCTCTGGGCTTGCCGTTCCAATAGTCGTAGATTTCCTTGGGGATATCAAATGGCGGATAAGGCCAGTTCAGAGCCTCGCGCGTGGCCTCGACCTCTTCTTGGCCCAATGCCGCGCCGTGGACTTTCTCAGTGCCAGCCTTGTTGGGCGCCCCCTTGCCAATGACTGTGCGGCAACAGATGATGGTGGGCCCTTTGGCCTGCCCGGCATTGGCGTGGGCCTGCTCGATGGCCGCTTCAATCGCCGCGGCATCATGCCCGTCGACGCCGGACACGACATTCCAGCCATAGGCCTCGAAGCGCTCGGGGGTGTTGTCGCCGAACCAGGGTTGTACCTGGCCGTCGATGGAAATGCCGTTGTCGTCATAGAACAGGACGAGCTTGGACAACCCCAGCGTGCCGGCAAGAGAGCAGGCCTCGTGCGAAATGCCTTCCATCAGGCAGCCGTCGCCAGCGAAGGCATAGGTATAGTGATCAACGATGGCATGGCCTTCGCGGTTGAACTCCTGCGCCAGCAGGGCTTCCGAGAGAGCCATGCCGACGGCGTTGGCGATGCCCTGGCCAAGCGGTCCGGTGGTTGTTTCGACGCCAGGCGTCAGACCAACTTCGGGATGGCCCGGCGTGCGTGAATGCAACTGCCGGAAATTGCGCAGTTCTTCAATGGGAAGATCGTAGCCAGTGAGATGCAGCAAGGCATACAGCAGCATCGACGCATGGCCATTGGACAGCACAAAGCGGTCGCGGTCAGCCCATGCGGGGTCGGCGGGGTTATGGCGCAGATGGCGCGTCCAGAGTACCTCGGCGATGTCGGCCATGCCCATGGGCGCGCCGGGGTGGCCGGAATTGGCTTGCTGGACAGCATCCATAGCCAGCGCACGGATGGCATTGGCCATGGAGGAGTCTTGGGCGGGAGTAAGGCTCATGGAAGGCTCGCAGCGGGCGCCTGCCTGACGATCGGCGGACACCGGAAAACAGGGGTTGCAAAGCTAGAGATTTTACCACCCGGACATTTTCCAGTCTGGTCACCTCAAGTATCATCTGGATCATACCCATTCACCACGGAACGCGCCGGCCGCTCATGCCCACGCCCAGATTTTTCCTTCCGCCTCCCTTGACCGCCGCCGCCACAATCCGCCTGCCGGACGCGCTGGCGCACCATGCCTTGCGGGTCTTGCGCCTGCGTGACAACGCCTCCATCATTCTCTTCGATGGCCGCGGCGGCCAATTCCCCGCAACGCTGCAGATTCACGGCAAAGGCGCCAGCGCCATACTGGGGGCACATGATCCGGCCGAGGCCGAGCTCGCCGGCCAGATCACGCTGGTGCAAGGCATTGCATCAGGCGACAAAATGGACTGGGTCATTGAAAAAGCGGTGGAGCTGGGCGCCTGCGCCGTGGTGCCCATAGCAGCGCATCGCAGCGTGCTGCAGCTGTCGGGAGACAGGCTGCGCAAACGCATGGCGCATTGGCGCCGCATTGCACAGGCCGCAAGCGAGCAAAGCGGCCGCAACCGCATCATGCGCGTGGATGAACCACGCCATCTTGCCCACTACCTCGAGGAAGCCGATGCCACAAGCCAGCCGGCGCTGTTCTGCCACCCTGACGCGTCATCAACGCTTGCCCATGCGCTGCATGGCGTGCGGGACAAATTTGCACTGCTGGTGGGGCCCGAAGGCGGATGGTCGGAGGAAGAGCAGGCGCTGGCTCGGGCACGAGGCCTTCAGCCCGTATCATTCGGCAAGCGGGTACTGCGCACTGAAACAGCCGGCTTGGCACTCATGGCGGCATGCAGTGCGCTATTGGGCTGGTAGGCGCCGCAGCAGGAGGTTGTAAGAAATCGACTTCGCGCGGGAGCCCTCCACCCGAGCGCTATTCTGCCCGCTCACCATAGGGGGCGGGATGCTCTCCGGGCTCAGGGTCTGGATGTTTGCCGGCATGCACGACCGTATAGGCAAAGCGCCTGTCGTTGTTGGCGGCAAAATCCACGATATCGTCGCAGACGGCCACAATGGCCTTGGCATCTTCAGCCAGCGCAGGGTCGCCCGAATGCAGCTTGTGAAACCATAAAAACAGGCCATTCTTGTGATCAAGCACGGTATCGCAGAGACAATCGTACAGCGCATCGAGATTGCCGCCGAAATACTCCGGAAAATCAACCGCCTTGACCACTGCCCGCAATACGGCGGAACGGCTGCGCGCGCGATCGCAGTCGACAACAAAGGCCGTCATGCCTTCCGTGCGGGCGGCCTCCAGGGTTTGCGACTGCGCATCCGCAGAGACATCGATCAAACCGCCTTTTTGCAATTTCTTTTGCAACGACTGCGCTTGGCTCATTACTGCGTCTCCTTGAAAAACGCTTTCACTTCCTCGACTCGGCTCATGCTGTCGGCCCTTCCCAGGCGTATGAGTTCCTGGGTAAAGCCAGACTCAAACAGCAGATAGGAGATGAGCGCACCTCCCGTTGTCGGTCCTGACGAGGACGATACACCAAGTACCCGGAAAAGGGTACGGGCAGCGCGTGGCAACTGTTCGATATGCGCCAGCGCAAGCTCGTCGAGGGACCGGCTCGGGGTCATTACAAAGATGCTCACGGGCCGCAGCGACTGGGTTTTTAATACATTTGCGGGCAACAGCGCAAGAAGATCATTGATGCGTTGCATTCGTTCCACATCCATGGACAGGCTGTCCAGAAAAATATTGGACAGCGCATGCCCGCCAATCTGCGCCAGCGATGGGTAAGGCGGGTGTCTTTCCTGGTCTTCAGGATGGATATCGTCCTTGTGGCCGGTGCCCACCACCATGATGCGCTGGGCGCCGAGATGGATGGCAGGGCTGAGCGGCGCCAACTGCCGCATGGAACCGTCGCCGCACCAGGGATGCAGGCCCTGGACTTGAAGCGACTGCGCCGGGAAAATGAACGGAATCGAGGACGAGGCCATTAGATGGTCAACATTCAGCCTCGTGGGCAAGGCTCGGCGCAGAGGCCGGCGCCATGGCTCAATGGAGCCAGTGGACTGATAAAACGTCAGGTGCTCGCCGGTGGTGTATGCCGCCGCTGTAATGGCCACAGTCTGCAGATACCCGTCGTCCAGATTTCTTTGCAGTTGGTCAAAATCGAGCGACTTGGTGAGCAGCGCACGCAATGGGGAGTTGTCCAGCAGCGCGCGCGGCTGCCGGCTGCGCGTGGCGGGGATCGCCCAACCCGCTACCAGCAGGCCCAGCCAGCGCAATCCTGTAAGCAGCAAGCGCGGGGCATCGGCATGGTATACCTTGCCGGCATGCAGGTTGCCCCACAACAATTCCAGCCTGCGCAGAGACTCATGCACATCGTTGGCATGGCAAGCCAGCGATGCCGCATTGACCGCCCCCGCCGACGAGCCGCAGATAATGTCAAAAGGGTTGCGAAAGCCCGGCGTGCGGCCGGGGTCAAGTATATCCAGAATGCCCGAGAGCACACCAACCTGATAAGCGGCGCGCGCGCCACCCCCGGTCAATACGAGGCCAGTGGCCCCCGGATGGGCGCGGGGTTCAAGTTGGACGGTTGGCATCGAGCACGGTCAGCGCAGCCATGTTGACGATGCGCCGTACTGTTGAGCTGGATGTCAGGATATGCACGGGCGCATTGGCGCCCAGCAGGAATGGCCCCACCGCCACATTGCCGCCGGCGGCGGTCTTGAGCAGGTTGTATGCAATATTGCCCGCGTCGACATTGGGGCAAATCAGCAGATTGGCCTCGCCATGCAGCGTGCTCGATGGCAGGATGCGCTGGCGCAGCGCTTCATCGAGCGCGCAGTCGCCGTGCATCTCGCCATCGATCTCCAGGCTGGGGTTGCACTCACGAATCAGGGTCAGCGCCTCCTGCATGAGAGCGCCGGAAGATGAACTGCCGGTGCCAAAATTCGACCGTGACAGGAGCGCTACCTTTGGCTCCATGTTGAGGCGTTGCATTTCCGCCGCGGCGGCCAGCGTAATCTCGGCAAGCTGGCGCGCGTCGGGCTGCTCATTGACATGCGTATCCGCCAGGGCGATGGTGCGCTCGGCCAGCAGCAGTATGTTCATGGCGGCATAGGTGCAGGTACCCGGTGCCTTGCCAATGACTTCATCAATGAACTGAAGGTGGTTGGCGTAGGTACCCACCGTACCGCACACCATGCCGTCGGCATCGCCCAGATGCACCATCATGGCCCCAATCAGGGTGAGCCGGCGGCGCATCTCCACGCGCGCCATTTCCTTGCTGATGCCGCGTCGGCACATGATTTCCCAATAGGTTGTCCAGTAGCGATGAAAGCGCTCGTCGTAATCGGGATTGGTTACCTCGACATCTTCGCCCAGGCGAATGCGCAGGCCGAACCGCTTGATACGATCGGCCAGCACCGAAGGCCGGCCCACCAGAATGGGTCGGGCCAGTTTTTCATCGACGATGATCTGCACGGCTCGGAGCACGCGCTCTTCCTCGCCCTCTGCAAAGACAATGCGCGCCTTGCCACCGTCGCGCACGAGTTTCTTGACAGAGGAGAACAGGGGCTTCATGAACGAGCCCGAACGGTACACGAACTGCTGCAACTGGTCGGCATAGCTCTCAGGATCAGCCAGCGGACGCGTAGCCACGCCGTCGTCCATGGCCGCCTTGGCCACGGCCAGACCGATGCGCACGATCAGGCGAGGGTCGAATGGCTTGGGAATGAAGTACTCCGGGCCGAAGGACACGCCATATGTGCCATAGGCTGCCGCTACGACGTCGTTCTGCTCTTCACGGGCCAGCTTGCAGATCGCCATGACCGCCGCTTTCTCCATGCCGCGCGTGATCGTTGTGGCGCCCACATCGAGCGCGCCGCGGAAAATGTACGGAAAGCACAGGACATTGTTGACTTGATTGGGGTAATCGGACCGTCCTGTGGCCATGACAACGTCGTCGCGCACCTTGTGCGCTTCCTCCGGGAGAATTTCAGGCGTGGGGTTGGCCAGCGCCAGGATAAGCGGTCTTGCAGCCATCCTGGCCACCATTTCCGGCTTGAGCACGCCTCCGGCCGACAGCCCAAGGAAAACGTCGGCGCCATCAATGATGTCGCCCAGCGTGCGTGCCCCGGTATCCTGGGCAAAGCGCTCTTTGTCTGGGTCCATGAGTGTCTTGCGCCCCTTGTACACCACACCTTCGATGTCAGATACCCAGATGTGCTCCAGCGGCAATCCCATATCGACAAGTAGATCGAGGCAGGCCAGCGCCGCCGCACCCGCGCCCGAAACCACGACCTTGACTTGCCGGATGTCCTTGCCCACGACCTCCAGGCCGTTGATAAAGGCCGACGACACACAGATCGCTGTGCCATGCTGGTCGTCGTGGAAAACGGGAATGCGCGTACGCTCCCGCAGCTTGCGCTCGACGATGAAACATTCGGGCGCCTTGATGTCTTCGAGGTTGATGCCGCCAAAAGTGGGCTCCAGACCCGCTATGATATCGACCAGTTTGTCGGGGTCTGTTTCATTGATCTCGATGTCAAAGACGTCAATGCCGGCGAATTTCTTGAACAGGACGGCCTTGCCCTCCATGACGGGCTTGGAAGCCAGGGCGCCGATATTGCCCAGCCCCAGCACCGCCGTGCCATTGGTGATGACGCCCACCAGGTTGCCGCGCCCGGTATATCGGACGGCATTGTGCTCATCCGCAACAATTTCTTCGCATGCCGCGGCCACGCCCGGTGAATAGGCCAGCGCCAGATCGCGCTGGTTGGATAGCTGCTTGGTGGGCGTGACGGATATTTTGCCGGGACGGCCGTACTCGTGATATTCAAGCGCGGCCTTGCGAAGAGTGTCTTCCATGATGACTGATTCGTACTCAAAGAATGTGTGGGAGACGCTCATTCTAGCGTTTTGCCACGATTTGGAACATGCGGCGGTGCCACACGCGCAAGCCGCGGTGCGCACTTATGCCCCCAGGTTATAACCAGCTGGATAACCCTGGCAATTGCCGCGTCAGAGATCCTGGCCTGGATGCGGAAAACGGCTTTCCGGATCAAATAGCGCCTTCATGCGCATGTCCAGCTCTCCAGCCTGGGCGGCCAGCCCCGCATCGTCTGCCCGCGAGACGGAGAAGCGCTGCTCGTAGGGCCGCTCGGCCAACGGCATGGCCAGGCGCTCGTCGATCACGACCCACTCCAGCCAGCCCAGATCGCCCCCATGCCCCAGGATCAGATGGGCCAGATTGACAGTGTGTCCGGCCGCAGGCGACAGCGCATCAAGCCGGTAGCGGGCGGGCCAGGCCACTTCCCCGCGGCAGTCTCGCGCCGCGCTCTCGGCCGACAATTGAAACAGCGCCGGAATGAGCCGCTGCAGACGCGCGCCGTCCAAGGGCTTGCGGTTGCGCTCGCCGAACGGCCCCAAGTTGACGACTACGCCGTCGTCCAGCAAGACGGAGGCCTGCACCACACCACTGCGGAAGGTTTCTCCGGCTGGCCAATCGCACAGGCAGCGGTCGGCCAACCAGGACGCCACCGTGATATGGCATGGCAACTCGGCGAATGCTGTCATGCCTGCCGCTTCCAGTTCGCCCAGCAAACAGCCCGGCTGCACGAACCACAGCGGCCCATCGGGCTCCAGCCGCTGGCACAGGCCCAGGCTGCGGCCCGGATCCACCCACAACACGGGCAGCTCGTCCTGTCGCGCGGCGCGCGCCACATCATCCAAGGCGAACAAGACGCCATGCTCGCCACACAGCGCGCGCGCCTTGTGGACATCGGAGGCCTGCTTGGGGGTCAAGCGCGCGCTGCCCGGCCCATCGCCTCGGTCGAATTCATAGAAGGTACCGTCTATCGTGCGGCGCATGGCCTGGCAAAAAGCCTGCCAGGCATCCTGGGGAGTGCGCCTTCCCGTCAAGAAGGCACGTCGCGATTGGGACAACATTGTCTTTTCCATCTTTCTTTGTTTTATCAGCCACCCCGAACAATGAGCCCGACGACTCCGGGCAACGCGGGTGGCACAGTTTTCAACAGGTCAGGGCTACAATCGCAATTTTGCCTGAGATTCCGGTCATGTCCCGCCTTGCCACGCGCACCGAACAGGTGCTGCCATTCTACGCCGTCGAACTTTTCAAGCAGGCCAGCCTGCTGAACGCGCAGGGCCGGGATGTCATCAGTCTGGGCATAGGCGAGCCTGACTTCACGGCGCCTGCGCAGGTTGTTGAAACCCTTCAGCGCGCGGCTCAGGCCGGCCTGAGCGGCTATTCCTCGCCCGCAGGGCTGCCCACGCTGCGGGATGCCATCGCCCGATACTACGGCGAACATTTCGGCGCGCAAGTGGATCCGGCCCGGGTGATCGTCACCTCGGGCGCGTCCGGCGCCCTGCTGCTGGCGGCCATGACACTGATCAATCCAGGCGATGAAGTCCTGCTGCCCGACCCCTCCTATCCGGCGAACCAGAACTTCATAACCGCCGCCGGCGGCATCCCGCGCCTCGTCCCGTCCAGCGCGGCGCAACGCTTCCAGCTGAATGCCGAGCACATACGCACACACTGGGGTCCGGACACCCGGGGCGTGCTCATCGCGTCCCCAAGCAACCCCACAGGAACCACCATAACCCGCGCCGACCTGGCCGAACTCATCGCCGAGGTGCGCCAGCGCAATGGCTTCATCATCATGGATGAAATCTACCTGGGCCTGTATTACGGTGACGCGCCGCAAAGCGCCCTCGTTCTGGATGACGACCTGATTGTCATCAACAGCTTTTCCAAGTACTTCCACATGACAGGCTGGCGCCTGGGATGGATGATCACACCCGAAACCATGGTGCCCGCCGTCGAGAAATTGGCGGCCAGCCTGGCCATCTGCGCGCCTACATTAGCGCAACATGCCGCCATCACCTGCTTCGAGCCCGAGGTCATGCAGGTTTTTGAAACCCGGCGGCTGTCGTTCAAGCAGCGCAGGGATTATCTGCTGCCCGAACTGGAAAAATTGAAGCTGCACGTGCCGGTCGAGCCCGACGGCGCCTTCTATATCTACGCGGATATCAGTCATCACAGCAAAGACAGCACTGTATTCTCGCACCGGCTTCTGCACGAGGCGGGCGTTGCCGCCGTACCCGGGCAGGACTTCGGATCGGCACACGCCGCCCACACCCTTCGCTTCTCCTATGCCACCGGGCTGGACAGGCTGCAGGAAGCCGTGCAACGCATGGCGCGTTTTCTCGAACGTCAGTGAGCCTAATTGCGTATGGCGATGCCCGACGCAAGCGCAATGCGACGACGCTCGGCAAGCACCTTCTCGCCATACCCGCCGTCGCTCGGCCCCGTGGCGCCCACATAACAGGCAAGACCGCCCTTGAGCGAACCGCGCCGATCTATGCAGTCGCGCAGAATCTGCGTGCCCACGCGAATATTTGCAATCGGATTGAGCGCCGCGATCGGCCCATCCACAAAGACGGCAAACTTGTCCTTATGCACCTTCGTCATCACCTGCATCAGGCCCTGGGCGCCCACATGGCTTTCCGCATAGGGGTTGTAGCGCGATTCAATGGCAATCACCGCGAGCACCAATTGCGGATCCAGATTACGCTCGCGGCCAACGACGAATGCCGTATTCACAAGCGCGCCAGCCACGCTGGCGGCAATGCGGTATTTGCGGGCAATGTAGCTGCGCAGCGCTTCGGCCTGGTCATTGGTGATGCCCGGCACATGCTGCCCGGCCTCGGACGATTTGAGGGCTTGCGAGAAACTGAGCTGGGTTCCGGCCCTGGGTTGCGAAGCGCGCTCCGCCTGCTCCGCCGCCACCGCATCTTCCGGCGGCAGGCCGCTGTCGGCCCCAGCCGTATCGGGCATGAATAACCCGCTCTCCACGGAATACAGCGCGGAAAATGGCCCGCCCAGCGCGTCGGGCCGCAAGGCCGCCACCAGCGCCTCATGCAGGGCGCGCGCCTGCTCACGCAGCGACGGTACGCTCAGTCCCAGGACGACGGCCACCAGCGCCGCAATGCCCAGGTACACTGCGCATACATGCAGAAACTCGCCCAGGCGATAACCCACACCGCGCGCCATTCTCCCAAGCAGCGCGTCGGCATCAGCGCCAGCCATAATGATCCTTGAAGATAGAATGAAGAAGGTCGATGTTAACCTCCGGACGTCAATTTTATGTAACTCAATGTATCACGATTGCAGGAAAAGCCAGTGAAATACCGTGACCTCAGGGACTTCATCTCCCAGCTCGAGCGCGCGGGCGAGCTCAAGCGCATCGCCGTCCCCGTGTCGACAGACCTGGAAATGACGGAAATCAGCGACCGCGTTCTGCGCGCCGCAGGGCCCGCCTTGCTATTCGAGCAGCCCGCCCACCGGGGCGTCCCCGCCGGCATGCCCGTCCTGACCAATCTGTTTGGCACGCCGCGGCGCGTTGCGTGGGGCATGGGCGCAGATGATGTCAGCGCCCTGCGCGGTACCGGCGAACTGCTCGCATCGCTGCGCGAGCCTCAGGCGCCGCGCGGCCTGCGCGAAGCCTTGACTACCGTCAACCAGCTCAAGTCCGCCTTGTGGGACATGAGCCCGAAGACGATACGGAATGCGCCTTGCCAGGAAGTCGTGCTCGAAGGCGACGATGTCGATCTCGACCGCATTCCTCTGCAGCGCTGCTGGCCTGGCGATGTCGCGCCGTTGCTGACCTGGGGGCTGGTCGTGACCCGCGGCCCGAACGCCAAGCGCCAGAACCTGGGCATATACCGGCAACAAATCGTGGGCCGCAACAAGCTCATCATGCGCTGGCTGCCCCATCGTGGCGGCGCACTCGATTTTCGGGATCACGCGCTTGCGAATCCCGGCCAGCCTTTTCCCATCGCGGTGGCGCTGGGCGCCGACCCCGCCACGATACTGGGCGCCGTAACGCCGGTACCTGACAGTCTTTCCGAGTATCAATTTGCCGGCCTCTTGCGCGGTTCACGCACCGAACTCGCCAAGACGCTCGGCAGCGATCTCTCCGTGCCCGCCTATGCCGAGATCGTGCTCGAAGGCCATATTCTTCCCGCCACCGATGCGCGCGCGCGGCAGGCACACGCACCAGGGCAGACCTCCGAAGGCCATGCACTGCACGCGCCGCCACCGCCGCCGGACACAGGCTATGAGATGGCGCTCGAAGGCCCCTACGGCGACCATACCGGCTATTACAACGAACAGGACTGGTTCCCGGTGTTCACGGTAGACCGTATCACCATGAGACGCCAGCCAATCTACCACAGCACTTATACCGGCAAACCACCTGACGAGCCCGCGGTGCTGGGGGTGGCGCTGAATGAGGTGTTCGTGCCCCTGCTCAAACGTCAACTGCCCGAGATCGTGGACTTCTACCTGCCTCCGGAAGGATGCAGCTATCGCATGGCTGTCGTGTCCATGCGCAAACAGTATCCTGGTCACGCAAAACGCGTGATGTTTGGACTATGGAGTGTATTGCGCCAATTCATGTACACAAAATTCATCGTTGTCGTTGACCATGATGTGGACGTGCGCAATTGGCAGGAAGTGATCTGGGCCATGACCACGCGCATGGACCCCGTACGAGATACCGTCCTGGTGGAAAACACACCCATCGACTATCTCGATTTTGCCTCGCCCGTATCCGGGCTGGGCGGGAAGATGGGGCTGGACGCAACCAACAAATGGCCAGGGGAAACGCAGCGTGAATGGGGGCGTCCCATCGAGATGGATGCGGCCGTGAAAACCCGGGTGGATGCCATATGGGGCAGCCTGGGTCTTTGATCCCCGGCCGGCAGGTATCACGCTTTCTTTCCCTCGCCGCCGGCCATGCCGCCAGCAGCGGCCCGGTATCAATCGCTCTTGCGATCCATGGACCGCGCCACCTGCCAGCTGAGCAGCAGGCCGGCGCCAAGACGCCACCACCATCGGCGCTTGCGGCCCAATACACCCGATACCAAGGCGGAGGCGCTGGATGTCAGGAGCGGATAGCGGCGTGTCAGGCGCAGCGCCTGAAACAGCAGGTCGGTTGGCGACTTCGAGGTGGCTCGCGGAAAGGCGCTGTGCAAGAGCGCCCTGGGCGTGAGCGACGCCGCCAGCTCATTTGTGCTGCGGGCCACCGCCTGGCGCTCCAGCGCCGCCCGGGCCCGGGCCAGCTCTATGCGCACGGCGCGTTCACGCGCCGACATGCCTGCTTGCGTCATGGCAAGGTCCTCCCCACCGCGTCGTCGCGGTCTACCGATTCGGGGTCACGCAGGCGCTCGGCCAGCGCCAGATCGCGCTTGAGTTCCTCAACCGTGGCATGGAAAGGCATGGGTGCGTACAGCAGTGTGCGCCGAACCCAGAGAAAAAGGCCCGCACCGAGCAGAAAATAGACCAGCGCCAGTACGGCAAGCGCGACGTAGCGCTGCTCAGTGGGCCAGAAATACAGTGCGACAGCTATCGAAAACACCAGCAGGGCCAGCGTCAGGAAAAGCAGCGCACCGAAGGCAAGGCCCAGCAAGGTAATGATCTGGGATTTCTGCTCGGACGCCTCAAGCGAAAAAAGCTCGAGGCGTGTACGCACGATGGACAGCAGGGAGCAGGCCAGATTGCCCGCTGATTCTCTCAATGCCATGGCCTGCCCTGCTTGTCAGGACGGTTGCACCACATGATGCCCCGCTCCTATCGGCGGCACAGCAAGGCGCCGAGCAGCACGCCGGCCAGGCCGGCCATGCCGATGGCCTGCCATGGGTTGTCATGCACATAATCATCCGTGACCCGGGCTGCCCGGCGGCCATGCTCAACCAGCGCGTCCTGGGTGTCGTACATCGCCTCCCGCGTGCGCCTGAGGGACAGCAGCGCGCGCTCGCGCAGTTCGGTCGCCTTGTCGCCAGTGGCTTCAGCCGCTTCGCGCAGCAGCTTCTCGGCATCGTCCAGGCTGGCCTTGACGCTGTCGATGAGTTCTTCTTCACTGCTGCGAACGGTTTTCTTGGTTGCCATGATTCAACTCCTGATAAAACATGAACAAATAGAACTATGCCTTGCCACGTCCAAAGCCACGCACTCCACGCCAGGGGCTGCTTCGGGCCGGGTGCGGAACAGGCTGGAGCAAGAATGATGCCTGGAACATTTTTTCCTGCCACCCTAGCGCAGTTCGGTCACCTCGACATACGAACTTACCCCGCTCTGAACACTTTCCTGTTTCATGACCATGCTGACATCCGGGCAATACCAGTCGGTGACCTGTGCCGTCATGGCAGGTATGGGCAGGACCAGGCCGCTGAAAGAAGCCTGTGTGGCCTCGCTCGTGCGGGTGTAGCGCACCGGCCAGCACGACTGCGCGCCCGCAGCAGTCTGCAGCGTCTGCTTCTCACCCACGGTGCGTTCCGTGGTGTTGATGCGAACTGGCTTGCTGCCCTTGTTGTCGACCTGAATCTGGAAATGTTGGCCCGGAAATGTCTGGCCGGCATGTGTGATGGGCTGTGCATAAGAGAACAGCCCCAACATGCGCAAATCGAACTTGCCCTGCACAGGCACGCGCCGCCCGGACTCATCCTGCTTCTCGAAACTTGCTTCGCCGTTGCGCACAGTCATCCAATAGTCAACGCGAGAACTTCCCCCCGGCAGGCCGGCCAAGCCGTACGTGGCCTTGCCTTGCACGCGCGCCTTGCAACTGTTGTCGCCTTGCTTGCTCACCTCGGAAAACGAAAGGTCGGCGCCCAGGTTGAAGGTGCCCTGCCCAGCCAGCGTTACATGGCCGCCATCATGCATGAACGGCGTCTGGCACATGCCCGCGAACGCCGGAGCGGCCGCCACGCCGAACGCGCAAACCGCCAGAATCCTGAACCAGAATGAACGCATGAAAGCCTTCAGTTGGAGATACATAGCTTCATACTAACCGATTTACACGCATGACTGCGCCCGTGCCGCGCATGCGATGGTTAGGAAATGTTCGGACCGTTACACACTGTCCGAAACGCCAATGCGACCGCTGTCGTTCAGGCGCCCTTCTGGCGCGTCCCGAAGATGCGGTCGCCGGCGTCTCCCAGGCCCGGAATGATATAGCCGTCTTCGTTCAGATGGCTGTCTATGGAGGCCGTGTAGATCTCCACATCCGGATGCCGCGCCTGCACTCTGCGTATACCCTCTGGCGCGGCCACCAGGACCAGCGCTCGGATAGACCGGGAGCCAGCTTTCTTGAGCAAGTCTATCGTGGCCACCATGGAGCCGCCGGTGGCAAGCATGGGATCGACAATGAGCGCCATGCGCTGGTCCATCTGGCCCGCGAGGCGCTCAAGATAAGTGTGGGCTTCCAGGGTCTCTTCGTTGCGCGCAATGCCCACCGCGCTGACGCGGGCGCCCGGAATCAGGCTCAGCACACCATCGAGCATGCCTATGCCCGCGCGCAGTATCGGCACCACCGTCACCTTCTTGCCCGCCAGCTTCTCCACATCCAGTGATCCTGCCCAGCCTTCGATGCGCACGGGTTCCAGCGGCAGATCCTTCATGGCCTCGTAGGTGAGCAGCGCAGCAACCTCCTGGGCCATCTCGCGGAAATTCTTGGTGCTGAGGTCGGCGCGGCGCATAAGGCCGAGCTTGTGACGAATGAGCGGGTGACGGATTTCATGTATGGGCATGGCGTTTCCTTTGCGAATATCTGGGCATGCGCCCCGGCGGCATCATTGCTCCGCCAGCCAGGCGACCAGCGCGTCATCGAATGCGCGCACGGCATAGGCACGGTCATCATTGACGAAACTGACGAGAATATAGCGCTTCCCGCTGGCTCCCAGCACATAGCCCGCCAGCGAACGGGCCGCGCGCAGGCTGCCGGTCTTCAAATGCGCCATCCCCTGCACCGCATCGTCGCGCATGCGTCGCCTCACCGTGCCGTCTATGCCAGCAACCGCCAGCGAGGAAATAAACTCCGGCATGAGCGGCGTGCGCCAGGCAACGTCGAGCATGCCCGCCAGGCCAGAGGCAGTCAGCCGACTTTCCCTGGACAGGCCCGCGCCGTTGTCGATATGCCAGCCGCGCGTATCCACGCCCTGGGCCGCCAGCACCGACATCGCGGCGCGGGCGCCGCTATCGGGCGTCGCACCGGGACCCAGCCTTTCCGCACCCAGCGTCAGAAGCAGCGTGCGCGCCATGACGTTGTTGCTGTGCTTGTTGATCTGGCGAATGGTGTCGCCCAAGCTGCGGGAGTCGTGCCAGGCCAGTACTGTGGCGTCGGCAGGCACCGTTCCCTCATGGATGCCCTTTGCAAGCGTTCCACCCAGCTCTCGCCAGAGCTGGCGAAAGATATCCTCGAAGTATTGCGGCTGCGGCATCACGAGCCGATAAAGACTGAACTCACCGCAAGAACCCACGGCCGCCCCGCTGATATGGACAACATAACGGCCCGAAACCGGCTCTATCCGGGTATTGATGGACGGCGATCCCGGGCAGACTGCGTCGCGCCACCCGATCTCGCCATCTATCCGTACATCGCGCAAGGGCGGATCGACAATGGGAATCCATTTGCGCGCCGCCATGTCCGGCTGAAAAACCAGGCGCACGGCGCCCAACCCCACCATCATGGCGTCGGGGCTGGCATTGTAGGGCCGGTCTGGCGCGCCATCGAAGGCGCCCGGATCGGTAGCCACCGGCCCGAATATGGAACGGTCCACCACGACTTCGGTCAGATTCTTGATGCCGCGCAGGCGCAGCTCACGCAGCAGGCTCCAGAGATCCTGCACAGAAAGAAATGGGTCACCCGCCGCCTTGATATACAGCGGCCCCATAAGCGTGCCCTGGCCGTCCACACGTCCTTTGCCGCGTGCCAGCATGGTCGTGCGCCATACATAATCATTGCCCAGTCCCGACAAGGCCGACCAGGTCGTCACCATTTTCATGACGGACGCTGGATTGCGTGGCACACCCGAATTGATGTCAAGCATGGACGTTGCCGCCCCCACTTCCTTGACGTAGAGCGACAGAGAAGACTCGGGCAGCTTGGTGGCCCGCCAGAGCGACGCCAGCTCGGGCGGCAGGCCCTGGGCCCGGACGCCAGCCACGGAAAACAGTGCCAGCAACATGACCAGCCAGACCGTCGCGCCGAATCGCCAGCGCCCATGGGGACGTGCATGACGGAACAGGCGCGGTGAAAGTCTCAACATGGATCACATCCTCAAAAAAACATCAGGATAACCAAACTCGCCCCACCTGGAACAGCGCCCCATGGTAACGGCTCGTTCCATGAGCGCGGTACACTTGCGGGTATTTTCAGATATCCCGTACCGTGCCGCATTCCGGGCCCGCGCCCTGCTTCCGTGAATCCTGACCTTGAACTTTCCCAGTTCGACTACGAACTGCCGCCCGAACTTATTGCCCAGTCTCCCGCCGCCCATAGGGCGGACAGCCGCCTGCTCCATCTGGATGCCGGAGGCTGCCTGCACGATCGCGTGTTCACAGATCTGCCCCAGCTTCTGCAGCCCGGCGACCTGCTCGTATTCAACGACACCCGCGTGATCAAGGCGCGCCTGAATGGCTGCAAAGAGAGCGGCGGCAAGGTCGAAGTCCTGATCGAACGCATCATTGCCCCCGATCGTGCCCTGGCGCATGTGAAAGCCAGCAAATCGCCTCGAGCGGGTAGCCGCCTGCTATTGGCCAACGCTTTTGCCGTCGAGGTTGCCGGGCGGCAGGGCGAGCTTTTTGACCTGGTGTTTCCCGAGCGCGTGCTGGATCTGCTGGATCGTCATGGCACCACGCCGCTGCCGCCTTATATCGAGCACGCCGCCGAAAGCGAAGACGAGGCGCGCTACCAGACCGTTTACGCCCGCGAACCAGGCGCGGTGGCCGCGCCGACCGCAGGCCTGCATTTCGACGAGCGCATGCTGGAGCGCCTGAAGGCGCAGGGCGTGGGACAGGCATTTGTCACGCTCCATGTGGGGGCGGGCACGTTCCAGCCGGTGCGGGTCCGCAAAGTGGCGGACCATATCATGCATGCCGAGCGATATGCGGTGCCGCCGGATACATTGTCCAAAGTGCGCGAAACCATGGCGGCCGGAGGGCGCGTTGTTGCCGTGGGTACGACCAGCGTCCGAGCCTTGGAGTCGGCGGCGGCACAGCTGGCCAGCCGCGGCGACGCCGCCCCGTTCGAAACGCTTGAAGGCGACACCCGGCTGTTCATTACGCCTGGTTACCAGTTTGCGTGGGTCGATGCGCTCATTACCAATTTTCATCTGCCTCAATCCACGCTGCTGATGCTGGTGTCCGCCCTGGCGGGCATGGCGCCGATACGCAGGGCGTACACCCATGCCGTCCACTCGCGCTACCGCTTCTTCAGCTACGGCGATGCCATGTTCATAGAGTCTTCCGCATCATGAGCGGCTTGAATTTCCAGCTTCTGGCCACCGACGGCGCCGCGCGCCGCGGTCGCATCACACTGAATCACGGTGTGGTCGAAACGCCCATCTTCATGCCGGTGGGCACTTACGGCAGCGTCAAGGCCATGCTGCCGCACGAACTGCACGACATCGGCGCGCAAATCGTGCTGGGCAATACTTTCCACCTGTGGCTGCGTCCAGGCACGGTCATCATGGAAAAGCATGGCGGCCTGCACGGCTTCATGCAGTGGCCCAAACCCATCCTCACCGACTCCGGCGGCTTCCAGGTTTTCAGCCTGAACGGCCTGCGAAAAATTACCGAGGAGGGGGTCAGATTCGCCTCGCCCATAGATGGGGCGCGCCTGTTCCTCACGCCGGAGGAATCAATGCGCATTCAGCGGGCGCTGAACTCGGATATCGCCATGGTGTTCGACGAATGCACCCCCTATTCCATCGACGGGCGTCCGGCCACGCAGGATGAGGCGGCGCGCTCCATGCGCATGTCGCTGCGCTGGGCCAGGCGCTCCCGCGAGGCCTTTCATCAGCTCGAGAATCCCAATGCCTTGTTCGGCATCGTACAGGGTGGGATGTACGAAAGCCTCCGCGACGAATCGTTGGCCGGCCTGACGGATATCGGTTTCGAGGGCTATGCCATTGGCGGACTGTCCGTGGGCGAGCCCAAGGAGGAAATGATGCGGGTGCTCACGCATGTGGCGCCCCGTCTGCCAAGAGAGGCCCCGCGCTACCTGATGGGCGTCGGCACGCCCGAAGACCTGGTCGAGGGAGTGGCCAGGGGCGTGGACATGTTCGACTGTGTCATGCCGACCCGCAATGCACGAAATGGCTGGCTGTTTACGCGGTTCGGCGACATCAAGATACGCAATGCGCGCTACCGGGATGACATCCGCCCGCTGGATCCGTCCTGCAGTTGCCACACATGCGCCCATTTCTCGCGGGCTTACCTGCATCATCTGCAGCGAGCGAACGAGATCTCGGGCGCGCGCCTCAATACTTTGCACAACCTGCACTTCTATCTTGCCCTGATGGGCGAGATGCGGGCCGCCATCGCGGAAGGGCGATTCGAAAACTGGCGCGCGCAGTTCCACAACGACCGCGCTCGCGGCATTGAGTGAATATGCCGCTACAATATACAGTTGACCAAAATTTTCTCCAGGAGAAGAATCCATGGCTGTCCTCGACACCCTGACCCACATCACGGCCCAGGCCGCGCCCGCAGGCGGCGAGAACGCGCTGATGGGCATGCTGCCCATCATCCTGATGTTCGTCATCTTGTACTTTCTGATGATACGCCCGCAAATGAAGCGCCAGAAAGAACACCGCAACCTGGTCGCCAACCTGGCCAAAGGCGACGAAGTCATTACCAATGGCGGCCTGCTGGGCAAAGTCACCAAAGTCAGCGACAACTACATCACCGTCGAAATCAGCAACATGGGCGACAAGCCAATCGAATCCATCCTGCAGCGCAACGCCGTCACTTCGGTGCTGCCCAAAGGCACGATCAAGGCGCTGTAAGCCACCCGCCACCTCCGCACGGCGCCAAGGCGCCTTCCCCGCACCTGCTTCTGATCCGACATGAATCGCTACCCACTCTGGAAGTACCTCACCGTACTGGTGGCCCTGGTCCTGGGCCTGTTGTACACACTGCCCAACTTCTTCGGAGAATCTCCGGCGGTCCAGATTGCAGGCGCCAAGGCCACGGTCAAGGTTACCAACGACACGCTGGCCAGGGTGGAAGACATCCTGAAGCAGCACAACATCGCCTACACAGGCACCCGTTTCGATATGAACGGCCCTGTGGGCACGGTGCGCGTGCGGTTCTCCAATACCGACATCCAGCTCAAGGCCAAGGATGTCATCGAAAAAACCCTCAACACCGACCCCAAGAACCCCGACTACACCGTTGCGCTGAACCTGCTGCCGGCATCGCCCAACTGGCTGTCGGCATTGGGCGCGCACCCGATGTACCTGGGTCTGGACCTTAGGGGTGGCGTGCACTTCCTGCTCCAGGTCGACATGAAGGGCGCGCTCAGCAGCCGCTACGATTCGCTGGCCAACGACGTGCGCACCTCGCTGCGCGACGCCGACATCAAGCCCGAGGAAGTCGAGCGCAGCGGCATGTCGGTGGTTTCCACCTTCGGATCCGAAGACGCGCGCGACAACGCGCAGTCTGAATTGCGGCGCGCGCTGCCGGAAATGGCCTTCGCCCCCTCGTCGGGCGGCGGCAAGTATCTGCTGACGGGACAGCTTACCGACACGGCTGTCACGCAAGTGCAAACCAATGCCCTGAAGCAGAACATCACCACACTTCACAACCGAATCAACGAGCTTGGCGTCTCCGAGCCGGTCATCCAGCAACAGGGGGCCGACCGCATCGTGGTGCAGTTGCCGGGCGTGCAGGATGTGGCCAAGGCCAAGGAAATCCTGGGACGCACCGCTACGCTGGAAATCCGCATGGTCGACGACTCGCCCACTGCCCAGGCCGCGCTGGCCGCGGGCCGCGTGCCGTTCGGCCTCGAACTGTTCAAAGATACCGACGGGCGCCCCTTGCTGCTTCGCCGGCAGGTCATCCTGACCGGCGAGAACCTGCAGGATGCGCAGCCAGGCCGCGATCAGCAAACACAGCAGCCCTCCGTGAACCTCACGCTTGACGCCAAGGGTGCGCGCATCTTCCGCGACGTCACGCGCAACAATATCAACAAGCGCATGGCCATCCTGCTGTTTGAACAAGGCAAGGGACAAGTGGTCACTGCGCCGGTCATCCGCAGCGAAATCCCGGGCGGGCATGTACAGATCAGCGGCAGCATGAATGCACAGGAAGCCGCCGACATCGCCTTGCTGCTGCGAGCCGGCTCGCTGGCGGCCCCCATGCAAATCATCGAGGAGCGCACCATAGGTCCGAGCCTGGGCGCCGACAATATCGCCAAAGGCTTCCATTCGACGCTGTGGGGCTTTGTGGCGATTGCGGTGTTCATTATTTTGTACTACCACCTTGTCGGCCTGTTCTCGACGCTGGGCCTGGCGTTCAACGTCCTGCTGCTGCTCGCTGTGCTGTCCATGCTCCAGGCCACGCTGACGCTGCCTGGTATTGCCGCCATCGCGCTTACGCTGGGCATGGCCATCGACTCGAACGTGCTGATCAACGAGCGGATACGCGAGGAGCTGCGCGCCGGGCATCCACCGCAGCAGGCTATACACCTGGGTTTCGAGCGAGCATGGGCAACCATCGTCGACTCCAACCTCACGACACTGATTGTTGGCCTGGCGCTGCTCGCATTCGGCACGGGCCCCATCCGCGGCTTCGCAGTGGTGCATTGCATCGGTATCCTGACCTCCATGTTCTCGTCGATCGTGGGCGTGCGTGCATTGGTCAATCTATGGTATGGCCGCCAGCGCAAGTTGCGCACCGTGTCCATAGGCCAGATCTGGAAGCCCGAGAAGAAGTGATCAACGCCCGGGAGGCGAACGCCGCCCGGCATATACAGGCAAAACACGAACATGGAATTTTTCCGCATACATCGCACCATCCCATTCATGCGCCACGCGCTGGTGCTGAACATCATCAGCCTGGTCACCTTCATCCTGGCCGTCTTCTTCATCGCCACGCGCGGGTTCCATCTGTCGATCGAATTCACCGGCGGCACGGTCATGGAGGTGCACTATCCGCAGACGGCACAGGTCGATGAGGTCCGGGACGCCATAAGCGGCCTGGGCTACGCGGACTTCCAGGTCCAGAATTTCGGCACCTCGCAAGACATCCTCATCCGTCTTCCCTTGCGCTCCGGAGAAAGCTCGGCGGCGCAAAGCGACAAGGTCATGGAAGCGCTGCAGGCGCAGGATGCCAAGGTGCAACTTCGCCGCGTGGAATTCGTAGGTCCTCAGGTCGGGCAGGAGCTTGTGCATAATGGGCTGATGGCGCTGCTATGCGTGATTATCGGCATCATGATCTACTTGGCGTTCCGGTTCGAGTGGAAATTCGCCTTGGCGGGGGTGGTGGCCAACCTGCATGACGTGGTGATCATTCTGGGCTTTTTTGCCTTCTTCCAATGGGAGTTCTCGCTGTCTGTGCTGGCGGGGGTGCTGGCGGTACTGGGCTATTCAGTGAACGAATCCGTGGTCATCATGGACCGGATCCGGGAAAATTTCCGCAAGCAACGCAAAGCTTCGGTGCGCGAAATTATCAACAGCGCAATCACGCAGACGATTTCCCGCACAGTGATCACGCACGGGTCCACGCAGATCATGGTGCTGTCCATGTTCATTTTCGGCGGCCCCACGCTACATAATTTCTCGCTTGCGCTGACCATCGGCATCTGCTTCGGCATCTATTCCTCGGTCTTCGTGGCCGCCGCAGTGGCGATGTGGCTGGGAGTCAAGCGCGAGGACCTGGTGAAGGCGCCCAAGAAAGATGACCCCAGCGCCGAGATTGCCTGAGCGGTGATTAAAGACTAGAAAAAAGGGCCTTTTGAACTGCACCCCAAAAGTTGGACACTGATCCAACCTTTGGGGTGTTTTTCATGACGAAGTACGATGAGCAATTCAAGCTGTCCGTAGTGCAAAGCTACGAGTCGG
>NZ_SDQC01000007.1 GCF_004153445.1 Allopusillimonas soli
CATTCACTACTACAATCACGACCGCATCAAAATAAAACTAAAAGGCCTGAGTCCGGTGCAATACCGTATTCAGGCCTTGGCCACCTAATCTGTAACCGTCCAACTTCTAGGGGTCAGTTCAGATTGGCCGCCCCTTTTTTCATTTCACCGAGGTGTGGGCTATCGCCCCGACGGCACCAATCCGTGCCGCCACGTTCCGATGCGCCCCAACCGCAAGGCCATGCGCTACGTCCATACTGAGGATGACCCGGTATGCAAGGCGGCAGAACAGGTGGTGAACCAGCGCAAGACGATCACCGGCGCATCGCCACGCTCCGCCGAGGCGACGGCATGACCCCGCAGCCGCTTGCCGCAGGCCAGTCAATTCGCCAGTCGGTGTCTGGCGAATCCTGCACAAGGCGCCGTCTGCCTAAATTGTCGTGTCGCTGAAATGACAATTCGGGCAGGGGTCGGCCGTCACCTCATCTTGACTTTAATTCGTCTATAAACGAAAATGACCACATACCGAATCGAGCACTATCTGACGGCAGATGGGCAGAGGGATCTCTACATCGACTGGCTGGGCCACCTGCGGGATGGCAAGGCCAAGGTGGCGATCATCCGGCGTGTGGCCCGCATCGAGCAAGGCAACTTTGGCGATCACAAGTTCTGTCGTGATGGCGTGTGGGAGCTACGCATCGACGTTGGGCCAGGCTACCGAGTCTATTACGCCCTGTCCGGGCAGCGGCTCGTACTGCTGCTCTGCGGTGGCGACAAGCGCACGCAGGACACGGACATCAACCGTGCGGTGGACTACTGGCGGGACTGGCAACGGAGAACCGACGAATGAGAAGCAGAACTCATGACAATGCAATGGCCGAGATGTATCGCAATGACCCGGCGCTCGCGCTCGACGTCATCAACGGCATTTTGGAGGACGGGGAACAGGCTGAACTGCTGACTGTGCTGCGCCAGCTCACGCAGGCGTTCGGCGGCGTGCAGGCAGTGGCCGAACAGGCTTGCCTGAACCCGACGCAGCTCTATCGCACACTCTCACCGAAGGGTAATCCGGCACTGAACAGTCTGACCGCTATTCTCAAGGCGATGGGACTGCGACTAGCGGTGCAACCGATAGACTCAACGCCAGCGCAAGCAGCCTAAGAAATCCTGTTGAAGCCTTTTAACTTAACGCCTCAGTCTGTCGACTGCACACTCCTGCTGATCTCTTTCTTAGCTGAAGCTCCATCCAATCTTTCAGATCCTCATAGCTGGTCTTGCTCAACTGAGCCGGCCATTTGTTTTTCTTTCTTCGTGCGGCAGTACAATAAGGGTTTTTATCGCGGCCCCCGGGATCAACACCCGTCACGGCCTTCAGACATGCAAGAAATCAATCTCAAGCGCACGCCAAGCGGCGATGCCTCGGGCGCCAGCATTACGCCCTCCCCTGCCGTCATGGCGGAATCCGCGTCCTCCCGTCAGGCCTCCTCCCCGACAGGCCAAGGCCAACGCAAACTGTTCATACGCACCTTCGGCTGCCAGATGAACGAGTACGACTCCGAGAAAATGGCGGATGTGCTGCGAGAAGATCAGGGTGTCGTGCTTACGCAAGACCCAGAGGAAGCCGACATCATTCTCTTCAATACCTGTTCCGTGCGAGAGAAAGCACAAGAAAAAGTGTTTTCCGATCTAGGAAGAGTTCAGCATCTGCGCAAGTCCAAGCCCGGCCTCATTATCGGCGTGGGTGGCTGCGTGGCCAGTCAGGAAGGCGAGGCCATTGTGCGCCGCGCACCTTATGTGGACGTGGTGTTTGGCCCGCAAACGCTGCATCGCCTGCCATCACTCATCGCACAACGCAAAGCGTCAGGCCAGCCACAAGTCGACATCAGCTTTCCAGAGATCGAAAAATTCGACGCGCTCCCTCCCGCGCGCGTGGAAGGGCCGACCGCGTTCGTGTCCATCATGGAGGGCTGCAGCAAGTATTGCAGCTTCTGTGTCGTGCCCTATACGCGCGGCGCGGAAGTGTCGCGCCCTTTCGACGACGTGCTCATCGAAGTGGCCGACCTGGCTGACCAGGGCGTCAAGGAGGTCACGCTACTGGGCCAGAACGTCAATGCCTATCGCGGCCCGATGAGCGGCACGAACGAAATCGCCGATTTCGCCATGTTGCTTGAATACGTACACGATATTCCCGGTATCGAACGCATTCGCTACACCACGTCGCACCCCAAGGAAATGACCACGCGCCTGATCGAGGCGCACGGCAATCTGCCCAAACTGGTGCCGTTCCTGCACCTGCCGGTCCAGGCGGGCAGCGACGCCGTGCTGGCAGCCATGAAGCGCGGCTACACGACGCTGGAATTCAAGTCCATTGTGCGCCGTCTGCGCGCGGCGCGTCCCGGACTGACACTGTCCTCCGATTTCATCGTGGGCTTTCCGGGGGAAACCGAGGCCGATTTCGAGAAAACGATGAAGCTCATCCGCGATGTGGGGTTCGACACCTCCTTCTCCTTCATCTATTCACGCCGCCCCGGTACGCCGGCGGCAGACCTGCAGGACGATACACCGCGCGAACTCAAACTTGAGCGCCTGCAACGCCTGCAGTCGCTCATCAACGAACAGGCGGCGATCATCAGCCAGGCAATGATAGGCACGACGCAGCGCGTTCTGGTGGAGAAGCCCTCCCGGCGCGATCCCGGAGAGCTGTCCGGGCGCACCGAGAACAATCGCATCGTCAATTTCGCTGGCCAGCCCCGATTGATCGGGCAGATGATAGACGTGCGCATCACGCAGGCATTCAGCAACTCGCTGCGCGGCGAGATCGTGACGCGCGACTCACTCACAGAGGAGCGGGCATGACGGCGGCATCGCGCAGAAAGCCGGTTCATCTCACGCTCGAGGGCGACAACACGCACCTGGCCAATCTGTGCGGGCCGCTGGACGCCAATCTGCGCCAGATCGCAGATGGCTGGAACGTCGCCATACAGCGGCGCGGCAGCCATCTGACCATCACTGGCGACAAGGCGCGTGCCGCGGCCGGCGCCATAGACATTTTCCACCGTCGCGCCGTGCACAAGGCGCTTTCCGTCGACGATATTCAACTGGGCCTGGTGGAATTGGGCGCGCGCATGGCTGAAAATGATGGCGATGCGCAGCAGGCCGACACGCTGCCGGAACTGCCTCCCGTGGACGACATGAGCCTTTCGCTGCGTACACGCAGAACGGACCTGCGTCCCCGCACACCGCGCCAGCGCGACTATCTCAACGCTATTCTTAAACACGACATTACCTTCGGCATCGGCCCGGCCGGTACAGGCAAGACCTGGCTGGCCGTGGCCTGCGCCATCGATGCCCTGGAACGCGAGGCTGTGCAGCGGCTCGTGCTCACGCGTCCCGCTGTCGAGGCAGGAGAACGGCTGGGCTTCCTGCCTGGCGACCTCGTCCAGAAGGTCGACCCCTATCTGCGTCCGCTCTACGATGCGCTCTACGATCTCATGGGTATAGAGCGCGTGCAGCGGTTGTTCGAGAAGCAGACTATCGAGATCGCTCCACTCGCCTATATGCGCGGGCGCACGCTCAACCACGCCTTTGTCATACTCGACGAAGCTCAGAACACCACGCCGGAGCAAATGAAAATGTTCCTCACCCGCATCGGTTTCGGCAGCAAGGCGGTCATCAATGGCGATCCGTCCCAGGTCGATCTGCCGCGCGGGCAGGCGAGCGGCCTGACCCACGCCGTGGACGTGCTGGAAGATGTGCAGGGCATCGCCACGACCCGGTTCACCAGCCGCGATGTGGTGCGCCATCCGTTGGTGGCGCGTATCGTGGATGCATACGAAAAAGCGGGCGACCATGTCTCCTGAGCCTTCGCCCGGCCTGACCCTCGCCGTTCAATACGCGGTGAAAGCCGAAATGCTGCCGCGATGGCGGCTGCGGCGCTGGGTGGCGCAGGCAGTCAGGATGGTTGCGCAGACGCGGCCGATGACAGGCGTCATGCTGACACTGCGGCTGGTGGACAGTGATGAAGGCCGCGAACTGAACAATACATACCGCGGCAAAGACTACGCCACCAATGTGCTGACCTTCGAATATGGCATCGATCAGCAGGGCGTCGCCAGCGGCGACATCGTCCTGTGTGTTCCGGTTCTGTACCGGGAGGCCGAGAAACAGGGAAAACCCCTACTCGATCATGCCGCTCATCTGGTTGTGCATGGCGTGCTGCATGCCCTGGGCTATGATCATATTAAGCGGGACGAGGCACAGCGCATGGAGGCCCTGGAAGCCGCCATTCTGGCCCGCATGGGCTTGCCCGACCCTTACCAGGCATGAGGCCAGCTCGCATCCGCACGCGGCCCGGCCAACAGCAGCATCTTCGCCAGTGCAGCCTGGTGCCGGCCAGCCACGCCGATGCATCCCTGACCGGCATCGCATTATCGGTTATCCTAATCATTCGTGTATTCAGTCCCCTGGACAATGTCAGACCCTAGTTCACCCGACGCCGAGCAGCGCCCGGCGAAAAACAGCAAGTCCCTGTTCCAACGTCTTACGTCCTTCATGCGGCCAACAGAGCCCGCCGACCGCGAAGACATCAAGGCCGTGCTCGAGGCCGCCCATGATCGCAAAGTCCTCGACGGCGAAGCCTACGCCATGATTTCCGGTGCGCTGGATGTGGCCGAGCAGACCGTGGCCGACATCATGGTTCCACGCTCCAAAATGGACATGCTGGACATCAGCAAGCCGCTGTCCGAGATTCTTCCAGAAATCATCGAAACCGGGCACTCTCGCTTCCCCATTTACGAAGACGATCGGGACAACATCGTGGGCATACTGCTTGCCAAGGATCTGCTTCTTTCGGTCAGCAACCCGTCCATAGACCTGCGCCCGCTGGTGCGCCCCGCCGTCTTCATTCCTGAAACCAAACGCCTGAACGTGCTGCTGCACGAGTTCCGCATCAGCCGCAATCATCTGGCCATCGTAGTCGACGAACATGGCGGCATCTCAGGCCTGGTGTCCATGGAGGATGTGCTCGAACAAATTGTCGGCGACATCGAAGACGAATACGACGAAGACGACGAAAAGACCATATTCCAGACCGGCACCAACAGTTGGCGTGCAATGGGCATCACCGAGATCGAAAACTTCAATGTGCATTTCGGCACGCATCTGCCCCACGAAGACTACGATACGATCGGCGGTTGGCTTGCCGCGGAATTGGGGCGCATACCGCGACGCGGTGACAGCATCAATTATGAAGGCCTGAATATCACGGTCGTTGGCGCCGATGCGCGCCGGGCGCTGTGGCTGCACATCCAGCACCATGCCGCCAAACCGCCCGCTCCAGCCGATGCCGCCTGACCAGCGCTCCAGCACCTCGATACTGAGCCGGGCTAGCGGCCCGGCCGTGCTTCTCGTACTCGGCACAATCCACGCGCTGTCGTTTTCGCCCGACCCCCTGCCCCAGTGGCTGCTGCCGTTCATACAGATTTTCGGGCTGGCCTTCCTCGCTCATCATGTCTTTCTGGCCCGCCGCATGCGCGACGCGGCAGCCGGCGCATTCTTATTCTGCTTCGCCAACTTCGCTGTCGGGATGTACTGGCTCTACATCAGCATGCACGACTACGGCGCAATGGCCGCGCCCTTGGCCATTGCGGCAGTGGCTGTGCTCGCTGCCATCATGGCGCTCTATGGCACATTGGCTTGCGCAGCGAGTTGGTGGTTGGGTGCCAAATATCTGGATGCGCGCGCCAGCTACCAGCGGCATCTGCTTCTGGCCGCCACCTTCGCATCGTGCTGGACCGCGGCCGAATGGCTGCGCGGCACGCTGTTCACTGGTCTGCCTTGGCTGAATATCGGTTACGCGCATGTAGAGGGCATGCTGGCACCGTGGGCTCCCATCATCGGCGTCTATGGCGTGGCATGGCTTGCCGCCTTTGCCTCCGGCGCAATCGGGCTGCTGGCCCTGGCCAGAAACTCAAGCAATGACGCCAGAGCCGCGGTAGGTGTCGGCATAGCCATCCTTACTGGACTGATCGGCATATTCCTGCACCATGTGCAATGGGCCCAACCGCAGGGCAAGCCGCTCATTGTGCGCCTGGTGCAAGGCAACGTGCCGCAATCCGAGAAGTTCGATCCCGGCCTGATGGTACAGGGACAGATCGACTATCTGAGCCTTGCGGAGCTTGCGCCCCGTGCGCCGGATGGCAAGCCCGATATCATCGTGCTGCCCGAGACCGTGGTGCCACTTTTCCAGGACGACGTCGCGCCAGAACTATGGGACCGATGGCTCGATGTGGCCCGCATGCAGGACGCGAGCCTGATCCTGGGCGTACCGCTGCACGACTATGTCCAAGGCCGCGAGCGCTTCACCAACAGCGTGATCGGTGTCAATGCCAATACCCCTCGCCAGGCCATCATTGATGCCAATCCGGCCATGCGCTACGACAAGCATCACCTGGTCCCCTTCGGCGAATTCGTGCCAGCGGGCTTCCGATGGTTCGTGGACGCAATGACCATCCCCCTTGGCGACTTCGATCGCGGCCCGGTGCGTCAGCGGCTGTTTACCATCGACGGCACTGTCTTCGCCCCCAATATCTGCTACGAAGATGTCTTTGGCGAGCAGATCATCGCCTCTGTGCGAGACAGCGACAGGCTAGGCCCTGGCGCCAATGTACTGGTCAATGTCAGCAATCTGGCATGGTTCGGCGATTCCTGGGCGCTGCGCCAGCATCTGCAGATATCCCGTATGCGGGCCCTGGAAACCGCGCGGCCCATGTTGCGTGCAACGAACACGGGGATGACCGCCGCCATCGACCCCGATGGCAGCATACGCGCGGTGCTCGACCCGCTGCAAAAAGGCGTGTTGGACGTCGAGGTTCAAGGCATGACCGGCATCACGCCCTACGTCCGCTGGGGCGACCGGCTTGCGCTCGGCTGGACTGTGTTATTCCTGATACTGGCGCTGGCCTTGCGCAGACGGCCTCTCACAGGTGACGAACAGCACAATAAGGGGTAGAGTGCAGGAAAGGCTTGCAAACGAAATGCGCTACACCCAGTAGCAGGAGACATACATGACGTTTCTTACCCGATTCTGTTCCGCTGTCGTTGCAGCACTCATGCCTCTCGCCGCGGTGCTGGCTGATCCAGCCATCGTCATGGCTCCCGGCGGTGCGGGAGGCGGCTACGATGCCGCGGCGCGTGTTCCTCTGCAGGTCATGCAGGAAACAGGCATTTTCACCGACGGCTCGCAAGTCACCAATAAAGGTGGCGCTGGCGGCACCATCGGACTCGCCGAGTTCGTCCGCACAGCCAAGGGCAACGACAACGCCATCATGTCCATTGGTTCCATCCTGGTTGGCGCCATCATCCTGAACAAGTCGCCTGTTTCACTTGACGACGTCACCCCGCTGGTACGCTTGACGGATGACGCGGGTGCCGTGGCAGTGCCAGCCGACTCTCCCTTCAAGACGGTCAAAGACCTTACCGCCGCCCTGGCAAAGAACCCCGGCGCAACCCCTGTGGGCGGAGGCTCCATTGGCGGCGTCGATCACGTCACCGCCGCCTTGCTTGCCAAGGCCGCAGGCCTGGATCCCCGGAAAATCAACTACGTGCCTTATACAGGCGGTGCGGAAATGATTACCGCGCTGGCTGGAGGCCAGCTGAAGGCAGCCATCTCCGGCCTTTCCGAACTCAAGCCGTATGCCGACCAGGGCAGGCTGCGCATCATCGCGGTCACCTCCGAACAGCGTCTGCCCGGCGTCGATGCGCCGACGCTCAAGGAATCCGGCCTGGATGTCGTCATCGGCAATTGGCGCGGTATTGTCGGTGCGCCAGGCATGTCGGACAAAGGCAGGAAAATGTGGCTGGACCGCTTTGCCAAAATGCACGATACGCCAGAATGGAAAAAGGCACTGTCCGATCATGAATGGACGGATGCATACCTTGCAGGGGACGATTTCGCCGCCTTCCTGGATCAAGAGAAAGTGCGCCAGACTGAGGTCCTGAAATCGGTCGGGCTGGTGAAATAACACATGGGATCCCAACCCCGCCGACCGTGGTGGCTGGGGCTGCTTGTCGTGGCGATAGGTCTGCTCTGGTTCTATGAGGGCTGGAGCATGCCGCAGTTGGGTGGCTATGCAACGCTGGGGCCCGGCTTTTTCGTCAGCGTTCTCGGTGCCCTGCTCATCCTGTTCGGCATCATACTGCTGGTGCAGATAGGCCGTGGCGAAACATTTGTGCCCCAGGATACCGAGAATGCCGAAGCCGGCGCCAAGGCAGCCTGGCCATCTTTCATGTGGGCCGCCGGTGCCGCAGCCATACCGTTGCTGACCATGACACGGCTTGGCTTTCCCTTGACCGCCATGCTTTCATTCGCGATGGTGACGCGCGCATTCGGCTCGCGCAAAATCCTGCTCGACTGCGGCATCGGGCTGGCCCTGGGCATCATCAGTTGGCTTGGATTCAGCAAGCTGGGCGTGAGCCTGGGCGGTGCCCTGCCGCTGGCGGGATGGTGAGCATATGGACTCGTTCTACTCCCTGATACAAGGCTTCGGCTTTGCATTGCAACCCGAGAATCTGTTCTGGGCGTTCCTCGGCTCCATGCTCGGCACAGCCATCGGCGTGCTGCCCGGCATCGGCCCCGCTCTCACTATCGCCCTGCTCCTGCCTATCACCGTGAAAGTCGCACCCACCGCGGCCTTCATCATGTTTGCCGGCGTGCTGTACGGCGCCATGTACGGCGGCTCCACCACCTCCATTCTGCTGAACACGCCAGGTGAAAGTGGATCCATGATGACCGCGCTGGAAGGCAACAAGATGGCCAAGAATGGCCGCGGCGCGGCGGCCTTGGCCACTGCGGCCATCGGTTCGTTCGTGGCCGGCACCATTGCGACCCTGGGCATCACCTTTCTTGCCCCGCTGATAGCCGAACTGGCATTCGTGTTCACCGCCGCCAATTATTTCGCATTGATGGTCCTATCGCTCATGTCCGTGTCGGTGGTGCTGGGCACGTCACGCGTGCGGGGCTTTATCGCGTTGTTGCTTGGCCTGGCATTGGGCGTGGTGGGCATAGACCCGCAGACGGGGCTGGCCCGGCTGACATTTGGCTCGCCCGCCCTGCTGGACGGCATCGAGCTCACCGTGGTGCTGGTCTCGATGTTTGCTGTTGGCGAAATTCTGTATGTCGCCAGCCGGTTTCGCAATATGCCGCCGCAGATAAACCCGCTGGCCGGCGGCAGCTGGATGACACGCCAGGATTGGAAGCGTTCCTGGAGGCCCTGGCTGCGCGGCACATTTCTTGGCTTTCCCATCGGCGCGCTACCGACCGGTGGCACCGAAGTCCCCACGTTTCTGTCCTATACCATAGAGCGGCGTCTGTGCAAGCATCCCCAAGAGTTCGGTAATGGCGCCATCGAAGGCGTCGCTGGGCCGGAAGCAGCCAACAACGCCGCCGCGGGTGGCATCCTGGTGCCGCTGCTCACACTGGGCCTGCCCACTTCAGCCACAGCCGCCGTCCTGCTGGCTGCGTTCCAAAGCTACGGACTACAGCCCGGCCCCTTTCTCTTTACCAACAGCCACGATCTGGTATGGGCAGTCATAGCCTCCCTCTATATCGGCAACATCATGCTGCTGGTATTGAATCTGCCGCTGGTCGGGCTTTGGGTACGCCTGCTGCTCATCCCCCGGCCCTATCTGTATGGCGGCATCCTGATTTTCGCCATGGTCGGCATCTGGGGAATATCCACGTCGTGGATGGACCTGTTGGTGATGTTCGTAGTCGGCTTGGCGGGCTACGTCATGCGTGTTTACGATTTCCCCATTGCTCCCGTCCTCATCGGCCTCATCCTCGGGCCCATGGCCGAAACCCAGTTGCGCCGGGCATTGGCCATTGGCAACGGCAGTCCTCTGGCCCTTGTTTCCGACCCCTTGTCCATCGTGTTACTGAGCCTGGCTGCCGCGGTCCTGCTGCTGCCGCTCCTCCTGCGGCGGCTTCGGGCGGCCGCGAACAGCCAATAGACAGATGCCGCCTCACCCGTGCCCTGCCTGTCTTTTGCCAATGAAAAGTGCCGGCATCCGAAGGCGGACAACGCCGCGTTGCATTGGCTACGGCCAGCGCGTCAACTTGCAAGCGATAAAAATTTCGTGCATAATCTCGCTTCTTCGCTAGTCAATCTAGTTCCGGGGGTATAGCTCAGCTGGGAGAGCGCTTGCATGGCATGCAAGAGGTCAGCGGTTCGATCCCGCTTACCTCCACCATCAAAGCGAAGATGCGCCGCAAGGCAGCAAGAAGTACCGCGTGTTTGATATGCTAGAATGCGCAACTTATGTCCTGTCCCCTTCGTCTAGAGGCCTAGGACACCACCCTTTCACGGTGGGTACAGGGGTTCGAATCCCCTAGGGGACGCCAGGTTTCCTGGTCTACGGCAACCGCTGCGGAGCGGTAGTTCAGTTGGTTAGAATACCGGCCTGTCACGCCGGGGGTCGCGGGTTCGAGTCCCGTCCGCTCCGCCAAGAAATTCAATGAAATCAAGCGCTTACATCAATGTGAGTGCTTTTTTTTCGTCTGGGTTTTGTTCCAAAGTCGGTGTTTTTGTTCCAAAGTTTGGCTTTTTCGACTTTCTGTTTGGCTGGAAAGCCGCGCCAGGCCTAGCTTTCCGAGTTGGGCCATCTCAACGAATACCGGCTCAAGTTGCCGGTATCTATACCCCTATTCCCCACTGATTCATGTGCCCAAATGGAGGCGCATTTGTGTAGCGCGTGAGCGTATTTCCGTTCCTATCTAGGGTGCCAAAGAGCCTCCCTACGCTAAGACTTCTCCGGCGCTTGATAGATATTTGAAACGACATGCTCAATACAAACAATCCGATACTGAAATGCTATTCCCACCGCATACAATGCCTGGCACCCGACAACGTGTTATGATGCACTATATTTGTAACACATAAGAGGGCAAACGACATGAGCGAAGCCACCTTTACCTTTAGAGTCGATGAAGCCCTGAAAACCGAGTTTTCCACCGCAGCGAAAGCCCGCGACCGCAGTGCCGCGCAGCTCCTGCGCGACTTCATGCGAGATTTCGTGCGACAGCAAGAGGAAGCGGCAGCGCATGACGCCTGGTTCCGTCGCCAGGTACAAATCGGCCTGGACTCGGCCAATGCTGGCGACGTAATTCCAGCGGCGGAAGTCGAAGCCGAAGCCGAATCTTGGCGGGCTGAAATGCGCCTGAAGATGGCCGGTGTTACTACATCGTGAAGCTGGTCTGGACACGGCCAGCACACGCTGACAGAAGGAAAATACGGGAATACATCGCGCAGCACGCTCCGGCTGCTGCGTTGGCCTTGGATGAACTGTTTTCAGAGAAAGCTGGCCTGTTGCTTGATCATCCCGGCCTGGGGCGGACTGGCCGGGTGCCTGGCACCCGCGAGTTAGTCGCTCACCGGAATTACACTCTGATTTACGACACGGCTGGCGATGTGGTGCGTATCCTGCGTGTCCTGCACGCAGCCAGGCAGTGGCCACCGCGCTATACGATGGACGAACTGCCGGAAGGGGCTGAAGCCTCCGTGACCTACCCGCTGCCGCCAAAAGAACGCGAATGGGTCGATGCGCCGTCAGTCGGCCGAGAATGGCCCAACGACGAGAATTAAAGAGTCCGAAAAATATAGATGCTCAAGCGCAAGTGATGAAGATCGAGAGTGGAATCGCTTTACTCCCGCTTTATCAAGAGCGAGGAAGACGCTCAGGCCTCCATCGCCATGCACGCTGCCAATGGCATCACCCAGGTCCGCCTGGAAGGTGGCCTCGAAACGTTATCGAGACCTATTACAGGAGCTAAGCAAATGAGCAACCAACGATTTGCGAGCATCTGGGATGCCATCGAAGACACCCCCAGGAAGAAGCGGAGAACATGAAGCTTCGGTCGGTCCTCATGACAGCACTGAAGCAGCACATAGTTCGCGCCAAGATGGATCAGGCCGAAGCCGCCAAGCTTTTTGGCGTGACCCAGCCCCGCGTCTCTGACCTGATGCGTGGAAAAATCAATGTTTTTGGTCTTGATGCACTGGTCAATATGGCCGCTGCCGCTGGACTGCACATTGAGATGCGCGTACTTGAACCTACCGTGAGGCGATGCCTGCACGATAGCACACGTGAAAGATAGGTCCTCGCTCAGAACCGGGTTCAGAGCTTGGCACATTGTGTATTGCGCATTACACAATGTGCCAAGCCCTCCCCTTCCTGGCATCGATCCATGTAAGAGCAATACCCGCACAATATTGATACACTCCTTTACATTGCAGGTACTCAGTGCCGCGACAATACAATGAAATCCAATGACTATAAATCTTCAAACCCTAGGTACGAAGCTGTCAAAATACCGCAGTCAGGTTACTCAGACTGTTGAGGAGGTAGCGAAAGCCACCGGTATCGAGAGTAGCCGTGTGCGCTCAATTGAGAGCGGTGTGCAAGAACCGACTGGCGACGAGATTCTCATCTTGGCTGATCATTACCGCTGCGATTTCAAATTCTTCATCAGCGACGAGCAATCCACGCCTTTCGAGCAAACAGAGATCCTCTACCGAGCACATGGCCGAGACTTCTCGAAGGAGGATCGCATTGCGATTCAGGAGTTCCTCTACCTATGCGACACTGAAGAGTTTCTGATGCAGGAACTCGGGAGGAGGACGCAGCCCTTCAGCTTTCAGCGAACTGGCACGTATCTCAAGGGGCATGGAGAGGCTGCTGCTGCAGCTTTCCGCACTGCGATGGGTCACAACGACCGGCAGGTGCCACGGGACATTTACGAGGAGTTCCGTTCAGCCGGTGTGCACGTTTTTCGGCGGAAGCTCGGAAACTCTGCGATTTCGGGTCTATTCATCATGCACCCCACAGCCGGTAAATGCGCCTTGGTGAACTACAGCGAAGACATCTACCGGCAACGGTTCAGTGCTGCACACGAAATGGCACACGCAATCTTCGACAGCGCCTCGGGGCCACGCGTTACCTACTTCCAAACACAGGGGCTCGACATGCTAGAGGTGCGTGCCAATCGCTTTGCCTCTTGCTACCTTATGCCGCCCGAGGTGTTGCGCCGTCTTCCTGAGCCAATCGTTTGGAGCGAGGCAGATGCACAGCGTTGGGCAAATGAATTCCGAGTAAGTTGTGACGCCTTGGGTATTGCACTCAAGGAAGCGAAACTTGCCGACGCCAGGTCCAGTAAACGCATCCGTGGTTATCGAGTGCCCCGCGAATCCAAACTTGACCCTGAGCTTCCTGATTCCCTTAATGATGCACAGCGTAAGCGAAAAACCGCACTTCTTGAGCGTGGCCTTTCGGATCATTATGTAGGTCTTTGTTTTGATGGGTACAAGCAGGGAGTGATCAGTCTCGGTCGCTTAGCAGAGGCGCTACTCTGTAGTCGCGCGGAACTCAGCGAACTCTCAAAGCTTTATGGGCGGAGCCTGTATGTCAATTGACCCTTCCAAGTTTCACTCAGTCAATGTCACCGACACCTGTTCGGTTTGGAACATTCTTTCTTCGAACCGCCTGCGCGCAGCAACCAAGGAGGCTCACTGCTACTTCTGCATCACATCGTTCGTCCATTACGAGTGCATGATCAAACCAAGGAAATCCCCAACTGAGGCTGACAATGAGCTGCGCAGACGTTTACAAACCGAGCAGCAACGCGGCTCTTTTCCCGTTCATTCGTGCAGTATTGAAGATCTCCAAAGCGTGAAGCTACTAGAAAGCCGTAGGCGACTGGGTATGGGCGAGATTTCTTCTATTGCGTTTGCAATGAAAAACCGTCAGGCCGTGCTTACCGATGACCAGAAAGCGCGGAAACTAGCGGATGAGGCAGGGCACAACCTAGTGCAGACGACCCCTCATTTGTTCTCATGGCTAATATTCACGCGGAAGCTGAATGACTCAGACGTGCAGATCGTCATTGACGAGCACAAGGCGTTAGAAGGCGACTTAGCACGACATCTGGAAAAAGGCTATGAGATAGCGCTGGAATGCCAACTCAATACTCGCCCTATCAACTCCGATACACCGTCCGACTCATCCCAGCCGACGCAGGCGCCGCTGGAGTCAGGCGGCTAATTCCAGCGTATCCTCAAATGGCAGGTCATCTGGCAACCACTATGTTGAAGTCTATGCTGTACAAGATCGTGTTTGTGTTGCACGTGAGCGTATCTCCGTCCCCATTGAATCTCAAAAGCGCTCCCCAACCGACAACAGTGAAGTGAATTATTCACACAACACTGCTGTCGAATATGATGGTAAAGTTTTAGATAGCCCAATAAAATTTTTCTTGTCGCACCTATGAATGCCCAAGCCCGCCGACTGTAGAGTTCGCGGGCTTTGCCACGCTTAGCATATGAAAATGGAGCGCAACGTGAGCAGGAGTAGACGCAAAACCCCGATCACGGGCATTACCACGGCCCGTAGCGAAAAGTTTGATAAGAAGATTTGGCACCGAGCTTACCGGCACGCCGAGCGTCAGCGACTTCACACCAATCCCTACTCGTTCCCGCGCCATCACTTTGAATTTGGTGCACATGCCTGGAATCTGAGCAAGGATGGTAAGCAGTACTGGGGGCTAGACGTTACTGCAAGTCTGATGCGTAAGTAAGCAACAGCCCCAGTTGCGATAGATTGCCTGCAGAAAATGCGGTTCAAAGTTTCATCCGCTTCCAAGTGATCCGGTGCAAGGCGTGCATACCGCATAGTCGAGCTCACCGGAAAGCACCTCCAGTTTCACCATCGTTGACGATAGGTTCACTAACTCTTACATTGCTGCAACGAGAGGGGTTGGGTGTCAAAGTCGCTCTGACAAATTTTGGAACGAAAACCTGTACAACCGCATGAAATCGTGCGAAGAACAATGTTTCTTTGGAACGGGATTTCTCTGGGCACCCGCATAAACATTGGCTTCGATAGGACGGCTGTCACGCCGGGGGTCGCGGGTTCGAGTCCCGTCCGCTCCGCCAAAAAATTCAATAATCAAGCACTTACATCATGTAAGTGCTTTTTTTTCGCCTCGATTTATATTCCAAAATTTGGGATATAAAGCCTACCGCTTGGCTGCGAAGCCACGCCGGGCCTGGCCTGGCTTTCGAGATCAACCTACCTGAAGAATAGGAATGGTTTCCAGAAAAAACGGGAAAGAAGGGGCATTCTACACTTCTTGTTTCGTGATGCGCAACAAGCTACAATCAACGCATGATCAAAAGCTTTCGGCACAAGGGCCTTCGTCGACTGTTCGAAACTGGCAACGCATCAGGCGTTCAAGCAAGCCATGCCACACGCCTTCGCCTACAACTATCCGCCCTTGATACCGCTCAGGTTATCGAAGACATGAACCTTCCAGGATTCAGGCTTCACCCCCTCAAGGGCGCAATGAAGAACCGCTGGTCGATTACTGTTAACGGGAACTGGCGTATTACCTTTGAGTTTGAAAACGGAAACGCTTTTGTACTGGATTACGAGGACTATCACTAATGAGCATGCATAACCCACCCCATCCGGGTGAATTCATATCCGGCATCTACCTTGAGCCCAACAATATCAGTGGTCGTGAGCTTGCCAAGGCGCTCGGCGTAGCCGCTTCCACCTTAAGCCGAGTACTCAGCGGCGCGTCTCGCATCACACCTGAAATGGCGTTGCGCCTATCCAAGGCGCTTGGACGCAGTCCGGAAAGCTGGCTGGCCATGCAGGACGCCCATGACCTGTGGTTCGCTCGCCAGCATGTCGATTTGAAGCGTGTCGATGCGCTGCAATTCGCCATCGCCTAGGGTCAGGTTTGCAATCTCCACTAGATAGAGACGCTGGTGTCTAAACCAGTAGTGCAGTCAGCCAACAAGTGCCATCGCGCTTGGCCAAACGTACGCAAAACGTACGATATAAATGCACATTTTTAGGAGAGGTATCATGTCCACAACAATGACTGCGACCGAGGCACGTGCCAACCTCTATCGACTCATCGACCAAACCGCCGAGTCTCACCAGCCGATTCGAATTGCCGGCAAGCGTTCGAGCGCGGTGCTTATCTCCGAGGCAGATTGGGATGCCATCCAGGAAACCCTATATCTGGCTTCCATACCGGGCATGCGCGACTCCATCAAGAAGGGGATGGCGGAACCCCTGGCAAGCAGCGCCAAGGAGCTTGATTGGTGACTTGGCAGGCCGTCTACGCAAATGCAACGCTCAAGGATGCGAAAAAGGTTGCTGCGGCTGGCTTCAAGACCAAAGTGCAAGCACTGATTGAAATACTGGAGGCCAATCCGTTGCAGAACCTGCCGCCTTACGAAAAGCTGGTTGGTGATCTCTCTGGCGCCTACTCCCGTAGAATCAATATCCAGCAGCGATTGGTGTATGAGGTGTTCTTCCAGGAACGTATCGTTCGTGTTTTGAGGATGTGGACGCATTACGAGTAACCACTCTAACTTCCGCTTGGCGCAAAGCGGACACGAGCAGCCCCCCATGGGGACTCCTGGGTATAAAGATGAACATACAGTTCGCCCTTCAGCGCAGCCCTCAGATGATGGGCCTGCAAGACGATCTCTTTGCTTGCCTGGCCTGGCGCTGCATGCGGCAAATGAAAAATAACTGGCCCAGGGCGTTCACCTTGCGACGACTGGAGGGTCAACGCAATAATAGAGGTTTGCTCCACCTGCGCGGTTTCTGTACTGACCCCCAGCCGCCCGGTGCAAGGGTCCAGCACGTACTTTACTGTTATTGCACAAGCCGGCTCATTGTCTGGCGTAATACGCAGCATTCCCGACAACGGTGGCGGCGCCTTCCCGTTCACCAAATCCGGCGCATATATCGGTGGCACCCGTCTATTCCCCGACAGCTCCCAGTCCAGAGCAAAGTTCAGCAGGGTCTGTTCGGAGTACGGGCGACCGAGCAACTCAAGCCCCACAGGCACGCCGTCGCGAGTAAAGCCCGCCGGCAGGGAAATGGCTGGCAATCCCGTCGACGGGCTTAGCTGGCTGTTCTCACCGGGTTGCACTTCGCCTATCACACTCGGCTTTCCACGCAGCACGGGATAA
Organism: Allopusillimonas soli; assembly: GCF_004153445.1. Classification (GTDB taxonomy): domain Bacteria; phylum Pseudomonadota; class Gammaproteobacteria; order Burkholderiales; family Burkholderiaceae_B; genus Allopusillimonas; species Allopusillimonas soli. Next base: position 17,028 of record NZ_SDQC01000007.1, read on the forward strand.
AGCACGGCGGAAAGCTTGTGTTCATCCATCACCTTCTGCACCAGCAGCGAAATCTCCCGCTTCTTCTCCCTGGCATGCCGGTAGGACGTCGTGTCAGGCGACTCGGGCTGATCACGCAGCCTAAAAACCTGGTCGAGCTGCTCATGATGTAGTCCTCTGTCGAGGATCTCGGACAGCGATTTCGCCGGGAGTCCTTCATAGGCCGCCAAATAATCCGACAAGGCGAACTTGAACTCATGCGCGATCAGGCTACTTTCACGCATCAACGCGGCAACGTTCGGCAGATCGACCTCGATCAATTCCGCGCCAAGCTCGCTCATGGCCAGCGCAGCCTCGCGAACTATAGCTGAAACCTCCACCTCGTCCGCACGAGAGCCAAAGAATTCCGAGAGAATCCCGATTCGCGCCCCCGATAATGTGTTCTGCCGCAGGCCATCCAGATAAGAATCGGGTATATGGCTGTGCACACCGCTTGTAGCGGAGTCATTTGAGTCTTCTCCCACGGTGGCGTCGAGCATGATTGCCAGGTCGCGTACCGTTCGCGCCAAGGGCCCGCCGACATCCTGCGAAGGCGATAGTGGCAAGATGCCGTCTCGGCTGGACAAACCAAAGGTGGGCCGAAGCCCCACCAGATTCTGGTTGGCGGCTGGAATCCGTATCGACCCGCTGGTATCGCTGCCCAGGCCCGCTGCGGAAAAAGAAACAGCGACCGCCGCAGCGGTGCCGCCACTGGAGCCGCCTGGGTTGCGCCTCAAGGAGTACGGGTTTCGCGTTACGCCAGTCAAGGAAGACACATTGGTTATTCCCGCTGCAAGCTCGTGCATCGTCGTCTTGCCAAGGATGATTGCGCCTGCCTCTCTTAAACGTCTCACTTGAAACGCATCTTTCTCCGGCTCCAGGACGGCAAGTGCCAAGGCTCCCCCTGAGGTAGGCATGCCGGCGACGTCAAAGTTGTCTTTCACAAGAATTGGAATGCCATGCAGCAAGCTCCGCGCGCCGGTATTGCGGCGCTCAGTGTCCATGGCAGCCGCCTGCTCCAGCGCGGAAGGATCGAGCCTCAGTATGGCGTTTATGCACGGGCCATGCTGGTCGTAAGCCTCGATACGCTGCAAATAGGCTCGAACAAGATCCACCGACGTGAAGCACCCGGCTGCAAGGGAAGCTTGCAGATCAGTGATGGACTTCTCGAACACATTGAGCACCGGCTCACTTCCCGATTTCGCTAATTCCGGGCTACAGGCTTCTGTAGTGCGGCGCTGCTGTGAGGGATAGGAAGGACGAATCATGTTGTGAACACACAGAGCGATTGAATTACAACGCCTCCCGTCTGGCGGCGATGGATTTACCGGGCTCACTGTCGACAATATCCGATGCAAGATGCACCAGACAGTCTCCCGCCTGCACGCCAGAGAAGGTTCGAATACATACGACCAGTCCTTCACCTTTAAAACGCAGCTCGAGGGGCGCATTCGTTGGCCGGTACGGATCATGAAGACGGCCGGCCAGCTGGCCAGTCACGACCTCGTCGCCCAGCCGAAATGCCGGTTCAAAAATGCCGGGGCATGGCGAAAACACATAATGCCTCTCGCCATCCACCCTCAAATGTCGGCTTGGCGTGGTCGGCGCCAGCGGTCCATCGTCATCGGTCATGCCCAATGCATGGAGAAGCCGCTGTATGCCGCCCTCGACAAGCGCCAGGCCTTCCAGATTGCAGCTGGAACCTCCCCCGAACTCTCCGCAGAAGAACAGGACATTATGACGCTCCGCCGCCGCCCCATACGTGCGATCCTCACCAAGCAGGTCCATGATTATGACACGAGGCGATGCAAAAGCATGTACCAGCCGATTGAACGCCGCGCGGCGGCCGGCATCCGCGGGAGGAGCAATCATCAGCAGCGGCAAGTAGTTTGTCGATGCCCCGCCGGCATGGATATCGAATATGAAATCCGCACGTGGAAACAATTCGGTGTCGAGATAATGGGCAATCATCTCTGTCGGCCCGCCGTTGCGCGAGCCCGGAAAAACGCGATTAAGATTCGCCTTGTCAATTGGTGAAGTCCGGGTTCCGTTAAGAAAAGCCGGAAAATTCAGCCCAGGAATAACGATCAGGGTTCCCCGGATATCCATGGACGGCATGCGCTGTATCAGCTTCATCAGCGCAATCGGGCCTTCGTACTCATCGCCATGATTGCCCCCTGTGAACAGCACGGTGGGGCCCGATCCGCGCTTCAGGACTGCAACCGGAACAGGAATATGACCGTACCCCGACCTGTCAGACGAGAACGGGATACGCAAGGCGCCGGTCTGGAAGCCATCGCGGCAGTAATCAACATCGGCTGATATCAAAGATTTCATTTCTACACTCAAACAAATGGTTGCCCACCGCCGTTCTTCTACTGAGGAAGAGGCCTGATCAACAATGATTGGCCTGGCAGCTGCAACTATCCGTCAAAAGCGGAGAATGCGCCAATACCGATTTTTCGAGGAGGTGATGCCCGACACGCATCACGGCAAACACCGACGCAACGCGCCCGCCGAGGCACGGTAAATCTTGGCACGACCAGCCACAGAGCTTAAGGCAACGCTGCCGCGTCTTCCCTGTAATCCCTTAAAAGCGTGAGGAATCGCGCCAATGCGGGATTCGCATTATCGGCAAGGTGAACAAAGGCCAGTGGCAATGGCATGGAAAAACCGGCAACAGGCACGAACTTCGCTTGGGCAGGCGGCCTGCCCAGGTTCGCCGCATTTACGATCGCTGCGCCCACGCCTGCGGACACAAGCGACAAGATCGCCGCCTCGGTGGTAACTTCCTGCACGACATTTGGCGTAAGGCCCGCCTGCACGCATGCAGCGATAAGCCTGTCGTAGTAGGCGGGATACACACCGCGCTGAAAGGTAATGAACGGCTTTCCTATCAAAGAACACATCGCCACAGCTTCGTTTTCCGGCATATCCCATGTACGGGGAACCGCCAGCATCACGTCATGGCGGCACAAGGACAAGACGCTGAATTTTTCCGGCAAGGGATCGAACAGGTACACAAAGCCCCCGTCCAGGCTGCGATTCTCAATTGTTTCCAACTGGGCCGGTGTATATAACGGCACCAACTCGATGCTGACTTTATGCGCCTCTTGCTGGAATCGATTGAATATGGCGGGTACGACACCATCCCAGCCCGCATTTTCGACGAAGCCGACACGCAAATGGCCTTCGACACCCGACGCCACTTGGCGGGTGGTGCCCACCGCAGCTTCCAAGTGGGACAGTATCTGCCTGGCTTCGGCCAGAAATACGGCTCCCGCCTCGGTCAGTCTGAGGCCGCGTTTTGTGCGGACAAACAGTGAGACACCCAATTCCGCCTCCAGATCCTGTATCTGGCGGGATATGGCCGGCTGCGTAATATGGATGCGTTCGGATGCCACCCGTACGCTTTCATACTCCGCAACCGCAATAAAATAACGCAGGTGTCGCAATTCCATTGGGCATTGGCAACCGATCACTGAATCCTGATAGCATACTGCAACCCATTCCCGGCACTGATGCAGACAGCTGCGAAAGTAATGGCCGGATCAGGCAAAACGCCAGTCGAAGCCCTTTTCCGTGGCGGCGATATAGCCGGCCGAGCTTTCGGGGAAATGCGCCGTGAACAGCAATGCCTTCTTGGCAACAGCATATGCCAGCATCCATTCTCGCGAAGAACGCGCCTGTGCGGCATCCTCGCAGAAAGCGGAGTTCCAGCGTGGCCGGTATATCTGTATTGGATTGTGGACGACATCTCCGGTGAAAAGGGCCTGCTCCCCCTGTGCAGCCAACCCTATGGACATATGCCCCGCGGTGTGACCCGGCGTCGGATAGAAGGTCAAGCCGTCGATTGACTCGCCTCCCTCCGGGCCTACGAGATCCACCTGTTGCGATTCCAGCACCGGCAGAATCGCATCCTCATAGATGCCGCCCGCCTGTGCTGGCTCCCGCGCCCGACTCTGGCATTGCTCCAGTTCACGCTGAGGAAACACATATCTTGCATTGGGAAACGTAGGCACCCACTTGCCATCGCGGCGACAGGTGTTCCAACCCACATGGTCTGAATGCAAATGCGTGCACATGACGTAATCGACTTGATCCACCCCTACTCCGGCCTGCGCGAGCCGCTCCAGATACGGCGTGTTCAACTGGTTGAACATGGGCACCGTACGGGTTCTGCCATTTCCGATTCCTGTATCAATCAGAATAATGTGCTTCGGCGTCTTGAGCAGCCAGGTGTGAATATTGACTGTAACCATGGAACGCGCTTTGTTCACGCAACCAGGTGTCATCCACGCCAGTTTGTCGTCCAGCACATTGGCGTCCCAGTCGGGAAATAAAAATGATGCCGAGAAATCATGAAAAACGATCTCGGATATCCGGATAACTTCAACATCGCCAACAATGTATTTCTTCATAAGGAATCTTCTTGACTGCGGTAAACGTCAGGGAGGGCATAGCGATACTATCGCTCAAAATCCCCCCCAAGGACCAATGCCGTTTACTGCAGGCAGTGATACCTTTGCCGCATCAGGCGCCGGTATAAAAGCTCTCGATATAGGCTTTCTCCTCGGCCGTCATCGATTTGAGTTCCTGGATGACCTGTGCGCGGGTTTTTCCTGGCGTCGAAATACCCTGCGGCCATGCGCCCGTTGCCTCACCCTGGCGCGTATTCCAGGTCGGATCGGCCTTTGCCGCTTCGAGTTCCTCGAGTACCAGGGCACGACTCTTCGTGTTGGTCCAGTCGTAAACCTCCGTGCCACCCTGCTCCGTATTATCCGGGACCCAATACGCGAGGCTGGTGGCGGGAACGGTGGCTGTGAAAGCGGCGATGGCGATGAATATATTTGCGCGTAGAGACATGGTGAGTTCCTGTAAGAAAGCGCCCTGCAGCGTAGCGGCGCTGCGAATGGCGATGCCAGAATATCTGGCCAGGACTCCACTCTAGTGGCGGCATGCTGACAGCCCCATGTCACCCGCGTGACAAGTGCGTCATTTACGCTCGTCGGTCATCTCTTCCCGAGCTCTTTCAGATAGGCGCAGAACATATCAGCCATCGAGTCGGCATAATGCTTGATTTCCGCCTGCGTGCGCGGGGTACCCGAAAAGCTGCTTCCGACTGTGCTGAGCGTCGTGGTAATCAGGTCGCCTGCCACCGCGCGAGCCTTGGCTGAAGCCTTTGGCAGCGCTTGCGCCATGAAGAGCGCTATGGCTCGATCCGCAGACGCTCGTATCTCCCGAGCTTCGGGCGCATCGCGGTAAAGCGGCGCTGCATCGTTCAGTGCCCCTCTCATTTCTGCTTCCTCGCACTCCGACCGCAGGAAAGCATGCACCAGCTCCCGCAACCGATCAAGCGGAGGCTTATTCGAATTCTCAAGAATGCGACGCAGCATCTCCGTTGTTTGTATCCACTCGTCGGCTTGCAGCCGAAAGAGGATGGCCGCCTTATTGGGAAAGTACTGATACACCGATCCAACGCTGACGCCTGCTTTCTCGGCAACCCTTGCCGTAGTGAAGCGCGTGGCGCCTTCCCGCGCCAAGACCTGCGTGGCAGCCTGCAGGATGGCTGCAACCAACTCTGTTGAACGCGCCTGCTGCGGCTGCTTTCGAGTGGCAATCTGAGGATGTCGGCGAGTAGTCATATTGGTGCGAGAGAATAGAGACCGGAGCTGGATGGGGTATTGAATGGCATCATCTTCAATGCGATGAATTAATCACATATTATCGTGACACGCCCACCCGCTCAAGCCAATTGACGAAGCCTCGCACAACGCCGCATCTCTGGCGTCGGGGCGGACATGTCTGTTTCAAGCAGGCGCACTCGCGATCTGCCGGCTGGTTGCCAGCGATGCATAGCCCCCTACCAGTTTCGGAAAACGGCGATAAGGCGGCTGTCTTGTGGTATGCAACGACATCACAACACACGCATGGACTGTTCATATCGTCCCGGTGTCGCGCCCAACACCCGACGGAACAAGGCGATAAAAGCGCTCACGTTATCGTAGCCAAGATCCAATGCAATCGCGGTTACCGGCCTGCCCGCGGCCAGCAGCTCCAACGACCTTAACAAGCGCAAGCGCTGGCGCCATTCGGTGAAGCTGAATCCCGTCTCAATGATAAAGCGCCGCGTCAACGAGCGAGGTGCTATACCGGCCCAGGCCGCCCATTCCTTCATAAGCCGCTCGTCGCCAGGCCGATCCGATAAAGCACGCGCAATCTTGAGCAACCGCGCGTCGCTCGGCATGGCCAAGCCCAACGGCGCCGCCGGTGCGCCCCGAATCTCGTCCAGGATTACCCAGGCCAGCCTTTCTTGCGTCGCGGTCAAGGCGCTATGGCTTCGCCATGATGCAGCACGCGCAACGGCTTCCTGCAGCAGGCCCGAGACAGCCAGAATACACGGCGCATCAGGCAGATCGTCACAGGCACCCTGCTGGACATAGACACTCCAGCCTGCGAACGGTCCATGCGAACGCAGCCCGTGCAGCACCCCTGGAGGAATCCAGATGGCATGCGTAGCCGGCACCACCCAGCGGCTGCTGCCCGCATCCACCGAAAGCAGCCCTCGCGCAGCGCCAATCAACTGCCCTCTCGCATGATGGTGCCGACGCGTTAAACGAACCGTACCAGACTGCTGTGCTACCGCGAGCAATAACGGCTCATCGGCGGAGGATGCCAATTCGGGTGCAATCAGCGGATAGGTCATACGTGGCTTCAAAAGCGTATCAAATGTCTTTTATACCGTACACGCGCCAGACTGGCATGAATAAGATGGCATTGTTCCAAATCGAATGGAGAATTTCATGAAAGCTGAAGACATATTGCCCGACGAGCGCAATCAGGCGGAACTGAACGGTGTTGTTATCCGCAAGGGCACGGTCGCCGCCTTCCTTGCCAACGCCAAAGCATGGTGCGACTCATCTACAGATCCCGCGCATAAACAAGCAGCCGAACGCGATATCCTCGATGCCATGCCTGCATTGCAGGCACTGGGGCTCTTCGAAGTACTGTCTGTCCGCAATGCCGCCCTCAGGAAGATGATCACCCGGATGCACGGATAACGCCCGCTTCCGAGTTTATGAAGACATGGGTACGGACATATTGACAGTGCCATCCAGCATTCGCGCCGCAAACGGCTCAATGGATGTGCCATCCAATTCCCTCATGCGCTCCAGCAGCCAGGATTCAGGCTGTCCGAAACTCAGTCGCTTTATGGCAACCGGAGACGACTTGAGATGAGGCTGCTGGCTTACCGCATCCCGCGCATACCAAGTGTGTTGATTGGCGGACTGGGCGCCGTGCCCATAATGAAATGGCACAAATACCTCTCCTGGCCGAACAGTGTCCACCACCATCGCCACGCCTTCCCAGCGGCCATTCGGTGAAGTCAGCTCGACCAGATCGCCCAGCGCAATGGCCAATCGATCCGCATCCTGAGGGTTGATCTCCACATACGGCTGCGGCGCATGTGCGTTCAGTACCTTTGACCGCGCTGTTTTGGTGCGCGTGTGGAAATGATAGACCACACGTCCCGTAATAAGCAGAAACGGATACGCCTCTGAAACCGGGTTTGGAGGGCGGCGCCACTGGGCTGGCCTGAGAAAAGCCTTGCCGGCCGGATCAGCGTGGGCATAGGCGTTGCGTGTCGTGGGAGTGCCGTTCAAGAAATCGACGCCGTGGGTTTCGCACTCGTCGATGCCGGTCCAGAATTTCAAGTCCTCGTACAAACGCTCGCAGCCTCGCGGGTACTGCTCGTTACAGGGCCAGCGCACGGCACCCATTTCCAGAATGAGCTCATAGGTCATACCGGAATAGTCGCAGGGCCTTCCCTTGGACACCCTGCGCCACTCTTCGAAGGCATCTCGCGGATCCGTAAACGCAATCAGAGGCTGACCATCCTTGTCCTTGAACCCAAGCCTGTTTGCAATCTGAGCAATGATATCGAAATCGCTGCGTGCCTCTCCTGGCGGATCAACGGCTTTAAGCAACAAGTTCACGCTTCGATCAGCGTTGGTGACGCAGCCCTGCTTTTCGCCCCACATGGCGACAGGGAAATAAATATCCGCGCAGGCGATCGTTTCCGCATCCACAAAGGGATCCTGCACTACGACAAAGGTGCGCCTGAGTATCCGCTCGGTACGGTTCTGGTCGGGCAAACTGACCAGCGGATTGGTGCCTATTACCCAAAAGAACTCGATCTCGCCCCGCTCCGCGCCTTCCATCATGCTGAGTATGTCCCGTGGAACCTCCGGGCGAAAGCTGGCGTAGTCGATATTCCAGTGTGCACACAGGTCGCGCATTTGAACTTCGCTATGGGGGTTTCTATAAGCGGGGTATGATCCTCCCGCCCCGGCTTCGCGATTGCACATTGCCGACGGCTGGCCAGCCATCAAGAGCGGTCCAGCGCCCGGCCTGCCTATCGCACCGGTAAGCAGATGCACGGTATTCACCAGAGACGACGATGCCGTGGCCTCGACACTCTGGTAAAAGCCCTGCAGTACTGTCGAAACCATGCGCGGGGTGGTACCTATCCACTTGGCCGCGGTCTCCAGATGCTCGCGCGGGATATCGCACAATTCAGCCACGCGCTCGGGCGGATAGTCGCGCACCACGGATTCAAGCTGATCGAATCCAACCGTATGTTGCGCAATGAAATGGCGATCGACCCAGTCGTTCTGAACCAGCAAATGAATAATGCCGTTCATCAGCGCCACATTGGTGCCTACCCGTATCTGCAGATGCAGATCCGCTCCCTGCTGCACGGTCGGCGTTTTACGGGGATCCACCACCATGATACGTCCGCCATTCTTTTTCCGTGCAGCCAGCATTCGTTCCCAAAGAACGGTTTGAACCTCGGCGACATTATGGCCGTACAAACAGAGCAGGTCGGCCCGATCCACGTCGGCATAGGAAGCCACAGGGCCATCGACGCCGAAGTTTGCCATCAACCCGGTGGCCGAGGTGGCGGTGCAGAGTCGCGTATTGCCATCGATGTTGGCCGAACGCAATCCGCCGCGCCAAAATTTCCCCAGCGTATAGAGTTCTTCAAGCGTCAGTTGCCCCGAGTTGTAGCAGGCCAGGTTCTGATGGCCTTGGCTCCATGCCTTACGAAAATGCTCGACAAAGAAATCCAAGGCCTCATCCCAACTCACTGGCTTCAGCGGCGCATCCTTGGTCTTGCGTATCATGGGCACCATACCGCGGCGTCGGCTATTGTTGGCTACCCAGCCATGTTCTCCTTTTGGCCCCAAGTGTCCGAAGTTGACAGGATGTCCGGCAGAACCGCGCACCCCGACAATTCGGCCATCTTTCACCGCGATATCCAGGCCGCAGCCGTTCGAACAAAGAATACAGGCCGAATGTACCCAGGTATCGGGCTCGCCCTGGATGCCAAGGTTGCTGTCTATTCGTGGCTGCATGGCATTGCCTCCCGCTATGGTTGGCCGCAGCACAATTCCTCGCATTCGCGGGGCATGGCCTTGCCGCGGGCGTCAGCGCATCAATAGGCCATTGATGCATCGAGCATAACACCGCGACTTTGACATGACGCTGACAGGAAGAGAGGCTCAGATGTGGTCATTCCGGCAGCCTCCTTATGACATGCCACAGTCCGCGCATGCATAGTGCCCTGCAGCAAGACCGCACTGGCCGCGATAGACGTAGCCATCTAAGCCAGATACTGCTGGAAATGGCTTGCCGAGGACAATGTTTGCAGATACTGAGGCCCGATATCCTGTATATCTGTAAGCCCCAGCAACGCAGCGTCACGCGTGATCTCCGCCTGCAGCAGATCCATGGCATGCTCGACGCCACGCTGGCCGGCCAATGCTGCGGCAAAGCCGAATGGCCGCCCCACGAATACCAGGCGAGCACCCAGCGCCAGCGCTTTCAGCACATCGGTGCCGCGTCGGATGCCGCTGTCCATCATGACAGGCACCCCAGGGCAGGCGCGCACAATGCCAGGCAAAGCCCTGAGTGGCGCAATGGCACCGTCGAGCTGTCTTCCGCCATGGTTGGAGACGATAATGCCATCCACACCGTGCTCAACAGCCATGCGGGCGTCCTGCTCTGCCAGAACGCCCTTCACGACAAGTTTGCCCGGCCAGTTCCGGCGTATGGCCTTCAGCCAGTCCCAACACAGGTGCGCACGATCGGAAAAGTCACGAAGCACGTTTCTTGAAACAATAGGTGCGCCGCGCGTTGCGTAGTTGTTCTCGAAGTGCGGCACACCGTGGCGGCACAAGGTCTGGATGAAGGTTCCCGCCGTCCAGCGCGGATGCGTCAGGCCATCCCAGATGAGGCCGGGCGACGGACGCAGCGGCGTTGAAAACCCCGCCCTCACGTTATTCTCGCGATTGGCGGAGACAGGTGTGTCCACGGTGATAACCAGCGTACCAAAGCCTGCCGCGCGCACACGCTCGACAAGCGCCATGGCCTGGTCCATTGTGCCCGGTACGTAGGCCTGGAACCAGACATCCGGGCCTATGGGTGCCACATCCTCAAGACGCATGAGCGACGATCCGCTCATGATCATGGGGATACCACGAGCGGTACCCGCTTGTGCCAGGACTGCGTCACCACGATAGGCCGTAACTGCGCTCAGCCCCATCGGGGCAATGCCGACAGGCCCACTGTATGTCCTGTCCCACAATGACGTCCGCGTTGCCACTTGGGAAACATCGTTCAATACGCGAGGCACAAAGCCAAGCTCACGAAAGGATGCCCGATTGTCCTCGAAGGAAAAATTTGTTTCCGCCGCCCCCGAGACGTAGGCGAAGAGGCGGCGGGGCAGATAGGACTGCGCCGCCTTCTCGAAATCATCCAGGCACAAAAGCCGTGCCAGGCGTCGTTGTGGATACAGCATACTGTTCGGGTATTCCTATTGATCCGCCCAGGGTGTTTCCTTCCAGAATGCCGAGAACAGCTTCTCACCAGACTTCAGTTCAGCCTCGTATTGCTCGGGCGGCAAATAGCGCAGAGGCACAAACAGTTTCTGGGCCTGCTCGCGGAACTCGGCATCGTTCACGGCATCGTGCACAGCCTTGACCAGCTTCGCGCGCACATCGTCGGGCAGGCCCTTCGGTGCACCGATCCCGCGCAGAGACGACATAATGATATCGTGTCCCTGCTCTCGGAATGTTGGAATATCGGGTGCCAGGCTCGTGCGCTCGGCGCTCATGATGCCCAGATCGCGCAATGGCGAACCGCCATCGATATAGGCTTTTACCTCGCCTATGTTCATGGCGGCCATCATGATCTCTCCGCTGCTGATTGCGCTGCGCACCTCGCCAGCGCCCTTATAAGGCACGTGCATCATCTTGACGCCAGCCTGCTTCTCGAAAAGCAGCATGGCCAGATGATCGTCCGAGCCCGCCCCCGTCGTCCCCACGGTAACCTCTCCCGGATGCGCCTTGGCATATGTGGCCAGATCAGCCAGCGTTTTGATATCGCTTTTCGTATTGACGGCGAAGCTGTCGGGATCGTCTATGATGTTGCCGATCAGGTCAAAGTCGGACCAATGATATTGCGCCTTTCGCTGAATTGGAATTGTGATGAGGTTCGGTGTGTTCAAGAAACCGATGGTATAACCATCGGGCTTGGCACGGGCAATTTCGGCAAATCCGATTTCACCGCCTGCGCCCGGGCGGTTCAACACCACAATGCGGGCATCGTTGCCAAGGTATTTTTCAATGAAAGGCGCCAGGGCTCGGGCCACCAGATCTGTGCCACCACCGGGGCCATAGGACACCACCATGCTGATGGGATGATCGGGATATGCAGCCGCTGCCGTGCCCATGCCTGCGGCAACCAGCAAGGCGCCAGCAGCCAGTCTACGCATAATATTGCGCATAGTATGTCTCCTCCAGAAAAAATCGATAATCAGTTCACTACCTCAGCCATGCAGTCGCTGCGCCGCGCGCTGCCATGCTAGAGGATTCACCACACGGGCGGCCTGCCTGCCTTCGGCGAGCGCAACAAGCTGCTCGGCCGCCATTCTCGCCACGTTGCGCCGCGCCTCGTGCGTAACGCCTGCCGTATGAAAGGTCGGCACAACATTGGACAAGGCCAGCAAAGGGTTTTCGCGGGCTGGCGGCTCCACATCCCAGACATCCAGGCCGGCGCCCGCCAGATGCCCCGCCAGCAACGCATCGTATAGCGCAGCTTCCTGATGTATACCGCCCCGCGCGGTGGTAATGAAGATTGCGCCCTGCTTCATGCGTGCGAATGCCAGCGCATCGAACATGCCCCGGGTTTCGCTGGTAAGCGGGCAGTGCAGCGAAACAAAGTCGCTTGCGGCCAGCAGTTCCTCCAGCGACACCGGCTGTGCTCCGCGCGCGGTGATTTCATCCGGTTTCAGATAAGGGTCATGGGCCACCACGTGCATATTGAAAGCCGCGCCCAGTTGAGCTGCGCGCTGGCCAATGTGGCCCAGGCCGACAAGCCCCAGCGTCTTGTCCGACAACTCGTGGCCCATAAGGTCCTCGCGAGAGAAGCCGCAATCGTTGCGAAGACGCGAAGCGGACTCCAGAACACGGCGCGATACGGCAAGCATGAGACCCAGCGCATGTTCCGCAACCGAGTTGGCATTGCCGCCCGCCTGGTTCACTACGAGCACGCCGGCGTCGGTGCAAGCCGCGACATCCACGGTGTCATATCCGGCGCCTGAGGTCGATACACAAGCCAGATCCGGGCATTGGTCGAGCAGATCTCGTGTTACTTGCCACTGCAGCGGCACTTCGTCTTTTGCAGCCGAAATGTGATAGAACCGCGCCCCGCGCAGGAGATCCATGTTCTCCGAGCGCGGCGCATTCAGCTTCATGACTGCAAGCGCCAAGCCAGGAGCCTCTCGCAGGATGCGGTCGAAAACCGGATCGATCCATAGATCCAGGCGCACTACCCGAGCGGGTTGCTCTGCCATACCGCCCCCTCTAGCGCGCAAAATCGCAACCGCGCTGCGGCAGGCTTTCGTCTATCCAGCGAACATCCAGGCGATCATTCATGATGTCCTGCATGATGCGCGCCTCAAGCGTCTGCTTTTCGCTTGCGGCGCGGTGAATGGCTTCGGCTTCCTTGCGCGGAACGCACAGCAATCCATCCTCATCACCGACAATCAGGTCGCCCGGTGTCACCACCATGCCGCCCAAGCTCACAGCGACATTGATTTCCCCTGGCCCATCTTTGTATGGCCCGCGATGCGTGATACCTCCCGCATATACAGGAAAGCGGCCACGCGATATTGTTCCGATGTCTCGGATCGCGCCATGAATGATTATTCCTGCCAGGCCTCGCCGCATGGCTGTGTTGACCATGAGTTCGCCAATGATCGCGTTAGACAGATCGCCGCCCGCATCCACGACAATGACATCCCCCGCTTGGGCCATGTCCAACGCCTTGTGCACCATCAGGTTGTCGCCAGGCCTGGTGCGTACCGTAAAGGCGGGACCGCTCAGCGCGCCACCTGCATGCATGGGACGCAATGCGGCACCGCCCGCGCTCATGCGCGACATGACATCGCTGATGTTGGCTACCGGTATATCGCGAAACTTTTCCACCCAAGCGGACGACACGCGCTCTTGCAGTTCATAAATACGAAATCCAATCATGCCTTTCCTGCCATCATCATGCTGCGTAAGAACGCCGACAGCTATGAATTCTAGGATTGCGCAGGCAGATTGAACCGCAATATTTCTGCGTTACGGGGTCAAAAAATTTGATGCCGCGGGTTTGAATACCGTGTCCGCATGGTCGATGAGCGCCTCGGCCAGTGCCACGCGCGGTCCCTGCCGATTCCAGACAATGCCAATCCGGCGCACTGGCGTTCTATGAGGCAGGGCGAGCTTGGCAATGGCGTGGGTCTGGTACCAGATCGAAAAAGAATCCGGCACAAGCGACACCCCCACCCCCCGCTCCACCAAGGCCACGATGGTGAGCAGGCTGTCGATTTCAATGCGTTGCCGCGGAAGTATATGGTTATCCTTCAGGTAGCGATCCACCAGCTTTCCGCTGTATGCGCGTCTGTCGTAACGGATGAAAGGCGCCCGGGCAAGCAGATCATGCGGCTCTCGCTTTGCATGGCTGGTTGGCGCGATCACGATCAGCGTTTCTTCCTGCAGCGTGTGCCAGCCACAGTTCTTGTTGATGGTATAGGGAGGCTCTATGGCAATGGCCAGATCCAGTTGGCCCTCATGGACTTTCCGGCAGAGTTCCATGGACACATCGAACTCCACTTTTATGGACAGGTCCGGATAATGCTGTGTGCAAAACGCATCAAGCAGCGCAGGAAGGTGTGTGGTCAAAGCCGACGGAAACACGCCGAGCTGTAGCTCCCCTTCGAGAGACCCCGTGCTGGCCACAGCCTGCAGGTCGCGCGCATCGCGTATCAGGTCCTGTGCGCGCTGGTAAATACGCATCCCTGCTTCCGTGGGCGTTACGCTGTGTCCAGAACGCTGCACCAGTGGCATGCCCAGCTCGCTTTCGAGTATGCGTATGCGAGCTGCTACCGCGCCGGCCGTAATGTGAAGGCGGCGAGCCGCCTCCGCCAAAGACTTGCACGCCACAACTTTAGTGAAACTCTCCAGGTATTCAATGTTCATGGGTTCTTGATCGGCCTACCTCAGGATTGGCATACGCTACAGTAGGTTGTCCCGTCTCTTCTCGGAATACATTTTCGACGAAAGCGATGCTTTGATCGACGAATGGGCATGATACCTGCAATTAAGGCTGTGTTTTCCAACCCGACACATATGAACCACCCCGACCCGGCTACCGCACAGGCTTTCGAATCGGCCCATTACGAGATTACCGCCCCCGATGGCGAGACTGTGGTGCTGCGCATAGGCCTGCACGGCAACCTGGATAGACTTTTATTGCAATGCAACGCGACGTCCATTGCCATTCTGACCGCGTGGAATCCCGGTGGAAAGCGTACTTCTGATAGTCAAAACGAGCGGGCGCAAGCGAGGCTGCAGGAACGGATCCGGTCACTCAATCTGCGAATGCTGAATGGCAGGAATCTTGATCCGAACGGCGTGGGACCGACCGAGCCCACATGCGTGCTGCTGGACGCCAGCCATGCGCAGACACGAGCCCTGGCCAGCCTGCACGACCAGCTTGCCTACGTATATGCCAGCATGGAAAGCCCGCCCGCGTTGATATGGCTGTAGTACATCAAACGGGAAGGACCAAGAGCGCCAAGAAACATGGAGATACAAAAAGCCCACCTGTTGCCCGTTGGCTCAAATTCAATACAATTTTGGGAGATTCTATGCGGATTAGCGATTTATGATTAATTTTAATGTTATTTAGGTGTAATTTAAAAACACTTTCCGCTTGAAGCCCACTGCATGGTTGCCTAATATACGACTCGTTTTACTGAGAGGCGTAATCCCATGAATACTCCTGTTGCGAGCCCCTGGAAGATCAAGGACGTCATCGCGCTTTACGAGCTTCCGCTCATGGACCTGCTGCTCCAAGCCCAGACCGTTCATCGCGAAAATCACGAGGCCAACGCGGTACAACTTTCCAGCCTGCTTTCTATCAAGACGGGCGCATGCCCCGAGGATTGCGCCTACTGCCCTCAATCGTCGCGTTACGACACCGGCGTCGAGAAAGAAGCATTGCTACCTGTGGATGACGTGCTCGCTGCAGCCCGCAAGGCCAAGGACAACGGTGCGCAGCGCTTCTGCATGGGCGCCGCCTGGCGCTCGCCCACCGCCCGCCAGGTCGACGCCGTAGCGGAGCTGGTATCTGCCGTAAAAGCCATGGGATTGGAAACCTGTGTCACGCTGGGTATGCTCAAGCCAGGCCAAGCCGAGCAATTACGCGGTGCCGGCCTCGATTACTACAACCACAATCTCGATACATCGCCAGAGTTCTATGGCAGCATCATTACCACTCGCTGCTACCAAGACCGCCTCGATACACTGCAGCGCGTACGCGACGCCGGCATTCATGTGTGCTGCGGCGGCATAGTCGGCATGGGAGAATCCCGCCGTGATCGTGCGGGCCTGGTCGTGCAGTTGGCCAATATGTCGCCTTATCCGGAATCCGTGCCCATCAATAACCTGGTCAAAGTGCCGGGAACACCGCTGGCGGGCGAGGAAGACATTGATCCATTCGAGTTCGTACGCACAATTGCCGTAGCGCGCATTACGATGCCGCGCGCTATTGTGAGGCTGTCCGCGGGACGCGAGCAGATGAACGATGCGCTGCAGGCGCTGTGCTTCATGGCCGGCGCCAGTTCAATTTTCTACGGCGATCAATTACTCACCACCGCTAACCCTCAGGTCGAGCGCGACCGCAGACTCTTCGAGCGTCTCGGACTGCACCCCGTGGGCACCGATGCATTTACGGAAGCTGCGCCGCTGCCCGCCAGCGATGAATCGCTGGCGCTTGCCTGATACCCATGATCATTCTGCTTGCCAGCATCGCCTGCAGCGTTGCCGTATCCATTCTGCTGAAGGTTGTACGGCGCCGCAGCATCGCCGTCGATCAGGCCATTGCCGTCAACTATGTGCTGGCAAGCCTGCTAACCCTTGCGGTGCTGCGTCCCGACCCGGCTTCGCTGCTGGCCCCGGCCACACCGTGGTGGATATTGGTGCTGCTAGGCGTTCTGCTTCCCACCATCTTTCTCGCCATGGCCGGCGCGGTACGCCATGCCGGCATCGTGCTGAGCGACGCGGCGCAACGCCTGTCACTTTTTTTGCCCTTGCTGGCTTCGTTTCTTATTTTTTCGGAAAGCGTTTCTAGCCTGAAATTGACTGGCATTGCTACCGCGCTGCTGGCATTGGGATGCCTGCTATGGCGGCCGCGGGACAGCGCCCAGGGGCGGCAAGGACTGGCTACCGTCGGGCTGCTGCTCGCCGTCTGGGCAGGCTACGGCACGATAGATATTCTGTTCAAGCAACTGGCCAAGGCGGGCGCGGCGTTTTCCAGCAGTCTGCTTGTCAGCTTTGCACTGTCAGGCGTGCTGATGTTCGCCTACCTGATCGCCCGCAAAACGACATGGACGCGGCGCAATCTCCTGGCCGGCGTTTTGCTGGGCCTGCTGAACTTCGGCAACATCTACTTCTACATACGCGCCCATCAGGTATATCCCGACAACCCGACGCTGGTCTTTACGGCCATGAACATCGGTGTCATTTCCCTGGGTACGCTGGTCGGTGCGGGTTTTTTCCGGGAAAAACTGACATGGTTCAACGTGGCCGGCATTGTTCTGGCAATCGGTGCCATCGTCATGCTCGTGCCCCGCTAACCGCTACGCGCAACCCTCTTCTGCTTGCACGCAGCTGTCCATACAGGTGAGCCGGCGCGTCATTCGTGCTTGACGGCATCCTGGCCATCATCAGCCGGCTTGGCCACCGACGGCGGCAACTCCGCCACAATTTCTCCATGTGCGGTCGGCGAAGCTGCTGGATCGTGCTCGCCCGCTTCATTAACGCCCGATAACGGCGCAGGCACAGCATGCGCCTGCGCGCCGCTGCCGACAGCGGCAGCATGCTCGGCGGCGGGCGTCACATCATCCGTCGCGGAAATACCGTCCGTTGCTGCGCCTTCCTGCCGTGGCGTGCCAGCACCCGGCGTGCCGTCTCCTGGGTCTGCGGCGCCTTCTTTGTCGTCCTGGCCCTCCAGTTCCTCCGCAGGCGTCTCGAACGACACATCACTCTCCACATCCACACGCGGATCAAGCGTGGCCACCACATTTGAGCTCTGCAGGCTGTCGGACATGGGCACGAACTGCGTCGGCGCGTCGTCGCTGAGGTTGGCTCCCGTCACTTTCTGAGGGCGAACAAATGCCACCAATACAAGCGCGCACAGCGACAGGAAAACAAAGTACATACCTTCGCTGACGCCGCGCATGAGCAGGCCCGCGGCCAATGGCCCCAGGCTCGCACCTACGCCATAGACCATATACAAAATGGCGCTAAGGCCCACGCGGCGGTCGGGGTCGACATTATCATTGGCAAAAGCGGCACCCAAGGGATAGAGCGTAAACAGCAGCGCACCCTGCACACAGGAAAACACCACCAGCGCCCAATAGGGGAATATCCACCATCCCCATAAGGGCACGACCACCAGCATAAGAGCCAGTGCATTGATGCGTATCATGCCCACTCTGTTGACGCGGTCAGCGAGCCAGCCCAGCGGCCATTGTGCAATCAAGCCCGCAGCCACCGCCGCGGCGAGGAACACAGCAACCTGGCTGTTATTCAAGCCCTGCTTGAGCGCATAGACTGGCGCCAGGCCATAAAATGCGCCGGTGAGCGCGCCCGCCATGAATACCACAAGCAGCGATATAGGTACACGCGAGCGGTAATACCGCGCGTGTATGGGCGCCGGCATCTGCAACGTTGGGTGCAGGCGGCTGGTCATCGCGATGGGAATCAGGCACAGCACAGAACACATGGCCGCAAAAATAAGCGGCTCGTAGTTCAATCTTGGAAACAGTGTCAATGCCAACTGGCCCAACACCGTGCCGCAGCTTGAGCACACCATGTAGAAGGCAAACACACGGCCCCTCAGGCGATTCTCGGTCTGCTCGTTCAGCCAGCTCTCCAGCACCATGAACTGGGTAACCATGGCGATGCCGGCCAGGAATCGGAATCCCAGCCACACCCAAAGGTTGTCCACCAGGGCAAGAACCAGAATGGTGACGGTTGCCACCGCTGCCGTCACCGCATAGGCGCGGATATGGCCGACGCGGATAATGATGCGGTGACCTATGCGCGCACCAAAAACCAGGCCGGTGTAATAGGCGGCGATGAGGCCGCCAACCCACAGTTCGGAAACAAATTCCGCGGTAAGCCGCAGGCCCATGTATGTGTTGAACAGGCCAGAGCTGATCAACAGCAGCAGCGTTGCCAGATACAGGGAAAAGAATGCGGCGATTGTTTTTACCATTGACGAAACACTGACACGCTGTCGAACCCTGGCGCTACGCCGGTACCGCGAATGTACTGCTTATGGCTGATGCTTCAACCCAACTGATTCAGCATTGTCTGGGCGTCGCTGACTTCGAACTTGCCGCTCTGCTCCACATTCAGCTGCTTGACCACGCCATCCTGGATAAGGGCGGAGTAGCGCTGCGAACGAACGCCCATGCCTCGTCCCCTCAGATCGAGCTCCAGACCCAGCGCGCGTGTCCAGTCTGCGCTGCCATCCGCCATCATGCGCACGCTGCCATTGACACCCTGATCGCGCCCCCAGGCGCCCATGACGAAAGCATCATTGACTGAGACGCACCAGATTTCATCGACGCCCTTGCCCTTGAGTTGATTGGCCAGTTCGACGTAACCGGGCAGATGCTTGTTCGAGCATGTGGGCGTAAATGCGCCTGGAACGGCAAAAAGCGCTACCGTCTTGCCTTTGAGCTCATCTTCGACATTGAAATTATTGGGGCCTACCGCGCAGGCATCAGTCGCAGTCTCTATATATTCACTCAAGGTGCCGCCAGGAATGCGGTCGCCGACTTTCAGTGTCATGGTGTGCTCCGGTTTAAGTAAGGGTACCGCCCAATGGCGGTTTCTTGAAATTCAACCATAATCATACGACGTTGCCGCGATGAATGGCGCGAACCGCCCGTGGCGTGACGTGTTCGCGCCGCCGGCCCTTTGTGGACCCTCCATTGAGATTATCATGGAGCCGTTGTCCAGACTTTCCCTCTTTAATCCAGAAATGAGCAATACATCTCCTTCCCCGGCGCTCAGCCACATCGATGAAACAGGCAAAGCGCGCATGGTCGACGTTGGCGACAAAGCCAACACGCAGCGCACGGCCATTGCGCAAGGGGGCGTACGCATGAGTGCTGCGGCCTTCCGGCTGCTGTCCGCGGCAAACAATGCCAAGGGCGAGGTATTGGGTACGGCTCGCATTGCGGGCATCATGGCGGCCAAGCGATGCGCGGAACTCATCCCGCTGTGCCACAGCCTGCCTCTCAGTTTCGCCGGCATCGATTTCATCACGGACGAAGCTGCCTGCAGCATTACCGTGCGCGCCACGTGCCGCAGCGACTACAAGACCGGCGTCGAGATGGAAGCCATGACCGCCTGCAGCATCGCCGCCCTCACGATTTATGACATGTGCAAGGCGGCTGACAAGGGCATTGTGCTGGAGCAGGTGCGTCTGCTCTACAAATCCGGAGGCAAGAGCGGAGAATGGCGCGCTCCCGACGCCTGACGCCAGCCTGAGCATGATGCCGGTCGCAATCCCTCCTCTCATGGACAATGTCCACCCCCTTGCCGTTCTGCTGGCGCTGATCGTCGGCGGACTGCTGGGCATTTGGGCATCCGCGCTGGCTCGCCGCTACGGAGAGTGGCTGGAAGCAGGCGCCGAACCAGACATGGCATGCTTGCTGCGCGCGCTTGCTCTGTGCAAACCGGCGAGCGTCGGCTCGCCGAGGGTTCCCGACGCCATGGCCCCCGATGCCCAGGGCATGGCTGCGTTCAGCGTACACGCACAGGCTGGGCAAAATGCATCGCCCGTCTTTGCCTCCGGTTTTTCCCGCCCCGCCTGGCTCAGAACCGACACCGGCATTGCCTTGCTGCTCCTGGCAGCCAGTACGGTCTGGTTCTGCATGCGCCACGGTGTCTCGGCCTACTTTGTTGCCCTTTCGGCCGCGTCTTTTCTGCTGCTGTGCCTGGCACTCATAGATTGGCGCACGGGGTTGCTGCCGGACGCCCTGGACTTGCCGTTGCTTGTGCTTGGCCTGCTGATAGCCTGGTGGCTTCCGGACGGCCCCAGTCTGCCAAGCGCAGCGGCTGGCGCGGCTTTCGGTTTTGGCGTGCTTTGGCTCATCGCCCGGGTGTTTTACCTGGTTCGGGGCATCGAGGGCATGGGCCGCGGAGACTTCAAGCTCGCCGCCGCACTGGGCGCCTGGTGCGGCATACAAGACCTGCCCACCGTCTTGCTTATCGCCAGCTTTGCAGGCGTCGTATTCGGCATGGCCCAGCAGCGCAGCCTCCGGCCGGCGGGCGCCTATCCTTTCGGCCCTTTTCTGGCCGGTGCCGGCTTGGCGGTGCTGCTGCTCACCTGACGGCCCAACGTTCACATGAACGCCCGGCAATGCAGAGCATGTCACGTAAAAACACAAGGGGCGAGGCCTAAGCCCCGTCCCTTCCGTTTTAAATCACACGCGTGTCAACGGCGTCCACCGCCAAGCAAACCGCCACCAAGCAGGCCATTGACCAGGCCAGTTACGGGTGCCAGCAGGCCGGCTCCGGCATTGCCACCGGCTCCACCCGATCCTCCCGCATCGCCAGCGCCACCGGCCGCACCACCCGTTACGGCACCGAGCACCCCGGTCACAGGGGCCAGCAAACCGCCTGCACCGTTTCCTGAAGCACCGCCTGTTGCCGAACCCAAAAGGCCTGTCACGGGCGCAAGGAGACCACCATCGCCACCCGTAGCGCCGCCCGCCACCGAGCCCAGCAGTCCTGTTACAGGCGCAAGCAGACCGCCTTCGCCGCCTGCGGCGCCACCGCCTGTCACTGTACCGAGCAGCCCCGTCACAGGTGCCAGCAGACCGCCTTCGCCACCCGCTGCGCCACCTGTCACCGAGCCTAGCAGCCCTGTCACTGGCGCAAGCAGCCCGCCGTCACCACCTGCGGCGCCACCGCCTGTCACCGAGCCGAGCAGCCCCGTCACTGGCGCAAGCAAGCCACCCTCACCACCTGTGGCGCCACCCGTCACCGGGCCCAGAAGTCCGGTGACGGGTGCCAGCAGACCGCCTTCCTTACCCGTAACGCCATTCAGCAATCCGGTTACAGGCGCAAGCAGGCCGCCTTCCCCACCAACGCCGCCCAAGAGGCCACCGACCGGTTCCAGCAGGCCGCCGGGGCCCGCCAATGATGCGGTGAGAACGCCCAGGCCATCAGTCAGATTCTTGCCAACCGCTGTCAAGGGCTCGCCGCCTTCGCCATTCACCACACCACCGAGGCTGGCCAGCGAATCGCCAACGCCATTCAACAGCCCGCCCACGCCCTCGCCAAGGCCGCCCGGCAAGCCGGTACCGGCGATGGAGTCGGCAAGCCCATTGACAGTGCCGCCAACGCTGTCCAGCAGATTATCCACGGGCTCGCCCACACCTGTTTGAGCGCCAACCTGCTGTGTCAGACCTGTGGCAGTGTCTACGACACCATCAGTGACCTGATCGAGCTGGCTGCCCAAGTTGGCGAGCGTGTCACTGACGCCGAGACCAAGCAGATTGTCAGCCGCCTTGCCGGTGCCGCCTAGCGTGGTTTCCAGAAGCCCCTTTGCAGCGGGGTTGTTCGGGTCATTGGGATTGTTGGGGTCGTTCGGATTATTGGGATCGTTGGGGTTGTTCGGATCGTTAGGGTTATTGGGATCGTTGGGGTTATTGGGGTTATTGGGGTCGTTCGGATTATTCGGATTGTTGGGATCGTTGGGATTGTTGGGATTATTTGGGTTGTTCGGATTGACGGGAGGCGTAAGCAGGCCGTCTGCACCCGCGCCGCAACCGGTAATCGTCAAGGTGGCCGCCAACATGCCGGCCAAAAGGGTAAGCCGGAACATCTTTCTGGATGGTGCTTGGCTGGGGGTTTGCTCGATCGACATTGCATATCTCCTGTAATTTGATGAGGCCGTAACGGATTGCGTCGCGGATTGACAGTGAATACGCAATGCTCGTGCCAACTTTTTCTAGCAAGCGGATATACAGGAGATAAAAGTCAGATTTCAATAATTATTCTTTTTAATCAAATAGTTATATATAAGGAAAAATGGCATTCTTCGTATTTTCACTCAAGCAACAATATCGCCACATTTGCGAATGTTACAAATGGGTTGGTTTCTCGATGATTGCATCAGGAACGTTACGTAACAAAAATGTACTGGCCCATGAACAGAAAATGGCGGCTGGCCCCAAGGCCTGCCGCCATCTCCAATCACTGCTTTTCTCCACTGTCTATTTGGCCAACTCCCGCGTAGCCAGCCATTGCAGCGTGTCACGCCGCAACAGCTTCATGCAGCGCATGAGAAAATCGAACGTGCCCGCAAGATCCGAATTGCCGGAACGCTGTGCAATCTCCGCAATGCGATCCACCACGTACTGCTCCGGATGCATTAGCGGTTCGCACCGTTCAGCCACGGGTCTCAGCGTTACCACTCTGCGATCATGCTGGTTGCGATCGCGCTGTATATAGCCTGCCGTTTCCAGGCGATTGATAAGCGCCGTGACACCACCATGGCTCAAACCCATCAATTGCCCCAGATGACCGGTGGACAGCGATCCAAACTCGATCACAAAAGCCAGGGCACGAAGATCCAGAGACGACAGCCCCGCATCTTCGGCCAGGCATGAAAGCCTGGCCTCGGCATAGACGGAGAGGCGCCGGCTGATCAACATGGCCAGTTCATCCACCACGGGGTCCGTATCCTCGGTCAGGTCGCGCAGCTGAGCCGGGCTGACCCGCCGGGGTGCTTCACTCACAATCGATAGAGACATAGCCCACCTCGATGCTGATTAGCGGTTCCCGCCAAGCAAGCCGCCCAGAAGGCCGCCTGTCCCTCCTTCAGATCCTTGCGTGCCGCCTCCTGTCAGCCCACTGAGCAGACCCGTGACCGGCGCCAGCAGACCACCTCCCGCGCTGTCGCCACCTGTCACACCGCCAAGCAGATTGGTAACCGGTGCCAGCAGACCTCCGGCACCACCGCCGGTTGCACCGCCTGTGACGCCACCCAGCAGGCCCGTGACCGGCGCCAGCAAGCCGCCCGCGGCTCCGCCATCGCTCGCCCCGCCCAGCCCGCCAAGCAGATTGGTAACGGGAGCGAGCAACCCCCCGGCGCCATCGCCGCCTCCAATACCACCCAGGCTAAGACCGGCAGTGAGCGAAGCTACCCCGCCGGTGGCACTGTCCAGCGTATCGCCGAGCGGATTGGCCGCATCACCGTGCACAATGCCGCCCGCGCTGGATACCGCTGCGCCAAGGCCATTTACCAAACCACCCAGTCCGAGCGGCATGCCGTCACCCACCCCCTGCAGAGAGCCGCCAATACTGGTCAACAAGCCATTGACGGGTTCGCCCACGCCAAGGCTGTCGCCAAGATTCTGTGTAGTGCCGGTCACCGATGTCGCCAGCGGTGCAACCACGCCGTCAAGCGTTTGGCCCACACCACCTAGCGTGTCCGACAAGCCCAACGGCACAACGTTGTCGACCGCCTCGCCCGTGTTGGCGAGCGCCGGCTGCAGCACCGGCGTAGCGCTGCCATCACCGCCACCCACACCTGCGCCGGCAAGAATGTCTGTAACAGGCTGAAGCAGCCCGCCATCTCCGCCAAGCGATCCCGTCAGCGCACCGACAGCGCCCGTCGCATTACCCAGGATATTAGTAAGCGGGTCGCTACCGTCTGCTGTCGGGTTCAGCAGACCACCCACGCTGGCCACGGTGTCGCCCACGCCGCTGATTGCGCCACCAACACCAGCGCTCAAACCATTGGGCAGTCCGGTGCCGGCAAGAGAATCACCAAGGCTGGACACCGTGCCCCCGACTTGCTGCAAGAGGCCGTCAGCCGTCTCGCCAATGCCAGTAGCCGCGCCCACTTGTTGCGTCGCGTCCGTCACGGTGCCGGCTATCGGTGCCACCACTGTATCCAACTGCTTGCCAAGATCACCCAGCGCCTTGTCTGTATTCAAGTCAACAAGGTTGTCCACCGCCTGGCCTGTATTGCTTAGCGTGGTTTCCAGCGGGCCCTTGGCGCTATCGCCAGGATTATCCGGGCCACCAGGATTGTCTGGACCGCCCGGATTATCGGGGCCGCCGGGATTGTCTGGGCCACCAGGATTGTCTGGGCCGCCCGGATTGTCGATGGGTGGCGTGAACTCAGCGCCGGCGCCAGCGCCGCAGCCAGTTAGCGCCAGCGTACTGGCCAACATGGCAGCCAGCAGTGTCAGCTTGAAGCCGGACGATATGCCGGAACGTTGGGTTGTGTGCATACTCATGTTCTGTTCTCCTTGGCTCATGCTTCAGAATGTCTGCCGCGACTTGGAAATGTGTCGGTTGGTTAACTTAAAGCAATAGTCATGCCAGAATTCGATTCCTCCGCGAGCATGCCCTGCCAAATAGTCAGCTTTCTTCAAATAGTTTTATTTTTCAAGCTGTTATATAAACTTCGCGTTGAATATGTCCTGCTTGCAGCTATATTCAGACTATTTCCAAATCTGCGATTGTTACAAATGGGGCGATTTCGCTCTTTTCGTTACGTAACAAAAATCGAGCAGGCAAAAAAATGGCGGCCGAACATCGTTCGCCGCCATTCCCATTGCGTACCGCGATCGCCCCAGCGCCCCTGTTGCCGGTAGTGGCGAGAATGCATGCCATGTGGGGCACGCCAAAACGCGACGCGTGGAAAAACCCTCTGAATCCATGCCGCAGCCCCGCTCGCATGCCGGGCTGCGGCTATTTCACGCTGGCCGCACTTAGCGGCGACCACCTCCCAGCAAACCGCCCAGCAGGTTGGTCACAGGGGAAAGCAGATTGCCTGCGGCATTGCCGCCCTCTCCGCCCGTACCAGAGCCACCGCCGGTTACGCCGCCGGTCAAGCCTCCCACCAAATCAGTCACAGGTTTCAGCAAGCCGCCAGTCGAAGCGCCGCCATCCTGCGCGCCGCCGGTCAGGCCGCCCACCAGATTGGTGACGGGAGACAGAACGTTGCTGTTGCCACCCGCCGCGCCACCCGTGAGGCCCGATACCAGATTGGTCACAGGAGACAACAGACCCTGCGCCGCACCGTCGCCATTATTGCCAGTCAAGCCACCCGCCAAGCCAGTAATGGGAGACAACAGGCCGCCACTTTCTGCGCCGCCGGTCAGACCATCTACGACCTGAGCTACCGGAGACAGCAACCCACCGTTTTCCGTGCCGCCGGTAAGACTGGTGACAATATCCGTGATCGGCGACAGCGGCCCGCCAGCTCCCTCTTCACCGCCGTTGCCCGTGAGGCTACCCACCAAACCCGTAACCGGGGACAGCAATCCACCAGCGCCGTTCTCGCCATCATTACCGGCAAGACCACCCAGCAAGCCAGTGAGCGGAGACAACAAGCCACCCTCTTCACCGCCTGGCAAGCCGCCCAGACTGCCGAGCAGATCGCCCACTGGCTGCAGCAGGCCGCCCTGTCCCGTCAAGGAGTCGGTGAGCGAGTACAAGCCATTGGTGATATTGCCACCCACCGCGGTAAGCGGTGCGCCGCCCTCACCGTTCAGCACGCCTCCCAGACTGGTAACGCCCTTACCCACGCCATCCAGCAACCCACCAAGCCCCACGCCCAGATTGCCTGGCAGGCCGGAATCGGAAATGCTCGCGCCGAGATTGACGACTGCGTCACCCACGCCTGTCAGCACGCCATCCACCGGCTCACCCAGCCCCGTCTGCGCACCTAGCTGTTGCGTGAGGTCTGTTACGGTGCCGACCACAGGTTCCGTGACGTTGTCCAGCTGCTGGCCCAAGTCGCCGAGCGTGGCGCCGGCATCCAGCGGCAGGACATTGTCCGTTGCATTACCTGCACCACCCAGTGTGGTTTCCAGCAGTCCCTTCGCGCCCGGATCGCCCGGATCGCCCGGATCGCCCGGATCGCCCGGATCGCCCGGATCGCCCGGATCGCCCGGATCGCCCGGATCGCCCGGATCGCCCGGATCGCCCGGATCGCCTGGATCACCCGGATCGCCTGGATCACCCGGATCGCCCGGATCGCCTGGATCGCCTGGATCGCCTGGATCGCCCGGATCGCCCGGATCGCCCGGATCGCCCGGATCGCCCGGATCGCCTGGATCGCCTGGATCGCCTGGATCGCCTGGATCGCCTGGATCGCCTGGATCGCCTGGATCGCCTGGATCGCCTGGATCGCCTGGATCGCCTGGATCGCCTGGATCGCCTGGATCATTGGGATCACCGGGATTACCAGGATCGCCAGGATTATTCGGATCACCAGGATTGCCAGGGTCACCCGGATTATCAATGTTTGGTGGCGTCAGCTCGCCGCCAGCCGTGAATCCGCAGCCCGTCAAAACCAAGGTGCTGCTAAACAGACTCGCCATCAACGCAAGTTTCAGTGTCCGACGCGACACTCTTGCGCGCGATCGTTTGGTCTCCATGAATCTCTCCCGTCTTGAAGTGTTCGGTAGCGGCTGACGCCCTATGAAACACCTAAAGCAACAAGCATGCCAATTTTTGATTCATGGCAATAAAAATGGCGCCCAAAGCGCCATTTTTTATGTTTAGCTATATAAATCAATTGATTAAAATAAAGCTCATGTCATTTTCCAGCCCGATACCGCCGAATTTGGACAAGATTCATTTCTGCGAATGTTACATATGGGGAGTCTTTTCGCTGGACGTTACGTAACAAAAAGTCAGCCCCGTCACCCCCAAGCCTACATACCATCATAAAGCAGGGAATAATTAGCATTGAACCGCAAGCTTCGGTCGTCGCTGTTTAGCGGAAGATCGCCCATAGGCTTGGCCACATTAAAATCGAACACATAGTGCTTGTCGTCTGTCAGGCGTACACCCAGCGCAGCAGACGAAAGCTTGCGGCCATTGTAGGACTTGAGATTATCGTCGTTATACCAAGCACGTGCGTGGTCGTACATGACATAGGGCTGAATAGCCGACAGTACGCCCCAACCCGTCGGGATGCGCTTGTTCAATTCCAGGGACATACCGTAACCCTTGTCGCCGGCGAGTTCGCCCTGCTCGTATCCCAGCCCATAATGCCAGGCGCCAAACGATATCTGCTCGAAATTAGGCAAGATATCCGAGCTGTACTGACCAGCCGCCGACAGGGTAATGCCAAAATTATGCGGCAACCTGAAGGTTTGGCGTGCGTCCAACGTGTAGCGCACAAAGTCCAGCTCATAGCTCGGATCAGCGAAAGTCGCATAGTTGCTTTCCACTTTCTTGGAAGCACCCCAGGCGTCAAACCCCTTGTTCACGCCAAGCGTAATATCCCGGCTCTGCACCGGGCCCACATCACGGTAGCGCAACTCGGCCCGCGCAACACGCAGATCCGTGCTCTGTTTCAACCACGCATTATCCACATCGCGGTGATATTGGTCTTTTGTGGCCGCGGCATAAACACTCAGCTTGCCCTTGAGCATCCGCTCGTTATTGAGAATAAATGGATAACTGACGCCGATGCCGATTTTCTTGTTCTCAACGCGGCGATCCCATCCCTGGGACTCAAGCAACGCATCATGCGGTTCGGACAGGTAGTAATAGCCGTCGGACTCCAGCGCCAAGCCCTTGTTGCCGACGGGCACCGTGGCCTGATACGCGTAGTACTCCACATCATCATTTTGCAGCGGCGGCGCCGATGTGAGTTTGATCTGCTCACCCAGCGGGGTCAGACTGTTTAGCGTGACCCCGACCATGCCTTGCATGCCCGTACCCAAGTCGGCAATACCGCCAGACAGACTGACCCGCTGGCGCTGCGCGTCGATCACAAATTCCGTCGCCCCATCCGCACGGCGAGGCATGTCCAGCTTGGGCGTAAAACTCACGCCAGGCACCTGGCGCATCAAATTCAACTGGCGTTCAAAAGTCTTGCGTGTCAATGGTTTCTCCGCCACGATGGGCGCCGCAAGCGATTGCAGCCTGTCGCCCGCATTGCCCACATCGCCCTCTATGCGCAAGCGCGACACATGCCCTTCAACCACAGTGACTTTAACCAGACCATTTGCAAAGCTTTGGTTTTGCAGCAAGGCAAACGACAGCGCATAACCACGCGACTGGTATATGGCCGTGATTTTGTTTACCTCCTGAACCAGCGCCCCCACTGTTGTTTCCTTGCCGGCCAGCGGTTCCAGAATGGGGATGATGTCGCTCAGCGGCACAACCGTGTTTCCCGACACCGTGAAATGCCGGGGAATAATCCGCTGCGCCATACGCCGCTCGATCTGCCTTTGCGCATCGCTCTTTTGAATCTGCACCTGTGCCGGCCGCTTTTGCGTTTCGCCGGGCACCTGCAGTTTGGGCAGGCTATCGATGGGATTGCCGCGCACCACACCGTCCGCCAACACCGGTGCTGCGGGTAGAAGTATTACGCCAGCCGCCAGCGCCCATGCACAGAATTTACGCCGTATGTGCGTTGTGTTCAAGAAAGAAACAACTCGACAAAAGACGTATGACGATATAGCGGTGGCAGTGGACATAAGCGCGGCTCGGTGCGGAAAAAGCGACAAATATCGCCCGTGTATCGCGACTTTAAAGATGTCACTAGGCCAAGCGATCTAAGCCGCATGATAACGGCAGACCACTAAATACTACAAAATTCATCTGAAATGCTGCAAAAAACTAACAGATATTTATTTATTACTGTCTTAAAGGACAGTACTTCATAGAATCTGTCCACTAAAAGCTACAGAAGTTACCAATTCTTTGCTTATTTCTAGGGATTACCCTATAAAATGATTCATCCCGTTACAGTAGTATGTGCTTGAAGATCTAGGGAAAATTCCCGATCTTAAGCGGCGTAACGGCCAAAATGTATGTATATGTAAATTTTGTTTGTGTATGCAAGGGGATGGAAATGAAAGAACAACTTATTCAGTTCTGGAAAGATGAAGAGGGTGCGACGGCCGTGGAGTATGGGCTGATTGTGGGGTTGATCGCTGCCGTTGTTGTAGGCGTGGTCGCGACGCTCGGAAATCAAATCGCGGCAGCATTTCAGGCTATTGTGGATGAGCTGCCGAAAATAACCGGCTGAGCCCCAATCTGGTAATTCTGAGCGATATGCGTGAATCACATCTGGCTACTAATTTTCGTTGTATTCAACCTAGTTGCAACCTGGCTGGATATACGCACGCGTCGCATACCTAATTGGCTAATCCTTGCTGGAGCGGGATACCAGCTTGCTTGGCTTTTATTAGCTACGCAAGACATTAAGTACACGTATCTTGCTTCGGCTCATTTGCCTAGCCTACAGGCTGCCTTGATTGGACTGGTAATTGGTTTCGTCGTGTTTTTCCCCCTATGGCGTTTTCGCGCCGTGGGAGCCGGCGATGTGAAATTCATTGGGGTTCTAGGTTTTTTTCTAGGCCCTGCCGGTCTCTTCCCGGCATTATTGATAGGCAGCATCTTGGCCGGTATACACGCCTTGTCTGCAGTTTTACTGCAAGGCTGGGTTGGTGCTCGTGCCATTTGGAAGCAACCGCCTGATATCCGCCGAGGCATTCCCTACGCTGCTTACATTGCTCTAGGCGCGTTATTTGGCATGGGATGGCTCATGTTTCACCCTGAACCCTGGTTATCGTCGTTGTAGGTAGTTCATCATGGAAGCAGGCCCATATTTATTATCGGCACATCATAAACGCCACGCGCGGCAGCGTGGCGTTTATGCCGTTGAATTCGGGCTTGTGTTTCTTATCTTTTTTCTTGTGCTGTACGCCATCATGGCCTATGGCGTCGTCTTTGCCATACAGCAGACTTTGAATGGCGCGGCCCAGTCGGGTGCGCGTACGGCGCTCACGTGGCAGGGCTCGGAGACTGACCGGCAGGCAGCCGTGGAGGCGGAGGTGAAACGCCTGTCGGGTTGGCTGGGCAAATGCAGCGGCCACATGAGCTGTAATTTTTGCAGCCCCCACGCCACGGCGTCGCCGTGCCCTTCCTCAACCACCCCCGATCTATACACCGTAGTCCTTAGCTATGACTACATGGGAGACGGGGCTTTTGTTCCTCCATTGCCAGGCGCAGAATTTTTTCTGCCCAGCACGCTTCGGGCCAGCGCCACGGTAAACCTGGATATCACTGCCGTGTCACGGGGGAGCTGATATGTGGCAACCTGCACCCAATGCCTCCGCCTTGCCAACACAGCCGATAACAGGTCTCGCCCCTGCGCTTCAGAATGCTTCATATAAAGTGCAATCGGGTGTTGCCGCAATAGAGTTCGCGCTCACCATCATCCTCGTGTTGATGATTTTTTTCGGCATTATTGCTTTCGGCACGCTCTTTTGGGTTCAGCAAAAAGTCTCCGATCTGGCGGCGGAAGGCGCGCGCTATGCCTTGGTACAAAGCAGCACCATGGCAAGCGGCAATGCCGCGGCGGAAGCAGGCTGCACGCATGTAAAGGATCTGGCCAGCCAGGACGCCATCTTGAAAGCGTTGATCGGCGGCGCCGTAGACGCAGGTTTTTGCACGGGTAGCGAGCAAGCCTGTCCCGGCGGAGCCAATAGCTGCGCCCAGATTGCCATCAGCACACCCGTGGTCGTCAACAGTTGGCCTTTGCTGAATGCCGTGCAAGGCATTGCCAGCCTTTTTGACAACGGCTCAGCGCTATTTCCCTCTTCACTCTCCTCCACCGCCACCATACAGATACTGTCGGAGTCCTGAAACATGAGCCCCATCCTGAAGTTCCTCGCCGCGATTCTGGTGGTGATTGCCGTGGCCCTGGGCGTGGTTGCTTACAGGATAGCCAACCGGCCCGCACTGCCTCCACCCGCGCCCAATACCCCCATCGCGGCATCCGAAGCACCCAAGCCCGTGCCAACCTATCCCGTGGTGCTGGCGGCCAAAGATATTGCCGCTGGCGTGCCCATGGCGAACACGGCATTGAAGACAGCACAATGGCCCGTATCGCCGAAACAGGCTTACGCCGAACCTAAAGAGCTGGTGGGCAAGCGCCTGCGTTTCGATCTGCCCGCCGGAGAACCCATCACGCGCGCAATGCTCATGCAGGGCCTGGCTACTTATCTGGACGAAGGCCAGCGCGCTGTCAGCATTCCGGTGGACGAGATTACCGGCGCATCCAACCGGATACGCCCTGGCGACATTGTGGACGTGTTCTTCACGCTGGAGCGCAAGAGCAGCGGCGGCGCAGACAACGCGGAAGTGGCGGATACCCAAGCCCGGCTTCTCTTGCCGCAGGTACGCGTACTGGCCTATGGCCTCGACTCGCTGGACGGGCCGCCGCCCCAAGATGCGGCATCGGACAACCAGCAACCCCGGCGGAGAGATCAGGCAAACAACGCCATGCTGGCTGTGCCGCTTGCCCGCGTCAATGAGCTGCTGCTCGCGGTACGCAGCGGCAAGCTGCAACTGGCGCTGAGATCGCCGGAAGACGAGAGCCGCCCCGACACCGATCTATTCAAGCCCACAGAGCCGCTGCTTGCGGGCCGCAAAGATCTCACCGCCGCCGAGCGTCAGCTATTGGCCGAGGCTGGCAACCGCGCCTATGCGGGCGAAAGCCTGACACAGGTGTCGGGTGCGGATCAGGACAACAAGCCGGAAAAAAAAGCCCAGGCTCCCCGAACATCCTCAGCCCAGCCACACCGTAGCGTACAAGTGATACGCGGCGGCAAGGCTGAGACCGTGAAGTACTGACCAAATTTACGCGGCACAACCGGCGCTAACGCCATCACGCAACACGCAGCAAGGCGGGTTCCATGACAAATAAAAAAGCAGCACTGTTTTCTTCGCCCTTCACCATGCAAGCCGCCGCGCACGCTACGGCGCGCCCCGCAACCCATGGAGGGCACGGGCTGGCGGCAAGTGTCTCCGCAACCTGCCTGCTGGCTCTCGCTTCCTTTGCCTGGCTTCCGGCCGTCGCCCAGGAGGCGCCTGGCACCGCAGTTGCGGCGGGTGCCAGCGCCGCAGCGGCCATGGCGCTGCCCATGCATGGGCAGCGCATGCTGCCGATCAACGGACGTGCCACGCGCGTGGCTGTGAGCGACCCCAATGTTGCCGATGTGCAAATACTGTCTGGCAGCGGCAGCCGAGCAGGCGGCGTCATGCTGTTTGCCAACCAGCCAGGCACCGCGGACGTGCAGGTATGGACCAGCGCCAGCAAGACGCCCCGGCACTGGCGCGTCACCGTATTGGGCGACGATCGCCCTTCCGCTGCCGCTGCCTCGCAGGCGCCAGGAAGCATGGTGCAGGTGGAAGTCAAGGTTGTGGAGGTGTCGCGCAATGCATTGAAGGATGTCGGTGTGCGCTGGAGCTCACACGATGGCGGGCCGTGGAGTGCATCGCTCAGCCTGATACCTGCTGGGCTCAGCGGCATGGCCAATGGCGGCTTCTCTTTGTTCTATACCTCAGGCGACTTTGATGCTGGCCTGAGCCTATTGGAAAGTACCGGCATGGGCCGCATCCTGGCCGAACCCACACTGGTGGCCATGTCTGGCCAGAGTGCGAGCTTCCTGGCCGGCGGGGAAATTCCCGTGCCGCAATCGGGTGGCCTGGGCACCACGACCGTTGAATACAAGCCGTTTGGTATCGGGCTGACGGTATCTCCCACCGTGCTGTCGCGAGACCGCATTGCCCTGAAGGTGGCGCCAGAAGCCAGTGAACTGGATTATGGCAATGCCATCCCCATCAGCAATGGCGATCAGGTCACGCTAATGCCCGCGCTGCGTACTCGCCGCGCCGACACCATGATAGAGCTGGGAGACGGAGAAAGCTTTGTGATCAGCGGCCTGGTGTCGCGTCAAACCATTGCCAATGTCAGCAAGGTGCCTTTCCTGGGCGACCTGCCCATTATCGGCGCATTCTTTCGCAGCGTGGCCTACTCGCAGGAGGAGCACGAGCTCATCATTGTGGTCACACCGCATCTGGTCAAGCCCATTGCCCGCGGGGCCCACATCCCCCTGCCTGGCGACAAACTGGAAAAGCGAAACACACCGGGCAATGCCTGGGGTTATTACCTGATGGGCCCGGCGGGTGGCCAGCAAATGCCCGGTTTCTCGCGCTAAGGAGGCGGCATCTTGCCCCAGCAGCCCCGTTTTTTACTCTACTCAGACAAACAGGCGCTGGCCACCGGGCTGGCCGACGCCTTGCATGACCTCGGTCCGGTGATTCAGGAAACACCCGCCGTAGGCAAGCTGTCTTCACACATGGTGGAAGTACGCCCCACCATGGTCTTCCTGGATTTCCTGAGCCACTACGGCCCCGAAGCAGCCAACGACGCCTATGAGGTGAATCTGGAACATGCCAGCATGCTGGCGGGTGAGCTCGCGCGCCGATTCCCGGATGTGCCTGCCGTGGCGCTGGGTTGCGCCAGCGACCCCGGCGGCGCCATCACGGCCTTCCGCGCGGGCGTGAAGGACTTTGCGGATCCGAACCAGGAAAGCGACTTTCTTGCCATCGTGGAGCGGCTGCTGGGCCAGGCCCCACGCGAATCCGGCGCCCACCCGGCCAAGCTCGGAAGCGTGCTGCTGCTGGGTGCACGGCCAGGCCTGGGGGTCAGCACGCTGGCATCGCATCTGGCAGGCATGGTGCAGCAACAGTTGCGCGATGCCGCAACCGAAAGCGGCAATGGCAAACCGCCCCGCAAGACGCCGGAATACCTGCCTCTTGCGCAACGCGTCTGCCTGCTGGACCTGGGCATGCCTGTCGGCGATAACCTGCTTTACCTGAATATTCGTCAGGGTTTTCATTTTGTGGACGCGGTGCAAAACCTGCGTCGCCTTGATGACACCTTGATCAACTCGGCGCTGCCGCAAAATGATGCGGGCGTCAGCGTGCTGGCATTGCCGCGCGCTGTCGAACAGGTGCGCGATGCGTCCCTGGCCGACTCCATTGCGCTCTTCGAGCGCCTGCGCGATATGTTCGGCCTGGTCATTACCGATACCGGCGGCCTTTCCAACCCGCCATTCATTTCTGCCATTGCGCGCAGTTGTGCGCAGGTGTGGGTGGTCACGGATCAAAGCCTGGGCGGTCTCGTGTCCCTGGCCGACCTGCTCGAAGACCTTGCCCAGCAGAAAGTGGACCGCGAACGGCTGCGGCTTATCGTCAACCGCTACGACCCGCGCTATGGCATGAACGCCGCGCAGATCGCCGAACGTTTTGAACTGAACCTGCTGGCCACGCTGCCCGACCGCACCCTCGCGTTGCGCCGAAGCATGAACACCGGCAAATTGCTGAACCAGGAAAGCGCCGCCGACCCTTATGTGAAGGCCGTGAACACGCTGGTTCGCGAACTGAATCCCGACAACACTTCTTCGCACCGCGGACAGCGCAATCCAATGGGATGGCTGGCCGGACTGGCGCGGCGCAGCCACAATTAAACCCGTGTGGCAAGGATAGACCCATGATCATGACCGGTTCCGTTCAATTTGGCGATGAAGGCTTCGCAGGCACGCAGCGCTTCCAGGAAATCAAAAGCGCCGCCTACGAGCATCTGCTGTCGCGCATCGAAGAGCTGGGCGCGGAGTTCGGGCGCTGGTCGCGCGAGGCCATCCAGGAATTCGTGGAAATCGAGGTTTCGGGCTTTGTGCGGCAGAAACGCGTACCCATTAACGAATCCGAGGTCCAGCAGGTAGCGCTGAGCCTGACCAAGGAACTGGCAGGCCTGGGCCCGCTGGAGGATCTGCTGGCCGACGCCACGGTGGAAGACATACTCATCAATGGCTACGACAACGTTTTCGTGTCGCGCCGGGGCGTGTTGACGCGCGAACCGGTACGGTTTTCCGACAACCAGCACATCCTGCGCATCGTGCGCCGCATACTCGCGCCGCTTGGCCGCAGGCTGGATGAGTCCACACCCATGGTGGACGCTCGCCTGCCCGATGGCGGACGACTGAATGTCATTATCGAGCCTCTGGCCGTGGATGGGCCTTCCGTGTCGATACGGAAGTTTCGCCAGGACCCGCTCAAGCCCACCGACTTGCTCAACCTGGGCAGCTATAACGAGGAAATCTGCCGCCTGCTGGATGCCGCCGTGCACCAGCGCTGCAATATCATCATTTCGGGCGGCACCAGCTCGGGCAAAACCTCGCTGCTCAATGCGCTGGCCTTCTTCATTCCCGAGAACGAGCGTATTGTCACGGTGGAGGATACAGCCGAACTCTCCTTGAACCACCCCCACGTGGTAAGGCTGGAAGCACGCCAGGGCGGATACGACGGCAGCGGGGTGGTGTCCATACGCGATCTGATACGCAACAGCTTGCGCATGCGGCCAGACCGGGTAGTGGTGGGCGAAGTGCGCGGCGCCGAAGTCATGGACATGCTGCAGGCCATGAATACCGGCCACGAAGGCTCCATGACCACCATACACGCCAACTCGCCGCGCGAATGCCTGTACCGCATCGAAATGCTGGCCGGCTTTGCCGGCTACCAGGGCAGCGAAGACAGCCTGCGGCGCCAGATCGCCAGCGCGCTGGATTTCATCGTCCAGATAGGCCGCCTCTCCAATGGGCGCCGCCGCATATTGTCCGTTACTGAAATCACCGGCATGGGCGACAACGTCATTTCCACCCAGGAGCTGTATCGCTACGAAAGCTTTATCGACCCCGATGGCCAGGAGCAGGATCACTGGAAAAGCCTGGGCATACATCCCCACACGCCCAAGCTCGCGCGCTTTCGCGACCAGTGGCAGAACAAGGGTGGCCCAGACAGCCGTCAATCGCCGCCTCCCGCCGATGGCGGCGGATTCTGGGGCAGGAGGCGCTGATGGCCATTGTGCTTGTCCTGATCGCAATAGCACTGCTGCTTGTGGTGGGCGGTGTTCTACTGTGGCACGCCGCTGCGCAACGCAGCCGCCGCGATGCCACAGAGCGTTTCGTGGGCCAGCACATCGACGAGCGCACCGCCGCCAAGCTGAATGCGCCCGGCATGGTGGTGCGCACGCCCTCCGCATGGCGGGGCGGGCCCGACACATGGAACCAGTTGCTGCTCAGGGCCGGCATGGTGCCCACCTTCCGGTTTTACATTGGCCTGGTTGGCCTGCCCTTACTCGTTGCGGTGATCGGCGGCATGCTGCTGGGGCCCTTGGCCTTTGCGGCGATCCTGCTGATAGGCCTGGTGCTTGGCTTCTTCCGCATCTGGCTGCGCGCCGATCGGCGCCACCGCAAGGCGGTGGAACAGTTGCCGGATTTCCTGGACGCCGTGGTGCGCCTGATGGCCATAGGCACAAGCCTCGCTGCATCTTTTCAGGTTGCCGCTTCCAAGATCGACGACCCTTTGCTGGAGATCATTGAAAAAGCCAACAGCGCCCACCGCGGGGGCTACGAACTGGACGTCGCGCTGCGCCAGACAGCGCGGCAGTACAGGTTGCACGAGCTGTACCTGGTGGCCGCCATCGTGGGGGTGGCCCTGCGTTTTGGCGGACGCAGCGACCATGTGCTGGAGCGCATGGCAGCCTTCATGCGCGACCTGACCCAGGCTCGGCGCGAGCTTGTTGCGCTTTCCGCGGAAGTGCGGCTCTCGGCCTGGATACTGGCACTGCTTCCTCTGGGGCTGGCAGCTTTCATCCTTGCCTTCAACAACGACTTGTTCATGAACATGTGGCATGATCCCGTAGGCTGGAAACTGCTGTTGGGCGCTGCAGCCCTGCAGATCATCGGCTCCTACTGGCTATACCGCATGGCCAGGCTGAATTAGGGGAATGACATGAACACGTGGCTTTCCCGAATCGATATCAACCTACTGATCGCGCTGGCCGTCGTGCTGCTGGCGCTTGCGCTGTTCATTGTTGGCGCGGCCATACTGGGCCGCGCCTTTCGCCAGGCCAGAAGCCAGGCAGCCATGGAGAAAGCGCTGGCTGCCCGCGGCACGCAGGGCACGCACAATCCCACCCCTGTGCCGCCCGAGCAGCGGGACGCCTGGACGGATGCCGTCAGCACAGCCGCCGCCTTGGGCACACGCTGGAGTACCGGCCGGCTTGCCGAGTTGCTGATCGCGGACGAAGACCGGCAACTGATCGCATCGGCGGGCTACTTGGATCAGGCCAAAGCACGCGCATTGTTTCTGTTTGCGCGCGCTGTGCTCAGTATCGCGCTGCCCCTCGCTGCCCTGCTGTGGCTAGGCCGGACCACGATACTCGGAAGTCATGCGCTGGGCGTATTTGTTGTCTTGTTTGTAGGCTTTGCCCTGGGCCTGATGCTGCCCAAATGGGTGGTGGCGCGGCGCGCCAAGCAGCGCAAGCTGGCTGCAGCCGAAGAGCTGCCCTTGCTTATCGATATTCTGCGCCTGCTGCAGGGTGTGGGCCTGTCGATAGACCAAAGCCTGCATGTGGTTGTGCACGAGTTTGCCGAGGTCATGCCGGTATTGGCACGCGAACTGCATCTGGCCGTGGACCAATACACGCGCGGCCGCAGCCGGGAGCAGTCGCTGGCCCGGCTTGCTACAGACTTCGACAACGACGACTTGTCCGCCATTTGCCGCTTGATTGCACAAGTGGACCAGCACGGCGGCGCGGTGCAACAGCCGCTGCTGCACTTCAGTGAGCGGCTGCGCGAGCAACGCAAGCTGGATCTTAAAGAGAAAGTAGGCAAGCTCACCGTGAAAATGACGGGAGTAATGGTGCTCACACTCATGCCTGCATTGTTGATCGTTACAGGGGGCGCGGGCTTCCTGGCCATCATACGCGGCTTGTCCCGCATGGGAGGCGGCTGATGAGGAATATCTTGTTCAGAACACTATGTCTGGTCGCCTGCGCGATGTTGCTCGCAGGCTGCTCCACCAACAAAACAGACACCGCCTGGAAGCTGATCCGCCAGCAGCAGGAGCAGCAGGCCATGATGCGGCAGCAGGAAGCGGAGGATCTTCGCAAGAACGAAGCCAGCCGTCCTGAAGTAATGCTGGCGATGATACGCGAGGCACAGCAGCAGCAGCGCTATTTTGCTTCGCTGGCCTATATAGATGCTTATGCGGCCAACTACGGCGACAGCACCGAGCTGAACGCATTGCGGGCCCATGCCTTGCGCATGACGGGCCAGCCACAGGCCAGCGAGCAGGCATACCGCGCGCTGCTGAAAACCAGCGAAGCCGCCAGCGGCTGGCATGGTCTTGGTTTGCTCGCCGCAGAACAAGGCGACTATGCCAAGGCCAGCGAATACCTCGCCAAGGCCTCCGCCCTGCAGCCCACCAATGCTCAGATACTCAACGACCTGGGCTATGCCCGCATCCAGAGTGGCAATCTCGCGGGCGCGAGACTGCCGTTGGGCAAGGCGGCGGAGCTTGATCCCGACAACGACAAAGTGCTGTCCAATCTGGCGCTGTTGCTGCTTCTGCAAGGCAATACACCTCAAGCCAATGCCGTCATGGACAAGGCGCAATTGTCTCAAGGCACGCGCGATCAAATTTATTTACTGGCAAGCGAATGGCGTACGAACCCCGCCACGCACCTATCATCTGCCGGAGCACGGCAGCCAGCCAGCGCCCAGGCCACGTCATCCTCCTCCCGAACCTCCAGCCCGGTTGTGACCAGTGGCGATGTTCCCGCCTATGCCGCTGCACAAGCCAGCGGCTCAGCCTCATACCCAGCCAGCCCCATCGGCTTTCATCAATCGCCGCTGATGGACAACCATACTCCTCTGGTGCAATAGCCATGACGACACTCTTTAAAGGCCGCGATATGCCACGCTTGCTGATACCGCTTTGCATTGCTCTTTCCTGCCTGCCCCTGATGACGCAGGCCCAGGACAAAGCGCCTTTGACCGGCCGCATGGCTGCGGCCCCGGTACCCGCCGCCGATGCACGCACGGCGCCCATGCCTTCGTCGGCCGTGTTCACCCCTGCGGAAGCCTATCCGGTTTCGCCCAATACGTCGGCGCCATCGGCAAGCACCACCGCGCGGCGCGGCAGCAGCCCCGTGGTCACACAGGCCCCACCCTATCGCGCATCGTCCTCCACCAGCACCTCGCAGGCTGGGCAGCAACCGTCAACGGCACAGCGCAGCCAACCCAAGGGCATCTGGGGCATGCCAACCGAGGAAATAGGCGACGTGGCGCACGCATTGTTCAGCATGCAAGCCCAAGGCAGCGAGGCGGGTAATGCACTACCCACCCTGGGCGCTACGGCGGGCCCTGCCTACAAGCGATATGTCGACAGTTTTTCCCATCCACTGCCCGAATGGTTCAAGGAAGCCGTGGAGCAGGACAGCGGAAATTAAACCGGCCTGTCTTAAGGAGCATCATCATGCATCGCAGCCAATCTCCCACCCAGCGTCACAATGAGAGCCAGCAAGGCTCCATTGTGGTAATCCTGGCTGCGTCTATCGGCATGCTGATGGTGCTGCTGGCGTCCATACAAATTGGATATGCGGCATATATGAAACGTGAATTACAGAAGGCTGCCGACATGGCAGCTCTAAGCGGTGTACAGGCATTGACCGTTGATGATGAAAGTTGCTCTAAGGCAAAGCTGAATGCTGATTCGCTCGCCGATGCGAACATCTCTAATACAAGCTTCTCGCTCATCGAGTGCGGACAATGGAAAGGAGACAGTAGCGGCAATCCATCTACTAATTTTCAAGCTGGTGTCTCACCATATAACGCCTTGCGCGTGCGCATTTCTAAAGAACAGAGCCCACTTGTTCCATTTATTGGCACTGACACGCCGGCTGAAGCAGTGGCTACAGCCACAATTTCAGAGCCAGTTGCCACTTTCTCTGTCGGATCGGAATTGCTCAGTCTCAGCAAGGACGGTTTGTTGGGTAAGCTACTTAGCACACTCGCATTGAGTCCCGAAGAACTGACCTTACTTAGCTCTGATGGACTTGCCAATGTTCATCTGACTCCTTCCGGATTACTACAAGGGCTTAAAGAAGCGGGACTAGATATCGACTTATCGGCGGGTACTCGTAAACAATTGCTCAACCTTGCACCTGTGACACTGGGCAATCTTCTAACTGCTGCTGCCAACGTGTTGGCCAATTCTCCCAGCGGGAATAGCAATAACAATGATATAGATTTGGCTCTGTTGAGGTCCATTGGTACCGCCCTTGATATTCCGCAACTTGCCGTACAACTATTTGGAGATGAAACAAAAAATGGCCTCCTAAACCTGGGCCCTTCGGATCCAACATCCGCATTGGCAGCAAAGCTAAATCTAGGAAACCTTATAGCTGCAGGTTTGCTTACCGCAAATACCAACAATCTGATAGATCTCCAACTACCGAATGAAGGCATTCTAAACGTGCTTCGTGGTCAATTGAGGATTATTGAGCCTCCAACGATAGCGATTGGAGGCGAGGGCACAGCTGCCCATAGCGCGCAACTGCGCCTGTATCTTTATCTAAGTAGTGATGAAATTCCGGTGGTTGGCTTGATCCTTAACACTTTGGGAACCTATGTGCATTTACCAATCATCTTGGACGTAGCAACCTCGCGTGGGACGCTGGAAAAGGCATGCACTGGGGAGAATCGGGATGGAGCCGTTATCGCGGTAAAAGCGGCCGCAGCCAGTCTATGCATAGGAAAATTTTCAGGCATGACCCTTAGTAAGGCAAGTAACGCTCCCTCCGAAGTTTTCTATCAAGAGTTACTTGCACCCACTAATAGTTGCTTTGATGAGGCGAGTGAAAGCTCGATAAAACCGGAGCGCTTCGAAGTGTTGAATGTATTGGGCGTGTTACCTGTGCGTAGCAGTGTGGCCATTAACCTTATCCCCGGCAAAGAGACAGACGTTGAACTTAGAGCTCCAGCAACTACCTCCGTTGATGGTACCAATGTCGACCTCTCGGGAACCATCAACAACATTATTGCGGATGCTGTACTGGATGGAATATTGGGCGACATGCTTGGATATTCAACTGACGCGGGGATTACGCAGCCAGATAATCCGTCAAGACAGGCCATAGCTGAGCAGCTTGTTGGAACAAGCGGAGCGGGCAAATCCTTGTCCGACGTGAATGCTAGCCTGGTATGGTCTCAAGAGCGGATGGAAGAGATAAACAATCGTATGACCAACAATGGGCTTGTAGGAGTACTTGGAGGCACACTGGGTATTCTGAATAACGCTCTTTCGTCGATTTTTTCAGCTGTAGGTGATGTCTTGTGCTTACCTGCCGTGCTCGGAGGAAACAACGCACTCCGCTCCTGCCGCACAGGGATGGTAAAGACCTTCACTTTGGCGAATGGGGACAGTTTCGCGGCCAGCACCGTTGCCATAGCTCTAGCTATTCTTAAGCCTTTGCTCGACCCGATAAGCACGGTCATTAATAATCTCTTATCGACATTGGGTATTAGTATCGTAAACACTGATGTGACACTGCATTCAGTCCAATGCGGCCTCCCCCGCCTAGTCCAATAATCCTCGTGACCATGAACCGATAACCCCCTTCCCCAACCCACAACAAGGAACTTCCGCCGGCCCAACCCCCGGCAACCAGAAAAATGACCAGCACTGTCCAAGCCGAAGATATCGACCTCTATGTATGGGAAGGCCACTCCGACATCGCCCTGCGTGTCGACCGCTACCTTGCCAACAGTGATATCTCGGTCATCCGCACGGATCCGTCCATGACCTTTCCCCCGCACCGCGACACGACGCGCCGGGCGGTGGCACTGGTATCTGTCACCGTGATGGGCGATGCGCGGTTCATGGGGCAGGAGTGGCTCAAGTCCCATGCCGTGCCTGTCATCTGGGTCGCGTCAGAAGAGCGCGGCCACGACCCGCGCTTTTACCCGCCGGCCTATTCGCATACTTTGCCGCTGTCCTTCACGGGCGCCGAGCTGCGTACACTGATCCTCAAGCTGGCCGGTGGCGACGTCGCACCCAGGAACGCCGAGGAGAGGCCCGCCGAGCAGCCCATGATTGCCGTGTCTGGCGTCATGCGCCGCCTGTTGGCCGATGTCGAGATGTACGCGGATTGCGATGCCAGCGTGCTGATCCATGGAGAAACCGGCGTGGGCAAGGAACGCATTGCCCAGTTGCTGCACGACAAATCTCCGTTCTCGCGCGGGCCATTTGTGGCCGTCAATTGCGGCGCCGTGCCGGAAGGACTGTTCGAGGCGCATTTCTTCGGCCATGCAAAGGGCGCGTTCACAGGTGCGGTGGGCGCGCACAAGGGATATTTCGAACAGGCCAACGGCGGCACGCTGTTTCTGGATGAAATCGGCGATCTGCCGCTGTACCAGCAGGTCAAGCTGCTGAGGGTACTGGAGCAGCATTGCATCACACGTCTGGGCTCCACAGTGGAAATACCCGTAAACTTCCGCGTGGTTTCTGCCAGCCACCGCGATATCCCGCAATTGGTGGCCGACGAGTCATTCAGGGAAGACCTGTATTACCGCCTGGCTGTTATCGAGCTGGAAATTCCCAACCTGGAGCAGCGCGGCGCCGAGGAAAAGCAAGCCATCTTCGAGGCCCTTATCAGCCCCAATGTGCCGCATAAGCTGCTGCCGCCGCCCGCGTGGCTGATGGAGCGGGTTGGCGCGACACTGTTTCCTGGCAATATTCGCCAGCTTGCAAACCTGGTGGAACGCGTTTCCATCATGGCGCGCCAGCAGGGTACCTGGGATGCCGGCAGGTTGGATCGCATTTTTGACCGCATGAACAGCATGGCGCAGCGCAGACCGGCTGCCCGGCGCCATGACCGGCCATTGGAGGACCACGACCAGGTGAGAGATCAGGCGGATGCGCCAGCCCGCCAGGGCGTGGACGAATTGAGTCCCGCCGATCAGCAGGAGCGCAGCCGCATTATCGATGCGCTCAATCTGAATGGCTGGCGGCGCCAGGATACGGCGGCGGAGCTGGGCATCAGCCGCAAGGTTCTATGGGAAAAAATGCGGAAACTGCAGATTTCCACACAAAGTGAGAATATTGAAGGTTGAGGCTCGGCTAAAATAGCGCCGACTCACCGCGACGGCCTCCCTGCCCAGCAGGCATATTCCTGGCCAGCACTGGTAAATATAACGAACGATACAGACAACTAGACAAAAACTTGACAAGGAACGTGGTGCCTGACATGAACCGTAACCGTGTGGAACTGAAGACGCTGATTGTTATCCTCGCCTGCGCCGGCCTGGTGGGTTGCGCAACGCTGGGGCAAGACAAATCTCAGCCCGTGGTGACGCAAGCCGATTCCTCGGCCCGGGACGGCGCTGCAGCCGTGACGCCGCCCCCCGGCGTTCAGGTCACTACGGTGCAGGCCGAACCCAACAGCACTGTGGCCGAGCTGCAGCAGCTTATCGAAAACAAGGCGGTGAGCGAGCTGCGTACGAGTTACAACGGCAGCTATGGCGCCAGCCTGCTATTCAAGCGCGATACGCTCACCTATTATGTCGCGCTGTTCCAGAATCAGAAATTCTGGCGCGTCATCAAGACACTCGATCACGCCAAGGCCGAGCGCACCTACAAGCAGTTCGTGGAAGAAACCAACCAGTTGGCCGAAGTTGATCTGAAGCGCATACGCCTGGAAGCCGACTACGCACATACCGAGAAGCAGCTCAAT
Source organism: Allopusillimonas soli (assembly GCF_004153445.1). Classification (GTDB taxonomy): domain Bacteria; phylum Pseudomonadota; class Gammaproteobacteria; order Burkholderiales; family Burkholderiaceae_B; genus Allopusillimonas; species Allopusillimonas soli. The sequence continues at coordinate 61,167 of NZ_SDQC01000007.1, forward strand.
GAGCGTAGCGACGAGCTCAGCGTGTTGAAGAACGACCTGGAGGTGCAGCGCCAGCAGCAGGCCTTAGTCACGGCTCAACAGGCTGCCGCCAAGCGCGAGGCCGAGCAGTTGGCCAAGCAGCAGCAGGAGGCGCATGAACAGCTCAAGGCACTGCAGGAACGCATACGTGCGCTGGAAGCCCAGCGCGCCGCGCTCAGCAGGTAGGAGCGCTCGACTGGCAGCCTGTCTCCGCCTGGGGTAAGCTGGAGGCCTGGATCGGCGCCGATACGGCGCAACAGCCATGTTGCGCCGTGCTCGCCCATGTTGGCCGAGCACAGTAAGTCTCGCGCCACCAGGAGGAAACATCGTGACGCATACCACTACTACACCCACATCCAGCATCAAGGTGCTGTATTTTGCGCAGGTGGCAGAGCTCGCCGGCCTGCGCGAAGAGCGATGGCCGCTGCCCAAACCCGTTACAGGTACCGATTGGCTGTCGGGTCTGGAGGCGCGCTATCCGCAACTCGCGCCGGTTTCACGGCTGAAACTGGCCATCAATCAGACACATGCCCCGCATACCAGCCTTATCCGCCCCGGCGATGAGGTTGCCGTCTTCGAGCCTGTCACTGGAGGCTGACATGGTGCTGGTTCAACCGGATGATTTCGACAGCGCAGCGCTGCTGGCCGCCCTGCGTGAGCGCTCCGCCGGCAAAGCGGGCGCGGTCGTCACTTTCACGGGCTACGTCCGCGACTATGCTCAGGATGCCGCCACGCAAAGCCTGTTCCTCGAACACTACCCGGGGATGTGCGAACGCGAGATCGAAGACTTGTGCGAGACTGCCCGGCAACGCTGGGAGGTGGCCGAGTGTCTTGTGGTTCACCGCTACGGCGAACTACATAACGGAGAACAGATTGTGTTCGTGGCGGTGGCCAGCGCCCACCGAGGCGACGCTTTCCGCGCCTGCGAGTACATCATCGACGCGCTCAAGACCCGTGCGCCATTCTGGAAACGCGAAACACTGTCCAGCGGCGACCGCTTCTGGGTGCAACAGCGCGAGGCAGATGCCGAGAAGACGCAGCAGTGGGATGATACCCACGCCCCGGCAGCGCACGGCAAATAACACCCCGCCGCCGCTGTGCAGTTAATACATCGTGCCGGTCTCCAAAATCCAACCCCCTATAACAACATCACAACCATGAGCAAAGCGAAAACCGATCAGAAGCCTGTGTCCCTGCAATGTGCAGTACTGACCATCTCCGATACGCGCCAGCCCGACAACGATAGCTCGGGCGATTATCTAGCCCAGAGCGTGGCCGACGCCGGACACCGCTGCGTGCAGCGCACGCTGAGCAGCGGCAACCTCTACGAGCTGCGCAAGGTATTCAGCGATTGGATTGCCGACGCAAACGTGCAGGTCATCCTGGCCAACGGCGGCACGGGCTACTCGCGGCAGAAATCCACCGCCGCCGCCGTACAGCCCCTGCTGGATGCGGTCATTACAGGTTTTGGCGAGCTATTCCGACACTTGTCCTATCAGGACATAGGCAGTTCCATGCTGCAGTCGGATGCCTTCGCAGGAACCGCAAACAACACGCTGGTGTTCTGCCTGCCTGGATCCACCAACGCCTGCCGCACAGCCTGGGAAGGCATTATTCGCGACCAGCTCGACAGCACGCACCGCCCCTGCAATTTCGGAGCCGGCTTCCATGCTTGATTTCGACCAGGCACAGGCGCAACTGGCCGCCGCCGTCACACCACCCAACATTACCGAAACGTGCGCACTGCATGAGGCCGAAGGCCGCGTGCTGGCTCAAACCCTCTTTGCCACGCTGGATCTGCCGCCCGCCGACAACAGCGCCATGGACGGCTATGCCGTCCGGCATGCCGATTACACATCCGGCAAAGCCTTGCCCGTCCAGCAGCGCTGCTTTGCGGGCGACATGCCCCAGCCGCTCCTGCCCGGCCAGGCCATCCGACTGTTCACGGGCAGTCTCATCCCCGAGGGCGCCGATACAGTCGTCATGCAGGAAGACACCACGGAAGCGGATGATGCGGTACTGATCAACAGCCTGCCTCAACTGGGCGCGCATGTGCGTTATCGAGGAGAAGATGTCGCCGCCGGTGCCCAGCTTTTCGCGAAAGGCACCGTGTTGCGCGCCGCGCAGATCGCCGTGCTGGCCTCGCAAGGCTATGCCGAGGTACCGGTCTATCCCCGTCTGCGCGTGGGTGTGCTCACCACAGGCGACGAGCTCGTAACACCAGGCGCTCCACGCGGCGAAAGCCAGATCTACAATTCAAACGGCCCCATGCTGGCTGCCTTGGCCCGAGGCCTGGGTACCCAGGTGGTGCGCGTGGAACATGCCATGGACACCGCCGAGTCGCTGGCTGCGGCGTTCGACACCTTGCTTGGCGACTGCGACGTGGTGCTGACCGTTGGCGGTGTGTCGGTCGGAGAGAAAGACCTGGTCAAACCCGCCATCGAAGCGCGTGGAGGCCAGCTGGACCTCTGGCGTGTGCGCATGAAACCCGGCAAGCCGGTCGCGCTGGCCCATGCCGAGGGCAAGCCCATTGTCTGCCTGCCAGGCAATCCAGTGTCGGCCTATGTGGTGTTCGCCATGCTGGTCACGCCGCTGCTGCGCACCATGCAGGGCCGCAGCGATATTCTGCCGCCCACGCTCCATGGCAGACTGGTCACCGAGCGCGCCTTCAAGGAAACGCGCGAGGAATTTCTACGCGTACAGGCCGAGTTCGACGCCGAGAACCTGCCGCTGCTTCGTCCCTATGCCCAACAGGGGTCGGGCGTCATTAGTTCTTTGCCCTGGGCCACAGGCCTTGCTCGCATTCCGGTGGCCACCGGTGCCGAACAGGGCAGTGTTGTCCGCTATTACGACTTGAGCCACTGGCTGGCCTGATATCGGCGCAGCACACCCGCCCCTCAGATTTCCGGCGCCTTGGGGGGCGCCACGGCACCCGCTTCTTGCAAGGCATCCGACAGCGCGATGAATTGGGCCACTGACAGCGTTTCAGCGCGCGCAGTGGGCGCAACGCCGATGGCATCCCAGTCCACCAAAGGTGCCCAATGTCCCAGGCCGCGTCGCAGCATCTTGCGGCGCTGCGCAAATGCCCGCAACACAACCTGCGCAAAGACCTGCTTGCTGCGTGGACGAGGCCGCGAGGCGGGAAGCGGTCGCATGCGCACGACAGCAGACACCACCCTGGGCGGCGGGTCGAAGGATTCGGGCTGGACATCGAAGAGCTTGTCCATACGATAGCGCGCTTGCAACATGACCGACAGGCGTCCATAGTCGCCTTGTCCCGGCTCGGCCACCATGCGGTCCACCACTTCACGCTGCAGCATGAAATGCTGATCAAGAACCCGATCTGCGTACGACAGCAAGTGAAAAAGCAACGGACTGGAGATGTTGTAGGGCAAATTGCCCACAATGCGCAGCGGCCCGCCCAACGCGGAGAAATCCACTTTGAGCGCATCCCCTTCAATCACCTGCAAGCGTTCCGAGGGATACCGCGACCGCAGACGCGCGGCAAGATCGCGGTCGATCTCTACCACGGTAAGACAATCCAATGCCTGCAACAAAGGGGCCGTAAGCGCCGAGAGCCCTGGCCCGATCTCCACGACAGCATCATCGCGCGCCGGCGCGACGGCCCGCACTATGGCGTCGGTTACGGCTTCATCGACCAGAAAGTGCTGGCCAAAACGCTTGCGAGCCTGATGCGCCATACGTGTCAATGCGTGCTGCTGCTGGTGGACGGATCAAGACGGTTGTCGATATAGGCACGCCCACGCAACTGGCCAAGCCAGTCTTCGAAGGCCGGTTCGACACGGCGCTCGAACAGCGCCTTGCGCGCCTGCATGCGTTTGTACTCCTCGCCCACATCCTTCTCGCGGCGGCCAAGCACCTGGATGAGGTGCCAGCCAAACTGTGTATGCACGGGCTCGCTGACCTGGTTGGGCTGCAGCGTATTCATCACCCGCTCGAATGCCGGTACGGTTTCTCCGGGCGAGAGCCAACCCAGGTCGCCACCCTGCGGTGCGCTGGCATCCTCGGAGTTGCGCTTGGCCAGCTCTGCGAAGCTTTCGCCATTAAGTATGCGCTGGCGCAACTGCAGCAGCCGCTCGCGAGCCTGCTCGTCGGTCATGACCTTGCTGGTCTTGATCAGGATATGCCGCGCATGGGTCTGCGTGATGATCATGGGACCCTGGCTGTGTGCAGGCGCGCTGGCCTGGCCATGCAAGGTGGGAGGGCCGGACGGCGCCTGAGCCGCCCCGGAGCCGCCCCGGCTCAAGACTTTCAGGATATGAAAACCATTGCCGCTGCGAAGAACGCCGCTGATCTGTCCCGGCCCCAGATCGCGCGTTGCATTGATGAACAGATCGGGCCAGCCTTGCACCGGACGGACACCCAGGTTGCCGCCATCAAGCGCTTCGGGGCCGTCAGACGACGCGGCCGCCACGCCGGCAAAATCCTTGCCGCCGCGAACCTGGGCAAGCAGCGATTCCGCTTTCTTTCGCAGCTCGGCCTCTTGCGCCTGTGATGCGCCTTCGGGCACCGCCACCAGAATCTGCGCCAGGCCCAATGGACCATTGGCGGCCGCCGCTGGCGCCGCCGAGGGCGCGGGAGCCGGCTGTGTGGGGGCGCCAAGCTGATCACCATGGCTCCTCAGGAATGCGTCGATCTCTCCTTCGGATATATGTATGGTGCTGTCCACGGCGCGCTGGCGCAGCATGTCAAGGCTGATCTCGTCCTTCAGCGTGCCAAGATAGGTCGACCAGTCGGTGCCCGTCTTCTCGATGTCCTGGCGCATCTTGTCGACGCTGACGCCATTGCGCTGAGCAATAGTCTGCACGGCGTGCTGCACCTGCTCGTCGGAAACGTGGATGCCCGCGCGCTCGGCTTCCTGCCGCTCCAGCTCCTGCGTGATCATGCGCTGCAAGACCTGTTTGCGCAGGACGTCGTCGGGCGGTACAGGAATGTTCTGATGCTGCATCTGAGCGCGCGCGAGCTGTGCTTGCACATCAACCTGATGCAAGGTGATCACCTGCTTGTTGACGACAGCGGCGATTCCGTCCACGAATTGTTCGGATTGCGCGCCTGCGGGCGCTTGCGCCGCTTGCTTGGCCGCGCCCGGTTTGGCACGTTCGGCGGCATGGCCGGCCAGCGGTGGCGTCATGCCGATCAGGACAAGCAGTAGGGGCGCAAGCCAGCGCCTGGCATGCGGACTGTGCATCATTCGTACCTCTCGAAGGTCGTTTTTTGAGGGGTGGGCGGTGTCGTCGACTCGTAGCCAATGACACGCTCTTTAAGCGTACTCATGGGATCGGTGCCCAGCGATCCCAGGCCTGCCAGTTCCAGCTGGAAGAACACCGCGGTGTTGACGTCTTCCCGGCTGACGGCGTAGCGCTGCAGCACCATGCGCGCCGTCCAGCAGCAGTCGCCCTGGTATTCCAACCCGAAGATGGACTGCGTGCTGCGCTTTTCCTGTAGAGAATAATCATAGCGCCCCATGACATACAGCTGCCTGGTCAGCGGCCACTGTCCTGCGAGACTGACCTGCTCGCGCGTGCGGTCGGTGTCTGGGTCGATTACGTACTCGGGATCCAGAATCAGGCGCGGATCGCGCTCGTAGCGGTACGAAGCGGACACTGTGGTGAGACGCTTGGGATTCCAGCGTATGCCTGCCGACATGCGATTTCGCTCGTGCGAATGCGGGTTGTACTGTGCGTCGAAACGCACATCGAAAGTGTCCGTCAGTGCGGCGCGCGCACCGAACAGGTAATCGGATTTTTCATTGGTGCGCAGTTTGTCGGAAGTGTACAGACCCACCTTCTGGTCCTCGAAATAAATGCGTTGCGCCGCCGACAATGATAGGCGCTCGAAGCCGCTTTCGGCATCCAGCCAGCGCGAGGTCAAGCCTATGGTTACTTGATTGGCGTTCGAGATGCGATCCCAACCGCCGCTGAAGATATTCTCGTCGAACGCCTGGGCGAAGTTGAAGCTTGCGAGGCTCGTGTCATAAACCGGGATATCGGACTGATCGACATATGGAACGCGCAGATAATACACCCGGGGTTCCAGTGTTTGCGTCATATCGTTGCCGAACAGCGTGGTGTCCCGCTCGAAGGTCATGCCGCTGTCCAGCGACATGATGGGCACGGCGCGCGACACGGTATCGGGTGTGCTGGAGTACAGTCTGGACAGTGTGGCGCCCAAGTCGTCGTGATACCAGTCTGTACTGTATTGGCTCAGATGCAGCCCGACCTTGGGGGTGATATACCACCCCGCATGCACTATGGGATAGGAAATGCTGGTATAGGAGGTATAGCGCTCGCCATCGGGCGCCGCATGGCGGTCACGCCATGGGTCGAATATCGGGCCGGAATACCGCCCCGAGTAGAAAGGCATGCGGAACTTGGTGGCGTAGTTGTCGGACACCACATCGAATCCGCCCCAGTTGTAGCGCGCACCGCGAAGATAGAGTTCGGGAAGCTTGTTGTACTGAGGCCGCGCATAATACCCAAGCGTGTCGTCCTGCAGCGTCTGATACGTGAAGGCACCCAGGTAGCCGCTGAAATACTTCAAGCCGCTCCACGTGACACGCGCCCTGCTGGGCAGGTAATTGACTGTGGAGTCAGTCAGGCCAAATGAGGAGAAGTCACGGAAGTAATCGTCGTCGGATACCCGGCGCAGATCGACATCAGCCTTGAAGCCGCCACCCAGATTCTGCCTGTGCTGCGCCATGAACAACCAGCGGTCGTCGCCGGAAACGTTGTCGGTAGACAGATAGGTGCCTTCCAGCTGCCCAGCGTAGCTGTTCCCCAGGTAGCGAAACTGACCGCCGAGCTGCAGCCCGCGCTTGCTCAAGTAGCGTGGTGTCAAAGTGGCATCGTAGTTGGGCGCGATATTGAAATAATACGGCAGCGAAAACTCGAAGCCGCTATTGGTGGACGTACCATAGGTGGGGATCAGAAAACCCGACTTGCGCTCTTTTTTCACCGGGAAGGTGAGATAGGGCGAATACAGAATGGGGACGTCTTTGAAGTACAGCACCCCGTGCCGCGCAACACCTTCGTTCTTGTCGAAATCCAGGTCCACGCTGGGCGAGGAAATATACCAGGCGGGATCCGGGCATGGGCAGCCGGTGTACTGCACATCGTCAAGGTGCATGCGCGAACGGCTCAAGATGTCGGCATGCGAAGCCTGCCCTGCGCCGCCCGATCCGCCCATCCAGAAATTGGCATCGTTGACATCGCCGGTTTCGGCATTGACGTTGTAGTTCAGCGCGGAGCCTCGCACGATACTGCCTTCGCGCATGATCAGACCGTTGCCGCGCACACGCGCATCGCCGGTGGACCGGTCATAGTCGATATAGTCGCCTTTGACCACAGAGTCGATGCGCCGCACCTCCGCGTTTCCCCGCAGAATGATGCGTCCGTCTTCGGCAGTCTCCACCTTGTCGGCCACAATAAAGGACGACATATCGTTGTCGTCGACATTTTTATGCAGTTCCAGTTTGGGGGCCACTGTGAGACCGCCTATGCTTGCGCCGGGTGCCGCGCCAGTTCGCGACAGCCCGGGGGCACCCTGCGTGGGCGCCGCCTGATCCGGCATCTGCGCCTGGGCAGCGGAAACGCCGCCCATCGCTAAGAAAATGGCCCACCAAACCGAACGCACGAGGATCTCGACTCCTGAAACACACTATATTCTGGCACAGCCCGCTCTGCGGGCCATGGCAACCCGGTATTATAGAGAGTAGGCGGAATATGCTCGATTAAAGCATGTCCGCCATGTATCGTCCCGTTAATTTGCTTTAAATTTACAGCCGTCCCGCCTTGTTGCGGACTCAGGATTACCCCACGCATGACCTCCGTCCCTTTCCCGGCCGACGACAGGCTGGCCGCACTCGAACAATGGCTTCAGACGATAGCCGCCAGGCATGGGCTGGATATCTCCACCCTGGCCCCCGCGTCCAGCGATGCAAGCTTCCGGCGCTACTTCCGCCTCCAGACCTCCGATGGCACGGCCATCGTCATGGATGCGCCGCCGGCGCACGAGGACTGCAACGCGTTCGTGGGCGTCACCCGCCTGCTGCAGGAGGCGGGCTTGAATGTGCCCCGCATTCTGGCGCAGGATATCGAGCAGGGCTTTCTGCTGCTGTCCGACCTGGGCCGGCACACCTTCTATCAGGCCATCCAGACAGGCCTCGATGACGCGCGCCTGCAGGCCATGTATCGCGGCGCGCTAAGCGCCCTGGTGCAACTGCAGCAAGCGCCCGCCGCGTCTTTGCCCGCCTATGACGCAACCCGGCTGACCCAGGAGCTGGCGGTATTCCCCGAGTGGTATGTGCAGCGGCATTGCAGCACCGAGCTGGAAGCAGCCGAACAGGCCGCTCTGGACAAGATTTTCGGCCTGCTCGTCAATGACAGCGCCAGCCAGCCGACGGTGGTGGTCCATCGCGATTTCCATTCACCCAATCTTATGGTTTCAGACCACAACGAGAATCCTGGCGTCATAGACTATCAGGATGCCCTGGCTGGCCCCATCACCTACGACATCGCCTCGCTGGTCATGGACGCCCGCACGACCTGGGAAGAGCCGCAGCAGTTGGACTGGGCCATACGCTATTGGGAAGCCGCGCGCGGTGCCGCTCTGCCTGTTCCCGATGATTTCGCGCAGTTCCACCGCGCCTACGAATGGATGGGACTGCAGCGAAACTTGCGCATACTCGGTGTCTTCGCCCGTCTTTCGCATCGCGACGGCAAGCACCATTATCTCGACCATATGCCCCGAGTCAGCGGGTATGTGCGCCAGGTTGCAGGACGTTATGGTGTATTTCGCCCTCTGCTGCGCATTCTCGACCGCCTCGAAAACCGACAGGTTACAAGCGGGTACACATTCTGATGTCTGAGAGAACCTGCCTGTCGGCGCCCGCGGCCCCTCGTGGCCGCCAACCCCTTGCAAGGTCCGGGCTCGCATGAAGGCCATGATCCTGGCGGCTGGCCGCGGCGAGCGCATGCGCCCCCTCACCGACGCCACGCCCAAGCCACTGCTGCAGGTCGGCGGCAAGCCTCTCATTGTCTGGCACCTTGAGCGTCTGGCGGAAGCCGGCCTGCGCGATGTCATCATCAATCATGCCTGGCTGGGCATGCAGATCGAAGCGGCGCTGGGCGACGGCGCCGGGCTGGGTCTGCACATCCGATACTCGCCCGAACGTCCCGGCGGGCTTGAAACGGCGGGAGGCATTGCGCTGGCGTTGCCCTTCTTTGAAAATCAGCCATTTCTGGTCATCAATGCCGATATCTGGTGCGACTGGCACCCCAGTCAGGCGACGGCCATGGCCGCACGCCTGTCTCCAGAGGGTAACGCAGCCTGGCTGCTCATGACGGACAATCCGCCCCAGCACCCGGATGGCGACTTCATCCTGATGCCCGATGGCCACATCTGCGACAAGGCACAGGCTCCCGATGCAGCCGCGCTCACCTTTGCGGGCATCGGCGCATACCTGCCCAGCCTGTTCAACACCCTCACGCCCGGCGACGCAGCGCCCTTGGCTCCGGTGCTGCGTATAGCAATGGCTGCAGGGCGGGTCTGTGGCTCCCGTCACGAGGGCGTTTGGGAAGATATAGGCACGCCCGAACGCCTCGCAAGCCTGCGGCGGCGCGTAGGTGACTAGTGGCCCTGCGCCGCATACCGCTGGCCGTTCCGCGCCAGTTTTTCGGGTATGGGCCCAGACACGATATCCACTTGGCTGCGAGCACCTCCCCACGTTACACTTCTTTAGACGAGACAAGCGATGTTTCAATGTTTACCAAGTGGCAACGATGGTTTCCAGACGTTGCCCGCGTGGCGCTTACAGTCTAAGCTTGGAAGTTTTTTGCGGCCTGCTCACCCAGGCCGGCATCGCATCACAGGAAAATCACGCCCATGTTCGGTTCATCCAGACGCCCAGCATTCAAACCCACCGCCTACGGCGCCACGCGCCGGCCGCGACGCATACCGCGCTGGCTGGTATTGATGCTGACAGGCGTGGTGCTGGGCGCAGGCGGCCTGCTTTTCCTGCAGAAAAGCTATGGGCCGCAGCGGCTTACCGTGGAGCAGTCCGAGCAACTGCATTACGATCTGAACAGCCTGGCCATGGACAAGCAGCGCCTGCAGTCGCAGGTAACCGGCCTGCAAGCCGACCTGAACGACACACGCTCCAAGCTCGAAGCGCAAACCAAGGAACTGGCCGACGCCAAGGCCACCGTCCAACAGCAGCAGAAAGACATCGGCATGTTCGCCCAGGCCATGCCGCCCGACCCTCGCGGAACATCCCCGGGCATACGCGCTGCCAGCTTCGACGAGCGCGATGGCACGCTGTCCTACCAGTTCCTGGTCATGCAGGAAGAAGACAAGGATAGCCTCTTCAAGGGCACGGCCGAATTCGTGGCCGCGGGCCGTTATCCCAATGGACGCTCCGGCAACATCGATCTGCCGGCACAGGAAGTCAGCCTGGAGCGTTATACGCAGGTCATGGGCACGGCGGAAATGCCCAACGGATTCAAGCCCCGGCAAGTCACCATTCGCATTCACCCCGAAGGGTCCAAGAAAGTCGTGGCGACACGCACCATTCTCGTACGCTGAGCGGCAAACCCGTATATCGGCCGGCAAAGCGTGCCCTGGCCTGCACAGCCTGGGCACATAGGCTGCTCAAGCCACGTGCTGTAGAAAATCCTTGAGCCGCTGCGATGGCGGATTGCTGAGCAGCTCGGCCGGCGGGCCATCTTCCGCGATCTTGCCTTCGTCGATGAACAGCAGGCGTGTGCCCACTTTGCGGGCAAACTCCATCTCGTGCGTCACCACCACCATGGTCATGCCCGACTGCGCGACATCCTGCATCACCTTGAGCACCTCGTGGCGCAATTCTGGATCCAGCGCCGACGTAGGCTCGTCAAACAGCATGAGAATGGGCTTGATGGCCAAGGCCCGGGCTATGGCTACCCGCTGCTGCTGGCCGCCCGAAAGCTGGCCTGGGTAGTGATCCATGCGTGCGCCAAGTCCGACCTTGTCCAGCAGCGCCTTGGCTTCCTCGCGCGCCTTGCCCTTGGGCACGCCCCGTGTATGGATGGGGCCGAACGCCACATTCTCGAGCGCGGTAAGCTGTGGAAAGAGATTGAACTGCTGGAAGACCATCCCCGCCTCGCGGCGCAGCTCGCGCACCTGCGCGCCCTTGCCCCGCACACTGAGGCCGTTGACGACAATATCACCTTCCTGGATGGTTTCCAGCACGTTGATACAGCGCAGCATGGTTGACTTGCCCGACCCCGAAGGGCCCACGATCACTACGACCTCGCCTTTCTCTATGGTGAGGTCTATGCCATCCAGCACCGTATTCGTGCCGAAACGCTTTATGACATTCTTGAATTCGACAATGCTCATCAGAATCTGCTCCGGTATGCGCTTGTGCGGCGTCAGATGATTTGTGTGCGGTGCTCGACAAACTTGAGCGTCAACGCAATGATGCCGGTGAGAATCAGATAGATGACTGCCACCGCTCCCCAGATTTCGACCGACCGGAAATTGCTGGCGATGATTTCCTGGCCTTGGCGCGTCAGTTCGGCCACGCCGATCACGATGAACAGTGATGAATCCTTCAGACTAATGATGCACTGATTGCCCATGGCGGGAATCATGCGGCGCAGCGCCACCGGCCCGATGATATAGGCCAGAATCTTGTAGAAAGGCAGGCCCATGGCCTCGCCGGCTTCCTTCAGGCCTTTGGGCACCGACTGCAGGGCGCCGCGCACGATCTCGGCAATATATGCGCCCGAGTTGATCACCAGCGTGAATATGGCTGCCGGCACGGCCTCCACCCGCCACCCGAAAATCAGCGGCACGGCAAAATAAATGAACATGACCTGCACGACGATGGGCGTACCGCGTATTACCAGGATATACACCTGCGACAGAAAGGAGAGCGCCACAGGAATATAGGCCGCGAAACGAACCAGCAGCACGATCGCAACCACGACCTGAATCGTTGTCCATGCCCAGTCTGGCACGCCTGACAGCAGGGTGGCGCCCACCCATGACGCCAGATGCGACAACAACGACAGCACGGCAAGCGCCACGATGGCGGTAAGCACGGTTTTCCAAGTGACCAGCACCCGTACATAGGTGGTGATGACGCCCGTGAGGAAACCAATGATGGTTCCCCCGATGAGGCCCAGCAGCGTGATCTGGACAGTGAGCTTGGCGCCTTGCATGAGGCTGGGCATTGCATCCCAGATGACAGACCAGTCGAAATTCACGGTTATCGCCTTGTAAAAGTGGCTCCGCCCGGGCAGACGGAAACAAAAAACGGCGACCCAGTGCGCTCACCGGTCGCCGTATTGTGGTCTGGCGCCTTTACTCGGCCTTGGCGGCCTTCTCGCCGAACCACTTGCTGTACAGAGCGTCGTACTTGCCATTGTCCTGCAGCGTCTTGAGCGCCTTGTTCACCACCGGCACGAGCTTGCTACCCTTGGGGAATGCAATGCCGTAGTAGTCACCGCTCTTGAGCGAGCCCACGACCTTGACACGGCCCTCGCCGCCCGTCTTGGCGTAGTACTGAACGTTGGGCGTGTCATGCACCACGGCGTCAACACGTCCGGTGGCCAATTCAAGGAAAGCGTTGTCGATGTTGGGGAAGAGCTTGAGTTCCGCTTCGGGGACATTCTTCTTCAGAAAATCGACGGTGGCGGTGCCTATTTTCACGGCCACGGTCTTGCCTTTCAGATCCTTGGCCGTCTTGATGTCGTTGTTGTCTTTCTTAACCAGAATGGCCAGGCCGCTTTCATAATAAGGATCGGAGAAGTCAATGACCTTTTTGCGATCGTCGCGAATGGTGATGCCGGCCAGCGCGGCGTCGAGATTGCCCGTCTGCAGTCCAGGGATGATACCGTTGAAGTCCATCGGACGCAGCTCGTACTTCAGGCCGGCCTCTTTGGCAATGGCATCCCAGAGTTCGATGTCGAAGCCCGTGTACTTGCCATCCTGCTTGAACTCGAAGGGCACGAATGCGGTGTCGGTTGCGACCAGGAGTTCCTTGTCCTGCGCTGCGGCGCTGGCGGGCAATGCCAGAGCAAGCGTCAAGCCTGCCAGGAATGCTTTGGCTTTGTTATTGAACATATTGGGCTCCTTTTTAAAAAACATATGGTAACCGATAGAGCCGGGCCTCAGATAGCAAATAGGGGCCGGATGAACCCCTAGGCGGCGCGGCTGAGGAAAAATGGGGGCGATTGTGTCGCCCCCATTGATCAGAATGCCGGGACGATGGCGCCCTTGTACTTGGTTTCGATGAACTTGCGCACGTCCTCGCTTTGCAATGCCTGCACCAGTTTCTTGATAGCCGGATCGTCCTTCTTGTCCTCGGTGGTGGCCACCAGGTTGGCATAGGGCGAATCGGAGCCTTCGATGAACAGCGCGTCCGCGACGGGATTCAGGCCGGCCTCCAGCGCATAGTTGGTATTGATCAGCGCCAGATCCACATCAGGCAGCACGCGCGGGAGCGTGGCGGCCTCGAGCTCCTTGAACTTCAGATGCTTGGGGTTTTCCACCACGTCGCGCGACGTCGCCAGGATATTGCCGGGATCCTTGAGCTTGAGCAGGCCCTGCTTCTGCAGCAGGAGCAGAGCGCGCGCACCGTTCGATGGGTCGTTTGGCAATGCCACGAGCGCACCGTCCTTCAGGTCCTTGATATCCTTGATCTTGCTGGAATATGCGCCGAAGGGTTCGACGTGCACGAGGCCTACACTGACCAGATGCGTGTCGTGATCCTTGTTGAATGAATCAAGATAGGGTTTGTGCTGGAAGAAGTTGGCATCGATATGGCCATCGGCCACTTGCTGATTGGGTTGAATATAGTCGGTAAATACCTTGATATCCAGGTCCACGCCTTCCTTGGCCAGCACAGGCTTTACGTGCTCCAGCAACTCGGCATGCGGGACAGGGGTGGCGGCAACGCTTAGCGTTTCAGCCTGTGCGGGCCCCGCCAGCAGCACGGCAAAACCCAGCGCCAGCGCGGGCGCGAATTGTTTCAGCAGAATCATGGCAACTCCTTCAAAAGAATGCGGGCGGCAGTGCGCCGCACCGCCGTTATCGACGGCTCAGCCTGGCGACCAGCCGGTCGCCGAACACCTGCAGAAGCTGAACCAGCACTATGAGAATGACGACCGTCACCAGCATGACATCGGTTTGGTAACGCTGATACCCGAAACGCAGGGCCAGATCGCCCAGGCCGCCGCCGCCTATGACACCCGACATGGCGGAATACCCCACCAACGCGATGGCCGTAACCACAATGGCCGCGACTATGCCCGTGGTGGCCTCGGGAATCAGGGCCATGAGCACTGTCTGGCGCGAGTTCGCGCCCATGGCTCGGCAGGCTTCGGAAACGCCGGGATCCAGTTCACGCAGCACGTTCTCGACCAGCCGCGCGAAAAACGGCGCTGCACTGACCACCAATGGCGGAATGGCACCCTGCACCCCCAAGGCCGTACCCGCCAGGATGCGGGTAAGCGGGATCATGACAATGAGCATGATGAGAAACGGCACCGAGCGCAGTACGTTGACGACGAACGACAGCACCTGGTACACAGGCCCGTTGTCCAGCATCTGGCCCTTGCTCGACAGAAACAGCAGTATGCCCAGCGGCAAGCCTATCACCACCGTGAACAGCAGCGAGAATCCTGTCATCAAAAGGGTGTCGATAGTGGCCTGCCCGATCAGCGGCCAGTCTATATTGGCAAACATCATGGTCGCAGCACCTCGCACTTCACGCCCTTGTCGCTCAGGAAAGTCTCCATCTGCTCAAGCGCAGTGCTGCCGCCCTGCGCTGATACCACCAGCTGACCATAGGGCGTGCCCTTGATGCTGCCCACCGATCCCTGCAGTATGCTCAGGTCCACGCTCAGCTCGCGGCTGACACGGCTGAGCATCGGCTGCGCCGTGGCGTCGCCGCGAAAGCTCAGGCGCAGCAGGCGCCCAGCCACGCCATGCGCCATGTCGCGCCAGCCCTCGCCATCCATGCCGCTTTCGGAAAGCAGCGACTGCGTAACGGCGTGCTGCGGATGCAGAAAAACATCAAGGACGCTGCCCTGTTCCACAATGCGGCCCGCATCGATGACGGCGACCCGGTCGCAGACCGTGCGGATGACGTCCATGCCGTGGGTGATAAGCACTATGGTCAGCCCCAGGCGCTGGTTGATATCCAGCAACAGCCTAAGAATGGACTGCGTGGTCTCTGGGTCCAGCGCGGATGTTGCCTCATCGCACAGCAGTAGCTCGGGCCGGCTGGCCAGCGCGCGCGCTATGCCCACCCGTTGCTGCTGGCCTCCCGACAGTTGGCGCGGGTACTTTCCCGCGTGTTCCCCCAAACCCACCAGGGCCAGTACTTCGTTGGCGCGTGCATCCTGTTCTGCGCGCGGCATGCCGGCCAGGCGCAACGGAAACCGCACATTGTCCAGGACGGTACGGGAACGAAGCAGATTGAAGTGCTGGAACACCATACCGACCCGCCGCCGGTAGTCGCGCAACTGCGCATCCGAAAACTGGGTGATGTCCTGGCCGTTCACCCATACCCTGCCCTCGTTGGGACGCTCAAGCAGATTCAGCATGCGGATCAGCGTGCTCTTGCCCGCACCGGAACGGCCAATGATGCCAAAGACCTCGCCCTGTGATATCCGAAGGTCGACACCCGCCAACGCATGCGAGATGCGTCCCGGCGCGGCATAGGTCTTATGGAGATTTTCTAGGCGGATCAAAATGAAAAACGCTGTGGAAGCAATGGAAGAATAAAGGGCGCAAGCATAGATTATGCGGCTGGGGCGATGTAATTTAACATAACCCTAAAGCCAGTTATATAAATTACTTATAACCATAAGAAATTAAAACCAAGCGCGGCAGCCCTAACTCGCCGCCAGGTCCCTGGCCTTGTCTGGCCACAATCCGGCGCCCGGCCTACAATAAAAAAGGCCGCGCCCTGGGGCGCGGCCTTTTTCCGTATCTCGATGTGGTGGGTCGTGCGCGGCTCGAACGCGCGACCAACGGATTAAAAGTCCGGTGCTCTACCAACTGAGCTAACGACCCAACCGAAGCATGCGATTATGACGCGATTCAAAAACACTGTCAAACCAGCAAGTGCCCCGCCCCATATTGCCGAACGAGGCTTTGTGCGCCTGCAAATCATGTCGGACCTGCACTTGGGCCAAAGCGGCTTTGAGGTACCCAGTACCGATGCCGATATCGTCGTGCTGGCCGGCGATATAAACCGGCCCCAGCAAGCCGTGGCGTGGGCGCGAAACATAGACAAGCCGGTTCTGTACGTACCTGGCAATCATGAATTCTATGGCGGCAATCTGCGCGACACGGTGCCTGCCCTGCGACACCACGCGCAAGACAGCCGCATACAGATTCTGGATAACGACGAAACGGTGCTTTACGGCCTGCGCTTTCTGGGCAGCACGCTATGGAGCAGTTTCGACCTGGATGGTCCGGGCGCCGCCCGCGAGCATGCCATTGCCGAGGCGCTAGGCTTCATACGTGACTTCAGCCGAATCGGATCCGCCGACAATCCTGGCGCACCTTTCTCGCCTGACGAAATGGAAGCGCTGTTCGCGCGCAACCGCAGCTGGCTGCAGGAGCGGCTTGATCAGCCCGCCGTCGAAAATACAGTGGTCATCACCCATCATGCCCCCTCCCGGCGCAGCATCCACCCTCGCTTTGCGGGCTCGCCCCTCAATGCCTGCTTTGTCTCCGACAGCGAGCACCTGCTGGACGGCAGGCGCGCTTTCCTGTGGATACACGGCCATACCCACAACAGCTTTGATTATGCGGTGAACGGAACCCGGGTGCTGTGCAATCCGCGTGGCTATCCGATGAATGGCGCCATCGAAAACGATGCATTCAACCCTGCCTTTACCGTGGATGTGCCTTTGCGGCGAATGCCCGCCTGACTGCTGGCGCCGCGGGCCGCGAGAACGGCGGGCCGGAAGCAATTCTTGGATTCCGGCCCGTATGGGCGCTTGACCTAGCGGGCTCTGGAGATGCGAACTTCGGCGCCGCGCCGCTTGACTTCAAGCCCTTCGGACGGCAGGATCTTCAGGCCTTCGAGACCCTTGATGTAGCTGGAGCCTTGCATCTGCATGACGCGGATCTTGTTGCGCATGACGACGGGGCTGTGCTCGGGCATGCCGAACATCCAGACCTCATCCAGAATGCGCGCGGAGTTGAACTCGCCCGAATGTTGCACTGTTGGCCCCAGGCACAGCATGTGCCCTTCCCGGCCGAACAGTGGCAGGGTATCCAGGCCCGCTTCCACCGTCCAGGTGGTGCCACCCTCGTAGCGCCAGCCTGTATTCAGGTCCCACCATGCGTCGCCCTCGGGCAGATACACCTTGACCTGCTTGCCCGGCTGTAGCACCGGCGCCACCAGCAGCGCGGGCCCCAACATATACTGCGTATCCCACGCCTGCGCCACATGATCCGATGGAAACGCCAGCGCCATGGAGCGTTGCACAGGCAGTCCGGTGCGTACGGCATCCTCGATGATGCCCAGTACATAAGGCACCAGCCTATAGCGCCACTGTAGCCAATGGTGCACCAGCGATTGCGTGGCTTCATCAAAGGCCGAAGGCAGCAGCGCGGGCACCGACTGGAATGAAAAATTGGCCGAGAAGACGCACATGGCGAGCCAGCGGATGTAGAGCTCGGGCGTCATTTCACCAGCGGGATGCGCCGCCGAACCCAACGCATGGGTTTGTACCGGTACGCCGCTGTCGCCCAGCGATAACGATGTGCGCAGGGTGTGTTCCAGCGCCTGCCAGCCGTTGCCGGTACGCGGCCCGGTTTGCCATGCAAAGCGCTGCACGGAGGGAAACAGGTCGCTGCTGCATACCACGCCTTCCTGGGGCGTCTTGTGGCCGGCGACGGCATCGAACAGAGCGGCACGCGCCAGCAGCGGATAAATCGTGCGCAAGACGGCGCCGCTCTCGCCCCCGCGCGCGGTCAGGCCGTCAGGGATGTCGTACTGCGCGTTGCACACAGGTGCCAGCAAGCCCTCGTCGAAACACTGGCGCTGGCGCTCGACCCACAGCTTGTAGACGTCTTTGTGAGTCAGGTCGAGCAGCGCGAAATCATGTCCATCCGTAATGTCCGTGCCTTTGAAGACATGGGCGTTGCCCTCGTCATCGATAAGCAGCCAGCCGCGATCCTCCCACTCGGAGAACAGCTCCGTGCCTTTGAGCACACCAGGGAAGGCAGGCGCCGCCAACTGCAAATTGGCATTCTGGAAGCCGCCGACAAATGTGCGCGCATCAGGCACGCGCGCCGCGTCCCATTCGTAAGCCGGTTTGTCGGCCTGGAAACCGCACGGCGAAGGGGGCGCAAGCTGAACGACATCGAGCCCCCATTGCCTGTCACGGAAAGTCTGGGCAAGCGCGAGTGTTTCCGCGCCGGACTGGCCCGCAGGCTGCTCCAGCCACACGCCCATCAAGGAAAGGCCTGGCTGGACTGCCCGTCCGGTGAGCGCCGTATATTGATTCAGCACTTCCGAGGGGTCGCCGACAAAAATGAACAGATCGAGCACCGGGCCATGTACGGCCACCTGGTAGAGCTCCGGATCGCTCGCACCCAGGTCGTGCTCGACCCGGTTCAGCGTGTTGAAGTAGAGCCCCCAGCCTTTGGTGCTCCATACGAGCGGCAGTACGCGGTCGGCGGCTTGGTCGGAGACGAGACTGGCACCCCGTCGATCGAGATCGCCGCTGGTTTCGCCCGCCCCGTGTATGGCATCGTCGCCATCCAGTTCGGTACAGAACGTCCATAGCGCCACCTGCGCATCGTAGCCCAGCGTGGCACCCTCCAGCGTGGTAAAAAGCATCTGCCCGGCACGGGACACTTCGAGACGCAGGGGATCACGGCTGACCTCAAGCAGCACGTCGCCTTGCTCGAGACGCCATCCCCGCCCTGCGGGATCGGCCACCGAGCTGACTGCCAGCTCTCCCACGGCTTCTTCACGCGCCAACAGCATCCCGGCATGAGCTCGCGCACGCAGGCCGGGTTTCTCGGGGTGCAATGCCTCGGGTTGGCCGCAACGCAGGCGATACACGCCAGGGGCATGCGCCTCGATTTCAAGCTGTAGGCCGTCGGCCAGGGAAAAATCGGCGCGCGTCGATTTGGAAGTGATGAATTCCAGGAAGTCGAGTTGTGTCACGTTATCTAGATTGGACTTAAGCGGCACAGCGCAATCCTCGGGGCGTCGCCCCAAAAACGTTCAAAAGATAGTATTTTGACGGATTTGGCTCATAAAATAAAATCGTCCGCATTTTTATGCTTTGCAGGCATAGTGCATTTCGGCTCCGGCAAGGTGCCCAAAACCCGGCATCCCCTTGCCTGCAGCCGTTAACGGGGCCGTATTCTGGTCAGCAGGGATCGCTCCAGCGGCATGGGTTCACGGTTCAATGCCGCCGCGATGATGTCGCCGGCCAGCGCCGACCAGGTCAGTCCGCGAGAGCCATATCCACAGGCAAGCCAAAGGCCGGATGCCCCGTCCATGGGGCCGATGACGGGCAGGCGGTCTCGCACCGCCGCGCGCCACCCCGCCCAGCCCCCCACAACGGCATCAGCGCGCCAGACGTCCGCATCCGGATATCCAGCGATTGCCGTTGTGGTCCCGCCAACACCCGCCGCGGAAGCGTGCCCCAGCAGATCAGCCAGCTTGCCCAGAATCTCCTGGTGTCCGCGCGCCGTGACCCGGGCCTCGCCGGTTAGCTTGTCGTATGTGCTGCCCGCCACCATGAGCGCCGCTTCATCCGTGAAACGGCCCGCACCCGTTTCGTCTACGCAGTAGTCCAACGCAGGCAACAGATAGCCTTCGCCTGCGACAATGGCCCGCGCATCGGGCAATGCCCGTGCACGCAAGTAGGAGACCTGCCCCGCAATGGATGCCATCTCCGCCACTTTCGCGGGCACGGCAAGACCTGGCACCGAAGCCAGCAGCGCGGCCGCATGCCGGGCATTGGCCAGCACCACTTGCGAAGCCCGAGCCACTACTTCCCCACGGCTGTCCAACGCTTCCCATGTTTCGCCGTCGCCGCGACGCAATCCCGCCACATGTTTCGCGTGGCATGTAACCCCCGGAAACATGAATAGCGCGTTGAGCAGCGGCTCAGGCAGCACGCGTTGACCCTGGGCAAACCACATGCCGCCATATGGCAGGGAGCATCCCGCCTTGCGCGATGCCTCCGCCGCCTCCATCCAGCGCACCCAGTCGGATGGAAATGCAAGTTCGGCCAATGCCTGCCGGCCAGTTCGTGCCTCGGCCTCGCAGCGCGCCGGCGTCAGCGTGCCGCACACCAGCGGCCTGGCAGCATCGTTCAGCCCCTGCCAGCGCTGCAGCGCCCGCTCGGCGCCTGCACGGCTCAACCGAGAGCGGATATCGTCGTCCCGCGTGGCGACCGGCGTCAGCGCGGCCGCCAGGTGGCCGCAATGGCTTGCGCCCAGGCCTTCCCGGAAAATCGGGTCGAGCACTGTCACGGCATGGCCGCGCAACGCCAGGGCCTGCGCCACACCGGCGCCAGCCAACCCGCCCCCCACCACCAGCACCGGCTGTCGGGATGGCCGGCTTGAGTACGCCTGCGCTCCCGGGGGTCGCCGCATTTCAGACCGAACTGTCGCAGCGACCATATCCCGCTTGCCTCCGAAGCCAGGCAGCTTGGACACCAGGAATCCCGCTGCGGCCAGATCGCGCCTGACCTGGCCTGCGCTGCACCAGGTCGCGGCCGTGGCATCCTGATTCGCCAGGCGCATCATCTGGCCGAACAGCGAGCGCGTCCACATCTCGGGGTTGCGGCGCGGCGCGAAGCCATCCAGGAAGAACGCATCGACGCGCGCATCGACCTCCTTCGCCATACGGGAGACGCTGCCGAAGGCGAGGGTAAGGGTGACGGCACCGTCTTCGAACTCCAGCCGGTGCAGGCCTGGCAGCAAGGGTGGCCAGGCCTGCAGCAGCTGGTCGGCCAGCGCCCGGGCCTCGCCTTCGAGCGGCGCCGCCAGCCACTGGCGCAACGCCTCGCGTGTGAAGGGATGTGCCTCGAAAGACAGCACATGCAGGCGTTCACAGCGTTGGGGATCGCTGCGCCAGGCGAGCCACAGGGCCAGAAAGTTGTTGCCCAGGCCAAAACCCGTCTCGCAGACAGTGAACGAAGGGGCGCCGCGCCAGCGGCCGGGTAAACCGTTGCCGCCAAGAAACACATGGCGCGCCTGCGCCAGCGCTCCCGCCCGTGCGTGATAGACATCGCCGTATAGTGGACTGTGGGGCACGCCATGCCCATCGGGCGTTGCAACGGCCGGGACAAGTACTTCGTATTTGCGGGACATGGCTGAGTAACGTAAATTCAAAAACCATCACGTACAATGCAACGTGACCGGGGCGCGAGACGCCGGGGCATCAACAAAGCGTACACGCAATTCCTAGGGGCTTTCACAGCATGCAATCAACCCGTTTACCGCTTAGCGACTGCCTGGACGCAGCCGTTACCGCAGCCCATGCCGCCGCCGCCATTTTACAGGCGTACTCGCTCGATCGCGGCAAGCTGGTGGTCGATGCCAAGATGCACAACGATCTGGTATCCCAGGCAGACCGGGAATCCGAAGAGGCCGTCATCGGCATACTGCGCGAGCGCACCCCCGATTTCGGCATCGTGGCCGAAGAAAGCGGCGGCAGCACCGGCGGTCCGGCCTCCTGGTACATCGACCCGCTCGACGGCACCACCAATTTCATTCAAGGCATTCCCCAGTATGCCGTTTCCATTGCGCTGGTTGCCCATGCGGGCGCCATTGTCGAAGGCGACGCGCCACTGGATCGCGATGTGCCCGTCATCGGCGTGGTCTACGACCCCAACCGCGAAGAACTCTTCACAGCCATGTACGGCGTGGGCGCCTGGCTCAACGAGCACCGCATCTCCGTATCCGGCGCCCGTTCATTGGCCGACTCGGTGCTTGGCACCGGCTTCCCGTTTCGCGATTTTTCTTTTGCCGACCAATACATGCCTACGCTGCACCGGGCGATCAAGAGCACCCTGGGCGTACGCCGTCTGGGTGCGGCGGCGCTCGACTTGGCCTGGGTAGCCTGCGGCCGCTACGACGGCTACTGGGAAATGGGTCTCGCGCCGTGGGATGTCGCCGCGGGCACGCTGCTGGTGCGCGAGGCAGGAGGCATCTGCGAAGACATCCATCATCGCGACCCATGGCCCATCTCGGGCTACATCTACGCGGGCAATCATCACACGGCACCTGCGCTCGACGCCATGATTCAGCCTCATATGAAGAAAGACTAGAATAAGGCATGCCCAACGGCACGGAAATCCCGGAGAAGAAATCATGAAACTCGCAGAAGCCATTATCGGCTGGCAAGCCGAAATAGCCGAAATCCGCCGCGACATCCACGCGCATCCGGAGTTGGCTTACGAAGAGAACCGTACATCCGATCTGGTGGCGGCCAAGCTGGAATCCTGGGGCATCCCGGTACATCGCAACCTGGGCGTCACCGGTTTGGTCGGCGTCATCCAGGGCAAGTCGGACAACGGTCGCGCGCTCGGTCTGCGAGCGGACATGGACGCCCTGCCCATGAGCGAAGTCAATACCTTCGAACATGCCAGCCGCCATCCCGGAAAAATGCATGCCTGCGGGCACGACGGCCATACCGCCATGTTGCTTGCCGCCGCACGGTATCTGGCGCAGCATCGGGACTTCGACGGCACTGTCTATGTCATCTTCCAACCTGCCGAGGAAGGCCACAAGGGCGCCAAGGCCATGATAGACGACGGCCTGTTCACCCGTTTTCCCATGCAGGCTGTGTTCGGCATGCACAACTGGCCGGGCATGTCCGCCGGAAGTTTCGCCGTGAGAGGCGGTCCCATGATGGCCTCCAGCAATACTTTCGAGATCAACATCCGCGGCAAGGGCGCGCATGGCGGTATGCCCCACCTGGGCGCGGATCCGGTCATGGCCGCGGTGCAGATGGCGCAAAGCATGCAGACGATTGTTTCGCGCAACTGCAACCCGGTAAAGCCGGCAGTGCTCAGCATTACCCAGATCCATGCCGGCTCGGCCGACAATGTCATCCCCACCGATGCTGTGCTGCGCGGCACTGTACGCACTTTCTCCGAGGATGTGCTCGATCTCATCGAGCAGCGCATGCGCGAGACAGCCGAACACACGGCATTGGCGGCTAACTGCACGGCCGAGTTCAATTTCGACCGTAAATACCCGCCTACGATCAACCATGACGATGAGGCAGCGTTCTGTGCACAGGTCATGCAAGGCATCGTGGGCAAAGACAACGTCCATACCGAGATCGATCCCTCCATGGGCGCAGAGGATTTCGCCTTCATGCTGCTCGAGAAACCGGGCGCTTACGTATGGATAGGCAATGGCGACGGCACGCACCGCTCTCATGGCCATGGCATGGGACCCTGCATGCTGCACAACGGCAGTTACGATTTCAACGATGAATTGATACCGCTGGGCGCAACCTATTGGGTCGAGTTGGCTCACCAGTGGCTGGCCAGGGCTGCCTGACCGCCTCCGATCCAGATACCTTCGTACCGGATGTTCACGTGAACGATGCCACCCACACTGTCCTGCCCCCGCCCGAACGCCACGCCGTGTTGCGTGTCATGCCGCAGCCGGCGGATGCCAATATCCATGGCGACGTCTTTGGCGGCTGGATCATGGCCCAGGTGGACATCGCCGGCGCGATTCCCGCCACACGACGGGCAGCTGGCCGCGTCGCCACGATTGCGGTCAATTCGTTCACATTCAAGCAGCCGGTATTCGTCGGTGACCTGCTCAGCTTCTATGCAGAAATCATCAAGGTTGGCAGAACATCCATTACGGTGTCGGTCGAGGTCTACTCCGAGCGCCAACGACTTGAAATGGAAGTCGTGAAAGTCACCGAAGCCACGCTCACTTACGTCGCAACCGACGACCAGCGCAAAAGCCGTCCCCTTCCACCCGTATAACAACAAGGTTGCCTATGTCGGATCTCCACGCCGAACCGGAAAGCGTGCCGATCAATATTCCGCGTCGCCTCGACCCGGAAGATGCACAGCTGGCCCTTCAGAAGCTGCAGTCCATCCTGCGCCGCCAGGAAGTGGTGGAGGCGTTGACGGAGCGCCAAAATGAGTCCAACGATCGGTCCCACCTGCTGGACGGGCTGCTGCACCGTCAGCATGAGAACGAAATCCGGTCCATCATCAATACGCTGCATCCGGCCGATATCGCGTTCATTCTCGAATCGCTTCCCGTACACGAACGCCAGGCTGTGTGGGCCCTGGTGGACTCCGCCTTCGACGCCGACGTGCTGCTGGAGGTGGACGACTGGGCGCGCGAGTCGCTCATCAAGTCCATGGATCACCAGGACCTGGTCAAGGCGACCGGGGAGATGGATGCGGACGAGATTGCCGACCTGGCTGCCGACCTGCCCCCCGACGTCATCGCCGAGGTGCAGCAGGGTCTGACCGACGCCGAGCGAGCCCAACTGCTCGAGGCCATGGGCTATCCAGAAGACACGGTGGGCGCCATCATGGACTTCGACATGGTGCGTGTGCGCGAGGATGTTTCATTGGAGGTCGTCCTGCGTTATCTGCGCCGCTTGGTAGAGCTGCCTGACCACACCGATCAGGTGTTCGTGGTGGACCGCCAGGACAGGCTGCAGGGTACCCTGGGGCTGTCCACATTGCTGGTGCGCGATCCCGATGTGCAGGTGTCAGAAGTGATGCTGACAGACTTCCTCACCCTGAATCCCCTCGACTCGGATGCCGATGCGGCGGGCGCGTTCGAACGCTACGACCTGGTCTCGGCACCGGTGGTGGACGATCAAGGACGTCTCATAGGCCGCGTCACCATCGCCGATGTCGTGGACGTCATTCAGGAAGACTCGCAGGAGCAGGCGCTTTCACGTGCCGGCCTGCAGGAAGAGGATATTTTCGCGCCCGTCATGGACGCTTTGCGCAACCGTGCTCCCTGGCTTTTCGTGAACCTATGCACTGCAGCCACAGCCTCGCTGGTGGCCTCCCGATTCGAGGACACGGTCAGCCATATCGTCATCCTTGCTTTTCTCATGTCCATCGTGGCGGGCATTGGCGGCAATTCCGGCAATCAGACCATGACGATGATCATTCGCGCGCTGGCCATGGGCCGGGTCACCGGCTCCAACGCCTGGCAATTGGTGCGGCGCGAAATGACTGTTACATTTTTGGTCGGCCTGTGCGGCAGTTTCGTGGCAGCGGGCTTTGCCTGGGCGATTTCGGGCTCTTTGGCCGTAGCGGCCGTCATGATGGCCGCCATGATACTCAATATGCTGATAGGCGCATCGCTGGGCGTGCTGATCCCCATGCTGCGCGACCGTTTCGGCAAGGATCCGGCTGTCGGCTCGTCGGTGCTGCTGACATTCGCCACCGACTCGCTCGGCTTTTTTATTTTTCTCGGCCTGGCCACCGTATTCCTGCTGTGAGCGGCGCCGCCGCGGAGAGCGGCTGCGCCAAAACCAGCGTGAAATAAAGCCGGATACTTTGCGTCGGGCTCAGGCCAGGCGGCCGTGGCAATGCTTGTATTTCTTGCCGCTGCCGCAAGGGCATGGGTCGTTGCGGCCAACCTTGGGAAGGTTCGCCGACCGTGCGGCCTGCGCCTGGCGCGCCTCGCGGGGGTTGACCTGGGCTGCCGCGCCTTCGGCCAGACCCGGATCCTCACCGCTGAGTGCCGCGTCATAGTCGGCGTGGTGATATGTGACATTCTCGAGATTGGCCTCGGATTCCTCGACCTGCACCTGCTCGCGCGATTGGATGCGCACAGTCATCAACACGCGAACGACTTCGTTGCGAACCCGCTCAAGCATGGCCGAAAACAGCTCGAAGGCCTCGCGCTTGTATTCCTGCTTGGGATCTTTCTGGGCATACCCACGCAGGTGTATGCCCTGGCGCAGGTGATCAAGCGACGACAAATGGCTGCGCCAGTGCGTATCGATGGATTGCAGCAGCATGGACCGCTCGAAGGGCGCCCAGCCTTCCTTGCCGACCAGATCCACTTTTTCCTGGTAAAGGCGCCTGGCTTCCGCCAGCACCCGCTCGAGCAGGTCGTCGTCTGTGAGTTGCGGCTCCTTCTCCGCCATTTCGGTCAGGGCCAGCGGCAATTGCCATTCGGACTCCAGCGTGGCCTGCAGACCCGCCAAGTCCCATTGCTCCTCGACGGAGTCCTCGGGCACATAGGCGCGGAACTGCTCGGTGAGCGCGGCGTCACGCAGTCCTTCGATGGTTTCCGACACATCCTGGGACTCCAGCACCTCGTTGCGCTGCGAATAAAGCACCTTGCGCTGGTCATTGGCCACGTCGTCGTATTCAAGCAATTGCTTACGGATGTCGAAGTTGCGCCCTTCGACCTTGCGCTGGGCAGACTCGATGGAACGCGACACCATCTTGGCCTCGATGGGCTCGCCTTCGGGCAGACGCAGCCGCTCCATGATGGCGCGGACGCGGTCACCCGCGAAAATGCGCATGAGCGAATCTTCGAGCGACAGGTAAAAGCGCGAGGATCCCGGGTCGCCCTGGCGCCCAGCGCGACCGCGCAGTTGATTGTCGATACGGCGGGATTCGTGACGCTCGGTGCCGATGATGCGCAGGCCGCCGGCAGCCTTGACGGCTTCGTTGGCAGGCTGCCAGGCCGCCTTGATCTCCTGGACACGCGCGTCCTTTTCTTCCGATGACAAGGACTCGTCCTTGCGCACCAGGTCCACCTGCTTCTCAACGCTGCCACCCAGCACGATGTCGGTGCCTCGGCCAGCCATGTTGGTGGCGATGGTGATATGGCCCGGCTTGCCGGCTTCGGCAACGATCTCTGCCTCGCGCGCGTGCTGCTTGGCGTTGAGCACTTCGTGCGGAAGCTTGGCCTTGACCAGCAGTCCGGACAGGCGTTCGGAGTTTTCGATGCTGGTCGTGCCCACCAGCACGGGCTGTCCACGCTCGTGGCAGTCTTTGATGTCCACCAGGATGGCGTTGTATTTTTCCTCGTCCGTCTTGAAGACCTGATCGTTCTGGTCGTTCCGGATCATGGGTCGGTTGGTGGGGATGATGACGGTTTCCAGGCCGTAGATTTCCTGGAACTCATAGGCTTCGGTGTCGGCCGTGCCCGTCATGCCCGCCAGCTTCTCATACATGCGGAAGTAGTTCTGGAACGTGATGGAGGCGAGGGTCTGGTTTTCGTTCTGGATCTTGACGCCTTCCTTGGCCTCCACGGCCTGATGCAGGCCGTCGGACCAGCGCCGGCCCGTCATGAGGCGGCCGGTGAATTCATCGACAATCACGATTTCGCCATTCTGCACCACGTACTGCTGATCGCGGAAATACAGGCTGTGGGCGCGCAGGGCAACCATGAGATGGTGTACCAGCGATATATTGCGCGGGTCGTACAGCGATTCACCTTCGGGCAGGATGCCAACCTTGGCCAGGATTTCCTCGACCTTGACCTGCCCCGCCTCCGACAGATATACCTGCTGCGCTTTTTCATCGACCCAGAAGTCGCCTTCGGGTTCCGGCTCGTGGGGTTTGGGTTCCGCCTCCATGCGCTCGAGCATGGGCGGCACGACATTCATGCGTACATACAGCTCGGTGTTGTCTTCGGCCTGACCGGAAATGATGAGCGGTGTGCGGGCCTCGTCGATGAGAATGGAGTCCACCTCGTCGACGATGGCGAAGAACAAGGGACGCTGGCGCCTGTCCTCGGCGCGGTACTCCATGTTGTCGCGCAAATAGTCGAAGCCGTACTCGTTATTGGTGCCGTAGGTGATATCGGCCACATAGGCGGCGCGCTTTTCCTCGTTGTCCTGCTGCGGAACGACGACCCCGACCGACAGGCCCAGGAAGTTGTACAGCCGCCCCATCCACTCGGCATCGCGACGGGCCAGGTAATCGTTGACCGTGACCACATGCACGCCCTTGCCGGCAAGCGCGTTCAGGTACACCGCAAGCGTCGCCATCAGCGTCTTGCCTTCACCCGTGCGCATCTCGGCAATCTTGCCGTTGTGCAGAGAGATGGCGCCGAGCATCTGCACGTCGAAGTGCCGCATGCCGAATACGCGCTTGCTGCCTTCGCGCACCACGGCAAAAGCCTCCGGCAGCAGGTCGTCGAGCGAAGCCCCTTCGGCCAGCCGCTGGCGGAAGGCGGGCGTCTTGGCTGCCAGCTCTTCGTCGGAGAGCGCCTCCATGGAAGGCTCAAGCGCATTGATGCGCGATACCAGCCGGCGATACTGCTTGAGTATGCGGTCGTTGCGACTGCCTATGATCTTTTTCAGCAAAGAAACCATTCTTGTATCGTCGAGGGGATACGCCCCATGGCGGCGCAAACCCGCAATCCTGTCTTTGAGGGTTGGCGGAAAGATTCCGCAGGAAAACGCTACAGTTTAACGCAGGCGCGGACGAGTGTTGATTTCAGGCTCCGAGGCCTTGGCAAGCAGGTGAACGGATTCCTTGCCATCCGAAGCGTTTGCGGGTGCCGCTGCCGACTGGCCGCCCTCTTTTCCGGGGGCATGGGCGACCAGTGCCTCCGATGGCGCGGGCAGAAACAGCTTGGGATCGAGCGGATGTCCGGCCATGCGCACCTCGAAGTGCAGATGAGGGCCAGTGGAGCGCCCTGTACTGCCCACACGGGCAATCATCTGCCCTTTTTCGATCAGGTCGCCCAGCTTTACATTGATGGAAGATGCATGCGCATAGCGCGTGACCAAGCCGTTGCCATGGGTGATTTCCACCAGCTTGCCATAGCCGCTCACGTACCGGGCCTCGGTGACAACGCCACCGGATGCCGCGTGTATGGGCGTACCCTTGGGCGCGGCAAAATCGAGGCCCTCGTGCAAGGTGTGCCTGCCCGTGACTGGATTGCGGCGCCAGCCAAAGGACGAACTGATATAAGGATAATCGACCGGCGTGAAATTGGGCAGGCCGGTCTCCGCGCCTGCGCGCTTGGTGAGCACGAGATCAAGCATGCCAAGCCAGTCTTTCTGGTCCGACAACTGGCGTGCCAGGGTGTCAAGCTCCCGCCCCAGCCCTTCGGCCGACCAACGGGCGGCGCCGCCTCTGATGTCGTCCATGGCGGGCGCGCTGTCCTCGTCGAGGCTGGCCTGAACCTCGGGATCGGTATAGGACACGCCCGCAGCCTTCGCCACGCGACGGCTCAGGCCGTCCATGGCAATGACCTGCGCTCGCAGATCGCCCACCCGGGCGGCCAATTGGTTGACGTTTTCACGCACAAAAGCCGAATCGCGCGACAATTGCCGGGCAATGACCTGCTCCTGTTCGGCGCTGAGCGACGGCCGTTCGTGATGCCCCATCCGTGACTGGACCCATGCGCCCGCGGCGGCCGACACGCCCATGGCGGCAATGGCAAGGACGACAATAGCCAGGCCTCGTGCGCCCTTGCGGGTAGAATCGATGTAGGGGCTGTTTGAGCTACTGCGTTTTTGCATACTTACACTGACTGATTCCATTAAATCGTTCCACGAACATGATTCGCGCCACACGCCACAAGGCCTCTGCCGATAGCTCCCACGGAGCTCGCCCGGAGCATCCGCGCAGCCATGGCAGGCAAACGCCGGCGGAAGACCGCCGCAGCGGCAAGGCGGCGCTTGCCCTGAGCTGGCTGGATGGCGACAGGCAGGGCGCCACCGTACTGGCGACAGCCCGCAACATGCTGCAGGCCCAGGAGGCCATGGCAGCGGTTTTACCCGAGACGCTGGCCCACGCTTGCCGGGTGGCTCGTATGGACAGACAGCAACTGACCCTTGCGGTTCCCAGCGCCGCCTATGCATCCAAGCTGCGCCAGCTCGCGCCGCGCATTGTGCAGCATCTGAATCAGCGCGGGTGGGTGCTGCAGGACATCCGTGTCCAGGTGCAGGCAGGGCTGTTTCGCGACCCCGCCCATGCCAGACAGCGCGATGTGATGCCGCTGGATAATGCGGCCCTGCAGGCCTTCGACGATCTCAGGGCCAGCTTGGCGCCCGGTCCGCTTGCAAGCGCCGTGGAGGCCTTGCTGCAGCATCATCGCCTCTGACAGCCTTCATGCACGATGCCCGCGTCCAGCGGGCATCGTGCATCAAACCTGTGGAAAAAGCCGGCCGCCTAGGCCAGCTTCCATTCCTGCGCAAAAGACTTGGGCGCAGCGGCCGGGGATTCGTAGGTAATGATTTCCCAGCTTTCCTGGCGTGCCAGCAATGCGCGCGCCAATTGGTTATTGAGGCCGTGCCCCGACTTGCAGGCCACATAGCGCGCGACCAGGGGCTTGCCGATGAGATACAGATCGCCGATGGCGTCGAGTATCTTGTGCTTGACGAACTCGTCGTCGTAACGCAGGCCATCGGAGTTCAGGACGCGATATTCGTCCATCACGATGGCATTGTCCAGGCTGCCGCCGCGGGCCAACCCGGCAGCGCGCAGGGCTTCGACCTCGTTCACAAACCCGAAGGTGCGGGCGCGGGCAATGGTCTTGACGTAGGAATCTTTCTCGAAATCGACCTCCGCGAAATTCGCAGTGGAGTCGATGGCGGGATGATGGAAATCGATGGCGAACGACAGTGCAAAGCCATCGTAGGGCTCAAGGCGCGCCCATTTCAGGTCGTCGCCCTCGCCTTCGCTGACCTCGATGGGCTCGAGCACGCGCAGGAATTTCTTCGCCGCCGCCTGCTCTTCCAGGCCGGCCGAACGCAGCAGGTAGACAAACGTACCGGCACTGCCATCCATAATGGGCACTTCCTCGGCCGTCAGGTCGATATGCAGGTTGTCTATGCCCAGGCCCGCCAGTGCGGACATAAGATGCTCGACCGTGGAAACGCGAACATCGCCCTTTTGCAGGACCGATGCCATGCGGGTATTGCCAACGCCGTCGGCTCGCGCGGGCAGGTCAACCACTTCGGGCAGGTCTATCCGATGGAAAACGATACCGGTGTTGGGCGCCGCCGGGCGCAGGGTAAGCTCGACCCGCCGGCCGGAATGCAGGCCGACCCCTTTGGTGCTGATGGGCCGCTGTATGGTGCGTTGACGTAGCATAGATTGTGATTTCAGGCGGGAAAGCCCGGCATTTTTCTGACGCTCAAAGAAGCCTCATTGTAACTGAGACAAGGGTTTACCATTAAATTTATGTGTATCGTACGCAATGCAAGTGTTTCAGCCGGCTTCAGCCCCACGGCCATTGCGTTTACCTATGCACATGGCAGGTGCGCACAATGGCGCACCCCCTCGGGGAAGAAGGGGATGCGCCTGCCGGAAACCCGCGGCGGACCACCGCAGGCTGTGAGAGTGCTGGCTATCAGCCTGTTGTTTCAGCTCCTTGTCAGTCAGCCTGCTTGCGCAGGAACGCCGGAATATCGAAATGGTCCATGCCGGCGGTTTCAAGGGCGCGCACCTGGGCCGAAGCCTGGCCGCGCGGATTGCGAATAACGGCGGGAACGTCCGAATTGCCGAAGTCGTAGTGGCCGTGGGCATGGAGATCATCCGTGCCTGTACGGACGTGCTCCTGGCTGGACACCAGTTGCGGACGCTGTGCCGCGGGGCTGCCCAGGCCGGTTGCCACGACCGTGACACGCAGGTTTTCACCCATGTTCTCGTCGTAGGCCGTGCCGAAAACAATGGTGGCGTCCTCCGCGGCATAGCTGCGGATGGTGTCCATGATTTCGCGCGTTTCGCGCATTTTCAAGGTGCGGCTGGCCGTAATGTTCACCAGCATGCCGCGCGCACCGTGCAGATCCACCCCTTCGAGCAACGGGCAGGCAATCGCACGCTCGGCTGCGACACGGGCACGATCGGCACCAGCCGCAATGGACGTACCCATCATGGCCTGGCCCTGCTCGCCCATGATGGTCTTGACGTCCTCGAAGTCGACGTTGACATTACCTTCGACATTGATGATCTCGGCAATGCCGGCGCATGCATTGTGCAGCACGTCGTCGGCCGACTTGAAGCAGTCTTCCTGCGTGGCGTCATCGTCCATCAGATCGTACAGGTTCTCGTTCAGCACGACGATCAGGGAATGCACATGCTTGGAAAGCTCGGTAATCCCGTCCTCGGCCATTTTCATGCGCTTGTTGCCTTCGAAGCCGAAAGGCTTGGTGACGACGCCAACAGTCAGTATGCCAAGCTCCTTGGCCACTTCGGCTACCACAGGACC
Organism: Allopusillimonas soli; assembly: GCF_004153445.1. Taxonomy (GTDB): domain Bacteria; phylum Pseudomonadota; class Gammaproteobacteria; order Burkholderiales; family Burkholderiaceae_B; genus Allopusillimonas; species Allopusillimonas soli. Next base: position 93,387 of record NZ_SDQC01000007.1, read on the forward strand.
AGCGCCAGTGCCGGTACCTCCGCCCATGCCAGCTGTAATGAACACCATGTTGGCGCCGGTGAGTGCCGAGCGAATTTCCTCGCGCGCGGTTTCCGCGGCGGCGCGGCCCTGCTCCGGACGGGCGCCGGCGCCCAGGCCGGTGCGACCAAGACGGATCTGAACCGGCGCTTCTGTAGTCGCCAGCGCCTGGGCGTCGGTATTTGCGCAGATAAAGTCCACACCGTTCACACCGGAACGGATCATATGTGCCACGGCATTGCCGCCGGCGCCGCCAACGCCCACGACCTTGATCACGGTGCCGTTGGAACTCGTATCGAGCATTTCAAAGTTCATCATGATTGACTCCCTCACATATCCAGAAAACGATAAACAAAAAAACTTATTTCCCCAGTACTGCTTATTGTTCGGAACGGCCTCAAAAGAATTGCCAGCCCTTGCAGCCTGCCGCGGCTCGCAGCTGATTTGAGACACCTCCGGAGACAGGCTTGTATGCGCCTGCCCCATCAGGGCTCGCACCCTAATTCATGAACCACTCCTTCATGCGCGCAAGCAGGGTCTTGAAGCTGCCCTTCTGCTGGGCAACTTTGCGCCCCCGCGCGCGTTGCAGACGAGCCTCGGCAAGCAGGCCCATCACGGTGGAAAAACGCGGATTGTGCATGACATCGGCCAGGCTGCCCTCGTAGGCCGGCACCGCCACGCGCACAGGCTTCAGGAACACGTCTTCGGCCAGCTCGACAATGCCTGGCATGAGCGCCGTGCCGCCGGTCAGGACGACGCCTGACGCAAGAAGGTCCTCGTAGCCCGACTCGCGCACAATCTGCTGCACAAACGTAAACAGTTCTTCGACACGCGGTTCGATCACCGCGCCCAGCGCCTGCCGCTTGACCTGGCGATTGGGTCTGTCGCCCAATCCCGGCACCTCGATGTGTTCGTCGGCATTCGCCAGCACCTGCTTGGCGATGCCGAACCGCAGCTTGATTTCCTCGGCGTCCGGCGTCGGCGTGCGCAGCATGGCGGCGATATCGCTGGTAATCTGGTCGCCCGCGATGGGCACGACGGCCGTGTGCCGGATGGCCCCGCCCGTGAAGATCGCGATGTCGGTTGTGCCGCCGCCAATGTCCACCAGTACGACGCCAAGCTCCTTTTCGTCGGAAGTCAGGCATGCCAGGCTGGACGCCAGGGGCTGGAGAATCAGATCCTGCACCTCCAGTCCGCAGCGGCGCACGCATTTGACGATATTCTGGGCCGCGCTAACCGCACCCGTGACGATATGCACCCGCACTTCCAGCCTGAGGCCGCTCATGCCGATGGGCTCGCGGATGTCCTCCTGCGAGTCCACGATGAACTCCTGGGTCAGTACGTGAAGAACCTGCTGATCCGTTGGAATGTTCACCGCCTTGGCCGTTTCGATGACGCGCGCCACATCGGTGGCGGTGACCTCCTTGTCCTTGACAGCCACCATCCCGCTGGAATTGAAACTGGTGATATGGCTGCCCGCGATGCCGGTATAGACCTCCCGGATTTTGCAGTCCGCCATGAGTTCAGCTTCTTCCAGCGCGCGCTGTATGGAGTTGACCGTGGACTCGATGTTCACGACCACGCCCTTGCGCATGCCCTGGGATTCATGCTGGCCCAGTCCCAGCACTTCGAAGCGCCCCTCCGGCAGGATCTCACCCACCACGGCCACCACTTTACTGGTGCCGATATCGAGAGCAACGATCAGGTCCTTGATGTCACGGGTCATAGTCTTTATTTCGCAGAGGATTTTTCAGAAACAGAGGCCAACGTAATGGCGAAGCCGTTGGGATAACGTAAATCGGCCGTGCGTATCTTGCGCCCGCGCAGGCGCTCGGACAGCTTGGGCCAGACTTGCACGAAGCGTTCTATGCGCGCGGCGAACGGTAATGCACCCGATCGGCCATGCGGATCTACCGCATCTGCCGCCGGATCCCGGCCCAGGCTCAGGCGCATGCCGTCGGACAGCTGTACCTCCCACGCATATCGCGGGCTGAGCGTCACTTCGCGCACATGCAGGTTCAGCGGCGCAAACCAGCGCGCGATCTCCGCATAGCGTTGGACGACCAGGCGCTCCGAGTTGTCGGGGCCATTCAACTGCGGCATGGCCACGTTGTCCGGCAGTTCGCCCTGATTGGCGGTGAAGGCTTCACCCCATGTATTGATCATCTGATTCTCGTTCCATAGCGCAAGCGGCTGCTGCTCTTCTATCGTCACCGCCAGCGTATTGGGCCAGACGCGCCGCACGCTTGCGTGCCGAACCCAGGGCACGCTCTCGATGACGCGGCGCGTGTCATCCAGGCTGATGGAAAAGAAGTTGCCGTGTATCCTGCCCGCAATCGTGGCCTGCACGGTGGCGGGCGACACATAGCTGAACTGATCCGCCTTGGCAGGCTCGATTTCCAGCGCCTTGATGGCGAAGTACGGACGTTGCGCCACCCATGCAACCAGACCGGCCAGCAACGCAAACACCGCCAGCAATGCCAGCGTGTTCGCGATGAAGTTGGTCAGGCGCGCGTCCGAAAACACCATGGCCTCCTATTCAGCGGGCGGCGGCTGCACCTTCAGCCCCGCCGTCGACAGAATTTCCATACACAGATCGGCGTAGCTCATGCCGACCGCCTTGGCGCCCATGGGCACCAGCGAATGGCTGGTCATGCCGGGCGAAGTATTGACCTCCAGCAGCCAAGGCTCGCCCGCGTCATCCAGCATGAAATCGACCCGCCCCCAGCCCTCGCAGCCCACGGCCGCATAAGCCTGTTCCGCGGTACGCATGATGCGCGTCGCGAGTTCCTCGGGCAATGCAGCCGGACACACATACTGCGTGTCATTCGAAACGTATTTGTGTTCGTAGTCGTAGTTGCCTTCGGGCGCGATGATCTCGATGATGGGCAGGGCGCGCGCCTGCCTTCCTTTGCCGAGGATGGCAACTGTCAGCTCGCGGCCCCGCACGAATCGCTCGGCCAGCACATCGCTGTCATAGCGGCTGGCAAGCTGGTAAGCCTCCCGCAGCGCCTCCGGCGTGGCCACCTTGGTTACACCCAGCGTGGATCCTTCGTGCGGCGGCTTGACGATCATGGGCAATCCCAGCGTCTGCACCGCGACGTCGAGGTCGGCTTCGCTGTTCAGTACCACATAGCCCGGCGTCGGCAACTGCGCCTGAAGCCAGATCTTCTTGGTCATAACCTTGTTCATGGCCAGGGACGAGGCCAGCGGCCCGCTGCCGGTGTAGGGAATCTTCAACAGCTCCAGCGCGCCTTGCAGCGTGCCGTCCTCGCCATGACGGCCATGCAGGGCAATGAACACGCGCTGGAAGCCCGAGTTGATCAAGTCAACCAAGGTGTAGACGCCGGTGTCGAACAACTGCGCATCAACGCCTTTGCTGCGCAGCGCCTCGTGCACGCCGTGGCCGGACATCAGGGAGACTTTGCGTTCGGCGGAGGAACCGCCATACAGCACGCCCACACGGCCAAATTCGCCACTCATAATGCTTCTCCTAATTGCCCCGGAACGCGGCTGATCGAGCCGGCACCCATCACGATCACCACATCGCCCTCTGACGCAAAGTCGCGAATGGCACGCGGCAATTGCGCAACATCCTCGACAAAGACGGGCTCCACCTTGCCGGCCACCCTCAGCGCCCGCATCAACGCACGGCCGTCGGCAGCCACCAGCGGCGCCTCGCCCGCCGCATAGACTTCGGTTAACAGCACGGCATCCGCCTGGCCCAGCACCTGCACAAAATCCTCGAAGCAATCACGTGTCCTGGTGTAGCGGTGCGGCTGGAAGGCGAGCACAATGCGACGGTTCGGCCAGGCGCCGCGCGCCGCCTTCAGTGTGGCTGCCATCTCCACGGGGTGATGGCCGTAGTCGTCGATGACGGTGAAACGTCCGCTGCCACGCGCATCGGACACCGCAAAATCGCCCACTTGCGTAAAGCGCCGGCCGACACCATTGAAGGATGCCAGCGCATCGGTGATGGCCGCGTCGGGAACGCCCAATTCGGTTGCCACAGCAATGGCGGCAAGCGCGTTGAGCACGTTGTGCCGGCCTGGGAGATTGAGCAGGACGGACATCACGGGCAAAGGCCCGGTGGCGCCCTGACGCTCCACATCAAAGTGCATGACCGTGCCTTGGGGACGCACATTCACGGCACGCACCTGAGCCTCGTTCTCTATGCCATACGTGGTCACCGGACGGGATACGAAAGGTATGATCTCGCGCACATTGGCGTCGTCCGCGCACAGAACGGCGGAGCCATAGAACGGCAATCGCTGCGTGAACTCGATGAACGCGCTCTTGAGCCTGGCGACGTCATGGCCATAGGTATCCATGTGATCCACGTCGATGTTGGTAATGATGGCCATGACCGGAAGCAGGTTCAGGAAGGACGCGTCCGACTCGTCGGCCTCGACCACAATGTATTCACCCTGCCCAAGCCGCGCGTTCGCCCCGGCGGAGTTGAGCCTGCCCCCAATGACGAACGTGGGATCCAGGTCGCCAGCCGCCAGCACACTGGCCACCAGGCTCGTCGTCGTGGTCTTGCCATGCGTGCCGGCAACCGCAATGCCGCGCTTCAGACGCATCAATTCGGCCAGCATCAGCGCGCGGGGCACCACAGGTATGCGAGCGGCCCGCGCGGCCAGCACTTCGGGATTGTCGCCGGACACGGCGGTGGAGGTCACGATGGCGCCAACACCGCTGACATTCGCCGCGTCGTGACCTATCGTGATGCGGGCGCCCAAGTCCGCCAGGCGGCGCGTTACCGCAGTGTCCTGGATATCCGAGCCGCTGATGGAATAGCCCAGGTTAAGCAGGACTTCGGCAATGCCGCTCATACCCGAGCCGCCTATGCCAACAAAATGAATGCTCTGTATTCGATGCTTCATGGCTTGCTCCCAGCCAACTGCGCGCAGGCATCCGCGATATGCTCGCAGGCCTGCAGGCTGGCGTGTTCGTGCGCGTGCGCCGCCATCTCGGCCAGCTGCGGGCGCTGCAGGCTATCCAGCCATTCGGCCAGCCATTCGACGCTCAGCTCGCCCTGGGCGCGCATATAGGCGCCCCGGCAGTCGCTCAAATACCGGGCGTTGGCCGTCTGATGATCGTCAATCGCGTTGGGCAGCGGCACAAAGAGGGCCGCCACACCCACCGCCGCCACCTCCGCGACCGTCATGGCGCCGGCGCGGCACACGACGATGTCGGCATCAGCCATGGCTTGCGCCATGTCCTGGATGAAGGCTTGGCAATCGGCATGAACCCCCGCCTGTTCGTAGGCGGCACGCAAGCTGCCAAGATGTCGCTCGCCGGCCTGATGAACGACCTGCAGCCGCCTGTCCGCCGGCAGCAAGGCCAGCGCCCGCGGCATCACGGCATTTAGCGCCGCCGCTCCCTGGCTTCCGCCCACCACCAACAATCGCAGCGGCCCCTGGCGCGCCGCATAGCGTTCCGCTGCCGTGGCAGCCCGCGTGAACTCGCGCCGTACGGGATTGCCCGTAACAACCGCGCCGGGCAGTGCGCCCGGAAAACCGGTAAGTACCTTGGTGGCCATGCGCGCAAGCCAGCGGTTGGCAGTGCCGGCAACGGCGTTCTGCTCATGCACGACCAAGGGCAAGCGCCCAAATCTGGCCATCAAACCGCCAGGAAATGCCACATAGCCGCCCATGCCGAGCACAACGTCCGGACGGATGCGCCGCAGCGCGCTGCGGGCCTGCATGCACGCCCCGAACAAGGTAAAGGGTAGTTTCAGCAGCGCCATCATGCCCTTGCCGCGCAGTCCCGAGAAACGCAGCGGCACCAGCTCATAGCCCTGGGCAGGGACCAGACGCCCTTCCATGCGATCAGGATGGCCCAGCCAGAACACCTTCCAGCCGCGCGCGCGCATCTCGTGGGCAACGGCCAGGCCAGGCATGATGTGCCCGCCCGTACCGCCCGCCATGATCAGCAAGGTATGCGCGTTCATGTACGTTTTCCTCGCATCATGTTGCGGTTCTCGTAGTCGACACGGATCATCAGCGCCAACCCGACCAGATTCATCACAATGCCCGAGCCGCCATAGCTGACCATGGGAAGCGTCAGGCCCTTGGTGGGCAGAAGACCAAGGCACACACCCACATTGATGAAACACTGCAATCCGAACCACAGCGACACGCCCTGCGCGACCAAGCCGCTGAATATGCGCTCCATGGCAATGGACTGGCGGCCGATTTCAAAGCCCCTGTAGACAAGAAACACGAACAGCGCCAGCAGAAAGGCCAGGCCCACAAAACCCAACTCCTCGCCAATGACCGCGACGATGAAATCGGTATGCGCCTCGGGAAGATAATGCAGCTTCTCGACGCTGGAGCCGAGCCCGACGCCAAACCACTCGCCGCGCCCCAGCGCGATCAGCGAGTGCGACAGCTGATAGGCGCTGCCATAGGCATTTTCCGGGTTCCAGGGATCGAGGTAGACGAACAGGCGTTCGCGCCGCCAGGGTGAGAGCCAGATCAGCAGAAGGAAGCTGGTCACCATGATGCTAAGCAGCGTCGAAAACAGTTTGCCGTTGATACCGCCCATGAAAAGAATGCCGACCGCGATGCCCACCACCACCATGAAGGCCCCGAGATCGGGTTCCATCAGCAGTAGCACGCCCAGCACGGCCAGCGCGCAGGCCATGGGCAGAAAGCCTCGCATGAAATCCTGCATATGCTGCTGCTTGCGCACCGTGTAGTCCGCGGCATACAGCAGGACTGCGACCTTCATGAGTTCCGAAGGCTGAAAGGACACCGGGCCCAGCGCCAGCCAGCGGCGCGCGCCGTTCACCTCGTGACCTACGCCCGGAATCAGCACCACGAGCAGCAGCAGCAGACCGAGGAGAAACAGCGACACCGAGAATTTCTGCCACATTTTCATGGGCAGGCTGACCGTGAACAACGCCCCGACCAGGCCAATGAAAATGAAGATGGCGTGCCGGACAACGAAGTAGTAGCGGCCATAGGCCTCATAGCGCGGGCCATCGGCGAGAGCAATGGATGCCGAATACACCATCAGCAGGCCGAACAGCACCAGCGTGCTGGCCACGATCAGTAAAGGAATGTCGAAGTTCGGCATGGTGGTGCGGCCCGGCCGCACGGCATTGACGCCCGATGTCAGATCTGCAAACAGGCTCATGCGACCTCTCCTCGGCTCAAGGCCAGCTCCTGGACTTCCTCGACAAAGCACTGCCCCCTGTGCCCATAATTCCGGAACATATCCATGCTGGCGCATGCTGGGGAAAGCAGTACCATGTCGCCCTCGCGAGCCAGCGCGCTCGCGCGCTCAACAGCCTCGCGAAGCGACTCCGCCCGTTCGATGGGCACGCCCGCGTCAGCCAGCACCTCGGCCAGGATGCCCGCATCCCGGCCGATAAGAACCGCCGCGCGCCCGTGCGCCTGCAGCGGCCTGATCAGCGGCGAAAAGTCCTGGCCCTTGCCCAGGCCACCTGCGATCAGCACCGCCGGCACATCGAGGCCATCAAGCGCGGCAACGGTTGCGCCAACATTCGTGCCCTTGCTGTCATTGACGTAGTCGACGCCGGCCACTTGCCGCACAAAAGCCATGCGGTGCGGCTCGCCCTCGTAGTCGCGCACGGCGCGCAGCATTTCACCCCAACCCAGATTCAGCGCGCGTCCCAGCGCCAGCGCCGCCAAGGCATTCAGGGCATTGTGGCGGCCATGCAGGCGCAACGCATCCGCCGGCATGAGGCGCAGCGTTCTTCCATCTGCGCGCCGCGGCGCGGCCTGACCTTTCTTGCGGCGCGAGGAGCCAGTCGCAGGCAAGGCAAAATCCTGCGGCTCGCTGGCCACCAGCCACACGACATCATGGCTGCTTTCCAGGCCCAGGTCGCCTTCGGCCTCGGGAATGCCCGCGCCAAAGCTGCGCACCGACATCGAGCGCAGGTCGTCAACCATGGCGGCCACCAGCGCATCGTCGCGGTTCACCACGGCGGTTTCAGCCATGCCGATCAGGCGAGCCTTGGCGGCCGCGTATGCTTGCATGCCGCCGTGCCAGTCCAGATGGTCCTGCGTGACATTAAGCACCGCCGCCGCAACCGCCTTGAGGCTACGCGTGGTTTCGAGCTGAAAGCTGGAGAGTTCGAGCACCCAGACATCGGGCAGCCTGCCGGTATCCAGGGCTTCTGCAAGCGCGGCCAGTGCAGCCGGACCGATATTGCCGGCCGCCCTGGCCCCCAGGCCGCAAGCCTGCACCAGGCGCCGCGTCATCGCTGTAACCGTGGTCTTGCCGTTGGTTCCGGTAATGGCAAGTACGCGGGGCGCATATCCTTGCGTGGCCATGTCCGCCAATGCGCGCGCAAACAGTTCGATCTCACCGATAATGTCGATGCCTTGCCGGGCCGCCTGCTGCAGCAAGGCATGCTGCGGCGCCTCCGAAGGAGATAGCCCCGGGCTGAGCACAATGGTGTGCACGTCCCGCAGGGCGGCTTCGTCAAAAGCTTGCGGTCCAAGACAAAACTCCACCTGGGCGCCATCCAGCTCCGACCTCAAAGCGTCCAGTCCACCCGGCTGCGTGCGCGTGTCCAGCACGCGCACCCGCGCCCCATGCCGGATGCACCAGCGCGCGGCCGCCGCACCCGTTTCACCCAGGCCCATTATCAGGGTCAGGCCGTCCGCACGCACAGAAGGAAAGGACAGGCTATTCATCGCAATTTCAGACTTGCCAAACCAATAAGCACCAGCATCATGCTGATGATCCAGAACCGCACCACGACCTGGGTTTCCTTCCAGCCCGTGACTTCGAAATGATGATGCAGAGGCGCCATGCGGAATATCCGGCGCCCTTCTCCATATCGCCGCTTGGTGTACTTGAACCAGGTCACCTGCACCATGACGGACAAGGTCTCAACCACAAACACGCCGCCCATGATGAACAACACGATTTCCTGCCGGACAATGACCGCGATCGTGCCCAAAGCGCCTCCCAGCGCTAGCGCCCCGACATCGCCCATGAAAACCTGGGCGGGATAGGCGTTGAACCAGAGAAAGGCCAGGCCCGCGCCCGCAATGGCTGCGCACAACACCATCAGCTCCGAGGCCCCCGGAATATAGGGAAACAGCAGATACTTGGAATAATCGACGCGGCCAACAACATAGGCAAAGATGCCCAGGGCGCTGCCCACCATGACCGTCGGCATGATGGCTAGGCCGTCCAGGCCATCGGTGAGATTGACCGCATTGCTGGAACCAACGATTACCAGCCATGTGAGCGCAACAAAGCCAAAGACGCCCAGGGGATAGCTGACGCTCTTGAAGAAGGGAACGATAAGATCCGCGCGCGTGGGAAGCGGCATGGTGAAGCCGCTGAGTACCCATCCGCGGAACAAGGGCCAGAGGTCCTGGTTTGCCGGCGCGGACACGGCAAACGTCAAGTACAGTGCCGCAACCAGGCCGATCAGCGCCTGCCAGAAAAACTTTCGCCGCGAGGACATGCCTTCGGGATCGTGGTTGACAACCTTCTTGTAGTCATCCAGCCAACCGATCAGGCCAAAACCGAATGTCACCAGCAGCACCACCCAAACGAAGCGATTGGTCCAGTCGGCCCACATCAGCGTGCTGACGCCAATCGCAATGAGGATGAGCGCCCCGCCCATGGTGGGCGTGCCGTTTTTCTGCAGGTGCGACTCCGGGCCGTAGGCGCGCACAGCCTGGCCGATCTTGAGGGCAGTCAGTCTCCTGATCACCCATGGTCCGGCCAGCAACCCAATGAACAGGGCCGTGCCGCAGGCCAGCACGGCGCGGAAAGTAATATATTCGAACACGCCGAAAGCGCGAATATGTGCGTCAGAAAGCCAGCGCGCCAGTTCAAGAAGCATGCCCAGCTCCTTCCGCGATGCGGTGTTGTTTTTCGAGTTCTTCGATAACGCGTTCCATGCGCATGCTGCGAGATCCTTTGACTAACACATGCGCCGGCAGGCACTGCGCCAATGCCAGAGCGAGATCTTCCACCGTGCCGAACGAGCGCGCGCCCTCGCCAAACGCGGTGGCGGCATCCTGGCTCGCGACGCCAAGTGTGAACAGCGTGTCGATGCCGCGATCGCGGGCATAGCGTCCGACTTCCGCATGCATGGCCGGTCCGTTTTCACCAACCTCGGCCATATCGCCCAATACCAGCACCTTGCAGCCCGCCAGCTCCGCCAGAACATCAACGGCGGCTCGCACCGAGTCGGGATTGGCGTTGTATGTGTCGTCGATAAGTTGGAAGCCGCTCAGTGTCTCTCGAGGCTGCATCCGGCCTTTCACTGGATTGAATGCCTGTAGGCCACGCGCGATGGAATCCAGGCCCACGCCCGCTGCCATGGCGCTCGCCGCGGCCGCCAGCGCGTTGTGCAGATTATGCAAGCCCGGCGCGCGCAGCACCACGGCTGCGCCGCCTTCTGGCGTTCGCAGGTCGAAGCGCGTGCCTGCCTTCTCGGCATGAATGCGATCGGCATGAACATCGCACTCGGCGCCCATGCCGAAACCGAGTACGCGCCGCCCTTTGGACATTTCCCGCCAAAGCGAAGCATAGGCATCCGCGGCGGGGAAGACAGCCGTTCCGTCGTCGGGCAGGCCGGCCAGCACACTGCCGTTCTCCTTTGCCACGGCCTCCACTGATACCATGAACTCCTGGTGCTCGCGCTGGGCATTGTTGACGAGCGCAACCGTAGGTTGCGCAATAGTGGTCAGCACGGCGATCTCGCCTGGATGATTCATGCCCAGTTCAAGCACGGCCGCCCGGTGCTCATTGCGCAGCCGCAGCACCGACAAGGGGACGCCGATATCGTTGTTCAGATTGCCCAGGGTCGCAAGGCTTCCGGCCTCACCAAAGGCCACTGCCAGAATGGCCGCAATCATTTCCTTGGTGGTTGTCTTTCCGTTGCTGCCGGTTACGGCAATCACGGGAAGCCCGAAAAGGCGGCGCCAGGCCGTGGCCATGCGAATCAGCGCCTGGCGGGTATCGCCAAGCGCAATCTGAGGCAAATCCAGATCGGGATCCGCGCGATCGACAATGGCCGCCGCGGCACCCGCGCGCGCAGCCGCATCCAGGTAGGCATGTCCATCGTAGCGGTCGCCCCGGATTGCCACGAACAGTTCGCCAGCCTGAATGCTGCGAGTGTCCGTCGAGATAGACAGGCCTTCGTGCCATGTCAAGGCAAGCCGCGCCCACTCCCGGTCATCGAAGGGTTGCCGAACGCCGGCCAGCTCCTGATACGCTTCATGCCCCTTGCCGGCAAGCAATACCACGTCCGCAGCATCCGCCTCCCAGATCGCAGCCAATATGGCCAGCGCCCGATCGGGCTCGATGCGCGGCTGCCCGGACATGCCGGCGGCAATTTCTCCGATAATGGCGCGCGGCGTCTCGTCGCGCGGATTGTCGTTGGTCAGAATGACCTTGTCGGCTTGCGCGGAGGCGACACTTCCCATCATGGGCCGCTTGCCGCGGTCGCGATTGCCCCCGCATCCGAACACGCATACGAGCCTGCCGCCACGCGCCTTGGCCAAGGGCCTCAGCGCCACCAGGGCCCGTGCCAGCGCATCCGGTGTATGGGCATAATCGACCACAACCATGACGCCCGGCCGCGGGTTGGGCACGAGCTGCAGGCGTCCGGCAACAGGATGAAGGCTGGCCAGGGCTCGAGCAATACGCGATACGCTCCAGCCGAGATCCTGCAATACGCCGGCCACCAGCAGCAGGTTTGAAATATTGTGCTCGCCGACCAGATGCGTGAACACCTGGGCGGAACCCGACGCCATGCGCAACGTAAAGACCAGTCCGTCCGGAGCGCCATGAATGTCATGCGCCGTCACAGCCTGCGGCGAGGCCTCGTCAATTGCGTTCGTCGAGTACGCCGTGACCTCTACCGACAACAGGCGCGCCAGCCACTGCGCGCCGGTTTCGTCGTCGGCATTAATGACAGCACGGCGCAGCCCAGGCCATCCGAAAAGCGCAAATTTCGCCTGCCGGTAGTTTTCCTCGGTCTGGTGATAATCCAGATGGTCTCGGGTGAGATTGGTGAATGCGGCGGTGTCGATATGTACGTGACTCAGGCGTCCTTGCTCTATGCCTATGGAGGACGCCTCCAGCGCCACCATCTGGGAACCGGCGTCGCGCAGTGCGGCCAGACTGCGGTGCATCGTCAACACATCGGGCGTGGTCAACTGCCCACCCATGTTCAGGCCGTCGGGACCGCGCACACCCAATGTGCCGATGGTACCGCATGGAATGCCTTCGCCATTCAGCGCCGCGGCCAGCCACTGCACGCAGCTGGTCTTGCCGTTGGTCCCCGTGACCGCGACCACCCGCAAGGCGTCCGAAGGCGCTCCGTACCATGCATGTGCAATGCCGCCCAGCTCGGTTACCAGGCCGCGCACGGCGAGAAAAGGGAGCGTGCCCGCATCGCGCTGCGCCTGCGCAATGGCAGCCTCGTTGCCATCGTCATGGGCGATGATGGCAGCCGCGCCCTTCGCAACCGCCCCGGCAATGTATGCACGGCCATCGGCAGTGAGTCCGGGGCAGGCAAAAAACACATCGCCAGCTTGAAGCTGGCGTGTATCCAGGCACAGATGCGCCTTGTCACCCGCGTGTCCCCGAAGCCAGGCCAGGATGTCGTGCGCATTCATTCGCCGCCCTCCCCGGCGGACGCAATCGCCACCATGGAATCGACGGGCGCATCAGGCTGCACCCCGAGCCGTCGCAGTGCGCTGGCTACCACGTCCGCGAACACCGGCGCAGCCACCCGGCCGCCGTAGTATCCGTTGGTGTGTGGCTCATCAATCGTGACAGCCACGACGATGCGCGGGTTGGATACCGGAGCAAAGCCCACGAAGGAGCCGCGATACAGCTCGCGGCTGTACTTGCCGTCCACTATCTTGCGCGCGGTGCCGCTCTTGCCCGCCACGCGATAACCCTGCACCTCGGCGCGCCGATTGCCTTCTGGGCCGACCGCCGCTTCCAGCATCGCCCTGATCTGCCCCGCCACCTTGGGGCTGTAGACCTGCACGCTGGTGGGCTTGCCTTCGCGCTTGAGCAGGGACAGGGAAACCATATCTCCATTACGCGCAAACGCCGTATAAGCATGCGCGATCTGCATCAGTGACACTGACAGTCCATAGCCGTAGGCCATGGTCGCCCGCTCGATGGGGCGCCAGCGATCCCAGGGGCGCAACCTGCCCGACGCCACGCCGGGGAAATTGGTGTGAGGCGCGCGGCCAAAGCCCAATTGCGTGAACTTGGTCCACATTTCCTTGTTGGTGAGCCGCTCGGAAATCATGGTCATGCCGATATTGCTGGAACGGCGCAATATGCCGGCTACGTTCAGTACGCCATTGCTGCTGACGTCGTGAATCGTTGCCCCCTGGTAGCGATACGCGCCATTGCCGGTATCGAACAGCGTCGTGGGGGTAATACGATGAATATCCAGGGCCAGGCCTGCTGTGAACGGCTTCATGATGGAGCCGGGCTCGAAGGTATCCGTCAGGGCCCTATTGCGCAAGGCAGGCCCCTGCAATTGCGAACGGTCGTTCGGATCGAAGGATGGCAGGTTCACCAGCGCCAGCACCTCGCCGGTTTTCGCATCCAGCACAATGCCGGCGCCTGCCTTGGCATCGTGCTCGTCCAGGGCCTTCTTGAGCGCCGTGTAGACATCAAACTGAATGCCGACATCGATGGACAGCTTCAGATCCTTGCCATCCACGGGCGGAATGACGGCCTGGATGTCCTCCACGATGCGGCCCAGCCTATCCTTTATCACGTGACGCGAACCGGGCGTACCCGACAGCGCGTCGTTGAATGCCAGCTCGACGCCCGCAATCCCCTTGTCCTCGATATTCGTGAAGCCGATGAGATGTGACGTGACATCACCTTCCGGGTAAAAGCGGCGCATTTCCTTCTGCTCGTGGAAGCCAGGCAGTTTCAGATCCAGCACCTTGCCTGCGATATCCATGCCGACCTGGCGCTTGATATATACGAAGCTCTTGTCCAGGTCGGAAATGCGGTTCTTGATGTCGGGCACCGACATCTCCAGCAGCCTGCCCAACTGTGCCAGTTGCGCATCGCTGGCCTTTGCCGCATCGGCTGGAATGGCCCAGATCGCGCGCACCGGCACGCTGGAGGCCAGCACGACTGTGCCGCTGCGATCCAGAATCTTGCCGCGCGTGGCGGGCAGGACCAGTGTGCGCTCGTAGCGTTTTTCTCCCTGTTGCTGCAGGAACTCGTTGGACATGACCTGCAGGTAGACGGCCTTGGCAACCAGCGCGAGAAAGCCCAGCATCAATAGAATGAATACCAGACGCGACCGCCACAGCGGCATCTGGTGATTCAGGACCGGACTGTTATAGAACGGGACACGCTTCATGGCCGCCCTCCCTTGCCCGAAGCCGCCGTAGCCTGGCTTGCGGCACTGCTGTCAAGCGGCTCGCCCTGGATGTAGATGGTGCGATCCGGGGAGGCGGGCATCATGTGCAGATCGCCGCGGGCCACGCCGTCGATGCGTGCATTGCGCGCCAGTTCGGCGCGCTCAAGCTGCAGTCTTCGCCAATCGGTGTCCAGCTTTCTTGCCCTGTCGTCCAGGCGCTCGGCCTGAACGAAAAGCTGCCGGGCCTGGAAACGCGCCGTGACCAGCGACAAGGCGGACAACATGAGCAAGACAGCGAAGAGCAGGCTGAGCCGTCCCATCAGGTGCGCCTCCCCTGGCGGGAACCCGCATGAGGCTTGCGCCGCACCGGCGCTGTGGTCGGCACGAAAGACGCGCCGCCGTCAGCCGGCAAGGGAACGCCGGTACGCTGGGCGACGCGCAACACCGCCGAACGCGCCCGCACATTGTCCGCAGACTCGGCGGCGTCAGGCAAGATGCGCCCCAACGAGATCAGAATGGGTTGGGGCATGTCTTTCTCGGGTATGGGCAGGCGCGCCTGAGCCGCGGCCGGCCTGGCTGCCGCCGCAATGCTTTGCTTGACCAAGCGGTCTTCCAGTGAATGAAAGCTGATCACCGCCACTCGCCCTCCCGGCGCAAGTATTTTCAGAATTGTCTTGAGGGCGCCCGCGAGCTCCTCGAGTTCCTTATTGAGGTAAATCCGTATAGCCTGAAATGTCCGTGTGGCCGGGTGTTGGCCCTTTTCGCGCGTGCGGACGGCGCCGGCGACGAGCTCGGCGAGGTCGAGCGTTGTGCGCAGCGGCCTGGATTCGCGGCGACCAGCAATCGCCTTTGCAATCTGGAAAGCAAACCGTTCTTCGCCATAATGTGCGATGACCTCCCTCATTTCTTCGACACTGGCTTGCGCCAGCCATTGTTCAGCGGTTACCCCGCTGTCCGTATCCATCCGCATGTCCAGCGGCCCTTCACGCATGAAGGAAAAACCTCTGGACGCATCATCGATCTGAGGGGATGACACACCCAGATCCAGCAGTACCCCATTCACGGAGTCGATGCCCAACTCAGCCAGCCGCCGCGCCATATCGGCAAAGCCACTGTGCACCGCCGTGACCCTGCGATCCTGGCCTTCGAGTTCGCGTGCAGCCTCGATGGCCTGCGGATCCTTGTCAAACACCACCAACCGAGCATCATCCGCCAGCCGCGTCAGCAGCAGCCGGCTGTGGCCGCCGCGCCCGAAAGTGCCGTCCACGAACACGCCGCCGACCCGCTCTCCCTGCCCTTGCTGTTCGCGCCGGCGCCCTTTTGCATTGAAATCCGGATCAACGAGAGCGTTGACCGCAGGCTCAAGCAGCACGGACCGATGCACGAACGCCATAAACGAATTCAGAACGAAAATTCTTCAAGAACCTCGGGCATGCCCTTGGCAAGGTCTTCGGCTTCACGTCGCGCCCATTCGGCGGCGTCCCACAGTTCGAAATGGCTTCCCATCCCCAACAGCATGACCTCGCGAGTCAGGGCGGCGGCGTTGCGCAGCTCCGGCGCCACCAGGATCCGACCCGAGCCATCCATGTCGACGTCCTGCGCGTTGCCGAGCAACAGGCGCTGCAAGGGCCGCGCAGACATGGGAAAGTTGGCGATCTGTTCGCGCTTCTTTTCCCATACCGATCGTGGATAGACGAGCAGGCAGCCATCGGGATGACGGGTGAGGGTAAGACGGCCTTCGACCTGGGAAAGCAGCGCGTCACGATGCCGGGTCGGAATGGATATCCTCCCCTTTGCATCGAGTGTGAGTGCGCTGCTGCCCTGGAACAAGATTCTTTCCCCACTTTTTTGCACAAAATCCTACTTTTCCCCACTCTACGGTAAGGAAATCAACTGGTCAAGCTGAAAGTTGCAATTTTTTCAATCACAACAAGCACTTAGCACAGTTTTTGCTCACAGGAAAAAGAAAAATACATCGATAAATCAATGTATTGCAGAGGCTATTCAAAGTTCTTTATGAGAAATTTCAGGCTGATGGCTGCATTTGTATGCCTTCGCCATTTGCAATTGCTGACATTCAGCCATTTGCGGCGCAAGGCAAAGCGCCCGATAGAAGATATGCCGGAAAGCGGAAGACGCGATCCCGGCCAGCGGATCATCCTCAGCCGGCGGGCCACCTGACGGCGGCCCGCATCTGGTGTGCACATTCATGGGAGACAGGCCTATAGGCCGGATTCTGTACGCCTGGCAAGCCAGGCGGGCAATCATTCCTCTTGATCGAACATTGCTGCTCGATTCCAGCCACCTACCCGCATGCTTGGACGGGCCGCCCTTTCCGGCCTGAGCCGTGCGCATGCCTATTTGGTGTTGCTCCGGATAGAGGTTGCCGCGTTTCACCCTGCCGCGCCATGGATGTCACCACCCATGCGACACGGAGATGGCCGTGTCGGTGCGCGCCCATGGCACGCCCTCGCGGCAGACTCGTCTCTGTGGCCCTGTTCCTCGGCTTGGCGCGTTGCCGCATGCCTCGCCGGACGGCCGTTAGCCGCTACCCTGCCCTGTGGAGTCCGGACCTTCCTCGGCGCCAACGGCGTCGCGATTGCCCAGCCTGCCTCCGGTTGCCATTGTAGCGCGGGAGCGCCGATTCCCCGTTACACTGTATGCCTCGGTGGAACCGGCGCACGCCCTATCCACGGCATTCCGATCCCAACAGGTGCCAGGGCGCCCGGCTCTCCGTTCTTGCCTTGATTTCGCTTTCTCCCTTCCCATGGCCGCCAATACCCTCATCACCCTTACCAATGCGCAACTGGCCTACGGCCATCATCCTTTGCTGGACCATGCCGATTTCGCCATACAACCAAGCGAGCGCATCGGCCTTATTGGCCGCAACGGCGCAGGAAAATCCTCGCTGCTCAAGGTCCTGAACGGCAGTATCGCGCCCGATGACGGCGATATCATGCGCCTGGGCGGCCTTACTGTATCTACGGTCGAACAGGAACCGGCGCTCGATGAAACCTTGACCGTATTCGACGCACTGTGCGGCGATATCACAGCCACCGAAGACTGGCAACGCCCCGCCCGGGTCAATGCCCTGGTCGAGCAGTTGGGCCTGGATGCCCAAGCGGCGGTCGCGGGGCTGTCCGGTGGCTCACGCAAACGCGTGGCGCTTGCGCGCGCCGTGGCCGACGAGCCCGATCTGCTGTTGCTGGACGAGCCGACCAACCATCTGGACTTCGACGGCATCGCCTGGCTCGAAAATCTTCTACTGGCCGCGCGCTGCAGCGTCGTTCTGATTACTCACGACCGCCGCTTTCTGGATGTCGTCACCACACGCATTGTGGAACTGGACCGGGGTAGGCTGTTCAGCTTTCCGGGCAACTTCTCGCAATGGCAGGAACGCAAGGCCCAGACCCTGGATGCGGAGCAGCAGCAGAATGCGCGCTTCGACAAGCTGCTCGCGCAGGAAGAAGTCTGGATACGCAAAGGCATCGAGGCGCGCCGCACCCGCAACGAGGGACGGGTGCGGCGGCTGGAGCAATTGCGCCGCGAACGGGCAGAGCGCCGCGAGCGCCAAGGCAATGTCCGCCTCGCAGTCGCCGAGGGCCAGCGCTCCGGAAAGCTTGTGGCCGAACTGCAGCACGTGACACACGGCTACGGCGCGCGGACGTTGATCCGCGACCTTTCCACACTTATCATGCGGGGCGACAGAATCGGCGTGATCGGCCCCAATGGCGCAGGCAAGACTACATTGCTCAGAATCATACTTGGTCAGCTGCAACCCAATGAAGGGCATGTACGCCTCGGCACCAACCTGACTGTAGGCTATTTCGACCAGATGCGATCCCAGCTCGACGAGGCCGCCACCCTCGCGGATACGATCAATCCCGGCAGCGAATGGGTCGAAATCGGCAACCAGCGCAAGCATGTCATGAGCTATCTGGAAGACTTTCTCTTTCCGCCTGCGCGCGCCCACTCGCCTGTCAGCAGCCTCTCCGGCGGCGAGCGGGCCAGGCTGGTCCTGGCCCGCATGTTCGCCCGCCCCACCAATGTACTTGTGCTGGACGAGCCCACCAACGATCTGGATATTGAAACGCTGGAACTGCTTGAGGAATTGCTGCAGGATTACACAGGCACCGTCCTGCTGGTCAGCCATGACCGCGCATTCCTTAACAATGTCGTGACCCAAACACTTGCTGCCGAGGCCGACGGGCGCTGGGGAGAATATGTGGGGGGCTATGACGAATGGCAGGCGCAGCGGCCGACGGATTCGCCGGAGCCCACTGCCAGAGCAGCATCAGCCGCAAATCGTAAGTCCGCTGGCAATTCAAAACCGGCCGACGCGGCCAAGCCTGCGAAAACAGGCCGCACCAGCCGCATCACGTCCTGGGAACTGCGCGAACTGGAAGGCATCCCCGACGCTATCGCCGCCCTCGAGAAGCACCAGGCCGAACTCGCCGCGCGCCTGGCTGACGGCAGTTTGTACAGGGACGCGCCGCAGGAAGTGGAAAGCATCAATGCCGAAGTGGCGGAAACCGAAAAACAGCTGCAGGCCTTGTTCGACCGCTGGCAGCAACTGGAAGAAAAGCAGCAGGCGTCCTCTCTTTAGATTTAGACGGCCCGGCTCGGCGGCGGGGAACCAAGCACCGCCAGTTGATCCGCTGGCAGGCGACACACCCCACGCGATGCGGCTTACGCTGATCAGGCGGAGCCGGATACACGCCAGGCCAGCGAATCGCCAGCCGCGAGCGGTACCACGGCTGTGTTCGCCATGGGCAGTTCTTCAGGAACCCGGTATTCTCCGCGCTCCAGTGTCAGCGTGCCGTCGTTCACAGGCAAGCCGTAAAACGCCGGCCCATTGCGGCTGGCGAAGGCCTCGAGCTGGTCCAGCCGGCCCGCAGCATCAAAGGCTGTAGCATACAGCGCCATGGCGTGCAGAGCGGTATAGCAGCCCGCACAGCCACAGGCGGCTTCCTTGAGTCCGCGCGGATGCGGCGCACTGTCGGTACCTAGAAAAAAGCGAGGACTGCCGCTGGTTGCCGCGTCCAGCAGGGCTTGCCTATGCCGCTCGCGCTTGAGCACCGGGAGGCAATACCAGTGCGGCTGCAAACCGCCAACGAACATCGCATTGCGGTTGTACAGCAGATGATGCGCGGTCAGCGTGGCGGCAATAGGCCCTGGGGCTTCACGCACATAGTCCACGCCCTCGCGGGTCGTCAGGTGTTCGAACACCACTTTCAACGCCGGATACGCCTGGCGCAAAGGCGTCATTACCCGTTCGACGAACACGGCTTCCCGATCGAAAAGATCCACATCCGGATCTGTTACCTCTCCATGAACCAGCAGCGGCAGGCCCAGTCTTTGCATGGCATCCAGCGCTTGGCCGCAACGCCCCAGAAGATCAGTGACGCCCGCATCGGAATTGGTGGTTGCGCCAGCCGGATACAGCTTGACGCCGTGCACCAGCCCCGAATCAACCGCACGGGCAATTTCATCAGCCGTCGTATTGTCAGTGAGATAAAGCGTCATGAGCGGTGTGAAGGCGCCGTCCGCCACACCCGCCACCGCCAGGGCAGCCATAATGCGATCACGGTATGCCAAGGCCTGCGCCGTGGTCGTGACGGGCGGCTTCAGGTTCGGCATGATAATGGCGCGGCCGAACTGACGCGCGCTATCACCCACGACGGAGGCAAGCACCGGCCCGTCGCGCAGATGCAGATGCCAGTCGTCGGGGCGGATGATGGTAAGAGAGGATATCGATTCAGTCATTGATCAGGGAAATGCAATGGGTGAGGTGATGCACATGCGTCTTGGCGCCAGCCGGAGTATGCGCCGGAAATCAGTCTTCCAGAGGCATGCTGCGTTCCACCAGCCGGCAGAACATCGCGCTGCCGGCTGGAATCACGGCATCGTTGAAGTCGAAGATGGCATTATGCAGCACCCGGCCGCTTTCGGCGCCGCCCTGTCCGAGACGAAAGTAGGCGCCCGGGCGATGCTGCAGCATTACGGAGAAATCCTCCGATCCCATGGAAGGGGTCAGGTTGGGTATCACCATATCCGCACCGAAGAGCTCCTCCGCAACCTCGGCCACGAACTGGGCATGCTCGGGGGTGTTGATGGTGGCGGGAAACAGCTTGTGATACTTCAGCTCTATCCGCGCCTTGAAGGCCGCGGCAATGCCATCCACCACCTCCTGCATCCGCTGAATGACCTGCTCCTGCACAACGGGGCTGAAGGTGCGCACAGTGCCCACCATGCGCGCATCGCGGGGAATGACGTTCATGGCCTGGAGATTCCCGGCATTGACCGCCGCCACCGTCACAACCGCGGACTCGGGTGCCGGCACGTTGCGCGACACAATGGTTTGCAACGCCGTAATGAGTTGGGCGGCGATCACGATAGGGTCGTTGGTCTGGTAGGCATGAGCGCCGTGGCCGCCGCGGCCTTCGATCGTGATCTCGAAGTGGTCGGCTGCCGCCATCATGGGGCCGGGGTTGACGCCGATAACACCCGGGGCAAGGCCAGGCCAATTGTGCAGTGCATAGATGGCATCGCACGGAAAGCGGTCGAACAAGCCATCGTCGAGCATGGCTTGCGCACCGCCAAGCCCTTCCTCGGCAGGCTGGAAAATCAGCACGGCCTTGCCGTTGAAGTTTCGGGTTTCCGCCAGATAGCGCGCCGCACCCAGCAGCACCGTGGTATGCCCGTCGTGGCCACAGGCATGCATGACGCCCAGATTGTTCGAGGCGTGCGCCACGTCGCCCTGCTCCAGAATGGGGAGCGCATCCATGTCCGCCCGCAGGCCTATGGCGCGACCGCTGGTGTTTTTCCTGCCTTCGAGCACGCCTACCACACCCGTCTTGCCGATATTGCGATGCACCATGTAGCCAAGCGCCTGCAAGGCATTGGCAACCATGGCGGAAGTACGGACCTCCTGAAAGCCCAGTTCGGGGTTGGCGTGCAGGTCGCGCCGCAATGCGGTCAGCTCGTCATGAAAGGACTGAATCGACTCGAAAACAGACTTTGCGTACATGGTCTACAACACTCCCCAGGGGCAATTGCCGCCTTTACCGGTTTTCCACTCAGTATGCAACCGGGTTTTCATTACGTACAGAAATAGTTTTGTCTTTCGGCGTATCTCACGTTATGCTGCGTGAGAACGATTTTTCCAACCCATCATGTCAGGAGCCCTGTTCTATGGCAACAACTGCAAAAACAGCCCGCAAACCCAACGCTGCCTTCATGAAACCGCTGACGCCCGATGCCACGCTGGCCGCCGTCATTGGTCCCGAAGCAGTGCCTCGCACCGAAGTCACCAAGAAAATTTGGGACTACATCAAAAAGCATGATTTGCAGGACCCGAAAAACCGCCGCAATATCAATGCGGACGACAAGCTTCGCCCTTTGTTCGGCAAGGAACAGGTTTCCATGTTCGAATTGACCAAGCTGGTCAACGCCCACCTGAAGTAAGCTCAAAGCCCAATCGGGTGCAGGCCGGCCCCGACCCACTGGTCTCGCCAGGCCCGCCCGACGGGCAGGTCGGCCGCGTAGCGCGGCCGCCAAGCCATGGCGCCGCCTCAGGCACGGCGCGCTGTATCAATACTCCGCAACCGGAGGTTGCCCCGAAGCCAGCGCCAGCCAGCCCTTGATCAGGCGATACACAATCCATACCAGCGCGATCAGACCGGTCAGCCAGCCAATAAAAATAAATATGGCCAGCCCGCTGAGAACAAGCCAGAGCAAGCCCCACCAGAAGGTGCGGATAATCCAGTCGAAATGGGCCGCATACACTGTTCCGGCCGTGTCGCCACGCTTGATGTAAGCCAGGACCACCGCAGCAATGGTTGCGATGCCAAAAAAACCGGCACTGAGCAAGCCAATAGCAAATAGGCCATACAGCAGGTGTGTCAGGTTGCGTATTGACAACCCCTTGTTGTCTTCTGGCGGCATCGCCTCAGTCATCAGGAACCTCCGGGTATGAAAAGTGGCTGCTTCGGCGCAGGCCGGACGCACTATTTTAGCGGAACTGCGAAGCGCTCACGCAAAGACCAATGAAAGCGCCCCAACGCGCCTGATCAATCGTTCTCGAGACCGCTCGCTGCTAGTTCACGCTGGATCAGATTCACAATGTAACGCTGGCGTTGCAGATTCATGCGCTCCACGACACTGGAGACACTGACGCCAAACAAAGGGTGTCCACCCCGTCGCGGCACCGGCAAGCCCACCCCCACCACACCGGGAACAGCGGCGTTGCCCACAGCCGACCAGCCTCGCTCCAGCGTGGAAGCAATCAGGCGCCGCATCTTTGCCGTCGACATCCCGCCAAATCTTGGCAGGATCTCCTGATTGACGACCAGCACCTGCTCGATGTCCGCTTCGGGCAGGTTGGCCAGCAACGCCAGGCCGGCTGCCCCCACGCCCAGTGGCTGCCTATGCCCTATGGTTACCGCCAGTACCTGGAGAGGATAGGATCCCACCTCGCGATGCACGCAATGCGAGTCGCCATTTTCCCTGCATACCAGGAAGGAGGAGTCGCCGGCCTGGGCACTGATATTGCGCAGGACCGGCTTCAGACGCGCTATGGTCTGCTCAAAAATATCCAGCGCCGATCCGGCGGACCGACTGGCATTGAACCTGAACCGGCGCCCATCTTCCGAGGCTACGGCATAGTCCTCGTCCAGCAGCACATCCAGGTAGCGATACACCGTGGTGCGCTGTATGCCGGTTGCGGCCGCGATATCGGTGATTTTCAGGCCGCCCTCGCCCGCCTGGCGCAAGGCTTCCAGTACGCGCAGCCCGCGGACGAAGGTTTTCGGCCCTGACGTTAAATCCTTGCTGATATTCATTGCAACACGATTTTGTTCATTTTATGGACATATTTGCTTGTGGAAAAAGCAACAACACACAATAGTATGCCCTGAGTGGTTTGATAGAAATGTTCAAATTATAGACAAAGGAGACATCAATGAAAATCGCTTCCCGAAATTTCGCATTGCCTTTTGGTTTGGCCGGCGCGTTGCTGTCGGCTCTCCTGCCGGGCGCGGCCGGCGCTGCGGATGCCTATCCCTCCCGTCCCCTCACGATTGTCGTGGGATACTCCGCAGGCGGTGCAACCGACATCCTGACGCGACTGGTGGCCCAGGGGCTTTCCAAGGAGCTCGGCCAGAGTGTGATCGTGGAAAACAAGGCCGGCGCCAATAGCAATATCGGAGCCGAGTACGTCGCGCGATCCAAGACAGACGGATACACCCTTTATGTTGGCACCATCGCGAACACCATCAATCGCGCCCTGTACAAGAATCTCAGCTATGACTTCGTCAAGGATTTCAAGCCGATCGGTATGATGGCCATGATTTCCAACGTGCTGGTGGTTAACAGCAAAAGCCCGATCAAATCGGTCGCCCAATACATAGACTATGCCAAAGCCCATCCCGGCAAGCTCACCTGCGCGTCGTCGGGCGTTGGCTCATCCATACACATGTCGTGCGAGCTGTTCAAGATACGGACCGGTACGGATATCCTGCACGTCCCCTACCGCGGCAGCGGCCCGGCCAAGGCCGATCTCATCGGCGGTCAGGTCGACTCCATGTTTGACAACCTGCCTTCATCGCTGTCTCATATCAAATCCGGGGAGTTGCGCGCACTGGCCACGACCACGGCAAAGCGCACCGAAGCGTTGCCGGACGTTCCCACGTTCGCGGAAGCCGGCGTCAAGGATTTCGTGGTGCACTCATGGTTCGGACTGGCCGCGCCCAGCGGCACACCCGACGAAATCGTGCACACATTGAATACCGCTCTTAACAAGGTGCTCCAATCCACGAGTATCAAGCAAGCCTATGAAAAGAACGGTTTCAGCGCGCCCGAGCAGCCCAACTCCTCAACGCAGTTCTCGGATTTCATTCAATCCGAAATTGCAACTTGGGCGGATGTTGTGAAAAAGTCGAACATCAAGGTCCAATAACCATGCAACCCATAGATTTTCTGTACCGGGCCGGCCAGATCCATGGCGACCGTATCGCCATTTCCGCCACGGAGCGCCAGCTGACATATACCGAGCTAATCGCTCAGGTGGATGCACTGGCGGCCGCCCTGCAGCAGAAAGATCCCACACCAGGATCGCGCGTGGCGCTGTGCGCCGCCAACAGCGTGGAGCACATTGTGGCGATGCTGGCCATCATGGCCGCGGGCAAGGTATGGGTACCGCTCAATTACCGAAGCACGCCATCCGAAATAAAGCGCATCCTGGATGCGATAGAACCAGGTGCTGTTATCGTTGACGATGCAGGCAGCGCACTGGTTCGTGAGCATGACAACCTGGCGCTGCATTTCTCGTGCTTTCCCGAACTGTTTGCCCGCTTCAAGGGGCAGGCGCCAGTGCGCCATGCCCGGTCCCGCGACGATACGCAGGCAATCAAGTTCACCGGCGGCACAACCGGGTTGCCCAAAGGCGTCATGCAGCCGAGCCGGGCCTGGCTGGCGGGCATCATCAACCAGATCGCAGGCTGGCAGATTGCATCCGATGATCAATTTGTCATATGCGCGCCGGTCAGCCATGGCACGGGCACCTATGTGCTGCCGCTGCTCGCCCAGGGAGGCCGCTTGGTCCTGTGCGCGTCGAATTCAGCCCACGACATCGCCCGCGCCTTTCAGAATGGCGGCACCATGACTTTCATGCCGCCAACACTGATCTACAAGCTCATGGCGGAGCCCGGACTGGATCGCTCATTCTTCCCTAGGCTGCGCCTGCTGATCTACGGTGGCGCAGGTATGCCGACCGAGAAGATCACCAAGGCACAAGCCTTCTTCGGGCCGGTGATCGCCACCACCTATGGTCAGACCGAAGCGCCGCAGATCGCAGCTCGCCTGGGCCCCGACGATCTGGCCCAGCCGGCCAACCTTGCCTCCGTCGGGCGCGCCAGTTGGCTCACCGATATTGCCATTCTTTCGCCGGAAGGCATGCAATTGCCTCCCGTCGAAATCGGCCACGTTGCCATTCGGGGCGACCTTGTCATGACAGGCTATTGGAAGCTGCCGGAAAAAACCGACGAGACCATACGCGACGGCTGGCTGCTTACCGGCGATGCTGGCTATCTGGACGAACGAGGTTTTCTCTTCCTGAAGGAGCGCCTACGCGATGTGATCATCACGGGAGGCTTCAATGTATATCCCATCGATGTAGAAAATGCGCTTTCCTCACACCCCGCTGTTCATGAAGCGGCGGTATTCGGCGTGAAGGACGACAAATGGGGTGAAGCCGTCACCGCAGCCATAGAGTTCAAATCGGGCCGGGCCGCCACAGAAGACGAGCTGAAGGCATTTGTCAGGGACAAGCTGGGGCCCGTCCACACACCGAAGAATATCCGCATTCTCAGGACGCTACCTCGCTCGCCAGTGGGCAAGGTGCTCAAGAATGTGCTCAAGGCGGAAGCAGTAGACCGCCCCGAAACCAGCATGAGCAAAGAGGAGTCTGTATGAACAAAGCAAGCCAGCCGCCCACCACCGAATTGTGTACGCACAGCCTTACAGGCATGAGCTACCGTGATCGTGACCTCGTCAACGAGCTGATCGGCGAGCGCAGCTTTACCGACGTCATGTTTACGCAGATCATGGGGCGGCGGCCGCGTCCCGTTGATCTGCGCATTGTTGACGCGGTGCTTATTACCCTGATGGAGCATGGTCTCACGCCCAGCGCTATCGCCACACGCCTTATTTACATGAGCGCGCCCGAGAACCTTCAAGGCGCGGTCTCGGCCGGTCTGTTGGCAGTTGGCAGCCAGTTTGTGGGTACGATGGAAAACTGCGCTGCCCTGCTCGAACAACTGCTCGCATCCAGCGATATAGATGCCAAGGCACGCGAAATTGCCCAGGACTACCGAGCCCGTAAACAGCCCTTGCCAGGGTTTGGGCATCATCTGCACAAACCGGATGATCCGCGCTCCATCAAGCTCATACAACTTGCGCAGCAGGAAACGGAACTAGGGCAGGCCCACGTCAACGCATTGCTGACGTTCAACAAGGCCATCGACGAAACCTATGGCCGCCACATCACCATCAATGCAACAGGCGCTGTGGCGGCGCTATTGGGCGAGATAGGCATTCCCACCCACCTGATGCGCGGCTTTGCCGTCATATCGCGTGCCGCTGGCCTGGTATCGCACATCGCAGAGGAGCAGCGCATGCCATCGGGCCGATTCATATGGGAAACAATAGACGAGGCAATTCCCTACGTAAAGAAAGCAAGCGAATAGCATGCGCCTGGGGTCACGCCGGCATCGGTCGCGCTATCTCATTGCGGTACCCATTTGTTGGCTAGCTTGGCATAGGCGCCACTGGCCTTGCTCAGATGTAGCCACTGATCCACATACAGCTTGAAACGCATGTCCCCCTGAGGAAGCAGATAGCCCATTTCGGCGTACTGCAGCGGCTTGTCGGGATTCACGGCGCAAAGACGCGGGTCACGCTTGCTCTGCACCTTGGCTTCGGCAGCCTCGGTCACGAACACATCGGCACGCCCTTCGGCGACTTCCTTGAAAATGCCAATATTGTTCTCATGCTGGGTGAGATGCGCCTTGCTCAGCCTGGTGGTTGCAAACTTCTCGTTGCTGCCTCCGGGGTTGTAGACCACACGCACATCGGGCTTGTTTATATCCTCGATGGTCTGGAATTTTTTTACGTTGGAGCACAGCGTAATAGGCGTCTTGCCATTGACCATATACGGCGCGCTGAAGTATGCCTGCTTCTGCCGCTCGAGTGTCACAGAAATGCCTCCTGCGCCGGCATCGCATTTACCGGATGTGAAATCATCCATGAGATTCTTCCAGGTGGTCTTCACAAACACCGCCTGTGCGCCAAGCGTATCCGCAAGATCCCGCATCAGATCAATATCCAGCCCTTCGTAGCTGTCATCGTCATTGTGATAGCTGAAGGGGCGATAATCGCCAGGTGTGCAGACGCGCAATGTTTTGCTTTCCATGACATGCGCAAGTGTATCCACAGGACTACCGGCGGATTGCGCATTGACCAAAGCGGGCGCCGCGAAGATCAGGCCAACTGCCATCGATATCCGCATGACTTGTCTCCTTGTCTTTGTTATCGGGATTTGTATTGTAGTGCCCGCAGTGGGTATTGCCTGTCGTGTGCGTTTAGGGTTTGGGTTCGCGTCTGCGCCTGGGGGGAGGAGCGCGCCTGCACCTCACCGTCGCAGCCGGCCAGGCGCGGGGGCGCCGCAGCGGGCGTGTGGCAATAAAAAACCCCCGAGCCGGTTGGGCACGGGGGTTTTGGCAATAAGAGCCTGACGATGTCCTACTTTCACAGACGAGCTGTCCACTATCATCGGCGCTAAGGCGTTTCACGGTCCTG
>NZ_SDQC01000008.1 GCF_004153445.1 Allopusillimonas soli
AAAGTTTCAACGGTAAGTTTCGTGATGAATGTCTGTCTATGGAATGGTTCCGCAACCGCCTGGAGGCCAGAGTCATCATTGAGGACTGGCGTCGCCACTACAATGAGATCCGGCCGCATTCGAGTCTAAACTACCAAACCCCACACGAGTTTGTGGGAAACCTGACCAACGAATTAACAACCGAGGCCAGAATCTCCAGTTCTCAGTGGTAGGAAATTCCCGGACAGGTCACCCCGCGATAACTGCCGCCGCGGCGGGCATCGCCACAGCCGCGTGCGCCAACCGCTAGGCGCCCCGCTCGCTTCGCCTGAATACCAGCTTGTTCTCTGTGGAGACCTCGGGAGCGAAAGCATACCCCTCACTGTCGAAGCCCTGCAGAGCCGCCGGCCTGGCAATGCGATGCTCAATGACATAACGAGCCATAAGGCCGCGCGCCCGTTTGGCGTGGAAGCTGATCACCTTCCACGAGCCGTTCTTGCAGTCCTGGAAGACGCACTGAACAACGCGCGCATCAAGCGTCTTGAGATCGACGGACTTGAAATATTCCTCGGAGGCCAGATTCACCACGATGCGTTCCGCCGGCTTGCCCGTCGCCTGCTCGTCTAGCCGCTGGTTCAGGTACTTGGCAATGGTGCCGCCCCAGAAATCATACAAATTAGCACCCTTGTCGGTTGCCAGCCGGGTTCCCATCTCCAGCCGGTATGGCTGCATGAGATCCAGCGGACGCAGCGCGCCGTACAGCCCACTAAGCAGCACCAGATGGTCCTGAGCCCACTTTAGCCTCGCATCCGACAGGCTGGGCGCATCGAGACCTTCGTATACGTCGCCATTGAATGCCAGCACGGCCTGCCGCGCATTATCCAGGTCGAATTTGGGTTTCCACGCCGCATACCGGTCCACATTAAGCCTGGCAAGCGTGTCGCTGAGCTTCATGAGAGCCGCCACTTCCGATACGGATTTCTGCTTCAGCACCTTGATCAGCCGCGATGCCTGCGTCACAAACTGCGGCTGGGTATAAAGCGTCGTGCGCACGGGCGAGTCGTAGTCCAGCTTCTTGGCTGGGGACAAAAGCAACAGCATGGGTATGCTTCCTTGTGCAAAAAAAATATGTGAATTCCGATATCATCCGCCCTGGCGCGAATCGCATGAGGGCGCAAAAATGGACAACGATCAGCGGGCCGTCCAACCGCCATCCAATGTCAGGGTCGTGCCCGTCATTTGATCCGCCGCCTCGGACGCCAGGAACACAGCGGCACCCCCCAGTTGCCTGGGTGTGACGAACTGCAGGGAGGGCTGTTTCTCAGCCAGCAACGCTTTTGCGGCGGATTCGATGTCCAGGCCCTGCTTGGCGGCCAATGCCTCGATCTGCTTTTCGACAAGCGCGGTGCGCACCCAGCCCGGGCAGATGGCATTGCATGTTATGCCATTGCCGGCGTTCTCAAGTGCCGTCACCTTTGTTAGGCCAACCACGCCATGCTTGGCGGCAACATAGGCGGATTTGTTCGCCGAAGCCACCAGCCCGTGCGCTGAAGCAATATTGATGATTCGGCCCCAGCCTTTTTTCTGCATCAGGGGCAAGGCGGCGGCCGTCCCATGAAAAACGGCGGACAGGTTCAGCGCAATGATGGCGTCCCACCGCTCGACGGGGAAATTTTCAATGCGGTCGGTGTGCTGAATACCGGCATTATTGACCAGGATATCCACACTACCCACTGTTTTCGCGGCCTGTTCGATAAAGGAGCGGGTTGCCTGCGGACTGGAAAGATCCGCCTCGATGAAGTGTGCCTTGACGTCGAACTCCAGCTCGATGTTCAGGCGCTCCTGCTCGATGGCCTCGGGGTCACCAAAACCGTTCAGTACCACATTGGCCCCATTAGCCGCCAGCTCGCGCGCAATGGCCATACCAATGCCGCTAGTGGAACCCGTAACGACTGCATTTTTGCCTGTAAGCATATTCTTCCTTTTTTCGTGGGGAGATGATGGCGAGAAAGGTACATTATGCAATTTTTTGATTCCTTGCTAGAATACCGGACTTGCTTGGCACGCGCCGCAACCTTCGACCCGGTTCGGCACGCAGCGTAGCAGGGCGTGTGCATCAGGTTATCGCACAACAAGCCCCTCGCAGGCCAGCGACTGGTCTCCCCCCAAACGGAAGCAGCCAGAAAGGACAGGTGGCAGAGTGGTCGAATGCGCCGGACTCGAAATCCGGTATACGGTTCTCCCGTATCGTGAGTTCGAATCTCACCCTGTCCGCCAGAACACCATGCAAATCAAGCAGATACGGCAATCCGGATACCTTCCGGATTGCCGTTTTCTTTTGCGCTGGCGGTCCCCATGACAGAAATGTGAGCCCGATATCGCTGCCCTCTGGGGAAGCACCATTACGCTTTCTCCAGGTACAACACTTGCGCGACAACGCTCAGTGTTGCCTGCGACGGCGAGAAACTACCGGAGAAAGCGCATGAACAAGTCACATATACCGGCCGCTCAAAAGAGCGTCCTTAGCCAGTTGATTGATGATCACAGGAAGGTAAGCACTCTTCTCAAGAAATTTAAAAGAGAAAAGGCATCCAACCAGAAACAGCAAGCCGCCAACGAGGCCTGCACCGCGATCACTGTGCACATCGAAATAGAGGAAGGACTGTTTTATCCGTTTCTTCGCGATCGGGACGCTCGGGTATTCGACGACCTACTCGATGAAGCCTTGGTCGAGCATGGCAATGTCAAGAATCTCATTGAAAAAATTATGAACATGAGTGCCGACAACCGATTATACGAAGCCAGCGTGCGAGTCCTCGGTGAGCGTGTCGCGCACCATGTCAAGGAAGAAGAAGAGCTGTTGTTCCCCAAGATTATCAGCAAGAATGTGGATCTGCGCGAACTGATCGAGCCAATGGAAAAACGGAGGCAACATGTTCTGGTCGGAAAAGTAACTGCGTAGCCTGCATGAATGGCCTGCTATGGGGGCAGGCATACCATCACCGCGATCTCAGCTATGATGAATTGAATGGAAGCTTGCTGGACACTTATCTGAATGATCCCGAGGGCAGAGATGGGTATAGCGTCGCACCCGCGCGCAAATCCTGCTTTGCTACATATTCGTCTGATCCGGCGGCACGCCTTCCGGTAATCCCGCCGCACAGGCTGCCGGGCCGCGCAGCGCCAATTCCGCTCCCAATCCGAAACAGGCCATCGAAATCGAACCCACGGTAAGGCCGCGAACCAGCGGCTCGGGCTTGGCGCCTTCCGCATCTGCCAGCCCCGCCAGATAAAGCAACGGAATAAAGTGATCCGGCGTGGGAACGGCAAGGCGATAATCCGGGTGCTCCAGCACGCGCAAGATCTCGCCAGGCGCCTTCTCCAATTGCTCCACTGCGGCCTCATCGAATCGTGCCGCCCAGTCGTAGCCGAACTCGCTCCGATGCCATTGCAGCGCTTGCAGATTGTGCACGACATTGCCACTCGCGACGATCATCACACCCTGCTCCCTGAGTGGCGCCAGGCTGGCGGCAAGCTTCAAATGATAGTCCAGCGGTTTTAAAGCATTGATGGAAAGCTGCAGAACGGGAATATCCGCGCTCGGATACATATGAGCCAGCACCGACCAGGTACCATGATCAATACCCCATTGATCGCGATCCAATCCGACCCATTGAGGCTTGACCAGCTCGACAATTTCGCCGGCCAGATCGCTGTCGCCCGGCGCCGGATACTGAAAATCAAACAGCGCTTGCGGAAAGCCATAGAAATCGTGAATGGTTCTTGGCCTGCGCATTGCTGTAATTGCCGTTGCACCGAAGTACCAATGCGCGGACACGACCAACAGGGCGCTGGGCCGGGGAAGATGCCGCCCAAACGCTTCCCAGGCTTCGGTATAGCCATTCTTCTCGAGGGTATTCATTGGGCTGCCGTGCCCAATGAAAAGAGCCGGCATTTTGCTCATGCTGTATTCCTTTGACGGGATCCCGACCAGTCTCTCATGGTCAATAACAACTCTCGACAAGTTTAGTGTTGGAAGGCCAACATGTACACACTGGCCAGCATATTGTTATGATCACAACACGACAATTATGGCGGCCGTCATGCAGCTTGTTGCGATCATTTTATTGATGGCAGTATTGCCTATCTTTTCCATTATTCAAGAGATGGTCACCAGCCAGACAGAGCTGCTTGATGCGCTCGGAAAATGGTTCGTATTTTGGGGTGTGGGATGGCGTCTTGCGACTGCCGGGATACACCAGCTGATGCGCCCGGGATTTACCGCGAAGGATATATTTGAAATCCACGATCCAGCGGCAAGCAAGCTTGTTCTGGAAATCGGCATTGGTAATCTCGCGTTGGGCCTCCCAGCCATCGCAAGCCTTTATTTTCCGGCTTGGGTTCCGGCTCTTGCCCTGGCGGGATGCATCTTCTACGGTTTGGCTGGCATCCAGCATGTAAGAAATAAAGCGTCAACTCGCGCAGAGATCGCGGCCATGGTATCAAATATCGGTATAGCCGCGATACTGATCATCTACCTCTTCTGGCTTGGCGTGGTGGCCTAGGGACAGTGCCCGCCGAGGTCATTCGTCCCAAACCTCGCTGGCCGCAAGAACGCCGATCGCGGCATGGCAACTTTCAGATGCGCAAGCGATTATGGCAATCGCTCTGTCTGCATTCACCACTGCATCTTCACGCAGCGCAATGAATCCATCATGGCCGCATCTCGGACATACGGGCCGGATTCCGACGGGAAACAGCTTGTCCAGAAAACCACCCTTGTCTTGCCTTCTCATCGATCAGCGTCTCCCTTCCCTACTTATCCCGTCTTATTCATGCCGATGTATATAAACTCGACGAAATCACAATCGGCCACTAATAAACCAAGCTAGTGGCCACACTCGAAATACAGGATAATGCCTTTCCTCCGCATTATCATATGATTTTTTTCTGCTGCCATTGCGTATGCAAGCGCATTAATTGAAGCAGGGCGTAGTCCGCACTTGCCGAACGAATCTCGTTTCGCCCGCCGATAAAACGACGTGTTTCCGAATATATTCGGGCAGATTCGGTATCTCGGCCAAACATCCACGCGAAACACTGCGTTCCCGCCGGCGGGCCTCCAGGCATGAATTCTGTGACACCCGTATTGGCAATAGCCACACTGGCTCGGCTCTTGGCCAGCGCGCCTTTGGCCATTTCGATTGACACCTCCTCGCTCGTGAGGCCATGGGAACGTATAGTCTCTTCACTGACGCCCAGGCACTTCTGCTTGGCAATTGGCGAATAGGTCACGAACGCACAGTCCAATATCTCGCCCGCCTGGGGGTAATCCACCAACCGCGCGGCAATCAGGCCCGCCGTGCACGACTCGGCCGTGACAAGAAGCAAATGGTGTTCTTGCAGATAGCGTGCTATTGAATCCATTTCGTTCATCACAAAGCCTTGCAGAAAGGTTCGCCCCGTCGGTCAGCGAGAGGGCCCAGACCATGACGGCAAATTCCGTGCCGATTCGGGAGAATCCTGGATATAAAAGCCCCTGTGCACGGTGCTCGACCTACATCCATTTGGTTCTCGGAAAATCTCCGGATTGTGCGCCACCAACCCGTACATTATCTTGGGACACGCAGAAATTAACTGACTGATATGGAAATGGCTTGCAACCTCACTAAAATCACAGCCGCGAGCTGCCACCCCCGATAGTTATTCGGACATAACAAGGTGCATTTATGGCTCCAATACCCATTAATGGCGCAGGCGTATACGCAACCCGCGGGGGCCATCTCGTTTTCATCAGGCATTTCGAAACAGGCTACGAAGGCATGAAAGCGTATGGATACAGCATTACCGGCCGACGCTCCGACGCCAACGCCGAATGGCGCGCATGGCACCTGGACGGCAGGATATACAGCGGTGGAGGCACGGAATGGGACATCGTCGAAGCGGCCTGAATCGCCGACACATGCAGCGCTGAGTCACTCAAGCACTTGCCGGCGCGACTGACGGTGTCCTCATCACGCACCTGCGGGGGCTGGCGCGCAGGCGATTGCGGCACCACGCCCCCATGGCCATTACGCACAAGCAACATGCTTTTTATTTTCACGTAACAGAATTGTTACAAGCTGATCGCGCAAGGCATTCGTCCGCTCAAGCACGGCAAGGCCTGCAGCGGGCGCTTCTGCTTCGGATTTACGTCTTGGTTCTAGGATGCAGACGCTCGAAATTGCAGTCGCTGGCCCGCAAATAGCTGGTTTTCAGGTGCACTCGGCTCACGGATCAGCTATCCGCCGTCAGGCCTAGGAAACATGTAGCTCAGCCCGCTGGACTATGTCATATGCCTTATGGAAGGAGTCCAGTCAAGGCTGCTATTAATTACACAAATTGAAAAACAAAGTAGTGGTGCACAACATTGCAGTCGCAGTTTCAGGATGGGTGGCCACGGAGAACAGTTAGGGCAGAAAAATGAGGATGCAATGTCAAAGCACAGGCAGCATGCTTGACGTCACACGGCAGAGCCCGAGAACGGCGGGAACAAGCACGGGGGGCAGTCAGGGGGACTGGTATGTGGCCTATACAGAGCCGCGCCGCGAAGCGCTGGCGCAGCAACACCTTCAACGTCAGCAGTTCGAAGTCTATCTTCCCTTGTACCGTGTCATGACCAGGCGAACGCGGACCGCGCAAGCCAGAACAGCGGAATGTGAGCCGATGTTCCCCCGCTACCTGTTCTTGCGGCCGACCAAGGTGCAGCAGTCGCTTAGCGTGGTTCGTTCGACCCGAGGCGTGACCGCGATGATACGATTCGGCGCTGTCTATGCCCAGTTGCATCACGACGTGGTTGCTGCCATTCAGGCTCGTGAACGCGAACAGCACCACTCCAGCCTGCTTGCTGTCCGGCCCATGCAACCAGGCACGCAGGTACGCATCACCAATCCCGCACTCGATGGCCTGGAGGGCCTGGTTCACGCGGCCTCGTCTCAACGCATCGTGGTGCTGCTGGACATTCTAGGGCAGCAGACGCGTGTCAAGCTCAGGGAGGAGGATGTGCGGGTCGCTTAAGCGGTCCTTGTCCGTTTCACGATACCCGTAGTAGACCGCAGCGGGTGGCGATGTCGCCCCATGCGCAAAGCATGCCTCGCCGGCGCAGCGAGGCATGCTGAATCAAGGCAGTTCGCGCCATTCCTTCGCAGCGATGCCCATTCGTGTTGCCCTGTCATGGTGCGAACACTGCGGTAGCCTGCGCCACCAGAAAATGCCATCCGCGAGCCAGCATCCCGTGCCATGACAATGACAACGGCTCGCTGGTGCGCCGATTCACAGAACGATAATGCCATGAAACACGTTCAACCTCCCGTGCTCTGCCGACACACGCTGCGCCAGGGCATGAGGCTCTCCATCCTGTGTGTTCTGCTGCTGTTGTCAGCCTGCGCCGCAAGCCCGGGCATGTACATGGGCAAACCCGAGGACGTCCAACAGGCGCTGCAGGATCAGAACGCACCGCCAGGTGCGCTCACAGCCATCACACCCGAGCTGATTGCCAGCCAGCAGGCGCCAGTAAACCATGCTGTACGGCAGGATGTTCGCGCATTGTTCGCGCACGGGAATCCCTACGCAATCGGTGCTGGCGACATACTGAACATCGTAGTCTGGAACCATCCCGAACTCGCGCTTGCGCCGGCTGGCTCCGCCGTCGCCACCACAGCGCCCGGAGCGCCGGACGTGGGCAATGGCTATAACGTCAGCGCGGATGGTCGAATACAGTTTCCGTTTCTGGGTGCAGTCAAAGTCAGCGGCATGACGGAGTATCAGGTTCAGTCCCTGCTGCGCAGGCGTCTTGCCCCCTATATCGCGGATCCACAGATCACCGTTCGTATTCAGTCATACAGGAGCGGCCGCATCTATATCGACGGCGAGGTGCGCAATCCAGGTCTGCTGACGATCAACGATATACCAATGACCTTGCCGGAAGCCATCAGCCGAGCAGGAGGATTCACTGCGGACGCGGACCGTTCAACCATCATCCTGAGCCGAGATGGGCGACAAACCAACATCAGTCTGCCGCGCTTGACGCAAAGCGGAACAAACCCTTCACAGATTCTGCTCAGGAACGGAGACATGCTGCGTGTGATCAGCCAAGAAGAGAACAAGGTCTTCCTGCTGGGCGATGTTTATGCTCCGCGCGCGCAGAGCCTGCACGACGGTCATCTGAGCCTGGCCGAAGCACTGGGGCAGGCAGGCGGCCTCAATCCGGACACCAGCAACCCGCATCAGATCTACGTAATACGCAGGGGAGAGAACGGGTTTGCAGAAATCTATCACTTGGATGCCGGCGAGCCCACTGCGCTTGTGCTGGCAGCGGGATTCGAACTCAAGGGACAGGATATCGTTTTCGTCGATCCTGCTCCTATCGTGAGATGGAATCGCGTCATCAACATGATTTTGCCTAGCTACGGGGCCATTAGTGCGACCCGGGACATGACACGATAAAGGGTACAACCATGAATCATGCTTCCACTCCAACCGCCCCCGCCAATCTCAGCCTGGTGTTGGCGCCGCCACAATCGGCCGAGGAAGAGGACATCGACTTTCCCGGCATACTTGACGCCTTGTTCAATGCGCGCAGGCTGATCCTGCTGATCACGATTCTTGGGGTGGCGGCAGGCGCCGCGTATGCGTTCCTCAAGCAGCCCATCTACCAGTCCGATTTACTCATACAGGTAGAACAAAGCCAGGGAGAAAGCGACAACCAGATTCTTGGCGCGCTAGCCTCCGCATTCGATATCCAATCGCCGGCCAGCGCGGAAATGCAGATACTGCGATCCCGCCTGGTTCTTGGCCAAGCCAGCGATACGCTCAAGCTGTATATCAGCGCCCAGCCCGATTATCTGCCTGTAGTGGGAGAATGGCTGGCACGCCGCGCGCACGAGCCCTCAAGCTCCGATATACCCTTGCTTGACGGTTATGTATGGGGCAATGAGTCTATCGATATCGAACACCTCCAGGTACCGCAGGCGCTGGTGAATCGCACGCTGACGCTGCGAATGACGGCCAGTGGATACGATCTGCTGGACCCTGATGGCAAAGTGCTCGCTCAAGGCATGCCGGGCGTCGACGTCGCATTCGATACACCGGACGGCTCTGGGAGCATTCAAGTGTCCAGCCTGCAGGGCAACCCTGGCGACCGTTTCAATGTCAAGCGCCTGTCGCGCCAGCACGTCATAGAAAAGCTGCAGCATGATCTTGTCATGGAAGAAAAAGGTAAGCCTTCGGGTGTGCTGTCCGTCAAATTGAACGGCACCGATCCGGTACAGCTTGCCGCCATCCTCAATGCAATCGGCACCGCATATGTGGAACAGAATACTGCCCGCAAGGCGGCCGAAGCCGAAAAATCCCTCACCTTTCTTGACGGCTTCCTGCCCCAGCTTCGCAAGCAGATGGATGAAGCCGATGATCGCTACACGTCTTTCCGCGATACCCATGGCACCTTCGACCTGGGTACCGAAGGCACGCTGTCACTGAACACGTCGGTGCAGCTCAAGACAGAATTGTTCTCGCTGCAGCAAAAACGCCGTGAACTCAGCGTGCAGTTTGCGCCCAGCCATCCCTCCATACGCGCGCTGGATGCACAGATATCCGCGGCACAGTCGCAGTTGGACAAGCTTGAGATGCATATCAAGGGCTTGCCCGACCTGGAGCAACAGCTTCTCAATCTGCGGCGCGACGCCAAGGTAAACAGTGAGATCTACGCAAGCCTGCTGACCAGTATGCAGCAATTGCGGCTGGTCAAGGAGGGCAAGGTAGGAAATGTACGGCTGGTCGACAGGGCCGTTGTACCCGAACGGCCGATCAAGCCAAACAAACCCATGGTCCTGGCCATTTCCGCATGCGCTGGCCTGCTGCTCGGTGCTGCGCTCGTACTTCTGCGCAGCACGCTGGGGGCTGGCATCAAGGGCGCCAGCGATATCGAGTCGCGCATGGGCTTGAGCGTCTTCGCCACCGTTCCGCGCACCCGCGTCCGTCCTGGGCGCTGGGCATCTGGTGCGCGTAGAAACGGCTCGGCATGGGTTCTGGCCCAGTCCGCACCCAATGATCCCGCCATCGAGAGCCTGCGCAGCCTGCGCACGTCGCTGCGGCCGCTTCTGTATGATGCGCCCAACAATATCGTGATGCTGACAGGGCCCACTCCTCATATCGGCAAGACTTTCACCAGCATCAATCTGGCAGCGGTGCTAGGCTCCTCGGGGAAAAAAGTCCTCCTTATCGACACGGACTTTCGCAGCGGCGGCGTGCATCAGCAATTTGGCCTGCCGCGCGAGAACGGCTACGAGGAACTGATACGGGGCGACATTACCGTACACCAGGCAATACACAAAGAGCCGATTCCCGGCGTGGATGTAATAACCACCGGAAACCTGCCGCTCTATCCCGCCGAAGCCTTGCTTGCCGACCGGGCGGCCACGCTGCTCGACGAATTGTCCCACGCCTATGACGTTGTCGTGCTTGATGCAGCGCCCGTCTTGCCGGTATCGGATTCTCTGGCCCTCGCCCCTCATGCCGGCGTACTGTTCCTGCTGGCAAGGGCGGAAGTGACAACGCTGGACGAACTGGAAGAGTCCGCCAAGCGGCTGCGCCAGGCTGGCGCCGAGGTCAGCGGCGTGATTCTGAATGACTTTGATCCCGGCAGCCACAAGTTCAGTTCAAAATACGGACGGCATCGCCAGTATCAGCTGGAATACGGCAAGCACGCCTGATCCGCCACTGTCGCTACGTCATCGACTGCTCGCGCGCCATCTTCATGCCCATCGCCTGGATCCGCACCATTCTGCCGAGCACGCCTTTTGCACGCGGCGTAAGCCTGCTGGCGGGCGGCACCGCGGGCTCGCAGGCGTTGCTGATGCTTGCGGCGCCGCTCCTGACTCGACTCTACACACCCGATCTGTTCGGACTGCTCGCTGTCTATACCAGCCTGCTGGGCATGTTTCTCTCAGTCTCCACCTTATGTTACGAAGAAGCCATTGTCCTTCCCGAATGCGATCGGGATGCGGCCAATATCGCAGCCTTGTGCATGTCGATCACGGTGATTGTCGTCGTTCTTTGCAGCGTCGTATTGCATTCCGCGAATCAATTCATCGCCCGCGAGCTCGATGCAGGCCGGCTGGTGCGATATCTGTGGCTATTGCCGCTGGGGCTGCTACTGGCAGGCTTCACCCAGATCATGAGCTTGTGGGCGATGCGGCACAAGCAGTTCTCGCTGGTGGCCCAGTCACGCATGGTCCAGACCGTGATCACGCTGACCTTGCAGCTTGGCGCCTACAGGCTGGCCGTGCTGGCTCTGTTGCTGGGACACACACTGGGTCAAGCCGCCAGCCTGCTGACGTTGAACTCGGGAATACGGCGACGTTCACGCATACGCGGCATCTCCCTGTCGGGCATGCGGCAAGCGGCATGGCGTTATCGCAACTTTCCGTATTTTTCCACTTTGTCGAATCTGCTGGATACCGGCGGCCGCGAATTACCCACCATTCTGTTCGCCATGCTGTTCAGTCCCGGGGCAGCCGGCTTATATGCGCTGGCCAACCGGGTTCTTGCCATGCCGATGACCGTGCTGGGCAGCGCCATCGCACATGTACTGCTGGCCAATGCGCCGCAGGCGCATCGCGACGGCGAACTGGGGAGCATGGTGGCCATTGTCTATGGCCGGCTGTCCCACATCGCCATGCCCGCCGTTCTGGCTCTGATGATGGTGGCCCCCGATCTCTTCGCTCTGGTTTTCGGGCAGGAATGGCGCGAGGCGGGTCTGCTGGCGCAGTGCATGGCGCCATGGCTGTACATGCGCTTTGTCGCATCGCCACTGAGCACGCTGATTCCCGCTCTGGAAAAACAGCGCGAAGGGCTTGTTTTCTATGCCGCCGTATTTGCATTGAGAATTATCGCAATTGTGATTGGCGGGCTGAGCAACAGCCTGACGATGGCCGTCGTGCTGCTGTCTCTGGCCAGTGTGCTGAGTTGGGGCGCCTATCTGATCTGGATAACGGGGCAGATTGGCAACTCGATCAGAAACCTAGCGTGGACATCGCTGAGCTCGCTGGGATGGGGGCTGCTGTGCATAGCGCCGCTCATTGCCAACAAGCTCTATCTGAATCACGACGGAACCTGGATGGTGGCCCTGCTCATGACTGGACTGCTGATCAGCCTCAGAATCTACTACCTGCTCCGCCAAATTTATTGAGCATCCGCCAACGAAGGAAATGGCATGTCATCAGTTCCCCTGACGCCCGCCCATGCGAAAGAACCGCACAATGGAACCTGCGCAAGCGTGCCTGAATGGCGCGACAGCCTGGGAACCGGTCATGTGCCGGCAAAGGAAATATACCGGGCACTCTGCGAGACGGGAGCCGGCATCCCGCTCTTTAGCCAAGCATGGTGGCTGGATGCAGTGACGGTGAACGGCAGTTGGGACGTGGCCCTTGTCGCCAACAACAAGCAGGTTATGGCCACCATGCCCTACTGCATGTACAGACGCATGGGGCGCAGGCTTATCGTGCATCCTCCGCTTACGCAGACCATGGGCCCGTGGATACGAAAGCAGGATGAGTGCGACATGAAGCGCCTGAGCAGAGAGAAACGGCTCATGAACGCACTGATCAGTCAGTTGCCCCCGTTCGACCACTTCGAACAGCGGTGGCATCATTCCATGACCAACTGGCTGCCCTTTCATTGGGCCGGGTTTCAGCAAACCACCCGCTACACCTATGTGATTGATGATATTTCACATCCTGACACCCTGCCCGCCGGCTTTGCGCTGGGCAAGCGTCAGGACCTGAAGAAGGCGAGCCGGCTGGATGTGCGTTTCAACATCCCGGCGCGGGCGTTCTATGACCATCATGCGATGACATTGAAACAGCGGAATGCGCGCATCCTCTACTCCTTCGATGTCTTCCAGCGCATTTATGAGGAAGGCCACCGGCGCCACGCGGCATGCACAGTGGGCGCTTTCGATACGAAAGGCACCATGCACGCAGGCCTGTTCATAGTCTGGGACAGCGAGAGTGCATACGGTCTGATCAATACGATAGATCAGACATTGAAATCCTCGGGTGCCAGCACGCTGCTCACGATGGAGGTCATCAGACATGTTTCATCGCGAACGCGGATGTTTGATTTCGAAGGCAGCATGATTGAAGGCGTGGAGGCCTCCGTGCGCCAGTACAACACGCGCCAGGTGCCCTATTTATCCGTCAGCAAGACCCCCTGCAGGCTTTACGCGCTGGCACGCTTTCTCAAAACCCTGAAAACCCATATCTGATCATGACCTCCTCATACAGCGCAGCGGCGATCCAATGGATGTCGTCCTTGCTTTCTCATCGCTTCGGCCACGCGCTTCGCGTCGCGCCCAGCGACGCACGGCATCTGCTGCTGTTCAGCGCCCATAGTGACTTGCGCATACGCGTTGTAGCCGATCCCGCCACATTCACCAGCAGACACGGAAATTTGCCCTGCGCACACTGGCACGGCGCGCGTGAAGGCTGGAACCTAGCACTTCCCGGATCGCTTCCCGCACCAGGCGTGGGCTTCCTGCCAGAACCGCTGATTACCTGCGACGAAGCAGGCATGACCATAGGCTACGACATTCTCGGACTTGCGTTCTGGATGCTTACCCGGCACGAGGAACTCACCCCTGCGGAAACCGATCGGCATGGTCGCTTTCCAGCCAGCGCATCACACGCATTCCGGCACGGCTATCTCGAGCGCCCCATTGTGGATGAATGGCTGCACCTGCTTGGCGCAGCCATGCGGCGTCTGTGGCCGGGCGCGCCTATACGGCCGCCCGATTTCTCCATGCAGGTATCGCATGATGTCGACTGGCCCAGCCGCTACGGCTTCTCGTCTTTCGGGCAGTTTGTGCGCACCATGACCAGCGATCTGCTATACCAGCGCGATTTTCTGCAGGGCCTGACCGCACCGCTGATATGGGCTGGCACGCATACGCGCCTGCGGCGCGGCGACCCGGCCAATACATTTGAATGGCTGATGGATGTATCCGAGCGCCATGATCTGAAAAGCGCGTTCTATTTCATCTGCGGCCGCACGGACGCCGGCATGGACGCGCCTTACGACCCCGAGCATCCCGCCATCCGCGCCCTGATGCGGCGCATTCATGAACGCGGGCACGAGATTGGCCTTCACCCCAGCTATCACACATATCGAGATCCCGAGACGCTAGTCAAAGAGGCGCAGCGCCTTAGGCGCGTGTGCGCGGAAGAAGGCATCGTACAGCATGAATGGGGGGGACGCATGCACATTCTGCGCTGGGAAACGCCCACTACACTGCACGCCTGGGAACGCGCGCGCATGTCCTACGACAGCACGCTGGGCTACGCTGACCGGCCCGGGTTCCGCTGCGGCACATGCCATCAGTACCAGGCTTTCGATCCGCTGGAGGACAGCGCTCTGTCTCTGCAAATCCGCCCGCTTATCGCCATGGAGTGCACAGTGGTCGCACCGCGCTATCTGGGCCTCGGCACAGGCGAGTCCGCCAGGAAGAAGTTCCTGCAGCTCAAGCTGGCCTGCCAGGCCGTGGCGGGCAGCTTTACTTTGCTCTGGCACAACTCGGAGCTGGAGACCGCAGCCAAGCGCCGCCTGTACGCGAGCCTGCTGGAGTAAGCCCATACCATGAAGCGCATTCTGATACTCGGCATCGACACCTTTGCCGCCAAGAACCTGGCCCAGATCCAAATGCTGTCCCGCAAGGGCTATGCGTTCACGATCGCCACCACAGACCGCCGCGCCGATTCGCAGCATTATTTCAAGATGCTGGATCCGCACGCGCATATGCTGCATGTGCTGCCTGCCCATCCTCTCAAGCGGTTGGCCGCAGTCATAAGGCTGTTGAAGCAGGGCCCCTACAGCCACATCGAGCTCTATGCCGCCGGACGCTGCACGCTGCTCTATCTTCCCGTGCTGAAGTATTTCAAGTGCAGGTGGATCGTCGTCGAGCGCGGCGATATTGGTTCCATGGACGAGTATTCATTCACGACGCGTCTGGCTATCCAGGCCGCCTACCGCCACGCGGATGCGGTCTGGTACAAGGAGCCCTATATGCATCCGCTGCTCGATGCAAAAGGCGCACGCAAGCTGTATTTCGTACCCAATGCCGCACAGATTCCTGACGCTCCGCGCGGCGATGCACGGCGCGATATCGACTTTCTCTGGGTCAATCGCCTGGTTCATGTGCGCTATCCGGATTGGATCGTGCGCTCCGCGTCCGATCCTGAACTGGCGTCACTCACCTTGGCCATGCTGGGGTTCCAGGACGCCGCACGGTGCGAGCCGGAAACCTTGAGGCGCCAGATCTACGCTCAGGACAACCGCCCCCCCGGGCTGTCGCTGCATGGCTTCACGGACCCGTTCTCATGGTATCCACGCGCACGGTTTTTTGTTCTACCAGCCCGATTTGTATTCGGCAACAATGCCCTGCTGGAAGCCATGGCGCACGGTGTGGTGCCCATTGTGACCCAGTCGCCGGGCGTGGATATGCTGATCCAGGATGGCGTCAACGG
Source organism: Allopusillimonas soli (assembly GCF_004153445.1). Taxonomy (GTDB): domain Bacteria; phylum Pseudomonadota; class Gammaproteobacteria; order Burkholderiales; family Burkholderiaceae_B; genus Allopusillimonas; species Allopusillimonas soli. The sequence goes on from NZ_SDQC01000008.1 coordinate 15,537, forward strand.
CTTTGTCGCAGATCAGAACGAAACATCCTTCAGGAGCACCATGCGCAGGGCAGCGCGCATGGAAAAGCAAGCATGGGAATGCATGTCCCAGGCAGCGCTCGGCACAATCGCACAGAAGTTCAACCTTGACACGTGGACCAACAGCATGGCCCGCATGTACGAAGAGCTTGCCTGTTAGGCAATCAGGAGACAAATATGTGCGGAATCGTTGGCGTATTCAGCCCACACGGCAGCACAGGCCTGCAGCAGGCGGCGGCGTCCATGGCGCATGCCATTGCGCATCGCGGACCCGATGGCGCCGGCGTATGGGTGGAGCAGCGTGTGGGGCTTGCCCTGGGACACCGTCGCCTGTCCGTGATCGACCCGAGTCCGGCGGGTGAACAGCCCATGCATTCGGCCTGCGGTCGCTATGTCATGGTGTTCAACGGCGAGATATACAACCACGAGCTTCTGCGCCTCGAGCTCGAAAAGGCACAGCAGGCGCCGGCCTTCTGGCGCGGCCATTCGGATACCGAAACTCTGCTGGCATGTTTTGCGGCCTGGGGGGTGGAAAGAACGCTGCAGGCCACTGTGGGCATGTTCGCAGTGGCATTGTGGGATCGCCTGTCATGCTGCCTCACACTGGCTCGCGACCGGATGGGAGAGAAGCCAATTTATTGGGGCTGGAATGGCGGCAGGCTGCTTTTTGCTTCGGAACTCAAGGCATTCAAGGCCTGCCCCGGTTTTGTCGCCGATATCGACCGCGATGCCATTGCGCTGCTGCTTCGCCATGCATGCATTCCCGCTCCTTATTGCATCTATGCGGGACTGCACAAGCTGTGCCCGGGTATGTATGTCAGCCTGCCTTTGGGCCGCCAGGATGCAGCACGCGCCGCTCAGCCGGTATCCTACTGGCGCCTGAACGATGCCGTGCAGTCTGGCCTGGCTTCTCCTTTCAGCGGAACGGTGGACGAGGCCATTTCCGCACTGGACCGGCAGTTGGCCGCAAGCGTACGGGCCCAGATGCTGTCCGATGTGCCGCTGGGCGCATTCCTGAGCGGCGGCGTGGATAGCACACTGATTGTCGCCTTGATGCAGAATCAGAGTTCCGAGCCTGTACGCACGTTCACAATCGGTTTCGACGATCAGCACTATGATGAAGCATCCCATGCACGCGCAATTGCGGCGCACCTGGGAACACAACATACCGAACTGTACATTGAACCGCAGGACATGCTCACGGTCGTGGGGCTGCTGCCGACACTGTACGACGAACCCTTCGCAGACAGCTCCCAGATTCCCACCTATCTCGTCAGCCGGCTGGCGCGGCAACACGTTACCGTGGCATTAAGCGGTGATGGCGGCGATGAGCTGTTTGGCGGGTACAACACCTATCATTTCGCGCCATCCATATGGCAACGCATCGACGGCCTTCCTTCCTCGCTGCGCAATGCGCTCGCTGCAGGCCTGTCCAAGCCGTCGGTAACGGCATGGAACCGGGCATTGCTCCCGCTGCAACGCTGCCTGCCCTCGGGCCTCAACGCACTGAGCGGCGAGCGCTTGCACAAGCTGGCATCCCTGCTGCCGGCCCGGTCCCGCGAAGACTTCTATCTGAGATTGAGCAGTCATTGGAGCCGGCCCGAATCAATAGTGTTGGGCGCGCAGGAGCCTTCCACACTGTTGGGTCTGCCTCAGGCCTGGCCCGAATCGGATCATTTCGAACACTGGATGATGGCCATGGGCGCGCAAACCTACATGGCGGACGACATCCTGGTAAAGGTCGACCGTGCATCCATGGCCAACAGCCTGGAAGTGCGTTCGCCAATGCTGGACCATCGGCTGGTCGAGCTTGCCTGGCGCATGCCATTGGACCTCAAGATTCGCAACGGCACGGGAAAGTGGTTGCTGCGCCAAGTACTGAATCGCTATATACCGCAATCGCTGATGGAGCGGCCCAAGATGGGATTCTGCGTGCCGCTCGCAGCGTGGCTGCGCGGGCCCTTGCGGGATTGGAGCGAAGCACTGCTGTCCACCAGCCGCCTGCGCAACGATGGCTATTTCGACGATCAACGGGTGCGGGCTGCCTGGACGGCGCATACGGACAACCTGAATGATTGCTCCTCAAAGCTCTGGTGCGTGCTGATGTTTCAAGCGTGGCTCGACGAGGAGCGCAGCGTCGCACTCGCGCTGGCGCCATGAAGGTTCTGCACATCATCACCGGGCTGGGAAACGGCGGCGCCGAAGGGGTGCTGTACCGTCTGTGCGCCTTCGACCGGCAGTCCGGCCACCAGCACCATGTCATATCGATGATGGATGGCGGCGTGTATGCCGGACGGCTGGAAAGCGCAGGCTGCTCCGTAACCTGCCTGCACATGCCGCGCGGCCGCCTGACCTTGGCCGGGTTGCGGCTGTTGTACCAAAAGATGCGCGCGCTGCAGCCTGATGTGGTTCAGACATGGATGTATCATGCGGATCTCGTCGGCGGCGTTGCAGCCAGGCTGTGCGGCATACGCGCCGTCGCGTGGGGTTTGCGCCATGCCGATCTGGATCCTGGCAGGAACAAGAGGCGCTCTCTGCTGATCGCGCGTATTTGCGCTCGGTTGTCTTCCCGCGTGCCCGCCCGCATAGCCTGCTGTTCCGAAGAGGCCATGCGGACACACGCCAGACTGGGCTATAGCGCAGAAAAAATAACGGTGATACCGAACGGTTACGCGCTGGCGCAATTTCAGCCCAGCAACAAGCTGCGTGCGGGGGTGCGCCGCGACCTCGGCCTGCCCGCAGACAGGCTTCTGGTCGGCATGGTGGCGCGCTGGGATGTCCAGAAAGACCACAGCAATCTTCTTCATGCGCTGGCACTCGTGCAGCGATCACATCCGGCAATGCAATGCCTGCTGGTCGGCGCAGAAATGACACAGGACAACCTGTCGCTGCGACGCCTGCTGACACACACCGGCATGGCCGGCAGCGTCCTGCTCCTGGGGCAGCGGAACGATATTCCCGCCATCATGAACGCGCTGGATCTGCACATACTCTCGAGCGCGGGCGAGGCATTCCCCAATGTTCTGGCGGAGGCCATGGCATGTGGAACGCCTTGTGTCGCAACCGATGTGGGCGACGCCTCCTTGATCGTGGGTGAGACGGGGTGGCTTGCCCCCCCGCGGAATGCCCCATGCCTGGCACAGGCCATATTGCAGGCAATTTCCGCGCGCAGCATGCCCGACGAATGGGAACAGCGGCGCAAAGCCTGCCGCCTTCGCATTGCCCAGTACTTCGAACTGTCTCATATGGTGGCCGCCTACCACGCGCTGTGGGCTGCCACACGAGATCAACCCCTTCCCTGAACACGCTCCGCATCTAGCCTGCTTTGACGGCGAAACCTCTCGCGCATGCGCGATCGGGGGCATGGCCGCCGACCTTCTTCGACAGGTGCTTCCATGGAACTTTTTTCATCGGCCTGGCAGGTTGCCGGCGCCCTGCTCGTATTCCTTGCCGGATTACTCCTGGCGTGTGCCGTGGCGCGCCCATTCAGAATCAAACGCAAGCGCGCGCTGTTTCTCTATTTGTGGCACACAGGCATGTGCATCGTATACGTCCTGTACACGCTGCATAGCGTCAGCGATGCTCAAGGCTATTACGAGGCCGCACTTCGGGGAAACATCGAGTTCTCTTTCGGGTCGGCCGCAGTCGACTATCTGACATATCTGTGCGTGAATGGTCTGGGGCTTTCCTACCTCGGCACATTTCTTGTCTACAACATCATCGGATTCGCGGGTCTGGCCGCCCTGGATGGCTGCTTGCGCGTGGCAACGGCTGACAAGCATCGCACGGTACGGCGTTTTGCCACGCTACTGGTTCTACTGCCATCCGCCAGCTTCTGGTCTGCGGCCATAGGCAAGGACGCATTGTCATTCCTGGCCGTCTCGCTCTCTCTCTGGGCAGCCCTGCAGCTGAGACGCAGGATGCCGCTGATGATCGCCGCCATCGCACTTATGCTGCTGGTACGCCCGCACATGGCTGGCGTGATGGTAATTGCCCTGGCTGGTTCTCAGATGATTCAAAGCGGCATTTCCGTCAAGCGACGGTTGGCATTCGGCAGCCTCGCCATTATGGCCGCAGCCGTTATGGTGCCTTACGCGCTCGACTATGCGGGCGTGGGCGAGCATGCGGATGCCACCGATGTCATGGAGTATATCCAGCAACGCCAACAAGAGAATCTGGACGGCAGCACCAGTGTCGATATCTCGTCGATGAGCCTTCCCATGCAGCTGCTGACATATCTGCTGCGGCCCCTACCCTATGAAGCCTCCAGCGCTTTTTCTCTTGCAGCTTCGCTGGAGAACAGCCTTCTGGGGTTGCTGATGCTGCTCGGCCTATGGCGACTGATCGCGCGCCCGCTTGCACCGCTTCCCGGCAATCGCGCATTCCTGTGGATCTACTCCCTGCTTGCCTGGTCGGTGCTTGCCAGCACCACCCCCAACTTGGGCATCGCCTTGCGGCAGAAATGGATGTTTGTCCCGATCCTGATTTTTCTGTTCATTTCCCTGGCACGGCCCCGCAGACGGGCTGCGCCCATTCTTGCTGGCCTGAGGTGGCAATCATGACACAACCCGTATTGCTCGTAGTCACAACTGTTCCTGAAACACTGAATACTATTCTGCGATACCAGCCGCGCTTTCTTGCCCAGGCGCTGACAGACTCTCTGGAAGTCAGGATCGCCACATCGCCAGGCCCCGGCTTCCGCGATGTGCAAGACGATGAAGGACTGCCTGTACATCCGGTCGCCATGGCCCGGGGCATGGCACCGTTCAGGGATATTCTCTCCATCCTGGCCATGATCAGACTGTTGCTGCGCTTGCGGCCGGCTATTGTGCATTCCTACACAGCCAAGGCCGGCCTGATATGCATGGTGGCCGCATGGTTGTGCCGCGTTCCGGTGCGAATTCATACCTTTACGGGCCTTGTGTTTCCGAGCTCGGCAGGCCTCAGGCGCCGGATCCTCATGGCTGTGGATCGTCTCATCTGCGCATGCGCTACCCGCATCGTGCCTGAAGGATTGGGCGTTAAAACCGATCTTCAGCGGCATGCCATCACGCGAAAATATCTGGCGCCAATCGGCCACGGCAATATCGCCGGCGTGGACACACATCAATTCGCACGAGGCCAGGCGTCGGTGACAGCCGCCGCCCGCGGTCTCGCGACGAGGTTCCGAATCCCCGAACGAGCCATGGTGTTCTGCTTTGCCGGACGCCTGAACCGTGACAAAGGTATAGGCGAACTGCTGCAGGCCTTTGAAGTGCTGCCCGAAAACTGCCACCTGCTGATCGTGGGCGGTCTCGACACCACTGCACCCATCAACCACGATGAGCAGAGCCTCATCGCCAAGCATCCGCGCATTCATGCAACCGGATTCATGCAGGATATCCGCCCTGCTCTTCAATTGGCCAATATTCTGGTGCTGCCCAGTTATCGCGAGGGCTTTCCCAATATCATTCTGCAAGCCGGCGCCATGTCACTGCCCGTAATCGCCAGCGACATCAGTGGCTGCAACGAAGTGATCAAGCCCGGACTCAACGGATGGCTGATACAGCCCAGATCCACCTCGGGGCTGCATGCCGCCATGCTGGCAGCGTGCCATTGCCCGCCAGCGACATTGGCGGAAATGGGCGCCCGCGCCCGGCTGATCGTTCAATCTCACTTCGAGCGATCAATGCATTGGCGGAACATGCAGGCCTTTTACTACGCTGCATTGCCCAGCCAGCATCTCATCGAAGCGCCTATCGGCGTTTCCGCGGAAGCCGCGGTTCCTGCATCCCTCACGCGCAGGCCCCCCGCATCCAGGCTTCCGTCAGCCTGATCCTTGATCAGGCACAACCATGTTGCGGCATTGCGTCCATGATCGCTTGAGGATATAGTAGTTACATAGCTGTCATGAGTTGCACGGGATTGCAGTCCCGGTTCTGGCCTTGGCACGCTAGCGGCGCCGAGGCCGGCTTTGAAAAGGAGCCGCCATGAGTATCCAGTCGTTCAACCTGATTCTAGACATCAACGGCGACGGGTCCTACAGTGCGTGGGAACTCTGGGAAGCCATCCGCTTCGTGTACAGACTGCCAGGAAATCTTGTGGTCGAAATACTTGGCCATATTCCTTTCGTCTCCCCGCTGCTTGACATCCGCGCCTCGGAAGCCACCGGTTACGGCAGCCTTAACGGCATGCTGGCCACTTCGCTTTCGCTGCTGTTCTGGGTGGTTGTCGTGGTAACCGCGCTCAACCTGGCTTCTCCCACGGTGGAGGATGACAACAATAACGAAACGCGCGGCAACATCGCCCCACCCTTCCCGTCGGGTCCCCTGCCTGCTACACGGCAAACCGAGGCTGAAGCCGCGCGCAGCCATCGGCCCGTAAGCCGTCCAGCCCATACCGTACCCGGAGCACACGCCAGGCCGCGGCGCCATCGTCATTTGTCAGGCTACTTGGCGCGCCATGCAAAATAAAAATAGGGAGCGCATTCCTATGGGGTGCTCGCTCAGGCACTCAGCATCGAGCGCGGAAGATTAATAATAAAATCCGTCAAGCCCCGCGCTCCCTGGTCCAAACTGATGTGCTCCATCATCATGGCATGTGCTCGCTGAGGATCATGTGCCAATATCGCATCCACGATTTGTCCGTGCTGCTCCTGCGATGACCGCAGCCTGCCAAGCGCACTAAAGGCATAACGCAGGTATGCGCCGGTGCGCGCGCGCAGACGCAAAATTTCCTGGCGCAGATATGGGTTGCGAGACCCTTGATACAGCACGTCATGAAAAGCATGATTCATGGCCCGCCAACCATCCACATCGTCCGCATCGACAACACCCTGGGCCTGCTCGTGCACACGCACGAGCTGTTGCCGCTCCTCATCGGACATGCGCTCACAGGCCAAGCGTACACACACACCCTCCATCTCACACAACAGCTCCCAAATCGCCAGCAACTGCTGAATATCCATCTTTGCAACCACCATACCCTGACGCGGCTGGCTGATAAGAATGTTCTGCGCTTCCAACTGAAGCAATGCCTCGCGCACTGGCGTGCGCGAGACCTCAAAACGGGCTGCAAGCTCCTGCTCATCGATGACATCGCCGGGTAGAAGCACACCCGAGCGAATGTCTTCCTCAATAAGCTGGCGTATACGTTCGCTGACTTTCATCTCTGCATCTTGCCATAGGCGACGCCGCAACGCGTCCCCCGGCTTATCTCGTTCATGGATGTATAGAAATATAACAGAGGCTGTTTATCGGGTTTATACCTATACATAACAACAATAACATTGCCTATAAATATATTTATTCTAATGATACATATATTTTTATAAACCGCCATGACACAGCCGCCACGTGATTACGTGATTCCATCAAGGTTAGTCGTCGCGCTTCTGGCAGCCCAGGGCATAGCTGCGACGGCGAAGGAAGCGGGCCGCATTGCCAAGACACTGGACCGGCTTGCTCCCAAACCGCCGACCACAAGGCGGACTGCTTCGATATGATGTCATTGCCTCCTTCTCTTGTTGCTTTGCGCCGCCTGATCTCCAAGCGTGCCTGCTCCGCTGGGGAAGCGCTTCAAGCTCAGTATCGGCACATACGCGAAGAAGATGAGCATTGGCACAGTGCAACGCATTTTTTCCCGCTCCCGACCCACATCGATCACACACTGCCGCTGGCAGGGATTGGTTTGGCGCACAAAGATATCTTCACGATGCGCGGACGTACTCCCGGATGCGGTGCGGCTGTCGCGCCCTCATGGAAACAACCGTGCACAGCGATTCGCAATCTCTCTCGGGCGGGAAGCGAACCCATGGCTGCCCTCAGCATGGCGGAATTCGCAGCCGGCATTACCGGAGACAATCCGAATCTCCCACGCCCGGTCAATCCTATTTCGACAAACGCAATGGTCGGTGGCTCTTCAAGCGGATCTGCCGTGGCGGTAGCTGCCGGCCTATGCTACGCATCGCTTGGTACGGATACCGCCGGCTCGATTCGTGTTCCTGCTGCGACCTGCGGTATTTTGGGCCTCAAAACAACCAGAGGCCTCTTGCCAACCACTGGCTGCTACCCCCTTGCACCTAGCCTGGATACCATAGGCGTCATGGCGAGGTCGGCGCTTGATGCGGCGCAGGTGCTTGCCGCCTCCATGAGCATAAGTGCTCGGAAGCGGATCTTCAGCCATCTGCCCCCCACAAGCGACGCTCTATCCGACAACGCGTGGGACAACCTTGACAAGGGGCTTCCCATGCCAGATCACTGGCGCTTGGCATGGTGCCCGGAGCATGAAGATTCCTATGCAACACCGAGCGAGCCCCAGGCAAGGGTGCTGGAAACGTTCATGTCCTGGATCGCCCGCTTTGCACACGTGTCACACGTCTCGTTAACCAATTATCCTGAGCTCACGCGTCACGCCAGCGTGGTGCTTCATGCAGAGTGTACGAGCACGCATGCACATGCATTGCGCACGCCATCCACGCGCCCTCTGTCACCGACTACACGTGCGCTTGCCCTTCCAGGCGCTGCCATGCCGGCATTCTGGTACGCAGAGTCTCAGGCGCTACAACACGAACTGACCATGGCGTTTCTGACGCTCATATTGAAAGATAGCGATATGCTCGTGACGCCGATTCTGCCCCAAGGCGTACCCGACTGGTCGGCCGTGCTCCCCGACTCTCCAGAATTCGACCCGCGCGCGCTCATCGCCCTGTTCAGTTGGACCGCATTTGTGAACTATATGGGTTTGCCCGCCATCACCTTCCCCATCGGCGAGGATGAAAAGGGTCGTCCCGTCTGCATACAAGTGATAGGCAAGCCTCGAACCGAAGCTTTACTGCTGGCTTTTGCATGGCGTATCCAGCAGGAGCGATACGCCGAACGAGGTTTTTCTCCTGCTAGCAGCCCAGCGGAAAAAGCTAACCATTAAAGAGGGAATGTATTTATGCCGGCAATTCACGCTTCCGCGGCATTACAGCGATTTCGTGTCCTGGATCTCTCTCGTGTCCGATCCGGCCCAACCTGCGTGCGCATGCTGGCCGACTTCGGTGCAGACGTGATACGGATAGAGCCGCCTCCCGGCATTGATCCAAATGAAGCCATGTTTGCCGCAGACCGATGGAGTGGCGATTTTCAGAACCTGAATCGCAACAAGCGCTCATTGACATTGAACCTGAAAAAGCCTGAAGGAGCGGAAGTACTAAAGCGCTTGGTGAAAAGCGCCGATGTCGTCGTCGAAAACTGGCGCCCCGATGTCAAAGAGAGGCTTGGCATGGATTATGAATCCCTCTCGCGGATCAATCCACGCGTCATTCTGGCCAGCATATCTGGTTTTGGCCAAACAGGCCCGTATGCCCATAGGCCGGGATTCGATCAGATTATCCAAGGCATGGGCGGCCTGATGTCCGTGACCGGCCTGCCCGGACAGGGGCCTGTTCGGGCAGGGCTTGCCGTGTCCGACTCAAGCACAGGCCTGTATGTCGCTATCGGAATCCTGACGGCGCTGCTCGAGCGGGAAATCTCGGGAAAAGGCCAATGGGTTCATGCTTCCTTGCTTCATGCACAGATAGCCATGATGGATTTCCAAGGAGCACGCTATCTGAATGACGGGGATGTGCCTGTTCAAGCGGGAAACGACCACCCGACCAGCAGCCCCATGGGGCTCTTCCATGCGGCAAACGGCCCATTCAATCTGGGCGCTTCAGGCGAGGGAAACTGGCAACGATTCTGTGCGGCGCTGAAACAGCCTCAATGGCTCAAGGACCCCGATTTCTCCACGGAAAAGCTGCGCGTCCGGAACCGTGGGAGGCTTACAAAGGAAATTCAGGAAATCTTCTCCACGGCAACAGTGGAGCATTGGGTGAAACTTCTGAACGAGGCTGGTGTTCCCGCTGGCCCGGTCTATACAGTGCCGCAGTTGTTTGAGGATCCGCAGGTACAACACCTGGGTGTAGCAAAAAAAATTACAGCATGGCAAGGCGGTGATCGCAGCTTCATTACCCAGCCCGTTACGCTTGAACGCACGCCAGCGGATGTCAAGCGCAGCGCGCCCGGCTGGGGCGAGCATACTGATGAAATTCTGAAGGAAGCTGGCTACAGCGAGGACGCCGTAACCAGCCTAAAGAATAGCGGGGTCGTATAAATGGCAAATTCAGCGCCACCAGCACAGCGCCAAACGGCAGCAAAGAGGCCAGGTAAGGTCTTGATGCATCGTGAAGAATCCGTGTGCAGAATAATCTTCAGCAACCCCGACCGCTATAACGCCATGTCACTCGCCATGTGGCGTGATCTCAAACGCATTGTCGATCAGGCCGACACCGATTCGGGAATCCGCGTCATTGTTCTGGAGGGCGACGGGGATAAGGCCTTTGTATCCGGCGCTGATATTTCCGAATTTGCACAGCTGCGCGACACACCAGAACATATCAAAGACTACGGCAACGCAGTTAAGGCGGCCCAACACGCCCTAAGCGCCTGCGCCAAGCCAACGGTCGCCAGCATACGAGGCATCTGTATGGGCGGTGGCATGGGTCTCGCCCTGGCCTGCGACTTGCGCTATTGCACCCATGATGCGAAATTCCGCATGCCAGCCGCCCGTCTGGGGCTAGGATACGACCTGCAAGGAATCCAGCGCGCATCAAGCATTCTCGGATTGGCAAATACCGCCGATATTTTCATGACCGCCCGCACTTTCGATGGCAGGGAGGCTGCCCGGCTCGGGATGGTGCATCAAAGCTACAGCGAGGCCGAGTTTGCTGCCGCCGCCAAGGCCGCCGTTGACAGTATTGGGAAAAATGCACCGTTGACGATACAAGCCGTGAAGCTGGCCTTGAGCCACGTAATCAATCCACAGGATGTAGCTGAGCAGCGGGTGCAGCGCGCCATCGACGCATGCTTTGCCAGCAAAGACTATCTGGAAGGACAAAAGGCATTCCGGAATAAACGTGATCCTGAGTTCAAGGGTCAATAAACGCGATGGCAGTGCCATCCATCGAGGAGACATCATGAAGAACATGCTCAGAATTGCTTTTGCTTTGAGTCTTGCATCGGCCACCAGCGCCACGTTCGCGATAGGCCCACGCCCTCCCGCACTGCAAGCCAAAGAAACCTTGAATATCGGATATGTAAAAGTCGGCCACGTATCCCCCATACTGTTCGCCAAGGAAGATCTGGAAAAATGCAATGTGGAGTACAAGCCTGCTGAGTTCGTACGCTACGCCGACGCCCGCACGGCCCTTCTGTCGGGCTCACTGGATGTCGCCACCATAGGCCCAGCCGACCTTGCCATCGCACTGGCTCAGGGAAATAAGAGCATCGTCGGGCTAACAGGCGTGGCATCCTCGCCCAAGTACCTCGTGGTTCGCAAGGATGTGGATATACACACCTGGGACGATATCAAAGGCAAGCGGATCGGGATCGCACCCGGCTCTGCTGTATGGTTTCAGTGGGCGGCAACGCTTGCGGAAAAGGGTATACCGTACAAGAGTTTCGAGGCTGTGAATATCCAGGGAGGCGGCACCGCTTTCATTCAAGCATTGGAGCGTGGCGACGTTGATGCCGTGGCGCTCTGGGAGCCATTCGAATCGCAGATTGTGGCAAGCGGCAAAGCCTACTTTGCCGATCAGATGGACTACAGTCAATCCAAAGCTGTGGGCGCCGAGCTTGGCATGCTGGCTGCCACGCGCGACGCTATCCAGAACAAGCGCGGGGCGTTGCTTTGCTTTCTCTGGTCATACAAGAATGCCGAGGCACGGCTGGAAAGCGATCCCGAAGCATTTGCTCAGGCCTACACTAAATTCACAGGCCTGCCCATCGACGTGACGCGAGATTCCGTGAAGCTTATCAAGCTCGGCGGTGTGCTCGATGTGGAGCAGCTTAAGCGTCAAGCAAAGGTTTTCAACGAGTTGGGGGTCATTCCCAAGGACACCAGTGGTGAAATTGGAAACGCATGGGACCCATCCCTTGTTGACGCCGTCATGAAGCCATAGCAACTATCCCAGCCATGAACACCATGACATCGAATGCAATCAGCCCCCGTACCAAGCGGCGTCTACAAGCTCCGCGACGCCTGTTGATGGGTATTGCCGTCCCATGCGCCCTGCTGCTGGTATGGCAGGTGGTGGGCCAACAGGCCAGCATGGCGGGCGTCGTGCCAACGCCACTGGAAGTAATTGTGGCCTGGCGCGACTGGATTTTTGCCGATCCGGGTATGGGGTTGAATCCCTATTTAGGTACATGGGTGGGTAACGTGCAGTATTCCACACTACGTGTGGCCCAGGGGTTCGCCCTTGCCTTGGTATTAGGCGTGCCGTTGGGCTTGATGATAGGCTGGAGCAGAGCTGTTGCGCTCATGCTGGATCCCATGGTGCAAGGCATGCGGCCCATACCCATCACGGCCTGGTTGCCATTTTCCATTGCTCTGTTCGGTATCAGAGACCTGGGTTCGGTGTTTCTTATTTTCCTGGGTGCGTTCTACCCGATTGTGGTTAATACGACGCAAGGGGCGCGGGATGTTGATCGCAACCTGGTTCGCGCCGCCGCCATGATGGGCTGCTCGTCCTGGCAAATGTTGCGCCGCGTTGTGTTGCCTTCGGCGATGCCCTCTTTATTCACAGGCCTCAGACTGGGTTTGGGAATCGCGTGGACCGCGGTCATCGTTTCAGAGATGGTGGCGGTGAAGTCCGGTCTAGGATACGTGCTATGGGATGCGTATTATGTGGGCCGCATGGACATCGTTCTCGCCGACATGGTGTCCATCGGGATCATGGGTTACATCAGCGATCGCCTGATCGTTTGGCTGGAACGGCATGTGCTCAGATGGCGCATATTACAAAACTACTGAGGTCAGCACATGTCGAGAATATCGATTAGTAAAGTCAGCAAGGTATATCCAGGCGCGACACCCGTGCACGCACTCGACAGCATAGACCTTGACATTGAGCCGGGCGAGTTCATCGCGTTGCTTGGCCCCTCAGGCTGCGGAAAGTCCACCCTGCTCAATCTCATCGCCGGCTTCGAGCAAGGCACTTCGGGCGGACTGCTAGTAAATGGTCATCAAGTTGACAAGCCTGGCCCGGAGCGTGGCGTCGTATTCCAGGAGGCAGCCCTGTTTCCTTGGCTGACGGTCTGGGAGAATGTTGTTTTTGGCCCAAAAGTAAATGGTACCCAGAAAACGGAATATGAGGTTCGGGCACGTGAGATGCTGGACATTACAGGCCTCTCTGGCTTCGTCGATCATCTTCCTGTTCAGCTTTCGGGTGGTATGCGCCAGCGCGTGGGCATCGCAAGGGTATTAACTCTGGGCTCAAAAATCCTGCTCATGGATGAGCCCTTCGGTGCTCTGGATGCGCAAACACGGCTGACCATGCAGGAGCTGCTCCTGTCGGTATGGCAAAAGCTGCGTACTACTGTACTGTTTGTGACACACGACATCGATGAAGCGATTCTTCTTGCAGACAGGATTTGCGTAATGTCTGCACGCCCTGGCCGCATCAACAGCCAAATCAATGTGCCTCTGGATCGCCCTCGCACCATAGAGGACACAACCACTCGAGAATTCAATGATCTGAAGCGCGAGATACTGATGCAAATTCGCCATTGACGACATGGAATTACCACCCCTTGAGCCCGAGACGGCTCGCCTCACACTGAACATGGAGATCCAAGATGGCGTATGCACGCACCGATGACGGTATCAAGCTGTACTATGAAGAGGCGGGCGACGGCACACCCATTATTTGGGTACACGAGTTCGCCGGCGATTGGCGCAGTTGGGAATCGCAAATGCGATTCTTCAGCCGCCGCCATCGCTGCATTACATTCAGTGCTCGCGGCTATCTGCCTTCTGATGTGCCACACAAACAAGACATGTACTCGCAGGAGCGCGCGGCACGCGATATAGCGTGCGTTCTGGATGCCGCCAAGATAGATAAAGCGCACATTGTGGGATTGTCCATGGGAGGATTCGCAACCTTACATTTCGGGCTCATGTTCCCGGAGCGAGCGCTTTCTCTTACCGTGGCAGGCTCGGGTTACGGAGCCGAACCCGCACAGGCATCCTCATTCGTGGCGGCGAGCTTGAAAGCGGCTGAGCAATTCGACACGCTAGGCAGCGAAAAATTCGCACCCATATATGCGAGCGGTGCATCCAGAGTCCAGCTGCAAAATAAAGACCCCCGAGGTTGGGATGAGTTTGCCCGCCAGTTGGGCGAACATGACGCCGTGGGTTCGGCCCTGACCATGAGAGGCGTTCAGGCTCGCAGACCTTCGCTATATAGCCTCGAGGAACAACTTAGGCGGATCCAGATACCAGTGTTCATTGTCGCAGGCGACGAAGACGACCATTGCCTGCAGCCCGCCATCTATCTGAAGCAGACCATACCAACCAGCGGCCTGCTCATCATGCCGAAAACAGGACATACGCTTAATCTTGAAGAGCCAGATACATTCAATCGATATGTCTGGGACTTTCTCAGCATGGTTGAATCGGGGAAATGGGGAATGCGTGATCCCCGCGCCACTAGCGAAATACTCAAGGTGGACTAGAAACCTTGGCCTAGGCCCCCAGCGGATGTACCCCGCCATCCATGGTGACCAGCGCGCCAGTGACATAGCTGGCGCGTGCAGAGGCCAGGAACAGCGCGGTATCGGCCACCTCTTCTGGCCTGGCGATACGCCCGAGCGGAATGCGCTGCGCCATAGCCTCGCGCAGCGCTTCGATGGACTTTCCAGTGCTTTGTGCTTCGGCCTCCAGCGCGCCCTGCACGCGTTCGGTGAGCGTAGCACCCGGATTGATGGCGTTGATGCGTATGCCTTTGCTGCCCCATGCGTTGGCCAGGCCGGCTGAGGCGAGCATGAGCGCGGCATTGGCTGCACCTCCCGGCAGATGGATGGGACTGGCCACACGGCCGCCTGCGCCAATGATATTGACAATAGCGCCCGACTCACGGGCAATCATGCCCTTGAGCACGGCATCCATGGCATTGATATACGTGAAATACTTGGCATCCATTGCGTCGCGCCAGGCCTGGGGGGTGAGCGTGGCGGGCGGATAGCGCTTTGCGGCGCCCGCCGAATTCACGAGAACATCGATGGGTCCGAGATCAGCCTCGGCGCTATCCACCATGTTCTGGGCGGCCCGTGCATCGCCCAGATCAGCAGCCAAGGCAAGCGCATCGTATCCCGCAGCACGCAGCGATGCGTGTGCTGCATCGAGATTGGCGGTGCTGCGCGAGACGATGGCCACGCGCGCGCCCTCTCGCGCAAAAGCCTGGGCGCAGGCCAAACCTATACCCTTGCTGCCGCCTGTGATCAATACCACTTTTCCTTTCAGTTCCAGATCCATATCCGTTTTCCTGTCATGTGGCACCAGCGACGGCAGGCACCCTTCGGTCCAGCGGGTTGCGCAGCGGTTGCTCAGGGCCTGATCGCCTCGGCTCCCCCCATATAGGGACGCAGCACTTCGGGAATGACAACGCTGCCGTCTTCCTGCTGATAATTCTCGAGTACCGCCACGAGCGTGCGTCCCACCGCCAGGCCCGATCCATTGAGCGTATGCAGGTATTCCGGCTTGCCTTTCTCGGGCCGGTAACGCGCCTGCATGCGTCGCGCCTGAAAAGCCTCGCAATTGGATACCGACGAAATTTCGCGCCAGGTATCCTGAGCCGGCAGCCATACTTCGATATCGTAGGTCTTGGCAGCGCCGAAGCCCATATCGCCGCCGCACAACAGAATGACGCGATAAGGCAGGCCGAGGCGCTGAAGTACCGTTTCCGCGTGGCCCGTCATTTCCTCCAGCGCCTGATAGGAGTTGTCGGGATGCACGACTTGCACCATCTCGACCTTGTCGAACTGATGCTGTCTTATCATACCGCGCACATCCTTGCCACCGCTGCCAGCTTCCGAACGAAAGCACGGCGTATGAGCGGTAAGACGCAGCGGCAAGTCCTGCAACGGCACGATGGTGTCACGCACCGACCCCGCCAGCGTGATCTCGGATGTGGAGATCAGATAGAGATCGTCCGCGCTATCCTGGTCTTCATCGGGCATGGAGCCTTCTCCGCCTTTGGTCACCCAGAACATATCGTCTTTGAATTTCGGCAATTGGCCTGTACCGAACAATGTGGCGCTATTGACAATATAAGGGGTATAGCACTCGGTGTAGCCGTGCTCGCCGGTCTGCAGGTCCAGCATGAATTGCGTCAGCGCCCTGTGCAGCCGTGCCAGGGAGCCTCTCAGCATCATGAAACGCGCGCCGGCAAGCTTGCGCGCGGTCTCGAAATCAAGCCCCAGTGGTTCGCCGACTGCCACATGGTCACGAGGGCTGAAGGCCAAAGGCTGGGGCAGGCCGCGCTCATCGGTCGCCATGCCTGGCGGCAGCCATCGGCGCTGCTCGACATTATCGTTTTCGTCTTTGCCTGTGGGTACACTGTCGTGCGGCAGATTGGGAATGGTCATGAGCCAGTCATTCAGCTCGCCCTGCACGGCGGCCAGGTCTTGCTCCAGCTCCTTGAGACGCGCGGGAATCTGCTGCGACTCCGCCATTTCCTCGCTGGCGTCTTCCCCTTTTGACTTCAGTTGGCCTATGAGCCGGGATATCGCATTACGGCGCGCCTGCAGGGCCTCGGTCTCGACCTGGACGGACTTGCGCCGCGCTTCCAGCTGATTGAACCGCTCGACATCGAAGTCGATACCGCGTACTGCCAGGGCCTGCGTAACCGAAGGCAGATCTTTGCGCAACTGATTGGGGTCTAGCATAAATGAACCGGATAATGAAACGAAAAAAAGAGGCTGAACGAAGAATTTTACCCGCAAGCCCATAAACAGGCTCAAGCCTATGAAAACAGGCTAGCTGCCGCCTTTCTTTGCAGCTTCCTCATCCAGCTGCCGCAGAAAAGCCATTTTCTCGGCAATTTTTCCCTCAAGGCCGCGGGATACCGGCCGGTACCAGTTGGGCTTTCCCATTCCCTCCGGCAGATAGGTTTCGCCCGCGGCATAGCCATGTGGTTCGTCATGCGCGTAGCGGTAGGCATGCCCGTATCCCAGTTCTTTCATGAGTCGGGTGGGCGCATTACGAAGATGGACGGGCACGCTGCGCGAGGTGTCTTGGCGAACAAAGGCGCGGGCCTGGTTATAAGCCATGTAGCCCGCATTGCTCTTGGCCGCGACGGACAGATAAATGACGGCCTGCCCCAGCGCCAGCTCGCCTTCAGGCGAACCAAGACGCTCGTATGTGGCAGCCGCATCGTTGGCGATCTGGATGGCGCGTGGATCGGCCAGCCCTACGTCTTCCCAGGCCATGCGCACAATGCGACGCGAGAGGTAGCGGGCATCCGCGCCCCCATCCAGCATACGGCAAAGCCAGTACAGGGCGGCATCGGGATCGGACCCCCGCACAGACTTGTGCAATGCGCTGATCTGGTCGTAGAAGGCGTCGCCGCCTTTATCAAAGCGGCGAAGATTCTGCGACAGCGCGGTTTCGAGCCATGCGCTGTCAACCAGGTCGCGGCCCGCGGACAGCGCCGATTCGGAAACCACCTCCATGGCATTGATAACGCGGCGCGCATCGCCGTCGGCCCACTGCGCCAATTGCTCCCTGGCTGCCGGATCAAGACGCAACGCCGCCACGCCCGCAGGCGCCCCACCCTCTTCGGGCTTGCCGCCAGAGGATGCATCAACGGCTGCATCGGGGGCAGCAACGCCCTCGCCGTTGATAATATCCAAGGCCCTGTCGATGAGCTGCTGCAGTTCGTCTTCGGACAACGACTGCAGCACATAGACGCGTGCGCGCGACAGCAGCGCGGAATTGACTTCGAACGAGGGATTTTCCGTCGTGGCGCCAATAAAGGTGAACAGTCCGCTTTCAACGTAGGGCAGAAAAGCGTCCTGCTGCGCCTTGTTGAAGCGGTGTACTTCATCTACGAAGAGAATGGTGCGTCGCCCCTGCCCCTGGGCCACCTGCGCGGCGGCCACCGCATCGCGAATATCCTTGACCCCGCCCAGAACGGCCGAAATGGCAATGAAGTGAGCGTCGAAGCCGTCGGCCATGAGCCGCGCCAGCGTGGTCTTTCCAACGCCCGGCGGTCCCCAGAAAATCATGGAATGCGGGCGGCCAGACTCGAAGGCCACACGCAACGGCTTGCCGGCGCCAAGCAAATGCTGCTGGCCAACGACTTCCGACAGCGTCCGCGGCCGCATCCGTTCAGCCAGCGGCGCATGGACGCCCGCGCCGGGCGAGGAGAAAAGGTCGCCAGCCGCTGCCATGAGGGCTACTGCATTTTCACGACGTCGACACCAGCCGGAGGGTCGAAGGTGAAGGTATCGGGACCGAGCGCCGGATTGAGCGTGATATCGGTAAGGTCAATGCGGGTGGTTTGGCCGAAGGCATCCAGCAACAGCAGCCGCGCCGGCAATCCATGGAGGAAACCGATGTCCACATGGACAAAGCCCGCATCAGCGCCTTTGGGCGTAGCGCGCATCCAGTCGATGCCATCGCTGGCCGGCAGCGCCGCGATGGTGAAATTGTCATCCAGCGAGCCCTCGCCGAACAGAATTGCCGCGGGCGATGCGCCGATGGACTGTCCGACCGGCCGTACGGTCACCTGCGCCAGGTCGGGATCGTATTGGTAGACCTTCTTGCCATCGGACACAACAAGCTGCTCATAAGGCTTCACGACATGCCAATTGAACTGCCCCGGGCGCTTGAAGGAAAACGTGCCCGATTCGGCGCCCTGGCTCGGTTGGCCTTTGTCGCTGAGTCGCTGCTGTGTGAATTGGCCCGATGCCGACGGCACATCGGCGATGAACTTGCGCAGCTGAGCCTCGGCGCTCGCCGCATGGGTGGCCAGCGGTGCCAGGGCCAGCGCCGCCACGGCCAGTAGGTGTTTAATCTTCATTGGACGCATTCCCCGCTGGAACCAGAATTTCTCGATTGCCGTTCGACTGCATGGGCGACACCAAACCGGCCTGCTCCATCTGCTCAAGCAGCCGGGCTGCACGGTTGTAGCCTATGCGCAAATGGCGCTGCACCGATGAAATTGATGCGCGGCGGTTCTTGAGCACCACCTGTACAGCCTGATCGTACAACGGATCGGATTCTGCGTCGGCGAAGCCTGTGACGCTGCCTACGCCATCGCCCGTTTCGCCTTCGAGCGCGCCTTCGAGCAAGCCCTCGATATAATCGGGCTCGCCCTGTTGCTTCAAGGATTCGACCACGCGATGCACTTCATCGTCGTGCACAAAAGCGCCATGCACACGATGCGGCAGGCCGGTGCCCGGCGGCAGGTAGAGCATGTCTCCCTGGCCCAGCAGCGTTTCGGCGCCCATCTGGTCCAGAATAGTGCGTGAATCGATCTTTGAGGATACCTGGAAGGCAATGCGCGTGGGGATGTTGGCCTTGATAAGGCCGGTAATGACATCCACGCTGGGACGCTGCGTGGCCAGGATGAGATGAACGCCTGCAGCCCGTGCCTTCTGGGCCAGGCGGGCAATGAGCTCTTCGATCTTCTTGCCGACAACCATCATCAGGTCAGCCAGCTCGTCGATGACCACAACTATCGTGGGCAAGGTGGTGAGCGGCTCAGGCGCATCGGGCGTCAAGGAGAAGGGATTAGGGATGGGCTCCTCGCGCTTGTTGGCCTCGCGTATCTTGTTGTTGTAGCCCGCGAGATTGCGCACCCCCATTTTGCTCATGAGTTTGTAGCGCTTTTCCATCTCGCCCACGCACCAGTTCAGCGCATTGGCCGCATGGCGCATGTCAGTGACCACGGGCGCCAGCAGATGCGGAATGCCCTCGTAGACGCTCATTTCAAGCATCTTGGGATCGATGAGAATAAGACGGACTTGGCTGGCATCCGCCTTGTAAAGCAGCGAGAGAATCATGGCGTTGATACCCACCGACTTGCCCGAGCCGGTGGTACCTGCCACCAGCAGGTGGGGCATCTTGGCGAGATCGGCCACCACCGGATTGCCTGCAATGTCCTTGCCCAGGGCCATGGTGAGCATGGATGCGCTGGTGTGGTAGGTTTGCGAACCCACGATTTCGGACAGGCGCACCATCTGGCGCTTGGGATTGGGCAACTCCAGGCCCATGAGGTTCTTGCCGGGTATTGTTTCCACCACCCGGATACTGACCAGACTGAGCGCGCGCGCCAGATCCTTGGCGAGATTTACGATCTGGCTGCCCTTGACGCCGGTAGCGGGCTCGATTTCATAACGCGTGATGACTGGGCCTGCCTGCGCCGCGACCACAGTGACATTCACACCGAAATCCGAGAGCTTCTTCTCGATGAGACGGGAAGTGTACTCAATGGTTTCGGGTGAAACGGTCTCAATGTTCGCATCGGGCATGTCCAGCAACCCTATTTCGGGCAGATCGCCCGAAACACCTGCCTCCCGGGGCGCCGAAAACAGGGTTTTCTGTTTTTCTTTCTCGACGCGCTCCGAACGAGGCACAGTCGTGATGGCAGGCTCGATACGTACAGGCTGCTCGTGCACCAGTTGCACCTGCTTGACGCCCACGCTTTCCGTGCGCTCCGCCTGCTTGGCCTGGCCAACCTTGCGGTCTTCGCGCGCCGCCCTGAGCTGAATGAGGCCGCGCACGAATTTTTCGATGGACAACCCCACCCGTTCGGAGACATGCAGCCATGAAAACCCGAAAAACAGGCTGGCGCCCACGGCCGCAAATACCAGCAGCATGAGCGTGCAGCCCGTGACACCCATGGCCATGGACAGGCCATTGGCCAGAAGCTGGCCAAGCTGCCCACCCGCGCCCGCAGGCAGATGCGCGCCCGACTGCTTGAGCTGCAGAGCCTCGGTGCCCATCACGCCGACGAACAGGAGGAAGAAGCCGATGCCTACCTCCCAGTGCACGCGCGGCAGCGGCGCCTGCTTGTCTGGCTGCAGCAGGGAGGTGAGCCGGTAGAAGCCCAGCACAACGCGCTGGGCCAACAGCACGACCCAGAGCCACGCCGACCAGCCGAACAGAAACAGCAGGAAATCGGAAATGTAAGCCCCTACGGTGCCGCCACGGTTGTGGATGACAGCGGCCTGCACGGAATGCGACCATGCCGGGTCGGCGGGATCCCAGGTGGCAAGCACCAGCCCTAGCCAGGCGGCAAGCGCGGCGAATACGATCCAGCGCGCTTCGCGCAGCAGGCCCGACAGCCGCGACTGCAAGGGAGAAGGCCCGTTTCGCACGTTGCGGGACGAGCGTGGAGATGTTGCAGGTATTCTAGCCATGGACTCATTATAATTGGCTGTTTATCTATTTTCGGATTTTCTGCAATGACCACCCCAAAACACGCCAAAGTGCTCATCCTCGGCTCTGGCCCGGCAGGCTACAGCGCCGCGGTGTACGCGGCGCGCGCCAACCTGAATCCCGTCCTGGTCACCGGGCTGGAACAGGGCGGCCAGCTCATGACCACCACCGATGTCGACAACTGGCCGGCGGATGCGCAAGGTGTGCAGGGCCCCGATCTCATGCAGCGCTTTCAGGCGCACGCCGAGCGATTCAACACCGAAATGGTCTTCGACCACATCGCCGAAGTCGATCTGTCGGCCCGCCCCTTCACCCTCACTGGCGACACCGGCGCCCAATACACCTGCGACGCGCTCATTATTGCCACGGGGGCGTCGGCCCAGTATCTGGGCCTGCCCTCCGAACAGGCCTATATGGGCCGCGGTGTCTCGGGCTGCGCCACCTGCGACGGTTTCTTCTACAAGAACCAGGACGTCATCGTGGTGGGAGGCGGCAATACCGCGGTGGAAGAGGCCCTGTACCTGTCCAATATCTGCCGCACCGTCACGCTGGTGCATCGGCGCGACAAATTCCGCTCCGAGCCCATACTCACCGACAAGCTCATGGATAAGGTCGAAAACGGCAACATGAAGCTCAAGCTGTTCTGCGAACTCGACGAGGTCCTGGGCGACAACTCGGGCGTGACAGGCGCCCGTCTGCGTAACAACCAGACCGGCGAAACAGAAACGCTGCCTGTCACCGGCGTGTTCATTGCCATTGGCCATAAGCCCAATACCGATATTTTTGCCGGCAAACTCGACATGGAGAATGGTTACATCATCACCCGCAGTGGCTTGCAGGGCATGGCAACCATGACATCCGTCCCCGGCGTCTTCGCTGCGGGCGACGTCCAGGACCACGTGTATCGCCAGGCCATCACCAGCGCGGGCACAGGATGCATGGCGGCGCTGGATGCCCAGCGTTGGCTGGAGAATGCCGAGTAACAGGGCGCGGCGGGACGCCCCCCAAGCCCGTGGGCTTTCCGATCTGAAACGTCTGCGCGCCCAGGCACAGGCGGTATCCGAGGCAGCCCCCGCGCCCGCCCGCCCGCAAAAGCGCCAAGCCGACGCGACGACATCCGGCACCGGGAAGCTGGATCGCGCCACGCCCTCCCCGGATACTCCCGCCGCCGAGCAAGCCAGAGCCCCATCGGGCGTGTCTCCCGCCGACATTGCGCTCTTTCGTCGCACCGTGGGAAGGGTTGCACCCATCAAGGCTGCATCGCGCGCCGATATCGGCCCCCTGCCGCATGACGTACCCGAGGTGCTGCGACAGCGGCGGATGCGCGCGACAGGCGATGCAACGGAGGCGCCCGAACGCAAGCCCCACCGCCCGCGTCACACGCCTCGAGACGAGAAGGCCGGCGGATCGCGCCGCGGCGGCGGAAACAACACCGTCTCGGATCACTATCATCCCGCCTCAGCCAACGATGATCGCCAGTTTCTGCAGCCAGGCCATGGCACAGATCTGATCCGGGGCCTGCGGCGCGGCAAATGGGTCATTGATGCCAGCCTCGACTTGCACGGTTGCAATCTGGACAAGGCACGGGAGCGTCTGGACCGCTTTCTACAGTCCTGCCTCGAACACCACGTGCGCTGCGTACGCATAGTCCATGGCAAAGGTCACGGGTCGCGTACGGCCGAACCAATTCTCAAGAACACTGTGCGGCGCTGGCTGATGCAGATGGATGCCATACAGGCCTACGTCGAATGCGCCGAACGGGATGGTGGCGCCGGAGCGGTCCAAGTCCTGCTGCGCCCCGGAGAATGACTCCCCGCTGCTGGCTCCGCCGCGCCCCAGTCTGGCCGCGAAATATATTTCGCACCGGAACCTGCCCACAAGCCAAAAGCCGATATATGCATGCGCATATATCGGCTTTTGTGCGTTTATATTTTTTATGGGACCTGCTGTTTTATTATGTACCGATTACCGGCCTGCCCATGCAGGGCTATGTCTCCTCACCTGCATGGGCAAGATTTTGCATGATATTGCCGCTCGCGACACTTAGGGAATGCACTAGGTTTATATACATATTCCAGAATAATGCTGATATTCCTTGCCTAACCAGGCTGCAAAAAGAAACTCACGAGCGTGCTTGGTCGTAGCGGCGCGCCACCTCGGGCCAGTTAATGACATTGTAAAAGGCGCCAATATATTCAGGGCGCCGATTCTGGTATTTCAAGTAATAGGCATGCTCCCATACATCCAGGCCCAGAACCGGTGTTTTCCCTTCCATGTGTGGACTGTCCTGATTACCGGTGCTTTCCACCGCCAGTTTTCCATCCGCGCCGACAACAAGCCAAGCCCAGCCGCTGCCGAACCGGCTCACCGCCGCCTGCGTGAAAGCCTGCCTGAATGCTTCCATTCCGCCCAGTTCGGCCCTTATGGCGCTGGCCAGCGCGCCATCGGGCTCGCCGCCTCCCTCCGGAGACATGACCGTCCAGAACAAACTGTGGTTGGCATGGCCTCCGCCATTGTTGCGCACTGCGGTTTTCACGGAATCCGGCAGATCTTCAATGCGGGCAAGCAATGCTTCGACCGGCTGGTCGTCATTGATGTTTGCGGCTTCGAGCGCGGCATTGAGATTATTCACATAGGCCTGGTGGTGCCTGGAGTAGTGAATTTCCATTGTCATGGCGTCGATATTGGGTTCCAGCGCGTCGTACGCATAGGGCAACGGCGGCAACGTGTAAGTCATGTTCATTCTCCGTATTGAGCAGCGTGATCGGGGATATTCGTTTCAATATTGAAAATAGAAATCATAAGCATTTAGTATACTCGCTCGCACCAAGTCTGCCGGATGCTAAACTGCGGCATGTCCAATGCGATCCCCGGGTCCACACCCGTCGTCATGGAGACACAAAATGCCGTCGACGCCAGATCCCGGCGCCCTGCTCCAGCGCGCGGCCGCAGCGCCGAAACCCACGCTCATGCAGTCCACGCAATGCTGCATTGTCGGCGGCGGCCCTGCGGGCATGATGGCGGGCCTGTTGATGGCCCGCGCCGGCATAGAAACTGTCGTGCTGGAAAAGCATGGGGATTTCCTGCGAGATTTCCGTGGTGACACGGTTCATCCCTCAACGCTTGAGATACTCGACGAGATCGGCCTAAAGGACAAATTCGACGCGTTGCCGCAGCACCGCGTATCGCGGCTGGAAGCGCTGTTTGCGGATGGCCCGCACACCGTGGGCGATTTCAGCGGGTTGTCACCCTTTCCCTACCTGGCACTCGTACCCCAGTGGGATCTGCTGGACCTTCTGGCGGACGAAGCAAGGCGTCACCATTGCTTTTCCCTCCATATGAACACCGAAGCCACCGCATTACTGCGCGATGGCGCGCAAGGGCCTGTCTGCGGCGTGGTCGCCAAGACACCCCAGGGAGAACTGCGCATTACGGCCGATGTGGTCATAGGCTGCGACGGCCGCCGCTCCACATTGCGCGAATCGGCCGGCCTGCAGCCGCGCAATCTCGGAGCGCCCATGGATGTGCTGTGGTTCCGGCTGACGCGCCAGCCTGCTGACCCGGAGGGCACGTATGGCGTACCAGGCAGGGGCAGCTTCCTGGTCCTGATCAACCGCAATCAATATTGGCAGGCCGCAGCCGTCATTCCAAAGGGAACCGCTGCGCAATGGCAGGCTCAGCCCATTTCGCGGTTCAAGGCTCTGGTGGCCAGGCGGGCGCCATTTCTGGCTGATCAAGTGCAGACGATTGCATCGTGGGACGACATCAAATTACTTGAGGTTCGCGTGGATCGGCTCGATTGCTGGCATTGCCCGGGCTTGCTGCTGATCGGCGACGCCGCGCACGCCATGTCCCCAATAGGCGGCGTGGGCATTAATCTGGCCATCCAGGACGCAGTGGCGGTCGCGAATATTCTCGGACCGGTTCTAAAGCAAGGCAATACGCCCGGCAATGACGATCTGGCCGCCGTGCAGGCCAGACGCATGCTGCCAACACGTATTATTCAACGCGTGCAGACACTGGCGCAGCGCCAACTGATCGCCCCGGCATTGACTCGGCAAGATGACGGCCAGCCGGTGAAGATTCCAGCGCTTTTGCGCTGGGTGGAGCGCAGCAGATTGTTAACCTCCATTCCCGCCCGGGTTTTCGGGCTCGGCTTCCGACGTGAACATGTGCATCTCCCGGCCCGAGCACCTTGACTGTCCGCCGCTATGGCCAGGGTGGCTCACAGGCTCGCTTGCGCTTAACATGGCGCCATGAGCAACGATACTTCCCTCGCGGGTTTCATCCGCGGGCTGCCCAAGGCGGAGCTGCATCTGCATATAGAGGGCACGCTCGAACCAGAACTGATCTTCGCCCTCGCCCGGCGAAATGGGATCGCCCTGCCCTATGCATCGGTGGATACGCTGCGGGCAGCCTACCGCTTCAAAGACCTTCAATCCTTCCTGGACCTCTACTACGCGGGCGCCAGCGTACTCGTCACCGAGGATGACTTCGAGGCCATGACACAGGCCTATCTGGAACGCGCACAGGCCGATGGCGTCATGCATGCGGAAATCATGTTCGACCCGCAGACCCATACGGCGCGGGGCGTCGCCATGGAGACGATTTTTGCCGGAATGGCCCGCGCGATGCGCCGCATGCGCGAATCCGCAGGGCTGAGCAGCCGCCTGCTGCTGAGCTTTCTGCGCCATCTGACCGAGCAGGAAGCGATGCAAACACTTGAACAGGCTCTCCCTCTGCGGGAACGCTACGATGACCTATGGGTAGGCATTGGGCTGGATTCGTCCGAACGGGGCAACCCGCCCGAAAAATTCGTGCGTGTCTTCGAACGGGCTAGAGGCCTGGGCTTTAGACTGGTGGCGCATGCGGGGGAGGAAGGGCCAGCCTCTTATGTCCGCAATGCACTGGACATGCTGCATGTCGAGCGCATTGACCATGGCGTGGCCAGTGAGCAGGATCCTGCGCTCATGCAGCGACTGGTGCGAGCGCAGATACCGCTGACGGTCTGTCCGCTATCCAACTTGAAATTATGCGTGTTTCCCGATCTGGCGCAGCATAATCTGGCCCGCATGCTACGCCTCGGCGCCATGGTCACGGTGAACTCGGACGATCCCGCCTATTTTGGCGGCTATGTCGGGGACAATTATCTCGCCTGCGCGCATGCCCTGGGCCTGACGCGGGCGGAACTTGCCGGGTTGGCCCGTAACAGCATTGCTGCGTCATTCCTGGATGACAAGGACAAGCAGCGATGGCTGCATCAGCTTGATGCCTTGATCAAGGAAATTTAGTGGCGGCCACACGCCAGAGTCGGGCCAATCCCTCCGCCGCCCCGCAAACTCGCTTCTTGAAGAAAATCCCGGACAGCGGGACAAGCCGCCGACCGGGATCGGATGCATTCTGCGCCGCACGCGTTTTGCGCATGCGGCGTGTATCAGGCTGCCTGGATAGACTTGGCCTGCGGACCCTTCTGGCCCTCTGCCACGACAAAGGTCACACGCTGGTTTTCTTCCAGCGACTTGAACCCCGTGCCGATGATGTCGCTGTGATGGGCGAACAGGTCTTTGCCGCCATTATCAGGCTTGATGAAGCCGTAGCCCTTTTCGTTGTTGAACCACTTTACAATGCCAGTTTCCGTTTGCATTTTTACAATCCCTTGAATTGAACACGAGCTGCCGCCCAGAAAATGACCGTCAAGCTGTAGGATTGGAGCAAAAAAGCACGGAGAGCCTATATGGCCGAAACGCTGGATTTTTGTACTAATCACGAACCTGAAAATCAGGCTGGCATACTATAGCCAAGCTGTCTGCACGTCAATACACGAAGCAAAGTGAAACTTTCACCCCTGCCCCGCGCCTTTTACGACCGGGATACACAACTGGTGGCCCGGGACCTGCTGGGCAAACTACTGGTGCATCGCACCACGAACGGCGCCGAACGCATCGGCCGCATTGTCGAGGTGGAGGCCTACCTGGGTCCGCACGACCTGGCCGCCCATACCTCCAAGGGTAATACACCCCGCACGCGCGTCATGTTCGGCCCGCCTGGCCACGCCTACATCTATCTCATTTACGGCATGCATCACTGCATGAACGTCGTCACCGAACCCGACGGTACAGGTGCCGCCGTGCTGCTGCGCGCACTGGAGCCAGTATCGGGGCTGGATCCGAATACACGCGGTCCGGGGCGGCTTTGCAAAGCGATGGGCATAGACCGCTCGCACTACGGCGCCGATCTGTGTGGGCCCGAGCTGTTTCTGACGCGGGATCCACAGCCTCGGCCGCCGCTTGAAATAGCAAACAGCCCGCGTATCGGCGTGGATTATGCCGGCGAATGGGCAAAATGCCCCCTGCGCTTCTATATTCAGGGCAATGCCTATGTGTCGCGCGTACCGGGGCCAAGCCGCAGACAACAGAAAAAAAACATGTTATAGTTACGCCTCTTTTGCGGCTGTAGCTCAGTTGGATAGAGTACTTGGCTACGAACCAAGGGGTCGTGGGTTCGAATCCTGCCAGCCGCGCCAGAATACGGGCGTCCCGAGAGGGGCGCCCTTTTGGTTTGTGCTATAGAAACGGCTTTGTACTATAGAAAATCGACTTATACCAACGGGAACGCCCGGAAAAACCGGCCACCTGTGATCGGGGGCGACACCAAAAGTAGCGGATATCTTGCAATTATTGCGCACGCCGCGCACTGCCTGGCGCAGCCCCCGCTTCGATCTGTCTTTACGATGCTGCTCCCATTACGCTATACCCTTCAGTGGTGTGACTTCTTCCGGCCGCCGCCGATAAATTGCCTCTGTCGTGCGGGCGTCAGCGTGAGCCAGCAGCGCCCGGGCGTGCTCCAGCGTCTTGGCGTCCGATGCGCACTTGGCGCGCAAGTCGTGTTCCGTGAACGACTCCGACACCTTGGTTTCGGCCAAAACGCGCGCCATAAACCGCTGCCACATGCTATCCCAGCCGCTGGCCTTACCGTCTTCCTCATTGATGTACCCTTCGCCGAATCTGTTACAAAATAAGAACGAAGACAACGCCGGCCTGACGAATAGCGCCATTTGATACGCCGCGCGTAGTTCGGGCGTCCATTTGTACACGGTGCGCTTGCCGCTACTTTCTGCGGTCTTGTGCCGCTGCACGTGAATGCCGTCGTCCTTGATATGCTTGCCCTGCTCCAAGCGCAACAGGTCGGAACGGGCCATACCGGTCATCAGCTTGATACGAATGTACGCCTGGATGGCCAGCACACTGCCCTTCTTGCGGCGCGACGCCATAGCCAGGACCTCGACCACTTCCCAGTCTTCAATATAGCGGTCGCGGTGGCCCGCGCCTTCCAGTTCTAGCTCACCTTTGAATGGGTGTTGGTCTATGTACCCCCAAGCAACCGCCTTGGTGAAGGCGTGCGACAGCAGCTCCTTCTCCCGTAGCGCGGTGGTGGGACCGCCGGTAATCTTCTTGCGTTCCTTGCCGGTTTTTTCGTCCGTGATGATTTCGGTTTTCTTTTTGCTGCGTTGGTCCACGTACCGATACACCAGCACCGGTTTCATGGACGTCAGCGCCATGCAGCCGAACACCTTGCGAAGTTGGCGTATCCAAATGGCTTGTTGCTCATGCGTGCTGACGGCCTTGGTTGGCACGACTTCCAGTGCGTACCGGTCCAGCAGGTCGCCGATGGTGCGCACACCAATCTGGTTGTCCAGGCGGGCGGCCCATGTCTTGTACGCCTCAGGTAGCGTTTTGCCCAAACGAAAGGTTTTCCTTCCGTCCCATTGAGCTTCCCGCCCCGGCGGAACTTGGTAGTAGTACGCCTTGTGGGTGTACCGCCAGCGGTCAGGCAAACCTCGATTTTCTGAGTTCCGCTTTCTTATCATATTGCGCTCCAATCCGGCTCGACCTCTTTTGGTCTGCGCGCTGATCCATGCAAAACACCGAACACTTGGCGCACATGCTCACGGAGTACCGCTACCGTATTATCCGCCCGAACCCTGTGTTCGATTCCCATAAATCGCAGCGCCCGTATTTGCGCATCAGAGCGGCTTCGTCGCGTGAGGTTTTTAACTTCCTCGGGACTTAGAAATATATCTTCGTTCATAACGTGACTTTCTCCAACTGGCGGGCCGCCTCCATCATCATCTCCACCCGCCGCTCCAAACCTCGCACCCGATTGCCCAGGATGCCGGTAGGCGTATGGGTGCAGATATCCATGCCCGATGCCAGATGCACCAGTTCATGCAGCAGACCATCATCGGCCACGGCCTCTTGCGCACCGTCTCCGATCAGGTGATAGCAGAGCATGGCCCCGTGCAGGCAGCCAAGGTAATCGCAGCGGGCCCAGCACTCGTACGGCGATTGTCCCGGTGGCCAGCCGTCGAAATGGTAGGTGTGGCCGCTTTCGGTCACGTATTGCATTTGCCACTCCCTGTCCTGTAAATCTCCACAAGCTCGTACACAGTCACCGGCTTGGTCTGCTCGCGTTCATGGGCAATTTTCATGATGGCTTCCAGCACTGACTCGCGCTCACCGACGCATGTGGCCACGGTTGTATGCTCTTGATGTATTACCATGGTGGTCATGATGGGTCCTTGGTGGGCTGGTAGCGGGCGAGCATGGCCTCTACCTCAAGGATGCATTCGCTCTTGGTGAGGCTGTACGGGTTGCTGTTCAGCCGGCGGATAACGTCAAGCAGCGCCTCTCGTCGGGCCTCGTCCGGAGCGCTGGGCTGGGCGGTAACGGGGGCGGCGTAGAGCGGAACAATCGCTGGTCGCTTTGCGTCGAGCTTTGCGAGCGACATTACCTTGCTCACGTACTTTTCAGCAGCTTCATGGGTTTCAAACATGTACAGGCCGGCGCGTATTGGCGCGACACCGACATTATCGGCGTCCCATGTAACCCACCAACATACCGGCTCCGCATCACTCTCCACCTTCACCGGCTCAGCTGGCATGAATGCGCCCGGCCACGTTGCATGCAGACGCTGGGCAATTTCTTCCAGCGAGTATTTCTTATCGGGCCAGTTGTCGGAGATGTAGTCTGCAAGCCTATCCAGATTCAGCTTTTCATCTTCCGGCTCGGCGGGTTGTGGTGCGTTCCGATAGAGTGGGAAGAATCTCGTGTCGTGCGGGTCGCTAAAAACAATGTCGTAGCAACGTCCGTCAGCGTGCGCTTCGGCTCCTGGGCGCGGACGATACCAAAGGAAAGGCTTGGCGGGTTGTGGGGCTGCACTGATGGGCTGACCCAAACTCCAGAGGAACATGCAGAAATTGGCTACGTCGCGGGGGTCACCCTTCTCGACGTGGGCGCGCAACATTGTGGACAAGTCCTTTGGGTCACACTCATGCCAACCATGCCGACCTTTGGCGCGGGCCTGAGCAAGTTTTTCTTTCATAGCTGCCGCGAAGTGGTCGACCGCATCGTCGTCGGTGTGTGCGTTCGTCACCGGCTCGGTGGGTTGTGCGTCAACGGGGGTGCGATAAACCGGCACATCGAAACCGTATTTTGCGGCCGCTTCTGGCGTACCCTTGGCGTGCAGCATCATGGAGTCAGTACGTTCATTCAAGGGAGAATCGCTGCCTGGGTGCCCCAATTTGCGGAGTTGATCGCTACGTAGCCATGCCACCGGCTCGGCGGGTTGTGGGGCAAAATCTGTCCACCAGTCGAATGCCGAAAGCAAGTCATGTGCGGTGAGCAGGTACTTATCATCATCACTCGCTTCGTCTCCACCTGTCATGCTGATGAAATGAGTGTCGATAAAGTCTCGAATTTCTTTGGCGTTTCTTGGCCACGCCACCGGCTCACTCCGCCCCTTGCGATCATGCTCGATGGCGGCTTCCAGATCCTTGGCGAGTGACACGTTCTGCCCGGTCGCTTTCAGTGCCGCAAGGACTTCGGGCATCAGCCTCATAATGTTGTGAGTGTTCATTTCCTTTCCCCCTCAATGCGGCGGCGGGCGTGGGCCATCACTGAGTCAAACGCAGCGCGCCGATTGTCCAGAAAGAATCCGGTTGTGTCGAAAACAGCATCCTTGTAGGCCAGCACAAGGCGCTCATGCTCCTTCAGCCACTCATCCGCAGGCATGGCGCTCTGCACCGGCGCAAGCTGGACGGCTACGTGCGGGGCATCGTTCGGCCAGCAGTTGTCATATTCGTCGACAAGGTTTTTGGCGTCAGCTTCGTTTTGACATAGGGTTGCCATCCCTCGGCGGCCTACTACATACCAGCGGGACGGAATGTTATTGGTTGTCATAGACTGTCTCCAAGGCATTCGGGGCACGGCAATAAGTAATCGCACCAAGGGTCACGACCGTCGCCGTGACAGCGCGGGCATACTGGCTCGTCGTCGTAGCCGTCGTCATCAAGATCGTCCGGCACGGCATTATTGGTTGTCATGATTCAATCCTTTTTAATAGCTCACTAACCCGATCTTTATTGCGGGGCTCGTCCAACAGTTCGGCGGCTTGTTTTGCCTGCTGTCCGAGCCGATGCAAATCTTCCGGCACGCCATCTTCTCCATGCGCCGCCATCATCCGCTCTCGGTGCTGAAAAATGCCTAACGCGAGCGCAGCCAGCGCAATGGCAAACTCCCGTGCCCGTCGGTTTTCGCGCTGTAGTTCACGATCAAGCAGGAATACGTCCGACTTCATGCGCTCGACCTCATCCTCGGAAGGCGGGCAGTTGCACATCTTGGGCCAGTGCCGCCAGCAAACGTCCGTGAAGACGCTCATGATTGCTCCTGTGAAAGGGCGGCATCAGCTAAATCTAGAATCGCAGCTACGGTGCGCGTTTCCCCGTGTATGGTTATGTCTCCGGCCTCACGGATTGGCTCTGCCATTCGGCAAGCGGCCTGTAATGTGGCGGCATTCCACTGCAAAGCCTCCCGCAACCTCGCAATCTCCACATCCCTCGGGTCAGGCCCGCGCAGTGCTTCCATTCCCCGGTTGCGCTCGGGGTCGTTGTGGTCGTGGGTCATCAGTAATGCCTCTCATTTTCCTGACGTTCATAGCCTTTGGCCATGCACCACAACACAAGAGCAAGCGCAATCAGAACTGTGGCAAGAGCAATGAGGATCGCTGTCATGGCTCTATCCTCGCTGTGAAGGTTGTGGCGCTCATGCTCTGCGCCAACTGCTCGGGGGCGGCGATATAGCTGCACACGCCTTGATGGCGCAGAGCGGCGCCCACTGTTTCGTTCAAACTGCAGAGCGTATCGATGGCAGCCTGCTGCAATTTGGCCGATAGCGCTGGATTGACTGCATAGACGGTGGAGGCGGCTTGCATGGTGCGCTCGAACCCGCGCAGGATCGCGCACTGTTCGTCGCGCACAGGCGTGGCGCCCTGAACGCCAACACCGATAATCGAAACACCACCGCCGGCGGACACCATGCAGTTATCCGATGAAAAGCTGCCGAATAGCCCGAGGCTGCCCATCTGCGGCGCGGATTTAATTGTTTGCGTCCCGGATCCGCTGGACTGAAACGTGATGTTTTGTGCGTTGCCTGCGTTCTGGGCAGCGGCGTTCGCCACCGATTCAGTTTTACTGGTGGCGGTTTGCGCCTGTGCCGCGCTCGCTGCTACGATGGCCGTAGCAATAAAGAGTGCTCGCATAGTGTCTCCTTTGTTGTCAGGGCCGGGAAGTGAGGTCCCGGCCCGCCTGATTAAAGACCCGCTACGCCCGCGATGCCGCCCACGGCGAGAAACCCGCCGATCTGCCCGACCTCAAAACTGGCTTTGCCCTTGGCGCTATTGATGCTCTGCGCTTGAGCGATGGAGCCGTTCTGGATCAGGCCATCAGCATTGAGCGCGGCCTGATCGGTGACGCCAACCGTGGCGATGTTGGCGTACTGACTGGTCGAGGTGCCGACCGTTGCCGTGGTGGGCGTGACGATGCCGCCGATTGTCGCCAGGCCGCCGGAGTTGGCCACTGACGACTGGAAGCTATAACCAGTGCCGGCCACTTGGCCAACGGCCACGGCAGCGCCTTCGGTTGCTGATTTAGCGGTGCCAGATGCATCGGCGGTCCAACCCTGCGTCACGCCGCCAACAGCGATACCGCCGGCAACACCGCCGCCGTTATTACTGTTGTGGCCATTTCCGTGCGCGAACGCGAAAGGCGTTAGAAAAGCGAAAACTACTGTTGCAATGAGAGACTTCATTTAATGCTCCTGTTGAGTGCGTGCCTGTGTCCGACAGGCGGCGGTAAATCATGCGAGGTCTTCCCTGCTTTGGGCGGGATGGCCGCGCTTGTACGCCTTAGTGAAATGAGTTGCCACGCAGTGCCCGCGCCGGCGCGCTGCATTGGCTATCCGCGCGCGGTCGTTTCGTGCGCTGGCGTGGCGCATCAGACCCATATAGCTGTTGGCGGTGGCGAGCGTCTGCTCGGGCGGTACTGTCTCCATCCGGGCCAGAGCCGTGCGCACTGAGCGGCGGCGCACTTCCCGGCGCCATGGCTTGATGACGTAGCCTGCGAAATCCACGCCGCGAGCAATGGGTTGAATGACGGTTTTGCGTGGGTTGAGCGCCAAGCCCAGTCCGGGAAGATGTCGCTCGATGCTGTCCAGCGCGCCAAGCAGCCAGCCTGGAGACTCGCTCAGAAGCACGATATCGTCCACGTACCTAACGTAATGCCGTGCGCGCACATGGTGCTTCACATGCTGGTCGAGGCTGTCCAGCAGCACATTGGCGAAAAACTGACTGGATAGGTTGCCGATGGGCAGCCCGTGATACTCGGGCGCCTCCATGAGTCGCTTGTGGCGCGGGACAGTCTTGAGCAGAGCCTTCGAGCCACGGACCTCCACGTTCTCACGCGGATCGTGAAACAGGATGAGCGCAGCCAGGTTGCGCCACCAATCCTCGGGTATCAGCTCGGCCAGCCTGAACCACACCAGGCGCTTATCGATACTAACGAAGAAATTGGCCAGGTCCGCCTTGAGAAAATAGCCGGCACGACTCCAGTTTTGCGTCTGACTGCGGATCTTCGCTTCCAGGCGCTTAGCGGCGTAGAGTGTGCCTCTGCCTGGAATGCACGCGCAGCTATCGGCAATGAAGCGGGCCTGAAACCGGGCGGCAATACGGTTGTACAGAAGATGATGGACGATTCGGTCCCGAAACTGTGCCGCCCACACCTCGCGCGGTTTAGGGCGCGTGATGACAAAGCAGATGGATTTTCCAGGCCTGTAGGAGCCGTCCAGCAGCTGCTCATGCAGTGCGGACAGGTTTTGCTCCAGGCGCTGCTCGAAACGCAACGCGCTATCGGTGGTGCGCTTGTGGCGCCGGCAATCGAAATATGCCTGCACCAATTCTGGGAATGTAGGGCTTGTATCCATAATAAAACACGGTCTGATTTGCGGAAGGGACGAACCCGAAACTCGTTGTTCTTGTTCCAGTTGTTGACGTTGCCGTTCTCGAAGTCGATGGCCCAGGCGTTGTTCTCCGAGTACTGCGAGGAATCACGCTATTCACATCGCCCGAACGAGGCTGGCGGCTTCATCCGGGTAACTGCGCCGGATCAGCGCAGCCACTGCTGCCGATATCCGTGATGCGCCTATCGGTGGCCTTGTGAGCCAGCGGCGTGACCAGATCAAATGGCGCATTGGCCCTGCCGCCGTGACGACGGGGCGGCAAGCGCTCGTTCCGTGTGCTTTAACCATGCGGTTGCCTGTTTACCTATGCTGTCCGTCAGAGCAATTGCCTGGCCGTATTGCCCCTTGGATATGAGACGCAGATCCATCGCCAGACGAACAGCGAGGTTGACCGCCTCAATCTCCGTGCGCATGCGCGCAAGCGGGCCTCGTCTGTCCTCGGTGGTATTGGCCTCATAGACACGCATCACAAGGCCGACCGACTGGCGGCGCAGTTCCTTGCCGAAATCGGCCTTGTAGTTTCTGGGCATGTTGGCCACCAATTTGGTGATCAACAGCGTCAGGTCATACGTTGCCTTGTAGATGCGGGTGTCTGTATGTAGGGCCATGGTCAGGCCGGGCTGCGCCCGGAAGCGTTAAAGCGATGAATCGATGATGCTGCGGAAGGGACGAACCCGAAACTCGTTGTACTTGTGCCAGTTGCCGACGTTGCCGTTCTCGAAGCCGAAGGCCCAGGCGAGGTACTCCGAGTACTGCGCGCTGGTCCAGTACCAGTCCTCTTTGTCGAACTGACCAGGGACGTTGATATAGGCCAGCATGAGTTCGCGCTGATCAGGTACACGCCAATCGTTGTGGCCATTGATTTCGCCCTTGGCCTGGACGGCCTCGGCGGCGTTGCGAAACGTCACGTCCTCGATATCGAACTGGACGCCACCGGGTTCAACCAGGTGATGCAGCTGTCCATCTTTCATGAGACTGCCCACGTAGGTACCGCCCTGCTCTGGCCAAGGCTGGCCGATGGCTGGAATTTGGGTTTCTGTCGCTGCTGTCATTGCTATGGCTCCTATCGGGCTTCGCCCGATTAAATGGGTGAAGGGATCAATAGGTAAATCTGCGGAAGGGACGAACCCGAAACTCGTAGCTCTTGCTCCAGCGGTTGACGTCGCCGTAGTCGAAGTCGATGGCCCAGGCGGTGCCCTCCGAGTACTGCGAGCTGGTCCAGTACATGATCTTTTGAAATAGGTGTGCCACGTTGGCCTGGGCGATCTGAAGCTCACGCTTAGCCGGCAGATACCAGTCTGCATGCCCGCCCGCGTCGTGATCAGATGCCACCTTCGCTGCCGGATGCTCGTTGCCGCGCAACGCATTGGTATTGCACAGCCATCCCAGGTGCTGCCAGCGCCGTCCACGGAGGTGCCATACCGGCCCCATTCGCACGGGCCCAAATCGGCCTCGGCCACGACGAGCCCGTAGACAACTCCGTCGTCTCCGAGGATATCGCCAGCGAAGAAGCCGCCCTCGCTCTCAATAAATTGCCCGATCTTGTAACGTGGTACTGCACCAGCAGCTCTGGACTGCAGCTGATCTATCAACTGCTTGACTGCGCTATCGACTGGCAGCGCCACGCTACTGCCGGCGCCCAGGTTGAATTGAATGGTGTTCATGAGTCCTCGCTTTGGTGAGAATTAAAGGGTGTTGCCTGTACCGCGGACGGCTCGATACGCCAGCCCACGCTTTTCGATGTATCCGGCCTGCACAGCCGCAGCACAAGCGCCAGCTGGCCAGCCACCGGTATCGATGTCGCGCCGCTCTATGGCCTCAAGCAGATCCTCCCAAGACATCCAGCCGTCACCAGGGGCGCGCAGCAGGATGTTGCGTATCTGGATCCAAACAACTGGCGACTGGGCGCGCAAGCTCATGCCGACCTCCGTATTTGGGCTTCGTGGGTGAAGTTGGCCGCGATGAGAGCCTTGGCCACCGGAGGGCAAACACTGTTGCCACACATGCGCACCTGGGCTGACTTGGATAGCGGGATTCGCGGCAGCTTGCTCGGGTCACCGTCCACCTGGCGCCCGTCCACGAAAAGGACGGAAGGATCTGGAATCTCGTCAATGACATAGTTCTCCGGGAACCCCTGGGCTCGATATAATTCGCGCGGGGTCAGCATGCGCAAGGTGATATCGACCAGCACCCAATTTCCAACCAGGATGATGTCGGCAGGTTCCGGAAAATGCTCGGGGAGGTGCTGATGCATGAGGGCCGCACATGCTTTGGCGCGCTCGAGCTGGCCAGCGTCCAATAGATCGGCAGATACCTGGATAGTCTGCACGACGCCCATGCGGGCCTTGGTGGTCAGTGTGTGCATGGGCTCATTAGCGCCCTGCCACTGCCCTCCTTCGCTGTAATACTTAACAAAATAAGCGGTTACCAGGCGCTGATTGCTACCCGATGCGGTAATGGTGGACACGGGGACGCTGACAGCACGACCGTCTCCGTCATAGAAGCCACCATTGGCCTGCTCCATAAAAGCCGTGACCAGGGCCTGTTCGCCCCTGTGGGCGCCGGTGACAGTGCGCAGTGGCTCGGACGCCGAATTGCCGGACCTGATGCCATGATGTGTCAAGTGCGTTAGATGGGCGGCAACAAGAGCGTGTTTGTTTGCTGCCACCACGGTGCCCAGAGATTGATCAATGTCCTGCGCGCGCGCCTTCTGCCCTGCCCTTTCACCGTAGCCGATGGTGATCAGGTTGGCTGCGACCAGCGCATGATGCGTGCCGCCAGCGGAGACTGTCGAAAGAGGCGCCCGAGTATCATCCCCCTGTAGATGGCTTTCACTGGTACCGCGCAAGGGGGCGATGAACGGCTCAAGGAGGGGCTGAGCGATGCATGCATCTGCCTTGGCGGTGACCGTCTGGGCCGGGCGGGAAACGGGCCGAGATGGGGACTGGCCCATGCGGCCACCGACGCCCACAATGAAGGGCTGTGGATTGTTCAGCACGTACCGCCATGCGCCCTTTGCCACGCGCCGCATGGTGTTCTGCGCGAGGGGGCGCGCCCGCCCAAAGATGGAGCGCGCAGGCAGGGAAAAATCAATGCATTCGGAGGCTGTACGGAACGGCAGAAGCTTTCCGGCAATGACAGCGGCTGAGGTGGGCTCGCCGTTGGTCGGCTCCGGCCAGACGATGGGCAGGCCGTCTCGGCGCGCGACCATAAAGAAGCGCCGGCGGATGGTGGGCGTGTCATGATCGCAAGCGCGCAACTCCGTCCAATCCAGCGTGTAGCCATGCTCACGCAGCTGGCGTACGAAGCTTTTGAAGGTGCGGCCCTTGCGCAGCGGATCCGGCCTGGCCTTGCCGTCCTCTCCGATAATCAGCGGGCCCCATGTCCGGAATTCCTCGACGTTCTCCAGCGCGATGACGCGGGGGCGGCACTTTGCTACCCAGCGCATTGCCACCCAGGCAAGACCCCGAATATGCTTTTCGACCGGCGTGCCGCCCTTGGCCTTGCTGAAATGTTTGCAATCGGGCGAAAGCCATACCAGTCCCACAGGCTGATTGCCAGTCACAGCTATAGGATCGACGTCCCAGACTGACTCGCATAGATGCCGGGTATAGGGGTGGTTAAGCGCATGCATGGCCAGCGCTTCAGGGTCGTGATTGATGGCAATATCAACCGGGCGCCCGAAAGCCTCTTCCAGACCCTCGCTGGTGCCGCCGCCGCCCGCGAAATTATCAATGATGAGCTCGTCCGGAATGGCCAGATCAAGCTGTCTGCGATCAGCAATATGGGGGCGCATCAGTCACTACCTCCAAAGAGCGCGTCGAAGATCGCGGCAATGAGTTCGCCGATATCAGCCCAGATCACTATCCATCTCCCCGCCAAGCGCGGCCACAATGTCATTGATGAGGCTGGCCAATTCGCCTGTCATGAGAGCAAAATCACCCTCCCAGGCTTCAATGGCGTTGCGCTCGCTGCCCTGCCCTTCCTTGAGTATGTCCAGTGCTGCTATACGGTTGATGGTCAAATCCGCCGTCAAAATAAAAGAGACGCGATCAGACCAGGTCAACGCCAGGCGCGTGCACTGTTTACCGGATTGAATGTGCTGGTGAACTTCTTGCGGCTCCACGGACACATGCTGGTAGCGCACTTTTGCACGCGCCTGGCCGAGAGACTTGAGCTCGGTATCCTGATCGATGGAGAAGATCTCGGGGGCGGCATCCTCGCACAGCCAATTGGTCATAACCGCAGCGGGGGCCTGATTGACCTGCAGCATGAGCAGCGGAAATGGGCCGATGGCCTTGCCGAGCATGCCCAGGACGACGTCAGCCCGGTGCGCCGCGGCAGTATCGATTACGGCCAGACGGTTTCGCGTGTCGATCCAGACCTGCGTGTCGGTTTCGGTGAAAAATGCCTTAGGCAGCAACTCATCGGTGATCTGTTCCTTGATCTCGCGCATCTGCCTGCGCCCCGGCATAAAACCTTGCTGCTGAGCGATTTCGCCCGCCCGGTCTCGGGCAGCGCGGTTTACGACCGACGCGGGCAAGAGTTTTTTTGCTGTTCTAAGGCATAGCAGGTACTGGCCATCCTGCGAATACACCAGCCCCAGATCCTCGCGCGGCGGCACCCATCCCATGGACTGCATTTCCTGCCCGCCAATGGGCCGGTAGCCAAACTGGGCCAGCTTCTGTTCGAGTTCGTCTGCTGACAGCGCAAAAGATGGTGCCAGACGGTAGATTTTTAGATTCTTGAACCACATGGCTCACCCCCAGATCCAGAGCGCAATGCGCAAGGTCGCCCATATGACGGCAACAGTGCCACCGACATAGAGAACCGCATCAATGACGGGAATCTTGGTGCTGTCTTTCGCCCAGGCACCAATACCGTCGTAACGACTGGCGCGGGGAAAGCGCAGAGTGAAGTTGGAATGGCTGCGGTCTATGCCACCAGGCCAGTTGGATGATTGCATTGCCTCTCCCGTCGTGTGGTGCGCCTTTCTATGCGCGACGAGAGAATATTAGGCTACGCCTTATTTTAAGTCAATAGGCATCGCCTAATTATTTTTTGATTTTTCGTTAGGCTATGCCGGCTTTTGTGTCTGGCAGTGTGGAACTGGCTAGCCTGCAGCGAACATCCAGCGCCTCAGAACTGCTTGTTGCTAGAAGGTCCCTGAACTGATCGGGAGGCAATACATTCAAAAACCAGTCGAATTGCTCATGCAGCACATAGCACAAGGTTTCATGCTGTTTGAGATCAGCGAGCAGCGCCTGATATGTATCCACGTCAATGCGAACATAATGCCCGTCGTCCTGCTGTCGGTCCGCACTGGCTATGGATTTATGTTGGCTACGGCGCATGCAATCACTCCTCTTTCCCATTCCATAACGGGATTGCTACGGTCATTATTTGGACGGTCGATCCAAATGCTGCTCTTTGTAGCCATATATTGCACTGTGTTTTTGTACAGTGCAAGTACACGCCAGCATAGCAACTGGGAAAACTACGCCAGAGTAGGCTCTCGGAACGAAGTCAGTGTTTTCCCTTATAAGCACACAATGAGATGAACTTGACTTATGCTTGGCGGCAAGCGATATCGCTCGTAAATATGTTTATTTTCAGCATGTTATGAATTGATGATGTATTACTACACAACCACCGCAGACCACGCGACAACAAAAAACCCGCCGAAGCGGGCTATCTCGATTATGTAAGCACCCAAACTAAGAAGATGAATCAATGGGAATAATCGATGAACGATGCTCACGAATTCGATCCGCAAATGAATCCAAAAGCGCTATTTCAGTACCCGCACTCATAACGTCAATCTTCTTGTGTGGTGCTGCCTTTAGCAGGTTGATAGCCTTGTGAAATGCTTCCGCCAAGTTAGGACTGCTAGGCGGCGTGGCCACATAATACAGAGCGAATTCTTCAGCCGAATCCCTGATTGCGGTTATCTCGCCAACGTGCTTGTGAGCTTTGTTTCTTATTGCATCACCGTCCGCTAGATCAAAAGAGACCGTTTCAATGCAATGCCAAACTCCATTTTTCCAGGCAAAAGGAAACTGAACTTCATCTATCTGGCCTTGAATCAATTTAGGTGCAAAATATCTGTCCAAGTGGCGATCTACCAAATTCTTGTGAAAACTTTGCCATGCATCCCGATCAGTGACGCGATTAGCTGGCCTTTTGCGATCGTATTTGCCACAGTACCGTTCATACAGATTTATGAATGTCGCCTCTAGATTTCTAGATAGGCCTGCAGCCACGGAACTCCATTGCAATGCGCTGTCATCTTTTGGGAAAAACTCATTGAGATACTCATCTAATGCGCTTGGCTTCAATCCCAAAACATAGCTATCGAACGCGCTGGACACTTGCTCCGCGCGCTTATTCACTACTCGCATTAACGCTCGGAAGTTCGCGAGCGTGTTCGAGTCCAATATCTCTCCGGCCAGCCCCAATGAACGTCGAAACTGGAACTTCAAAAAGTGCGTTGCAGGACAATACAACACGACTCCAGCCGTAAAAAATTCCTGGGTGGCCGTATCGTACATATAACGCAATGTGGCATAGAAATACTTTTCGCGTTTCATCGTAGCGCTCCTAATGCCCGCTCCACTACTTCATGTATGTTTGCTCTGGAGTCGAGGATGATGCCTCGAATGCGATCAGCCTCATGATTTTCAAGCTTCCACGATGGTGGAAGCGCCCTAAAATAAGCGTCCACACGCCCTTCGTCTATAGTATTCCAAGCATCTTCAAATCGGTTCAAATCGGCAGGGCAAGACGTAAGCCTTGGTTTCGCAAATATGTGCTGCTGTGGCTGTCTTCGTGAATCAAAACCGCCCTCAATCCACGGCGCTCTCCAAAAGAGTTCCTGGCTAAAGCACAACTCATGATCAATAATGGCAATTTCACTCCCCGAAAACATACAATTCGGATTTTCCGGACGCCTATCACCATTAATTACAATCGCGTCAAAGGTATAGATTTCAGCTGCAGTTTGGCAAAGCGCTTCAGGAACCGATTGATCCGTTCCCCAAACAGCGAAGCCCGTCGGCAATTGAGCAGAACCAAACGCAAACGTATCACTATTACTGAAGAGGTCCCTGATGATTGGTTCACGAATCGTTTCCACGAACTCGGGATCGACCTGAACGGCGAAAAATTCAGGCACGGGGAGATCCAAGTCCTTGGCAATCATTCCGCAAACTGCTTCCACAGCGAGATCCCGAACCCCTTGCATTGTTTTCGCTGAACATTTAACAACTGCGTCTACGTAAGTGCCATCCTCTCGCTCACAAGATATCAAGTTAGGGAGCGTTCGCCCTGTCTTCATAGATCTAATAAGACTAGCCGCAAGAACGTTGTCGAGCATTCTCAAATTCCAGTGAGCGCAATACCGTCAGTTACCGTGCTGATTGTTACGTATTGTATACAAATTTGCAAATTGGCCTCCTTTACACGGAAGCCGCAACGAGACTGTCTTCTATCGAGGTACTTCCAACTTAGGCTGGTCGGCACGGCGAACAACTCTGTCATTTGAGTATTCTTTACACGAACCAAGTGAGGCTACCGGCTTGCCTCGTTCACTTCCCATCCGCCAGGAGCACCCCATCCCCACGCGGACAGCCTAAAACGCACCAGTGTCGGTTGGCTTTCGTTCACGTCGATTGCCAATTCATCGTATGGTTCTGATGCTTTTGAGGTTGGTCCTGTTCCAATTAGCGCGCGCCCAACCGGCAGATATATTGTTAGGGCCTCGTCACCTGCAATTGTGGCGATCATCTCGCCATCGACATACACGCCAGTTCGATACATATGAAGGGGGCGGCCTTCCCGGATAATCGTTACCTGGCCAGTGCCATTTTTTTGAATCAACAGATCCGGCTGCAGCACATACTGCTCATTTACGCTAACAGCCTCGTTCACTGAGGGGACGCTGGCGCAACCCACAAGCAATGCCGTCATGGCCACTATGCATGATAAGCGAGCGCTCGAAATCAATAATGTCTCCCAATAGTGCTCACTGAGGAACGGCCTCCCCGTTGGACAAGGCCCGTGCCAGCTTGGTGTTCATGCCTCGTATCCAGCCCGGGATCAGAAAGGCATCAACTAGAACCCAAATGCCCACCGCTACCAGGATGGCCAATCCTATACCAATAGGAGCAGTGAGAAAGCCGATGATAGCCAGCACAGGGATTGCGATGGCGCTACCAGTTTTCCCAAGATAGAATCGATGGCCGCCGACAGCCCCTAGGAAAAACCAGAGCAGATATGTCACGCCCAGACTTTTCTTGTTGGCGTCATAGAACATTGTCTGTGTGGTTGGGTCCATATTGCTCCTCCCTGGGCAACCTTGATAATTTGTATTGAGTTTCTTAATTTGGTTACTTTCTCGGGGAGATTCTACACAATCAAGACTTCCGTCGCATTACTGGTGGCCTTATCAGACCACCGTAATCGTAAGTGCTTACTAACTTTTTGCAGAAAATTTTTGTCTCCGAGCATCGCCGACAGACTCACCCCGTTCGGCCTCATAGCCACGCAGTAGGTCATCTATAGCGGCATCGGCTCTCTTGCGCTGCTGCGGTGTAAGTGCCTGCAGTCGTTCGATTGTGACTTTAAATAGGGGCCAGGTCTCACTTTTAGTGGGGACATGACTATGCTTCTGGCGTTTTGAATCACCATGTTGTTTCAAACCGTAGGGCCATTCCTCGTCGCTCATGCCCCAATGATCTGCGCCAACAACATCGGCAAAGTATCGCCAAAGCTCAGGCAATCGTTCCTTAGCGATAGCGCCTTTTTTAATCCAGTCTGAGACAGACGGGGGCTTCACGCCAAAGTGACGCGCGATTTCTGCCTGCGAGCGCGCACCGCCGCTCTCAATTTTGAGGCGTATCGCTTGTTCGATAGCTTTGCCGAAATCTTTTCCTTTAAGCATCGCCTAATAAACCATGCTGGCTATTGATTAGGCAATTCCTTTCTATTAATATTAGGCTACGCCTTATATTATGAGAAACCATGTCGAATCTCCACGTACAACAAGCTTGCGACATTGCGGGCGGTCTGTCCGCTCTTTCGCGATTGCTAGGGGTAAAGCCGCCTACCGTCCATCAATGGTTATCGGGACTCCGCCCGGTTCCGGTGGAGCGCTGCGCAGCAATTGAGCAAGCCACCCAGGGAAAGGTCACTCGCCGCGATCTGCGCCCTGACGATTGGTATCTCATCTGGCCAGAACTCAAGGGGGCGGATCATGCATAAGCATATTGCCGTGTTTCTGGACGAGCTATTTCGAGATATCGGAATCTTCTTCTGCTGTGTGGCTGGATATCGCTTCACTGCAGGCCACT
This sequence comes from Allopusillimonas soli, assembly GCF_004153445.1. Taxonomy (GTDB): domain Bacteria; phylum Pseudomonadota; class Gammaproteobacteria; order Burkholderiales; family Burkholderiaceae_B; genus Allopusillimonas; species Allopusillimonas soli. Next base: position 59,485 of record NZ_SDQC01000008.1, read on the forward strand.
CGCCCTCCGACTCTTGGGTCGGTCCAGCCATTGTGTTTGTCATAGTGATCGTCATTCGGTGGTGGCTATGGTCAGACGGAAAGCCACCCCGACAATCAACCGAACAATGTAACCAAAGGGATCGCTTCGCCACCTGGTTCGTCAGCAACCCGTTCATGGGTGTACTCCTGCGTTTAGCCAACCCCATATTCTTATGGTCCCAACTGCGCATAGCTGACGCGGCGGGCATCAAAATTACTTGGGGCCACCTCTGCGGCGACGTAACCGTGAATCAAGTGGCGGAACCAAAGGAGCCCCCACATGAGCTTTGAGCCAATTCTTCATAGCGCTATCTTCGCTTGCATACCAATCCGCGCCAACTTCTACAAGCATGGCATCCTTGATGTCGCTAAAGTCTCCGGCCACGCCGTCGAACGCGGCTTGCCTGATTTCCCAGGCCACCAGGTCCGTTTCCATGAAAACACCTATGCCCTTGGAATCCACCCACAAAGGCCAAGCCTTCTTATCCACGGTGTCTTGGATATTTTTCAGCGTTTTTTGAATGGCTTTGGCATTGTCTTTACCGGCCGATATCAACATCAGGTATCGACGCTTTCCCTCCGACTGCTCTTCGGAATCACCAAATGGATTGTCCATAGCACCCTCGACACATCAAATGTAACTGCTGGTTCAGTACAGCATACTCGAACATCACCGCCCAAGAACCCATGGCGCCCCAGGCCGGACGATTCGCGTATCCCCATCGGGCCTGGTGACACAGTTTCAATGAAGGGCCCTGGTGGAGGCGCTGGCTTGTTCGGGCAATTCCGTTTCACATCGGTAGCACAGCTCACGAAAGACGGCGGCCACAACCCCGGCGGGGGCGCGGCCCAACACAGAGCGAACGATATCGCGCGCCTGGGCAAGTGTTGCCCGGACCGCCAAAGCCGCCCTGTCCCCTTCCCCATCAAATTCATTGTTCGTATTCATGGTGCCCATTGTGGGCGGGCTGGGGGCGTGTGTCATGCGTAACGTATCGCAGACCTTAATCGGCATCCTGCGTGAGGAAATCTCCGAGTATCGGAGGATCCACCGCAAATCCCGCGAAACCATTGCGCAAATGGTAGTCGAGGCCCATGAGCATCTGGGGGCGGACATTACTACGGGCATACGGTTTGAGCCCAAGACGGTCGACACGTTCGAGCGGACCAAGGTAAACGCGGATCGGATCTTTCGATGGCTGGACGACGAGACCAAGGATTCGACCCTATTGCCGGCCAATTGTTTGATTTCGCTGCTTGCCGGCATGCCAGAGGAAGTGCAGCGCCGGATACTGGACCGCGCGCTGCTACCCTTGGGCTTCGCCGTGAGAGCGCGCGCCCTGCCCCAGCCCTTGGTGCCCTTCTCGGCTGCTGTTGCCACGCAGCTGATGCGCGAACAGAACGACGCCGCGGTTGCCGCGACGGGCCTGATAGACGGGTTTGACCGCAGCGAACTGGAAAAGGCGCATCAACAGGCGTCCGAGGCAATCGACGCAGGCATGAAGTTCCGGGCCATGGTTGAAGCCCATATGGCCGAAGCGGAGGCATCATGAAAGGCCCGCCAAACCCAACGTTATGCAAACCAGGCCAGCACCCTCTCCCACACCGAAAGCTTGAGCTTGTGCTCTGGGAATCCAGCGCTCATTACCGTTGCGTTATACGCCGGCTTTGCGAGAGAGGAAATAGTGTCCGGGCCGGTCGATTGAAGTACACGAAGCTCGTAATCGAGTTTGTTGAGCGACAATTTTGGCGCCCGTGCGGCCAACTGGCCAAACTTCTGCCTTTGCAGCTCACATCGAATGGACTTCTCCGTTGGTCGCAACTCACGCTCCACATAGGCAGCAATGGCAATGACCATGCCGATTGCAGCAGCAAAGCTAGGTTTGCCGACCCAAACGGTTGCAAAGGCCGCCGATCCACCGATCAAGTTTATGAGCGAAAAGACGCTATCCAACCTCTTGTAGAAACGCGCGTTCATGTCATTGAATCGCACACCGTACTGGGTATCAATAACGGCTTCCGCGTGATTCCTATCCAGTGCAATAGCTGTGGCTTGTGTGTTGTTCTCTTCCATCATCGACCTGTTTTGCTGGTGGTGGTTGTGGTACCGGACTGCGCGCAGGAGGTACCTGATTCTTTTGTTCTCGGCTCATGGTCGGTCCTTTGTGGAGAAATGAATAGAGTAAGCGCCTACATTTTGACACAAACGGACTCGACCGCCCATTACGCAAAGCGCAGGAGGCTTCCGTGAAAGGCCGCCCCACCTCCGCCGCCGAAAAGCGTTTTCACGATCAACTGGCGCGGCATATAGGCTGCATTGCCTGCCTGCTGTCCAAGTCTTCCAATCCCGAGGTATCGATCCATCACATTGATGGCCGCACCAAACCCTGGGCGCATTGGCTCGTCTTGCCGCTTTGCGCCGGCCATCATCAAGAGAACACGGGGCGCCCCGGCTTGATTCCGGTGCACCCCTGGACCAACCGATTCGAGCAGGCATACGGACCGCAGCCATTCCTGTTGCATGTATGCCTGGACATTCTCGAACGCCGCCACGGCATCATCGTGCCCCAGGCGCGCGCCGCGGCGAACGGCGACTGGAGTAAAGCGGCATGATGGCACCTCTAATAAGCTCCCAACGGCACCTTGACCAAAGACTGGTCCGCAAGAAGGCGGCGACATTCCGCACTTTTATCGTCCGGACGCTGGACGTCGAACTACGAGGTCGCTGTTATCGCATCCTTCTGGATGGCCACCATAACCTCGCTGCTGCTCGCATGGCTGCTGTGGAGCCCACGTGGCGAGGGCCTGCAGCCAAGTTCCAGAGAATCATGCGCAAGACACCGCCACCCGTGCTGGCCGCGATGCTCATCAATAACCTGACTGATTCCGATTGGTACTACATCGATACCGGCGAAGTCGTTACCGAGCTATTGCACCCGGAAAGGATAGCGGAATGAGGATATACATTTCCGGCCCCATGACCGGCCTGCAAGACCTCAATTTCCCCACGTTCCGCAGCAATGCGGCCAAGTTGCGCGGCGCTGGCTACACGGTGGTCAATCCAGCAGAACTGTGCACTGATCCAAACCAGCGTTGGGAAGATTGCTTGCGCAAGGACCTCGCCGAGCTTGTTGCTTGCGATGGTGTGGCTATGTTGCCCGGCTGGGAGGCATCCAGAGGTGCGCGACTTGAAAGATACATTGCCCTGGAACTGGGCATGGTCGTCGGTGACGTCCGGGCTTTCCTCCTGATGCAAGGGCAAAGGCCCCAACCCGCCAGCGAACCCGACCTCGCAGAGGGGGCATTATGAATGTACATACAGCCACTGCCGTGGCCTCGATTAGCAGATACCTGCCTACGAGCAGGCTTGCCATGACTAGCATTGAAATCGCTGGCCTAGTCGAGTCCCGGCACGACAGCGTGAAGCGCACCATCGAGCGGTTGGCAAATCAAGGAGTTATTGTCCAGCCACCATTGGTGGATGAACCCGGAACCGACTCGATGGGTCGGTCTCGTGCCACGCAGGTATATGTTTTCACCGGTGAACACGGCAAGCGCGACAGCATCATAGTGGTGGCGCAGCTGTCGCCGCAGTTTACCGCGCGCCTGGTTGACCGATGGCAAGAACTGGAGCGTGGTGTCATGCCGGCGGTACCGCAGACATTTGCCGATGCGCTACGCCTGGCTGCCGAGCAGGCCGACCAGATCGAAAGGCAGCAGCATGCGCTGGCCGAGGCCGCGCCCAAGGTGCAATTCGTCGACCGCTACGCCACCGCTAACGGCACACAAGGGTTTCGCCAGGTATGTAAGCTCCTGAACGCCAACGAGGCCCAATTTCGCCTGTTCCTGCTGGAGCAGCGCATTGTTTACCGCCTAGATGGAAACCTCACCCCATTCCAGAACCACATTGATGCGGGCCGATTTCAGGTCAGAACCGGTATAGCGCATGCATCGGATCGTGCTTTCGCGCAAATGCGATTCACGCCAAAGGGTGTGACGTGGATTGCAGGCGAATGGGGCAAGTATTGCCTCGCGAAGGAGCAGGCGGGCTCAGAATTATCGGAGGGCTCATCATGAGTACCGCAATTATGTCGGCATGCTGGCCGATACAGGGCATGACGCCAGCCCAGAAGGCTGTCTTGATATCCCTGGCAGATAACGCAAACGATGAAGGTGTTTGCTGGCCATCGGTGGCCAATATATCCATGCGCACTTGCCTTTCGGAGCGTGCGGTGCAAGCTGCTATCAAGTGGCTGTGCCAATCCGGGTACCTGATTGCCCGAGAGCGTTCGGGTCGTTCGACGGTGTATATGTTGACCCCCGCAGGAAATGCACCCCCGCAGCAAATGCGGGGCGCGGCAGATGCACCCCACCCCCGCAGCAAATGCACCCCACCCCCGCAGATGCTGCACCCCACCCCCGCAGATGCTGCACCCAGAACCGTAAAGAACCGTCATAGAACCGTAAAGGAACCTTCTCGGCGCAAAAGTGCGCCGACGGATGACGAGTTTGAACTCGCATGGTCGCTGTATCCGAAACGCGAAGGAGGCGATTCACGATCGGATGCGCTCAAGGCGTGGAGGGCCAGGATCCGCTCTGGCGATGCGACGGCGGACGAGATGACCGACGGTGTGCGTCGCTATGCCGCCTTCCTGCGGGCCAAGGGCAAGGTGGGCACGGAGTTTGTGAAGCGTGCCTGCACGTTCTTCGGCCCTGGCGGGCACTACCGCGAACGCTACGCCATCGCCGAGAGCGATATCACCGGCGGCCATAGGGCCAAGTTCGACCCATCCGCCTACGTCAACCAGCACCGAGAACCACAAGGGGGCGCAGACCATGACAACGACCGTACCGTCGACGTCCAAGCAGTGCGTGTGGACTGAACCGCGCGCCAAGCTCGATGGCGCCAGCATCATCACGCACCTGTACAACCGCCTGGACGGCATGTACCCGAATCGCTGGAGCGCAAGCTTCTCCAGTCCCACGGCGATTGAAGCTTGGAAGGCCGCTTGGGTGGAAGCATTCCTCGAGGACGGTCTGACACCGCAAGACGTGGCCCAGGGCCTGCGTGCCTGCCGGAAGATATACGACTGGCCACCGTCGTTGACCGAGTTCATCAAGGCATGCCGCCCCAACATCGACCCGGAACTGGCGTTTCACGAAGCGATTCGCGGCATGGCGCAACGCCAACGCGGTGAGCGCGGCAACTGGAGCCATCCGGCGATTTACCACGCGGCGGTCAGCATCGGCGCTCACGACATGCTACACGGCTCGTACCCGGCAATGAAGGGGCGCTGGAACCGGGTTTTCGCTGATGAGCTCGCCAAGGGTCAATGGGAGCCGATCCCAGAGGCACGCGCCGCCCTGCCTGCCCCGCGCAAGACTGAGCAGACGGACAGAGCCGCCCAGCAAGCCGTCGAGCAGCTCGGAATAGGTGGCATCGGCAAGGGCAATGGGCGCGATCCGCTTTCCTGGGCCCGCGCTGTGGTGGCAAATCCGCGGGGGCGCACCCGTACCGTCATCGATATGGCGCGCCGCGCCCTGCACGATGGAGCCGAATATGCATAGACGCTTCAAGGGGGCGCAAGCAACTCGACGACTGCAGGCGCTGGGCCGTCTCAAGTCCGGCGAGATGAACAAGACCGAAACGGCCTACTCGCAGCTACTCCAATCTCGCCAGCATGCCGGCGAGATACTTTGGTATGCGTTCGAAGGCATCAAGCTGCGCCTGGCCGACAAAACCTTTCTGACTGTGGACTTTGCCGTCATGGATGCAGATGGCTATCTGCAGATGGTCGATGTAAAGGGGGCGGCACACCTATTTTCTGATGATGCGAAGGTGAAAATGAAAGTGGCTGCCGAGCGCTTCCCATTCGCCTTCAAGATTGTTTACCCCCGCCCAAAACGCGACGGGGGCGGATGGGAGGAACAGATCATATGAGAAAGAAAAATGGACTGACGGTGGCAGAAATCCGCGATGAAGAGGCACGTCGGCGGCGCGCCGCACGTGAACGCCTGCAGCAGTTAAATCTGCTTGCCATTGAAAAGCTGGCGGCGCACGGTGTGAAAAACAATCGAAACTGGGTGCCAAAGACAATCACATCGATTGAGCAGTTAACAGGCTGCCCCATCAAAAATCAAGGTCAGGCTGAATACCTGCAGGCATTTCTGGCGGGCAAACTAATCAAGGGCGAAGTAGTGCCGCCGCGCACGCGCCCCGCATGGCGACCGCTGGTGATCTCGGACCAGTTGCGCCGCAATTTCGAGCGGGCCAGCCTGGCGCAGCCACCCATGAAGTCGCCCAACGCCAGCGGAGCATGCGATGGCGCACCGCATTGATGCGGACAGTCTGCTTTGGAACTGGGCCAGATATTGCTGGTCCGGCGCCACAGTGGGAAACATGATGCCTTACCTTGTTGATAAGGTTGCATCGGAGCCTGTCAATATGTACCAGGCTCTCGTCATTGACCGCATGCACCGCACCCTGCCCCACCATGAGGGCATGATCATTACGGCGGAATATCCACAGCGCAATGTGCGTTTCTTTGATCTGCAGGAGCATGAGCGTATGCAAGCGGCACGGCGCTGGATAGCCCAGATCACCGGCGTGCACCTTACAGACAATGAGTACCGGCTTTATCTAGGTTTATTCAAGAATCGAATTGCAGGAACATTGCTTTGAAGTATGCACGCGAAGTCATCGATCTTTTGGCTGCTTATCCTGACCGTGAATTCCGGATGATTCAGATTGTTCGCTATATTGCGGGCGGCCGACCTAGAAACCCGCTCGAATGGGAGCGCATACGCAAGGGCGTGCGCCGCGTGATGCTGGATCTGCAGGACTCTGGCCACGTCACGAAGCGCAGCCTGCACGCCAAAACGGGGGGCTTCTCGCTATATAGCTGGAAACCGGGACATTTGGTTGTTGAAAACCGGGACGGAATCCGGGACAATATCGCCAGGGAATTTGCGCCCTGAGTTTTCGTAAGCCTCGCAGCGATGCGGGGCTTTGGTATTTTCTGGATAGCTTGGCGCGAATTTTGCTGACGAATTCGCATTATCGAAGCCGACACATACGGAGCCATGCTAGAGGATCAGGAGCCAATTCTCTCAGACAAGATGGAACAGGAATTGCTGGGGCTAGCTGCCGCAGCAGCAGGGATGACTGAGCATCTATCCTGGTCCAACAACATCGCAGAGCCTGCAAGCCCGCATTTCGGTAGATCGGCTTTGTACGCTACAGGCGCGCAACAAGATTCCTGGAACCCGCTTATCGACGACAGCGACGCATTCAGACTGGCCGTAAAGCTGGATATGCGAATTTCGATAGGCTTGGCTTATGTAAGCGCGATCTGCGACTCATTTGAAGCCAGGGAATCGGTCACAGACGATCCCTACGAGGCGACTCGGCGTGCAATCGTGCGGGCTGCGGCAGGATGTGCAATGCGAGACGCGATAGATCGATAGGGCTCGCAATAGGTTGTCTCCTCCACCTCGCGGTGGATTTGGGCCTGAGTCTTAGGATTCAGGCCTCTTTTTTACCGGTTGTCTCCTCCCATCCTGAGTGGGAATTTGGCGGGCCTGTGTCTTCGGACGCGGGCCCGTTCGTTTTGGAGCCTCATATGCTCATGTTTGTTTTCGGCCTGGTCGTCGGTGTTCTCGTCTGCGAGGCGCTGTGCCAGTGGAATGCGGGATTCAGCCTGCTGCGCGAGACATGGTGTGCCATCGTGCGTGTAGTGAGGCATTGATCGGCAGCAATTATTGCAACTGCTCACTGATACTTGTTACCCCTGGATGATCAAGCAAGTTATCCGTTGCCCATATAAGGAAGCCATTATGACGGCCACTGAATCGGCCTAGTGCTGATATGGCTGAGTTCGGTATCTTGTACGCGGACCTGATGCTCCAGTCTTCCTCATACACCACGGCTATCAGGAAATGGAAAGCTTCCTTGTCATGGTCTCGGATGGCTCCCAATTGGCAAGATCGGTTAGTAGCAGTGAGGCGGCGGCTCTTAATTTGATATTGCAGGCCATCTGCATCGGTTGCGTCATAGCCTTTCATTGAGCTGGTGGCGAGAGTCAGCCCGAGCTTGGACGCCACCAACCATTCCGTATAGTCCCCGATGGGATTGTTGCTCGTACGCACAATGCCTCGTTCTCGCAGTTCCCGAAGGATGGATACATATGCCTGCAAGAGGTCGGTCGTCGTTAGCGAGCTGGGATCAAACATCGAGGCTCCGGATGGTAATTCGTGGATAGGCTTCAATCGTATGGGAGTACGTACTGCTGATGTATTGGTGCTTTCACTTGAAGAAAAGCTCCCGTCGGACTTTGCGCTCTGGTTATCCACAGCCAGGCAGACTGGACCAGAGTTATCCACAGAACCGGGGGCCCCTGAGGCAAATGCCCTGGTAAGGGGGATTCGAACCCCAAACATTCTCTGCTTATGAGATTTTTCCTAGGGGGGTAATAATAATTTCCCGAGGATTGGGCCATGTTCAAGTTTAAATCGACCCTGCAAGAGGGGCCGAAATACCTGCGCAGAACCGAGCGGCAGATCCCATTTGCCACATCGCGCGCGCTGAACAGCACGGCCAAGCAGGTCAAAAGCGCCCTGGATCAGGCCATACTGCGCGACTTTGATAGGCCCACGCCCTACACGCAGCGGGCATTGCGGATCAATTACGCCACCAAGGCCAAACTGCAGGCGTATGTCGGGTTCAGAGACAGCGCCGGCAAAGGTGTCTCGGCAAACCAGTACCTCTGGGCTCAGGTGCACGGGGGTACACGGCGCGCCAAGCGCTCTGAGCAGGCCTTGGCCAAGGTAGGATTGCCCGGCGGGTACGTGGTGCCAGGTGCCGGCGCGCAGCTAGATGCTTACGGGAACATGTCTCGCGGGCAACTAGTCAAGCTGCTCTCGTACCTGCAGGCCTTCGGCGAGCAAGGCTACCGGGCCAATGCCACGCGCGATAGCATTGCGCGCACGGCCAAGCTGTCCGGACCCAAACTCAGGGGCAGGAAGAAGTCGCAATACGTCAAGATAAACGGCGTTGCGTACTTCATCTCTCGCGGCAAAGGCACCATGTCGGGCAACTGGAGCCAGCCATTGGCCGCAGGCGTCTGGCAGAAATCGGGCACCCATGGCGTGGATGTAAAGCCTGTGCTGCTGGCCACCAAGGCTGCGCCGCACTACACAAAGCGTCTGCCCTTCTACGAAACAGCGGATCAGGTCTTTGGCGAGCATTACGACACGGAGTTTGCCAACGCGCTGGAACACGCGCTCAAGACGGCACGATGATCGATCTATCGAAGAAAACCACCCAGGCCAAATTTGCGCAGCTGGTGGGCGTCACGCAGCCGGTCATCAGTGGCCTGCTCATGCGCGGGGTGCTCACCAGCGGCGACACGGCGGGAAATTGGCTGCTGGCGTACTGCCAGAACCTGCGTGACGTGGCGGCCGGACGCGAGCAGACCGATTCCGGGCTTGATCTGGAGGCGCAGAAGGCGCGCCTTGCCTCGGCCCAGGCCGACAAGGTCGAAATGGAAAATGAGGTGCGCCGCGGCAACCTTGCCGAGGTGGCAGTGCTCGAATGGGTGCTGACCTCGGCGGGCAGTCTGGTCGGTGCTGCGCTTGACGCCATTCCGGCCAAACTGAAACGCCGGCTGGCCAGCCTGACGGCCGCCGACATTCTTATCATCGAGACCGAGCTGGCCAAGGTTCGCAAAACGATCAGCGAACTGTCGCTCGAGGATATTGAGGCAGGCGAGGATGATGAGGACGACTGATGCGTGTGCAAGCGAATCGCGGGCAGATCGCGCGCGCGCTGCGTCGCGGCCTGGCAGCGTTCGGCGCGCCGGCGCCATTGACCTTGCGCCAGTGGGCAGAGCGGCATTTTTACCTGTCAGCCGAGTCCTCGTATGTCGAACAGCACTGGCAGGCCTGGCCCTTTCAGCGGGCCATCCTGTCATGCATCGGCAACGACGATGTGCAGGAAGTCGACATCCTCAAGTCGGCGCGGGTGGGCTACACCAAGATTCTATTGGCGGCCATCGGCTTTTTCGCGCAGCACAAGCAGCGCAATCAGGCACTCTGGCAGCCAACGGATTCGGACCGCGACGAGTTCGTTAAGACCGAGCTCGACCCAATGCTGCGTGACGTTGCGGTCATGCACCCGATCTTTCCGGCCAGGTTGTCGCGGCACAAAGACAATACGCTGCTCATCAAGAAGTTCCTGGGCGGCGTGCTTCACCTGAGGGGCGGCAAGTCTGCCGGCAACTATCGGCGGATCTCCATCGGCGTGGCTTATCTGGATGAGTTCAGCTCATTCGATCCGGATATCGACGGTGAAGGAGACCCCGGAACCTTGGCGGCAAAACGGCTTGAAGGGGCCACCTTTCCGAAGATGGTCATAGGATCGACACCGAAGGAAAAGGGAACCTGCCTAATGGAAAAGCGGGCCGAGAGCGCGCAGGCTAGGTATGAATATCACATTGCCTGCCCGCACTGTGGCGGTCACCACGCGCTGACCTGGGGCGGCAAGGACGAGACGCACGGCTTCAAATGGGTGGGGCGTGATGCGGACAGCGTACGTCACCTTTGTCCGCACTGTTCGGTTCTGATTACCCAGGCAGAGTACCTCGCCGCGGCGGAAAGTGGATTCTGGTACGGCTCGGACGGCTCGACCATCGACCAGGACGGCGTGTTTCGGGACCGTGATGGCGTCATCATGGCCGCCCATGAGCACATCGCCTTTCACGTGTGGACGGCCTATAGCCCGGCCGTGCAGTGGTCGGAGATTGTGCAGGCGTTTCTGGATGCCTATGAGAAGGCGGAGAAAGGCGACGGGGCGGAACTGAAAACGTTCTGGAACACGACGCTTGGCAGGACATGGGAAGGCGCAGTCGAGAAAATCGAACTCGATGAGCTCAAGCGGCGTGCCGAGATTGAAGCCTTTGCACTGCCTGGTCGTGGTGAGAATGTCGTACCCATGGACTGCCTGCTGCTTCTGACCGGTCTGGATACACAAGATAACCGCATCGAGGCGTGCACGTGGGGATTCGGGCGGGGCAGCCAGATGTGGACCGTGGATCACCAGATCTTCTTTGGCAACCCCGAGGAGGACAAGGTCTGGAAGGACGTCGCCCAGTATCTGTTCGAGAGCCGGTTTGTGCATGAGGGCGGCCAGCAGATGGCCATCTATGCTTCGGCCATCGACTCGGGCGGCCACCATACCAATGCGGTGTATGAGTTTGCTCGCAAGAACAAGGCCCGGCGTGTCTTTGCGGTGCGCGGGCGCCCCTTTGGGGAGAAGAGTATCAATGATGGCGGCTCCATGGTCGACATTGACTGGCGGGGCCGGCGGGTCAAGAAGGGCGTCGTGCTCTGGCACGTGGGCACCAACCTGGCCAAAGACCTGCTGCATTCGCGCCTGAAGATCGAGCGCGAAGGGGCCGGTTACATACATCTGGCCGGAGATCTGTCGGACGAATGGTTTCGCCAGTTCTCCGGCGAAGTCCGGGCCACACGCAAGACCGCGACCGGCTCACGCACCATTTGGACTGCCATGCGCAAACGGGTTGAGGCGCTGGACTGTACGGTTTACGCGCTCTGGCTTGAGGCCCGCCTGAATCTTCAGCGCAAGACCGACGCGTGGTGGCAGGCGTTGGCCGACAAGCTGGGTGCAGAGCTTGTGCAGCATGATGAGCCGCCCGATGAGCCTGCCCCAACGAAGCAAGAACCGAAACAACCGGCGCCCGCGAAAGCGGGCGTTTCTGTATCCACGCCAGCTCGCCGTGCCACCAGGCGGGCTGCATCTTCATCCTACTTGAGAGGCAGGCGCTGACATGGCCTATACGCAAGCAGACCTTGATGCCATTAAGGCGGCCATCGCTGGTTCGGAACTTGAGGTCCAGTACGGTGATAAGCGGGTGCGCTTTCGCTCCATGCAGGACTTGAAGGATGCCGCGCGCCTGATTCAGGGCGACCTGGACGCGCAGGCAGGAAAGCGACGCAGCCGGATTGTGCGACTGCGCCACGGCGGCAAAGGAATCTGATGCGCTACCGGACACTGGCAAATCGCGGCTTCATACTGCCAATGCGCCTGCATAACGCTGGCTCGGCCTATGAGGGCGGCAGCGCAACGGGCAGCCGCGCGCGCAACTGGCAGCCCTCGGCAGCCGGCCCCAATAGTGCGGCCACCCAGAACCTGACCATGATTCGCCGGCGCGCTCGCGATGCGGTGCGCAATGACCCATGGGCCAAAACGGCGGTCACGAGGTGGGTGTCCAACGTCATCGCCACGGGCATCCAGCCTTACCCGAAACACCCGGACCGCGCCATGCGCATGCTGCTAAAGCAGTTGTGGGCGGACTGGACCGCACAGAGCGATGCCGACGGGCGGCTCGACTTCTATGGGCAGCAGGCCTTGGCAGAACGCGCCATGTTTGTGGACGGCGAAGCGCTGGCGATCCTGCGTCCTCGCCTGCCCCGCGATGGACTGACGGTGCCGCTGCAAATCCAATCGCTCGAGGGCGATCACCTGCCGGTGGAATTGACGCACCCACTGGCGAACGGCAATGAAATCGTCAATGGTGTCGAGTTCGACAAGATCGGTCGGCGCGTGGCTTATCACCTGCTGCCGCACCATCCTGGCGAATATGGGCGTATGAAATCAGCGTTCTTGCCTAAACGTTTTGATTCGGCGCGCATCGTGCACGCCTATCAGATACTGCGCCCTGGGCAGGTGCGTGGCGTATCCAGCCTGGCCACCGTGCTGCTGCGCCTGAAGACACTGGATAACTTCGACGATGCCGTGGCGTTCCGTCAGGAGGTGAGCAACCTGTTTGCCGGCTTTATCAAGAAACAAGACCCGACCGGCGATGGCATCGATCCGATCCACGGCGGGCCAGGTGAGTTCGATGAGGACGGCACGCCCATTGTCAGCCTGGAGCCCGGCTCCATGAACGAGTTGGCCCCCGGCGAGGATGTGGCGTTCGCCAGCCCGCCGGGCGCGCCAAATGACTATCAGGAGTTCACGCGCCAACAACTCATGGCCGCCTTTGCCAGCGTGGGTATCCCTTATGAGATAGCCACCGGCGATTTGCGCAATATCAGCGACCGCACCCTGCGCGTGGTGGTCAATGAATTTCATCGGCTTATCGAGCAACACCAGTGGGGCACCTTTATTCACCAGTGGTGCCGCCCGATCTGGAACGCCTGGCTTGAGGCCTTGGTTATTGCCGGGCATATCTCAGCGGCTGATTTCAAGAGCCATAAACGCGAATGGCAGCGCGTGACCTGGGTGCCCGAGGGCTGGGCCTACTTCAACCCTGTCCAGGACGTGAAGGCCAAGACCGACGAGATCCGCGCTGGCCTGACGAGCAAGTCCGCAGTCATCCTGGCCCAGGGTGAAGACCCAGAAACGGTCTTGCAGGAAATCATCGCCGATAACGAAGCGGCCGACGCTGCCGGTCTTGTGTTTGACAGCGATGGCCGCAACGGCAAGCGCTCTTCGGGCACGCAGTTGGACGACGATCCAGCCGATCCGGCCCGGCAACCTTTGACAACCTAGGAGCCAAACAATGGCAAAGAAGAACTGGTACGCCATGAAGGCGTTGCAGGTCGATGGCGAAACCGTAGCCGAAATCCGCATCTATGAGGAGATCGGCTTTTGGGGCATGACGGCCAGCCAATTCATGAAGCAACTGGACGAGGTGACGCAGGACGCGGTTCGCATCGTCGTCTCGATCAACAGTCCGGGCGGCAACGTTTTCGATGCGTTCGCCATCTATAACGCGCTGCGCCGACATAAGTTGCCGGTCGATGCCCGCGTTGACGGTGTGGCCGCCTCGGCCGCCTCGCTCATTCTCATGGCCGGTGATCGGATCATCATGCCCGAGAACGCCATGATCATGATCCATAAAGCCTGGACGTCGGCAGTGGGCACAGCCGATGAGCTGCGCGCCACGGCTGACATGATGGATAAGGCGGGCGATGGCATCGTGGCCGCTTATGTGGGCAAGAGCGGGAAGAGCGAGGAAGAGGTCCAGGAAATGATGAACGAAACGACCTGGATGACCGCGCTTGAAGCGCAGGCGTTGGGGTTCTGCGACCTTATCGAGGAGCCTGTAAAGCTGGCCGCATCGATGCGCGCCGCAGACCTTCTGGCCAAGTACAAGGGCACGCCGCAAGACTTGCTCACGGCACTGCAGGAGGGCGAGCCCGAGGCGGCGCCCCAGTCGGATCCGGATCCCGCGCCGCAGCCCAAATCCGAGCCAGCAGGGCAACCCGAACCCGCAGCCAAACTGTCCGCATCGGATCTGACCCGGCATGTCATCACGGCGTGCAAGGCCAAGGGCATCGCCCACCTATCGAACAGCATTTTGCTGAGTTCGGAGATGGCAACGAAAGAGCAGGCCGATGCGCGCATCGCCGAAGCGTTGGAGATCGACGGTTTGTGTGACGCCGCAAAACTGCCCGAGAAGGCCGAGGACTTCATCATCACCGGCCTTGGCGTGGAGGCAGTGCGCGCACGCCTGTTCGAGCATGTCGTACAGAGCTCGGCAGGCACGATCAGCAACTTGCAGCGCCCAGATGACAGCCCGAATCCTCGGGCTGTTTCCATTAACCCCAGTGCGATTTACGGCGCCCGAGCTGCGGCGCGCCAGTTTCGTTAACCTTCAGCAGGAGTCAACATGACTACCCTTACGGAAACCAACCATCCCGCCGAATTTCTCCTGTCCGAGGGAAATGGCGAAATCTCCCGCGAGCAAGTCACGCTCGCAGCCACCACCGTAGCGTTGGTGCCGGGCCAAATTCTTGGCAAGGTCACCGCCTCGGGTAACTTCGTCCCGTACGACGCCGAAGCCACGACAGGCGAGCAAACCGCTGTCGCCATCCTGTACGGCCATGCGCCCATTTCGACTGACACGCAAGACGTGACGGTCATTGTGCGCAATGCCGAAGTGGCCAAGGACCGGCTCGTCGGTCTTGATGCGGACGCACAAACCGACTTGGCCGATCTGGACATCATTGTTCGCGGCTGATCCCATAAACCTCAACCCTTAAACCTACATCCGGCCGCCCGTCAGAGGCGGCATTTTCATTTCTGGAGCTCTAAATGCCGACTCTCGACATATTCAATGATGATGCATTCTCCGTGCAGTCTTTGACTGCGGCCATCAACACCAATCCTGAAGGCCAGGCGGTCCCTACGCTACTCGATCCGCTGTTCGAGGAAGAAGGGGTCACCACGACTTCGGTATCCATCGAAAAGGACAACGACAAGCTGGTGCTTGTACCCAATGCGTCGCGAGGCGCGCCAGCCGATATCGTCCTGGGAACCAAGCGCAATCTGATTCCCTTCAATACCTTGCATCTTCCTTTGCGCTCGGTCGTGCGCGCCGACGAGGTGCAGAATGTACGCGCCTTTGGCAGCGAAAACGAAGTGCAGACGGTACAGGGACTGATTAATCAACGCATCATGAGGATGCGCGCGCGCATCGATACGACGCTCATGTATCACAAGCTCGGTGCTGTGACAGGCAATGTTTACGACGCCGACGGCACCACGGTGTTGCTGGATCTGTTTGATCGCTTCGGCCTGACGCAGCAGACGCAATCCTTTGCGTTGGGTACAACGGGCACCAAGGTGAAATCGAAGATCATCGACGCCAAGCGTAAGGCTGAGGATGCGCTGGGTGGAGCGGCAGTCATCACTGGCTGGCTTGGCATCGTCGGGCGCGGCTTCTACGATGCGTTCACCACCCATTCGAGCGTCGAAACGGCATTTGATCGCTGGAATGATGGCCAGTTTTTACGCGACGACTTACGCAAAGGCTTCACTTATGGTGAAGTGGTCTGGAAGGAGTATTACGGCAAGGTGGGTAGTACGACCTTCATTGATACCGATACGGGTTATCTGATTCCCATACTGGCTGGTGAAAGCGCCTTCCAGACCCGGTTTGCTCCGGCGGACTATATGGAAACGGTCAATACCCTGGGCCTGCCGTACTATGCGGCGCAGAACGTGCTGGATTTCAACAAGGGCGTCGAGCTTGAGGCGCAATCTAATCCCCTGACCATCTGCACACGCCCGCGCATCGTCATCAAGTTGACCAAATCGTGATCTGGGACAACAGCCGGTTTGATCGGGCTTTCGAACGGATAGGCGTGCGCGAGCGCGTCTATCTCGTCCGGGAGGGCGAGCCTGACCAGCCCTTCATGGCCCGGTTCGACCGGCCCCAGGAGTATGTACTGGACGGCCAAGCCCACACCACAGACTACAGCATCGAATTCACCACCTCGGAAATGCCGAATCTGACCTTAGACAGTCAGGTGCGCATTCATGGTCAGCTGTATCGGGTGAATAACGAGCCGCTGGCCCAGGGTGACGGGTATTGGACGATTGCCACACTGGAGGCGTTGTCGTGACGAAGTTGCAAGGCTATATCGCGGGGCTTATCGACGCGTTCGAGAGCGGTACTGGCTTTCCTGCACGCATAGAAAAATCGCCCGTACGCGCGTTGAATCGGGAAGACAGGCAGGTATTGAGCATCCTGCCTGGGGCCGAATCGGTGCAGGACAGTCCCGTTTCCATGGCCACCCGCGAGCGTGAAATCCTGCTTGTTGTCCATACGGCAGGCGATGAGCATCTGGATTTGGCCGAGGCGGTGTTTGAGGCCGCCCACCCCATCGTGATGGGGTTTACCGCTGAAGGCTTGGTCAGCGTCAACGAACACGGCACGGATGAGCCCAAATATGCCAATGGCGACCTTACCCGCCAGGTCGTGACCAAACGGTACAGGCTCATTTATCAGACCGACGAACACTCTTTATAGGACACGATCATGAGCAAGAGCGAAGCACCGCCCGTGGTGCTCGATATTCCGCCCGCCACACCGCCCACACCGGATCCTTACTGGGGCCAGGGCGGCAGCTATACACGCGATCCGGCCACCGGCAAGCGCACCTTGGTGCAACGCACCGAGCAGTGCGCTGATTGCATCCTCCAACCTTCGAAAGGCTGACAACCATGGCAAAGTCCACTAAAAAAACGCTGCTGCTTGCGAAAATTCAGACGGCGGCCGGCACGGATGCCTCTCCGACAGCCGCGGCCAACGCCATCCTTTTGCGCAACGTAACGGCCACGCCGCTCAGTGCCGAGTATGTCGAGCGCGCTCTGATTCGTCCCTACATGGGCAATTCGGGCCAGATTCCGACCACCAAGTACGCGCAGATCGAGGGCGAGGTCGAGTTGGCCGGCTCGGGCGCCGCCGGTACGGCGCCGGCATGGGGGCCACTATTGCGCGCATGCGGCTTTGCTGAGACCGTAACCGCTAGCACTGACGTCACTTATGCGCCGATCTCGGGCAACTTCGAGTTGCTGACCCTGCACTACTATCTGGACGGCCTGTTTCACAAGATTGTGGATGCGCGCGGCACGGTTTCGTTCGATATCACCGCTAAAGGCATTCCCTTCATGCGTTTTCGGTTCATGGGCGCCTATTCTCCCATCACCGATCAGTCCAATCCCACGGGGGCGGATTACAGCGCGTTCATGAAGCCTTTGGGCGTGAACAAGACCAATACACCCACCTGGAGCCTGGATTCGTACACCGGTTGCCTGCAGGCGCTTACCTTCGATGTGGCAAACCAGATCGAATGGCGCTCCTACATTAGCTGTGAAGGCGCGGAAATTACCAACCGCCAACCCACCGGCAATCTGGTGTTGCAGTTGCCCAGCATCACGGATCTGAACTGGCCTTCTCTGGTGCTGACCGCAGCCGAAAAGGCGCTGTCCATCACGCACGGCACGACAGCGGGCAACATCGTCACGGTCAATCTTCCCAAAACGCAACTGACCAACCCGTCGTACTCGGACGATAACAACCTTGCAATGCTGAACCTCGATCTGAACATCAATCCCGGCCAGGGCAATGATGAGATCGAAATCGTTCTGACTTGATCCGGAGCCTCACACTCATGGCATTTATTCCCGCAAAGCGCCCGATTGTGGCGTTTCCCATTTCTGTGTCCGTCTATACAGAAGACGGCTCCACCGTGGAACTGTCTTTTACTGCCCAATACCGACGTGCGCAGCGCCAGGAGCTGACCGACCTGAACGATGGCGCCGTCAACCACGGCCTGAGAAGCATGGGGCGCGAGCCCATCGAGCGCGAGGATGGCAAACCCATTCCCGCTTGGCCCTACGATAGCGATGATGCATTCCTTGTTGACCGGATGGTGGGTTGGTCTGGCGTGCAGAACGCTTCGGGTGGCGAAAAGCCCTTTAGCAAGGAGGCGCTGGCCGAGGTCCTGTCGGACTATCCAGAACTGGTACCGGCGCTGTTTCGGGGCTTTTTCAAGGCACATGAGGGGGCGCGAGAAAAAAACTAGTTGAGGCTGCCCGGTATTGGACCAGGGGTGGGAAGTTGCCTGCGAGCGACTTCATTCCTGACGACACAGTGCTGGCAGCCTTGCTTGCCGCCGGCGCACCGCCTGAGGTGATTGCGGCAGCGCGCGGTGCGCAGCGCCATGAGCAAACCGAGCATTTTGAGGTCTGGCCTGAGAACTGGCAGTCCGTCGAGCTCTTTCTGGATCTGGCCACCAGTTGGACGTGGCTTTCCGGTGGCTTGACCGTGCCGGCTCGCCTCGGTTTGCCCGCCACCCAGGTCCAGGCAGCCATCCGCATGCTGGGCCTGCGTGGCTCAAACCGCACGCAGGCCTATCGTGACGTTCGCACGATGGAATCGGCCGTTCTTGAGGAATTATCCAAGTGACCAACAAGCAAATTGGCGTAACGCTGACCGCCGATGTGGACAGCCTGCGCCGGGGCATGTCGTCGGCGCAGGCTGCTACCGTGGATTTTGCCCGGCAGTCCGAATCCGCCTTAAGCCGCGCCTCGGTGGCCACCACCCGTTACGGGCGCAGCCAGAAGGAACTATCGATGGCCATGCGCGGGGTGCCGGCCCAGATCACGGATATCGTGACCTCGCTGCAGGCCGGGCAGCGGCCCATGTCTGTGCTGTTGCAGCAAGGCGGACAGTTGAAAGACATGTTTGGCGGCATCGCGCCGGCGGCCCGCGCACTGGGCAGCACGCTGATATCACTTATTAACCCGCTCACAATAGTGGCTGGCGGCGCTGCGCTTCTCGCGGCTGCTTATATTAGTGGGGAAAAAGAATCGCAGGCGCTCCAGAAGGCGCTCATCACCACAGGACATTACGCGGGGATCACGGCCGATCAACTGGCCGAAATGGCTGAACGCGTAGGCAAGACGGCAGGCACGACGGGTAAGGCTGCTGAAGCGCTTGTCAAGGTAGTTTCCTCAGGAAAGATTGCGGGCAGCGCCATTGAACAAGTTGGCCTTGCCGCTATTGCCATGGAGGATGCCACCGGCCAGGCGATCAAGAAAACGATAGATCAGTTTGAGTCGCTCGCCGATTCGCCCTCAGATGCCATTGTCAAGCTTAATAGCCAGTATCATTTTCTGACTGCGGCTGTGTATGAGCAGATCACAGCCCTGGAGGATCAGGGACGCAAAGACGATGCGGCTGCGCTGGCACAGCGAACCTATGCCTCTGCGGTGCAACAACGCGCGCAGGAAGTGCAAGAAAGCGTCGGCTATATGGAGCGCGCATGGTCTTCGCTCAAGGGCGTCGTAGTTGGTGCCTGGGATGCCATGAAAGATGTCGGGCGCACAACCACAGCCCAGGAAGAGCTTGCCAAAATAGATGCCGAGATAGCGAAACGCGAAGGCGGTTTCGACCTAACTGGCAGGCTCGCCAAACTTAAATCGCGCCGCGAAGGATTGCGCGACCTGATTAAATGGCGGGATGCTGCCGCGCGCGCTCGCGCTGACGACATTCGCGCTCAGAATCTGGCTATCTCGGCCGAGGACACCATTCTCAAACTGCGCGAGCAGTCCGCCAGTAAAACCGACAAACTGAACAAGGCGCTGAAGGACTATCGGGACAATCTCAAGGCAATTCGCGCCCTTAATCCGGCCAAGGATTCCGAGCTATACAAGAAATTCCTCGATCCCGCGAAGATCGCCGCTGACGAGGCGGCCATTCGCAACAAGTTCAAGGAAAGTGGTTCCTCGGGTTCTCACGATGACGCCGCCACCAAGCTGCTGCAACGACTGCGCCAGAGTGAGACCGTCACCATGGCGCAACTTGCCAGCGAACAAAAGCTCACCTCGGCACAGCAGGAGCGGCTTAAATATGAGCAGCTGTTTGCTGATCTGAAGGAAAAGAAGGTTCTGACCACTGATCAGAAGAGTCTTTTGCTCAATGAAAGCCTCATCCGTGCCCAACTGGATCGCAATGTGGCCGCGGAGCAGGAATTGCGCACAAAGAAGGAGGCCGTAAAGGTCGACGCCCTGCGCGCATCCCTCGCGGCCTCCCTGGCGGCGGATCAGCAACAATATGAAGAGCAGCTGGCGGGTGCAGGCCTTGGCAAGCAGGCACAGGATGAGCTACGCGCCCGCCAGAAGATCATGCGTGATTACCAGCGTGATCTGAAGCGCGCATCACAAGGATTCCTCGAAGGCGATATTGGCAAGCAAACCTATGAACGCCAGATCGAGCTGCTACAGGAGAATCTGGACGAGCGCCTTGCCCTGCAGCGCCAATACTATCTGGATTTGCGCCAAGAGCAGGCCGAGTGGCGCAATGGCGCCACGGCGGGCCTGGCTGATTACCTGGATGCCACGCGCGACGTGGCTAGCCAGACCAAGACGCTCTTTACCGATGCATTCAAGGGCATGGAGGATGCGATCACCACGTTCGTGACTACCGGCAAGCTCAGTTTCTCAGAGTTCGCCGATAGCGTAATCAACGATATGGTGCGCATGGCGGTTCAACAGAACATTACCGGGCCCTTGGCCCAAGCAGCCAGCAACGTTCTCGGCAACCTCTTCGGCGGGCAATCGGCGCCATCGGGCGTAACGCCTGGTGTGGATTGGGTCTACAAAAACGCCACGGGCAACGTCTATGCAGGTCCAAGCATATCAGCCTATTCCAACACCGTGGTCGACAAGCCCACATTCTTCGCGCGTGGGGGTAATGTCATGGGCGAGGCTGGCCCAGAGGCAATACTGCCGCTCAAGCGTGGCCCAGATGGTAATCTGGGTGTCAGAGCAGTAGCGGGACAGAACGCTGCGCCCAACGTCAAAATCAACATCATCAATCAGGGCGGCGAGCGCATGCAGGGTCAAACCACGGCGCCCAAATTCGATGGCGAGCAGTGGGTGATTGACGTGTGGCTCAAGAAGGCGAGAACCAGCGGCGCGTTCCGGTCAGAGATTCGCGGAGTGCTGGCGTAATGGCAACCTTCCCCTCCTACGCCAAGATCCTGCTGCCGGGCTTCTCCGAAGAGCCGGATTATGGCGTTCTGCGCACCGACATGGACGGCGGTCTGGCCAAGCAGCGCCCGCGCTGGAACAAGCCCGTCGTCACACGCGAGGCCACTATTCTTGTCTACAACCTGGCCGACAAGCTCGCATTCGACGAATGGGCAGGCCAGGAACTTACGGGTGCAGCCGGCTGGTTTGACTGGCTCGATCCACTGGATGGCGTGACAAAGAAAACCCGGATCGTGGGCGGCAAATATCGCTGGACCAGTCCCGGCGTGGTGTGGCTTGCGCAGTGCCAGCTGGAGACGATCGGATGAGCTACTCCAAAGCCGGCCGTCGCAACCTGCTGGCCACAAGCGCCGATGAGCCGCTGCTGCAGCTCATCGAGATCACGCACCCGGATCTGGCCGAGCCTGCCCGGTTCGTCAATGACAACGAAAACATCGTTGTCGAGGGCCACACATTCTTTGCCACGGCCTTTACGCTCATCAAGCCGGACGACGTAGACCAGCAAACGCCCAAGGCGCAGCTGTCGGTCGATAACGTGGGCCGTGAGCTCACGCAGTGGCTGGAATATTCCAACGGCGGCAAAGGTGCGCGCTGTCGCATCCTGGCCGTGCTGCGCTCATCTAATGAAGAGTATGCCACCGATTATTTTGCCCAGGATTACACCCTGGCCAGCAATCCGGATATCGAATTCGACATGACGCTCGATCTGTCTGGGATCCACATCAATAACGCCCAGGTTTCCAGTGACCTGGGCTTTCAGAACACGCTCATGCAGCCGGCGGTCACGATGCGCTTTGATCCGCTGACAACACCTGGTGCTTACTGAGGATTCAACGATGGCGCTACAACTTGTGCAGGGTGATCTGACTCCTGTCATTGAGCTTGCCGTATCCGGATTGGATTTGACCGGCAAAACGCTGCAGTACTGGGTATCAGCCCATGGTTCCTGCGAACCGCTCAAGCTGGAGGCCTTCCTGCAGGAAGATGGAAAGACTATTCATGTTCCTCTGACAGCCCAGGCCACAGCAAATCCCGGCACCTTTTACGCGCAGTTGGTCGTGGTGGGAGAGATGACCGTCTACGACAAGCAGACCATCGTCATCCGTGCGAGGTGTGCTTGATGCAGGCCAGAATCATCAACACAGTTCAGCTCACGGCGGTTGCGGTGTCGTGTCTGATGATCGACGGTGTCCGGCTCATCGTGCCGCCACGCCACTACAACACTTATGCAACTGATTACTTCGCGCAACTCTACACGAAGGATTGACCATGCCACTTGTATTACGAAACGAGAAGGGATCGCCGCTCACCAATGCCGAGGTGGACGGCAATTTCACCTATCTGGACGATAAGGCCGATAGCGCGCAGTCTGCAGCCGACACCGCACAGAACACCGCCAACCTCGCCGGCCAGGCTGCACAGCAGGCCCAGGACACGGCGGATGCCGCAGGCCAGGCCGCCGATGAGGCCCAGGCCGGCGTCGACACGCTGGCCGTGCAATCGGCCTTCGAACGCGACAACCTGCGCGCCATGCTCATGCAATCGCGCTACGGTGACGGCCCATATCCAACCATAGACTGGCAATTTGCCGGGGCCAGCAGGCTCGATCCGAGGATAACGTTTTCGCGGGCGAGTGCCGACACAATCTATAACGCCTCTGGCAAGTTGGTGACGCTGGGCGCTGATGTGCCTGCGTTTCCTTATGATCCTGCTACGGGGCGGGCATTGGGGTTTCGGGTGCAGGCGCAGGCTACTAACTGCCTTAACGGCAGTGGCGTTCCCACTGAGTACGGGTTTGTGCGCGGCAATATAACTGAGCAAGCGACATTTGCCGGGTACAAGATGGCCAAGTATGCTCCAACCGCCGAGGTGGGCGAGCACTTCGTGGAGAAGTCGGATGCGAACACGACGGCGGTAGGAACGCTAAACAGTGCGCAGATGGTGGTGAAACCAGCCGAGGTGACATCAATAGCGATACGACTTGCTGGCGCAAGCGTTCAGTGGTGCACCGTGGACTTTTCGGTCAGTCCTCCTGCCATCTCTACCCCGCCTCCCCCAGGTCAAGGAACCGTGTCCGCGACCCCGCTTGCTGATGGCGTCTATCTTTTAAAGCTCGAAGGCATACCGACAGCACAAGAGAGTGGCAGACACTATCTGCGAGCACAAGCGCAGAACACCGGCGATTATGACGGCACGAAAGGCTTCTGGTTTGGCGGCTTCATGCTTGAGCAGGGCGCGGCAAAATGCTCGTCCTATATCGAGACGCCTTCGGGTTCACAAGGTACGCGCGCAGCCGATTCCGCGATCATTGCCGGCAGCGATTTCAGCGATTGGTTTAACCCCAGCGAAGGGACCTTTGTTATTGACGCGAAGTGGCTATCTAAAGTCGGTACCAATTCTTATCTGCTTGGCCTGTCTGACGGCACAACAAATAGTTTTCTCGGCATTCGCATCAATTCAGGCAACACACTTGAGGTTGGCTTTACGACTGGCGCAGGCGTCCAAACGATCAAATGGACGACGCCCGCGCTGCCGTTGGACTTGAAAGTGGCGGTTTCTTACAAAGAGGGCCGCGTGGCGTTTGTCAAAGATGGCGAACTAGTCGGTTCTTCCCCGTTTTCTGTGACGACGTTTGATAGGGCCGAACTGTGTGGCCTTGTCAACACCCAATCCTTTGGCGCGCAGGCGATCAGTAAAGCTATTTCCTACTACCCCCTCGCCCTGTCCGACACGCAACTAGAGGCCCTGACATCATGAGCACAGTTTTCTACCGCTTCCCTGACGCACAGACATTCGACTCGGTGGTGCCCAAGGACGCCGAAGGAAGCCCGACCATGCCCAACCTCGACATCATCGGCACCATCCATGAGGGCGGCCAATGGGACGACGATGGCACCGTGATTGTCGCCCCAACTGCCATACCGGGTTATCACGTCAACACGCCCGAACCCGTGCCGGAGCTTGAGCCGTACAGGATCGAGCGCCCGAACAGCCCGTATCGGGTGTTTGCGGGGGATGAGTCATGAACCGAACCAATATTGAGCACGCGGCCTACGCGGTGCTCATGCAGGCTGTCATAGGCCTGATATCGGGCAATTGGTGGATCGGGGCTGCATTCGGTGCGGCCTTTTTCTTGGGCCGTGAACACGCGCAGCGCGAGTATCACCTGGGCGATCCCTCGCACCTGCCACCCTGGAGGGCTTTCGATGTCTGGAATTGGACTACTGATGCTCGGCTCGATCTGCTGTGTCCTGTGGCTGCTGTGCTTGTGCTGGCAGGGGTTGCGGGGTATGTCGAGGGATTTTGAGGATGAGGGAATGGCTGGCGTGGTAGGATTTCCTCACAAAGAATAAAGGAGGAAAAATGCGAGCACTGGTTATTGTTGCGGCGTTGGTGTTGTTGGGTGGGTGTG
Source organism: Allopusillimonas soli (assembly GCF_004153445.1). Taxonomy (GTDB): domain Bacteria; phylum Pseudomonadota; class Gammaproteobacteria; order Burkholderiales; family Burkholderiaceae_B; genus Allopusillimonas; species Allopusillimonas soli. Next base: position 84,287 of record NZ_SDQC01000008.1, read on the forward strand.
CGCCCGCCACGCTGGATGGGGTTCGAAATCTCGGCCCGGAGAGCGCCTATACCTTCACTGCGCCCGAAAACTATCAGGCTGTCTACCGCACAGTACTGAAGCAATCAAGAAAATGCCACGAGTCCGGCTTGATCACCGCACAGATTGTCGTGCACGGTGACCTTTATCAGGACATCAAAGCGGGGACGGTCTCCGTCGAGCTACATGGCGGGTTGGGCGTCGATGTGTACCAAGTAATCGATATCAAGGCTGTCGACGATGATTCGAGCCGCGTGTTGGCACACTATAGCGTCGGCTCTCCCAGCCAGAAAGGCGATTTGCTCAAACGGTGGGTGCTTGATGGAGAGGCCGCCTGCAAATGATTAAAGAGCATCACTAAAAAGAACTCACACTGGTTTTTGTTCCGACTGGCCCTGCACTCGCAGGGCCTTTTTCATGGGCATTGCAAATGCATTGGTCTGACTCATACGTCAATATCGCGTACGTTCCAGAAATGGCTGACTGTGCCGTTCTGGCTGCGCGCGTGGCAAATGATGTGCTGGGCAAAGAAATAACGCTACCTGTATCTCATGCTGCCACCATCCGCGCCCAGGCCCGTCAGGTTGACGAACTGAAGGATGACTACGCGGTTCGCGTGGCTGCGCCCATAGATGGCCAGCCGGTGCTGCTCATCGGACGCGGCCAAAGCTGCCACATTGGCGTCATGTGCTGGATCGCTCATGAGTGGTGGGTGCTGCATGCCAATCAGTCCTTTGGGTTCGTCACGCGCGAGCGGCTGCGTGATCTGACCCGTCTGCATTTTAAGGTTGAGGGGTTCTATCAATGGCTGTAACCCTTCCCCTTGTCGTCCATCCTCATGCTTTGGTGGGCGATGGCCGTATTGACGTGGCCGAGCCCTTTCTGCCCAATGAAACGCTCGGTGCCTACATCAAGCGCACCGGCGTGTTTGTGCCTGTCGGACCGGTCGCTGTCTGGCATAACGGCTATCGCGTGCCCGATGCGCTCTGGCGTCGTCTGATTCCTCGCTCCGGTGATCAGATCGTTATCCGGGCGCGGGCTACTGGCGGTGGCGGCGCCTCCAAGGTACTACGCACTGTAGCGATGATCGCACTGGTCATTGCCGCGCCACAATTGGGCGGTTGGTTGGCTGGAACGGCTTTTGGCACTTCTTTGGGCCTATCTGCTGCGGTGGCAACCAGCCTTGTAATGATCGGCGGATCGCTGATGATCAACGCGCTGCTGCCACCTCCGCAGGCCACCGCGCCCAAGCTCTCGACTGGCGGAAAGTACGAATCGAGCCCCACTTATGCAATCTCGGGCGGGCGCAACCGCCTGCGCCTGTGGGAGCCCATGACGGTCATCTTCGGGCGCCATAAGGTCGTGCCGGATCTCGGGGCCAAGTACTTCACCGAGTACGTCGGTGATGATCAGTACCTGAACCAGGTCTTTCACTTTGGTCTGCAGGCCGAGCGCGTGGTGCTCTCGGACTTTCGCATTGGCGATACGCCCATCTCGAACTATGAGGGCGTGCAGATCCAGGTCTCCAAGAGCGACGGCAAGCTGACGATGTTTCCCGGCAATGTGGATACGCTGACCGGCTTTGTCGTCAGTAGCGCCGATGGCTGGATGACGCGCACCACGCCGATTGACACCACCCATATCAGCGTGGAGCTGGCCGCGCAGCTGTATTACGTCCAGGACAACGGCAAGATTGCTGCCCGCACGCTTGATGGCCGGCTGCAGTATCGCAAGGTGGGGACTTCGACCTGGACCGATATCGGCACGGTGAGCAACTACGCCACGCATTATTGGTCACTGCAGGAGGATACCGGCAATCCCTATCTGCCTACGCGGCAGATCGATTACGGGTCGACCAATGCCGCTGATCACACCGATGGCGAGACGGTCGAGGGCGACCCATATCAGGACTGCTCGGGCGAGTATTGCATCGACCGGCATCGCACGTTCGTTTGGCGCTGGGTGCCGCACCCGCATGCATCAGGTCAGCCCTGGTATGGCACGGCACCGGATCCGCTCATCAGCACCACGCCCGGCATCCGGATTACCGGCAGCAAGCAGGAGATCACGCGCAAGACGATCCGATGGGACGTTCCCAAGGGTCAGTACGAGGTGCGTATCGTCAAGACCACGGCTGACATCAAGAATTCACGCGAATCGAACGAGTTCGCGGTCAATCAGATCCTGTGCTATCAGCCCGACACCGCCGACTACACGGGCCAGCTGCGCGTGGCCGTGCGGATCCGGGCCACCAATCAGTTAAACGGGGCCATCGATGAGCTCAGTGCGATTGCCGAGGTGTACTGCTCGGTCTGGGACACGGCAACCAGTGCCTGGGTCTGGAAGCAGAATCGCAATCCGGCTTGGTGGTTCCTGTATTTCGCTTATGGCAAGCGCAAAGCATCGGGCGAGCGCATGTTTGGCGGCGGGATGACGCAGGATCAGTACGACTACGATGCGCTGCGCGCCTGGGCCGCGTTCTGTGACGAAAAGGGCCTGACCTTCGACTACGTGCTGGATCGTAAGATGTCGACCGCCGACATGCTGCAGATCATTGCCCGAGCCGGGCGCGCCTCGCCCACCTGGCAGACCGGCAAGCTCGGCGTGGTGTGGGATGCCGATGACTTACCGGTCACGGCCATGTTCGGGCCCTTCAACATCAAGGCGGGCACCTTCGAGATCGACTACATCAACGAGGGCACTGCAGACGAGATTGTCGGCAACTTCATTAACCCGGCGCGCAACTGGCAAATGGATGAGGTGCGGGTCAAGGTGCCTGGCGCTACCACGACCAACAACCCTTTGCAGCTTGATTTTGAGGGCTATACCGATCCGGCCATAGTGGGCAAAGATTGCAACCTGCTGGCTGCCTCGCAGATCTGGCACCGCCGACGCGTGTCGTGGGAGACAGACTACGAGGGCTGGGTGGCGAACCGGGGCGACGTGGTGCAGATCAGCCACGATCTGACGGTCTGGGGGTACTCGGGCCGCCTGCTCGCCCGTGCTGGCCAGGCCATCACGCTGGACAAATTCATCCCGGCCGATGGAACGGGCATACTCATGATTCGCGGGCCGGAGAACCAGATGAAGGTCGTATCGGTGAGCTCAGAGGTCGGCGAAGTCGATTTGCTGACCATCACCTCGGACATGGACGATTTTCCCCTGCCTGGCGATGAGGGCTATGACGACACAGTGGCCATGGACTGGGCATGGTTCTTCGATCCGCTGGCAACCCCTGGCCGGCGCTTTAAGATCACCGAGGTCAAGCCGACCGCCGATGGCGTGAAATTCACGGCCATTGACGATGATCCAGGCTATTACGCCAGTGAGAACAATCCGTATGCGTACACGCCGCCGCGCGATGGCGCCTTGCTGGCCGGTGTCGTACTCTCGCTCACGGCCAAGGAAGGCGTGGTCAATACACTCACGGGCATCGTGGACGTCATGCTGGCCTGGGTGCTGTCCTCGCCTGTGCCGGCGGACGTGCTGGTGGCCATCAACGGCCAGGCCCGTCCGGCCATCCAGACGCTGGATCGCAGCTTAACGGTGCAGGCCCGCGCCGGCGATCAGATCCGCATCACCGTCAAGCCGGCCTCCATCACCGGCCGGGGCACGCCCTCGGTGCTGACCTACAGCGTGCAGGCCATCCCGGTGCGCCCGTCGGTGCCGGGGGTCATTGTGGCCACGCCTGAAGGGGCGCGCCTGCAGCTGAACTGGCCGGACAACCCGGATCCAGACGTCACCGGCTACGAGGTGCGCCTGACGGACTCGGGCTGGGGCGGCCCAGGCTATCTCTTCAAGGGCGATGTGTCCGGGTGCTTGGTCGATCCTGGCGCGCCCGAGGTGCCCACCACTTGGTACGTGCGCGCCATCAATGGGGCGAACCTGTATTCGGAATCATCGGCCACCGTCACGTTCACCGCTGATGCGGTGCCCGATATCGGCGCGCTGCGCGAAACGTTTGCCGACACCAGCTTGACGAACGCCACCATTACGCTGGACTGGGATCCGGTGCAGCCACAGTTCGGCCTGCGCGCCTACCGGGTGAGCTACGCCGATATCGTCAAAACCGTGGGCAGCGCCACCATCACCCTGCCGGCGGACTGGATCGGGGATCGGCTTTTTACCATACAGGTCATCGATGCCCTGGGGCGCGTCTCGGACGGTCTGCAGGCCTCCATCACCAAATTGGTGCCCAAGCCGCCCACCAATGTGCGTGCACAAGTGATCGATAACAGCGTTCAACTGCGTTGGAATCTACCTGATAAGACCACGCTGCCTGTATCGCATACGCACCTTAAGTCGGGGTCTGATTGGGCCAGCGCGCTAGAGATTGGCGCCAAGAAGGGATCCTTTACGACTGTGGCGGAGCTACAGTCTGGTCTCTATACATATTGGCTAAGCACAGTCGACACGGATGGCTACGAATCGGAGCCCGTAAGCATTGCGGTGTCGGTGTCCGAGCCGCCGGATTTCGTGTTTCGCGGTGAGCAGGTCTCCAGTTTCGATGGCACGCTCAGCTCGGCGCTGCTGGACGATGAGGGCGTGATACTGCCGGTGAATCTGACCGAGACCTGGCAAGAGCATTTCGAGGGTAATAGCTGGGCGAGTCCGCAGGACCAGGTCGCGGCGGGCTATCCGGTCTATATTCAGCCCACGCCCTTGTCCGGGTCGTATCAGGAGACGTTCGATTTCGGCACCATCGTGGCCTCCAGCCGGGTCACGATGTCGATCAACGGCACGGTCATCGATGGCGCGCCCGAGATCTCGACCCTCATCGAAACGTCCGCCGATGGCAGCGCCTGGTCGCAAAACGCCAATGTGACCGACGTGTTCGGCACCAATTTCCGTTACGTGCGGTTCACATTGACCGCCTCGCAGTCTGGCGGCCAGGGCGTGTACCGGCTCTCGGGGCTCACCTGCCGGTTGTCCTCCAAGCTCAAAAACGATGCCGGCAAGGCGGACGTGCTGGCCTCGGACAGCGAGGGCACCGTGGCCAACTTCAATGTGCCGTTCCTGGACGTGTCCTCGATTACGGTGACACCGGCCGGCACGACGCCGCTCACGGCGGTGTATGACTTTCAGGATGCGGTGTTATCGGGCACCTATTCGGTCACTGGCGGGACCGTGACGGTCAATGTGACCGGGCACGGCCTGGTGGCAGGCCAAGCCGTACGCCTGGGCTTTTCGAACCGGGAACCGGCCATCGTGACGGTGGCCACCGCTGTGGCCGATTCGTTCACGGCGCCGATCACCGGGCCCAATGGCTCGGGCGCCTTGCTGACCTATCCGCAGGGCATGCGCATCTATTTATTCGATCAATCAGGAAATCGGGCCAGCGGCACGGTCTCCTGGGCTGTAAAGGGCAACTGACATGGCAGACCACGCAAAACCGACCATCACCAGCGCCTACGCTGACTTCGTGGCCGAGGTCGACGGGCGCTTTGACGATCTGGCCAAGGGACTGGATCCGGCCAAGACCACGGCCACGAATGTGCCCACGGACACGATCCGCTATACGAGCGCGGCAAAAAAATGGCAGCGCTGGAATGGTACCGGCTGGGTAGACCTGGCCAATGAGTACGCGATCAACGTGAGCGGCTATGCGGCCAAGCTCAAGACCGAGCGCACCATCGCGCTCTCGGGCGCGGCAACGGGCACGGCCACCGCCTTTGATGGCACCAAGAACATCAGCATCAACGTCACAAAGCTCGATGCGTCCAAGCTGGAAGGCACGGCCGGCATCGATACGACCGGTGCTGCAGCCAAGCTGGCTACGGCGCGTACGATCGCGTTGACCGGCGGAGCAACAGGCTCGGCCACTTTTGACGGCTCGGCTGATGTCTCGGTGCCGGTCAGTAGTCTGGATGCTACCAAGCTCGAAGGCACGGCCTCGATCAACATCAATGGCTCGGCGGCCAAACTCAAGACGGCGCGCACCTGGTCCTTTACGGGCGCAGCCAAAGCCGACAATGTGACCTTTGACGGTTCAGGCAACGTCACCGTGACCTTCACCGAGATCGATGGCACCAAGGCGACTGGCCTGGGTACGGCTGCATCGAAAACGGCCACCGAGTCGGACAATGACGCCACCGATGGCAGGCTAGTGGCGGTTGGCAACTTCGGCCTACATTCGGCGGGGGCGACGGGTCTGACTGGTGTCGATTTTGGTTCGGGTGGCATCAATCTGCAGGTCTGGACCGCCAGCACCTCGTCGCCTGGCTCGCCCTCTGGCAAGTATGGCGTCGGCTACTCGCTACACAATGGCGCAGAATTCGGCGTCGGTCGCTGGACCTTTCACCTCGTGCACAACGTGGACGGCACCATCAATCAGCGCCGGCGTATCAATAACGGTGGTTGGGAGACCGACACTCTCTTTACTGATAAATCGGGCGTTCCATGGGCAAGCGTTTCCGGCGCATCGGCAGGGGTGAGCGCAACGCTGGCTGGCCTGGCACCTGGCTCGGTGGGCACTTACATCACCGCATGGGTCGGCGTCAGCGGAACCATCAATCTGGGCACGACCATTAGTGGCGCAAATATTCGTCCGGCCGGATTCGCTGGCCAGCACCGAACGGATCCAGGCGTGGCGGGCAGTTGGAAGTCCTGCTCCCAGATTGGCTCGATCAACAGCAGCACACCGGATGCGCAGCGGGTGGGCGAATTCTTTCGTTACGCGTAAGGAATCCATATGCAATACACAGAGGTTTCTAACCTGCACTACACCGCTTCGGATGGGTCACTCATCGGCATGGACGTGTTTTTTGTCGAGCTGGGGGAAACGGTGCCGTTTAACGCTTGCGCGGCAGACATCGAGGCGCACGGCGTCGAGCTGTATAACCGCGCCGTGGCGGGCGACTTCGGGCCGATTGCGCCTTTCGTGGCCCCGGCGCCCATCATCCCTCAGCGGGTCACCGCTGCCCAGGGCGGCATCGCGCTGATCCAGGCCGGGCTCATGGATGCGGTGCAGGCCGCAGTGGACGATGCGCAAACGCCGGCTGAGGTCAAGTGGGCCTGGGCCAAGGCGCGGGACTGGGAGCGCCCAAGCCCCGCCCTGGCGTACCTGGCCGATAAGGCCGGCATCACGTCCGCTCAGATGGATGATCTATTTACGGCTGCTGCGCAGATCCAGGCGTAGTAGGCCACCTACCCGTTCGTGCCCGCCTTGAGCGGGCTTTCTTTTTGTCCAAAGGAATGCGATGCAACCGCCAGACACCTTCCCCGAAGCAAAACTGTGGGCCGCTGCCATTGGCGCGGTGGGCGCCGCGTTCTCAATGGCGTTTATCAAGGATCTGACGCCCTGGCAAAAGGCCGTGATGGTCCTGGTCGGTGCCGTGATCGCGGCACTTTTCACTCAACCCATCATTGAGCTCATCGGCATGCCGCCAGGCTGGCGCGACGGCGCCGCCTTCCTTGTCGGCATGTTCGGCTGGGCCATTGCCGGATCCATTCTGACCATGATCAGAAAGGCCGACTGGTGGGAGTTGGCCAAGGAAGTGATCCGCAGCTGGCTCGTTCGCAAGGGAGGGTGACATGTTCTATTGGATGCATTTTGCTGCCAACCTGATTCTGGCGGCTGCCAGCGCCTGGGCGGTCGTATCGCCACGCGTCAAGGATGGCTGGTTTGGCAAATTCTCGTTGATGCTGCTCTCGCTGGCTGCGCTGGCCAATGCCGGCTGGGCATGGCTCTATCCGGCAGCGCTGCCTCGCAGCGAAGTGCTGCTGAACGTGGCGGTAGCCTGCATGGCAGTGCGCTGCTACTGGCTCAAGTCGCATGCGCATCGCGTGCACCGCTGGAAAAGGAGCCGCAAATGCCGCGAATAACGCCCGAGCAAGCCGGCGGGGCTAACGTCTGCGCGTTCCTGGACGCCATTGCCTTCACCGAGGGCACGGATAATAACCGCCAGCCGACAAACGACGACGGTTATGACGTCCTGGTGGGCGGCACTTTGTTCACCGATTACAGCCGCCATCCCAATAAATTAGTGCGCCTGTCGGCCTCGCTCTCATCGACCGCTGCTGGCCGGTATCAGATCCTGTATCGATTTTGGAAGGCCTATCAGCAGCGACTAAGGCTGCCGGACTTTTCGCCGCTGAGCCAGGACCTGTACGCCATCAATCAGCTTAAAGAGCAGCGTGCATACGGCCGGATCCTGGCCGGCGAGTTTGAAAAGGCGGTGCTGCGAGTGAACGACATCTGGGCAAGCCTGCCAGAGTCACCCTATGGCCAGCACACCTACTCGATGAGTGAAATGAAGGCCGTCTACATCATGCATGGCGGCACGTATGTTTAAGCTGCTGGCCAACAAATACCTGCTGGGCGCCGCTGGCTTGTTGCTGGCTCTGGCCGCAATCTGGGGCTATGGCCGGTATCAGCACGCCCAAGGCTGGTCCGAGCGTGACACACAGGCCAAGCTCGATCTGGCTGCCCGCCAAACCGCCCTTTACAACGAACAAGTGAGGCTCGAACATGAAAAACTCGCCGCTGAACAGCGCTACCAGGCGCTCAAGGCTGACACTGCTGCTCGCGTCGCTGATCTGGATGCTGATGCTGCCAGGCTGCGCCAGCGACTGTCCGCCTATAGTAAGCACCCGGCTGCCGGCGCCACCAGCAGAACTGATGACGCCAACCCCGACTGGATCGGCATTGTTGCGGCGTGTTGGTCAGACTATGCAAGCCTGGGAAAAAAGGCTGCCACCTATGCCGATAGAGTGAATGGGCTGCAGGCTTACGTGCAATCCCTCATGTCTGCACAACGATAGTGCACTGAAGACACAAATGAATGTGCGGAATTAAATCGTGGAGATGAAGGATGATATCGATGCAAAAACAAATGTATCGATAAAACCCGTTAGGCCATTTAGCCATTGTACGCTCCCTGTTATTTTTGTTATGGGGAAGGTAAATACGAAATCTGCGTTCCGTAGTAAGTACTAATTGTAGTGAAATATATCGAGAATGCAAGAATTAATGCAAAAATTGGCCTGTCTCGCGCATGGATTTGTGAGCGAATGCTGATGAAGTCAGCAGTAAACTACCCTCCAATCAACGGAGGGCGATGTGGGAGAGGATATTTGGCGCCAGGCAGATGACTGGCACTGGGTCGGGCCGGATGGCTGGACGATCTGTAAAATATGGAGTCGCGGCGATTATCGCTACGAGCTATGGCAGCCGGGCGGGCAGTGTGCGGTGGATACGCGAGACAACCTGAAAGCGGCTAAGGTACGGTACAACGAGATCGTTAAGCAATAGGCTTGGTAGCATCCTCGCCCTGGTATCGGCTATTTCCGACCTTGCGAGTTACCTCCCACCACTGAAACGCCGATTCGGGCCGGGCCGTTGTCAGCAGATCGAGTGCGTAGTCGACCTCAAGCGTCGGATCCATCCAGTGATAGGCATCTTCCAAGGTCAAGCACATGGGCCGACGATCATGCAGATCCACCAGCCCACCAGCAGCAGCGTCCGTAATGATGGCAAATCCGTGGCGCTCATCCGCCTCTTTACCCGGCTCCCATGCTGCGATGCCGGCCATAAGCAGCGGCGCGCCGTCCTTCGGACTGATGTACCAGGGCTGCCGGTCGCCTTTAGGCCCCGTCCACTCATACCAGCCGTCGCAGGGCATGATGATCCGCCGTCCCAGTAGTGGCCGCCAAAAAGGCGACTTGCCCAGCACCGTATCCAGTCGAGCATTGCTGGCCGGACCGCGCTTATAGCCTGGCCAGGGTGGCAGATAGCCCCAGTGCAGTGTGTCCGCGTGCTGGGCGCCGTCGCTGATCCTATGCAACACCAGCGGATGTGTTCCGGGCGGCCTGTTCGGGCTGCGGGCATAGTCGAACGGGTTTTGCCATCCGATGTAGGAAAAATAGTCACTCTGGCTATCCTGGCTGACTCTTCCGCACATGGCTACTCCCTGGTCTTTTGCATTTCCCGCCAATAATAGGCCATGTCACCATCTCGGCCCTCGGTTTCATGGGGGAAATTCATATGCTCTCGCTTTTCTCGGGCACGCCGCCAGCCCTGTACGCATTGCTCAGCTTTGAGGGCCTCGAACAGTGGCTCGAATTTGGCCTGATCTTCCTTGCTCAGGTCGCAGAGCCTGATAAATCCCACGACCGAATAGGACAGCACGGCCACGGCCCGCAGGCGCTTGACCTCGCGCAGTAAGTCCATGACGTCAGGATTGCGGCGATGGCCTTCTTGGATATCTTTAAGTTGACGATAGGTGAGCATAATAAATACTGATAATATGTACAGTATTTTTAGCACAAAGAAGCCGCTCGGTGGCGGGCCTTGATCTGTGACGCCTGACAGCAGGGAAATGGCCGCTTCCGACCCCTGAAACTGTACTATTCAAAGCATTCGACCCTAGGAAAATCAATCACTTACAATGATTGTATCGGGCAATCAATAGTACAGTTGGCGTGGCTTAACACGTTGATTCTATTGATGGAACCTGAGCTTAGTTCGTTTGGCTACGAACCAAGGGGTCGTGGGTTCGAATCCTGCCAGCCGCGCCAGAATTATCCAGTGATATCAAATGGTTAGAACCGCCTAGGGATCCAACTCCTAGGCGGTTTTTTTCTGGATGTGTGAGTTGCGCCGGCACAGAAGCCAGGCTCTATCCCATTATGCCGACCATGCGCGGCCCATATCCCGTCTTTTCATCCTGCGACAGGTCATGGATCGAACGGCGATGGGTAAGACGCTCATCTACAAACTTGCTAGCGACGGCACGCTCCGGCGCGTCCGTGCTGGACGCCATGTTCGCTTAGAGGCGGATGTGGGGGCGTGGATTCAGGAGCGAATTCAAGTTGGATATAGTAATGATCAGCAGGACCAAGTAATGACCAGCAGGACCAAGTAATGACCAGCAGGACCAAGTAATGACCAGCAGGACCAGCAAGAGGGCATGCAAATGAAGCAATAACCCCTTCTTGTCAATCTACCAAACCAGGGCGTTAGTAGCGCTCTGGTTTTTTTGCCCCTCGCTTCTTGGCTCTACTCCATTATCGGGGGATCAGGGCATTCATTAGACTCGGTTAATTACACCATTCCAACCGCATTGAGCCAAGACTCTCATACGGTAATTCTCAAAATTCCTGAACCCATACGCTC
>NZ_SDQC01000009.1 GCF_004153445.1 Allopusillimonas soli
GGTCTCGCGCAGGATCCGGACGATCTGCTCATCGTTGTATCGCGTCTTCTTCATGTGCCTCTCGCTATCGAAGAGGCCATTGTCTCAAGTTACCTTGGATCGAAAAAGCCAGGACAGGTCAGGGGTTCACGCCTTGGCCGGATCGGCTTGAGGCAGGCCTCGCATTTCCTGGTCGATCAATTGAGAGGCTTTTACCATCTGGCGCAAAGGGTAGGCCAGGGTGGCCAGTTCGCCTTCGATTTCGATCGACGCGGGCGGGCTGGCATACTTGCCGTCCAGGAAAGCCACGACTGCGTCAAGCGATTTTTGCACGCCTTCGGGTACGCTGGGCAGGTTCGCCAGAATGGGAATGGCAGACGTTATCTGTGATGCCAGCACGTGGTTCTGTATCAGCAGATGGTTCAATTCGGGCACGTTGCGTTGGCGCCGGGCGGGCTCATCCATCATGCGGTAGAAGGCGGCCGTGAAATTGCCAAAGGCGATGTGCACGTTCTTTCTGGCAATGCGCCAGCGCAACTCGGCTTCGCGCAATCGCGTGTCAAGGTCGGCATCCACGCCCGCACCAGGGGCTGCCTGAGCCCTGGTCAGCGCTGCGTACTCCAGCCCGCTGCCGAGAAACTCTTGATTGGCCCGCCTCAGCGCCAATGCCAGCGATCCCATGAAGTTGTATTCCCACCAGGGCAGAATATAACTGCAGAGCAGGGCAATGCCGCAACCCAGCACTGTGTCGACCAGCCTTTCACCGATGACAAGATTGGTGGTGGGAGACAGGAAATGGAACACCAGCAGCACGAAGAGCGTATTGAAAATGGCGGCCATCATGTAATTGATCTGTACCAGGCCGTAGCCGAGTATGCAGGCCACGACTAGTATGGCGAGATAGATGGCGGGATCATGGGTGACATTGAATAGCAGCAATGCCAGAGCGCAGCCTATGAGTGTGCCGGCGAGCCGCCAGCCGTTGCGCTGCCGTGTTAATGCGTAGCCTGGCTTGAGCACAATGATGATGGTCAGGATGATCCAATAGCTATGGGCGCTCAATTCGGGCGCCATGCCTTCGTGCGTGAGCGTGAGGGAAAACAGGACGGAGAGGGTCATGGCCGCCAGCGTGCCGGCGGCTACGCGGGTAGCATAGCGGAAGTGCGGAGAGTCCAGGCGCAGATTGCTCGTCAGCATGCCGAAGCGCCATTTGCGCCGTGTCAGGAATCGGTTCAGCGATTTGTCCAGCAGCCGGTCTACCAGGGTGGCATCGGATCTGTCGCTAATGTGATCTCCGATGCGTTGTACCAGACGCGCTGCATTGCGCAAACGCCGGAATACCTGTACCAGCAGCGCGTAGACCTCTGGACTGTCCTCGTCCATACCCTTGCGCCGACACTGATCGAGTTCGTACTCAATGGCTCGTAGTTCGGCCTTGACGCTACTGCGCTCGGTGACATGCCGGCCTCGTACGATATTTAGCGCCAGCCTATCCAGGTCGCGGGCCAGCTTGCGCAGGGCATCGCGCCCGAATACCAGCAGGTCGCTGTCAGGCAGACTGCGCCGCAGCGTTGCGTAATCGACATGTGTGGCCACCAGCGTATCCAGCAGGGCGACCATGTCGATGAATACATTCAGGGCGCGGGTGCGCAGCAGGTCGGCCTTGCCATGCCCGCGTGGCAGCTCGCGCAGCACGGTATCGCGCGCACCCTGATGCTTCTCGGTCATGTTGGCCTGGGCATGCGTAAGAGCGCGGTAGTTTTTATCGAGGTCCGAGTGCACGTCGTAGAACTGGGATCGCGCGCGCATGTAGTCGGCGGTGGCGAACAGCGCGGCGGACAGCGCCTGCTGCTCTTCCCGGTGCCACAGCACGCGGTGCGCCAGCAATGCATAGCAGAAATAAAAGACACCGCCGGCGAAGGAATAGGCGGTGTGCATCAGCACCTCGTGAGGCGCCAGCGGAACGCGCATGGTCAGCGTCATGATGAGCAGGCAGGCGAAGCCAAGCAGGCCACCCTGTTTGCCGAAGACCGTGAACATGGAAAAAAAGAAGGACAGCAGCGGAACAACCAGCCAGAGCAAGGCTGAGTGAGCGGACGCGAAACCTGTGACCAATGCTGTTAGCGAGCCGACGAGAATGGCCGCAAGCATGCCGTTGCGGCCATAGCTGCGAGGCCCGCCGGGTTGGTCGATGATGGCCACGCAGGCTGCACCGATCGATGCAATGATGCCGACGGCGTACATGTGCAGTATGCCGGCCAGCAGCAGTGCCGGCAGCAGAACGCCTACCCCCTGTCGCAGGCCGCCGAAGAAGTAATGGCTGTAGAAAAAGCGCTGTATCTGGGGCAAGCTGGAAACCATAGGTGCATCGCGATGGACAGACCCGGGCAGTATAGAGGCAATTTGTGATGAATGGCTCAGCAGTCGACAGTAGGGAGGCGACGGACTTGTTCCTGGATGGCTCTGGTCATCAGTGCGAGGTCGGTGCCGATAGACACAAAGCGGGCGCCAGCGGACAGGCATTCTGCCAATAGAGCCGGGTCGCTGGACAAGCCGCCCAGGCCTACGGCCTTGCCGTTGTTGTCCGCGGCTCGCTGGATGCGCGCGTAGGCGGCGCGCATGGACGGATGCGACAACTCGCCCGGAATGCCCAGATCGGCGCTCAGGTCGCCGGCGCCCAGAAACAGCATGTCCAACCCAGGTACGGCCGCGATGGCGTCGATCTGGCTGACTGCGTCGGCGCTCTCTATCATGACGGCCACGAATACGGAACGGTTCATGGCGGCCTGCGCCTGGGCGGGCGGGAAGGCGCGATAGTTCAGCAATGGCTGGGTGCTGGAGAACGACCGGCGTCCTTCTGGCGGATAGCGGGCCGCAGCCACAGCCTGCCGCGCCTGTTCGGCGCACGCAATCTGGGGGACGATGATGCCCATGGCGCCGCCATCAAGCAGGCGGCCAACGAGCGCCTCGTCCAGGCCGGGTACGCGCACCAGCGGCACCACGCCTGCCGCGCGCGCGGCGCAACAAAGGACAGCTGTCGTTTCCAGGGAAAGCGGGCTGTGCTCCAGATCGATATAGCACGCATCCAGGCCCGCGTTGGCGGCGGCTGCGCCGATTGCGATTCCATGGCTCATGCGGATGATCATGCAAGACGCCAGTTCGCCGCGCCCAAGCTTTTCTTTCAGCGGATTACGGGTCAAGGCCACAAGTTCGTCGGTCATTGCAATTACGCTACAGCCATTGCGGCGAAAAAGGCAGGTCGCGCATGATCTTGACTTCCTGGTGTACGAACGTGCCGGCGTTCAGTTCCTTGAAGGCGTGCCAGGCGGGATCGGCATCCAGTTCGGCGCGCCGATGCTGGCGGTCGGTCAGATCCTCATAGGCCCAGATGTGCAGCACCTGGTTCAGCGGCCCGATTTCGCTGACGTAGAACCCAAGAAAGCGCCCCAGATGCTTGCGCAGCAGAGGTAGCGCCTGATGCTCATAGCGGTCCAGGTAGCTGGTCATCTGGCCGTGGGCTACGGTGTAGGTGCGAAGTTCGAAGATCATGTCTATTGCTGCGGTTCAATCGGTATGGATGTTGTTGGCCTTCAGCCAAGGCAGCCATTTGCCGAAATCCTGATCCAGCCTGGCCTGAAAGCCCGCGGTGTCCTTTGGGTTGCTGAAGCCGGCCTGCGCCAGTTTGGCCGCGATCTCCGGCTCATGCACTACTTCGTTCAGTGCACCTTCCAGTGTTTTCCGAAACGAATCCGGAGTGCCGGCAGGCACGAGCACGCCGTACCAGTTGGTCATTTGCAGTGCCGGCATGCCGGCCTCCGACGCAGTGGGGATATCGGGCAGAAGCGGAGAGCGTCGGGTGTCATAGATCACCAGACCCTTGAGCCGCCCGTCCTTGATATAAGGCTGCAAGACGGGAACATCGGCGTTGACCAGGTCTACTTGTCCGGCCATGAGCGCGACGAGTGCCGGCGCGGCCCCGCGGTAAGGCACATGCACGAGCGGGATATCGGCAGCCTTGCGCAGCAGCTCAGCGCCCACGTGCATGGTGCCGCCCACGCCTGTCGATCCATAGTTGAGCCCCTCGGGCGTACCACGGGCCTTGTCGATCAATTCCTGCAGCGTGTCCACGCCGAGTTTTGGATTCACGGCCAGCATGGTCTGCACCTCTCCCAGTAGATAGACCGGCATGAGATCCTTGCGGGCATCGAACGGGAGCTTGCTGCGGGTACCGGTAGACAGGATGAGGCTGGATGTTGTGAGCAGAATAGTGTGCCCATCGGGCTTGGCATGGGCCGCGAGATTGGCGCCTATTGTGCCGCCCGCGCCGCCGTGATTCTCGACCACGACGGTCTTGCCCAGCTTGTCGCTGAGACTGGGGGCGATGGTGCGCGCGATCAGATCGGTGGGGCCTCCCGCCGAGAAAGGTACGATCATGTTGATGGTATCCGCGGCATGGGCCGCGGTGAATACTGCGAGGGCGCCGGTCAGCAGCGCCGCGCAGGCAGCGAATCGGGTTTGCATGATTTGTCTCCGTCATGTGATCTTGTCATGTTGTTCAGCCTGCGTAGCGCGGTTCGGGCAGGCCACGCACACCCACATTCAGAGCCAGGAGGGCGCCGGCAAGTGGCTCGCGTGCCTGCTGCTCTGGTGTGAAACGCTGCGAATGGCTGGTGATGTACAGCGTGTCCAGGTCGCGGCCCCCGAATGCAGGGCATGTGGGATTGGTGACGGGCAACTGGATGCAGCGCATGACCGTGCCGTCAGGTGCCAGCCGTACAAGATGACCGGTGGCTACCATGCAGTTCCAGATGCAGCCTTCGGCATCCACCGTGGCGCCATCAGGCCTGCCAGTTTGATGTGTCCAGTCCTTGAAGATGCGGCGGTTTGAGATCGCGCCGTCATCGATGTCGTAATCGAACGCCCATATGACTTGATTGTGCGTGTCGGCGAAGTACATGGTTCGATCGTCCGGACTCCAGCTCAGGGCATTGGGCAGCACGAAATCGCGCAGCATGGAATGGCAGCTGTGATCCGGATCAAGGCGGTACAGGGTGCCTAGCGGTTCGCGGCGGGTGTCGTGCATACTGCCGACCCAGAAGCGCCCCCGTCGGTCACACTTGCCGTCATTCAGGCGCATGCCTGGCGCATTGTTCTCCGGATTCGCTATGAGGACGGGAGCTTGCCCGTGATCGGGGTCGTACAGATAGAGCCCCGAACTGGTAGCCAGCACAAAGCCGCCCTCTTCGCGCAGGGCGATGGCGCCGGTTACCATATCTGGATGCAGTCTTTGCGCGACATGCTTGCCGCTCGCAGGCTCATGGAACTGCAGCGCCGGCCGGCGCACGTCTACCCACCACAATCGCTGCGTCCGCTGGCACCAAAGCGGCACCTCCCCGAGGATATCCGCGCTGTGCACGGCACACCGGATGTCCACATCGGTTTCAATCTGCATGTTTGCATGCTCCTGTTATTTATAGCGTGTGGCGGCGAGGGTAGCCAGGTCGATGCCGGCTGCGATGTCGGCTTTCTGGCGCCGGTCGCCGGCGTCGATGCGCTCGGCCTGCTCGACCACGTCCTGTACATGGGCAAAAGGCACAAACACCACACCCGCTTCGTCGGCGGCCACCAGGTCTCCGGCACTGACGCCGATGCCTGCGATACGGACGCTCCCGTTGATCTCCACGGTTTGCAGCCGCCATTTACCGGTGATGGGCGTGGGTCCGCGAGACCAGATAGGAAAATGCAGTTCGCGCGACGCGGAGGGGTCGCGAAACCCACCGTCGATAATCGCGGCGGCGCAGCCGGCGCGGTGCGCGACGGTGGCGGATTGTCCGCCCATATTGGATACGCCCGCCAGGCCCTGGATGACAACCACATCGCCTGGTTGGGCCAGGTTGTAGGCTTCGTGCTCACCCATTTTGCCCACGCCGCTGGCGGCGCTGACAGTGGGGTTCTCTTCGCGCTCGATATTGCGCACGGTGACTGCTTGACCGACGACGCGCGACTGGCTCAGCGTGGGTGCGAGCTCACGGGCAGGCACGGCGCCGCGCAGACCAAGTTGATCGAGCGCATCGGACAGGCTGCTGGTGAGATCGGTCAGTTGGGCGCATCGCTGCAGCAGCGATGGCTGCAAACGGGGGATTTCCAGACATCGGATGGCTTCGCGCGGTACGCGGCCAGTAAGTTTTCTGGTGATCACAATGTCTGTCCCGAAGAGTCCATTCAAATCATAATATCTTGCTATGCAGGTAACGTCAATAATCCTGTAATATGGGATTTATTAAATTTCAGGCGGAACAGGCGGCCGACGAGACATGCGGCGATGCCTGGAGGCGCGCCTCTAATACAATTTGCCCATGGCAGCCAACGTCAAGACATCCTCACCGTCCAGCCTGGGCCGCGCCCTGGATATTCTTTCTCTGTTCTCGGTAGCCTCCCCGCTGCTGACCGCGGAGGAAATTGCAGCAGTACTGGGCTATACGCGATCGACCGCCTATCGCTATCTCAAGGAGCTGTGTGATGCGGGGCTGATCGCCAATGCACCTGAAAGCGCGTATACGCTTGGGCCTCGCATCGTGGAACTGGAGCGCATGCTGGCGCTGACGGATCCGCTGTATCGCGCTGGCCAGCAGGTGCTGGCGAGCGAGCATTGCGACAATCATGCCTTGCTGCTGCACAGTCTTTATCAGGACAAGGTGCTGTGCATATACAAGGTTGGCCCCGATGTGCTTCGTCACAATGGCCAGCAGATCACCATACGCAGAGCCCGGGGCATCCCCTTTTCTCTGTTTCAGGGCGCCGCCTCACTCGCCGCCTTGGCGCATCTGTCGTCGCACCGCATCAAGCAGGCCTATCTGGGCAACGAGGAGGCCGTTCGCGCCGCGGGCCTGGGCCAGAACTGGCTGGAATTCCGGCATGCACTGGCCGGTATCCGGCGTTCCGGATACGCCACGAGCTACGAGCAGATCACGCCTTTTGTCATGGGCATTGCCGTGCCCATTCTTTCGCTGCAGGATCAGCGCCTTATCGGCAGTCTGGCCAGAGCCTGCCCATCGGCCGCCATGCCGTCCGATTCGGTGCCGCGTCATGCGCCTGCCTTGCGGGCGCTCAGCCTGCGCATTGCGCAAGAGTACGCCCGCATCACCCATGCCTGAGGTCAGCCGCAGCGCTTGACAATATCGAACAATCGTTCGATGATTGGGCTATAGGGTGCACCGGAAAACAATTGTGGCCTTTTCGGGGCCGCTTACAGAAAGGCATGGCATGGACTTCACCTTATCGGCCCGCAGCGAGGATCTTCGCCGCCGTATCCGCGAATTCGTCGATGGGGAGCTCATTCCGCTTGAGTCCGAGGGCGCGTCGTACGATGAGCACGACAATATCCGGCCGGTATTGTTGCGCCAGATGCAGTCGCGTGCGAGGGATCACGGTCTCTGGAGTCTGCAGATGCCACGCGAGCGCGGCGGACAAGGTCTTTCCATGGCCGAAATGGCGGCCTGCTACGAGGAAATGAACCGCGCCATCTTTGGGCCCGTGGTGTTCAATTCCGCGGCGCCTGACGACGGCAATATGATGGTTCTCAACAAGGTGGCTACCGCAGCACAAAAGGAGCGCTGGCTGCAACCCATCATAGATGGCACCGTTCGCTCTTCCTTTGCCATGACCGAACCCGCGCCTGGTTCCGGTTCCGATCCGGGCATGACGCGCACGACGGCTGTCCGGCAGGGGGACCATTGGATCGTCAACGGTCATAAGCACTTCATTACGGGCGCAGGCGTGGCCGCTCATTTCATTCTCATGGCGCGCACGTCCGACGACGCGCGCAAGGGTCTTACCGCATTTCTGTTTCATCGGGACGATCCGGGCTGGGAAATCGTGCGACGCATTCCCATCATGGGGCCGGAAGAGCATGGTGGGCATTGCGAGTTGCGGTTTTCGGACATGCGCATTCCCGACGAGAACCGCCTCATGGGCGTGGGCGACGGCCTTAAGCTGACGCAGATCCGCCTCGGTCCGGCGCGCCTGACGCATTGCATGCGCTGGCTGGGGCTGGCCAAGCGATCGCTGGAAATCGCCTCGACCTACGTGGCCGAGCGCGAGTCTTTTGGTATGCGTCTGGCGGACAGGGAAGGCGTCCAGTGGCTGCTCGGCGAAGCGGCCATGGCCATACAGGTGGGCCGGTTGCTTACCATGCATGCGGCCTGGAAGCTCGACCAGGGCGATTACGCCCGCAGGGAGGTCTCCATGGCCAAAGTGGCGGTGGCCGATACCTTGCACAAGGCCGTGGATACAGCGATTCAACTCTGCGGCGCGCGGGGCTACTCGCGCGACACGCCGCTGGAATGGATATACCGCTATGCGCGTCAGGCCCGCTTGGTCGATGGCGCATCCGAGGTGCACAAAATGGTATTGTCCCGCACGCTGATGCATGATGGTGTCGATTTCTGGCGGTGGGGGTAGGCGTGCTTTCTCGTAGCACCGCATCCGCGAATCAGCAGCCTGCGCATGGCACCTGGCCGGACAGCGTGCTGGCCTTGGCCGAATATGTGCGCGAGCGTACCGGCGCCAAGCAAGTTCGCGTCCTGGCGCATCATCGTCTGTCTGGGGGGGCAATACAAAACAACGATGCCTTGACATTGGCATGTACTGGCGGGCAGCGGCCAGGCCGGCATGAGCTTGTGGTGCGCAGCGATGCGCCGTCTGGCGTCGACGCCAGCATGACCCGGGCGCAGGAATTCCAGGTACTGCAGTGCGCCTTTCACGCTGGCGTAACGGTGCCCGAGCCGCTGTGGCTGTGCGAGGATGACGCGGTCATGGGGCGGGCATTCTGTGTCATGGCTCGGGTCAAGGGAACCGCTCATGCGCGCACCTTGGTTCGCGCAGACATGGAACCTGGGCAGGCGCGCAGCTTGGTGCGCCAGCTTGGCGTGGAGTTGGCTCGTATACATAGTGTGAAGCCGCCGCTGCAAGCCTTGGATTTCCTGCAGATGCCCACGGGCTCCGCCGCGCTCGCGCGTGTTCATACATGCCGCGCATTGCTGGCCCGTGTTCCCGAACCGCACCCCGTGCTTGAGTGGGCGCTGAACTGGCTGGAGGATTGTGCTCCAGACGGGGGTGAGTTGACGTTATGCCATGGCGACTTCCGCACGGGCAACTATATGGTGCACGAGGGCCGGATCACGGGCGTGCTTGATTGGGAATTCGCGCGCTGGAGCGATCCGATCGAGGATCTGGGATGGCTGTGCGCCCGCTGTTGGCGCTTTGGCGCGTTCGACAAGCCGGTTGGAGGGCTGGGATACAAGGCGGATCTGTTCGAAGCCTATACGCAGGCCAGCGGTAGAGCGCCCAACCCCGATCAAGTGCTGTACTGGGAAGCCATGGCAAGTGTGGGTTGGGCGGTCATTGCCCTGCAGCAGGCGCAGCGCCATTTGTCGGGCGAGCAGCCGTCACTGGAGTTGGCGCTGACCGGCCGCATCGTGCCGGAAATGGAGTTGGATCTGCTCCACTATATGGCGATGCTTGGAGGTGCGCATTGAACAATCGCCCCTATGGCAATGAACTGCTGGCCGTGGCCCGCCGCGTGCTGCTGGACGAATTGCTGCCATTACTACCCGCCGAACGTGTCTATGATGCGCTGATGGTGGCCAATGCCATGGCCATCGCCGCGCGGGAACTGGCACCTCATGCGGATGGGGACCGGGACGCCGCGGCGGCCATCGGCGGCTTCTTCCAGCTTGCCGGCGTCCAGGATGCGGAGGCCACCGAGGCGGGCCTGGCCGAGCTCGTTCGGCAGCGCAAGGTGGCGCCCAAACATGAGCCAGCCCTGCGCGCGCTCTTGCTGTCACTAACCGAATCCAAGCTGGCACTTAGCAACCCGAAATATGTCAAGTCGTGAGGGCGTCATGGGCAGCAAATACCAGCAGGGGCTGGACAGGAATCCCGCCAATTATTCCAGCCTCACGCCGTTGAGCTTTCTGCGGCGTTCAGCCCATGTCTTTCCCGACAAGGTGGCTGTGATCGATGGCGACGTTAGCCTGACCTATGCGGACTTTCATGCACGTTGCCGTGCGCTTGCCAATGCCCTTGTGGAGCAGGGCGTGCAGCGCGGCGATACTGTGTCCGTACTGTGCTTCAACACACTCGAACTGTTGGAGTGTCATTACGCGATACCCATGGCGGGCGCGGTCCTCAATGCACTCAACACGCGGCTGGATGCGGCGACACTGCGCTTCATCCTCGAGCATGGCGAGGCGCGGCTGCTACTCTATGACACGGAGTTCGAGGAGATGGTGGGCGATGCGGTGAGCGGCATTGCCGCGGCGCCCGCGCTGGTGTCCATCTCCCGACCATCAGGGCCGTCGCAGGGGCTCGCGAAACTGGATTATGAACAGCTTGTGGCGGCCGGGGATCCGGCGTGGCCGGGCCGGCCGGTTGAGAATGAATGGGATGCCATTGCCCTGAACTACACGTCGGGCACCACGGGCAACCCCAAAGGCGTGGTCTATCATCACCGGGGCGCCTATCTTTCCGCCATGACCAATGCCATTGCCATGGAAATGACGGCCGACACGGTTTACTTGTGGACGCTGCCCATGTTCCATTGCAATGGCTGGTGCTATACCTGGGCTGTCACGGCAATAGGCGGCACGCATGTCTGCTTGCGCAAGGTGCAGCCGCAGACCGTGCTGGACCGCATTCGGATCTGCGGCGTTACGCATATGTGCGGCGCGCCCATCGTCCTCAACATGCTGCTGAACGATTTTCACAAGAACGGCGTGAGCTTGCCCTCTTCCGTGCAGTTTGCACTGGGCGGTGCGGCACCGCCCAGTGCCGTCATCCGTCGAGGCCGCGAGCTGGGCTTCGATATCACCCATCTTTATGGTCTGACGGAAACCTATGGCCCCTCCATGCTGTGCGTGCGCCAGCCCGAATGGCGAAGCCTGCCGCTGGAAGAACTGGCGCCGAAAATGGCACGGCAAGGTGTCGGCCTGCATGCCATTGACGAGGTGGCCGTTGCCGGATCGGGCCCGAACGGATTTGCGCCCTGGGATGGCCAGACAATGGGGGAGTTGCTGATGCGCGGTAACAATCTCATGAAAGGCTATCTGAAGAATCCGGACGCCACGCGTGAGGCCTTCAAAGACGGCTGGTTTCACACCGGTGATCTGGCGGTCATGCATCCCGATGGCTATGCGGAGGTCAAGGACCGCGCCAAGGACATCATTATTTCGGGTGGCGAAAATATCTCCAGCCAGGAAGTCGAAGATGTTCTGTACCGCCATCCAGCCGTGCTGGAGGCCGCTGTTGTTGCCATGCCCGACGAAAAATGGGGCGAATCGCCTTGTGCCTTCGTCTCCTTGCGCGAGGACAGCAGCGCAACGGACGAGCAGTCCCTTATCGCATGGTGCCGCGACAAGCTCCCGCATTACAAGGCGCCCACGCGAGTGGTGTTCGGAGAGTTGCCCAAGACATCAACAGGCAAGATACGCAAGAACGTCTTGCGCGATCAGTTGAGGATGAAATGAACCATACATGAAGGCCGGCAGTTGCCCGCGACCGGGCACGGCGCGGGCTTCGGCGGTAAACGCGAATAGCAGCTTGGAGGAAATGCCTATGGAGAGCCTGAAGCAGCACATCGTCCAGTGAGTACATCATAATCGTCAAGGTGCGCCGGAAGGCGCGCTCAAAAGGAGACATATATGTTCACGCAGATGTTCAACCGTTCAGTCGCCGTTGCCGCGCTGGCTGGCGCTTTGGCCGCCGCGCCCGCGTTGGCCGCCGAGAAGCCGATCACCATCGGCGCCATCTATATCATGTCGGGTAGCGCCGCGACGTACGGCAAGTTTGCGGAGCAGGGCATCCAGATTGCCCTGGATGAGATCAACGGTTCGGGTGGTGTGTTGGGGCGCACGCTGCAGCTCAAGCTCGAGGACGGTCAGGGCAAGGCTGCCACAGCCATACAGGCTGCGCGCAAGCTGGTGTATCAGGACAACGCCGACGTACTCATGGGCCTGGACAGCTCCGGCGTGGCGCAAGGATTGACGCCGGTGGTGCCCGAGCTGGGCAAGCCGTTCATCATCACGCACGCGGCCACGCCGGATGCGACCGGAAAATTGTGCAACGCCTTTACATACCGGGATAGTGTCAATGTGCATCAGAATATGAAGGGCGCGGCCGAGATTGCCGCCTCGACCAGCGCGACGAAGTGGACCACGATAGGCCCTGACTATGCCTTTGGCCATCAGACATGGGAGTTCTTCAGCAAATATCTGAAAGCGCTTAAGCCCGACGCTCAGATCATGGACAACCCCGCGTTTCCGCGTTTTGGCGCAGAAGACTTCACGCCGTTCATCGATAGCGTCATGGCCGCCAAGCCCGACGGTGTCATGATTTCGTTGTGGGGCGGCGATCTTGTGAATTTTGTTCGTCAAGCCAACAACCGGGGATTTTTCAAGCAGGGCTACGAAGTGCTGGTTGCTGTCGGTGCGGCGACCGAGGTGCTGACTGCCCTTGGCGACCAGATGCCCGAAGGGGTGTGGCTGGGCACGCGCTACTGGTACGATGCGCACGACAACGATATCAACAAGAAGTTTGTTGCCGCCTACAAGAAGGCCTATGGCGCGCCCCCCAGCTATAACGCGGAAGGCGCTTACGTTGCCGTGCATGCGTTCAAGGCGGCCATGGAAAAAGCGGGGTCGGTGGATGGAAAGGCGGTGGCGCAGGCGCTTTCGGGCTTGACCGTGGACGCGCCCACGGGCAAGCTGACCTTCCGCAAAGGCGATAACCAGGCGCTCATCGGCCCGACCTGGGGCAAGACGGGAAGCATGAATGCCGATGACGGGATTCGCAGCCTGACGCAGGTGCATACATTCGATGGCGAGAAGATAACGCCGCCGGTGGACCCCGCCTGCAAGCTTTGACGCATTCATGACATGTCCCATGCGCCTGGGCTTGCGGCCCGCGGCGCATGGGCAGGCAAGGCAGTGCGCATACATGGAAAACGGGGGACAAAATGGGGAGTCTCGGCCTCGCAGTGCTCAACAGCCTCGACATAGGCCTGCTGTTGTTCGTCATCGCGGTTGGATTGAATATTGTCTTTGGCGTCTTGAATGTCATCAACTTCGCGCATGGGGCACTCTACATGCTGGGCGCGTACATGGCCTACGCGTGCATGGACAATTGGGGCATGCTGTTCTGGATGGCCTTGGCGGTTGCACCCATCGGTGTGGCGATGCTGGCGGTGATCATCGATCGCTTGATGCTGCGCTTTGTATACGAGCGTGAAGTGACGGACAGCCTGCTGCTCACGTTCGCGCTGCTTCTGATACTGAACGAATCCGTGCGGCTGCTGTGGGGGGCAGGCATTCATGTCATTGATCCGCCTGTGCTGCTGCGGGGTACCGTCACGCTGCCCGGTGGCATTGCCTATCCGCTCTACAACCTTTTTGTCGTGGCTGTCGGGCTGATTTTTCTGGCGGGGCTCTGGCTGCTTTTCAATAAAACCCGCGTGGGCCGCATCATGCGGGCCGCCGCGCTTGACCGTGAAATGGCCCAGGTGCTTTGCATCAATACCAAACTGGTCATCACGGGCGTCTTTGCATTCGGGGCCTGGCTGGCGGCTGTCGGTGGCGTAGTGGCGGCGCCCATGCGAGCCATTGATCCGGGCATGGGCGACAAAGTCATCATTGAAAGCTTCATTGTCGTGGTGATAGGCGGCTTGGGCAGTTTCCCGGGTGCGCTGCTAGGCGCCATTGTGCTTGGGCTTATCCACGGACTGGGCGGGCGCTTCCTGCCGGAAGTGAATCTGGTGTTGCCGTTCCTGGGCATGGCTGTTGTGCTGCTGCTTAAACCGCACGGCTTGATGGGCAGGAGGGCCAGCGCATGAAACGCGTTATCAATATCGCGGCATTGGCCCTCATCGTTCTGCTCCTGGCTGCGTTGCCATGGATAGCACCGTACTTCTATATTTTCATCGCCACGGAGATTCTGATTCTGGGGTTGTTCGCGGCCAGCTTCAATCTGATATTCGGCTACACCGGGATGCTCAGCTTCGGACATGCGGCATTCTTCGGTGCAGGTGCCTATGCCACGGCCATGCTGTTGCAGTCGCAGCAGTGGCCGCTGCTCGGCTGTCTGCTTGCGGCCATCGTGGCCGGCGCGCTGCTGGCGCTGCTGATCGGCTTTTTCAGCGTGCGTCTGGATGAAGTGTACTTCGCCATGCTGACGCTGGCGTTTGGCATGATGGTATTCGCCGTCGTGCATCAATGGCGTTCGGTGACCAACGGCAGCGACGGCATCGCCGGATTCACCGTGGGCCAGTTCGGTCTAGGCTTGCCGCTGACACTTGGGAACCCAAGTGTTTATTACCATATGGTGCTTGTGGTAGTGGTGCTGGCGGCCGCGCTTCTGTACCTGATCTGCCGATCCTCCTTTGGCCTGGTTCTGCGCGCCATACGCCAGAACCCCGAACGCGTTGCTTTCTGCGGCCTCAATGTTCGCAGCTACCGGCTTGCCGCCTTTACCATCGCCGGCGCCTTCGCGGGTCTGGCCGGCGGGCTCATGGCGCCGTTTCTGCGGATCGCCAGCCCTGAACTGGTGCATTGGTCCATGTCGGCGGAGCCGGTGCTCATGACCATACTCGGCGGCAGCGGGTACTTTCTGGGGCCGTTCTTCGGCGCGGGCATGTTCGTGCTGCTGGAAACCTGGATTACCAGCGTGACGCAGGCCTGGATGCTGGTGCTGGGCATTATTCTGGCGCTCATGGTCATGTTCTTCAGGCGCGGGCTTCTTGGAACCCTTCTCGATTGGTGGATGGAGCGCAAATGAATACGGCATCTGCAGTGCGCGCGCCGCGCGGCGGTCAGTCACCCATACTCAGCATCAAAGGCCTGAGCAAGCGCTTCGGCGGCGTGGCTGCTGTCGATGATGTGTCGCTGGACGTTTTTCCGCGCGAGACGCTCGCCATCATCGGTCCGAACGGGGCGGGAAAAACCACCTTCTACAACCTGCTTTCAGGGCGCATGAAACCCACCAGCGGGACCATTATGTTCGATGAAAGGGACATCACGGGCATGCCGGCCCACCGCATCAGCAGATTGGGCGTATCCCGCTCATTCCAGATAAACAATATCTTCAATGAGATGACGGTGCTTGAGAACGTCGAGGTGGCGGTGACCGCCTATCGCGGAGACAGCCGCCGCTGGCTCAATCTTGCCTCGCGCAACCGCCGCGTGCGCGACGAGGCGTTCGAACTGTTGGCGCGCCTGTCGCTTTCCGGACTGGCGGACAGGCGGGCTGGCGTAATCAGTTATGGAGACAAGCGCCTGGTCGAGATCGCGGTGGTGCTGGCCACCCGGCCTCATCTGGTTTTGCTTGATGAGCCGACTGCGGGCATGACGCCCGATGAAACGCAGCGCGTCATGGCGCTTGTCAGGTCCTTGGCGGCGGACGGCGATTACACCTTTCTTGTGACGGAACATGACATGCAGGTTGTGTTCGGATTGGCGGATCGGATATTGGTCATGCACAGGGGGCGCAGGCTGGTCCTGGGCTCGCCGCAGGAGGTTCGTGCCCATCCCGATGTACGCAAGGCCTATCTGGGTGACGAGGACGAGGAGATCGCACCATGATGCTGGAGGTACAGGACATCCATACCTACTATGGCGAAAGCCATGCGCTGCAGGGCGTATCGCTGCGGCTGGACGAGGGTGAGACGGTGTGTCTGCTGGGCCGCAATGGTGCGGGGAAAAGCACGACGCTACGCAGCATCATCGGTTTGACGCCGCCGGGCAGGGGCCGAGTGGTTTTCGCGGGTCGCAACATTGCTGGCATGCCCGCCTACCGGATCGCCCGCATGGGCGTGAGCCTAGTGCCCGAAGACAGGCGCATTCTGCCCGGCCTGACCGTTCGCGAGAACCTGGAGGTGGGCCAGTATCGCAGGCCAGGCTTGCAGCCGCGCTGGAGCATAGAGCGCATTTTTGACGAATATCCCATGCTGGCCGAGCTGGCTGGTCAGGATGGCGCCACGCTGTCTGGCGGCCAGCAGCAGATGCTGGCTGTGGCGCGATCCCTCATGAGCGAACCGCAATTGCTGCTGCTTGATGAGCCGAATGAAGGGCTGGCGCCTGTCATCGTGAAGCAGATCGGCGAGCTGATTGACGCGCTGGCTGGCACCACGACCATTCTGTTCACAGACCAGAGCGTACGGTTCGCCCTGCGGCATGCGAAACGCGCCTACATCCTGGAAAAGGGGCGAATCGTGCATGAAGCCGACTGCGGATCGCTGGCGCGCGATGCGCAGACGCAGCGCCGGTATCTTTCGGTCTGAGCTTGAGCGATTCAGCCGCCGCGCCGACAGCTTGCCGTAAACTCGCGCCTGTGAGTCACCAACCGACCCCATCATGATTTCCGACTTCGAGTCCTTCAAGGCCGGGCTTAACTTGTCCAAGCTTGAGATATGCCGCGCCCTGTATCGCCAGAATGGCGGAACCATCCGCGTCAAGCGCGAGCATGTGGCTGTGCGCAACCTTGTGCGCATCATCGACTCCGCCCTCAGGCTGACCAGCGCCAAAGGATTCCACGCCATGTCGCTGCGCGACCTTTGCGCGGATTCAGGCTTCAGCATCGGCGGTCTTTACGCCTATATCCGCAGCAAGGACGACCTGATTCCCCTCATCCAGAGCCACGGCTTCATGTTGACGCGCCGCACGCTCATCGACTGTACGCGCGACGTATCCGACCCCACCGCCAGGCTGTTGACCGCCGTCAAGGCGCATGTGTATCTGAGCGAAATCCTGCAGCCCTGGTTCTATTTTTCCTTCATGGAGGCCAGGAACCTGCCCGCGCCGCACAAAAGGGCGGCCATCGAGACGGAACTCGAGATCGAGAATATCTTCCACGACATCATCAGCGAAGGCATGGAGGCGGGGGTATTCCAGCCGGCGCATGCTGACGCGCGGCTGGTGGCATCCCTGTGCAAGGCCATGATGCAGGACTGGTATCTTAAACGGCGAAAGTATCGCATCCAGCAGGTGGATGCGACGCAGTATGCGGCCTTTATAGGCACCGTTCTGGAACGTTACCTGCTTCCCTGAGACAGGGTCGCGGTCAGCGCCGATTTGCTTGCAGCGCAGCAAAGGGGTAAATTAGCAGTCCTGGTTTGTTCAGCATCCCGAACTTATCATCCAAGGCACTGTTGCCCGGGCCATCCGCCCGGTTTTTTGCGCCTGCTTTACCTGCCGCTGGCCGCGTCACAAGCGTGTGTTGCCAAGGCTTCCGTTTCTACCTCCCGCGCTCCCAAGGGGCGTTCGTGCTGTGTTTCGACGAGTGCGAGTCGGGTCGGCAAGGTGTCCGGGTGGATTGGCTCCGTGAGTCATGAAGCGCCGGATCATGTTGTCGAAGCCGAGTCCAGCTCAGGCTCCAAGGCCGGTCGGAATGCCCGCACTGGTCATGAAAGGAATACAACATGGAACTCAATGGCGCCGACATCGTCGTGCGCTGCCTAGCCGAAGAGGGCGTTGACCACGTCTTTGGCTATCCGGGCGGCGCCGTGCTGTACATCTACGACGCAATCTACAAGCAAGACAATTTCAAGCATATCCTGGTTCGGCATGAGCAGGCCGCGGTGCATGCCGCCGACGCGTACTCACGGTCCTCCGACAAGGTGGGCGTGGCGCTGGTCACCAGCGGCCCGGGGCTCACCAATGCGGTCACGGGCATTGCGACGGCCTATATGGATTCGATTCCAATGGTCATCATCAGCGGACAGGTTCCCACCCATGCCATCGGCGAGGATGCCTTCCAGGAGTGCGATACGGTGGGGATCACGCGTCCCTGCGTCAAGCACAATTTTCTGGTGCGCGATGTCAAGGATCTGGCCGAGACCATGCGCCGGGCTTTCTACATTGCCCGCACTGGGCGGCCGGGGCCGGTGCTGGTCGACATCCCCAAGGACGTCACGGTGGCGACCTGCAAATATTCGGCGCGGCGCGGCGAAGTCCGCATGCGGTCCTATGCGCCGGTGTCCAAGGGCCACCATGGGCAGATCAAGAAGGCTGTCCAGATGCTGCTTGCGGCCGAACGGCCCATGATCTACGCCGGCGGCGGCGTAGTGCTGTCGGACGCCGCCGAGGCGTTGCGCGAGCTGGTCGATCTGAGCGGGGCCCCGTGCACCACCACCCTCATGGGTCTGGGAGCGTATCCTGGCGGCGACGACAAGTTCGTGGGCATGCCAGGCATGCACGGCACCTTCGAGGCCAATATGGCCATGCAGAACTGTGATGTGCTTCTCGCGGTCGGCGCCCGTTTCGATGACCGTGTCATCGGCAATCCGCGCCACTTTTCCCAGACGCCGCGCAAAATCGTTCACATTGATATCGACCCATCGTCCATCTCCAAGCGTGTGCGGGTCGATGTGCCTATCGTCGGCAATGTGAAGGATGTGCTGCAGGACATGAATACCCTGTACACCCAGGCCAGCGCCGATGCGCAGCCTGATGCGGCACGGCTGGCCAAATGGTGGGAGCAAATCAATACGTGGCGCGCCCGGCAATGCCTGGACTATGCCCGCTCCGATACGGTAATCAAGCCCCAGTTCGTCATCGAAACGCTGTGGGAGGTCACCGGCGGCAATGCGTTTGTGACGTCGGACGTGGGCCAGCATCAGATGTGGGCGGCGCAATACTACCGCTTCAACCAGCCGCGTCGCTGGATCAACTCCGGTGGATTGGGCACCATGGGTGTGGGCCTGCCCTACGCGATGGGTGTGGAGATGGCGAATCCGGATGCCGACGTCGCCGTCATTACGGGCGAAGGCTCAATACAGATGAACATTCAGGAGCTGTCCACCTGCAGCCAGTATCATATGCATCCGAAGATACTGTGCCTGAACAACCGCTACCTGGGTATGGTGCGCCAATGGCAGGAGATCGACTACGGTTCGCGCTATTCCGAATCGTATGTGGACGCCTTGCCGGACTTCGTCAAGCTGGTCGAAAGCTATGGCCATGTGGGTTTGCGCATTGACAAGCCGGCGGACGTCGAGCCGGCCATCCGCGAAGCCTTCACCAAGCACAAGAAGCGGCTCGTTTTTCTGGACTTCATCACGGACCAGACTGAGAATGTCTGGCCCATGGTGAAGGCGGGCAAGGGCCTGACCGAAATGCTGCTCGGTTCTGAAGACCTGTAAGGAGAACACAATGAAACACGTGATTTCCATCCTTCTGGAAAACGAACCCGGCGCATTGTCTCGTGTCGTGGGCCTTTTTTCCGCGCGCGGCTACAACATCGAGACATTGACGGTGGCCCCAACCGAGGATCCGACGCTGTCGCGCATGACGATAGTCAGTGTCGGTTCGGACGACATCATCGAACAGATCACCAAGCACCTGAACCGCCTCATTGATGTGGTCAAGGTGGTGGATCTGTCCGAAGGCGCCCATATCGAACGCGAACTCATGCTGATCAAGGTGAGGGCGGTTGGCAAGGAGCGTGAAGAGGTCAAGCGCATGGCGGACATCTTCCGCGGTCGCATCATCGATGTGACCGACAAGGCATACACCATAGAGCTTACGGGCAATCAGGATAAAATTGCTGCCTTCATCGGCGCTCTCGATCGCAGTGCCATCCTGGAAACCGTGCGCACAGGCGTATCGGGCATAGGACGGGGTGAACGCGTCCTGAAACTCTAGGCGGGGCGCCGGCATTGTCGGCGCAGGGCAGGCCCGCCATGAATCCTGCAGTATCAAGAATCGAACAAGAGCAAACAACTCTCAAAAATATTGGAGCTTCCAAATGAAAGTGTATTACGACAAAGATTGCGACCTGTCCCTTATCAAGGGCAAGACTGTGGCCATCATAGGCTATGGTTCGCAAGGCCATGCCCATGCGCTCAATCTGCACGAATCCGGCGTCAATGTTGTGGTCGGACTGCGCAAGAGCGGCGCATCCTGGAAAAAGGCCGAGAATGCCGGCCTGCAAGTCAAGGAGGTGGCGGAAGCCGTCAAGGGTGCCGATCTTGTCATGATCCTGCTGCCTGACGAAAACATTG
The DNA here is from genome assembly GCF_004153445.1 of Allopusillimonas soli. GTDB lineage: Bacteria > Pseudomonadota > Gammaproteobacteria > Burkholderiales > Burkholderiaceae_B > Allopusillimonas > Allopusillimonas soli. The sequence continues at coordinate 20,027 of NZ_SDQC01000009.1, forward strand.
CGGAAGTCTACCGCAACCAGGTTGCCGGCAACATCAAGGCTGGCGCGGCGCTCGCATTTGCCCATGGCTTCAATATTCATTATGGGCAGGTTCAGCCGCGCGATGACATCGACGTCATCATGGTGGCACCCAAGGCGCCGGGTCACACTGTTCGCGGTACCTATAGCCAGGGCGGTGGCGTACCCTCGCTGGTCGCTGTGCACCAAGACAAGTCCGGCTCGGCTCGCGACATTGCACTGTCGTATGCATGCGCCATCGGCAGCGGCCGCGCCGGCGTCATCGAAACCAGCTTCCGCGAAGAAACCGAAACCGATCTGTTCGGCGAACAGGCTGTGCTGTGCGGCGGCACAGTGGAACTCATCAAGGCCGGTTTCGAGACGCTCGTGGAAGCGGGGTATGCGCCGGAAATGGCGTATTTCGAGTGCCTGCACGAACTCAAGCTCATTGTCGACCTTATTTATGAAGGCGGCATCGCCAATATGAATTACTCCATTTCCAATAATGCGGAGTACGGCGAGTACGAAAGCGGACCTCGCGTCGTGAATGACGCCTCCCGCGAAGCCATGCGCAAGATCCTGTCCGACATCCAGTCGGGCGTCTACGCCAAGAGCTTCATTCTGGAAAATGCGGCTGGCGCGCCGACCCTGATTTCCCGCCGTCGCATCAATGCCGAATCCCAGATAGAGCAGGTCGGCGGCAAGCTGCGCGCCATGATGCCTTGGATCGCGGCGAACAAATTGGTGGACCAAAGCAAGAACTAGCCCGCTAGGCGAGAATGCCGTTGCGGAACACCTCCTCAGGATGAGGCGGCGTTCCGGCAGGACGGCATTCTCCATTGCGCTGGGCTTTATTCTTCTTCGCGGCCCGGCATATCGACGCAGACAGAACGCTGTCGTGCTGCGTAACGATATGCCGGGCCGCATTTTCTATGTGCCGCCTGCAGACTTATATCGATAAATTACTGGAAATTATTAATTGATAATCTAAATGAAAACAATTATCATTCTGTGGTTTGTCTTTATTATCATATGGAGAGTAGAATGGCTGCCAAGGCATCGACGTGCGCAGGCCTGTGTCTGGTTTTCATCGCGGGCCATGCGTCCGCTCAGACCGCGGATCTCCCTGCGCAGCGCGCCGGCGACAGCCAGGCCGCCAGCAGCACCGCGCCTTCGGCCATCACCACTTTGTCGCCCTTGCTGGTCCAGGGGCAATTGCAAACCGAATTGCCTCCCGGCGCCACCATGACGACTCGCAGCCAACTCGACGACCGCAGTATCGAAAGCTGGGAAGACTTTGCCCGGCGCGGGGAGCCGGGTGTCAATTACAGCCGGGATTCCGAAAGCGTGAACATCCGGGGCCAGGATGGCGACCGGGTTGTCACGCGTGTGGATGGCATACGCATCCCATGGCTGGACGATGGCGCGCGCGGCGAACGGGGCGGGCTGGCCACCATCAATTTCAATACGCTCTCCAGCGTCGATCTGGTTCGTGCGGCCGGCGGGGTTCAATCCGGCTCTTTGGTAGGGTACGTCGATCTGCGTACGCTGTCCCCCTCCGACTTGCTGCGCCCGGGACACGATTTTGGTGCGCTGGTGAAAGGCAGCGCCGATACGGCTGACGACAGCCGCGGCATCGATGCGGCCCTGGCGGGTCGGGTGGGGCAGGGCGATACGAGCTGGCTGGTGCAGGCGGGCTACCGCCGCGGCCACGAATTGGAGAACATGGGCGACATGGACGGGCTGGGAAGCGACCGCGATGCGGCCGATCCGCTTCGTTTCATACAGCGCAACATTCTTGTCAAGCTACAGCACGATCTCAATCAGGAACACCGGATCGGGCTGAGTGCAGAGGCCTTCGAGCTGGAAAGCGACAGCCAGCGGCTCTTCGAGCAAGGCCCCGATACCTCCTACTATGCCGGCCAACACAACGCGTCCGAGAAGCAATCGCGCGAACGTGCCATTCTTTCCTATGACTTCCAGTCTGCGGCGTCCAAATCCGCGGTGCAAGCGGGCGAGGTCAAGGTGTACTGGCAACGCAGCAAGCTGGACGGCAGCACTGACGGCCTGCGCAAACCCGATCCGCGCGGCGATATCATGTTCGGCCCATTTCCCGCTGGCCAGGTCTATGGCTACGCGTACCCGTACGGGCCCTATGGACGCAGCAACACCGTCAAGGAAACCGGCTATGGCGCCCTCACCAGCTGGAACGGCTACCTGGATGCGGGAGCCGTGCAGCACCATTGGGCCGCAGGCGCCGAGTGGTATCACAACCGAAACGAACAGGCTTCGTCGGGCTACGACAACTGCCCCGCCTTTCTCCTGCCCAATCCGCCAATGGGGCCGCGCAGCTGCGAATTCCTGCACACCAATCAGTCGGACATGCCCGAAGCGCGCGGCCATCAATGGTCGGCATGGGCGCAGGACGAAATTTCCTGGGAGCAAGGCCGTTACGCGCTCACACCGGCGCTGCGCTACGATGCATATCGCCAATCGCCTCAGGGTGGTGGCGACTACAGCGCCAACCCCAATGCCGGCATAACCAATCTGTCGTCCAACAGCGGCCACCGCTTGTCTCCCTCCATCCTGGCCACTTACGCGCCGCGCGACACGCTTTCGTTCTATGCCCGCTACGGCTACGGCTACAAGGCTCCCTCGGCCACGCAGCTGTACATGAACTATGGCGCTCCCGGTACCTACCTGCGGGTCGGCAACCCCGAGCTGAAGGCCGAGGTCAGCCATGGCTACGAGCTGGGCGTTGACGCTGGCGACGCCGATCTGGGCGGTCATTTCAGCTTCTTCGACAACCGCTATCGCGATTACATCGACGCTGTGCCGCTTGCACCCGGATCCGATCAATGGAACCCCGCATGGGATGGCCAGTACCCATTTGGCGTCACCGCCAATATCAACCGCGCGCGGGTGCGTATCTATGGGATGGAGCTGAGCGGCCATTGGAATATTGACGAAAACTGGTTCACATGGGGCTCGTTGGCCTGGACTCACGGCCGCGATCTCAACGAAGACCGCTACCTGAATTCCGTGGCACCGCTCAAGGCCATTCTCGCGTTGGGATACCGTACGCAGCAATGGGGCGCGCAGGCCATGACGACGTTGGTGAAGGCGCGCTCGCAGGTTGCGTATCCCGATCCCGATCCCGCGGTCAACAAGCCCGATTTCCAGGCACCGGGTTACGGGGTGGTTGACCTGACGGCGTGGTGGACGCCTCCCGCTATCAAGGGCTTGCGCGTGCAGGCTGGCATGTACAATGTATTCGACAAAAAATACTGGAATGCACTGGACGTGCCAACCAACTACGCCAGGCCCATAGACTGGTACACGCAGCCCGGCCGCAGCCTGCGCCTGTCTGTATCGTATCAGTACTGAGCGCAGCCGCTCATAGGCTTCTCGTTTGAACATTATGGCAAGCATCAAGGAAATCCAGTCATGAATACAGCCACTGCACAACAGGCGCAGTCACTGCGCGAGCGTTACACCCTGATCAAGGCAGAAAACCCCAAGGCGCGAATCCGCAACGTCGCCGAACAAATGGGTGTCACCGAGCTCGAGCTGGTTGCCGCCCAGTGCGGCGATATTAAAGCGCAGCGCCTCAAGGAGCCGGCCCAGGACATCCTCAAGGAGCTTGGCGCGCTGGGGCGTGTCATGGCCCTTACGCGCAACGAATGGGCTGTGCACGAACGCCATGGGCGCTACGAAGACGTAAGGGCGGGCAAGACCATGGGCATTGCGCTTGGGCCCGATATCGATCTGCGTCTGTTTTTCTCTGTATGGAAAAGCGTATGGGCCGTTGATGATGGTGGGCGGAAGAGTCTGCAGTTCTTCGACATGGCGGGCGGCGCGCTGCATAAGGTCTACGTCACTGACGAAACCGACACGGCCGCCTACGAGGCGCTTGTTGCCCGGTTTGTCGACCCGCAGGCCGAATGGCCGGAAATTGAATCGCTGCCGCCCGTCGACGCCACGCCGGTTACCGAGGCGCCAGCCGCGCTGCGGGCAGACTGGCTTGCCATGCAGGATACCCATGAGTTCTTTGGCCTGCTCAAGAAGCATCAAGTGTCCAGGCTGACGGCATTGCGCGGCGTAGGCCCCGACCTTGCCCAGCAGATGCCCAACGATCTGGCCGAGCGCATGATCACGGACGTGGCCGGGCAATCCATCCCGTTCATGTGCTTTGTGGGCAATCGCGGCATTGTCCAGATCCATTCCGGTCCCATCGCCAAGACACTACGCACCGGGCCATGGTTCAATATTCTCGAACCGCATTTCAACCTGCATCTGAACACAGATGCCATCGACGCCACCTGGATCGTCAACCGGCCGACTTCCGATGGTTGGGTCACTTCGCTCGAGTGTTTTGCGGCCAATGGCGATCTCATCGCCCAGTTCTTCGGCGCACGCAAGCCCGGCGTGCCTGAGCTGACGAGCTGGCGCGAGCTGCTGGCGGGATACTGCACAGAGCCTCTCGCAGCGTGATGATGCAGCCCGAACGCGCCCCGCATTTCCGCCATGCCCGGCGCTGCCCGCCGATCAGCCGTGCGTCGGGCGTTGTTTCGCGCTTGCTTGGCAGGCGCATGGTCCGTGCTCTGGGGTGCTGCCTTGGCCTTGCCATCGCGGCGGCCGCCATGCCAGCCCGGTCTGGGGATGCGCTGCCCTCTGATACGCCGCAACGCGTGGTTACTCTGGGGGGCAGTGTCACGGAGATCGTATATGAGCTGGGGCAGGGCGATCGCCTGGTGGCCGTCGATGCTTCCAGCCTTTATCCGGAAGAAGCGACGGCCTTGCCCCAGGTTGGCTACTACCGCACCGTGCCGCTTGAAGGCGTGCTGTCCGTCAAGCCCGATCTCGTACTCGCGTCCGAGAACGCGGGCCCGCCGGAGGTGCTGCAGCGCCTGCAGTCCCTGGGGATCACGCTGTCGCAGGTATCGGACGGCCCTTCGCTCGACTCTCTGTATAAACGGATCGATCAGGTTGCCGGGGCGCTGCATGTGCCTGAGCAAGGGCAGGCCCTGTCGCGGCAGATACGCCAAGCGGTTCAAGCCGCCAGTCAGGCTGATGTGCCGTCCTTGCGCGCAGTGGTCATTGTGAATCGCACGGGACCCTTCATGGCGGCGGGCGAGGGCACCGCCGCCGGCGCCATGCTGGCGCTGGCCGGCCTGACGAACGCCGCGGCGGGACACAAGGGCTACAAGCCGCTATCGGCCGAAGGCATGGCGGCCCTGCAGCCGGACATGATCATCACCACCACGACGTCCGCGCAAGGCATGGGCGGGCTGGACGCCGTTCGTGCCAAGGCCGGCATTGCCATGACACCCGCGGCCCGGTCAGGCCGCGTCATCGCCATGGACGATCTGCTCATTCTGGGAATAGGGCCGCGCGTAGCCCAGGCCATTGCGCAGCTCAAGCAGGCTGCCATGCGCTAAGGCAACCGGATACGCCCAGTCATCATGTTTTCAGCCAGTCGCAAACTGCCCCCCCAGCCTCTGCTGCTTGTGCTTGCAGCCTGTCTGGTCCTGGCGTTGTTGGCGGCCAGCGCAGGCGGGGCCGTGTCGATTCCCTGGCACAGCTTTCCGCGTTTGCTGCTCGGCCCGCTGCAGCCCGATGATCAGCTGCTGCACAACGTGCTCGTCGACATTCGTCTGCCACGCGTGCTCTTCAGCTCGTTGACCGGGGCCGCATTGGCCATCACGGGCGCGGCCATCCAGGCGCTGTTTCGCAATCCGCTTGCCGAGCCAGGCCTGGTGGGCATATCAGCCGGCGCGGCCCTGGGTGCGGTTTTTGCCATCGTCATCACTGCGGGCGGATATCTCGCCATTGCGTCGGCCGCCTTCACCGGCAGCCTGCTGGCCACGCTGCTCGCTTACGCAATCGGACGGCGCTACACCGGCGTTGCCGGCATTCTGCTTGCGGGCATTGCCATCAACACCGTATGCGGCAGCATCATCGGCGTGCTCACCTATATTGCCAACGATGCGCAACTGCGCGATCTGACCTTCTGGAGCATGGGCAGTCTGGCGGGGGCCAGTTGGCGCGTGCTTATCTGGACAGGGCCATGGACGGCGTTGCTGCTTGTTTATCTATGCCGCCAATGGCGCGTGCTCAATGCACTGCTGTTGGGAGAACGCGAGGCTGCGCACCTGGGTTTTGCGCTCAAGTCCATACGGCGCAAGTTGATCGTCGCCATTGCGCTTGTCATCGGTCCGCTGGTGGCGGTCACCGGAGGCATAGGCTTTGTCGGGCTGGTCGTGCCGCATGTTATGCGCATGATGCTTGGCGCGCACCATCGCTTTCTTCTTCCCGCGTCCATTCTGGGCGGCGCGCTGGTTCTTACGCTGGCCGACTGGCTTGCGCGTGTGCTGATCAGCCCGGCCGAACTACCCATAGGGCTGGTGACCAGCCTGGTGGGGGGGCCATTTTTCTTCTGGCTGCTGCTGCGCGGCAGGGCGGCCATCTAGGCGGGCCATGAGCAAGACTTTCGATATTCCCGCTGACGACGCCATTGGTGCGCTGACTGTGTCGGCACATCGCGCAGCGCGAGCCATACTCAGGCAGGCTACGCTGCGCATCCAGCCCGGAGAGGTCGTCAGCCTTCTGGGAGCGAACGGCGCGGGCAAATCCACGCTGCTTGCCTTGCTGGCCGGCGAGCTGCAGCCAGACGCATCGACCGGCCCACCTTTTCTCAACGGCAGGGCGCTGAGCAGCCTGCATGCCGGCGAACAGGCGCGTGCCCGGGCAGTGCTGCCGCAGCGGCCCGAACTGTCCTTTGATTTCGATGTGGGCGAGGTCGTGGCCATGGGCGCCTACCCCTTTCCTGAGTGCGGCCAGGCCGACACGCATGGATTGGTTGTCCGCGCACTGGAACTGGCCGATGTATCCCATCTTGCGCAGCGGCGCTATCTTGAACTGTCAGGCGGAGAGCAGCAGCGCGTGCATTTCGCGCGCGTGATTCTGCAGGTTCTGTGTCTGCGCGACAGCGACCCGTCTGGCCGCTACCTCCTGCTGGACGAACCCACGGCCAGCCTCGATCCCATGCATCAGCATGGATTGCTGCGCGCCGCACGGTCGCTTGCCGCCAGCCAAGGCCTGGGCGTCCTGCTCATTCTGCATGACGTGAACCTGGCTGCACTCTGGAGCGATCGCATTGCGCTGCTGGCGGATGGCACGGTATTTGCCTGTGCTGATCCGAGTACAGTGCTGACGCCGGAGAACCTGCGTCGGGTATATGGCCTGGACGTGCATGTGATGGATCATCCCTTGCGCCCCGGCAAGCCGCTGATCGTCTTCGGCTAGGCAGGTTTCGATCAGGAAGCGGCATTATTTCGGTTATCCTTCGTCTTACGATGAATATACCTCCCTATCCCCATCCTGTTATCGCCCGTGAGGGCTGGCCTTTTCTGGCCGGCATTGTCGCAGTGTCGATACTCGTCAGCTTCTGGTCGGGGCTGGCATCCATCCCGCTCTGGCTGCTGTCATTATTTGTCTTGCAGTTCTTTCGCGATCCGGCACGCACCGCGCCCGACGGTGAAAACATTGTTATTGCGCCCGCCGACGGCCGCATCGTCGCGGTCGAAGAGGTACGCGATCCATACGCCGAACGCGATGCGATCAAGGTCAGCGTGTTCATGAATGTATTCAACGTGCATTCCAATCGTTCGCCGGTCAACGGCACGGTCAGCGCGATGTCATATTTTGCCGGCCAGTTCTTCAATGCTTCGCTGGACAAGGCTTCTCTGGAAAACGAGCGCAATGCCATGGTTCTGCAGACGGCGCAGGGGCATGTCGTTACCTGCGTGCAGGTGGCTGGCCTCGTGGCCAAGCGCATACTATGCTATGTCAATACGGGCGACACGCTCTATGCAGGCCAGCGTTACGGCTTCATCCGCTTTGGGTCGCGTGTCGATGTCTATCTTCCGCCAGGATCGCGGCCCCGCGTGGCCATCGGCGACAAGGTCCAGGCAACCAGCACAGTGCTGGCTGAGTTGCCCGCTGGTGTTCCTGGCAACAGCGAGTAGGCCCATGAACGACAATCACGCCATGTCTCCTGACGAAACGCGCCGCCGGCGCAGCATCTACCTGCTGCCCAATGCCTTTACCACGGCCAATCTGTTCGCGGGCTTCTACGCCATCGTCCAGTCCATGAATGGGCGCTTCGAGATCGCCGCCATTGCCATTTTCCTGGCCATGGTGTTCGATGGCATGGATGGCCGTGTGGCGCGGCTTACCAACACGCAATCCGCTTTCGGCGAGCAATACGACTCCATGTCCGACATGGTGTCGTTCGGCATTGCACCGGCGCTGGTCATGTACGAGTGGGCGTTGCAGGACCTCGGGAGATGGGGCTGGCTCGCCGCGTTTATCTATGTGGTAGGGGCTGCGCTGCGCCTGGCCCGATTCAATATCAATATCGGTGTGGTCGACAAGCGGTTCTTCCAGGGGCTCCCGAGCCCAGCTGCGGCCGCGCTCGTGGCGGGCCTGCTGTGGCTGTCCGTGGATAACAAGCTGCTTTTCTCTCCTGCCGCGCTGACATGGCTGGCCTTCGTCTTCACGGTCTATGCCGGCGTGTGCATGGTGTCGAACGCGCCCTTCTACAGTGGCAAGACTTTTGCGCTCGGACGCAGCGTGCCTTTCTGGGTCATTCTTGTGGTGGTGGCGGTCTTCGTATTCGTGTCCAGCGATCCGCCCATAGTGCTGTTCGGCCTGTTTGTCGTTTATGGACTGTCGGGCTGGGGCATCATGTTCTGGCGCTGGCGGCGCGCCCGCGAACTGACGCGCAAGCGCCATAGCGCAGCTGAAGAGGAATCCACACCCGAGGAACCGTCACTGGGCACGCCGGGCAGTTATCAATCACCCGAGTTGGGTGGGCACTCCGACCGCCACGCCCCGCCTCCTCCACCCGCGCATTAGTCGCAGGCCATGTTCTGGGCGCGCTTGCGCCAGATCTGTTCCGACTGCTAATTGATCCAGAAATTATCGTGATCCTCGAACATGGGATCGGGGCCAGGGTGAAATCGCGTGACCTGCTTTCCATCCGTGCCGAAATACACATACATCAATGAATTCCATACGCCGGCCTGCTTGTATCGGTAGCTCCAGACAATTTTTGTGTTTGACGGCAGGCCGACTGAATCGATAATGGCCGGTGGCCCGAATTCGCAGCGCACCTGTTCGGGCGTCCATGTGCCGGTGGCGAGCGCGTTGAAGTGCTGATCCGTCAGGATCTGCTCTATGCGGTCGATATTGCCGCTGGCATCGACATGGGTGCCCCAGGCGTATTGGCCTAGCGGCTGCTGGGTCCAGACAAGGCGCTTTGTGCCATCGGGGCCCGGGCAGCCGAGGTCTGGTTGCCCGAACCTGGCTTCGACAGTGGACAAGGCGGAGCCAGGCGGTGTTTCGGCCATATTGGCGCAGGCCGAAAGCAAGCTGGCCAGTGCCGCGCAGGCACAGGTGCGGGCCAGACGAGAGAGCGGACTGGGTTTCATTGACAGGGGCCTCCGACCACAACAGTGGCTTTCCGGTATAATGCTTCTTTTCCTGACGCGCAGGGTCTGTTTTCGCACCCATCAGCCGTACAGGGAAATATTCAATCATTGTAGTTTGTTTTAACCACGTCACGTCAGGGCGCCTCGGCCCTGGCGCCAGTCAAAGAGGATCATTCAATGTCCGTTTCCGACATCAACAAGTCCGACATCGTCGCACAGTATCAACGCGCCCAGGGAGACACAGGCTCCCCAGAGGTTCAGGTGGCGCTGCTAACAGCCCGCATCAACGAACTTACCGGCCATTTCCGCGCACACATGAAAGACCACCATTCGCGTCGTGGCTTGCTGCGCATGGTCAGCCGCCGCCGCAAGCTGCTTGACTACCTGAAGGGCCGCAATCCCGATTCATACCGTTCGCTCATCGAAAAGCTCGGTCTGCGTAAGTGATACCCGGGGTTCACTCCCCGCGCTGGAACCGTGGACACTGCGATCATTTCGTGGTGTGCACGGTTTTTTTATTGTAAGGATATTCCTCAATGTTTAATAAAGTGAGCAAATCGTTTCAGTACGGTCAGCACACGGTTGTTCTGGAAACCGGCGAGATCGCTCGCCAGGCCTCGGGCGCCGTGCTGGTAACGATCGATGACACCGTCATTCTGGCCACCGTCGTGGCAGCCAAAACACCTAGGCCCGGACAAGATTTCTTTCCTCTGACTGTCGATTATGTCGAGAAGACCTATGCCGCCGGCCGCATTCCCGGCGGTTTCTTCAAGCGTGAAGGCAAGCCCTCTGAAAAAGAGACGCTGACCTGCCGCCTGATCGACCGGCCTCTGCGTCCTCTGTTTCCCGAGGGCTTCTACAACGATGTCCAGGTCATCATCCATACGGTGTCCGTCAATCCCGAAGTCGATCCCGACATTCCGGCCATGATCGGCGCATCCGCGGCGCTGGCCATATCGGGTATCCCGTTCAACGGGCCCATCGGCGCTGCGCGCGTTGGCTATATCGATGGCCAGTACGTGCTTAACCCCACGACCACGCAATTGAAGTCCTCGTCCATGGACCTGGTGGTGGCTGGTACCGAGGGCGCCGTGCTGATGGTCGAGTCCGAGGCCAAGCAACTGCCCGAAGACGTCATGCTGGGCGGCGTGGTATTTGGCCACGAGCAAATGCAGGCCGCCATCAATGCCATTCATGACCTGGTTGCCGAAGCGGGCAAGCCCGAGTGGGACTGGGCGCCGCCCGCCCGCAACGAGGCGCTGAGCACCGCCGTGGCGGCTGCCGCGCTGGATGGGCTGAAGGAAGCCTACCAGATTCGCCAAAAGCAGGAGCGCACTGCCCGCCTGCGCACTGTCTATGCCGACGTCAAGTCGCGCCTGGCCGATCATGCTGCCGCCAAAGGCGACAATCCGCCCGACAGTGTCGAAGTCGAAAACATACTGTTCGACCTTGAGGCCCAGATCGTGCGCGGCCAGATCCTGAACGGCGAGCCCCGTATCGACGGTCGCGACACCCGTACGGTGCGTCCCATCAGCATTAGGCTCGGCGTTCTTCCGCGTGCGCATGGCAGCGCGCTGTTCACGCGCGGTGAGACCCAGGCGCTGGTTGTGGCTACGCTGGGTACGAAGCAGGATGAACAGATCATCGATTCCATCATGGGCGAGCATCGCGACCGCTTCATGCTGCACTACAACATGCCTCCGTTCGCCACCGGTGAAACCGGTCGTTTCGGTGCGCCCAAGCGCCGCGAGATCGGCCATGGCCGACTTGCCAAGCGTGCACTGATTTCCTTGCTGCCCGAGCCGGCCGACTTCCAGTACACCATCCGCGTGGTGTCGGAAATCACCGAGTCCAATGGCTCCTCATCCATGGCTTCGGTTTGCGGCGGCTCACTGGCCATGATGGACGCTGGCGTGCCCGTTGGCGATCATGTCGCAGGCGTGGCCATGGGCCTCATCAAGGACGGCGGGAAATTCGCCGTACTGACCGACATTCTGGGCGATGAAGATCACCTGGGCGACATGGACTTCAAGGTGGCGGGCACCGTCAACGGCATCACGGCCCTGCAAATGGATATCAAGATTCAGGGCATCACCAAGGAAATCATGCAGGTGGCCCTGGCTCAGGCCAAGGAAGGACGCCTGCATATCCTGGGCAAGATGAAGGAATCCCTGGACGGATCGCGCACCGAGTTGTCCGAATTCGCGCCGCGCATGCTCACGGTGAAGATCAACCCCGAGAAGATCCGTGACGTCATCGGCAAGGGTGGCGCAACCATACGCGCCCTTACCGAGGAAACCGGCACGCAGATCGACATTGGCGACGATGGAACCATTACCATCTCCAGCGCCGATCTGGACCGCGCCCGCGAGGCCGAGCGCCGTATCAAGGAGCTGACAGCTGATGTAGAAGTGGGGCAGGAGTACGAAGGCCCCGTCCTGCGCCTGCTCGATTTTGGTGCCATTGTCCAGGTTCTGCCCGGGCGCGACGGCCTGCTGCACATTTCTGAAATCGCCAACTATCGTATCGCCAATATCAATGACGTGCTGAAGGTAGGCCAGACTGTGCGCATCAAGGTCATCGAGGCCGACGACAAGGGCCGCCTGCGCCTGTCCATGAAGGCTATCGGCGGTATCGAAGCCCAGGGTGGGCCGCAAGGCCCGGCAGCGGCATCGGATGCCTGATACGCTACATAAGCATTGAGCCTGTCAAGGGGAGCCAATGGCTCCCCTTTTTCTTGCCGTGGCTCTTTGTCAGTCTGCGTATTGATTGCAAGAATCCTCGCCATACATACCGCGCGCGCTTGCGTGCGGTATGGCGCGGTGGGCGAACAAGCCGGGCCAGCACGGCGGCGACCTGGATGATATATGTGTTTTATATATAAACATAATAAAAAAATCGAATGATAGATATATCCGGCATGAGAGAATGAGTACATACCCTGATTTGAATGCTTGCTACGGTGTTGCCATGAGATTTCTTTTTTCCATTGCCGCTATCGCGGTTGCCACAATGCTGCCGGGCATGGCGGCGTACGCCGGCGTGCAGCCGCTGCTCACGCCGGCCCAGCTTGATGCCGTTCGCGATGACGCGTCGGTGCGCATCATCGATATCCGGCCCGCGGCCGACTACAGCGCAAGTCACATTCCGGGCGCGGTCTCGGCACCGTATTCGCAATGGCGGGGCCCGGCCAACAGTCCCGGGCAATTGTTGCCTGTCGAGAAGTTCACGGCGCTTGCACGTAGCCTGGGTCTGAGTGCCAACACACATGCGATAGTTGTATCGTCGGGCGCAAACGCCACAGATTTTGGCGGATCGGCACGGGTTTACTGGACGCTCAAGTACCTGGGCATGAGTAATCTTTCCATTCTCAATGGCGGTGTGAAAGCCTGGGTGGATGCGGGGTTGCCGCAAGACCAGGCCGTACCCGTCGTTCAGCCCAGCCAGTACAAACCCACGTTGAACAAAAATTTGGTCGCGCTTAAGAACGACGTGCTTGCGCAGGTGGACAACCCCAGCGTCAGGTTGGTCGACGCACGGCCCGCCAAGTTCTTCGAAGGCCAGGCCAAGGCACCCACCGCCAAAGTGCCCGGCACCATCCGCAACGCGGTGAATCTTGCGCACGATTCATGGTTCAAGCCGGGTACGTCGATTTTTGTATCGCAGGAGGAGGCCAGAAAAATCGCCAGCGAGCGTTTTTCCGAACCCGCTGAAGAAACCATTTCCTTTTGCAATACCGGTCACTGGGCTTCCACAGACTGGTTTGCATTGTCAGAAGTGGTTGGGCAGCCGAATGTCAGGCTTTATCCCGCGTCGCTGGCTGAGTGGACCCAGTCGGAGAAGGCGCTGCCCATGGACAATACACCTGGGCGCGGCGAACAAATCCTGGATACGCTCAAGTCGCTGTTGGGCAGCAAATCCTGACACCGCTTGAGGGCGGAGTGCCGGCCGGGCACGCGGTTGTGCGGCCAGCCGGCACTTGGCCTGCTTCGTTTTTCCCCGCACGGAAATCATGGATGTCTGAATGAATCGCTGCTTGATCTCGGCCGCCATGGCCGTCTTTTTTTTCTTCCTGGCCTGGGCGGTTTCGCTGCGACAGGCCCTGCTGTTTCTGGTGGGAATAGGCCTGGGTGGAGTGCTGGCAGGCGCCCGCTTCGGGTTCACTACAGGCTGGAGGCTGCTGATCGAGAATCGCGATGCAAGCGGCGTGATGGCGCAGCTGTTCCTGCTTGGCCTTGCTGCCGCAGTGTGCATGCCGTTACTGGCTGCGTTCCCCGGCGAACTCGGCGCCGCGCTCGGGCCTCCGAGCTATAGCCTGCTGATAGGTGCGTTTGTCTTTGGCCTGGCCATGCAGGTGGCCGATGGCTGCGGCTCCGGCACGCTTTACAAGGCGGGCCTGGGTATCCCCTTGAACATGGGCATACTGCCGATATTTGCGTTAGGCAGCTTCCTGGGCTCGGCGCAGCTGGAGCAGTGGCTGCAACTGGGCAGCATTGCGCCGGTAGGCCTGGTCGCGCGCTTCGGACTCCTGGAAGCCTTCGGCATCACGCTGCTGGGATTGATCGCTCTTGGCTGGGCCGCGCTGCGATGGTCTGATCGCATTGCTCCGTGGTTCAACAAGAAATTATTCATTGGCGCCATGCTGCTGGCCGTGCTGGCCGCGCTTAACTTGATAATAGCCGGGCAGCCGTGGGGCATTGTGTATGGGTTCGGTCTTTGGGGCGCCAAGGCGGCCACGGCGCTGGGTGTATTCGATCCGACCGCCAATGCATTCTGGAGCGAGCCCGTCAATGTGCGCACGCTATCGCAGTCGGTGTTTCTGGACGTCACATCCATCACCAATATAGGTATTCTGGCCGGCGCGCTGTGGATTGCCGCCAAAAGAAAGGTGGGCGCCGCAGAGCCCAGGTCATTGACAGGCACGCAGTGGGTGGTGGGCATAGCGGCGGGCTTCTTGCTGGGCTATAGCTCCAGGCTTGCCTTTGGCTGCAATATCGGCGCCATGGTCAGCGGCATTTCCACGGGCAGCCTGCACGGCTGGATATGGGTGCCCATGGCCTTCATGGGCTCTCTGATAGGTGTGCGGGTGCGCCGCCGCTTCAACTTCTAGGGAACGCGCCATGAAACTGAAGTCCAAACTTTCTCTGGCCCTATGGATCGTTCTTGTCGCTTTCTTCACATGGGACTGGTTTGTATCCGAACCCATCAATCATCGGCTCGAACCACCTCTGGTCGCGATAGGCTCAGGGCAGGCGCCATCCGGTGGGCACTGCGCATCGACGTTCTAGTCAGTTGTCCGTTGCTACCAGTCGTATCCGTGTGATTTCCGATCGCGCGCCTATGCGCATCGGCGGACCCCAGTACCCCGTTCCGCGGCTTACGTAGATTCTCAACGTACCGAGCGAATTCAGACCCGCAACAAAAGGCTGCTGCAAAGGTACGAAATACCCCCAGGGCCAGAACTGGCCGCCATGGGTGTGGCCCGACAGCTGCAGATCGAAGCCGGCAGCCTCGGCGGCCTGCGCACTGCGTGGTTGGTGGGCAAGCAGGATTCTGAGCGCGGCTTCGGGCGGCGCGCCTGCCAGTGCCGCCGCGGGGTCGCTGCGCTGCGTTCTATCGAAGGCGCCGGCGCCATAGTCGGTGACGCCCGCCAGCACGAGACTGGCGCCGTCTCGGCGCAGCACGCGGTGCTCGTTCATCAGCACGGCCAGGCCCATTGCGCGGAAGGCCTGCACCCACTCGTCGGCGCCGGAATAGTACTCGTGGTTTCCAGTCACCAGATGAACGCCGTGGGGCGCCTTCAATTGTGCAAGCGGCGCCACATCGGCGGCGAGGCGCGCCACGCTGCCGTCGATGATGTCGCCGGTTATGACAATGACATCGGGCCGCAGATCATTGGTTCGGTCGACCACGGCCTGGACATAGGAGCGCTTGATGGTGGGACCCACATGAATGTCGCTGAGTTGGGCAATGGTATAGCCGTGCAGCGCGCGGGGCAGCCCGACGATGGGGATGTCGACCCGGGTGATTCCCGCGATTCGCCGGCTGTTGAAAAGGCCCAGCAGCACTGCCGCTGATGAAATGACGGCCACGGCCAGGGCGCTCCAGCCGAGCAGGTCCGTCCATGCGAGCATGGCATCGGGGAAGCCGGGCCAGATCAGGCGGACGCCGGCCACGGCCAAGAGCAGCGCATCGCGCAGCACTGTCAGCACAAAGAGCCAGGAAAAAAATCCCATGGAGAGAAAGCCTGCCCACGCCAGCATATCGCCATGGCGCTTTCCCACGGCGCGGCGGGTGCTGAAACCCGCGAGGATAAGCACGTATATCAAGACAAGCCCGCCGGCAATGGCCAGGCGGGTTGCGGGGAAGGATGCCGCCTGGCATAGGCGCAGGGCGGTGTATAGATGCACCAGGGCCAACAATACGGGCAAGCGGCGCAGGAAGGATGAGAGACGGGTCATAGGCTACGTTTTACAGCACTTCGCCTTTGCCCGCCCTGGCGGTGCGGTGGCATGGATGCCACGCGCGGCATCCATGCGCGGGCCTACATGCCGTTGTAGACCGGGCCTTCTCCGCCCTGGGGCGCCACCCAAACGATGTTCTGCGTAGGGTCCTTGATGTCGCAGGTCTTGCAATGTACGCAGTTCTGCGCATTGATCTGCAATCTGTCTTTTCCGTCGTCATCCGTCACGAATTCATAGACGCCTGCCGGACAGTAGCGGGCCTCGGGTCCGCCAAACTTGGCCAGGTTGACATCGACCGGTATCGAAGCGTCTTTGAGCGTAAGGTGCACGGGCTCGTTTTCATCGTGATTGGTATTGGAAATGAACACCGAGCTGAGACGGTCGAACGTGAGCTTGCCGTCCGGCTTGGGATATTCGATGCGGGGACAGTCGGCCGCAGGCTGAAGACAGGCATGGTCGGGCTTGCTGTGATGCAGCGTCCAGGGCATTTTGCCCTTGAGCAGCCACTGTTCTATGCCGGTCATGAGCGTGGCTATGGTGCGGCCTTTTTTGAACCATTGCTTGAAATTGCGGGCCTTGTTCAGCTCGGCGTGCAGCCAGGAATCCTTGAACAGGGCAGGGTAGGCGGTAAGCTCGTCCTGGCTGCGTCCGGCCTTGAGCGCTTCGAATGCGGCCTCGGCGGCCATGGAGCCCGTCTTGATGGCGGAGTGGCTGCCTTTGATGCGCGACGCATTCAGAAAGCCTGCTTCACAGCCGACAAGGGCGCCGCCCGGAAAGACGACCTTAGGCAGGCAGGTGAGTCCGCCCGCGGTCAGTGCCCGTGCGCCATAGGAAATGCGTTTGCCACCTTCGAAGGTGGGCCGAATGGCGGGGTGGGTTTTGTAGCGCTGGAACTCCTCAAAGGGCGAAAGCCATGGGTTGGCGTAGTCGAGTCCAACGACCATGCCCACTGCAACCAGGTTGTCGTTGAGGTGATACAGGAAGGACCCGCCATAGGTGTCGGAGTCCAGCGGCCAGCCGGCGGTATGCACGACCAGACCGGGCTTGCTTTGAGATGGGTCGACTTCCCACAATTCCTTGATGCCGATGCCGTAGCTTTGCGGATCACAGTCGGCGTCGAGCTTGTAGCGGGCAATGAGCTCGCGGCCAAGCTGGCCGCGCGAGCCTTCGGCAAAGATGGTGTATCGCGCGTGCAACTCCATGCCGGGCTGGTAGGCATCGGTGTGGCTGCCGTCGCGTGCAATCCCCATGTCGCCTGTGGCGACGCCCTTTACCGCGCCGCTGTCGGTGTATAGCACTTCCACCGCAGCGAAGCCGGGGAAAATATCCACGCCCAGCGCTTCGGCCTGCTCGCCGAGCCAACGCGTAACATAGCCCAGGCGCACGATATAGTTGCCATGATTCCGGAAGCAGTCGGGCAGCATCCAGCCTGGGGTACCGCGCGCACCCTTTTCGGAGAGAAAAAGGAACTTGTCTTCGGTGACGGCGGTATCAAGCGGTGCACCTTTCTCCTTCCAGTCTGGAATGAGCTCTGCAAGCGCCTGGGGATCCATGACGGCGCCAGACAGGATATGCGCGCCAATTTCCGGCCCCTTTTCCAGCACGCACACGCTGACTTCGTGCTCGTGCTGGGCAGCCAATTGCTTGAGCCGTATGGCAGCTGCCAGGCCAGCAGGCCCTCCGCCTACCACGACGACATCGTACTCCATCGATTCGCGTTCAGCCATGTCGTTTCGATCTCCTGGTTTATATAATTTGATGCGGCCCCCGCAGGGCACGGACAGCATTTGATTGTATTGCAGTATGAGGCTTTCCCGCGAATTCACCAATGTATACTGGACAGCAAAACCAAGGGTTAACAACAGGTTAAGACAAATGCAAAACAACGAGGCGCTCATTGCCGCGCTGCAGGATGCCGTTTTCCGGTGCAGCATACCCCTGCGATGGGGCGACATGGATGCCATGCGCCACGTCAACAACGCCGTTTACTTCCGCTTCTTCGAAGAGGCCCGCATGCGCATGCTCGATAACGCACAGGCAGTCGATCGCACGCGCCGCGGCTTTGTACTGGCGCACACGTCATGCGATTTTCTGCGCCCTCTTGTTTATCCGGGCAGCGTGGTGGTGGTGCAGATCATCCGACGGGTCGGACGCAGCAGTTTTGCGCTTGATGCCGTCATCGAGCGCGAAGACGAGCCTGGCGTTGCCTACGCGAAAGGGCACTACGTGGTTGTCGGCGTGGACATTGCCACCGGCCGCTCAATGCCGTGGCTGGAAGGCGAGCTCGAGCGGCTGGCCAAGGCGGTGAATCCTGCCGAGGTATCGCCCGCAGCGTAAAATCGTCACCGATATGAGTTTGTCATTTTCCCAAAACGCGGCGCTGGGGCAGTTGAACAGCGCCATAACTTCAAAGTATTGAAATAAGGACAGCAGTCATGGATAAAGTCTATGCGAGTGCTGCGGAAGCGCTCAAGGGCGTCGTCGCAGACGGCCAGACCATCGCCGTGGGCGGCTTCGGCCTGTGCGGCATTCCCGAAGCCCTGATCGCGGCGCTGCGCGACTCCAACGTGCAGAACCTCACATGCGTCAGTAACAATGCCGGCGTGGACGATTTTGGGCTGGGCCAGCTGCTGACAACGCGTCAGATCAAGAAAATGATCGCCTCGTATGTGGGCGAGAACAAAGAGTTTGAGCGTCAATTCCTGGCTGGCGAACTGGAGCTTGAGTTCACCCCGCAAGGCACACTGGCTGAAAAGCTTCGCGCAGGCGGCGCCGGCATACCCGCCTTCTATACGCGCACTGGCGTGGGCACGGTGGTATCGGACGGCAAGGAAATCCGCGAGTTCGATGGCGAGCAATTCGTCATGGAGCGCGCCATCGTTCCCGATGTATCACTCGTCAAGGCCTACAAGGCCGATCGCAGCGGCAACCTGGTGTTTCGCAAGACGGCACGCAATTTCAATCCCAATGTGGCCATGGCGGGGAAGATCACCGTGGTCGAGGTGGAAGAGATCGTGGAGCTGGGTGCGATCGATCCCGACGACGTACATCTGCCGGGCATCTACGTGCACCGCATCGTGCTCAACGCCAGTCCGGAGAAACGCATCGAGAAACGTACTGTACGCAACGCGCAAGGAGCTTGAATCATGGCATGGGATCGTGAACAAATGGCAGCGCGCGCAGCGCGCGAACTGCAGGACGGTTTTTATGTGAACCTGGGCATAGGCATGCCGACACTGGTTGCCAATCATGTGCCGCCTGGTGTCGAAGTATGGCTGCAATCCGAAAACGGCTTGCTGGGTATCGGGCCTTTCCCGACCGACGATGAAATCGATGCCGATCTTATCAACGCCGGCAAACAGACGGTGACGACGCTGCCAGGCTCTTCCATTTTCGCCTCGGCGGACTCCTTTGCGATGATACGCGGAGGCAAGATCAACCTCGCCATTCTTGGGGCGATGCAGGTATCCGAAAAGGGCGATCTGGCCAACTGGATGATCCCGGGCAAGATGATCAAAGGCATGGGCGGCGCAATGGATCTGGTCGCCGGTGTGGGACGTGTGGTCATTCTCATGGACCACGTGGCCAAGAAAAAAGACGGCACCGAAGATTTCAAGCTGCTGCCCGAGTGCACGCTGCCTCTGACCGGCGTGGGTGTGGTGGATCTCATCATCACCGATCTGGGTGTCATGGAGGTGGGCGAGAACGGCCTGAAGCTCATCGAGCTCGCACCAGGCGTCACCGTTGATGAAATCAAGGCCAAGACGCCGGCCCGGCTCGATGTTTCCGCGGTAAGCTGAAATCCATGGCCACGCCAGCCAGCACCATCGCCGCACGTCTGTCTGCATTGCGGGCCGCCATGGCACAGCGTCAGCTCGACGCTTGCGTGTTTCTTACGGCGGACCCGCACCTGTCGGAGTACCTGCCGGATCATTGGCAGGGCCGCGCCTGGCTTAGCGGCTTCGAAGGATCGGCTGGCACGCTGGTGGTGACCGCCAGCCAGGCCGCACTCTGGACCGACAGCCGCTATTGGGAACAGGCCGAAGGCGAGCTGGCGGGCACCGGCATCGCTGTCATGCGCGCCGGCGCGCTTGACGTGCCCGGGCCCAGTGCCTGGGCGGGTGAGACGCTTGTCAAAGGCGGGCGTGTCTGCATCGACGCGCGCACCCTGTCGCTGTCCGCACACAGGCAGTGGCAGAATGCCCTGCGCGCACACGATATCGCCCTGGTTACAGATCAGGATGTCCTGGCTGATGTCTGGCGGAACCGCCCCGCCTTGCCTTGCAAGCCAGTGTACGAGCATCTTCCGCCGCATGCCTGCCGCACGCGTGCGGAGAACCTGGCGGGGGTGCGCGCCGGGATGCGTGAACAGGGCGCCGATTGGCACTGGCTATCCTCACTGGACGACATCGCCTGGCTGTTCAATCTGCGCGGCAGTGATGTCTCGTACAACCCTGTTTTTCTGGCCCACGCACTGATCGGAGCGGATGAGGCCCGATTGTTCGTGGCGCCTGGCAAGATCGGCGACGCCCTGCGCGAACAGCTCGGCAGCGAAGGCGTCCAGGTGCTCGATTATGAAGATGCGCCGGGAGTATTGGCCAGCCTGCCTGAAAACAGTGCACTACTGGTCGACCCCGACCGTTGCACGGCCAGTGCCCTGGCGGCAGCGGCCTATGTGCGCATCATCGAATCACTGAACCCTTCCCAGCGGTTGAAGTCCCGCAAGAACACAGCGGAAGCCGATAATGTGCGGGCCGTCATGGCGCAGGATGGCGCGGCGCTGTGCGAGTTCTTTGCCTGGCTGGAAGCCAATCTGGGGCGCGAGCGCATTACCGAGATATCGGTCGATGAGCAGATCTGCGCAGCGCGCGCGCGCAGGCCGGGCTTCGTAACGCCTAGTTTTGGCACCATCGCTGCCTATAACGCCAATGGCGCCATGCCTCACTACCATGCCACGCCCGAGGCGCATGCCGTCATCGAAGGCAGTGGCCTGCTGCTTATTGATTCGGGCGGACAGTATCTTGGCGGCACGACCGACATCACCCGCGTGGTACCCATAGGCACACCCAGCGAGGCCCAGAAGCGCGACTACACCTATGTGCTCAAAGGCATGATCGCATTGTCCTGCGCCGTCTTTCCGCGCGGCACCCCGGCGCCCATGCTGGATGTTCTGGCCCGCAACCCCATCTGGCAGGCCGGCGGCGAATACGGCCACGGAACCGGCCATGGCGTGGGCTATTTTCTGAATGTCCACGAGGGCCCCCAGTCCATTTCCTACCGTGCCCAGGTCAATCCGGACATGGCTTTTCTGCCGGGCATGATTACCTCCAACGAGCCCGGCCTGTACCGGCCGGGCCGATGGGGCATACGCATCGAGAACCTGGTGCTGACCGTGCCGGCGATGGAAACCGAGTTTGGCGAGTTCCTCCGTTTCGAGACGCTGACCTTGTGCCCCATAGACACCCGCTGCATCGACGCTGCGCTGCTCACACAGGCTGAGTGCGACTGGCTCAACGCTTATCATGCGCAGGTGCGTGAGCGCCTTGCGCCTCTGGTGCGCGGCGAGGCGCTCGATTGGCTGCATGCGCGCACGGCTGCCCTCTGATAAGGCCGCGCAGCCACAAAGCTCGCGTTATGTAACCACAATGGCTGCCTGAGCTCGGGCTATAATCCAAATTTCCCGCTGCTGCCCGGTTGCCCCGGGCATGTTTCAAATGACCAAATACGTATTTGTCACGGGAGGCGTCGTGTCCTCCCTGGGTAAAGGCATAGCTGCTGCGTCGCTGGCTGCCATACTTGAATCGCGGGGCCTGCGGGTCACGATGCTCAAGCTGGATCCCTATATCAATGTCGATCCGGGCACCATGAGTCCCTTCCAGCATGGCGAGGTCTTCGTTACCGATGACGGTGCGGAAACCGATCTGGACTTGGGCCATTACGAGCGTTTCGTGTCCACGCGGATGCACAAGTTCAACAACTTCACTACCGGGCAAATATACGAGTCGGTCCTGCGCAAGGAACGGCGCGGCGACTACCTGGGCAAGACTGTTCAGGTCATTCCGCACATCACCAACGAGATCCAGGATTTCATTGCCCGAGGCGCCAAGGCGGCGTGGGATGGCGCAGCCGATATTGCCATCGTGGAAATCGGCGGTACAGTGGGCGATATCGAGTCGCTTCCCTTTCTCGAGGCCATTCGCCAGATGAGCTTGCGGCTGGGACGCAATAATTCGGCCTTTGTGCACCTGACGCTGGTGCCTTATATCGGCACGGCGGGCGAACTCAAAACCAAGCCCACGCAGCACTCGGTACAGAAGCTGCGGGAGATCGGCATCTATCCGACGGCGCTGCTTTGCCGCGCCGACCGCCCCGTGCCCGACGACGAGCGCGCAAAGATTTCGCTGTTTTCCAATGTGCCGCTGGACGCGGTCATTTCGGTTTGGGATGCCGACTCCATCTATCAGATTCCGGCAATGCTGCATCGCCAGGGGCTGGACAACCTGGTTTGCGATGCCCTGGCCCTTACGCCGCCGCCGGCGGACCTTACCCTGTGGGAGCGCTTGGTCGACGCCATCGAGCACCCCGAGCACGAAGTCCGCATCGGCATGGTCGGCAAGTATGTAGACCTGACCGAGTCGTACAAGTCGCTCAGCGAGGCGCTGGTGCATGCCGGCATTCACACTCGCTCGCACGTATCCATCGAATACCTCGATTCGGAGCAGATCGACGCGGAAGGCACTGACTGTCTCAAGGGTCTTGATGCCATCCTGGTGCCTGGCGGCTTCGGCAAGCGCGGCACCGAAGGCAAGATCAAGGCCATCCGCTATGCGCGTGAAAACGGCGTGCCTTATCTGGGCATCTGCCTTGGCATGCAGTTGGCCGTTGTCGAGTTCGCGCGCAATGTCGCGGGATTGGGCGGCGCCAACAGCACCGAGTTCGACCCGGCCGCGCCGCATCCCGTGGTGGCGCTTATCACCGAGTGGCAGGATCGCGAAGGCAAGATCGAAAAGCGCGACCACACTTCCGACCTGGGCGGCACGATGCGCAAGGGTGCGCAGCGCTGTCCCGTCAAGGGCGGCACCCGCGCCTACGAGGTCTATGGGCCGCAGGTGAACGAGCGCCATCGCCACCGCTACGAAGTCAATAACGTCTATGTGTCGCGCCTCGAGGACGCCGGTCTGGTCATCAGCGCGCGTACGCCCACTGAAAATCTGCCCGAGATCATGGAATTGCCCAATCATCCCTGGTTCATGGGCGTTCAGTTCCATCCCGAGTTCACGTCCACCCCGCGCGATGGCCACCCGTTGTTCACCAGCTATATCCGTGCAGCCATCGCGCACAAGGCCGCGCGCGAGACCACCGAGCGCGCGCAGGCCTGATGAGGGCCAAGGAGCAGCCATGAAGCTATGCGGATTCGACGTCGGACTGACCCGTCCGTTTTTCCTGATTGCAGGCCCCTGTGTCATTGAGTCGCGCGAACTGGCCTTTGAAACGGCGGGTGCGCTCAAGGAGCTGACCGGCGAACTTGGCATTCCCTTCATCTACAAAAGCTCTTTCGACAAGGCCAACCGCAGTTCGGACAAATCCTACCGCGGGCCGGGCCAGGAAGAAGGCTTGCGTATCCTGGCCGATATTCGTTCGCAGCTTGGGGTGCCGGTGCTCACCGATGTGCATACCACTGAGCAGGTGGCCGAAGTCGCCAGCGTGGTCGATGTGCTCCAGACGCCCGCGTTTTTGTGCAGGCAGACGGATTTCATCCACGCCTGCGCGGCCACGCTCAAGCCGGTCAATATCAAGAAGGGCCAGTTCCTGGCGCCTCACGACATGACGCAGGTCGTCGCCAAGGCCAGGGCGGCGGCGCTGGCTGCCGGCGGAGATGGCAACAACATCATGGTGTGCGAACGGGGTGCGTCGTTCGGCTACAACAATCTGGTATCCGACATGCGGTCGCTGGCCATCATGCGCGAGACGCAATGCCCGGTGGTTTTCGATGCCACGCATTCAGTGCAACTGCCGGGCGGGCAAGGCACATCGTCGGGGGGGCAGCGCGAATTCGTCCCGGTGCTGGCGCGCGCCGCCGTGGCCGTCGGCGTGGCCGGCCTTTTCATGGAAACCCATCCTGATCCCGATAAGGCGCTCTCCGATGGCCCGAACGCGGTCCGTATGGCGGACATGCGGCGTCTGCTGTCGTCGCTGCTTGAAATAGACCGCAGCGTGAAAGCCAGCGGCATCCTGCAGAACTAGCTTTTCCGACAAGTATCTCGGCACGTTCCATGGCAATCGCATGGCGCGGCTTGTGGGGTAAACCCTTATGCGATAAACTATTGACTCGTCAATAATTGATATATCCAAGGTTTTGAATGGCTGCTACGCCAGTTACATCGGGCGCGTCCGGTGCGGGGCGCGTTCTTCCTGTTCGGCAATCGCTGCTGGCCATGATAGGCCTATGCTTTCTCAGCATGATTGTTGCCGTGGACCAGACCGTAGTGGGCACTGCACTGCCCACCGTTGCGGCCGAACTCAACGGTTTTGATTACTACGCCTGGGTTGCCACCTCTTATCTGCTCACTTGCGTCATTACGGTTCCCATATTCGGGCGACTGGGCGACTATTACGGTCGCAAGCCTTTCGTCATTGCGTCGGTCGTCGTATTCATCGGCTCATCCATCCTGTCCGGCCTTACGGAGTCCATGCTGCAATTGGTATTTACACGCGGCCTGCAGGGCATAGGCGGTGGCATGCTCATAGGTACCGCCTTCGCCTGCGTGCCCGACATGTTTCCCGATTCGCACGTGCGGCTGCGCTGGCAGATGATGCTGAGCGCATCGTTCGGCGTGGCCAACGGCTTCGGTCCGACGCTGGGCGGAATACTTACCCAGCATTTCGGCTGGCGCTCCATTTTTTTCATGACACTGCCGCTGGGCCTGGCAAGTCTCTATTTTCTTTGGCGCTATCTGCCCCATATCCGGCAGATGAAGGGAGAGAATGTACGGCTCGATTGGCGCGGCGCGCTGCTGCTCGCCCTGGGCTTGATCAGCCTGCAGTTTTTTGTGCAGTTTCTGCCGGAAGAGGGAGCCAGCCTGAATATGGTGCTGCTGGGCTGCGTCACCGCGCTGCTTTTCACGCTGCTGGTGTATTGGGAGAAGCGATGCGCCCATCCGTTGCTGCCGCTGGACATGTTCCGCAACAAGAGTCTGGCGGCCTTGTTCTGTCTGTCCTTGTTCGTCGGCTTCATCATGTTTGCCCTGCTGTATTACATTCCGCTGCTGCTGCAGGGCGGTTTCGGCCGCAACCCCCAGCAGGTGGGCCTGCTGATCACCCCCATGGTGGTGTGTATTACCTTGGGCAGTGTGTCCAATGCGCGTATCGTGGTGCGGCTGTCCCGGCCCAATCACATGTTGTACGCGGGCTATGCCCTTCTTGTGCTGGCGTGCCTGGGCATGGTGTCGCTCTCGCCCGACACTTCGTTCTGGCTGATGCTGATATACATGATCATGGCGGGCCTGGGCCTGGGTTTCGTCATGCCCAATCTGACGGTGTTCGCGCAGGAAACGGCGGGTCGCGCGTTGCTGGGCATCTCCACAGCCATGCTGCAGTCGGTGCGCATGATAGGGGGGATGCTCGGCACCGCCATAGTGGGCACGCTGGTTGGACACTATTACACCAGCGGACTGGCAGCGATGGTGCCGGAGCGGCAGGGCGCACCCTGGTTCGGCGTCCTGGGGGATCCGCAAGTACTGGTCAACCAGCACGTGCAAAGCGAATTCATCGGTACGCTGCAACGGCTCGGTCTCTATGGGGAAACCTTTATCGAATATGCCCGCGTTGCGCTGGTGGACGCGGTGCATATGGGGTTGGCATCGGTTCTGCTGATCGCCCTCGTGGGGCTTTTCTGGGTGCATCGGCTGCCTCCCATACATTTGTCGCGCGCAGCGGATACCACCGTGCGCCAGGAGCATACGACGCGTGACTGATACCGCATACTTCCAGGCCATTCAGCAACTGGGCCGTACGTATCGTTCGGTCATGACGGCTTTCGAAACCGCGATCGGACATTCCATGCCGCGATGGCGTATCCTCCTGAGACTGCACCAGGACGGAGAGATGTCGCAGAAACAGCTGGCTGCATGCCTGCCCATGGATCCCGCGGCATTGACCCGACATATCAAGGCCATAGAGGCCATGGGCTGGGTGGAGCGCCACAACGACCAACTCGACAACAGGCTGACCAATGTAGCGCTGACAGAACCAGGCCGTACGCTGGTTGAAGAAGCCCTGCCGCGTCGCGCCGCCTTCATCCGGGATATGTTCGTGGATCTGTCGCCGGAACAGGCCAACGCGCTCACCGAGCTTTTGCGTGCGCTGGAGTCGCGCATGCGCGGCGGCACTTCCAACTGAGGGCGCTATCCGTGAGCTAGGCCCGCCAGCGGCCCCGGCCCACCAGCAATGCGCGGGCCTTCGGGGTTGTAGCGCGCCAGCAATTGTTCCAGATGGCTGATGTAAGGCAGCAGGGCGCCAAAGAAGACATTGCCGCGGTGATCCTGGATCAGCAAGGTGGGAAAGTTGTCCACGTCCTCGTCATCCAGAAATTCGGGATTTTCCTCAATATCTATCCAGGCAAAGGTGTATTGCGGCCATTTGTCAGCCAGTGCCTCGAAGTCGGGCTGGTAGTCGGTGCAACTGCGGCACCAGGCAGCGCAATAGCAGGCAATCACCACGGTGTCGGGTGCATCGGCCAGGCGGGCGGCAAAGGCTTGGGCATTGTGCTGCGGGTCGAATACGGGCATGATGAATCGTAAGGGTTGCAAGACAAACCCGGGCGGGTTTGACTATGATGATAACCCTGATGTCATCCCGAGACCGGCCAATGAGTGAATCCGATATTGTTGTACGCCGTCCGCCCCGCGATGCCACGGGCATGAGCGCGGTAATGCGGGCGTTCAAGCGCGCGGCCATTACGCAGTGCCATCCCAAGATGCTCGCTGCGCTTTTCCTGCCGTTTTTCATCGCCCTGCTGGGCGCCATCGTGCTGTTGTGGGCGTTCTGGGCTCCGCTTACCGGCTGGCTCAGCGCGGAATCGGCGGACTGGGACATCATCAACCATGTCGATGCCTGGATGGTCGCCATTGGCCTGTTCTCGATCAAGCTCTACCTGATTCCCATTCTGGCGGCCGGCATCCTGCTCCCTTTGTCGGGCATATTGGGCCTGATCATTGCCGCCGTCTTCGTCATGCCCATCGTGCTCCGGCACCTGGAAAAGCACGACTATCCAGGCTTGAAGCGGCAAGGGCAGTACGCCACCGCCGTCAGCGGCTGGAATGCCGTTTGGGTGGGCGGGCTGTTCGGCATCGGCTGGCTGCTCACCATGCCGCTATGGCTGATTCCGCCATTGGCGATTCTGCTGCCTGTGTGCTGGTGGGCATTTGCATTTACCCGCATGTTGAGCGTGGACGCCATTGTGGAGCACGCCAGTTCGCGCGAGCGCCGTATTGTCTGGCGCCAGCACCGCGGCCAGCTCTGGACCATAGGCCTGATCATGGCGCTTGTCAATTTAATGCCGCCAGCGTGGTTGGTGCTGCCCGTCTTTTCGGCGCTGGTCTATGCCCACTTCAGCCTGGACGCCCTGCGCCGGCTGCGCGCGGACGGCACCATCGATGTCTGATTTTCCATTTTCCGGGTTTCCATGCCATGCCTGACACCGCTCTTCGCAATGTACGCCTTATCATCATCGGCGATGAAATCCTGTCAGGGCGACGCCAGGACAAACATTTCAGCAAGCTGATCGAGCTGCTCTCCCAGCGCGGGATGCGGCTGCGCGGGGCGGAGATTGTTCCCGACGACCGGCCGTCCATCGCGCATACCTTGAAACGCAGTTTTTCCGGCAACGACGTTGTGTTCTGCTGCGGTGGAATAGGCGGGACGCCCGACGACCAGACCCGCCAGGCCGCGGCCGAAGCACTTGGCGTGCCGCTGGCCCTGCATCCCGAGGCGAAACGGCTGATCGCCGAGCGATGTGCCGATCTTGCGCAGAAGGGGCAGGGCAGCAGCGATATGTCGCTGCCGGAGAACCAGCAGCGCCTGCAGATGGGAATGTTCCCGCAAGGGGCGGAAATCGTCCCCAATCCATACAACAAGATTCCAGGATTTTTCATCCGGGATCATACCTTCATGCCCGGGTTTCCCGTCATGGCCTGGCCCATGATGGCCTGGACGCTGGACACGCGCTACAGGCATCTACAGCATCAGGTGGCTTACACGGAACACTCGTTCATTGTGTTTGGATTGCCCGAATCGCGCATAGCGCCCGTCATGGAGGAGTTGGAGCGCCGCTGGCCAGGCGTCAAGGCTTTCAGCCTGCCCAGCATGAGCGCCGACGGGCGTTCACACATCGATTTGGGCGTCAAGGGCGAGCCAGATGCCGCGGCGCAGGCTCTGGCCTTTTTGCGGGAAGCGGCGGTGAGCGCAGGCGGTACGCTGAATCCGCCGCAGAAATAATGCTTGCCAAAAACGAGGATACTTTCCATAATATGGGAAATGCTGCAATGCGACAAATATTATGGCCAGACCTTCATTGCTCGATCAGACACTGAACGGCGCGTCGCCGCTCAATGACACGCATATCACGATACAAGTCCTGGAGCGTGCGATGCTGCTGCTGGACGTGCTCGCGTCCAGGCCCGATCCTGTACCGCTCAAGGACCTTGCCACGGCGACCGGCCTGCACACTTCCACCACCCATCGCATATTGAACGATCTTGTGGTTGGCCGCTATGTCGAGCGGGTGGACAGCGGGTTGTATCAGCTGGGCATGCGTCTGCTGGAACTAGGTTCGCTGGTCAAGGGGCGGCTCAATGTGCGCGAGGTGGCCATCGAGCACATGCGCGCACTGCACAAGGCTACGGGGCAAACCGTCAATCTGTCCCTGCAGCAGGGCGACGAAATCGTCTATATCGAGCGGGCATGGAGCGAGCGCTCGGGCATGCAGGTTGTCCGGGCCATTGGCGGGCGGGCGCCGCTGCACCTGACCTCCACCGGCAAGTTGTTCCTGTCTGTCAGCGATCCTCGGCAAGTGCGCGCCTACGCGATGCGAACGGGGTTGGCGGGCACCACGCGCAATAGCATTACCGACACGGACGCCCTGGACCGTGACCTGGCGCTGGTGCGCAGACACGGCTATTCGCGCGACAACGAGGAACTTGAACTCGGGGTGCGGTGCATTGCGGCGGGTGTCTACGATGATACCGGCAAGCTGCAGGCTGGTCTGTCGCTATCGGCGCCGGCGGAGCGCATGCGCGACGAATGGATACCGCTTTTGCTGCAGACCGCGGCGACGATTTCCGAGGCGCTGGGCTATGAGGCGCCTGCTGCGCATTAAATATTTGTTGCGATGCAACAAAATAGCTTGACACCACATAAATAATGCCTAAAATAGGAATTGTGCAACGCAACATACATTCAGCCCAGGAGCTAAACCCCATGAGCGCAATTCCCGAACAAGTCATCGCCGGCCAGAAGGCCTCTCTGAACAACCTGCTGGCCATTCAAGGCGCCATTTTTGGCGGCTTTGAAAAGCTGGTGGACCTCAACCTGAAGGTGGCCAAGGCCACACTGGACGAAGTGGCGGAGAAATCGCAGCAGGCCATTTCCGTGTCCGACGCCCAGGAAGCGGTGGCCCTGTCGTCTTCCCTGACTCAACCCAGCGCGGAAAAAGCGCTGGCCTACAGCAAACACGTATACGACATCGTTTCCGGTGTGCAGGTTGACCTTACCAAGCTGGTCGAAGCGCAAATCGCCCAAGGCCAGCAACACGTGTCGGACACCCTGGACCAGTTCGCCAAGAGCGCACCCACCGGATCCGAAGGCGCCATCGCGCTGATCAAGTCGTCGCTGGCCAGCGCCAACAACGCCTATGAGTCTGTTGCCAAGGCAGCCCGCCAGGCAGCAGATGTGGCCGAGTCCAACCTGACTGCCGCCACCAACGCCACGCTCAAGGCTGCTGCCCAAGCCAGCGAAGCGACCGCCAAGCCTGCCTCGCGCAGCCGCCGCGCCGCCAACTAAACATCGCATCGAGACCTGCGGGCACTGTCCGCAGCGTTTTCGCCCCGGCGCCGCTTGCGGCGCCGGGGTTTTTTCTTTCAGCGCACCGATTGGTCGCGCGTTTTCAGCGCGCCGACGCATTCTGCGATCAGTGCGGGCCCCCGATAAATCAGGCCGGTGTACAGTTGCACCGCGTTTGCGCCAGCCTGCATTTTTTCCATTGCCTGCCGGCCCGAAGCGATGCCGCCGACGCCAATAATAGGGTAGTCTGGCCCGAGCCGGCTGCGCAGGCGGCGTATCACGGCCAAGGACAGTGCATGCACGGGTGGCCCCGACAGGCCGCCCGATTCGTCCGCGTGGGGCAGTCCTTGCACGGCGGCGCGCGAGAGCGTGGTGTTGGTGGCAATGACGCCATCCACGTCGAAGCGATGCAGCACATCGGCAATGGCGTCGATCTGATCGGCCTCCAAGTCGGGGGCGATTTTCACCACCATCGGCACATGCCGCCCGTGCTGGTCCGCCAGCGCCTTGCGTTTCTCGCGCAGCGGACCCAGCAGGCCCGCGAGCTCGTCTTCGCCCTGAAGGGAGCGAAGATTTCGGGTATTGGGCGAGGAAATGTTCACGGTGATGTAGTCGGCATGCGCATAGACGCCTTCAAGGCCCTGCAGATAGTCGTCGACCGCCCGTTCCATGGGCGTGGCCGCGTTCTTGCCTATATTGAGCCCGAGTATGCCCCCTTGCCTGCGCCACTGGCTGCGACGAACATTGCCGATGAAGGCGGCCAGGCCCTGGTTGTTGAAACCGAGCCGGTTGATGAGCGCCTGTTCGCGCGGCAGCCGGAACATGCGCGGCTTTGGATTGCCTGGCTGTGGGCGTGGCGTGACGGTACCCACCTCGATGAAGCCGAAGCCCAGGTTGCCCAGTGCATCGATATAGGCTCCATTCTTGTCCAATCCGGCGGCCAGGCCAACCGGATTGCGCAGTGCCATGCCCATCAATGTGCATGGCAGCGTGGGCTGTGCGGTCAGCAACCGCCGCGTCAGGCTGCAGTCATGGGCTCTCTTCAGGGAGGAAAGCGTGAGTTCGTGGGCCTTTTCGGCATCAAGGGAGAACAGGGCCGGGCGTGCCAGGCCGTAAGTATCGAATAGAAAGGACATGCTAAGCGTGGACTACCCGGTGGCCAGGTCTATCCAGTTTCCATTTTTGAATATTTGGGCGGGTCTGTATTGCGACTTATACGCCATTTTACGGCTCTGTTCTATCCAGTAGCCCAGGTAGAGCCAAGGAAGCCCTTTTGAGCGGCAGCGGTCGATCTGCCAAAGAATGCCATAGGTGCCGAGGCTGCCAGCGGCGTTGGGGTCGAAGAAAGTGTAAACCGACGACAGCCCGCTTTCGAGCGTGTCGATCATGGACACCATCTGCAATTCGCCAGTAGGCAGGCGGAACTCGACCAGATGAGAGTCGACCCTGCTCGTGAGCAGGAATTGGGTGTATTGAGCATGGCTGTCTTCATCCATGCCGGCACCGGCGTGTCGACCGAGCTGGTAGGCACGATACAGGGCATAGTGTTCGGCTTTCCAGAGCAGCGGCAGCTCCCGTGCCTGCAGCAAGCTATGCCGACGCCACATACGCCGCTGGGTTCGGCTGGGTTGGAAGTGGCGCACGTCGATGCGTATGGGCAGACAGGCTTGACAAGCATCGCAATGGGGCCGGTAGGTAAAGAGGCCGCTGCGGCGAAAGCCTTGTTCCACCAGCCCGGAGTATGTGCGGCTGTCTATAAGATGCGTAGGGGCCGCGACCTGGGAACGAGCCTGTGCGCCGGTCAGGTAGCTGCACGGATACAAGGCAGTGGCGTAGAACTGAAGTGTATGGAAGCCAGGTTCGGTGAGGTGGCTCATGACGGCATGCGGTATTGCAAGAAGGTTCGAACCATTATGAGCGTAATGTGGCGGCGCACGCAAGCGGCCCCGGTCGGCGGGCTAGGGGCAGGGCGCTGGAAGGGGGAGGCACTGCCCGGTATGCAGCAGTTGCCCGGGTTGCCAGACGGGCGCCGTTTGTGCCACCGCAGGCCGCAGCAGCGACAGAAAAGCGTCTCGCGGCATCGGCCGGGCGCCCAGGCTGGCGAGATGATCTGTCTGTTGTTGGCAGTCAATGTGCCGCACGCCCCTGGATTCAAGGAAACGGACGAGGTAGGCCAGCGCGATCTTGCTTGTATCGCTGGCCCGGCTGAACATGGACTCTCCGAAGAAAAAGCGGCCAAGGCAGACACCGTAAAGGCCGCCAGCAAGGTCGCCGTCGAGCCATGTCTCGACACTGTGCACGGCGCCGGCGCGATGCCAGGCCATGTAGGCCTGCTTGATGAGCGGCGATATCCACGTGGCATGCTGGGTGCGCCGCGGCGCTGCGCAGGCATCGAGCACCTCGGCTGTGGCCAGGTCGGTGGTGATGCGCACCCGGGCGTCGGCGCGCCGTTCTTCGCGCGCCACACGGTGCAGCAGTTTGTTCAGGCTGTGCGAAATGCGCAGGTCTGCACAAGGCAGCACCATTCGTGGATCGGGACTCCACCACAAAATGGGATCGCCCTCGTTAAACCAGGGAAAAATGCCGTGCCGATATGCCTGCTCCAGACGCGCAAGCGACAGATCGGCGCCCGCCGCCAGCAGGCCCTCAGGCAATGCCTGGTCTGGATGGGGAAAGGGTGTGGCATCATCGAGCCAGGTCAGGCTGCCCACAACGGCCTCGTTAGCGGGGGGCGGGGCCCGGTATGGTGTAGTGGCGCACTGGGAATACGCCGGTGGCCAGGTCCGATACGTAATGCTCCAGCGTCGAGATTATGGTGCGGAAGGCCAGTTCGTCCCAGGGAATTTCATCGATACCGAAAAAGCCGGCTTCCAGGCTTTCAGGGCCCGGGGCAAGTTGTTCGTTCAGAACGCGCGCCAGGAAGAAAAAGTGCACCTGCTCGGCATGGGGCACGTCAATGATGGTGTACAACTGCTCCAGTTCGATCTGCGCGCCCGACTCTTCCTGATTTTCACGCAGGGCGCCCTGGTCGGTGGTTTCGCCCAGCTCCATGAAACCCGCCGGTAGCGTCCATTTGTCGGCACGCGGTTCGATCGCACGCTTGCACAAGAGAATTTTGCCTTGCCATACCGGCAGCACGCCAACGACATTACGAGGATTCTGGTAATGCACTGCGCCGCAATGCTCGCACAGGTCACGCTCGCGATTGTCGTCGGGTGGAATGCGCCGGATAAGGGGCGTGCCGCATTGACTGCAGAATCGCTGTGTGCGCGGAGCGGGGAAATAAAAATTGGGAGCGTGCGAAGTCATGTGAGGCATTCTACTCAATGCCCGGAATCAATGTCAGCCCTGGCAGCAGAGGGCCGGGGATGGCGGATGAAGCCCAGTCGCTTCTCCACTTCGCCAGCCGCGCAGAAATGTAGCAGGGCGCCGTCGCGGGCTGGTGCGTCCGTGTCGTTGACGCCGGCGCTGCCTGCAAGATGCGAAGCGGCCAGCGGCAATGGGTCGGCCGGCAGTGAACTGGGATCCAGCGCGTCCAGTACGGGCGTGTCATCGAGGGTGCGCAGCGCCCCAAGCACCGCTTCGATATCGTGGCCTTGCATGAGGCCAGGACCTGCCGGCGTCCAGGCATACAGCCTGCCGTCATCGGCGAGCAGCCAGTCGCGCACTGGCACGGCGGGCAGTCCTGTATGGGTAAGCAAGGCCGCCTGCCCCTGGCCGCCAGGTTCCGTGCGCAGAATAAAAGGTGCGGCATCCAGTCGCACGTAGACGCGCTGGGGGCCATTCTGAAAGAACCATTGTCCGGATTCGTCGCAAACGTAGTTACGTCCAATGAAGGCGAGAATGGGTGCGCTGCCAATGGCTTCGCCGGGGCTCGCCAGATCGCCGCGCAGGGCGTCGCCGGCCGGATGCAGGCGCCATTGCCCGCGCTCGTTCAGGGACAGCCAGCCATATACATGCGGTACGTTGGGCCATTTGGCCATGGCTTCGATGACGGACTTGTCCATGCTGGGCTTCCTTTTGCTACGGAAAGTCCAGTATAGAGGAGCGCGCCCCGACCGGCTGGCAGGAGACGGAGATTAGCGAGGCCGCCGAACGGCTAGAAGCCGTCTTGCGGGTGCTGTTTGCAGGTTATTCAGCCGCTGCGCCAGCAGATGGCCGCAAGCCTGCGCCGACTCGGCCAATACCACAAAAGCAAGCGCAACCAGCAGAAGCAGCCCTGGCCGGAACGCCTGGTAGCCATGACGCATGGCGAAATCGCCGAGGCCGCCGGCCCCCAATGCGCCTGCCAGCGCCGAATAGCCAACGAGACCAGCGAGTGTCACGCCCAAGCCGGCGATAATGCCTGGCAGGGCTGCGCTGAACGCGACGCGTGTCGACAGTGCGGCAGGATCTTCCGAAGCGGGCGCCGCTGCCTGATTGAGTGCGGTCTCGGTTTGCCGTGCCACAAAAGGTATGGCGAGCAGGCTCAGCGGCAATGTCAGCGCCGCAGTCCCGTGGGCGGCGCCGACGGCGAGGTGGGTGAGCGCGATTGCCACGATCAATATGATGAAAGAGGGCGTCGCCCGGACGCCATGCGCGGCATATGCGGCCAGCATGCCAAGGCGGCTGGGCGAGCTCGAGTGCGCTTGTGCCGCTCGGCGTAGCAGGACGCCCAGGGGGATACCCAGCAGTGCACCGACGGCAAGCGATATCGCGACCGCCAGCAGCGTTTCTCCGGCAGCGGTTACAAATAAATCGGTCAGCGTTGGCGACATGCGGGATCCTCCAGGCGAATGCCGAGTGTAGGCGCATGTCGCCAGCGCAGGAACTACATATTCGATAAGTCCTTATAGCTGTGCCGCATAACCAGGCCGGGTGCCGCGCCTCAGGGGTTTTTTGCCGGCAGAAGCACTACCTGACCGGCATCTATGCACACATCCAGGCGGCTTCCGGTTTCCAGGGGCGCGCGGCCTACGCTGCCGAACAGCTCCAGGGTCAGGCCCTCGTCGGTCTGCGCAATGTAGTGCGCGGATACGCCCAGATAATCGACATTCCTGACGGTGACGCCAACGGTGTTGGGGGCTTGCCTGTTGTCCGACGCCTGGAAGTGCTCGGCCCGCATCACCAGCGTGACCGCCGCGTTGCGTTGCCAGGCAGCCGTCGAGGCGCTGAGCCAGGTGTGGCCATGGCTCAGCACTTCCCAGGCGCCGGGCTCCCCACCTTGGATGCGTCCCTCCAGAAGATTGGCGTTGCCCAGGAAACTGGCACAGAATTGTGTGCTGGGTTGGTTGTAGATGATCTGGGGCTTGTCCAACTGTTCGACTCGACCACGGCTCATGACCGCGACACGATCGGACATGGCCAGCGCCTCGGACTGATCGTGGGTGATGAAGAGCGTGGTAATGCCGGTTTCACGCTGTATCTGCTTGAGTTCCACGCGCATATCCTCGCGCAGGTTTGCGTCGAGGGCGGACAGGGGTTCGTCCAGCAGGAGCAGGTCCGGACGTATGACGATGGCCCTGGCCAGCGCCACCCGCTGTTGCTGTCCTCCGGAGAGTTCAGCGGGATAGCGCTTTGCCATGCCGTCCAGTTGAACAAGGCTCAGCACATCGGCCACGCGCTTGTCGATGTCGCTGCGGCTGCAGCGACGGTAGCGCAGCCCGAAGGCGATGTTGGCATGGACCGTGCGGTGCGGGAAGAGTGCATAGTTCTGGAACACAATACCGATATTGCGCTTGTGTATGGGCACATCGTTCATGCGCTTGCCGCGTATATAGATGTCTCCGGCGCTTGGGTGCTCCAGGCCCGCAATCATCCGCAGCGTTGTTGTCTTGCCGCATCCCGATGGCCCCAGAAAAGACAGGAACTCGCTTTCGCGCACAGACAGGTCCATGGATTCCACGGCTGTGACGGTTCCATATCGCTTCTGGATGCCGCGCAGTTCGACCGAGAAGTCCGTCATGTCAGAAACCTCGCTCGATGCGTGAAAACATCTTGCTCCACTTGGGCTGCACGCCATTCCAGTAGCGGGGATCCGCAAAGGTGCGTCCTTCCAGCTTGCCGGACGGGTCGTAGGCCGGCAGGGACGTCACACTGTCGGGCAATTCGACCTTGGTGGGATCGAGCGAGGGAGGATAGCCCTGCGCCTCGGCCACGGCAATGGCGACCTTGGGGTCCAGCATGAAATTGAGCAGCTCCTGCGTTTCCTTCATGGGACTGCCGCGCAGCACAAACATGGCTTCTTGCCAGGCAAACGTGTCCTTGGGCTCGTGGTAGCCAATGGGATGTCCCTCCTTCTGCAAGGTGGCGATGCGGCCCGACCAGCCTTGGGTGGCGACAATCTCCCCGCTGGACATCAGTTTCATCAAGTCGGCGCCCGATGTCCAGTACTTGCGCAGCAGCGAGCGATGTTTGCGCAGCACCTCCCACATGGCGTCCAGATCCTCCACATTATTGGGATCCTGCCCGCTGATGACGGCACCGTACCAGCATTGCGTGCGCCAGTCGTTGATGCCGCCCAGCTTGCCCTTGTACTTTTCATCCACGAGTATGCTCGCGCCTTTTTCCTTGATCTCATCGTCGCTGATGACATCCCGGTTGTATGCGATGCCCGTCGTGCCGTAGTCGTACGGAACTGCCGACAGGCCGCCGTCGGACAGTTTGCGGAATGGTTCCATCAGGCGAGGCAGCACGTTTTTCAGATTTGGAATCTGGCTCTCGTCCAGCTTGACATCCAGCTTGGCATCGACGTAGCGGACGTAATCGAATACCCCGCTTGAGTGAAAGATGTTGAAGGAGCCGGGCTGGCTGGTGCGCACCCGGGTGAAGAATTCATCGACGCCGGCAAAGGTGCCATCCACCACTTTGACACCCGTGGCTTTGGTGTAGGGATCAAAGGCAGATTTGCGCAGGGCTTCCGACACGCTTCCGCCCCAACCATCGAAACGTACCTGCGTGGCTTCGGCGGCCAGCGCCTTCAGGGGACGGCCGGCCAACCCCAGCGCGACGCCGCTGGCGGCAAGCAGGCCCATGAAGTGCCGGCGCGAAAGGCGATTGCGCTGATACATGTCCAGCCATTCGTAGTAGCGTTCGTCTTGCATGTCTGTCTCCTTTGTTGTTGAAGGTGCCGGCCAGGTTGCGGCCGGAAGTGTGCAGGCGGGCGCTTCAGGCACGCCCGCGCTTGAAGCAGCGCGCCAGCAGTCCGGCGCAAATAGGCAGACCCACGGTCAGCACAATCATCAAGGTGCCCAAGGCATTGATCTGGGGACTGATGGAGTTGCGCAGCATGGCGAAAATCTGCGTCGGGACGGTTTCCACTCCCGCCGATTTCCAGAACAGGGTGGCAGTGATGTCATCGAAGGAAATCGTGAAGGCGAACACCATGCCGGCCAGCACCGCAGGCATGATGAGCGGCAGGGTTACGGTGAAGAATGTCTGGATGGCGTTGGCGCCAAGGCTGCGCGCAGCCTCTTCATAGTCGTGCCGCAGGCCGGCCAGGCGTGCCTGCACGACCAGGATCACGAAAGGGAGAGTGATGAGCACATGGCCCATGAGCAGCAGGGCATATGAACGCTGCACCGAGGCCCAGCGAAGGAAAAGCAGCAGGGCGACACCCAGTACGACCTCGGGAATCAGAATGGGCATGACAAGGATGGCGTTGATGAATTGCTTGCCCCGAAAGTTGAAGCGCATCATCGCCATGCTGGCGAGCACCCCCAGCACGGATGCAATAATTGCCGCCTGGGCACCGAGCACCAGTGACGTGTGCGCCGCTGCCCGTATTGCCTGGTTGTCCCGCAGCGCGTCGTACCAGCGCAGGCTGAAAGTGTGTGTCGGCAAACCGCCGAACTGTTCTGGGCTGAATGACAGCAGAATGACGGCGCCGATCGGCAGGAACATGAACAGATACACTGCCATGGTGGTCCAGCGTATCATGCGCCAGCTCATCGTCGTTTGCATGCGTATACTCCTGTGCGGCTGCGGGCGTGATCAGGCAGCCAGCGATTTATAGACCTGTCCGAGTCCGACGTAGCGGTTGTAGATGGCCACGATGGCGGTAAGCAGGACGAGAAGCAGAATGGAGAGCGCCGCTCCCATGGGCCAATCCAGTTGGACGATGATGGTGTCGTAGATAAGCTGGGCGAACATCGCGTTCTGTGGGCCGCCAAGTATCATGGGCGTAAC
This sequence comes from Allopusillimonas soli, assembly GCF_004153445.1. Classification (GTDB taxonomy): domain Bacteria; phylum Pseudomonadota; class Gammaproteobacteria; order Burkholderiales; family Burkholderiaceae_B; genus Allopusillimonas; species Allopusillimonas soli. Next base: position 58,208 of record NZ_SDQC01000009.1, read on the forward strand.
ATAGGTTCCGGCGCCCAGCACAAAGCACAACAGGGCGCCAGCAGCCAGGCCGGGCAGCGACAGAGGTAGTGTGACTTCGACAAACACCCGCCATGGGCGCGCGCCCAGCGAGGCGGCTGAATCCTCCACATTGCGGTCCACACCTTCAAGCACCACATAGATGTTCAGTATCATGAAGGGCAGGAGGTAGTGCACCAGTCCCAGAATGACGGCAGCCTCGTTGTAGAGCATCTGCAAGGGCGCATCGATAACGCCCAGGCCCATCAACACGCTGTTCAGCACGCCCTGGGCGCCCAGGATATTGATCCATGACAGCGTGCGGATGATATAGCTGATCCAGAACGGAAGCAGCAGCATCAGGATGAGCAGCGACTTGTTGCGAATCCGGCTGCGCACCAAAAAGTAGGCCACCGGGTAGCCCAGCAATGCGCACACGATGGTGGCCTGTAATGCAATGCGCAAAGTCTGCCAGAGTATCGCCCAATAAAAGGGATCCCCCAACAGGCTGTTCCAGTTTTGCAGTGTCCAGTCCCGGGTGGCCATGCCCGTGGCGCTGCCGAGCCACAGCGAATACACCAGCACGAACGCAGTGGGGATCACCAGAAGAAAGAGATAGGCGCCCAGCGTCGGACTCAGCAATAGCCAGGGTTTGCAGGTATTCCGGACGGCGGGGGACATGAATTGCTCCTCTTTGTCATGATGGTTCGGGGGCATGCCTGCCCCAAAGCCCCGTTAGGGGATGGCGGCAAAGGGTGCGGCTTTGCGGCCGAGAAAACCCTCCAGGAATGCCTGCAGGCTTGCTCCGATCACATCGACGGCATATCCGCCTTCCTGCACAAGCACAGTGGGTAGGCCCAATGCGGCGATGGACGCGCCTACTTTCCTGAAGCAGTCGTCGCTCAGGCTCAATACGCCAAGCGGATCGTCCACATGCGCGTCGAACCCCAGTGCGATCATCAGGGCCTGCGGTCTGAAGTCCGCGATGCGCTCGCACGCAATCTGAAACTGCTGCAGCCACGCATCATCTGTGCTGCCACGCGGCATCGGCAGGTTGAGGTTGTATCCCTCGCCTTCGCCATATCCGGTTTCATGGGTATATCCGGTGAAGAACGGGTAGTAGTCGATGGGGTCCGCATGCAGCGAGACCGTCAATACATCGCTGCGGCCATAAAAAATCTGTTGTGTGCCGTCTCCATGATGCACATCGATATCGAGCACGGCCACCCGGCTGAAGCGTTCGCGCAGTTGCTGGACGGCAATGGCGCCATTGTTGAGATAGCAGAATCCCGCGGCGCAATCGTGGCGCACATGATGGCCAGATGGGCGGCACAGCGCATAGGCGGCCTGATCGCCGGCCAGCACAGCGCGCGCGGCGGCGACTGCGCTGTGCGCCGAACGCAGCGATGATTCCCACGTGTGGGGACCCATCGGTGAACTGAGATCGCCGAGATAATAGCCAGCCCGTGCAACCGGCGATGTCGATGGACACTCGGGCCGGGACAGCTGCTCGATACGCCCGTTGTAGTATGGAGAATGGCTGGGCAGGACTTCAATACCGGGATTGCGGAGTGTCTGCCAATGTTCGTATGCATGCTGCAGGAAATCCAGATAGCCTTGCGCATGCACGGCCTGCAAAGGGCTCAGGTCGAAGTCGTCCGGCGCATAAACGGGGATGTTCAGCGCCGCCAGCGCCCGTAGCAGCGCGTCTGTGCGCTCTTTGACATCCTTGGGGTCGACGATGCGGCCCTCCCACATGAACTGCTTGGGATCGTGCTTCAGTTGCTCAGGCGCAAAATATGCCCGCATGAAAGTCTCCAGTCTATTTGGCGCCACATCGCTTCCAGCGCGCGCGTGTTCTATTTTTCGCCCTGGCCGGCATGCTGTCCGACCGAAACGCGCCTGCGGTACACGCAGCCTGTCCGCACATACCGCCTCGTGGCGGCATGGCGGTTGCCTACTTCACGAACAATTGACTGCGAAAATCTTCCCGCAACCGTTGCCGTATTTCCATAAAATGGACCCGCATGGCCCGCCTCGCCAGCACGACATCGTGCCGGGCTATGGCCTGTGCAATATCCATGTGTTCGTTTTCCGCGATATGCCAGATTTTTCTGGGCACGAAGTGATTCTCCAGCCGGCTGTAAAGTGCGCTCTCGTCGCGCAGCCGCCATACATCCCTTATCGTGGACGCTAGGGCGGCATTACCGCTTGCGTCGGCGATGGCCAGGTGAAAAAGAATATTGTGCGCGGCGGGAGAGTCGGCATCCTCCAGGCCGCGTGCCGCCTGCATGATGGCCTGCACTTGTTCGTCGCTGGCATGGCGCGCAGCCAGCGCGGCGCTTTCGGGCTCGAGCAGCAGGTGTACATGCACCAGTTCGAAGGGTGTCATGTCGGCCGCTGGTGGCGCTGTCCGATCATACTCGCGCAACTCCTGGCGGTCGGGATCATCACGGCCAGACACGCGGGCGGCCGCCTTGCCGCGCGCGGCATTGCCGCCGGCGCTCTCGCGCCGGTCCTGACGCAGCACATAGACGCCTGAACCCACGCGTACTTCAACCAAACCCTCGATTTCCAGCGCGATCAGCGCCTCGCGCACGGAGGTGCGGCTGACATGCATGCTGCCCGCAAGCTCCCTCTCGGAAGGCAGCCGTGAGCCTTCGGGAAAATCGCCCGCACGTATCCTGTCGGCGATCTGGCGCGAGATCATCCGATAGAGACGTGTCGTATTGACGGGTTCGAAGCGGCTCACGATCTGTTTTGCCCCGGTAATCAGTCTGGTGGCTGGGCCAATTTCGGTCCAGTGGTTGGACCAATATTAGGCCGGAACCCAAGGTCGGGCAAGGAGGGCACGAGAATTTAGGGATAAATACCTAGAGTCGTCGCGTGAAGCGCGATGTGTTAGGCTGACATCTGGTCGTTATTCTGGATACGTCACGCCATGAAACCTTTGAGCCTGCATGCCCGCCAGATGAATCAGCGGCGTGTGACAGCCTTTTATCTGTCGCCAGAGCGGCCTGCGCCCGATGATGGCCAGTCCGACATGAAGCACTTTCGTCCGCACGAAGACCGTCCGCGCTCGCTGCGTGAAATGTTCAGCGACGAAGAGATTGACGGCGACGAGGAAACGGGCGTCTAGCCCTAACAGCGCATGGATGCGCCCGCTGCCTGAGCCCATCCTACACGCTGTTCGTGCCCTGCTGTCGCTCTTGATCCGTGCCCGCCGGAATTCGGCAGGGATAGGGTTGGACCATATCCCGAAGGCGGTTTAGCCCCCGACAAGAACGGGCTTTTCACGATAAAGGGCGGGAAACATGCGCTCAAGGCTCTCGACCTTGGGCAGATCGTTGACGGCAATATACAGACTGTCAGGATGATGTGTCAGATAATCCTGATGATAGCTTTCAGCCGGGTAGAAGGCCTTGAGCGATTCGATGGTGGTGGCCAATGGGCGGCCGTACGCATCGGCGTCGTTCAACTGTTTGATATACGCGGCGGCCACTTTTTCCTGCACATCGCTGGCGGCGAAAACCGTTGACCGATACTGACTGCCGACGTCAGGCCCTTGACGATTGCGCTGGGTGGGGTCATGGGCGACGGAAAAATAAACCTGCAACAGCTTCCCATAACTGACGACTGAAGGGTCGTACGTGACCTTGACGGACTCGGCGTGCCCGGTGATGCCTGTGCTGACGGTTTCGTAATTTGCGTTGGATGCGTTGCCGCCCGCATATCCCGACACAGCTTGGGTTACGCCTTTGACGTGCTGAAACACACCCTGAACGCCCCAGAAGCAGCCTCCCGCAAATACGGCTGTTTCCGTATGGGCCCCCGCGGATTGCTCGTCGATGGCAGGCGCCGGAATCTTGACTGCCTTCTCTCCCGCCGCTGCGGGATGATCGACAAAAAACACGGCCGCCCCCGCAAGCAGGGCCATCCCGGCCACCCAGGCGACAGCATGCCTTGCCTGTGCGCCAGCCAACGTATTCTTTCCATTCTGTGCCATGGTGAACTCCTCGCATTGTTAGCGCCCCGAGTAGGCCGTCGGCGGCGATTGGAAATATTGTGGCGTGCATGCCTTGTCGAAGTCCTCACGCAAACTTAAATTAATTGTGATAACTGCATGGGCGATAATCAGTCAGAATATCAACTTGCGTTTCCGGGAAGGGGCATGGGTACAGGTAAACATATCCTGATCGTGGAGGATGACGTGCATATTGCAGAACTGCTGCAACTGCATCTGCGCGATGAGGGCTATACGGTGACGCATGCGGCCGATGGCGATGAAGGACTGCGGCTGCTCGATCAAGGCTCCTGGGACGCGCTGGTTCTGGATCTCATGCTGCCTGGCGTGGATGGTCTGGAACTCTGCAAGCGGGCTCGGATGCTGGGGCGTTATATACCCATCATCATCACCAGTGCGCGGTCAAGTGAAGTCCATCGCATACTCGGTCTTGAGTTGGGTGCCGATGATTACCTGGCCAAACCTTTCTCCGTGCTGGAACTGGTGGCTCGCATACGGGCGTTGCTGCGCCGCACCGAGGCGCTGTTGAAGGATTCCAGAGCCCAGGCTGGCGAACTGACGCTGGGCGACCTGACACTCGATCCTGTATCGCGCACTGTCACGCTGTCGGGACGGCACATCGAGCTCACGCCAAGGGAGTTCGATCTGCTGTATTTCTTTGCCCGTCATCCCGAACGCGTGTTCTCTCGCCTGGAACTGCTCAATGATGTGTGGGGCTATAGGCATGAGGGCTACGAGCACACCGTCAATACACATATAAACCGCTTGCGCTCCAAGCTGGAGCTGGATCCCTCGTCGCCACGCCACATCGTGACGGTGTGGGGGCGCGGCTATAAGTTCGCGCGTCCGGAGACTGGAAGCTCGTGATGCGCCTCACGCTTACCCAGCGGCTGTCGCTTGTTTTTGTGGCGCTGTTGCTTGCCTGCAGTGCCGTATCGGCTTGGCTGCAGATCCGCGCCAGCATGCGCCACGAGCAAGTGGTGGTGCAGCGTGTTTCTTTCGGTCTGGCGGATCACATTGCAGGCAGGGCGCAACTGATGGATGCGAGCGGATGGCGGCCCGACGCCGTTCGTACGCTGTTTAGCCAGCTCATGGCAGTCAACCCTTCGGTGGAGCTTTATCTTCTGGATAATCAAGGAAGAATAGTGGGCGATGCGGCCCCGTCCGGGCATCTCAAACGCCGTCAGATTGATCTCGAGCCGATAAGGCGGTTCTTGTCCGGTGCACGTTTGCCCATTCTGGGCGACGATCCCCGCAGCACGGCTGCACGCAAGGTATTCAGCGTTGCGCCGGTGCGGGTTGATGGGCGCAATGCGGGGTATGTCTACGTTGTGCTGCAGGGCGAAACGCATGATACAGCGGTTGAGAGTCGTGTGATGGATGGTGTGCTGGCCCCTTCGCTGTTGACACTGGGACTGGTGGGCCTGCTGGCGCTGGTCATGGGCTTGCTTGCCTTTCGCTTGATAACGCGACCCTTGCGGGCCCTGACGCAGGCAGTGCGCCAGTTCGATGCCAATGGGGAAAAAGCCGCCGCGCTGGCGGACACGGACGCGGATCACCCACCTGCGGACGAAATATCCATACTGCGTGAGGCCTTTGCGCAGATGGGCCGGCGCATTGCCGAGCAGTGGCAGGCGCTCGCACGCCAGGATCAGCAGCGGCGGGATCTCATGGCCAGCATATCGCACGACCTGCGCACGCCGCTGACGTCGCTGCATGGATATCTGGAGACGCTTAGGATCAAAGACCACATGCTGGGCACGCAGGAACGGCACCGCTACCTGGATATTGCCATTGCTCAGAGCGCCAAGGTGGGCCACCTGGCCCAGGAGCTCTTCGAGCTGGCCAGGCTGGAGTCCGGGCTGGTGCGGCCCGAACTGGAAATATTCTCGCTGGCGGAACTGGCACAGGATGTCACGCAGAAATACGCGCTTGCCGCGCAGGCGCGCGGGCAGGCGATGAGTGTGGATATGACGCCGCTGCCTCCGGTCCGCGCCGACCTGGCGATGGTGGAACGCGTACTGACCAACTTGCTGGACAATGCGATACGTCACAATCCTTCCGGCACGCGCATCCAGCTGCGCCTGAGGGCTGTGGACAACACCCGCGTCGAGGTCGATGTCATGGATGATGGCCCGCCGTTGCCGGAGGCGGTACGCAACACGCTGTTCGAATATGCGCCGCAGAAATCGGGGGGCGGCAGCGGCGGGCTTGGTCTGATTGTGGTGCAGCGCCTGCTGATGCTGCAGGGCGAAAAAATAAGCCTGGTGGAGCAGCGCGGCCAAACCATTTTCCGCTTCTACCTGCCCATGGCCAAGAAAGGGGCGCAAGCCTGATCTGCGCAGCCTGAAGGCCCCTCTTTTAATATATTCTCCATCCGGTTTCGGCTGACGCGGGTTATCAGCCGAATGTGAAGGCATAGGCGGATACGCCGGGGGCGGAAAACTCGATGCTAAAGAGATGTTCAGCGGCATCACCTGGCATGCGAACCAACTGATACAGCCGTTGATCGGTGACGGTGCCTGAACCATCTGGCGCAAGGTCGACGCCGTGCGCGTCCCCTGGTGCCTCGCCGTCTACCGTGACTGTGAATGGTATGGGCTTGCCGCCAGGGCCAGGCCCCAGAACAAGATGAAGGTCGCGGGCACGAAATCGGAACGATATGCGTCCATTCGCCGCGTCAAGCGTGGCCCGCTCGGCGCCTATTGTCCAGGCGCCGGCCAGCCCCCATTGATTCAGGCTCAACTGCTTGGGAATGCGATAGTCGGCAGACTGGTCGCGCGACACCGGTCCCGAAGCGAACTGTTGCGCCCGCGCATAGCCGAGGTAGGTTTCGGGGGAGCCCACCTGAGGCAGGTTGCCTGCCGCTTCCACACCCGAGCCGTGGACTTGCGCCATGGCGCTGTCGACAGAGGCACCGGCCTCGCGCAGCAATTGCTGGATCACTTGCTCGGATTTTTCGTAATTGCCTTCGCCGAAGTGATGATAGCGCACGCGGCCTTGCGCATCGATAAAATAGTGCGCCGGCCAATACTGGTTGTTGAATGCCCGCCAGATGGCATAGTTATTGTCGATAGCCACAGGATAGGTGATGCCCAGGCGTTTCATCGCGCTTTTAACATTGTCCACATCGCGCTCGAAGGCAAATTCCGGTGCATGCACGCCAATGATCACCAGCCCCTGCTTGCTGTATTTCTCATTCCACGCCTTGATGTACGGCAGTGTGCGCAGGCAATTGATGCATGAGTAGGTCCAGAAATCGATGAGCACCACCTTGCCGCGTAGCGACGATACGGACAGGGGAGGGCTGTTCAGCCATTGCAGTGCGCCGTCCAGCGAAGGCAGGCTGCCTTCCACAGGCAGGTGCAAAACGGTGGTGTCGTGGGTCGCCGCCATGGCCATCGCGCCTGATTGCGGTGTCATGGTCATGGCGCTCTGCTGGTTCGACATGCGCATCATCGCATCCGGTGCCGCAGCGATGTCCGCGCTGCCTTCGTTCGTTGCCGAACTGGAGCTTGCGCGCCGCATTGCGGCAGGATGCCCCAGGCTGTCCACCAGCGATTGCTCCAACTTGCCTGTGGATGCCACCGACACCTGCGCCAGCAATCCGGTATCCAGACCCAGTGCGATTGCCGCTACGCCTGCCAGCATCAGACCGCCGAGTCCCCGGCGCAGCCATTCGCCCGTGCCCAGGGATCGTTTCATGGCGGTGAAGACCTTGCCACCCACCAATAAAGCAAGCGCCAGCGATGTCGCCGCACCAGCCGCGTATGCCAGCAGGAGTACCGTTGTCTTCAAGCTGGGACCATTGAGCGCCGCGCCGGTCAGCACCAGGCCCAGTATTGGCCCCGCGCATGGCGCCCAAAGCAGGCCGGTGGCGATGCCAAGCAGGAAGGACATGCGTCCGCTGCGCTCGCCATCCTTTTGGGCCACTTGCGTGAGTCGGTTTCCTGCGCTTACAAAAGGCCTTGCCATGCGATCCGCAAAGCGGGGCAGCAGCAGTGCGAGCGCAAAAACAGCAATCAGCGCCATGGCCAGCCATCGGCCATATTGGTTTGCCGCAACCACCCAACCGCCGCCCACGACCGCCAAGGTGGCGACCAGGGAAAACATGAGCACCATGCCCGCAAGCAGCGGTAGCGCTCCGCGTCTGAACGATAGTCCTGCGGTGGAGAAAACGAAGGGCAGCACTGGAAGGATGCAAGGGCTTAGAATCGTAAGCGCGCCGCCCAGATAGGCAAGGATAATCAGTAACAAGGCAGTCTCCTGGAGCGCAGTTGTCTTCAGGCCGGCTTTGGCGTGAATGTCAGGGACAAGCCATTCATGCAGTAGCGCAGGCCGGTCGGTTTTGGTCCGTCTTCGAATACATGGCCCAGATGGCCCCCGCATCGGCTGCAATGCACTTCGGTACGCAGCATGCCCAGCGAGGCATCCGCGCTTACCTCGACCGCATCCGGCAGAGGCTGCCAGAAGCTCGGCCATCCGGTATGGCTTTCGAATTTCGTTTCCGAAGAGAACAGAGGCAAGCCGCAGCCTGCGCAGTCAAATTGGCCGCGCCGATGCTCGTTGTTGAGCGGGCTACTGTAGGGCCGCTCCGTGCCTGCCTCGCGAAGAATATGGTATTGAGCGGGTGTAAGCCGCTTATGCCATTCGGCATTGCTCAGATTGACGGCGAATGCCTGCCGTGTTCCGGCGCGCGTGACTAGTCCCGCGGACAGCAGGCCCAGGCCCGCAGCGATACCAAGAAATTGACGGCGCGTTGCCATGGTTTTTCTCCGGAATGAGTGAATGATGCTGCAGAGTACGGCCGGGGCGGTCGCAAAGTCCTCACGAAGATTTAAACAATTCTTGAAGTTTGCGTAGAAGGGCTGCGAAACACCGCAATTTGGCGGATATCGAATCGGATGCAGGTGCTGCAGAATGGAGAAGTCCGCGTTTCACAGGGAAAACCGTCATGGCCTATTTTGTGCCGCCATTCTTTCCCGTCGTTTATGTGCGTGGCTATGCAATGACTTCGGCCGAGATCGCCGATACGGTGTCGACGCCATACATGGGCTTCAATCTGGGAGCAACCAAGGCCAGGCAGACCTGGGACGGAAAGGTCGTGCGCCAGGTATTCGAGTCGCCCGTTGTCCGACTGATGAAGGACTATGGGTATCGTGACATCTACGCCAACGGGACGGAAATAACCGGCCCGATTCCCGCGAGAAGCATTATCATCTATCGCTACTATGATACGGCGGACAAGGATTTTGGCGACGGCAAGGCGCTTTCCATCCCCGAGGCGGCGCGCGGACTGAGGGCGCTCCTCTATCAGCTACGCGCGCAGATGTGCGGGGCTCAGGCCGATCTGCAGCGGCAGTTTAAGGTTCATCTTGTTGCCCATTCGATGGGTGGCCTGGTTGTTCGCGCTTTTCTGCAGAACGACGAAATCAGCACGCCCGAAGACCGAAACCTGGTAAGCAAGGTCTTTACCTATGCCACCCCTCACAATGGCATAGAAATGGCCGGCATCAATGTGCCGGCGGCATTTGGCCTATGGGATATGAACAATTTCAATCGTGGCAGGATGGCCGAATATCTGGATCTGCCGCGGGACGAGGGGCGGGTCGACACGCTGGGCGGGAAGTTCGATGCGCAGCGCTTCTTCTGCTTTGTGGGGACAAATCATCGTGATTATCCCGTGGCCGGCGGATTGGCGCGGGCGCTTGCTGGAGAAATGAGCGACGGGCTGGTCAAGATCGAGAATGCGACTGTAGCGGATTCGCCGCGAGCCTTTGCTTTTCGCTGTCATAGCGGCCCCTACGGGGTCGTGAATTCCGAAGAAGGCTATCAGAACCTTGTTCGATTTTTATTCGGCAATCTCAGGGTCGACGGCGTTCTGGAGGTGCAGGCATTGCCGCTTCCGCCGTCAGTCGAGAAAGCTCGCCGGCGCGGCAAATCGATTCGCGCGTCTTACTATTTTGAGTGTTCGGTCTCTCCACGCGGTGCATTGGGCTATCGTTTGACGGAGCGGCGCCGCGACACATACAGCGCCATTCTGCGAGGCTATGACGAATTGCTGAATCTTGAGGACACCGATAGGGATGCGCCACGCTGGCCCATGCTGTTCTCTGCGTACCTGGATACCAGCAAGATTACTGTTGGACGCACGGTGGTCTTTGGTGTGGAATTGAAAGTGTCCACGACGGGCTACACAATAAACAACAAGCTTTGGCTGGATCAGCATGTCGAAGGGGAATATCTGTTTCGCGACACACTGACTTTCAAGGTCACACTGAAGCCCGGGGGCTTCAACCTGCGCTATTTGCGGACAGACGAAAGCTGGAGCGAAAAAAAAGGCACGCTTGCCCAGTTTGGCCCCGATGCGTCTTTTTCGGTGCCGCTGGATTCAGGCAAGGGCTTCAAGGGTACGCTGGCGTTGACCGTACACAAGATTTCCCCGGCTGGTACTCCTGTGCACCATGAGCGGGAGTACGCATAGTGCATCAAGCACGCATGACGTTGCGAGCAGTATCGTGCTGGACCGCGCCGCCGATCCAGCGTATATGTGCCAGATGGGGTCGATGGGGATTCAGCATCCTGGGTATATACAGACAGTCCGCATTTGTCGGCCCGTCAGGGAAGTCTATGGCTTTCAGCCATGACAGCTGAGCCCTGGCCAGCGCGATTTCTCCGTCGTTCCCCAGGCCCTTGGCCAATTCCGCCCACAAGTCCCGACCATGCACGCGCAAGGCTGGAGTCCCGACTGCCTTGGCGGAATGCAGCCAGATCATCATGGCCCTGGCCGCCATCCTGGCTTTGGATTTCTGCAGCGCCTTGACGATACAGGCGATTTTTTCCGGATAGAGCGCTTGGTCGGAAACCGGCTCGCCATCCAGGTAGGCAGTCAATTCGAGCTTGTGCCGGATCGCAAGCGTAAGGCGCAGGGCGTTGGCCAGCACCAGCATGTGGAGGACGGCTTCGCGATTCAGCCCCGCAACGGAATCGGAAAACGCCATCAAGTCGTCCCGATCGCTGTCGCCGGCGGCTTTGAATAACCGGTTTTTCAGTCTCCCAAGCATGGCCGTCCTTTACATATTTTCATTAATAACAACTTTGCTTACTTTTCAAGCGGGCCTTGGCGCGGATGTAAACACTGGCTATGGTCATCGCTTTCCGGGATTGGTTTTAGTATTTTGTTGTTACATTATGCACCAAAAATCAACCGGGGGCCATAGGATGCAGTCTTTGGCAATGGGTGGGTACGTGGTTTGCTGGGGGATGTACGAGTACGGCGTAGCGGTGCGCCGGCACAATCTGACAGGTGTTCGATGAGCAAGCAGAAAGATGTGAGCAAGCAGAAAGATTCTTCTTCCGTGAAACCCGCTGTCGCTCCTTCCCGGAAGCCCGATACCCGCCCCAATATATCGACGGCCGACGATGTCAATGTGGACGAGGACAATGCAATCGAAAGCCCAAAAGAAAGCCTGACTGCAACCAAACCCGCCAAGCCGGGAAAGCCGGGGCGTTGAAGTACTTGCTTATGTATTCGCAAGTGGAGAAGCCGATTCAGATCGTCCAACCATCATCGGCCAAAAGGGAATTACTCAGCCAGCGGGAAAGGATGACGCTGGCTTCTGCCGGGCGGTATCGCTGCAGCGAGCAGATGCGAGCCTTATGGCCGAACATCCGAGTGGGTGGCCACGATATTCCAGGTTAGGTCATATTCGACAGCGGGATAGTCGCTGCTTGCGCTTCCCCGCTTTGCCTGCGCGGAAATCGAAAGAGAGAGCAGTGCTATGGCGGCGAAGGCGGTCAATATTTTCATGGCAGTCCCCTGATTGTTGTATCGCGATCATAGCAATACAAGGAATAATCTGTCCATGCTGATTTCGCGCTCCCGATTTACCTCTCTATGATCTCTGAATCGTGATTTCGAAGTACCCCAACCCCTGCGTTTCGCCGATTTCGCGCAGCCCCTCATAACGTGCCAGCGTGGCGGCAGCCACCCAGCGTTTGATAAGGGAAACGTCCTCTTGTGATAATTCCGCTTCGGTGGCGTCTTCTGCGTATTGCCAGGCGCGGTAGGCAAGCACGACTGAGTCCGCGTCTCCCAGGCTGCGCTCGAGCGCCTTCTGGAATGTACGCTCCGCATTATTTTTTACGTGATCAGGGACGTCGTTGGGCAAATCTTGAAGCGTTACGGTATACATGGCCACTCCGCATTAAAATACTGGTTTTATAAACAGTATTTGTAGCACAAAAAAACCTGCGATGAGGCAGGTCAATTTGTGTCATTGCGAAGCAAGCAGCGTTTTGCGAAGCAATCGAAATTCTGAAAACGCTGGAAAATCGCATAATACTGGAGGCGCGACTCGGAATCGAACCGGGGTACACGGATTTGCAATCCGCTGCATAACCACTCTGCCATCGCGCCAGATACAGCAGTTTAAAGGGAAGCGCCAGCGCTTCCCCTGTGGTTGGCACCGCGCTACGCGCAGCGAGCCAAGTCCAAGATTTTACACCATTATGGCTTGCGGTGCCGGTATGGCCCGTATTTGCGCCGTGGAGAAAAGATTCTTTCTGATATGGACGGCTTCGCGCGCGGGTCGGTCAGACGCATTCTTTATCGCATCAGACCATCAGATCGATAAGAAACGGGGCATCCTGTCTGAAGCTGGCTCTCATCAAGTCAGCCAATTCCTCCAGTGTGGCGGCGCGGGCGGCCTCTACGCCCATGCCGTTGGCCAGTTTCACCCAGTCGATCCCTGGATTGCCAAGATCCAGCATACTCATGGCTGTGGGGCCTGGCTTTGCGCCGACGTTCTTGTACTCGCCGATAAGAATGTTGTACTTGCTGTTGTTCAGGATGACTGTCGTGACGGGCAACCGCTCCCGCGCCTGCGTCCATAGCGCCTGCAGCGTGTACATTCCCGATCCGTCGGCCTGCAAATTGATGACGCGCCTTTCGCGGTTGGCGCCCAAGGCCGCGCCAGTCGCAACTGGTGGGCCATTGCCGATAGCCCCGCCCACCATGTGCAGCCAATCGTGCGGCGCGGCGGCATAGGTGTAGGGATAAAAACCGCGCCCATAAGATACGCTTTCATCAGCAATGATCGCGTTGTCGGGCATGAGTGCCGCCACGGTCAGAGCCAGGCTTTCGGGGGTAGCCGCACCTTTGCCGGGTTCGGGCCGGGCGCCTGCTTCGGGAAAGGCGGTGTCGGGCGCGCTCAACGCATCGGCCAGTGCCTGCAGCGCGGCCTCGACGTCCTGATCGGGACGCGCCAGCGTATAGAGTTGCGCGTTGGCAGGGTATTTGATGGAAGGCTTTCCGGGGTAGGCAAAAAAACCGACCGGCGGGGTCGTGCCGACCAGAATGATGTGTTCGAACCGTTTGAGCTTTTCTATGGACTGGTCGATGCCGTAGGGAATGCGCTCCAGCGGCAACCGCCCCTGGCCGCGAGCCACGCGTGCTGTCGTGTAGTCGGCCATGACATGGGCACCGGTTGCCTGTGCAATGCGCCAAGCCAGTTTCTGGGTGCTTGCAAGAACCTGCCGCCCCCCGACCAGCAACAGAACATTCTTCATATTGCGCAGGACGCGCGCCGCATTGAGGACGCTTGAGGGGTCGGCGGGTTGCGGAACAGGGACGGCGAGCGGTTCGGCCACGATGCCGCCTTCATCCCACGATGTATCGGATGGCAGTATCAGCGTGGCGACCTGCCCGGGCAGTGTGGAGGCAGACTGGACGGCAGCTGCGGCATCATGGCCAACCTCGTTCGCTTGCCTGCTGGTGCGCACCCATGCCGAGACGGTGTGAGCCAGAGCTTCGGTGTCGGCGGTAAGCGGCGCATCCAGCGGACGATGGTAGGTGGCCTGGTCACCCACAATATTGACCACGCCGCTTCGGGCGCGCCGTGCATTGTGAAGATTTCCCAGGCCATTGGACAGGCCGGGCCCACAGTGGAGCAGGGTACATGCCGGCTTGCCTGCCAGGCGATAATAGCCGTCGGCCATGCCGGTCACTATATTCTCCTGCAGTCCAAGCACGCAATGCATGCCCGGGGTTTGGTCCAGCGCCGCGACAAAATGCATTTCGCTTGTGCCCGGATTGGAGAAACACGTGTCAACACCCGCCTTAAGCAGCGTGCTGACCAGACTCTTCGCACCATTCATTGCAATGATATTCCTTGTTGTGAGATGTCCAGAACATGCAGCCGCTCAATCATACCCCGTTGATATCCTGCGTCTGTTCACAATGTGATACTGACAGCGGGCCGATTGCCTGCCCGGCTACATAAAGTGCCATAATCGAAAAACACCAACCTACAAAGAGGAGATGGCGCCCCGCCGCGGCGCCGAGACACGCATGACGACATACAAACGCCGAACACTTCTCCAGGCTCTGGGTGCGCTGGCTGCATGCGGAGGCCTGCTGGGCCTGCAGCCGGCCATGGCTGCCTCTTTTCCCGATCATCCCATTACGCTCATTGTGCCCTATCCTGCTGGCGGCTCGGCGGACCTTGCGGGCCGTACCGCAGCCAAGGCCTTGGAAGGCGTGCTCGGTCAGACTGTGGTTGTGGAGAATCGGGCGGGAGCGGGTGGAAATATCGGCATTGGCGCGCTGGCCAGATCCAAGGCTGATGGCTATACCATCGGCTTAAGCACCATCGGGCCATTCGGCATCAATCCGTTCCTGTACAAGGAGCTGCCGTTCGATCCCGATAAGGATTTCGAACCCATTGCCATGGTATTGACTACGCCCAATGTCATTGCCGTGCGTGCAGATTCCCCATATAAAACGTTGGCGGATCTTGTGAAAGAAGGCAAGTCGCGCGACAAGGATCACCTGCTTAGCTATGGCACGCCTGGGGTGGGCTCATCCTTGCACCTGACGGGTGTGCAGTTGGAGCAGGCAACCGGAATGGGGTTGCTGCACGTGCCGTTCAAGGGCGTTTCGGCTTCCATGCCGGCACTGATAGGTGGGCAGATAGATATTCTCATGGACAACCTACCCAGCACGCTGTCCCATGTGCAGTCGGCCGATCGCATTCGTGCACTGGCGGTAACCTCGGCCGATCGTGTGCCGGTGCTGCCCGACGTGCCCACTGTGGCGGAGTCGGGTTATCCGGATGTCAAGGTGACATCATGGTTTGCGCTCTATGCACCTGCTGGCACACCGGCCGATGTCATGAAAACGCTGGTCGATGCTTCACGCAAGGCCATGGTGTCACCCGAGCTGGAAAAGACTTTTACTTCCCAGGGCGGCAGCGTGGGCAATCTCTTTGGACAGGATCTTGCCGACTTCGGCAAGCAGGAAAGACAGCGCTGGGGTGCGCTCATCAAAGAGCGGCATATTTCCGTCAATAAATAACGAGCAGGCGGATTGCGCGTCCTGGCGGCCGATGCCTTCAACCCGCCGCTGGCGCGCGCCCCATGAGCGTCATGCCCCGCAGCGGCAGCTGGGATGCCGTCGCGGCGGCGGCGAGCAGCAGCGTGCCTGCGGCACCGAAGGAAATCAGGTGCGTGTGGAAAGTATCGTATGCCCAGCCGCCCAGCCATGAACTCAAGGTGCCGCCAATCTGATGTCCGACATAGGCCCAGCCGTACAGCACACCCACTAGTCGTACACCGTAGACATCGGCCATGATGGCCGAGGATATGGCCACGCTTCCGGCCCAGACAATGCCTCCAATGGCGGCAACCGTATATAGCTGCCAAGGCGACATGACTTCAACCAAGGCAAAAAACCCCAAGCCGCGCACGATATAGATGGCCATCAGGATATTGCGGCGTTCCACGATGTCGGAGAGCCTGCCCAAGGCAAGCGAACTGAAAATGGCAACAATGCCTATAAGCGCAATGCCGAAGGAACTGGTGCCCGCGTCGAAACCGTGGTCCATGAGCATGGGCATGCCGTGCGTACCCAACAGATTCATGCTGAAGCCGCAGGCGAACAGACCGAAGGTAAGCTGCCAAAAGGGCGTAGTGCGGATGGCTTCGCGCAGTTTCAGGCTGGGTGCGTTATTCACGATGGGGCGAACGCCTGGCTTGTTGGCCTGCACCAGCGCGCCTGCCAGAGTGTCCGCGTGTTCAGGTGCATCTTCGCGTATGACAAACAGCGCGGTTGGCACGCTGGCGATGGCAAACAATACGGCAAAGCCCAAAAGCGTTTCGCGCCAGCCGAAAGTCTGTATGCCCCAGGTGAAAACCGGCGTAAGGATGGCAATGCCCGCCATGGATCCGGCCGATAGACAGAACAGCGCCATGCCACGCTGACGTACGAACCAGCGGCTGATGACGGGTGTCACTGAAACGGGGCTGGTGAATGCCAGCCCGACGGAAAGCAGCGCGCCGAATGAGAGCATCAACGACAGTTCACTGCGCGCCACGACCGTCCATCCGACAGCGATCAGTACCAATACGGCTCCGGCCAGCAGCACTTTGCGGGTGCCCCAGGCGCTGACGAGATAGCCGGCCAGCGGCATGGCCAGGCCGTAGACCATCATGCCTACGGCGATGACGCTTGAAAGCTGGCTGCGCGTGAGGCCCAAATCGTTTGTCATGGGCAGGAAGAACGGGCCAATGCCCAGCCTCATTCCTATCGTCAGCAAAGTCAGGATGGTGGTGGCCGCCACGATGAACCAGCCGAAATAAATGCCGTTGGACGAAGACTGTCCTGTGTCTTGCCCGCCCGATGTGTTGCCGCCCATGTTGCTTCCCGACCCATTGAATGAACTAACTCATTAGCAGCATACATCGTTATGAGATTTGGTTCTTTAGATATGCAGGTCAATGGTACGATTCTTCAGCCCAATCAACCTGGATATGGAATATGGACTTGGCTATCGAAGTTCGGCCTGCAACGCGCGCAGATGCACAGCAGATTTACGCCTTCATTCATGAACTGGCCGAATACGAAAAAGCGGCTCATGAAGTCGTTGCCAGCGCGGATGATGTCGTGCGAACGCTTTTTGAGGGGCGAGGGCCCGCAAAGGCGCTTATCTGCGAGCGTGCCGGCCAGGCAATTGGCTTTGCGGTCTACTTTTTCAGCTACTCAACCTGGCTGGGCCGCAGCGGCATCTATCTGGAAGACCTCTACGTTACGCCGGCCGCCCGCGGGTGCGGCGCCGGCAAGATGCTGTTGCGCCACATTGCACGCATTGCCATGCAGGAGGGTTGCGGACGATTCGAATGGAGTGTGCTCGATTGGAACGAGCCCGCCATTCGCTTTTATCAGTCCCTGGGTGCCAAGCCACAGGACGAATGGATACGCTACCGCCTCGCGGGAGACGCGC
Organism: Allopusillimonas soli; assembly: GCF_004153445.1. Lineage (GTDB taxonomy): Bacteria > Pseudomonadota > Gammaproteobacteria > Burkholderiales > Burkholderiaceae_B > Allopusillimonas > Allopusillimonas soli. The sequence goes on from NZ_SDQC01000009.1 coordinate 75,509, forward strand.
TGCGTGATTTCGCCCAGGACAATGGCTAGGCTGCCTTGATGTCTGGACGTGCCGCCCACTGACGTATCTGGTCCAGCGTTGCTGTAGCGCCGCCGCAAACCACGACAAGTATTTCATCCACTTCGGCCAGTTGGGGAATCTGCTCGTAAACGGCCGCCAGACTGGCCCCGCAGGCGGGTTCGACCAGAATGCGGTGATCGTCCAGAAATCGTTCGCAGGCGTTCAGCGCCGCAATGTCCTCGACGACGACGCTGTGCACGGGGTGACTGCGCGCCAGATCGAAGGCTTCCTGGCAAACCTGCTTCGCACCCAGCGAGGTTGCCAGGCTGGTAATCGCGTCCAGTGTGATTCGATGTCCCGCGCGCAGCGACTGCGAGAGCGAATCGGCGCCGCGTGTTTCCATGGCTATGACTGGCACGTCGTGCCAGCCATTACGCCGCAGTCCCTGTACGACGCCCGCCAACAGCCCGCCGCCGCCAACCGATAACACCACGGCACCCGGCTTCATGCCTGCGGCGGCGACCTCGTCGACAAGCGAAGCATGTCCGGCCCAGAGCAGCGGGTCGTCGAAGGGGTGGAGAAAGGCCGCGTCGTCGCTCAGCATGGACTGGGCCAGCGCATTGGCTTCCTGCCACGATGCGCCATGTACGATGACTTCGGCGTTCTCGCGCGCAATCAACGCCTTGGCGCGTTCAGTGGTGGTCTGCGGCACTACGACCGTGACCGGAATGTTGAGACATCGGCCCGCGTAAGCCACGGCCATGCCGGCATTGCCGCCGGAGGACGAGATGAAGCGGCGCTTGCCTTGCCGCGCATATGCTTCGCAGGCAGTGCCAATGCCGCGTATCTTGAACGAACCCGATGGCTGAAGCGCATCGAGCTTCAGCCACACATTGCGTTGCACCAGCAGGCTGAGAGGACGGGACTCAATAAGCGGCGATTCGATATGCAGTTTCATGAGAGGAAGGGCTGGCAGGATGAGGAAGACGCATTGCCAAGGATTGTGGAACCGTGCCGCCGTTGCGTCAATACATTCATGATGGCTTGTTCGAATGCCGCGGATTCTGCCTTGCTGCCTGTACGTGGCGCAGGAAGTGAGGCAGCGACATATTCACCAGCCTGTGCGCCGTGGATGCCGCCATGACGATGCGTGACGACGTGGCGTCACCCTGCAGGCGCTTGAACACTACGCCGGGTGGCTTGGTTTGGCTGTAGATGCTGGGCACGATCGAGACGCCCAAACCTGCAGCCACCAATGCCAAGGTGGTACTGTTTTCCTGAACCTCCTGCACAATGGTGGGTGTGAAGCCTGCCTGGGCGGTAAGTGTGGTGATGTGTTCGAACAGTCCGCAGCCCGAAGCCTGCGGGAAAAGAATAAAGTCTTCGCGAGCCAGCTGTTCCAGCCTGATGCGCCGTGTGGCGCTTGCCAGCGGATGGTGCTGGGCGACGGCCAATACGAGCTCATCCCGCCAAAGATCTGTGGTTTCCAGGGTGGGTGGCGCCTTGAAACTGGATGACGGGCGCAGGAAGCCAACGTCTATGTCGCCGGAACTCAGCGCCTGCAGCTGTTCGCCCGTTGAGAGATGCCGCAAGGCCAGCTCGATGCGCGGATACCGGCCGCGAAAACCCTGCAGTATGTGTGGGAAGGCGTCAAACATGGGTACCGAAGCCGTAAAGGCTATGCGCAGCATGCCGGCTTGCCCGTCCTTTGTCCAGGCGCACAGTGCCCTGGCATGCGCATATTGCGCCAGGATTTCCGTTGCACGTTCCAGGAACAGGGCGCCCGCATGCGTGAGCTTCACGACGCGGCGCGTACGCTCGAACAATTGCACACCCAGATCCTCCTCAAGCAGCTTGATTTGCTGGCTGAGGGGCGGCTGGCTGATGTGCAGCTTCTTTGCGGCACCGCTGAAGCTCAATTCCTGGGCTACGGCAACAAAATAATTGAGCTGCCTGAAATCCATTACTTATCTCGATATCGAATAAATATGAGATTTTAATAGTATTGGACTGTATAAGTAAGCACAAAGACAATGATGGCTGCATCATCCTTAAATGAACCAGGAGACAGCACAATGACTTATTCCCCGTGGCGCATCGCGTCAAGACTGGCCGCCGTGGCCTGCATGGCGATAGCACTGCCTGCCTTCGCAGCCGGTCAGTATCCGGATCGCCCCATTACCATCGTGGTCCCCTATTCGCCCGGCGGCGGCGTGGACATCGTGACACGCCTGGTCACGAGCCACATGTCAGAAGCGCTTGGTCAACCCTTTGTCGTGGACAATCGCCCCGGCGCGGGCACCAACATCGGCATGAGTTATGCGGCGCATGCCAAGCCGGACGGCTATACGCTTTACACGGCATCCAACACGCTGGCCACCAATAAGGCGCTGTACTCCAAGCTGAATTTTGATCCTGCAACAGCCTTTGCGCCGGTGGGCAAGATCGGAGAGGCCCCCTTGGTGGTGGTGGTGAACGAAGATTCTCCCTTCAAGACCTTGAAGGATCTGGTTGATTATGGGCGCAAGCATCCCAAGGATCTTACGTTCGGCACGGCGGGGGTAGGAAGTTCCGGGCATATGGCCAGTGAGCTGCTGCTCCGGTCCGGCCATTTCAAGGCGCTGCACGTACCCTACAAGGGCGGTGCGCCAGCAATCACCGATCTGCTGGGCGGTCGCATTTCCTTCATGGCTATCAATCCGCTCGAGGTTATTTCCCATATCAAGGCCGGCAAGCTGCGGGCCCTGGCCGTGCTCAATACAGACGGCACGCCGCTTCTGCCCGATCTGCCGACTGCCAAGGCACAGGGCCTGGGGGACTTGGAGGCAACGGTCTGGTGGGGCATCGTCGCGCCAGCCGGTACGCCTGCCGCGGTTGTCCAGAAACTGAATGCATCTTTGGACGCCGCCTTGAAGAATGCCGACGTGCAGGCTCGCCTGGCGCAATTGGGCGCGAAAGAGCAACCAGGCACGCCGGCGCAGTTTCAGGCTTTCGTGAGCCGGGAAAGAGACAAGTTGACCCAGGTCATCAAGGAAGCGCATATCAAGGCCGACTGATTTGCGGGCGGACTGTGTGATTAAACTGGAAGTGGAATACGAGAACATGACACAAAGAAATGCGTTGGTTGTCAGCGCCCATTCTGCCGACTTCGTCTGGCGTGCGGGCGGCGCCATTGCCCTTTACGCGGAGCGTGGCTGGCATATCCATGTTCTGTGCCTGTCTTTTGGCGAACGGGGAGAATCGGCCAAGCTCTGGAAGCAGCCAGGCATGATATTGGGGCAGGTCAAGGCGGCGCGCAGAAGCGAGGCCGAGCAGGCCGCGGAAATACTCGGTGCGACGATTTCCTTCATGGATTGCGGCGATTATCCCTTGCGGGTGAGTGACGAGCGCCTGCTGGACATCACCGCACAATATCGCCGTCTCCAGCCCGAGTTCGTCCTGACGCATTCATTCCAGGATCCCTATAACTTCGATCATCCGCTTGCCAATCGTCTTGCTATGGAAGCCCGGGTCATAGCCCAGGCCCATGGCCATTTGCCGGGAGAGCAGGTGCTGGCCGCGCCACCGGTCTATTTGTTTGAACCGCACCAGCCGGAACAGTGCGAATGGAAGCCTCAACTGTTCCTGGATATATCATCTGTCTGGGACAAGAAGTATCGGGCTTTTCAGACCATGCAGGCCCAGGAACATCTCTGGGAATACTATACGCGTACAGGCTTGCAGCGCGGGGCACAGGCGGCTCGCAATTCAGGCAGGAAAATCAAATATGCGGAAGCCTACCAATGCGTCTACCCGCGGGTGACCGACGATTTCCTTTGAGATGCAATTGAAGCAAATGGGCGCAAATGGGAGCGAGCATGATCAACAGCCAGTACACCCGTATAGATAGTGCGACAGTCTCGCGCTGCGCCAAGATACCCGCGTCGATTCTGGCCGATGTCTCGGGCCGCCGTGGCGCGCTGGACGGGCGCATCCGCGCGCTTGCCCCCGATATGCGCCTGGGCGGTGCGGCATTCACGGTTGAAGTGCGGCCAGGCGACAACCTCATGATACATGCGGCCCTGGTTCTTGCGCAGCCTGGCGATATCCTCGTCATCGACGGCAAGAACGATACGGCTCATGCGCTCATGGGCGAACTCATGTGTGCGCACGCCGCCGCGGCGGGCATTGGCGGTGTTGTCATCGACGGTGCTGTGCGCGATGTGGATACACTGCGCAAAGGCGGCATACCGGTGTTTGCCTGCACGTTCAATCCCAATGGCCCGACGCGCACCCAGGGCGGGCGAATAGGCCACCCGATATCCGTGGGTGGCGTGAGCGTGGCACCGGGCGATCTGGTGGTGGGCGACGATGACGGCATTGTCGTGATACCCCGGCAGGACGCCGCCGGCCTGCTGGACGCGGCCGAGGAAAAGATCAGATCCGAACAGCGCCGCATGCAGGATATCGCCGAAGGCAGGCTGGTTTACGGCTGGCTTGAAGGCGCACTGAAGTCAGCCGGCGCACTGCCGGCCAACGCCAGTCTGCAGAGTCTGATCAGCCAGTTCCAGGCGAACCGCCTGGGTTGATTATTGCGCGGCGAGCCTTGCTGTGGCAGAGCCGCACATGCCCAGACCCTGGTTCGGTGTTAAAACTGGAGGCTTACCCAATTTCCGCGGACAAGGAGCGGCTTTCATGGACAAACAGATCAGGCAGGCATTCACGCCCACCGGTGTTTTGCGTGCATCAATCAACGTGGGCAATCCCATACTCGCTCATCGCAAGGAGGGCGGCGAACCGGGCGGGGTGTCCGTGGATATGGCGCGGGCGCTGGCGCAGGTCCTGGAGGCCGATCTGGAGTTTGTCGTATTCGACAGCGCGGGAAAATCGGTGGAGGCGGTAACGAATGAAGATGCGGACATTGGTTTTTTTGCCGTGGATCCGGTGCGCGGCGCGGGTATCAACTTCACCGCGCCTTATGTCCTGATCGAAGGAGCCTACCTGGTGGCGGAGGGCTCGCCGCTGCAAGACAATAGCGAGGTGGACAGGCAGGGTACGCGCGTAGCCGTGGGCAAGGGCAGTGCATATGATCTGTACCTGACCCGTGAACTTAAACATGCCGAGATAGTGCGGGCGCCAACGTCACCTGCCGTGGTCGATACCTATCTGGCCCAGGGCCTGGATGTTGCAGCAGGTGTCAAGCAGCAGCTTGAGGCCGACGCGGCGCGCGTGGGCGGGCAACGCCTCTTGCCGGGACGCTTCATGGTCATACAGCAGGCGATGGGAATGCCCAAGCCACGATCGGCTCAAGCAGCTGCCTTTCTCGCGCAGTTTGTGGAACAGCAGAAGACCAGCGGCTTCGTGGCTGATGCTTTGCGACGCCACGGCATACAAGGCGCGTCGGTCGCTCCCGCTGCCTGATCCGCGGCATCTCTTTCTGCGTGCTACGACGGGGCGGGCCTGCGTGCGGCCCCGCCGCCGACATTGCGGCTACCGGTAGGCGGCGGTGACGGTATTCAGGCCACTGTACCCATTGAAAATACGGAAAATTGCCTCTGTACCCATTCTCGCACACAACCTATCATAAGCGCACGGCAGCCATGGCGGCATGGCTGCCCCCACATCCGGCATTGGTTTCATGGATATCGTTCCGCTTTTCAGCTACCTGCTCGTCATGAGCATCACGCCCGGCCCCAACAACATCATGGTCACGGCATCCGGCGTCAATTTCGGGTTTCGGCGCACTATTCCGCACATGACAGGAATCTGTACCGGAAACGCCGTCCAGTTTCTGCTGTGTGTGCTGCTGCTATCGGGCGCAGCAGGCTGGTTGGCCGCCGTGCGCACGCCGCTTGCCGTGGTGGGCTGCGCCTATCTCATTTGGCTGTCCTGGAAGCTGGCCAGGGCCTCGGCTCCAGGCAGTGCGAGGGTGCTCAAGCCAGTCAGCTTCTTTGAAGCCATGTTGTTCCAATATGCCAACCCCAAGGCATGGGTCATGGTACTCAATACCATCATTTTGTTCCTGCCGATCCATGGGCGCTTGCCCGCGGCCATGCATATCGCGCTGCTAGGCATCGTTGCCGGGCTACCGTCGGTTGCGCTCTGGACGTGGGGCGGAGACACGCTGCGGCGCTGGCTGCACCGGCCTTGGGCGCTGCAGGCATTCAACCTCGCCATGGCCGGTTTGCTGGCCGCCACGGCCTTATGGCTGCTATTCGATGAATTGAGTGCCTGAACGCAGCGCCAGACGCGAAGCAATTGGCTATCATAAGGGTTGACGCCAGTCTGGGGATATCCGATGAGCAGCGCACGCATCATTCTGATTCGTCCTGAAAGAAAAACCATAGAGACGCTTGATGAGCCGCCTGAATCCATGCCGCAGGACGGATTCATCTGGATGGCCTGCGATCGCGATACATTCTCGCGTGAGCCCGATGTGGTCCAAGGGCTGCTGGCAAGATGGACCGGCGGGCGTCTGCTCGAACTGCATGTGTCCGATCTTCTCAACGCCAATTCGCCTTCGCAGTTCGACTTCACCTCTCGTTACGAGATGCTGGTATTTCGGCGCCTGGCCGACAATCAGTTCGAAACGGGAACAGATGCGGCGCCGGCCGCGAACGCGAAGAACGACCGTAGTGCCTCGAAATCCAATCCTCTGCCGGCGGCACGCAAGGCCCAGACCCTGCCTGTGGGTTTCGTCGTATTCGAGAAGGTGCTGTTGAGCGTTCATCCTCCAGGCTGCAGCGTGCTCGAGGCATACAGCCGAAGGCTGGACCAGCTGGCTTCACGTGAGCTGGAAGCGGCCGGTGCGGCACCGTCGGGCCCCACACGCTTGCCCGATGCGCCCGCGGAACTCATGCTGCGCATTGTGAGCCAGATGGTCGATGCCTACCTCGACCTTCGCAAAACCATGACGCGCCAGTTGGATCATTGGCAGCAGCGCCTGCTTCGCCCCAATATCTACTTCGACAATTGGGACGGATTATTGAAGGCCAGACAATCGCTGCATCATCTGTACGATATCTGCGAGGATCAACACAATGCCTTGGACAGATGGATGGATGTACTGGAGGACCTACCGGCGCCGGACACGCCTGATGCCCAGCACGAGCACGATCAACTGCTGGTACGCAGCCGGGATATCCTGGAACACATCGAGCGCGTTTCGCACCATGTACGCCAGTTGGAGCGCAGCGCGGAAACTGCGATACAGATTCACTTCAATATTCAGAACAATCGCACAAACGACGTCATGCGCATGCTGACGGCCATCACCGCAATCTTTCTGCCGCTCAACCTCATCGCGGGCATATTTGGTATGAACTTCCAGTTCACGCCGTGGCTGCACACCAAGTTGGGATTCTGGGGCACGCTGGCCGTCATGCTGCTGATCGCCATCACGCTTGTCGCATTTTTTGCACGCAAACGCTATTTGTCTTCAAGCAAATTGGATTGAACCGGCCGCGAATCAGCGTATTGCGGATTGGCCCGTTGTGGGCGGGTATGCTCGGGTGTTCCGGCGGATGGTTTAGCCGCCAGACGGGTATTCAGAAATTTCAATCAGATTCAGATCGGGATCGCGGAGATAAACCGAGCGTATCTTTCCTGTGGCGCCAGTGCGTGCCACCGGCCCCTCAATAATGGGCCAGTTGCTCTGCCGCAGATGCGCAATGACTTCGTCCAATGGTTCGACGGCGATGAAGCACAGATCCAGTGCGCCTGGCACCGGGAGATGGGCCTTGGGCTCGAACTCCCTGCCCCGTACGTGCAGATTGATTTTCTGGTTCCCGAAACGGAAGGCTTGGCGGCCGTTGCCGAATGTCTCCAGGCTCATGCCCATGACTCTCGTATAGAAATCAATGCAGGACTGCGGGTCTGTGGTCGTGAGAACGAGGTGATCAAGATGATCGATGTGCATTGTGTCTCCTTGTCTGGGACAAAGTGGCTGATTACCGCTGCTCGCAATGATCGGAGCAAATAGTGTAAAACAGGAGGGGCAGGGCACTCACGGCGGTGACGGCGCCCTGGTAACCAACTCTCTTTTCAGGAGTCATCACGCATGCTCTCGCTACGCCCGAACTGTGAATGCTGTGATCGCGACCTTCCACCTTCAAGCCCGGATGCGCGCATCTGTACCTTTGAATGCACGTTCTGCGTGAGCTGTGTCGAGGATGTCCTCGCCGGCACTTGCCCCAATTGTGGCGGCAACCTCGTTCCCAGGCCCATCAGGCCCGCGCGGCTGCTGCATAAATATCCCGCTTCCACGCAGCGGGTGGTCAAGGAGCACGGCTGCCTTGGCGCGGCTCCCGCGTCCCAAGCGTGACAGAAAACCACAGATTCAGGCATGCGAGGCAATATTAGGGTAAACCCTTGCAATCAGACTAGGGTTTACCCTATAATACCTATGTCGATCAACACAACGCATAGGTTCTGAACATGGCAAACATCAAACTGGCACTCGCAGGCAACGCCCCGGTCAGCTCGGTCGCCTCCAGGGCCGTACGCCGTCATTCGGCTGGCACGCGCGCCGCCTTGGCGGCCAAGGCCTTTCTCTCCGCTGTAAACAAGGCCGATCGCGCCTTGGCTGGCTACATGGCAGATCTGGCCAAGGCCCGCAGCCAGGGCGAGGCCTCCGCCAAGCATTAAAACCCCATTTGTGCGGGCTGCAGGCGCTGCCCGCAACGCCCCGGGTCTGTGAATGGACATTCGGGCTGAATCCCCAAGATGGGTTCAGCCGGATGCCTGCCACAGACTCGGGGCGTTTTATATGTAGAGGTTGGGTTCGCCCCAGTCAGGGCAATATGCCCGCTTGACCAGGCAGATGGGCTGAAACCAAGGCGTCGGTCGCCGCCGCTGCGATCTGACCAAAAGGTCCGCCACCGCCAGCCGGCAACTCGGCAATTCGCGCGACAACACCCCAGATGCCTTTGCTGCGCGATAACACCTCATAAGACTGTATCTGCCCCGCGCTGCGCGCCACGACATAGAGGGTGTCGCCAACAAAGCGCAGGGAGGGCAGGGACGCTGCGTGATCGGCCAGCTTGTTGGCCTTGCCGTCCTCAAGCAGCCACAACCCGCCGGCGGGCTGCTCCAGCAAAGCCACCGTTTCGTCGCCCATGGCATTCAGTGCTAGGGCGGGCTTGCCGACATAAGCCAACCCCATGTCGGCAGCCGGCTGTGACCGTAATGTTTCGCCTGACTGTTCCGCACCCGCCGGGACGATCCAGGACGGAACACGCAAGAGGTGGTTATTGTCGCGTTTTCGCAAGTACAGGACGATCTGATTGCGTGCAGTGCGGATGACAGCCAGACCGCCGCTGCTGACTGGCGTATCCAGTGGTTGCCAGGACGACCAGCGATTGCTGCTTGCGGCATGCTGAAGCGTAAACCAGGCCTGTCCATTGCGGTCTATGGCGAAGGCAATAAGCCTGCCATTGGCCGCTGAAGCGATCACGGCATTGTCTCGCGCAAGGGGCAGGCGAGGCAGCGCTTGCCAGGGCGTCCAGCTTCCCCCAATGCCATCGGGCTCAGCCCAATAGTATTGGCCGTCGTTGCCCATGGCAACCGCCGCCAGGGGGGCGTGCGCCGTAATGGCCGGTATGCGGGAGAAACGCTTTCCGGCCAAGGCCTGCCAACCTTGCCATGCGTTGCCTTGATCCTGTTTGTTGGCCCAAAGACCGCCCAATGTATCGCGTGCGAACACGCCAGCGCTGCCATCCGGATAGGAAAATGACACCAGGGGCCCCGCCGTCCTGCCACCCAAGGTTTTCCATTTATGGTTTTGGCTGCTCCAGAAATTCACGGCGTCATTGTCTTCGCCGGTTGCAAGCAACATGAGGCCAGTGCGTTTGTCGATGAACAGCTCGGGCGCCACATTGCGGCGTGACACATAGTATGACCGTTGCACCCAGGAGGCCGCGGGACCCGCAGGCTCCTGGCAATTTTGCGGTCCCGAGCAATATCGATAGTCGTTCCAGGCATAACGCCGGAAAATCTCAGACTTGCTTGCAATTTCCGACACATTCAGGTTTGTCTGGCGCTCCTGGCTTGGATATGCCACGTACCCGGTTTCTGCGAAATTGCCTTGTGCCTGCTTCAGCGCATCGCGCACCAGGCGTGCGCTGGCGATATGGTCAGGATGGCCATGACCGGTACAGCGCCAGCAGAGTTGGGTATAAGGTATGTCTATCGTGTCGTCCAGGTGGCGGACGGTCGTGGGCTGGTAATCCTGGATAATGCTGGCAATCGTCGCCACGAGGTCCCGACGCGTGTACACCTCATGGTAGGAACCCAGGGTAGCAGCTGTTGCGCCTGGCACTGATTCGGCGCGACTCAATGGCGTCAGACTGCCCCAGCCCTTGCCCAGCCAGGGATCCTTCAGACGCATATGCAGCAATTGAATGCGCGGATTGCCTTGTAGCGTAAAGCGCGCCAGATGATAGGCGCCTACTCCCACGGTGCCTTCCGTCCAGGTGTCGGGCTGCCGGGCCATATAGGCGTAGGCAGCTCGCACGCCACGCTCACGGCCCAGCATGTACTTCTCGCCTTCACCACGCTCACTGGCTGTCAGATAAACGATCCGAACGCAGCCACCAGCCTGGATGTTTGAGGCAATATCCGGATTCATGAAGAGCAGGTCGTCATCAAGATGGGCCACGAACGCCAGATCCCGTATGCCATGGCACTCGGCCAAAGAAAAATCCGGTGGCGCGGCGCCGGCTGCATTGGTGATGCCCGGGGCCGTCCAGGTAAATGTGGCGAAAAGCGCCTGGCAAATTATTTGCAGTATGTATGCCGATGAACGGCGCATGATATATGGACTAAAGCTTTTATCCGGTGCGTGCTCGGGGGCCGTGGCGGGAGCTGCGCGATCCAGGGCACCGGCGACGCACATTTTGATTTTGTCGCGAAGCTGAGTATATCCATCTTTGGGCGGGTCCGGATTGACCCGATGGCGAGGGTTTATACCGAGAGCCTGCAGGGACAAGAGGCTTCTTTTTCTCTTCTTTCGCTGCGGCTTGGATCAAGCGGGGTTTCACTGCGCTGCCAAAAGTATGTGCCCGCATAATGTACAGATGGCAGTGTCGTGATGCGCATCACGGCGTTGGCGTCGCCATGTGTCCTCGCAGGGCACGAGGAAAAGAACAGGCTATGCAGGTTTGGCAACGCCTTCTTTCGTCATGCCCAAAGTGCGCTGGAGTGCCATCCATCCTTTGGGAGTGACAACGACAACGCGGGTCGAGTCGGATATTCGAAGCCAGCCCTGCTCGCACAAGGCGGCCATCAAGCGCGTTCCGAGAGGGCCTGCCAAGTGATGAGTGCGCTCCGTCCAATCCAGGCATTGCCGGGCCAGGCCGCGGCGGCTCGGCGCGATCATTTCGATGTCCACGCCAATGCCGCTCAGCCATTGCGCACCGGCGGCAGTCACGATGTATTGTTTGTCCTCTGCTGGGCGGATGTAGTCTCGGGCTTGCATGGCATGCGTCATGGTCACGCCCACTTTCCCTGCCAGGTGGTCGTAGCAGCGTCGGCAGAACGCAAGTTGCTTGTGCTGAGGACTGAACGCCCTAGGCCGCCCTTTGGCGATGGGCCCAATGGCTGCAAGGTGTTCCAGGGTCTGGGCGACGTGGCTGTCCGATAGCCGGTAATAGCGGTGCCGCCCCTGGGTCTCGACGGATATCAGACCGCCGTCGAGGAGCTTGGCGAGGTGCGCACTGGCAGTCTGCGCTGTCACGCCCGAGGCGCGGGCTAGCTCGCCCGCCGGCAGCGCGCGTCCGTCCGCCAGCTCCATGAGAATGGTAGCCCGGCTAGGATCGGCGATCAGAAAAGCGGTTTTTGAGACATTGGAAAAGGTGGACATGGCAATCTCCCTGTATGAAGACGATGCTAACTCGTCTTGCGCTTCCACGATTCGGCATGTGTCGAAGCATTGGGCCATATGCCTTTGATACGCTGCATTTCATGCAGCCGAAACCACCCATCCAACTTAATCATATTTTAACGATAGACTCCCCGGAGCCGAGGCGCCGGCGTATCCTTGCGCTGACGGCGCTTTGCCTGGCCGTGCTGGTGGCGCAGGTCGATACCGCTGTGGTGAATCTGGCGATGCGCAGCATCGGAGATGATCTTGGCGTGGGCATGCGTGCCCTGCAATGGGTGCTGGACAGCTACAACCTCGTCTATGCCGTGCTGCTGCTGACGGGTGGCCTGGTGGCTGATATTTACGGAAGGCGCCGCGTCTTCGTGATCGGAGCCGCTATTTTCACAGCGGCGTCGCTACTATGCGCGGTCGCGCCTTCTGCTGCGATCTTGGTCGGGGGGAGGGCGGTAGCCGGGTTGGGAGCGGCTTTGCTTGTACCCGCCTCGCTGGCCATCATTCGTGTGATCTGGTGCGATCCGATCGAGCGTGGCAGAGCCTTGGGCATATGGGCGGCATGCAATGGCGTGGCCATGGCGATCGGTCCGACGCTTGGTGGTGTGTTGATCGAACATTTCGGTTGGCGGAGCATTTTTCTCGTTGTCGTGCCGGTCAGTGCGGCGGCAGCCGTCATGGCAATCGCGTCCATTCCAGAATCTTCGGATCCGCAGGGACGGCACTTTGATGGCGCTGCGCAGCTATTTGGCGCTTTGGCTCTTGGCGGCCTGGTTCTGGCCGCCATTCAGTCGCATCGGATGCCCAGCATGGCCGTGGTCGCCTTGGCTGCCGCCGTTCTGGCACTGCTACTGTTTGTACGTGTGGAGGCGCATCGCGGATCGGCTGCGCTGGTGCCGTTGGATATCTTTCGTTCCCGGACTTTTCGCGGGGCGACGACGGCGACGGCCGGCATGACCTTCGGCATGTATGGCGTGCTGTTTCTACTGCCGCTCGCCTGGCAGGAAACCGGCCGATTCAGTGTTTTGGGGGCGGGCATTGCCTTGATGCCGATGGCCCTGGTGTTCGTTGTGGTTTCGCCGTTCTCCGGCAGGCTGGCTGAGCGCTATGGCACACGCATCGTTTCGGCCGGCGGCGTCGCCGTCATCGGCGCCGGACTTATACTCATCGGCGCTGAGGCGCATGAGCCGTCGATCGTCATGCAGGAGGCCGGCTTGGCGCTGACCGGCATCGGTATGGGTCTGGCCACAGGGCCATTGATGGGGTCGGCTGTGGGCGCCGTGACCGCTGCGCGATCAGGGACTGCCAGCGCTTTGATTAACGTGGCTCGCATGGCGGGAGCGGCTTTTGGCGTGGCGGCGCTAGGCGCCCTATTCGACATGGCACAGGGCGGTGATAGTGGTTTGAGCGTTGCCATGCTGATGGGTGGCGCTATGCAGTTGGGATGCGCCGCTTATGCTTGGCGCGCACTGTCCTGCTAGCGGCGCCGGCCTTGGCCTGCGACAGTGCGGCATTGCATTCGCCGAATTCCAGCAGAATGCGAGGTTGCAGGTAGGTATCCGTGTTTTCTACCTGGGGTAGCTGACCCGTGTTAATAGCACCATCAGTTGCGAGATGCTGATCGTCCTTGCTGATTGATTTGCCCAGCTGGACCTGGTGCGAGGATCCCGTGATTAGAAGACCTGTAAGGGCTTCTAATTGGAGCTTGTGTTCAATGAATCGCAGCTGGTTTGAAAAATAAAAAGGCCCGAACCGAAGTTTGAGCCTTTTTAAAATTCTTGGAGCGGGAAACGAGTCTCGAACTCGCGACCTCAACCTTGGCAAGGTTGCGCTCTACCAACTGAGCTATTCCCGCATTTTGCCGTGCGCTGATTGGCACGTTTTTTCCCGCTCATCGTAGTGTGCCAAGCAGGAAAGAACGGGATCATAGCAGTTTTTCCGTGGTTTGGGAAATCAAGGCTCTGTTGCCCATTGCTGGTAGCCCTGGGCGCGCAGGGTGCACGCGGGGCATTGGCCGCAGCCATAGCCCCAGGCATGCAGGGTGTCGCGACGGTTCAGATAGCAGGTGTGGGTTTCCGTGCGTATCAGATCCACCAGGGCCTTGCCTCCCAGTTGTTCCGCCAGTCGCCAGGTATCGGCCTTGTCCAGCCACATCAACGGGGTTTCCAGAGTCAGCGGGCGATCCACGCCCAGGCTCAGCGCCACTTGCAGGGCCTTGAGGGTATTGTCGCGACAGTCGGGATAGCCAGAGTAGTCGGTTTGCGACATGCCGCCCACAAGCACATTCAGCCCGCGCCGGTAGGCCAGCGCGGCCGCCAGCGTGAAAAAAAGCAGATTGCGGCCCGGCACAAAAGTGTTGGGCAGGCCATCGGCCTGCATCGCTATCGCCACCTCGTCGGTCATGGCTGAAGAGCCAAGTTGCGCCAGCGTATTTACATCCAGCAGATGGTTCTCGCCAAGATGGCACGCCCAATCGGTATGCAGTTCTGCAATTCGACGGCGCAATATAAGGCGGCATTCCAGTTCCGATCGATGGCGCTGGCCGTAATCGAAGCCTAGGGTTTCGACGTGGTTGAACTGTGTCAATGCCCAGGCAAGACAGGTGGTGGAGTCTTGGCCGCCGGAGAACAGAACCAGTGCGCGGCGGTGCTGCCGGGCCGCGGTCATGCGCCAGCCAACTGGGCGTCGCGCCGTTTCATGATCCGAATGATGGCATTCAGGGCAATACCGTACATGGGCACGAACAGCAGCAGGCTGACAGCCAGCTTGATGACGTAGTCAACCAGCGCTATCTCTGGCCAGTGCTCGGCCATGAAGGGGTTGTCGCTGCGCCAGAAGGCGATACTGAAGAAGGCAATGGTGTCCAGCGCCTGCCCGAATAGGGAAGATGCCGCCGGTGCTATCCACCACTGGATATGGTTGCGGCGCATACGATCGAATACCTGCACGTCCAGCAATTGGCCCAGCACATAGGCGGCGAAGCTGGCGAAGGCAATGCGGAACACAAAGCTGTTGAAATCGCTCAGGGCGCCAAAGCCGTTGAATCCTCCGTCGTGAAACAACACTGAGACGATATAGGAAGCGACCAGTGCCGGCACCATGGCCTTGGTGATCACAATACGCGCCGCCGGCTTGCCGATCAGTCGCACGGTGAGATCGGTGGCCAGAAAAATAAAGGGAAAGCTGAAGGCACCCCAGGTACTGTGAAAGCCCAACAGGTCGATGGGCAACTGGACCAGGTAGTTGCTGGAGATGATGACAAGTATGTGAAACGCCACCAGCAGGGCGAGGGAGGACGAAGTTCGCGACTGCAGAACGGAGGTTGGAGTCATGATGCGCCTTTTTGATGAATGGGGTTAGGGAACCCATTGAGAGAAATGCGAGCGGACATTGTACGCTGAACCGCAAATCGGGCGGTATCCGCTACCGGCCATGGATCATGGTAGAGACTGCGAAGTTATTCGGCGGCTCTTGCCGAGTCTAGGCATCGTTTCGCATCCACCCCGTCAAGCTCCAGCGGGGACGGGTGCAAGGCAGCACCGCATGGGGTATCAACGCGCTGCGAAATAACACCATGCGGCCAAAGTGGGGTTGTATGCGCTGTATTTCATGCGCTGCATCCTGTGGATCATAGAGTACGAGGTCGCCGCCGCCGCTCGCGTCCCAGCTGGGGTTCAGGTAAAGCGTCAGCGATATCTGCCGGAAAGCCTGCCCTCGATGCTGATCGAAGTGCTTCTGATAGCCGAAGCCCGCATCATAGCGTGCGAAATGGAACTCGGCGCGCTTCAGGCCCAGGAACAAATTGCGATTCAGGTACTGCTGCAGGGCATGCGCCCATTGGAGGAATGTACGGCAGGGGGGCGCGGCTTTGGACTCATCCAGCCACAGGATGGTGTCGCCACGTATGGACGGCCTGTGCACTGGCTGGCTCGTCGCTCCCACTTGGGCCGGGCGAAATTCCCCGCGCGCCCAGGCATCGACAGCTGCCTCGTGCAACTGGGAAACCAGAGGCTGGGGCAGGTGGCTGTCCAGCATGATCCAGCCTTGCTCGGCCAGGCCCTGCAGAATAATGTCGTTGTCATGCATGGAGAGTGCGCTCCGGGCGCACTGGCCGACAGATTGTGCAAGCGATCCCGGAAAGGGGCGAGTGCCGGCATCCTGCTGTCGTGGAAGGCAAATGGGAGAAGGATTTTACTGGCGGGGCTGCGGCCGGCGCCACTGGTTTTTGTTCTTTCGTTGCTGGAGCGCCGCAATGTTTAGCGCTGCCCGCCGCCCCGCATCCACTGCAGATAGGCGGAACGGGTCGTTGGGGAAACGGAGTCCAGCACTTTCTGATGATTGACTTGATGGCGCCGCATCAATCGCGCGTCGGCGACGATGCGCGATTTGCAGAACCAATGGCAGCTATGCTGCAGCAGGTACAGTTCTGCCGAGATGTGATAGGCGCGCTTTTTTGCATCCCACTGATTTTCGTTGTCCACCGCGTGCCGCAGGCCGGCCGCATGGATGTGCAGCAATGCGCGGAAGTCTCGCGTTATCGCGGGAAGAAAGCGTTCGGCATAAGGAATGCAAAACGCAAGTGCGCCCATGCTGGCAGCCTGGACGCTTTCCTTTTGCATGGCCTCGGCCAGCGTCCGTACTTGTGCGGCCACTGCGCGTTCGGCCTGGGCGAAGTTTTCCAGCACCTGGATCTGGCGCGCTTCAGCTTCCTCATGGATGGCGCGAACATAACCCTGCGTCAGCGTCTCCATGTGGCGCTCGAGCTGCAGGCTGGCCAGGTGACGTCCCAGCAGAGCAATGTGCGTGCGCTGATAATGCACGCGTAGCGCCTGCCATACTGCGAGGATCATCAACAGGATTAATGCGGTGTCCATTGCCACTGTTCCCATGCCGTGCAGCCGCGATTGCCGGCGCACAAAACAAATGGCCCAAACCAGGGTTTGGGCCATTTTTATATTCTGGAGCGGGAAACGAGGCTCGACCTAGTGCCTTAAGTGGTTGTTTCCCAATCACTTTCTCCGCTGGGATGGTCAGCGAAGGCCTTAATTGTAGCCCTATTTTTCGCCCTCGACGATAAAACTGTCCATCGACTTTCAAGGACATCCAACGGGCGTCTATCTATCGGCCGCCAGCCGCGGCTCATCCTTGACGATTGATTTCCCTCTCCAATGCGGACAAACGCTCGACAATGTGATCGAAAGTCATGGTCTTGCCGTAGAACATCTGGGCGCCCAGCATGGCCTGGTAGTCCTGCTGCAGCGTACGGAGCAGCGCGGCATCGGGAATCAGCCGCAGGCCACCCACCTGGCACAGTTCGTAGTGGCTGAACCCGCTGCGGTAGAAGGTCTCTTTGATGTGCAGCACATCGCGCAGCAGCTCGGTATCGGCTAGCGCCTTGCGCCCGACCTCGTGATCAGCCAGACGCGCCAGGTCGTACCAATGCCGGGACAGTCGCTCTGCGCCGACGCGCAGGTCGGGACGATGGCACTCGACATGGATCAGCGTGGCTTTTTCCCAGAATGTGCGCGTCGGCGACAGCACAGCCACCCGGGCACATGGGAACACCAGCTCTGGCACGTGCGCAGCCACATCCGGCATGATCGTCACGGAGTCCTGCGGCAGCGTGGCATTGCGTCCACCGAACTCGATTAGCACGCTCGGTCGCAGATAGGCGTCTGTGTTCTCTACCGCGCTCGGGTAATACAGCCAGAGCTTCTCCGCGTCGTCGCTGACCTCGATGGTGACTTCATGCGCGGGGAGCGCTTGCGCCAGCGCTTCTCGCAGGGCCGGCACCAGCTCCTCGAGGACGTGCTTCACCAAAGCCTCTTTGAGCGCATTGGACAGTTTTTTTCGCTGGTTGTTTGAAAGGCCCACGAGATCAGGGACATCGGTCCCCAGACTTCGATAGTCGACGGTAACGTCGATGTCCTCGGAAAAACGTTCGATGGCCTGATAGACCTTGGACAGCGATGTGCCGCCCTTGAAGGCCATCGGCTTGCGATTTGGTAGCGCGAACAGGGCGCCCAGCGCTTGGCACAGCCAAATGTCTTTTTCCAGAATTTCGGCGCGGCGGCCCAGCACCGGTGCTAGGCCATGCAACAGCTCGGCCTGCTCGGCCAGGGACAAATCGAAGTAGTGCTGCGTGGATTCAGGCATGGGCCAGTTCGCCTCGCTCGTAGCAGGTCAGGGCTTCCACCATCCAGGCCGGCATCGACGCCTTGGCTCTGCTCAGCGTCTCGAACTCGGCTGTAGACAGTTTCTTCGCGATCTGCTTGAACGTGTGTGGCGTGACCTGGCTTCGCCCCAGGTACCACAGGGCCGACAGTGCCTGTCCTGCGGGACGGCCGGCCAGCGCCAGCTTGCGCGGCGCCACGTGCTGCAGTCGGACGATCAGTTTGCCGAGCCGGATCTGGTGCGAGGAGCCTGTGGTCTGAAAAACTGCCTGCGCCGGCATCTGCGTGGACAGTCCCAGGCGCCGTGCGGCTTCTGCCCCATGAATCTCGATCGTCGCCCCTTCCGCCTCGGCCACAGTCCGCGCCACCTGCTCGGGCGCGGGCATCGATTTAATGCCAAACCGTTCGGTTTTGGGCACGAGATACAAGCCATGACCGATGCGCTCGATACTGCCCGCCTTGGCCAGCCGCATCAAGGTCTGATCGATGGCCGCGCGCGAACCTAGCCCCACAAACAATGCGGGGGTGAAGGGCTCGCCTGCGGGTTGCGAGGCGATGCGTTCACGGATGGCTTGGGATGTGCTCATGGCTGAATTGACCTTAATTGTTAGATATTTTAGTTAAAAATCTAACATCTGTCACCCACCTCGTTCAGGGGCAATACGGGCACCTGGTTCTTTACGCAACGTTCGTGTCAGATTTGGTCTATGACGAAAAGCTTGATCTTATCGACACTCCAGCTTGGGAACTTGATTCTGAACTACTCAGTCTGGCCGCATCAAAGCTGGACCTGGACGAGAGCAAGATTCCCGGCTTTTCACGTTTCAAAAACAAAGTGAAGTCTGAGGCCACGAAAATGGTCACGTATCTGAAGGAGCGTGCATTTCGTGCTGGTATCCCTTTGAGAGTCGAGCTGATGGATCTGGTCTTCGATTCCCACGACGAGTTAGGTCGGACTGCGGAAGCGCATAGCCTTGGCTTTGACCAAAACCGCCTTCATCCTGACATCTACATGAACGAACTGCTCACTGGCATGCGTGTGATTCATCAAGTACTGCCGGCGCTAATAAAAAAGCTTGGCATTGAAGACGAGTTTGAACTTGATACTTCCGAACTTCGACTCGGCTAGCTGTCAAAAGCCTGGAACACGAACGACTCAGATTTCGAGCCTCCTTAAGCTATGACTTAGGTCCTATGCTCGTCACAATCCCCGCTCAACTCCAGCAACTATCCGGTAGCCGACCCACCCGCATTCTTGTGCCTCAATTGGCGCCTCAAAAACGCTGGCTGTGGGTGGATTTCCGTGGTGCTCGCTGGAATGAAAAAAGGGCCTTTTGAACTGCACCCCAAAAGTTGGACACTGATCCAACCTTTGGGGTGTTTTTCATGACGAAGTACGATGAGCAATTCAAGCTGTCCGTAGTGCAAAGCTACGAGTCGG